>CAWHWU010000031.1:0-76867 GCA_963833105.1 uncultured Planctomycetaceae bacterium
CTTCGTATTTTCCTCGATATCCAGCAGGACGCGAATTGCTCGTGGAAGGTAAAGAACGTGAGCACCGCAATCGGCCCGCCCCCAAAGGCCCCGATCGACACGAAGATTAAAACCGTTCGATCGTGCGTGGCCGGCAAGGCGAAGGCCGCGTGCAAGCCGTACAGCAATCCGGCAAACGCCACGACGACGGCCAGTCCGGCCAGAACCGTATAAACGAGGGCGATTGTGCGAAGAGTGTCGGAGGCTCCTTCCGCATAACTCAGCACCGGCGCGGCGACCGTCGGGCCGCGGGCCGCCTCTTCCGCCACTTCAAGCTGAATGGCGGCGAGGGCGGAGAGGGCCGAGGTCTCGAACTCGTCATTCGCGTCTTCGGTCGCCTCCGGTAGAGCCGGCACCGCCTCCAGGCGGGAAGCCGCTTCCTCCTCGGCCTGCCGGCATTGCGGACAACGAGACGGAGTCGGCGCCGTCGCCGGAATCGCGTAACGGCGTTTGCAAATCGGGCAGGTCCATTGAATGCGTTGAATCGTCATCGTTGAACTTTTCACGGCTCGGCGGCCTCGAGCTCGGCCCACACAGTCGCGGGAAAGGACTGTCCGGTCAGAGCCTCGAATTGAGTCGCCATCAATGCGCGGAACACGTCGGGCGGGTTGACGACCTTGCACCCGCGGGCACGGACTTCTTCGAGAATCGGCGTGTCGTCGGGCATCGCCGAAAGGTCCATCACCGTCATCGTTTCGCGAAAATAACCGGGATTGAGATCACCCTTGGCAGACCCCATCTTCATGCCCGGATCGGCGAGCACAACGACATCGGCCAAGGTGTCGTACAGATTATGGAACGGGACGTGGCGCACGCCGAGTTTCTGGGCCAGCTGATTGGCCCCTTTTTCACTCGGCGCCGTCACGCTCACGACTCCTTTGTGCCGCTGGACCCCGTAGATGAACGACTGTGCAAGACCTCCGCAGCCGACCACGAGCACATTGCGTCGCCCTAGAGGATGGTCGTGCTCATCCTTTCGACCCAAGCGGTTCTCGAGCGCCTTCACCATGTGTCGCCACAAGCTATGGTACCCGGTCCATCCATGGTCCTGATGAAGCAGGATATCGGCGTAACCGCTCGGTTCGGCAGAACCTTCGAGCTTTTGGCACTGTTGTGTCGCGGCCGGAGCCAGCTCCGGCGCCGCCAGGACGGCGCTGATTTTTAGCCGTTCGAGCCGTTCGCCGAGACGATCAAACGACTGAACTGGCAGGGGGAGACAGCGATGGCAGTCATCGATCTTGCGAAACGCCGCGTTCAAGGCGCGCGCGGTCAACGTCATTTGACGATCGATGGGTCCTGCCAGGCCGACAAATCGCGTTTTGGAATTGATCTCGTCCCAGCAATATGTCTCCTTCAAATCCCAAACGGTCGGTTGGCCGGGAACCGATTCGAGCCCGCGCTCCAATGCCGCGTAACACCAGGGGGCGCCGCGCGCGGCCGAGCAGAGCCAGCGTGTACGCACCGCGGCCGACCGCCAGACCGACGATGGGAATCTCCCGCCGCTGTGAGATGATCTTCAACAGGGGCCAGACAGCCTCGAACGTCGGCGCGGGCCAGGCAAACTTGATCGCATCGGCTTTGGCTTCGACGGCCTGGTTGTAGACGGCGTCGAGGTCTTCCGGAGGACCCTGCAGCGACAAGGCGCTGATGAGCCGTTTCGTCTTACCGAAACGGGGAACCTTGGGTGCCGTATCGAGGTCAAGTTCGACGTATTCAGGTCCGGCGACGATCGCTTGCCGCAAGAGGGTCATCCGTTCCTCTTCGGTTCCGTCGAATCGTCCTCCGTCCTGGGGACGCCGGCAGGCGACCAGGATCGGTTTCGGAATGCCCTGCAACATGTCGCCGACGTCGGGCTCTTTCAAGAGATGATCGAGGCACAGCTCAACCAGGTCACATTGGCCGGCCGCATTCAACAGAATCCGCCTTCGCCAGTTTTCGCGACACGGGAGCGACGGAGATGCATAGCATGAGGGGCCCTTTGGCTCGAACGAACCGTTATTCGAATGACGATCGACGCCGGAGGATCAATGATCGGGAACACCTAATCAGGAGTGACGAATCACTCGCGAAGCGATCGCGAGAATCGGCCTCCTTCCGATTTCGTCACCGTCATCCCTGCGGAAACGGCCACTCGACAGTTGCCGGGTCATTCGTCGCTTCGCACCTCATTCTTCAACGTTCTCCGCCTTCACGCGGTCGTAATAGGCCCGCGCCTCGTCGTAGGCCTCTTTGGCAGCCGCCCGCTCCCGCTGCCGGATGTTCCCCTCTTTGGACTTCCAACAGACATCGACGGCCCTGCGGCACCAATCGGCACTCTTTCGGCTGGCACGGATCGGCTTGCCGCCGATCTGCACAAAAATCGGGTTCGTGTGGACCGAGGGGAAGATCCGGACCGCGATCCAGCTCGAATGGGCCAGATCGACCTCGAAAGTCATGGGGCGTGTCGTGCCATCCGCCTCAATCTCGCTCCGCGCCGCCGGCTGGCCGTTGACGATCACTTCGACGGGAACCTTGCGCGTGTCGCCGATCCGTGCCCGCTCGATGTGCCAGTACGGCTTCTGGTCGAGCCGCGCATGTCGAATCTCTTCGGTCTCTTCGGTCGGCTTTTCCGCGAGCAGGGCGGCCGCGTCGAACGTAACTTTCACGTTGCCCGGATGTTTGAGATTGAGTTGGCTGATCTTGCCGTCGGACCCCGGCTCGCCCAGAGCGACGTCGTTGACCTTGAGATCGAGGATGTGGCTGTGCCCGTCGCCGCAATAGCTGCGACCGTCGCGAACGCCGCCGATCCAGGCGTCGTAATCAAGCCGCTCTTCCGGCGGCAATTTGACATACACGCGACCGATGCCCACGCGGTCTCCGTAGATGCAGGGAAAATCGGTCTCGCCGCTGATTCGCGTGCGAAGCCCGCAATTGAGCGTGTGGTACCAGATATTCAGCTCCCACACGGGCGGCGTGTCGGCCGTCGAGATGAAATCGCAGAAGCCGTTGGGTGACGTCACGATGTATTCGTTGGCGCCGATGCCGTCGAACCGGGGCATGGCATAATCGGGAAGCGTATCGGCCGCGTGGCCCGACCAGGCGCTCGAAACGTGGCCCAACGATGAGAACTTCCGCGATCCGTCGGGCATGACGTCGGGCAACTGTAAACCGTGGCCGCTGTGCGCGTAGCCGACGATGGCCCCCTGACCTTTCGCCCAGGCTAAGACCGGCTGCGTCCAGCTCGGCCACTCCTCGATGACCGTCGTGCCGGGATAATCATCCTCCTTCAACCGCAACAAGCACACATGCCCGGCGTGCGACGAGGGAAATCCGCTCACCTCGACGTCGTACCGCATGAGGTAATCCGGCCGGGACAAGTGGGAGACTTTTCCCTCAAAATACTGTTTCTGTGTGTACCAGCAAGGACCCCAACTCAGCACGCAGCCGACGTTCAAATCTTCACCGATGATGTGCCGCATCATGTCGGCGGGAGTCACACCTTCGGTGGGACTGTCATAGTGGGCACACCCGGCCGCGTGGACATGATGGTCGCCGGAATACCAGTGCCGGGCCGCCGGATGGATCCAGCGGACCAGGTGGAACTCCGCCCGCTGCGTCGGCGCGTCGCCTTTGACTTCGAGCTTCGAGTGTTGAATTCGATATTCGGGCCCGCGAGCCGTCTCCACGGTATATTCGCCGGGGGGAAGCGAAACCGACTCGCCGTCGGCGCGGTAGACCTGGTTTTGGAAAAAGAAATCGGGGGCGAGCCGCCGCGCCGGATTCGGGTAGATGTGTCCCAATTTGTCGCGGAAGGTAAATGAGGCCGTCGTCGGCTGCCCGTCAAAATCCTTCACGCCGAGAACGACTTTGATCGCCGGCACGCAGTGAAACAAGATCGGCACGCTATCGCGAAAGCCGAGGTCCTGAGTTCCCTGGCCAACGTTGAACCCGATGTTGGCCTCGCGTTTCCCGGCGTCACGCGTCGAGATCATGACAATTCGATACTCCAGGGCGAGTCCTGAAAGCTGCCGCCGCAGCGGTTGCTTATTGAACAGGACGATGTCGAGGAATCGCTGGTTCATCTCGCCCGGCGGAACGAGTTTTTCCGTTTTCAGCGGATGCTGCCGATCGCCATGCCCACGCATATAAAGCGGCGCCGTATTGGGACTCTCCGACTTCAGCTCGGGCGTAATGCCCGCCTGATTGAGCACTTTCACCAGAAATGTCCGCCAGCCGTGCTCAACGAGCTCTTTTTTCGCCGGACCTTCGACGACGGAAACGCGGCTTTCGGGATTGATGGTGACGGCAAACAGGCAGTACGGGTCGAGGATCGCCTGGATCTTCCGAATCGAGCGGTTGGCCTCCGTGTCGGTCATGGCGGCCGCGAGTTCGCGCTGGTCCTCCGGCTTGAGCGGCGTCCCCACGAATCCCAGCGCATCGACGAGCCGATGAGTGGCGGCGACGAGCGGCTGCTGTTCGACATCGACCACCAAGGGAAGCGAATCCGCGTGAACCGCCGCAGCCGTCACCGTGAGGAAAACCAGACCGGCGACGAGGCGAGCCGATCTCCGGACGCGTCCGAATCGACAAAAGCACCTCACCCCGTTCTCCTTTAGTAATGGCTGGGTTACCTGATCCTGCAGACTTCGCCTGGACCTTCCTCATTTTGGGAAGGCGGCGCGCCGGGTGCAAGCAGCGATTGTGGGCCGACTCCCAAAAGTTGCATGCGTTCCTCGTTTGCTGTTATTATCCCGCCGTGCATGCCCTATGAGCAAATCGCTCGAAAATGCGATTCGTGACAAGTCGGCTCTCGTCGGCGTGATCGGGATGGGTTATGTCGGCCTGCCCCTGATCAACGCCTTCGTCTCTGCCGGCTTTCGAACCCTGGGATTCGACGTCGACCAGCGGAAAGTCGACGCGCTCAATGCGGGCACGAGCTACATCAAGCACATCGACTCGAAAATCGTCTCCAAATGGCGCAAAGGGCACCAGTTCGAGGCGACGGCCGAAATGGCGCGGCTCGAAGAGGCCGACGCCCTGCTGATCTGCGTCCCTACCCCGCTCAACGAGGCGCGCGATCCCGACCTGCTCTTCGTCGAGCGGACCGCTCGAGCGATTGCCGCCGCCTTACGGCCCGGTCAGCTCGTCGTCCTGGAAAGTACGACTTATCCCACGACGACCCGGGACGTCGTGCTTCCCATCCTCAATCACAGCGGCCTCGTCGCGGGCAAAGACTTCTTTCTGGCCTATAGCCCGGAAAGAGAGGACCCAGGCAACCCCGACTACACGGCTGCCGGCATTCCAAAAGTGATCGGCGGATATGACACCGCCAGCCTGGAATTGGCCCAACTGCTTTACAGCCAGGCCATCGTGCGGGTCATTCCCGTGTCGAGCCTCGAGGTGGCCGAAGCATGCAAGATCCTCGAAAACACTTACCGCGCGGTTAACATCGCGCTCGTCAACGAACTCAAGATGCTCTACGACCGGATGGGCATCGACGTCTGGGAAGTGATTGACGCGGCCAAGACCAAGCCATTTGGCTTCCAGGCGTTTTATCCCGGCCCCGGGTTGGGCGGGCACTGCATCCCGATCGATCCGTTTTATCTGACGTGGCTCGCACGCAAGCAGGGCCTGCCCACGCGGTTTATTGAATTGGCCGGCGAGGTCAACTCGCGGATGCCCGAATATGTCATCACGCGTCTGGCGGACTTTCTGAATGACGCGGGCAAGCCCATCAAAGGGAGCCGTATCTGCATCCTGGGAATGGCTTATAAAAAGGATGTCGACGATCCCCGGGAGAGCCCGTCATTCGTCCTGTTGGAGATGCTGCTGGCCCGTGGGGCCATCGTGACGTACAACGACCCGCACATCCCCAAGCTCCCCGAAATGCGCCACCACGACGTCCCGGACATGTCGAGCACCGAATTGACCCCGAAGTTCCTGGCCTCGCAAGACTGCGTGATCATCGCGACCGATCATGCGGCCTACGATTACGCCTTCGTCGTCAAACATGCCCCGTTGATCCTCGACACGCGCAACGCGACGAAAAACGTCAAGAAATGCCGAGACAAGATTCGCAAGGCGTAGAGCGAGAAGCCACCTCGTTCCGCTCACCGGGAAAGTAAAGGCCGAACGAAACGCCTCGCGCGGCCCCCGACGATCAGTTGACTCTTTCTCTGCTTCGCACAACGAAGACTTCATTAAGGTAAATCCATGTAACGGCTTGGCACGCCTCTGCGCGCACCGTTCTGGCGCTGAATCATAGGCTTTCGGATGGTATCCTTTGTCCACTATTGCTAGTACAACTTTCCATTCGTCGGCTCTTCAAACGATTTGAAAGACGCCTATGTCCAGCTCGAGTTCTGCCGACGCCGGGGAGACTCAAACCACAGACGTGCTCATCGTCGGGGCGGGCGTCGCCGGCCTCACCGCCGCGCGCGAATTGACGAAACGCAACGTCGGGTGCCTGGTACTCGAAGCGCGGGACCGGGTCGGCGGACGAACCTTGAGCCAGAAAGTTGGTCGCGACTGGCTCGATTTGGGCGGCCAATGGATCGGGCCCACGCAGGACCGCCTGGCGGCCCTGGCCCGCGAACTGCAAGTCGCCACCTTCCCCCAACATCAGGACGGCACCAAGATCCTCTCCTGGGGCGGCAAGATCATCACCTATCGGGGTGATCTCCCCTGGCTCTCGCTGGCCACCCAGCTCCAACTGGCCCTGATGGACTGGCGATTCAAAAGTTTCATCAACGAGATCCCGATCGAGCGCCTTGGAGCGCGCGGAACGCCTTAGAGTGGGACGGGCAGACCGTCGAATCCTGGAAACGCCGCCACATCCATGCAAAAGGTGCGCGGCTCTTTCTCGACATCGTCGTCCGGGCCGTCTTCACCTCGGAACCGCGCGACCTCTCGTTCCTTTATTTTCTGAGCTATCTGAAGTCCGGACATGGCTTGGAAAGCCTGATTTCCATCAAGGGGGGAGCGCAGGAAGCCCGATTTGTCGGCGGCGCGCAACGCCTGTCAAACCTGATGGCCGAACAGCTCGGCGAGCGCGTGGTGCTCAATTCCCCCGTGCAGTCGATCACCCAGGACGCCGCTGGCGTGACTCTACAGACCGATCGCGGGGCATTCCGCGGCCGCCTGGTGATCGTTGCCATACCCCCCCTGCTCGCGAGCCGGATTCATTACGCGTCCTCATTGCCGTCGAGCCGCGAGCAATTGATGATCCGCATGCCGATGGGTTCCGTGATCAAGTACGTGGCCACCTACGATCGGCCCTTCTGGCGCGAGGCCGGCTTTTCAGGTGAAGCTTTCAGCGACACCGGACCGACGGTCACCACGTTCGACGACTGCTCGCACGACGGGTCGCAGCCGGCCCTGGTCAGCTTCAGCGACGGTGCCGCCGGACGCATCTGGAGCGACCGCCCGGCCGACGAGCGCCGCGGAGCCGTCCTGGCAGATTTCGCCCGCTTCTTCGGCGAGGCGGCGCTGCGGCCCACCGACTTTGTGGAAAAGAATTGGAGCGAGGATCCTTGGAGCGGGGGCTGCTATGCCGGCGTGATGGGCCCCGGCGTCATGACCGATTTCGGTCCGGCCATTCGCCAGCCCTGTGGACGAATTCATTGGGCCGGCACGGAAACGGCCGTCGACTGGACGGGGTATATCGACGGCGCGATCGAATCGGGTCAGCGGACGGCTGCCGAAACGACGGCTCGCCTGAACGCCTGATCGCCCTTAAACTTGCTGTTCCGCTCCAGTAATCGGGGACCTCGATTTTCTTGCGAACCAGCGACCGTGAAAATGTGTCGCTGGATCGACCGGATCGTGTCCGCGCGATTTTCAAACGGGCAGCGGCCCTCGAATGGAATGAGCAGCCATGTCCGAGTTGGTCCCGCTGCCGGAAACGATCGACCAGGGAAGCGGCGATCGTTCCGATTTGCCGAAAGCGGGCAGCTTTCGTGAATTGCTGGCGGTTGCCGTCCCGCTCGTGCTCAGTTCCGGCTCGATCTCGCTGATGATCGCGATCGATCGGCTGTTCCTCACATGGTACTCGGAGGATGCGCTTGGTACTCGGAGGATGCGCTGGCGGCCTGCACTCCCGCGGCGGCCCTCCACTGGACCGTGATGAGCGCGTTCGTCGGCACGATCAATTACACCAACGCCTTCGTCGCCCAATATGAGGGTGCCGGCCGCAAGGACCGCGTGATGGCCTCGGTCTGGCAGGCTATCTTTCTGGCAATCCTTGCCGGCGTCGTCTTTCTCGGCTTGGTTCCCTTTGCGTCCGCCGTCTTTAACGCGGTCGGTCACGCTCCGAACGTGCGCCGGCTGGAGACGCAATTCTTCCAGACCCTCTGCTTCGGCGCCGTCCCGATGTTGCTCACGATGGCGCTGGGCGCGTTCTATTCTGGTCGCGGCAAAACGCGCGTCGTGATGTACGTCGACTTTTTGCTGGCTGCCACCAACATTTGTCTCGACCCGATGCTGATCTTCGGCCTCGGTCCATTTCCGCGGCTGGGAATTGTCGGAGCAGCCTTGTCGACGGATATCGCCTACACGGTCGCTGTCGGCGCGTACGTCGTGCTGTCGCTTCGCAGCGCGGATTGCATCGCCTACGGATTCTGGAAGCACGTGCGCGTCGACAAAGAGCTCGTGGGCCGCTTGCTGCGGTATGGATTGCCAACCGGGCTGCAAATGGCCGTCGAGCTTTCCGCTTTTTCGGTCTTCCTGTTTCTCGTGGGTCGCTTGGGAACGGCCGAACTGGCCGCGACGAATCTGGCCTTCAACATCAACATGCTGTCGTTCATCCCGATGATGGGCGTCGGCATGGCCGTGATGACGCTGGTGGGAAAACGCATCGGCGAGGGACGGCCGGCTTTGGCCGTGCGCACGACCTGGCTCGCCGCCCGCTCCGTGGCGACCTACATGCTCGTCTTCTGCATCTTGTTCGTCGTCTTCCCGCGGTGGATCCTGCTCCCGTTTACCGACTGGCACGCAAGCAGCGACATGGCGGGAATCCGAGATACAGTGATCGTGCTTCTACGGTTCGTCGCCTTCTACACGTTTTTCGACGGGATGCAAATCGTATTCGCATTCGCCATTCGCGGTGCAGGCGACACGCGATTCCCCTTCTGGTACACGCTGTCGACCTCTTGGACCGTGATGGTCCTCCCCACCTATTATTTCATCTCGACGGGACGCGGCGGATTGTTCGCGGCCTGGAGCGCGTGCTCGGCCTATATCTGCATTTTGGGGACGGGCTGTTTGCTCCGCTTCCTCCAGGGAAAGTGGAAGTCGATGAGCATTATCGGCGAAGCGGGCGAGCCGGCAATTCAGGAGAGCGAATCCTGGGACCGGCCAGAGGCGACCTCGCTGTCAAAGATCCCCTAGCCAAACGCTGTTGTGCCACGCTCGCTCGATTGTGGCTGACGGCAGTGCCGGCTCGTCTCGATCATCGCGGTCCCACGGCTCTGCGGTCGCCACTTGCTCCAAAACGGTGCAAGGACTTTCGCGACGTGGAAGAACGCAACTGTTACAACAAGGCGGCACGAACCGCCAGCACGCGCTCCTCGTGGGCGGCATCGGTCAAAACCGGCGTGAGCCCGGCTGTGTCAATGTCCTGCTCCAGATCGACCCAAGTCCGGCAGCCCGCGAAATGCGGAGTGTCGACGAGCGTGACGGGCTCAGCCCGACGATAGATACGCACGGGAAGTACGAATAGTCCCGGCTGGCGATAATGGAAACGTTCGTGAAGCGTGTGCCCGGCCAGAATCTGTAAGTTGTTCAATCGCGAAAGCAACGATTCGTCGGTCAATTCGATCACGTCATCCACCATCGCATAGAGCGAAAGAGACACAAAGCCCGGCAACGGCGCCTCGGCGACAACCTGCTGCAACAACGGGCGGGCCTCGTCGCGGATCTCGTCCAGGTCTTGATGAAATCGTGTCGGAAAGAGCCAGAACTCCTTGTGCTCGACCTCGAAGCGTCCGTTCCGCTCGTGGATGCCCCCTTTTCGCAGCAAGAGGCTTTGCCGGCCTGCCGCCAGCGCATGGCAGGTGACGGCCCATTCTTTGAAGGCGAATCGATTCGCGCTCTGCATCGTGCCTCCATTATTCAAATCTTCTATGATACAGTCGACGTTCCGGGAGGATTCGATGGGCGCGTTTGAATTAACGCTGGATCAGATTGCCGACTTCGACGACGACGGGTTTTTCATCGTCGAAAACCTGCTCGATCGCGAAGAGACCGAACTCTTGCGGGACATCGCGCGGGCCGATCAGGCGCTCGTCGCCGGTGCGGCCAGCCGGGCCGACGGCGAAGGGGGTGCGGTGAAGGTCCGCGTCGAGAATGAGTTGGGCGAGAATGATATTTATAGCGCCATCGTCCGTTCACGCCGCATCATCGAGGCGATGGAGAGCCTGCTTGTGCGATGAGGTCTATCACTACCACCACAAGATGATCCTTAAAGAGCCCCGCGTCGGCGGCGCCTGGGCCTGGCACCAGGATTACGGATACTGGTACGACAACGGCTGCCTGTTTCCCTATCTGGCAAGCTGCATGATCGCTGTCGATCGGGCGACGAAGCAAAACGGATGTTTGCAGGTGCTCCGCGGCTCGCAGCACATGGGCCGCGTCAACCACGTCAAAATCGGCGAGCAAACGGGTGCCGATCCGGAACGCGTGACGGTCGCGCTCGAGCAACTCGAGTTGGTTCACTGCGAGCTGGAGCCGGGTTCGGCCATCTTCTTCCACTGCAACCTGCTGCATCGCTCGGACCAGAACACGAGCGACGATCCCCGCTGGGCCTTCATCACCTGCTACAACACCAAGGGGAACGACCCGTACAAAGAGTCGCGCCATCCGCGGTATAGTCCCCTCGCCAAGTGGCCCGATTCCATGGTCCTCGAAATCGGGCGGCGGCAATGGGCCCGCATGCAACAGCCGGTCGCGTAGACGACCGCGAAGCCACCGCGACGCTCACAGCAGCCGTCAAGCAGGAGGCGCTACGGATCGGCTTCGATCTCGTCGGCGTCGCGCCCGCCGTCGCACCGGCCACCTTGACCGGCTTTCACGACTGGCTGGAAAAGGGTTTTGCCGGCGAGATGGGTTATCTTGCCCGCCGCGAAGAGGCTTACGCGCATCCAAAGCACGTGTTCCCCGGCGTGCGGAGCGTGGTGATGCTGGCCGCGAATTACCGCACGGCCGAGCCCGCGCCGCCGGCTCCCTTAACGGGGCGCGTCTCACGATACGCCTGGAACGAGGGCGATTATCACACTCTCCTCCGCGAGCGTTTGGCGAAACTGGCCGACTTCCTGCACGCGCAGCGACCCGGTTGCCGTACGCGGAGCGTCATTGACACGGCCCCCCTGCTCGAACGCGATTTTGCCCGCGCCGCCGGACTCGGCTGGTTCGGTAAGAACACGATGCTGATCAACAAGCGTCAAGGAAGCTGGCTGTTTCTGGCCGGTATATTGACCGACGCGGAGCTGGAGCCTGATGCGCCGCACGAGACGGCACACTGCGGAACGTGCACGCGCTGTCTGGAAGCCTGTCCCACGCAGGCGTTTCCGGAACCGTACGTCCTCGACGCCAGAAAGTGCATCGCGTATCTCACGATCGAACTCGACGGGCCGATCCCGGCAGCTCTGCGTGACGGCGTTGGTGAATGGCTCTTCGGCTGCGACATCTGCCAGGATGTTTGCCCCTGGAATACGAAGGCGCCCTTGAAAAACGACGCGGCCTTCCGACCGCGGGCCGATCTCAATCGAGCCGACCTGATCGGCCTTTTGGAATTGGGGGAGGCGGCTTTCGAGGAGCGGTTTGGTCAAACCGCCCTATCGCGGCCCGGGCGCGCCGGCATGTTGCGGAACGCAGCCATTGTCCTGGGGAATGAGGGCGACGAGCATGCGCTCCCCGCGCTGTGTCGTATCCTGCACGATGCCGAGCCGGTCATTCGCGGCGCCGCGGCGTGGGCCCTGGGCCAGATCGGGGGAGCGGCGCTGGCGGCGTTGAAAAGCCGGCGGAGCGTCGAGGATAATGCGACCGTTTTATCCGAAATCGAACAGGCGCTTGCTCAATGTCCGACAAAATCAAACTAGGCGTCAATGGGGCGGCCGGCCGTATGGGCCAGCGGATCGTGGCGCTTGCACAGGCCGATCCGGAACTCACCGTCGCGGCCGCGCTCGAATCGAAGAACTCTCCCCAACAGGGACGTGACGCCGGGGAAATCGCCGGCGTGGGCCCGATCGGCGTCCGGATTGCGGCGGAACTCTCGGCTCTGGTCGACGTGATCATCGATTTTTCGACGCCGGAAGGACTCATCGCCATCGCCGAGCTCTGTGCTCAGCGGCAAATCCCGCTCGTCGGCGCGACGACCGGGCTGAGCGACGAGCAGCGACGAGCGGTGATGGTCGCCTCGCAGACGACGCCGCTGATCCTCGCGCCGAATATGAGTCTGGCAGTCAATCTGACGATGAAGCTCGTCCGCGAGGCGGCCAAAGCGCTCAAAGCGTATCCGCCCGGCGTCGACGTCGAGATCCTCGAACGGCACCATCGACTCAAAGTCGACGCGCCCAGCGGTACGGCCCTGGCCTTCGGGAAAATTGTCGCCGACGAAATGGGACAGACGGCCCACGTGCACGGGCGCCACGGGCTGACGGGAAAGCGGCCCCACAATGAAATCGGCTATCACGCGATCCGCGTGGGGGACAACGTGGGCGAGCACACGATCGTCTTCGGCCTCATCGGTGAGTCGATCGATCTGCATGTGCGGGGCCAGTCCCGCGACAGCTATGCCTACGGAGCACTGGCCGCGGCCAAGTTTCTGGTTACGAAGAAAGCGGGCTTTTACACGATGGCCGACGTGCTGGACCTCTCCTGATTTCCCATCTTGCCAAATCGACAAATCCCTCAAGTCCGCTCGCTTCGACGACCGATTCACGAAATGGTCCTTGACGTCGTCTAAGGACTCGAGTTGTCGCGACACGTCCCATCCGCAGGAGGCGGGCGGACTCTGCGGCCCTCGGGAGCGCCAGGCAAGCCACCCGATTCCGAGGTTTTTTGCGGAGAGGCGGCTGCCGCTGCAGGGAGGCTCTCTCAGTCGTGCACGACGGTACGACACATTCACCGAGCGCCCGCCGTTTTCTCGCCGGGCTTCTCACGATGTTGTCGCCGAAAGTCCTGATCGACTTGTTCGGGACGTTCGTGGTGGCCTGCGGTGCCTTCCTCGTCTCCCGGAGGTGGCTGATCGGTTCGGTGTTGATTACCGGTCTCTTGCTGGCCCTGATGGTGGTGGCGCGACCTTCGGCCCATTTTGGATCCAACACGCCCGAGGACGCCGGCACGATGTTCGACGAGGTGAAGCGCTTTCCGCTCGGCTCGAAAACTACTGAATCGCAGTTTCGGCCGGGCCCACCCGAGCTGGGCCGCTTCGCGGACGACGCCAAGAAATTGAACGAAGCCCCCCTGGAATTAGCGCCCAACGAAACGGTCTCGCAGGAGGCTGCACAACCGCAGGAGCGGCGGGAAATGAGCCGCCGATTGGATGCCGTCCGTTCGCGCCGGGCGCGGTGCCTGGCTGATGGGAACGATCGATCCTGCCGTCGAGACGCCGGCCGAGGGACCTGCGCCCGCGTATCGCATGCGGGCCAACGCTCCTCAACAATCGGCTCTGCAAAGGCCGGATACGGTCTTGAGATAACGAAGTCGAACGTGTGGTCAGTTACGCTTCCATCCCTTACATGAAATGATGCGGGCCATGTACGAACAGTATTGGAATCTCACGTGCCGTCCGTTCGAGGGCCATTTTTCACCGGCCTTTTTCTTCGAGAGCGAGACGCATCAGGCCGCCCGACTCAAGTTGAGGTACCTGATCGAAAACCGGTTGGGGTCCGGCGTGCTCTGCGGAGAAATCGGCACGGGCAAAACCGCGGTTGCCGCCGTGTTGCAGCACGAGCTGGCCGAAACCTGTGGTCCGCTGGCACATCTGATCTTTCCAAAAATGCCCGCAGCCTCTTTCCTCGCGTATCTGGCGTCGAAGCTCGGCGCTCCGGAAGCGGACGATGCCCGACCGGGAATCGATCGGACGCTGATCCGCATCGAGTCGCGGCTGCGCGAAGCATCGCGCGAGGGGAAGCACGCGGTGATCGTCGTGGACGAGGCCCATCTCATCGACGACGTACGCGTCTTCGAATCGCTGCAACTCCTGCTCAATTTCCAACAGGATCCAGAATGCGCCTTCTCGCTGGTGTTGGTGGGAGGCATTAACTTGCTGGGACGGCTCGCTCGCCTGCCTCAACTGAACGAGCGGATTGCCGTCCGCAGCGTCCTGACGCCGCTCTCGCCGGAAGAAACCACCGGCTACGTGACCCATCGCCTGCAGGCGGCGGGCGCCCTACGCGAGGTCTTCGATCCTTCAGCCCTCGAGGCCTTGTATGACCGATCCGGCGGAATCCCGCGACGGATTAACCGGCTCGCCGACCTCGCCCTCGTGGTTGGCTACGCCGATCAACTGGAAATGATCGGGGCCGCGGAGATCGAAGCGGTCGCCCAGGAGATGCCCTCGGCAATCGCCGCCTGACGCGGCGACTCGCGTCCGCGGGTGAAGGTGAACGGGCCGCCGAGCATACGTTATGCTTCGAGCGTACCCTCTCCTCGCGCGCTCCGACGTGAATCGCTCTTATGTCAAAGCCCAATCGAACAGAAGAGGCCGTCTCCGAGAGCACTCTTCCTGCCGATCGGATCGATGTCTGGAGCGTGCGCTTAGACATCGACGCTGCTCGCGTCGAGAGGCTGTGGGATTCGTTGTCCGCGGACGAACGGGCGCGAGCCGCTCGTTTTGCGTTCGACAGGGACCGGCGGCGTTTTGTCGTCGGCCGCGGTGCCGTGCGGAGCATTCTTGCCTCATACGTCGGCGCCAAACCGGCGGAAATTCGCTTCACGTACGGTCCACACGGCAAGCCATTTCTGGCGGATTCGCCGCCGAAAAACGCACTCCAGTTCAACGCCTCGGGCTCGCAAGAGTTGGCCGTCTGCGCGGTCACGCTCGGCCGAGAGGTGGGCATCGATATCGAGGCGTGCCGTCCGATCGAGGACGAGGCCTTCGTCGAACAATGTCTGGCGCCGGACGAGCGTCAGGCCTACGCGACTTTGTCGCCGGAAGAAAAATCGGCGTCCTTTTTCCGCCTGTGGACCCGTAAGGAAGCCTATTTAAAGGGCGCAGGCGCCGGGCTGTCGCGTCCGCTCTCTTCTTTCGAGGTGAGTTTCCTCCCGGGCGAAAAAGCCCGTCTCATGGCCGACCACCTTTCCCCAAAGGCGGTCGAGGATTGGGCCTTCGTCGATTTCACACCGGCGGCTCCCCACATGGGTGCCCTCGTCATTTCCGGACAAGTCCGACCCGTCCAACCCCGCCTCTGGTCGCTGTAATGTTGCCAAAAGGCAACAGGCCCCTACTTTGCTAGCGCGCCCACGTCGAGTTTCCGCACTTCGTCTCCCGCGTCGTCTCGTCCTGTCAGATTGCGGCTAGATTTCATCATAGGCTCAGAATCCCGCAATTCTCTGGCAGGAAACCGACCATATGGGGGCGGAGTCTCGTTTCACGTGCTGTTTGATTGGCCAACGCTCACTGCTCATTTTATGCGGCGACGAACTCCTGGCGCACGGTCACGGCATTCTGGGAGTGGCGACCGAAAACGATGAGATTCACAAATGGGCCGTCGCGACGGCATCGCCGTCCTGCCGACAACGAATGACGAGCTTGGCAAATTTTTTGCGGGCAGTCCGTGCGACTACTTGTTGAGCGTAATCAATTACCGCGTCCTGCCGGACGAGATCCTCCGCCTGCCCAAACAGGGGGCGATCAACTTTCACGACGGTCCGTTGCCGGGATATGCCGGCGTGTACGTCACGACCTGGGCCCTGATCAACGGCGAGCCCGAACACGGGATTTCGTGGCACTGGATGACGAAGGAGGTCGACGCGGGCGGCGTGTTGAAAGAGAAGCGGTTCCCGGTCGCCAGCGACGAGACGGCCGTCACACTCAACTCCAAGTGCTACGAAGCCGGTTTCGACGCGTTCCGCAGCCTGTTGACCGATCTCGAACAGGGAACCACAAGCAGCCGTCCGCAGACGGGGCATCAGCCCGGCGGCTATTACGGCCTGCGACAGCGTCCCGCACGACTGGCGACCCTCGACTGGTCGCGGCCGGCCGAGGAACTGGGGGCTCTCTTCCGCAGTCTCGACTTCGGCCGCTACGAAAACCCGATCGGCTGCCCGAAAGTCGTCTGGGGCGACCGCGTCCTGATTCCCGGGCGGTTTACGATCCTCGAACAGCAATCAACCCGGCCGCCCGGAACGTTTGAACGTCGAGCGGACTCGAACGTAGTTGCCGTGCACACGGCGACCAAGATCGTCGAGGTGGGCAGCTTTTCGACGCTCGACGGCGAGCCGGTCGAAATCGCGCCTTTGCCAACCGTGTCGCCGGACGCCAACAGTGCGAACGTCCTCTGCGGCAAGCCGCCGGCGGAACTCGATCCGTTGCTGGAGCGGATTTGTGTTCATGAGTCGTTCTGGGCGACTCGGCTTGCCGCGCGGGAAGCTGTCACATTTCCCTATGTTCCCGCGGATGTCCGCCGCGACCACTCCCCGACGAAGCGGATTTGCCACGATGTCGACGGGGGACCGCTTGCGGACGCGGGGGATTCGTCGAAGTTCGTCGCGCGGGCGCTGGCTACGGTTTCGCTCTACCTGGGCCGCCTCAGCGGGAAAGAGGCATTCGATCTCGACTATCAGGACCTTGCTCTGGCCGGCTTGCCGCGCGAGGCCGCTTTGTATTTCGCTGCATCGGTGCCACTCCACGTGCGGCTCAACTGGACGGGCTCGTTCTCGGAGCACGTGCAGTCCGCCGCGAAATCAATCACGGAAGTCGAAAAACGCGGGACCTACGCCCGCGACCTCGTGGTGCGGTTTCCGCAGCTGACGAATGACCACCGCCAGAGGTTGCGTGAAGTTCCCGACGTTGCCGTGGCCGTAATGCCCAATGCTTCCGAGAACCGGCCCGACGTGCCGCGGGCTCTTGTCGCCTTCTTGATCTCGCCCGCCGACGCCAAGATCGAAATCACTGCGGACGCCGACGTGTTCGACGAGCAACTGCTGATCAAGATCGCTAACGAATTGACGCACGTGATTGCACAAGTCGGCACGCAACCGGACGCGGTCCTCGCCGAGGTGGCGGTCGTGGCTCCCGCCGAGCAGGCCGCGCTCGATCGTTTGAATCTCGACACGCGCGTCGCTTACGAGTTCCATTCCTTGCCGCAGATGTTCGAGGAGCAGGTCTCGCGGACGCCTGACGCGGCGGCTATCGAGTTCCACGGTCAGAACATCAGCTATCGTGAGCTCCAGACCCGCGCCAACCAGTTGGCAAATCTGCTTGTCGCGCGGGGCGTCAAACGGGGCGACCTGGTCGGCGTGTTGATGGACCGTTCGACCGAGATGGTGGTCAGCTTGTGGGCCGTGCTCAAAGTCGGCGCCGCTTATGTTCCGCTGGACCCCGCGTATCCGTCGCACCGCCTGGCAATCATGGTGGAAGACGCCCGCCCGGCCCTCATACTGACGCAGGCCGCCCGCATCGAACAGGTCGCGGCCGTCAAGGCGGTCGCCGTCGATCGACCGGACACGTTCGACGGCGTGAGCACCGCGACGCCACACGTCGCGATCGAGGCGAACGATTTGGCCTACGTGATGTACACGTCGGGCTCGACCGGCCGGCCCAAGGGGGCGACCGTCACGCACGGCAACATCCAGAACTTCTTCCTGAAGCTCGATCACGAATTCGCTGGGGATCCACCTGCCACCTGGCTGGGGATGACCAGCATTTCGTTCGACATCTCGGTTCCCGAACTCTTCTGGACACTCACTCGGGGCGGGAAGGTGGTCCTCCGCGGATCGCCCAAGGCGGATCAGACCGCGGCCGAGCCGCAGCGCCCCAAACGCAAAATCGACTTCAGCCTGTTCTTCAGAAATGTCGTGGTTCGCGAAGATTCGACCGAGAGTCCGTCCGACCGCTTGCGGCGCGAGGCTTCGCGATTCGCCGCGGAACATGGCTTCTCGGTCCGCCCCGAAGGTCATGCCGATGAGACGGCGGATCCGACAGCAGCGAGCCAGCCGCTGTCGACGTGCGTCAAGGCGGATGACCATCCCGACAATTTTCAGTGCGCGGCCCAGATCGGCGCGAACATTTTGACGCGTCTATTGGGTCAACCGATCGAGACCTTGGCCAAGAACATCACCCTCTATCGGCGGACCTGGAAGGAAGCGGGGCATCCTGGCGAGGGACGGGTGACGCTGCTCGTGCCGACGTTCGTCTCGGCGAACGAGCAGGTCGTCAAAAACATGGTCCGCGGGCCACTCAAGGCCTATTTGAAGCGGGAGCTGTCGCTGGTGCGGGAGGCGGCCTGGGAATTCCCCGCCTTCCAAAATGCATCGGAAGAGACGGGGCAAACGCTCGACCAATTCTTGAGCACGCTCTCCGAAGCCGGATTGAACGAGCTCCTGGAATTCGCCTTCGAGCGCTACTATCGGACCTGCGGGCTGTTTGGAACCCGCGCCCACTGCCTGGCGATGGTCGAGCGACTCAAGCAGATCGGCGTCGACGAGATCGCCTGCCTGATCGATTTCGGCTCGCTCGACATGGGAATGACGTCCGAACAGATCCTGCAGCATCTTCCCGAGCTTAATGCGCTGCGACTCGCCGCGAATAACGAACAGCCCGACGCGGACCCCGATGACATCGCCACGCTTATCGAGCGGCACGGGGTAACCCACCTGAGCTGCACGCCGTCGCGGGCCGCCTCGCTCACGTGGGACCCGCGCACTCGGCAGGCATTGGGCCGCCTCAAGCTGATGATCATGGGGGGCGAGACGCTGCCCGAAGAGTTGGCACGGCAGCTCCGCTCAATCGTGCCCGGGCACGTGTTCAACGTCTATGGTCCGACCGAGACGACGGTCTGGTCCACAATGCACGAGCTGCGCGACATCGACGGCCCGGTGCCGATCGGGAAGCCGATCGCCAATACGCAGCTTTACGTCGTCGACGAGCGCCAGCGCCCGCTGCCGCTGTTGGTTCCCGGCGAACTGTTGATCGGCGGCGACGGAGTCGGACGCGGCTACATGAAGCGGCCCGATTTAACGGAAGCCCGCTTTCTCAAGACCGGACACGGCACCGTTTACCGGACGGGTGACCTCGTGCGGTTGCGGCCGGACGGCACTGTCGATTTCCTAGGCCGACTGGACGATCAGGTGAAAATCCGCGGTCATCGCATCGAGCTGGGGGAGATCGAAGCCATCCTCGAATCGCATCCGTCTGTCCGCAAAGCGGTCGTCCATCCGCAGGACGACGCGGCCGGCGGCAAACGGCTCGTCGCGTACGTGGTGCCTCAAGAGTCGAGCAAAATCGACGTTGAGGGGCTCCGCACGTTCGTGTCCGGGCGGCTGCCGGAATTCATGGTCCCTTCGCACTTTGAATTGCTGAGCGACCTGCCGACGACTCCCAGCGGGAAGGTCGATCGCCGGGCGCTCCCCAAGCCAAATTTCGGCCAGCGCCGCGACGGTGCCGGGCGACCGGCGGCACCCCCATCGACGCCAACCGAGCGGCGCTTCGCCGAGTTGTGGCAAAAGCTGCTCGAGGTCCGCGATATCGATCGCGCCGACAACTTCTTCGATCTGGGCGGCCATTCGCTGCTCGGCATGCAGGCCATCAGCCAGATCCAGGACCTCTTCGGCGTGCGACTGCCGACCAAGACCCTCCTGGTCAGCTCATTGACACAGGTCGCCGCTGAGATCGACCGGCTCAAGGCCGGTGTACAGCAAACGAGCGACGGTGGTGAGAAGCCGAAATCGCGATCGGGCGGATTCAAAAGCCTTCCGCGGTGGTTCATGAACCGCGTGAGCTTCGAGTGGCCCAAGCTCACGAAGGAACGCGTTTAACCGCCGATAACCGGACGATCGTCGCATCGGGAACGAATTGCTCGATCGCCGTGCGGGCCAGGTTCACCCACCGGCGGCACCGGTCGAGAATGCCGCTGTCGGCCGTCGCCGCGCAAATTGTCGGTCTCGGACAAGATTGTGTCGGGATTGGGAACCAATTCAATTTCCCAGAGCCATCCCGCTACCGCGGCTGTTTCTCGAAGGAGCGTTTTGAGACGGCCGCTGTTGGAGACCGGGCTGTCCAAATACCAAATCGCCCGCGCGACGCCGATCCTGATTAAGAGCTGTCCAACGATTTCTACTGCAGGCACGGTCTCGTGGACCTTGCGCCACGTTCCATGAACGCTGGCAACGTCGCGAAAACAGCTGTCGCGTGCCTCAAGGATGATCCCGCCGGCCAGTGCCGCCTCGATCGAGGTGAGCACGTTATATCCGTCAATCGCAAGCACTTGGGCGTTCAGGGAGTCGGATTCGGCTCTCGCAATGGCCCGCTGCGCGAGTGCCTGGTCGGAGCACGCACAGCGGCCAACGGCCATCCGCTGCCGCTGATCGAGCCGATACCGGTCACCCACGATTTTGATTCCCGAAGCAGACGCATAGCCCCGCGTTAAAAGCCACGAAAGATCGTGGACCGCTTCGCAAAGCTCGGGCCACCTCTCGGGCGCAAAGAGTTGTACATCTTGAGGATGCGGTCCGCGATGGTTCCGTTTGTCGGGCACAGAAACTCGCTTCCGGCTGACCACACCGAGGGCGCAAACGCTATCGGGACCGGCCCGTTAGAGAACGGCAATGCCCGCGGAAGTTAAGGCCGCTAATGGACCGCGGGTGCGTTTCTGGATATGATGGGAGTTCATGGGCATTTGCAACGGACTTCGCGGTGCCTCGTTCCCATGAGTTTTTCGGGCAATGAAGCAATGCTCGGTTGAGTGAACAAACGTCTCGGGGCAGGGCACGACCCGCGATACTGGAGTTTCTCCATGGCAGATAATCGAATGCCCGTCCCTCTTCTACAGACACATACGGCCGCACGGCCGCTGTGCCCCGTATGCGGAACGACCAGCTATTCGCGCGGCGGAATCCATCCTCAATGCGCTCAGCAACAGGCCGATGGTCGCCGCATGAATCGCCTCAAGGCGGCTAAACGCCGCGAGCCGAAGGCGAAGGTATCAAACCCGTTGGCCCTCAGCCCGTGGCATAAACGCTGCCCGCGATGCCGGGCCGAACTCCACATTCGCAAATCAACCTGCGATTGCGGTCACAAGTTTGAAACCATGCGCGCTCGTTAAGCGACGATCACTCTGGTCTCGCGCCGGACCGATTCGTCATTTTTCGCGACAGTCTGTGCTGCCGGAACGCGACACCAGAGTCGAAAACGCTGGCGCTTGCCAAAGGTTGTGAACCGCGCGACGGATCCAAACGGCGGTTTGCTTGACGGATCCGGATTTCGCTCATCGCGGCCGAAACGTTGTCGTTCAACGTGTTGGCTGCGGTGACATTAATAACGTCGTCCGCCGCCCCCGCCGCCGTATCCGCCTCCGGAGCGACCGCCTCCCCGCTCCTCGCGCGGACGGGCCTCGTTGACAGTCAGCTTGCGGCCGCCGGATTCATGGCCATTCAGGGCGTCGATCGCCGCTTGCGCCTCCTGATCTGTCGACATCTCAATGAACGCGAAACCTTTTGAACGGCCCGTCTCGCGGTCCATGATGATTTGAGCGGATTCGACCGTACCGTGCGGCTCGAAGAGCCTTCGCAAGTCGCTCTCCGACGTGCTATAGGACAGATTCCCGACGTACAACTTCTTACCCATGTGTCGCCGACTCCCTTAATCATCGTGCCGAAAACAAGGTGGCCCCCTGCGGTGGTTGCCGTGCCACGAACTGGTCTCCCGATGCACGGACGATAAACGGATCAAGAGCCAATGACAAGTCCTAAACACGGCGACGGTTAGCGTCGCGCGCTGATCGAAGGGAATACCGACGGTCGCGTCTCAGCCCTTAGCCCCGCCTGCGTGACTCTCGCTCGTTGCATGCTCTTTCAGAAAGGCGACGAGCGACTTGCTGGTCACTTGCTCGGGCTTGTCGAATCGAATGCCGATTTGGTCGCGGCCGCTGCGGTGAGGAGCAATCTCCCGTTCACGACCCAGCTCGGCAATACGGCCCAAGGCAACTTGGCCCGCTTCATTGAACAGCGACAGGTCAACACCGTGGCGGCGCTTCGTGTGGACGGCCGCCCATACTTCCTGAGTCGACTGATTGCGGAAATAGACGACCTGCTTGTTTCCCCAATCGATCTCCACGTCGGGACGCACGGATTCGAGCAGCGCGAGCAGCCGTTCCAGCAGATCGGGTTCCCAGCGAACGCGTTTGCCGCTCGGAAAGCCCTTGCGAGACAGGTGCCATTTGCGGCCCAGCACCTTCCACGGCGTCAGTTCGGCCGGATTGAGCTGTTCGCGATTGACCGCCGCCTGAAAGGCATCGCAGGCGCGGGCGACGAATTCTGCAAACTCGGCCGTTTCGATCTCGCGCAGCCAATGGACGGTGATCGTCACCTCCTGCCAGGGGCCTTTGATATTGCGAATCCGCACGCGTTCCGAACGCCCGTAGATCGGCAACTCATCCAGATCATCGAGCGATTTCAGATCGAGCGAGCTGCGGAGTTCCTCTTCGTCGAACGTCCGTTTCGGCACGCGGAACTTGAGAGTCAACAGCCATTCGTCGCCGGTCAAGGCGTGCAGGAACCAGACGCCCGTCCGATTCTCTCCCGTGATCTCCACGACCGAACGGTCGTTCCAGTTGGCGGGCAAGAAGCCCGGGCGGGCCTCGATCGCGTCGACGACCTTCGCGAGCGCCTCGCCCTCCCAGCGGCACGACTTGCCGTTGTGGGCCACGCGATCGACGGTGTGCCAGCGGCGGCCGTCGGTCTGCCAAGGCATCTTGGCATCGCGACCGACTCGCTTGAGGTCGATGTCTCCGGCCCGTTTCTTTTCGGCCTCGGCCGCGCTGAAGATCTGCCGATCGGCCCGCGCGCCCTCCTCGAGCACCGGAGCGAGCATTTCTCCCGTGTACGACCGCAGCGGTTGCCCTTCGCGGCGGCCGTTCGTTTTTCGCGTGTCGCGACTGCTCGACGATCTCTTCCGGCGTTCCTTCGGCGACGATCCGGCCCCCTTCGTCTCCCGCTTCGGGGCCCAGGTCGACAATCCAGTCGGCCGTCTTGATCACGTCGAGATTGTGCTCGATGACGACGACCGTGTTGCCCTGCTCGACGAGGCTGTTGAGCACCTTGAGCAGCTTGTCGATGTCGTCGAAGTGCAGGCCGGTCGTCGGCTCGTCGAGGATGTAGAGCGTTTGGCCCGTGTCGGGCCGCGCCAGCTCGGCGGCCAGTTTCACGCGCTGGGCTTCGCCCCCCGAAAGCGTCGGCGCCGGCTGGCCCAGCGTGAGATAGTCGAGACCGATCGCGCACAGCGTCGCCAGAAAGCGGCGGATGCGGGGAATGTTCTCGAACAGCTCGTACGCCTGGCCGATCGGCATCTCGAGCACGTCGGCAATCGAATGGCCGCGATAGGTGACGGCCAGCGTCTCGCGGTTGTAGCGCTTGCCGTGGCACGTTTCGCACTCGACCCACACGTCGGGCAAAAAGTGCATTTGGATGCACTTCTGGCCGTTCCCCTCGCAATCGTCGCAACGGCCGCCCGGGCCGATTGAAGCTGAAGCGACGCGGCTGATATCCGCGAACTCGCGCCTCGGGCAGCCGGGCGAAGAGCTCGCGGATCGAGTCGAACACGCCGGTGTAAGTCGCCGGGTTCGAGGCGGGCGTGTTTCCCAGCGGCTGCTGGTCGACGCTGATCACCTTGTTGATCAGATTCGAGCCCGCGAATCTCGGTCGTGCGGTCCCGGTGGATCGGTGGCGCGATTCAGTTTCTTGGCAACGGCCCGTGCCAGCGTGTCTTCGATCAGCGAACTCTTGCCCGGAGCCGGAGACGCCGGTGACGCAGGTGAACGTCCCCAGCGGCAAACGCAAATCGACGTCGCGCAAGTTGTGCTGCCGAGCACCCAAGAGTTCGATCCAACCGCCGCCGGGAGGATCGTTGGCTCCGCCGGCTTCCATTCGCCGCGTTTTGGGAATCGGGATCTCTTTGCGGCCCGAAAGATATTGTCCCGTGAGCGAGGCGGACGGCCCGCGAGAGTTCTTTCGGCGTTCCTGCGGCGGTAATCGTTCCGCCGAACCGCCCGGCCCCCGGACCGAAGTCGAAGAGCCGGTCGGCGGCCGCGAGGACTTCGCGGTCGTGCTCGACGAGAACGACTGTATTTCCCAAATCGCGCAGTCGTCGGAGCGCTTCCAAGCAGCCGGTTGTTGTCGCGGGGATGCAGGCCGATCGTCGGCTCGTCGAGGACGTACAAGCACGCCCGTCAAAGCGCGGCCGATCTGTCCGGCCAGCCGAATCCGCTGTGTCTCACCGCCGGAAAGGGTCGGCAGCGGGCGGGCCAGAGTCAGATATTCGAGTCCGACGTCGACCAGAAAGGCGAGTCGGCTGGTCGCTTCGTTCAGCAGGTCGCCCGCGATCTTGCGATCGGTCGCCGAGAGTTTGATTCCCTTCAAGAGTGCCAGCGATTCGCTCAACGGCAATGACGAGAGCTGATGGATCGTTCGGTCGAGGAACCGCACGTTGGCGGCGTCGGCACGCAGGCGGCTGCCGCCGCACCAGGAACACGGGACTTCTCCGACCAACTCGTGCAGTCGTTGCCGGTAACCGTACGAAACGCGGGACGCCTCTTCGATCGCGGGAAAGAGTCCCTTGTACTGGAACTTCCATTCCGCCCTTTTTGCCGTACGTGATCCAGCGATCGCCCGTGCCCTGCAGGACGAGCCGCTGCTGGGCCGGCTCCAGACGCTCGAACGGCACGTCGAGCGGCACCTTGACCTGCTTCGCCCAGGCCTCGAGCATGCGGCCAAAGAGCGTGTTCTTGGCCGGGTTCGGCCAGGCCGCGATGGCCCCGTCCTTGCAGCGTGCGCTTGGCGTCGGCAATCAGTGCGGCCAGATTGGTCCCCTGTTCGGTCCCCAGTCCCTCGCACGCCGGGCACCATCCGAGCGGACTGTTGAACGAGAAGCTGTTGGGCGTCAGCTCCTCGAAACTCCGGCCGCATTGATGGCAGGCGAAATGGAGACTGTAGCGGTCGACAATCCATTCGTCTTCGGGAGTCGAATCGTCGACGCGCGCCACGAAGATCGCCCCGCGGCCCAGATCGAGGGCCGTCTCGACCGAGCCGGCGATCCGCGACCGCGCCTTGGGATCGACGGCGATCCGGTCGACGACGATCTCGACGGCATGCTTCCGCCGCCGATCGATCTGCGGCACGTCTTCGAGCCGATAGATTTTGCCATCGATGCGGACCCGCAAGAACCCCTGCAGCTGCACGCGTTGCCAGAGCGTGTCGTAGCTTTGTCCCACGGCGACTTCCTGCGGCGCCAACAGGATCAACTTCGAGGCCGCGGGGAGTGCGAGGATCTTGTCGACGATCTGGTCCGACGTCTGCGTCTCGACCGGGATCTGGCACTCGGGGCAATACAGCTTGCCGAGCCGTGCATACAGGATCCGCAGGTAGTCGTAGATCTCCGTCACGGTGCCGATCGGTGGACCGCGGCGAGTGGGCCGGCGCTTTTTGCTCGATGGCGATGGCCGGCGAAAGGCCGTGGATGTGTTCGACCTTCGGCTTGGGCATCTGTCCCAGGAACTGGCGGGCGTAGGCGGAGAGCGATTCGACGTAGCGCCGCTGCCCTTCGGCATAGAGCGTGTCCATCGCCAGCGACGTTTTGCCGCTGCCGCTGGGCCCGCAGAAAACGCTGATCTTCTCGCGTGGCACGTCGACGTCGACGTATTGCAAATTGTGCTGAGCCGCTCCGCGGATCACGATTTCGTTTGTGGGCGCACCGTTGTGCCCGTTACCGCTGCTCGGCTCGTCTGCAAACTGCCAGCGCCCGGCCGGGACCGCGCGGGCCGTGATGCCGGCCGTTTTCTTGGCGGTGCGGGCGTTCCGCTTCTCTTTTCCTTTGCCAGAACGGGTCTGTGCCGACCGGAACGAGCGCCGCCGTTCGCGTAACCGGGCAGCACCGTCCGCAAGGATTCGCCCGTGTACGATTCGGCACAGGCGGCAACCTCTTCGGGCGTCCCTTCGACGACGATCTTGCCGCCGCCCGATCCCCCTTCGGGCCCGAGGTCGATAATCCAATCGGCCGTCTTGATGACGTCGAGATTGTGCTCGACGACGATCACCGTGTTGCCGGCGTTCGACAAATCCGTGCAGCACTTCCAGCAGCTTGTGGATGTCGGCAAAGTGCAGGCCGGTCGTCGGCTCGTCCAACAGATACAGCGTGCGGCCGGTCGACCGTTTCCCCAGCTCGCGGGCCAGCTTGATCCGCTGGGCCTCGCCGCCCGAAAGGGTCGGCGACGGCTGGCCGAGCTTGATGTAATCGAGACCGACGTCGTGCAGCGTTTGCAGCAGATTGGCGATCGGTGGGAATGTTCTTGAAATGCTCGAGCGCCTCCTGCACGTCCATTTCCAGCACGTCGGCGATGCTGGCTTCCCTTGTAGCGGACTTCGCAGCGTCTCGCGCGTGAAGCGATGTCCCTGGCAGACGGGGCAGGTCACCCAGACGTCGGCGAGAAAATCCATCTCCAGCCGGTTCGAGCCGCGCCCCTCGCACGCCTCGCAGCGGCCGCCCGAGACGTTGAAACTGAAACGTCCCGGCTTGAAGCCCGCGCATCTTCGATTCGGGCAGCTGGGCGAACAGATCGCGGATCAGGTCGAACAGTTTGACGTACGTGGCCGGGTTCGAGCGCGGCGTGCGGCCGATCGGCGACTGGTCGATGTCGATCGCCTTGTCGAGATGCTCGAGCCCCGTCGATGCGTGTCGTGCGTCGCCGGGAAATCCCTTTCCCTTGTTCAAATCGCGGTTGAGCGCTTCCCACAAGATGTCGTTGACGAGCGAACTTTTGCCCGAGCCGCTGACCCCGGTGACGCAGACAAACGCCTCCAGCGGAATGGCGACGTCGACGTTGCGGAGGTTGTGGTGCCGGGCGCCGACGATTTTGAGCGACTTCTTGCCGCGCGGCCGTCGCTGTTGCCGGAACGGCGAATCGACAATTCGCCGGAAAGGTACTTGCCGGTGAGGCTCCTGGGCTCCTTCCGCAAGTCCTCCAGCGTCCCTTCGGCCACGATCTCGCCGCCGCGGACGCCGGGGCCCGGTCCGAAATCGACGATGTGGTCGGCTTCGCGCATCGTCTCTTCGTCGTGCTCGACGACGATGACCGTATTTCCCTGGTCGCGCAGGTTCTTGAGGCTGTCGAGCAGCAGTGCGTTGTCGCGAGGATGCAGGCCGATCGACGGTTCGTCGAGAATGTAGACGACGCCGACCAGGCCGCAGCCGATCTGGGCCGGCCAGCCGGATCCGTTGGCTTTCGCCTCCCGACAGAGTCGGTGCGCTGCGGTCGAGCGTCAGGTAATCGAGTCCACACCGCAACAGGAATCCCAGCCGGCCGCGGATTTCCTTGAGCACCTCGGCGGCGATCAATTGGCCGCGTTTCGTCCAGCTCGAGCGATTCAAAAAAGGCGAACGCGTCCGCGATGCTCAGGGCGCAGACGCCCGGCAGGCTCAGCGAGAGCGGTTTTCCGCCGGCATCACGGACGCTGCCCGACGTAATGCGGACACTGCGAGCCTGCGCATTGAGCCGCGTTCCTGCGCACTCCGTGCAAACGCACGAACTCCATGTATTTTTCGAGCTGCCGCCGCCGCATGATGTTTTTGGCTTTGCGGTAGCTCTCCAGCAGATCGGCAACCAGGCCGTCGTACGTGCCGCCGTGCTTCCAGATTCCGCCGGGCGAACGCCAGGCAAACGTAATGTGGCGATCGCCCGTGCCGTACAGGAACTGCTTCTGTGCCGACTCCGGCAAATCGCGCCACGGCGTTTTGAGAAGCGTCTCCTCGGGCAGGCCGAGGTCCTTCTCGATCGAGTTGGCGACCCCCTTATAAATGTGCCGCCGCCAGCGGCCGATCTTGGAGATCGGCCCCAAGACGTCGACCGCGCCTTGCCACAGCGAGCGGCTGTCGTCGGGAATCAGCCGATCGATCAGGAAATCGTGCCGCATGCCCAGGCCGTTGCACCGCGGACACATTCCCTGCGGGCTGTTGAAGCTGAAGAGCTGCGGACTGGGGGGTTCGTAGCTGATCCCGCAGTGCATGCAGGCGTACTGCGAGCTGTAGCGCGTCTCGGTCGCGGCGACCGATTCCTCAATTTCCTTGTCACCGCGTCCCGCCCGTTTGCCGCTCGCGGCCGCGGCGCCCGACTCCTGCGTGACGACGAGCGTTCCGCCCGAGAGTTTGAGGGCGGTCTCGATGGAATCCGTGAGCCGCGTCCGCGAGACGCTGCCGGCCACCAGGCGGTCGACCACGACCTCGATCGTGTGCCGCATCTGCCGGTCGAGCCGCAGATTGTCGGTGAGCTGCACGATCCGCCCGTCGACGCGGGCCCGCAAGAAACCTTGCCGTCGCAGGTCGTCGAACAGGTCCTGATATTCGCCCTTTCTGCTGCTGGATCACCGGAGCCAAGAGCTGCATCCGCGTTCCCTCGGGAATCCGCGCGACGTGCTCGATGATCTGCTCGACGGTCTGGGCCGTGATCTGCCGCCCGCACTTCGCGCAGAAGCCGGTCCCCACGCGGGCGAAGAGGACCCGCAGGTAGTCGTAGATCTCGGTGATCGTTCCGACCGTGCTCCGCGGGTTGCGGCCGCTGGCTTTCTGCTGGATCGAAATCGACGGGGCCAGCCCGCGAAACCGAATCGACCTCCGGCTTGGGCATCTGGCCCAAAAATTGGCGGGCGTAGCTGGAAAGGGACTCGACGTATCGCCGCTGCCCCTCGGCATACAGCGTGTCGAAGGCGAGCGAACTCTTGCCCGAGCCGCTGACCCCCGTCATGCAGATCAGCCGGTTCCGCGGAATCCGCAGGTTGACGTTGCGCAGGTTATGTTCGCGCGCTCCGCGAATAATGATGTCGGAAGAGATCATTCTCGATTCAAAGTCCCAAAGCACGAATGACGAAGGAAGCACGAAGCACGACGGGAACCGTGCCACGGTTCCCGTCGTGCTTCGTGCTTCCTTCGTCATTCGGAGATCACGTTTCCTTGTTCGTTGTCGGACAGGTCCTGGTTTTCCAGTTTCTCCGCATCCCGGATGGGCGGCCGCTTGGGAATGGGGTTGACCGGGATGTCGGTCGGAAAATCGGCCAGCTCGGGGATATCTGGGTCGTCCGGCCGGGGCTGTCGGACGGTCGGCTTCGGGCGCGGCAAGCTCCACCAGCCGCATCGCGACCCCTTCTTTCGTGCAGCCGCAGACCTTTGCGACCACGCCCCCCTCGGAACGGGCTTCGCGGCCGCAAGCCGGGCAACGCCAAATGCGGCGGACGTCTAACTCCAGCCGCATTCCCGGTCCTTTCATTGTCGTTCTCCACGGATAATTGTAGCGATCCGCAGATCAAATGGTCGCATCGCGGCCCGTTTTGAAAAGTGTGTGTGCCTTGGCGGGCAATCCTTTATGATTTTTTTACGCCGATCCTCCGCATGGAAGCCTGAGCCGAACCCGATGTCGATGGAAAAGACCGACGCCCTCATTATCCGCCTGGCTGACTTCAGCGAGACCAGCCGCGTGGTGACGTTTTTCACCCGCGATTTCGGGCGAATATCGGCTTTGGCGAAGGGAGGCAAACGGCTCAAAGGGCCGTTCGAGGCTGCTCTTGACCTGCTCGCCATATGTCGGATAGTGTTCCTCCGCAAATCTACGCCCGGACTGGACATACTGACGGAAGCGCAGCTCACGTCGAGGTTTAAGCCGAGCGGCCGGGAGCTCGACCGTTTTTACGGCGGATATTACGTGGCGGAGCTTCTCTCCGGTTTGACGGAGGAAGCCGACCCGCATCCGCAGCTCTTTCAGGAATCCATTGACACACTGACGCGGCTCCAGGAGGCCAATCCCAAAGTCGCCATTATTCGCTTTGAGCTTGCCATCCTACGTGAAATCGGCCAATTGCCGGCCTTGGACGTCTGCGTGAATTGCGGACGGTCGGCCGACGGCGTGGGATCGTGGCTCTTTTCGGTTGCGCAGGGGGGGTTGATCTGCCCAAGTTGTGCACAGGAGTCAATTGCTGGAGAACCCGTCTCAGCGGGAACGGTTGCCGTTTTGCGACGGTTGTCTGACGAATCGCGCGGTCGTCGAACGCCTGGCCCTCTCGCCGCGACAGCTGCATGAGGCGCGGCAGGTCGTGACGGCGGCCGTCTCGCACGCCCTCGGACATCCCCCCAAAATGCTCCGTTACATTTCGAATTGAAGAAAGCGAAACGCGGAATCGCTCCCTCCCTTCCCCGAGTTCGTCGCTTCCTTTCCTCAAAAGCAGTCACGGATGACGAATTGCCTTCCTGTTCGGCGTCGGCGCGGAACTTGGGCCGCCGGGAGAGCCGGCGCGCTGGCGTGCCTGGCCGTTTTTTGCGCCGTCCTGGCCGGGTGTAAAACGGGGATCGACGCCTCGTCCCTGCAGGCCAACGACGAGGCGGCCATTACGCAGATGACCAACACCGACGACGTTCAGGGACCGATGGAGCGGTTCATGAAATCGTTCGATTGGACCGATTCCGACGAAAAGAAAAAGAAGCGGATCCACTTCGTCAATCCGCCCGCGGCCATGGCCGCCTACCACCGGGCCGAAGACTTGATGAAGGAGAAGAAGTACAAAGAGGCCCAGCTCGTCTTCTGGAAAGAGATCGCCGAAAAATACAAGGATTACCCGATCCGCGAAGACGCCATCTTCATGTCGGGTGAGTGCTACTACATCCAGAAGCTCTTCGCCGACGCCGACGACCAGTACGCCCTGGTGGTCAAGGAGTATTCGACCACGCGGCACCTCGACGAGATCAGCAAACGCCGCTTCACCATCGCCCAGCGATGGCTCGGCTTTCCTCCCATGATCACCGCCAGCGACGTGAAGCCGGTGAACTTCGACGATCCCTCGTCGACTCCGCCCCCCAAGACCGACTACAAGGAGCCGACGGGAATCACCTACTCCGTGCCGATTTTCCCGAACTTCACCGACCAGACCCGCCCCTATTTCGACACGACGGGCCGGGCTCTCGATGCGCTCAAGTCGATCTGGCTCAACGATCCGACGGGTCCGCTCGCCGACGATGCGCTCATGCTCTCGGCCAGCTACTACCTCCGAAAAGGGGACTACGTCGAGGCGGATCACATGTATGAGCTGTTGCGCAAGGAATTTCCCAAGAGCCGGCACCTCGAGAACGCCTATGTGCTGGGTTGTCACTGCAAGCTGATGTGCTATCAGGGGCCGGAGTATGGCGGCACCGAGTTGGATGACGCCAAGAAGCTCATCAAGACCACGCTCCACCTCTATCCGAACCGCCCCGACCGGGCCCGGATGGAAGCCGACCTGCAAAAGATCGAACTCGCCAAAGCCGCCCAACTCTGGGCGAACGTCAAGTTCTGGAAGGTGAAGGCCAATCCAAAGGCGATCGCCATCTGCTGCAAAGAGGTCATCCAGAAATATCCCAACTCCAACTACGCCCGTATGGCCCGCGAAGAACTGGCCAGGATCAAGCCCGCAGACAAGATCGACCGTCCGCATCCCAAGTACGAAGAGAAGTCGGCGCCGCCTGGACGGCACCGCCGAGCCCAATGCCTTCGAGGATCCGGGCGTCGCCAAAAGCATATGCCCGCTGGTGGCAACGGTGCCGACCCCTCGCGGATGTAAAAGGTGCGAAAACGTGGCAAGCGGCCCGTGGCAAGCGGCGAACGAAGCCCGCACGCAAGACGTGCCCCGGCCCGCTCTTGCCGCTCGTCGCGCAATGTTGTCGCCGTATTTTTTTACGGCAATCGCGGTCCTGGCGGCCAGCGGCTGCGGCTACACCATCGGCAACCAGTTCCAGCACACCGTCCAGATCGGTCTACGTGCCGATCGCGACCTGCGAGGACTTCCGCCGCGGGACTGAATTCCAGCTCACCGAGGCCGTCCAGAAACAGATCCAGACGCGGACCCCCTTTCGGCTGGCCAAAGACGAGGCGGCCGACACCAAGCTGACGATGAAGATCAAAAGCATCCGCAAGACCGTGCTGGGAACGACCGCCCAAAACGACGCCCGCGAACTGCAGGTGCAGTACGCCGTGGAAGTCACCTGGGAGGACCTCCGCACGGGCCGCATCCTGGCCCAGAACAAGGTCTCCATCGAGCCCGAGGTGACGCGGCTCTTTTCCTCCGGCGAATTCGCCCCCGAACTGGGACAGTCGCTGGCGACAGCCAACCAAGAGGCCATCGGCAAGATGGCCCGCCAGATTGTCGACATGATGGAAGCCCCCTGGTGACCGCGCGGCCAACCGGCAATTCGACGGGATTGCCGCGTCTGTCCTCTTCTTTTCCTCGCGGAATTTTCTGCGGTCCGGCGAGCCCTCGATCGCCAGGGCGAAAACAGCGTAACCCGGAGCGATTTTGAAGTTTGCGCATCTCCGGCCCAAGGGGTCTTCCCGATTTTTCTGTGCCGCTCCCAGGGGGTCTCAATTCAACAGGAAAATCGCAACATATTTGCAGTTACAAGCAGTTGCAGCAATCCGCAACTCATTGCCAACCACAGAAAATCCGAACCAGAAATCACCATAAGTCTTATCCATATTAAATACTTAAGAAAAAATCTAGCACATTTATTCTCGGGCCATTTCTGCCCTCATTCTGCGGCCAAAACCGCCCGAAAGTTGTCGTTCAAATATTTTATTGAACGAGCGCGGCGGCAGTGTGATAATCGACGGCCGACGAGCAAACGGTTCCCTCGAGGCGAAGCATGGATAAGGTCAACCTCCGCGACAAGCTGGCCCTGTTTGCCGACCATTGGAGCCCCAAGATCGTCGGCGAGCTGAACGGGCAGCAGGTCAAACTGGTCAAGCTGCTGGGCGAGTTCGTCTGGCACCATCACGACGACGAGGACGAAATGTTCCTCGTCGTCGCGGGCCATTTCCGCATGGATTTCCGCGATCGGACGGTCTGGCTGGAGCCGGGCGAATTCCTGATCGTCCCCCGCGGCGTCGAGCACCGTCCCGTCGCCGAGGAAGAAGCCCACGTCCTCTTGTTCGAGCCCGCCTCGACGCTCAACACGGGCAACGTCCAAAACGACCGCACCGTCTCCCGGCTGCAAACGCTTTGATTTCTCTTCTTTGTGCTCTTTGGGACCTTGGTGGTTTCCCAAATTCTTTTTGAACCACGCAGGACACGAAGGGCACAAAGCAAGACAAGAGGGGAGATAAACCATGTCTCAGCTCTTGGATTTCTATCGTGGCGAGGGGACCGATGCCGAGGGGCGTTCGCTCCACGAATTGTGGAGTTGGAGCAATGACGAGCTGGAACAGGTCCACGACTTCATCCAGTGGATGTTCCCCCTCCGCGAGCCGAGCCGTTTCAATCCGGACGCCCCGCTTCTGACGGCAGCCGACGTCGCCGCCTTTCGCAGTGACGCGTTCCTTCGCTCGCGGCTCACAAAATCGTTCAAGCGGATCCTCGTCTTTCTCGGCCTGTCGCTCGCCGAGGACGGCACCGTCGTCGAAGGCCCGAATTTCGCCGAACGCGTCCCCGAGATCTGGGCCGCGCCCAATCACAATTGGCTGCGGATCACCCGCATCCTCAAAAGCCTCACCGCGCTCGGTCTCGAAAGCGAAGCCCAAGCGCTCTTCGCCCGACTCGAGGACCTGTACACCAAACGCCGCTACCCGATCACGGCCGACACGTATCGGTATTGGAAAGAGGCGATCGGCGAACGTCGCGCGGAATGAGGCGAAGATCCAAGGCGGGAGACTGAACAGACAGAAAAAAACGATTTAACAGGAGGCAAGGGAGGCAACAGAGAGCAGAGGCTGTTTCTGCCTCCGTTGCCTCTGTTTGCTCCTGTTGAAAAATTCTTGTTTCTTTTTGTTCTCTCCCGCCACGACCACAGCATTTCGCCCGTTTCCCGAATCTGGATATATTGAGGGACAGGGCCGGCCTCGCAAGGAAACTCTTGGGCGCATGTCGTGCGCGCTGATTGCCGCGCTCTCCCAGTCTGGAAAGAACCGATATGTTGTCTCTTCCACAGCTCCGGTGTCGAACCCGCACTCCGTTCGTCTCCTGCCTCGCGCTGACTCTGGCCGTGTGCACGGCAACGGGCGCGGCGGCTGACGAGCAAACGACGCCTGCCGCCGAAGCGGCGATTCGGGCCAACGTCGACGCTTTCGTCAAAGCGTATAACGCGCGGGACGCCAAGGCGGTCGCCGGGCTGTTCACGCCGGAAGGTCAACTTCTCGACGAGAACGATCACACCACGCACGGACGCGACGCGATCGAGCAGGCCTTTGCCTCCGTGTTCGCCGCCTCGCCGCAGGGTCGCATCGAAGTCCACGTCGGCTCGATCCGCCTGTTCGGCTCGGCCCTGGCTGTCGAGACGGGAACGACCCACGTGACCGATCGGCCCGGCGCAGAGCCCGATGTCACGCGGTACACCGTCGTCCACACGAAATCGCTCGATGGCAAGTGGCAGATGGCCTTTGCCCGCGATACGTCGCTGACGCAAGAGGGCAACGCGCCGGCCTCTTCCGAACCGGTCGCCGGCACGGCGACGCGTGGCGGCAACGCAGCCGGTCAGCCGGCGAACTTCGAACGGCTCAAGCCGCTCGCCTGGATGGTCGGCAACTGGATCGATGAGGGGGACGAATCGGTCGTGATCAGCTCGTGCAAGTGGAGCGCCGACAAGAATTTCCTCCTGCAGAATATCGAGGTCCGCCGCGAGGGCCGCGACGTGCTCACCGTTCACCAGCGGATCGGTTGGGATCCGGTCGCCCGTCGCATCCGGGCGTGGCTCTTCGATTCCGACGGCGGTTACGGAGAGTCGATCTGGACGCAAGCGGGCGATCACTGGCAGCTCACCGCGACCGGCGTGCGCCCCGATGGCACGCGGTCGTCGTCCCTCAATCTGCTCACGCCGACCGGCAAAGACTCGTACACGTGGCAGTCGACCAACCGTGTCGTCGGATCGCAGAAACTGCCGCCGATTGAAGTCAAAGTCGTCCGCCAGCCGCCCGAGCCGACGAAATGAGGACGCTCCGTCGTCGATCTTCGCCCACGATGACACATTCGCCCAAAGTTGAAAGCAGCACCATGTTTCGCAAATCGCTCGCCGCCGTCGCGGCTGCCGCCCTTTTTTGTTTTGCCTCGTCTGACCTGAACGCGGCCGGACGCGCCGGCGGCGGACGACCCGGTGGAGGGGTTGGCGGCGGCGGACGACCGGGTGGGGGCGCTCTGGGTGGAGGCGGCGGTGGGGCCGGTCGGGGCGGAGGAGGTGCAGGGCTCGGCAACGGCGGATTTCGCGGCGGCGCGGGCGGCGCCGGTCAGGGAGGCGGCCGCGGGGGACTTGCCGACCGCGGTCCGGCGGGTGGCGGCGATCGTCCTTCCATTCAACCCGTTCCAGGACCCGGCAAACCCGGCGCGGGCAATCCGGGCGGCGGGCGACCCGGTGCTGGAAGACCGACGCCAAATCCTCCTGGACCCGGAAAGCCGGGACCGGATCGGCCCGGTATCGGCAAACCGGGTGATCGACCGGGTAATCGACCAGGCGACGGCAATCGGCCTGGTGACCGACCAGGGAACCGTCCCGGAAACGGCGACCGGCCGGGCAACAGGCCGGGTGATGGTGATCGACCCGGCAACAAGCCGGGCGGTGATGATCGGCCCGGCAACAAGCCGGGCAATGGCGACCGCCCTGGGAATCGACCCGGCGACCGACCGGGCATTCACCCGCCGGCTGACGGCAACCGACCGGGTGACCGGCCGGGCAATCGTCCCGATTACGGATACCGACCGGGCCCCGGCAAGCCCGGCTATCCCAACAATCCGGGCGGGCGTCCGCCGTACTGGCACGGACATTGGCAGTCGGTCCATCACGGTTGGTATCACGGCACCTGGCATGGGCATTGGCATCACGGCGGCGCTTATTGGTACTCGAATCCGTGGCGCACTTGGGGCGTGACCGCCGGCGCCGTTGGCCTGACGGCCTGGATGACGGGCTCGCTGTTTTACAACACGGGCTACTACGCCTACGTGAATCCGTATTACGTAGCGACGCCGGTTGTCGTCCAATATCCCGTATTGAATTACTCGGAGCCGATCCCCACGACCGTTCCCCCTCCCGCAGAAAACAGTCCGGTCGAACAGGCCGCACTGGCCGCCAGCGATCAGGCCCGCACGGCGTTTTCCCGCGGGAATTACAGTCAGGCTCTCGATCGCGTTGACGCGGCCCTTGCGCAAACGCCGGGTGATGCCGTGCTGCACGAGTTCCGCGCGCTGACGCTCTTCGCCATGCGCAATTACAAAGAAGCGGCCGCCACGCTCTACGCCGTTCTTTCGGTCGGTCCCGGTTGGGACTGGACGACGATGATCGACCTGTATCCGAGCGAACAAGTTTACGAGTCGCAGCTCCGCGCACTCGAGGCGTACGTCGGCCAGAATCCGAATGCGCCCGACGGACACTTCGTGCTGGCCTACCAGTACATGACGGCCGCCCATCCGGAAGAGGCGGCCCAGCAGTATCAAGATGTCCTGCATCTCGTGCCCACCGACGGCGTTTCGCGGCAAATGCTGGCGCTGTTAAGCAGCACCGACGACCAGCCAGGCGCCGCCCCTCCCGCGACGGCTCCACCTGCGCCGCGGGCGGCCCGGCGGGCAGCCGTGCCGAGATTCTCGGACGGTGGACGGCGCCCAGTCCCGCCGACGGAAACGTCGACTTGTCGTTGGGCAACGACGGCCGTTTCATCTGGAAGTTCGCACAGGCCGGCAATGCGCAGACCTTCGAGGGCAAATTCGACCTGGCGGGCAACACGCTCGTCCTCGAATACGACAACGGCGGCACGATGGTGGCGAAAGTCGGCTCGCAAGGACCGGAACGCTTCACCTTCCAAATGGTCGGCGGCCCGCCCAACGACCCGGGGCTCTCCTTCGCGAGGACACGGTGATGCAACTCGGCCGACTCGCGCGAGCTGGCGAGCGGGTTTTGTTCCCTACTTGAGTTCGGAGATGCGGAATGAAACTCGTCCTCTGATTATTGGTTGTCAGCGGCGGACCCGGCGTGATGATTGGGGCCTACGAGTTTGAGCATGCCGCCGCGGGTTGATTCACGCCGATTTCCTCCGGCAACGATCACTGCGGCCTAAATGATTTGGAGGAATCGTTCGGTGCCCTTGTGTATACTTGTTCACGGTGGTAAATTGCCGCGAAAATGCTGGCCATTCGCAGCCTCACTCAGTGAACGCTAAAACTGCAAATGGTCGACCTGACTCAAGAAAAGGCACTGATTTTTCGAATTACCCACATTGACAACGTGCCGTGGATCTTAAGAAACGGTGTTTGCTGTCCGAATGGACCGCGAAAGTATCCCGGATTCGTGCCCATTGGCAACGCTGATCTAATCGCCAAAAGGGACGGCAGAACGGTCCGCATTCCGCCCGGAGGAACGCTCAGCGATTACGTTCCATTTTACTTCACGCCGTATTCTCCGATGCTCTTCAACGTCAAAACGGGGTACAACGGCATCGCGATGAGGCCGATGCGTGACATTGCAATTCTTGTCACTTCCCTCCGGCAAATCGCGAAAGACTCAATTCCATTCGTATTTACCGATCGACACGCATACCTAGCTGCTGCCCGGTTCAGCAACGACCTGAACGATCTGGATCGCATCGACTGGAAGATTCTCAGGCAACGAGATTTCAAGCGAGATCCAAATAATCCGGAAAAGGTCAAGCACTATCAGGCTGAAGCACTGATTCATCGCGCTGCGCCGGCCTTCTCTTTGCTCGGTATCGGATGCTACGACTCGGCGCAAGAGAACGCTCTGAAGACGGAATGCAATCAGTGCTCTCTTTCATTACGGGTGATCGTTAAGCCAGGATGGTTTTTCTGATGATCGATTTCACGACCGGCAATTTGTTAGACGACTCAGCCGACGCACTGGTTAACACGGTGAACGAGGTGGGCGTAATGGGCAAGGGTGTGGCGCTCATGTTTCGCGACACATTCCCCTCAAATACCAAGGCCTACGAGAAGGCCTGCGAAAATGGCGAGGTGCGTGTTGGCAAGATGTTTGTCACGGAAGTCAAAGGCTTGGTGGGACCACGCTGGGTGATCAACTTCCCGACCAAGAAACATTGGCGGCAGCCGTCGAAGATGGAATGGATTCGCGACGGGTTAAAAGACCTGGTAAGGGTCATCAACGAGTACCAAATCCAATCGGTCGCGATTCCACCTCTTGGTTGCGGAAACGGTGGCTTGGAGTGGCAACAGGTTCGCCGAGAGATTGAAGCTGCGTTGTCCGTTGTGCCGACCGTCCGCGTGACTGTTTATGCTCCGACGTCACGCTACCAAAATGCTCCCAAGCGCGCTGGCGTTGAGGAACTTACTCCGGCCCGCGCCCTTACCGTTGAGCTGATTCGGCGCTATTCGGTTCTTGGTCTGGGATGCACCAATCTCGAGGTGCAGAAGCTGGTGTGGTTTCTCCAACGCGCAATTGAGCAGCTTGGCCTCCCAGATCCATTGAACCTGCAATTCACACCGAACAAATTCGGGCCCTATGCTGACGGCCTGCGACACCTGCTTAACAATCTCGACGGCAGCTACCTGCATTGCGAAAAACGACTCGCTGATGCAGGACCACGCGACATGATCGAATTCGAAGAAACAAAAAAAGGGCAACTGGCTGAGTATCTGGAGTCCGACGAGGCTTCGCCATTTACAGAGGCGCTGGAACAAACTGCGCGAGTTATTGACGGCTTCGAGTCTCCGCTGGGGATGGAGTTATTGGCGACGGTGGACTGGCTGACGACACGAGGCGGATGCTCGGCGACCGTGGCGTCCGTACGTGCAGGCCTAGCAGCATGGCCCGCTGGCGGCCGTGCTGCCGTTAAGCGCAAACAAAAGTTATTCGATGACCGACTTCTCGGGTTAGCAGTCGACCAGCTTAAAGACTTCTAGCGTTTGTTGGGCGAGGCACCCGGCCGAAAGAGACAATCAAAGATTCGTGCCGAATCGTAGATTTCGCTTGGCAAACGTTCCGGCGCCGGTCGTCTGAGACGCGGTCCATCCACGGGAAGGTGAAAGGTCGCCCAGTTTGCTGATTTTCTTGATGGACGCGGCCGGCCACGCCACTCGACTCCGTGGCGCAGCGCCGAGCGACGCCGTTCTCGCGTTGGCGAAGGTTTGGCGATGAGAATCATCGGATTGGGACGCGAGAACAGCGGACTTCGGATCCTTCTTGATCTCGGGCAAGCAGAATGAAACTCGCCGCCTGGTTCTTGGTTGCGTGCCTCGGCGTGGCCCTGATGATCGGGGTCTACCGGTCCGAACGTGACGCCGGCGGTGTGACGCCGATTTCCTCCGGCATGATCGTCGCCGTGCGCTCGACGCAACAGACATTCGGCGAGCCGATTCCTTACCCGTCGATCAAGGCCAGTGTCACCCATCTGCCGGCTTCCGGAATTTCCGCCATGCTGGCCATGTCGGCCGGCGGCAGCGCGGAGCGGATGCGCAGCCTGCAGTTCCGGATTTCTGAAAAGGTGATTCAAGTCGCGTTCAAGAAGGTCGGCATCGATCAAAGCACTCTCGCCTGGGGCACGCTTCCGCGCGTCGGTGCCGACGAGGTGCTCGCCGGTGCCGACGTCGGTCGCCGGGAGCGAATCCATGTCGGCGAGACGAGCTTTACCGTCACCGGCGGGCTGCCGCGCACGGCGGGGCTCTTTGCCCGCTGCTACCTTTTGCCGGCGGAAGAACGGTGCGGCGAACACGACGAAGAGCGAGACGCCGCCTTTCGATCGGCCCTGCTGATCCCCCTCAATGCCAGCCAACTCACGGACCGTGCCGTGGAGAAACAGCTTGCCGATCGTTTCCCCGCGAAAGAGTTCAATCGGATGGTGTGCCGGCCGGTCATCGGGCCACGCGGCTTCTATCTGACACTGCTCGGCGAGGGGCTGTTCCTCTTGGGAGGCTCGGGAGTTTTGATCTCGCTCTACGCGGCGGCTTCCCGCCTGCGGGTGGGAATTCTCCACGATCCGCTCGCCGCACTCACGACCCATCGTCGACTGACCTGGACCGTGCACCTGGTCTATTTCGGCCTGTATCTCCTCGCGGCCGCCCTCGTCTTTCGGGCGCCCGACCTGCGAAATGCCCTCCAGGCCGTCATTCAAAAGGACCTGAGCGAAGGAGGCGGGCTGCTGGAGAGGGCGGGCAGCGCCTACCGCAGCGGCAACATTGCGTGGGCCGCGATCGTGACGTTTGCCATCAATTTCTTCCTTGGCAGCGTACTCGTCCTGACGCTTCCTTCCTGCGTAATCCCCGGCAGCGGCGTGCTCGTGGCCGGCTTCCGCGCGGTCTTGTGGGGACTGATCCTGGTGCCGGCGACGCTCCAACAGGCGTTCGTGATGCTGCCGCACTCGGGCACCCTGCTGCTCGAAGGCGAGGGCTACATCCTGGCGGCGTTTTTCGGCCTGATGGTTCCCTTGTCCCTGCGTCGACGCCCGGCCGACTCCGATTCCGCATCGCCAGTCGGCTACCGCCGGGCCGTGGTGTTGAACTTAAAGGGATGCGTGCTGGTGGCGATCGTGCTGGCGGTGGCGGCGACGTATGAAGCCACCGAAGTGATCGCGATGCTCAAGCACTCGGGGGCCGATTAGTACACGCGACGATCTACCCATTCCAGCCGCTCGGCACGTCCTTATGTCTCTCTCACCTGATCGGCAGCCCCTCGGTGGTTCCGGCTCGTCGAGCCGCTCGCCTCTTGTATTTTGCTTGCTGGTCTTCGTTGTCTCGGTGCCCCTCTGGGCGATCGGCGGATGGAGCGGCATCGAGTTCGTCCCGGGTTTGCCCCTGGCTGCGATTGGCGTCGTTTGTCCCGCCCTGGCGGCGGTCCTGCTGGTTTCTCGTGAAGGCGGATCGGCTGGCGTCTGGGCCCTTCTCCGGCAAGCATTCGATTACCGGCGAATCCCAATGACTTGGTACGCGCCCATTGCGCTGGTGATGCCCGGCTCTTTGCTTGTGTCTTACGGGATCAAGCTTGCCATGGGCGGGACGGTTCCGCCGCCCCAGGTCCCGATCCCCGCCGCGCTGCTCCTTTCGGCCGGCTTCCTGTTGGGCGGGCTATGCGAAGAGCTGGGCTGGTCGGGGTATGCCACAGAGCCGTTGCAAGCGCGGTGGCAGGCCCTACCCGCGGCCCTGTTTCTGGGCGCGGTGTGGGCAGTGTGGCACTATGTTCCCTTGGTGCAGGTCGGACGTTCGCCGACGTGGATCGCCTGGTGGACGCTCTTCACCGTGGCGTTACGCGTGCTGCTCGTTTGGATCTACAACAACACGGCACAGAGCGTGTTTGCGGCCGCGCTGTTCCATGCCGTGAGCAACGTCTGCACGGTTCTGTTTCCCGCCGATTTTCAGATTCTCGGCCCGGTCGTGGCCGTCGAGGCGGTGGTCGTGACGGTCTTCTGGGGACAGCGAACCCTCACTCGAATCGGTCCCGAACGGAGCCGCGCGGCTGGCAATTAAGCAATTTCATCAAATGTGCGCCGATCGAAGGACTCGTTTGACCAATGCCGCGGATAAAATACGGCCAAGCAATCTGGAATCGGCCCGTCGCCCGAATCGGCATTCGGCATCCGTGAGACCGGCACAATCCGTTCCGTTCGACGAGACAACGCAGAGAGCAGACATGAAACTCAAGACGCGTACCGGCGAGGTCTATTTCAACACGCAGTTCATCTCTCACATCAACCTGAGTTCGGACCACTCGCTGTTGACGATCCATTTCGCCAACGGAACGGCCTCCGGCTTCTCGGCCGACACGGACGTGGAGAGCACGGCCATCGCCGACTTCCTCCAGCAGCTCTCCGACGAGACGAGCGGCTTCGTGGCAGTCGGCAGCGAGCTCTTGAACCTCAAGTCGGCCCTGTGGGTCGCCATCCCCGACGACGGCCCGATCCAGGTCCGCTCCGGCGACAACCGCACGCGCGGACTCGACAACGAAGACCCGGCCCGCTTCCGGAAACTGCTGGAAGAGGGAGGAAGAAAGGATGAAGGCGGAAGGATGAAGGATGAATGAAAAGGCCTTTGGTTCCTTTCTTTACTGTCGGAATCATCGTCGTTGATCGGGGCGTAAGGGGGGTAAGCGTTTGCGTTTTTGGTAGTGGTAGAAGCGTGCGGTTTCGTTGCGTCGGAGTTGGCGGGTCGCGGAATTGGCGACGGATTCGGGATGCAAGAGGTTCCATTGCTGTTGCAGAGTTCGGGCGATGAGTTGGCGGACTTGAGGAACGCTGAGAGCCGGTGTCGTTTGTCGTCCCTTAAGTGATTCGCTCACGAGGAACCAGGTCGCCAGGAGCGAGAGTGTTTGATGGTGATGCCAACCTTGCCAGGTCCGCGCTTGGTAGTCGGCCAATCCGGCTTCGCTTTTGCCGCGCCGGATGGTTTCCTCGACGCGGCGTTCGGCGGAGATCACGCGCAAACTCGGCGGCGGGAGTGCTCGCCGATGCGTTGGACAAATAGATGTCGTCGTGTCGCAGGTCGTGTTCGTCGCGATAACGCGTGAGGATCAAGACCTCGGCGTAGGGCAGTTTGCGACGGTTGTCCATGGTCTGCACGTGCGGAACGACGGCGATCTCCACGAACAGCGGCCCCTTTTCGCCATCACGCACGTCGATCGACTGCCACGCCCCTTCAGGAAGTTGATCGCGAATGCGGGTCACACTCACAAACGGACGAGCGGTCGGGCCGCCGGGCCCGCAGTGGGGAACTTCCTGGCCGTCCAGGATGCGGGCCGTGATGTTACTCGGAATGGCCAGCACGTAGCGTTCTCCCAATTCGTGCAAATCTCGGCGAAAATGGGTCACTTTCCCAAATTCGTCGTCAGCCGTGATCCAGGCATGTGGCAGGATCGGGCCGCGGGTCCGGATCATCTCCAGAGCTTGCGCGTGTCGCGTCTGAAAGCGGACCTGAGGCGGGACGCCGGCCGTACGGCAGCGCTGGCGATCTTTCGTCCATTCCTCGGGCAGATACAGTCGGAAGTCGCACAAGGCGTGTTCGCGTCGCGAGACGTAGGCCAAATAAACACCGACTTGGCAGTTGGTGACTTTGCCCAACCGGCCGCACCATTGTTGGGCCGCGCCGACCGATTTCCGGCCCTGCTTGGGAAATGCCGAAGGATCGATGACCAGCACGCCATCGGCCTCGCCCAGCGTGGCCGCGATCTGGCCGCACAACTCGTCCATCAACGGCACGTGGTTCCAGGTCGAACTGCCGATGAAGTGCTGCAGATCGTGGCGATCCTGATCTTGCTCGTAAGCGATCGCTTCCGTGTTCTTGCGAGTCACGTTCGACAACAACCCTTTGCAAAACTGCTGAACATGTTGCCGTTGACGGTCATTCGACAAACCGTCCAAAAACGGCTTGAGAAAAACAGAGAGCTCCGCGGGCAATCTCCTGACATGGTCGGGCGACACCTCGCATTGTTTCAGCATCTGCTCCTTGCGCAATATAAAACGACGATCCATCGCCAGTCTCCCATAACTGATCCTTCGTTTGGAAGATCTCGATCTGGCAATAACTTAAAGACGATCAGCTCCTTCCGACAGTAAAGCTTTTCATCCTTCATCCTTTTGCCTCGGTGGGCCTGCGCTCGCTGGTCCCACCCTACGAAAGACGCGTCAGTCCCCGACGATCGAGTCCCAGACTTTCTCGAAGAAGCCCGGTTTGGGCTGGTCGGGAGCGACGCCGAGCGAGGCATCGCCGGTCGGTTGGAGCGTGGTTCTCGGGACCGGAACGAACGGACGACCGTCCGCCTGTCCCGCCGTATTGTAATTGCTCGACAGCGGCGCACCCTGTGGCGGAATCGGCTGCGACATCCTTTCCATCCAGCTCAGCTGCGGCGACAGGGCCTGCGCTTCGGGCGAGGCCTGAACCTTGGGCGGGATGTACCCCGGAGGAGCCTGCGGCGCGGACGATTCGTAGGCCACTCTCTGGACGGGCGAACTGTCGCTCGCTGGCGCTGCGTTGCCACTGAGGTAGACGTGATTGATGGGGGCGCCCGTCGGCGTCGACTCACGCATCGCCTGGACGCCCGCGCTCAACTTGTCGGTCGTCGTCGCGTCGTCGCCCAGATACGGATCGTGCATCGGCTTGAGCGCCACATCGTTCTGTGCCGGGAAAGGCGCGTTGATGCTCGGCTGGTCGCGGCGGACCGGGAAATAAACCGGAGACGGCGGCGGAGACGAGCCTTGCACCAACACGCCGTTGGGCGGAAGGGTCGGCCGGTTCGCCGAGCCGGTGAAGCTCGCCACGGGCGCGCTTGCGCCCCACCGGAAATGGAGTTCATCGCCTGCTCGAGTCGATGGCGGGCCATGTCGTCGTTGCCCGCCCGCAAATCGTCCATCGCCTGCAACAGGAGCATTTCGGCCGACGAGCGACCGGCGGCATTCGCATTGGCGGCAGCCACCGGCGTCTGCGCGACGCTCGGTGCCGTCGGCGCCGCGGTCTGATACGAAGCGGGCGTCGCTGCCGCGGGCGGCTGGCCCGACCATGCGGTCATGGGGCTCGCGCTCTCGGCGGCGCTCGGATGCACGTTAAATGGTGCGTCGCCGGCTGGAGTCGCCGAGGCCGCGTTGGCGACCGCGGGGCGTTCGCGGCGGATGTCTTCCAGCAAGTTTTCCGGACGATAGTCGAACCGGTCCCAGCTGACCGGAAGCTGGGCGGCCTGTCTCGCGAAATTTTCAGCCTCGTCGAACCGCTTCTGGTCGAGGGCCATGATGCCGTGGTCGAGAAGTTGAATCGCCTCGGCCTTATGGCTCCGCTCGGGACGCGGGGCCGCCTCGGCACGCCGGGCAGCCGTGGGAATGACCACGCCGGCGCGTTGCTGTTTCCGATCGATCTCGGCGATTAACTGCTCCGGGCGCGTGCTGACGATGCCGCAGGCGGCGGAGATGGCGGCGGCCCGTTGTGCCAGGCGGCGGGCCGTGTCGAACCGATTCACGTCCAACTCGACGAGTGCCTGACGCACCAGCTCGTCGACAATGCGGTGGCCTTCGGTGGCGCCGCTTCCTGTATTCGTGGTCGCGGAACTGCGTGCCGCCGGTCGGGCCGCGCTCGGGTCCGTCCAGTTGGTCGGCGACGTATCGTCGGCGACGGCGTTCCATGACGCGAACAACCCCAACGACCCGACAACAGCCAACGTATGCCATTTCGATCGCACGGAAATCCCTTTCACTCCCGAGCCGTTCCGCGTTTGCAGACGAATTTCGCACGTTCGGCTAGACTAGCGCTGCCGGACGTGCGCTATCAGGTTTATCGGTTTTACGGGCTGCAGGGATGAGTCATTTTGGGGGTTTTGTGTCAATAATTCCGCCACGTCGGGCAGGCCGCCAAACGTTTCGTTGGAGGTGGTTTCTCGTGGCGGTCTTCGCCGTTGGTCTTTGCACCACAAGTGGTTGCGAAGACGAAGAGGCCACGAAAGCGGCCTCGGCAGCGCACACGTTTACCAATGAAACGGTCACGGTCGCCGTCCCCAAAGGCATGGGATTCTCGGAGGGCTGGAAAGGCCTGCTGGACGAGTGGGGCGAGCAAACCGGGGCCGCGTATCGCCTCGTCGAATACGAAGACGGGACCGCGGCGAAAAAGGACCTGCCGACTGCCGACCTGTTCATCCTCCCTTTCGCCGAAATGGGAGAATTCGTGGCGGCCGACCGCCTGTCCTTGATGCCGCCCGCCCTGACCTCAGGCGACTCGGCCACGGCGTGGCTGGATTACTTTTCGGGCCTGCGCGAGCGCGTACTCACGATTGGCGGCGCTCCGGCGATCATTCCGTTTTCGTGTCCGGTTTTGACCTGCTACTACCGGCGGGACTTGCTGGAGAAGGCGGGCAAGAAGCCGCCGCGCACCTGGGACGAATATCAGGCGCTGGTCGAATCGCTGCCGAGCTGGGCGCCGGGACTCTCGGTCGCCGAGCCGTGGGGACCGGATTTTCGCGCGACGCTGTTCCTGGCCCGTGCGCTGTCGGTGGTGAAGGGGCCCGGCACCTTTTCGGTTTGTTTCGACATCGACTCGGGGGAGCCGCTGATCGATTCGCCCGGGTTTGTGCGGGCATCGAGCAATCGTTGAAAGCGGTCTCGAAGATGCCGGCGGGCGTCAAGACGCTCGCGCCGGCTGATTGCCGCCGCCTGATTCTGACGGGCAAGGCGGCGATCGGCGTGTCGTTCGAGCCGGGCCGGTCCGACCTCAAACCGCTCGAGCGGCCCAAGGGGATTTCGCTGGCGTTCGTCCGCCTGCCGGGAACGCGGCAGGTCTACAGCCATAGCAACAAGGCATGGACGCAATCCGAGCAGGGGGTCAACAGTCCCACACTCGCTCCGTTTGCCGGACTGGCGGCGGGGGTCGCGAAGGGAATTTCCCCGCGGCGTGCCGACGCGGCTTGGAATCTGGCGTACTACCTCAGCATCGACCGCTACGAACAGGCTTTCGTCAAGACGCCCAAGAGCGTCTGCCGCGAGTCGGAACTGGGCGGATCGGCGACGTGGGTCAGCCCCGATCTGCGGTCGAATGAACTCTACAGTTATTGGGGCGTGACGGCGGAGAGCCTGCGGCAGTCGAATATTTCGGCCGAGCTGCCGGTGATGGGACACGCCCGCTTCCGCCAGGCGCTCACCGACGGGCTGACGGCGGCGCTCGACGGGAAGGCGACTCCCGAGGCGGCGCTGCAGGGAGTCGCCAAGCAGTGGCGGGCGATCCTCAAAGAGCTGGGGGTCGATCGGGTGCGCGACTGCTATCGCCACTGTCTGGGCCTGCCGGCCGCTTTCAATCTGCCAAATGTTTCCGACTCAGCCGACGGGAAATAAGCTCGTGGGGCGAGCTGCCAGCTTGCCCGTGCTGGCTCGCCTTTACTGATTCGGCGCGGCGCAGACGGACCGGCCCGAGATCGAGCATTGTCGATCGGCAGCGAGTTGATTCTTCGCGACGGCCGCTCGGTCGCTTAAAAAACAAAGGGCAAGCTAGCAGCTTGCCCCACGAGGACCGTCGCCGTTTGGCGCGGCCGATTCAGTTGTTTTCTACGCGGCGGACGTTGATGCGGCGGCCGCCCCGGTCGAAGTAGACCTGGCCGGCGGTGAGCGCAAAGAGCGTGTCGTCGCTTCCCTGGCCGACGTTGCGGCCTGGGTGCCATCTCGTCCCGCGCTGGCGGATGAGGATGTTGCCGGCGAGGACCATCTCGCTGCCGAATTTCTTGACGCCCAACCGCTGCGCCTTCGAATCGCGACCGTTGCGGCTGGAGCCTTGTCCCTTCTTATGAGCCATGTCGAACCGACCTCCGGCAAATCCCAATCGGCGTCCCGCGGGGACGCAAAACCCTTGAAAACAATGAGCCACGCATTTTCGTCCAGATCGGCCCCCGTTGCAAGCCAAAATCGCATCGTGCTCGGACGCCGCGTCATGGGCATGGCGTCTCGCCCCGGCATTCGGCCGGAAGTAAGCTGGCGGCTGGAATAACGCCGTGCCGCATCTGCCGTCAGGCTCATTGGCTCCAGCCGATGGCTCGGCATTCGATGATCTCCCCTAGGACTGAGATATGACCGGCCCGCTTTCCGACTTGCCTTCTGTGATCGTCACGCCTCACGCCGTCGAGGGTGGCGGCATCCTCGAAATCGAAATCCATCGCCCCGAGGTGCACAACGCGGTCAACGGTGCGGCGGCCCGCTTGCTCTGCGAGGCGTGGCTCCGCTTTCGCGATGATGACTCGCTCACCGTGGCCATCCTGCACGGGGCGGGCGAAACGGCGTTTTGTTCGGGGGCCGATTTGACCGGCCTCGAGGAGTTGGCGCGTCTCGCCGCCGAAGCGGAGGCCAGCGGCCCGATGGGCGGGTCGCGGATCGTGCAGGTGAAGCCGGTGATCACGGTCTCGCAGGGCTACACGTACGCGGGGGGCCTCGAACTCTTCTGCCACGGACACATCCGTCTGGCCGAACCGCAGGCGACCTTTTCCGTCGCCTGCCGCCGTTGGGGGGTGCCGCTCGTCGACGGCGGGACCGTCTACCTGCCGAGGCTTTTGGGCTGGGGCGCGGCCCTGCCTTTGATCATCACCGGACAGCGGATCACGGCGGAGCGGGCGTACGAGATCGGCTTGGTGTGGGAAATTGTTCCCAGCCGAGAGGGGCTCGCCCGGGCGTTCTCGATGGCACGACAAATCTGCCAGCAGCCGCGCGACGCGCTCCTGGCCGATCTGGCGTCTGCGATCCGCGGGCGCACCAGCCTGTGGAGGCTGCGCTGGAGCTCGAGGCCCGCAATCTCGTCCCCGTGATGCAAAGCGAGAGCACGCGCCGTGGCGTTGCCTCGTTTCTCGCCGGAAAGCGCTTCTGGTTCACCTGAGCGGGCCTCTCATTTTCCCGCGAACACGGCTACGATGACGAGGGAGGAGCAGGCGGGCCGCGGGCCCGACCTCGACTCCGCGATGGGAGTGTTTGAAGATGACCGTACTGACGGCCCGAGACATCGTGCGGCTCAACGCCAGCCAGTTTGCGGCGGCTCAAGGGACGCTGGAACGGGCCTTTTTCGATTATCCGCTGATGGTCTATGCCTGCCCCGACGCGCGGCCGCGGGCCCGCGGTGTGCGCGCCCTGTACACGGCCATCCTTCACGATTCGCTCCGCTACGGCGAAATCTATACGAGCCCCGGCGTCGAGGGGGTGGCCTGCTGGCTGCCGCCAAACGTCCCGCTCCCGACGCTCTTCCGCGAGATTCGCGCGGGCCTGTTGGGCTTGCCGCTGGCCTTTGGTTGGAAGTCGTTCCGGTGCTTGCTCGAATACGGCCAATGGCACACCAAGCTGCATCAGGAATTCACGTCGGGGCCGCACTGGTTCCTGGCAACGATCGGCGTCGACCCGGCGTCCCAAGGCCGGGGCGTCGGCAGCGCGCTCTTGGAAGCGATCGTGACGAAGGCCGACGAACAGCGGCTCCCCTGTTATCTGGAAACGCACGGCGAAAAGAGTGCCCGCTTGTACGAGCGGCACGGCTTTGAGACGGTGCGTCTGTTCGAGGTACCGGGCCATGCGATCCCTGTTTGGGCCATGCTCCGCCCCGCGCGAAGTGGTTGATTGAATTTCCCGTAGTTCGTTCTCTTGGAGGCCGCCATGCTCGAGCGCCCGCAATCAATTTCGGGGCACGATCAAGTCGGTGAAGATCGGCAACGTGATGGCGGAGGTGATCGTTCTCGTGGACTCGATCGAGATTGTCTCCCTCATCAGCCGCACCTCGGCCGAACACATGAATCTGAAAGTCGGCGACGAGGTCTCGGCCGTGATCAAGTCGACCGAAGTCCTGATCGACAAATAAGGCCCTCCCAAATCTCGTTCCAGGAAACCGCCAAAATGCGACGCGTGAGCCGGCGGACGTTTCTCGAAGTCGGGGCCGCGACCGTCGCGACAGCCGCGTTCGGCACGTTGTCGACCCGGGCCGACAACCCGCCGGCCACGACGGGACGAGCGGTCCGCTCCACCGAGCCGAGTGAGAAACGCGATCGAACGCCGGTCCGCGTCGCCGTGATGGGCGTAAACGGTCGTGGAAAGCAGCTTTTGGGGTCGTTGATCGATTTTCCCGAAGTCGAGATCACGCACATCTGCGATCCCGATTCGACGGCCATTCCGGCGGCCGTCAAAGTGGCGAGCAAAGGCGACCGCAAACCGCCGGCCGCCGTGCGCGATTTCCGCACGGTCCTCGACGATCCCAAGCTCGACGTGCTCGTTTGCTCGGCTCCCGATCACTGGCATGCGCTGGCCACGGTCCTCGCTTGTCAGGCCGGCAAGGATGTTTACGTCGAAAAGCCCGTCTCGCACAACATCGTGGAAGGCCGGCGGATGGTCGAAGCGGCCCGCAAATACAACCGCATCGTGCAGGCCGGCACCCAGCGCCGCAGCAGCGAAGAACTGGCGCTCGCCGTGGAGCGCGTGCGGAGCGGCCGCCTGGGCAAAGTTCACCTGGCCCGTGCGTGGATCACGAGCGTCCGGCCCAACATCGGGCACCAGCCGGTCACCTCGCCGCCGCCAACCCTCGATTTCGATCTCTGGGCCGGACCGGCCGTCGATCCGCATTACAAGAAAAATCTCGTCCCCTACCACTGGCATTGGCGCTGGCTCTACGGCACGGGCGAGTGCGGCAATAACGGGATCCACTTCCTCGACGTGGCCCGCTGGGGCCTCGGCGTCGAGGCTCCGCAATTCGTGACGTGCGGCGGCAACAAGTACCATTTCGACGACGACCAGGAGACCCCCGACACCCAACTGGCCACCTTCGATTTCAACCACGCGGCCATCGAGTGGGAACATCGCACCTGGTCCAAGCGCTGCGAGGAAGGCTCGCCCTTCGGAGTCGTGTTCTACGGCACCGACGCCACGCTCGTGGCGCTCGAAAATGGCTGGAAAATCTACCACGACCGCAAAGTCGTCGAAGAACATGCCGGCACGGGCCACGCCGATTGGGTCCACCGGCACTTTCGTAATTTTCTCGATTGCCGGCAGACGCGGAAGCCGCCGGCGGCCGACATCGAGATCGGCCATCGCAGTACAACTCTCTGCCACCTCGCCAACATCGCCTGGCGGACGCGGTCGACCCTGCGGTTCGACGGCACCACGGAAACGATCGCGGACAACCCGGCGGCGACGGCTCTCCTGAGCCGCGAATACCGCAACGGCTATCAACTACCTGCGATCACGTAGATCGGCAACGCCGATTTCGGCTCGCGCAAAATCGTCGGGCGGCACTGGCGTCGGGTGGCACTGGCGGCTTGCCCGCCAGTGGTTTCAGCGGCCGCAACGCGCCGCGAAAGGCCCTTACGAGCCGCCGGCTTTACGCCGGCGGTCTTCGAAATGTGATCGACGCTCCTTAAAGACCGCCGGCGTAAAGCCGGCGGCTCGTCACCAAACACACAGCGCTGTAGGACCAGCTTGCCCTACGTCGAGCAGGAACCCGTCAGCCGCTCGAATTGACTCCGCGCGTCCACTCCGCGACGCTGCTTGGCGGCAACGGATGGACGCCCAGCCGTCGGAGCATGTTGAGGCACTGGGCGCGGTGGTGCATGCCGTGCGTGGCGATATGCGTGATCACGACGGCGCGGGAAAAGGTGTAGGTCTTGCCCTCGCGCTCCCGCGACACGGTGGCGTCGAGCGGATAACTCCGTGCGGACTTCGCGAAGTCGGCCGCCAGCTCGTCGAGCAGCACCGTCAATTCGGCCGGCGTGCGTTCCGTCCCATCCAGCCGCGGGCTCGGCGGGCGGCCGGCGAGCAGATCACCCCACCCTCGGATCGCCGAGAGGATATGGGTCGTCGTGTCGTGCAGCGATCCGGGGCCCATCTCGAACCGCTGGTGAAACTGCTCGTGCGTCAGAGGGGCGCACGCCGCGAGGACGTTCCGCGTGGCCCAATGGTCATGCTCGAGCAGAATCTCCACAGGATTGCTGGTGGGCGCGGGCATACTCAATCGGTTCCTTTTTGTCGTGGAATCGAGCAGCGCGACCGACTCACTGGTTGGGTTACTGTCCGCCTCGGACGTTTTCAAAACCGCCGGGAAACGGACGACCGCCGGGCGGCCTTCCGGGGCCGCCGCGCGGCGGGCGATGGCGGTTGCGGGCATCGGCAACGCCCCAGTAACCGCCGATCAGGTGCGGAAATTTTCCCGGCGTCACATGATAGTGCCAGCCGCGCTGGTCATCATAATGAATGTTGAAGGCGTTGAGAGGGTTTTTCTGCGAATCTTTTGCCAGTTCGCCGGCCGCCTCGTACGGGCCGAAAATCGGGAACCCGTCGAAGGCGAAACCGATCAGCGGTGAGTGGGCCGTCCCGTCGTCCGTCCAGGGCGATTTCACGCAGACCGGGTACTTGTGATAGTGGTACTCGAAGCCGGGGCTCGGATGGCCGCAGCAGCGGTCGAGCCGCCAGATCGCCTCGACGCTGTCGGCGTCGAACGGATTGAAAAACACCACGCCGTTGACCGCGATGCCGATCGGCCCGCCCGGCAAGGCGCGGTTGGCGTTGCCCGGCTGGATGGCGACGTGGTCGGGATTCACGCGCGGCTCCAGCGGAATGAACCAGGTATAGTTCTGCTCGCGGATGTAATTGGGGTTTCCATCCAGAGCCCGCCAGCGGTCGGGGAAGACGGCGGTCGGATGATTGGGCAGGTTGTGCGAGTGGACGACGAGATCCGTCTCGGTGAACGTGAGCCGCACGTTGTCGGCGATGAAGCGATCTTTTTTGACCAGGTGGCCTGAGCGATCGAGGTCTCCTTTGCGGAGCCACGCGCTCATATTGTCAGCGAACGGGGCCTCGAACCGATCGGTTCGATAGAAGAGCCGATCGGCGTTCGTGTGATCGAATTCCTTCGGCGGAGCAGTCTCTCCGCCGCGCGGATCGTAGTACCAGCGTCCGGCGAGAGGCACGAGGCGATTTGTGGCTTCGTTGTCTGAAGCGGGCCGCGACTTGTCCGGTTTGGCTTTCACGCGGGCCACAAACTCTGCCGGATCGGGAATGTGGGTCAACTCGAATTCGCCGATGCGGAATTCGGATTTCACGCCGTGCCCGGCCCCGCGATCGAAGGCGACGCTCAAACGGAGCGTATCGACCTCGGGGAAAGGGGTACGGAAGTCGAGGTCGTAACTGCGCCAACTTCCCAGGCCGAGGCTCGGGTTCGTCGCTTTGTCGCGCAGGTCGTCGCGCTCCTGGGCGATCTGGTTGTAGATCGACTTCTGCACGTGGTCGAGCGCGTTGGTGCCGCCGTCGCGGAAGAATTCGACCTTGAGGAACAAAGCGTCGCGCTGGACGTGAAAGCCGTCCTGGGCCATTCCGCGGATGCGAAGGCGAAACCAGCGTCCCTCTTTGGCCGTGATTCCCGAGACGGTTTGCGACAACGCGCCGCGGCGGACGCCGTCACCGTTCTTGTCCCGCCCCGAGAGGAGTCGTACGCAACGGCCGGCCCGCTCCGACTGGCGATCAGGGTACTCGCCGTAGACCGCGTCTCCTTCCAATGTGAAGCCGGCCGGCGCGGCCGCGCCCGCGGCCTTCTCTTGCAGTCCGGAATTGGAATTGAGCACGCGGTCGGAGGCCCGCGCACTCGGAATGGTACCGGCCAGGGCGGCAAGAACGATAACGGCCCGCAGCCACGTGCGCGATGAAGGACTCATGGTTTCAGAATCTTGTGCAAGACGGCAGGACGGCTCGCGTCCGACGTGTCGGTCGCATCACTCGGGACGATCCGGACGCTGCGGACGGTTCGACTGATCGTCATTGGGCGGACCGCCGCCGGGGCCTTGGCCACCGTCACCGCCCCGACCTCCAGGTCCGCCGAAGCCGGGTCCATCTTGTCCGGGGCCGCCGTTGCCGCCGCGTCCCCCTTGCCGGCCGGTGCGTGGCGGACGAAGTCTTTGGCGAAGTTCAGCAATTCCGTGCGGCTCAGTTTGCCGTCGCCATCCGCGTCGAAACGCATGGCGTGTTCCACGAGGCGCTGCGGCGACGGAGGACCGCCCGGACCGCGACCCGGGCCGCCTTGTCCGTTGCCGCCGCGCTGTCCGAATTGACCCTGGCCCGGAGGGCCGCCATCGGCGTCGGGACCGGCCGGATCGGGGCCGGGGCCTCCGCGATCGCCGCCGAAGCCTCTCCGTCCGGGACCGGGGCCGCCGTCATCCTGTCCGCCCGGACCCGCGGCGTCCCGTCCCGGTCCGAAGTTTCCACCGCGTCCGCCGCGGCGACGGGTGGGGCGCAGTTCATCGGGCGTCAGCTTGCCGTCGCCGTTCTTGTCGAGCTTTTTGAGCGACGCCGGGGCGTTGGCGATTTCCTCGGCGGAGAGCACCCCGTCGCGGTTCGTGTCGAGCGCCTCCATGAGCGGATTGGGCGGGCGGCGCGAGCGTCCGCGGTGCGGCGGACCTTCCTGGCCGTCGTCGTTGTGGCGGCCGGGAGGGCCTTGGGCTTCGCGATCGTCGTCCCCTTGCGGCGGACGTTCGGGAGGTTGCGCGACGACGACCACCGCGCTCACGGCACAGATCACGCCAAACAAAAACCAGGGCCGAAACCGAAACATGGGAAACTCCAGGATGTGTGTGGGACCTACTTCCGCGCTGAGACGCAGTAGAGGTTGTGATTCGATCGGAGAAAAAGTTCGCCGTCACTGACGGCCGGCGTGGCGTTGAAGTCGGTGTCGTCCCCGCCGAAGCGGTTCTGCGCGAGGAGCTTGAACGAGGGAGAGGCCGGCAAGACGAGCGTTCCGTCCCAACGGGTGACGACGAGAATCTGATCCTTGGCGAGAACCGGCGAGGCGTAGACGGGCCGTCCCCCGGTCTGCAGGCCGGCGATGCGCTGGCGATAGACGATGGCGCCCGACGCGGCGTTCACGCACCAGGCGATGCCGTGGTCGTCGACCCAGTAAAGATGCTCGCCACAAAGAAGAGGTGTCGCGACGTACGAGCTGTTGCGGCTCGTCCAGAGGCTGTTCGATTCGCTGACGTCTCCTTTGCCACCCGCGCGGATCGCCTGGCTGCCCGAGGAGCGAACGCCTCCAAAGACGTAGACCGTGTCGCCATTCACTACTGGGCTGGGGCAAACGTTGCCCGTCAATTTGGTCTCCACGCGCCAGCGGAGCTTGCCGCGATCGGGATCGAGCCCCCAGACTTCGCCCGGGACCGAAACGACGAGGTCGGTTTGCCCGCTCGCCTCGGTGACGAAAGCCGGCGTGCCGTAGCAAAGCTTCGAGCATGTTGGCTTCGGCCTTCCAAAGCTGGCGGCCGGTCGCCTTGTCGAGGGCGCGGATCGAGTTGCTTTCCTCTGACGCATTCACGATGAGCGCGTTGTGCGACAGAATGAGACTCGTTCCGGAACCCCAGCGCCGGTTGCTCGACTCTTTGCCGACGCCGACCGACCAGACGCGTTTCCCTTCCATGTCGAAGGCGAAGACGCCCGATTTGCCGAAGAAGACGTAAACGTGCTGGCCGTCGCTGGTGGGCGTGTTGCTGGCGTAGCCATGCTCGGTGAGGTAGCCGCTGAAATCGTCTTCCGGCAGCTCGGCGTCGACCTTCCGCTGCCACAGGATGCCGCCCGTCTCACGATTAATGCAGAGAAGATGGCGTTTGAGCGATGAGGTCCGGCCGGAGTCCGTCTCGCCGATGCCGTAACCCGAATAGCAGGTGACGAAAACGCGCGAACCGACGACGATGGGGCTCGACGAGCCGAAACCGGGCAGCTTCGTCTTCCACCGCAGGTGCTGGGTATCGCTCCAAGTGGTCGGAACGCTCTCCGGGCTGACGCCGGTACCATTCGGCCCGCGGAACCGCGTCCAGTGTTCCGCGGAAACTGCGGGCGACACGATCAGGAGGATCGCAGCAATTAACTGCCAACGACTCACGCATTGACTCCCCAAGGAAAAAGTCCCTCTAAGGAAGTAACGCGATTGGGCCCTTCGCATCCACATCCCAATGGCGGAAACCGGCGGAATCAACGAGCCGAGCAGCGGGTTCGACGGACGCGATTCGTTTTAAGTCTTTGTGGGATTGTAAGTTGCGCCGGAACGCGCACTTTCCCACAAAGAGACCTCAGTGACGGGCATACCGGCCGACCGTGCGTGCTCGAAGATCAGCCGGGCGATGTTCTCCGCCGTCGGATTGTGTGGAATCAGCACGAGCGGTTCCTTCAGGGATTGGAGATGGGGCACCGCTGGGTCGTCTTCGCGGAGGATCATGCGGTGATCGAGCTCCGCATCGATCCAGTGGCACAGGGACCGCTTGATGTCGCCGAAATCGACCAGCATCCCCCGCTCGTCGAGCGACTCACCCTCGAGCACGATGACGGCTTTGCCGTTATGGCCGTGAAGATGCCGGCACTTTCCCGCATAGTTGAGCAGCCGGTGCCCGTAGCAAAAATCGATCTCCTGCGAAACGCGATACATGGTGAACGACCGTGGGAGGAAGCGATGGGAATCGGTCGCGGAAGCTGAGGCGAAAACGATCTCGGCCAGCAGCGCCGCCAGCACAGAGCGCAAAGTGATTTTAGGTCGACATGCGCGACGGAACAAGGAGCCCATGAAACGCTCGCTCCCTCTTCCGGTGATCCTTAGACTACGTCCATGAGCGAGCCACTTCGATTTGTTCCGCCAGAAGGCGTTGTCGTCGGTTGGGACTTCAGCACGGGGAGTCTCAAATGTCTGGCCTTTGGAATGGACGGGCAAACCGTCGCCCAAGTGCGGTTTCCGACCGATCTCTGGCACGGCGAGCCAGCCAGTGAGGCGGTTTGCGAGCTGAGCTTGATGCAACTGGAAGGCCAGGCCCGCGCGAGCGTCCGAGGGATCGCCAGCGAGTTGAAGGCGGCCGGCCGTTTGACCGACTGGATCGCCGGCGGGATTTCGGCGACACATCACACCGCGGGCCGCATCGATCGAGCACACAATCAAGTCCGCCGGGCCATTTGCTGGAATGATCAGACTCTGGCCGCTTACCGCGCTCGGGGCGAACGGCGACTCGGCGGGGCGAAGCGGGTCCGCGAACTGCTGGGCGGTCCCTGGGCCGACCGGTACACGTTGAGTCACCTCGTCAAGGATGAAGATCCCGCTTACTTCGGCCCGGCCGACTGGCAGCGGACCTATCGCATCCTGCCGCACGGCGCACTAGCGGCCGGTTATCTGACGGGCCATTTTGACGTGATCAGCGTGTCGGCGGCCGCGTCGACGGGGATCATGGACCTGCGAAATGGAGCGTGGTGCCCCGGCATGCTCGGGGCGCTGGCGTCCGAGGAGCACCGTGGTCTGGCCCTCTCTCAATTGCCGCGGATTGTCGACCATTTCGACCCGATCGGCCCGCTGGCCGAGCACCTCGCTCTTGAAGCCGGGCTCGATCCGGGACATCGTCCGCTCGTCTTTCCGACTTCGGATGATCAACAGGCGGGACTGGTCGGCGGAGGAGCGGTCGACAGCGGGCAGATGGCCGTCATCCTGGGCAATTCGGCCGTTGTGAATTCGTCGTCAAACGACTTGCCGCAAGCACATCGCTCGCCGGCGGCCAGTCCGCTCGACGTGATGCGGTTGAACTGGGGACCGTATTTGTGGATGCGGTGCTACAACAACGGGGCGCAGTTCCTCGATCGAGTGCTCGGTCCCAAGGTCGACTGGAAATCGCTCGAGCAGCGGGGCCGCCGGACAAGGCCGGGATGTGACGGCGTCTGCGTAATGCCCTTCATCGTCCCCGAACCGTCGCTCAAAGTGGGAGCCAGCCCCAAGCTGGTCTGGTCGCCACGCGAACCGCAGGATCGTGGCCAACGATTTCGCGGCGCGTTGGAGGCGCTCGCGTTTCTGATTGCTCGCGGTGTCGAGGAGCACGAAAAGGCGGGCCAGACGATCGCGCGGATCACCGTCTCGGGAGGCATTGCCCGCAGCGACCTCATGTGCGAGATCCTGGCCTCGGTCTTGGACCGGCCTCTCGATCGGCTCGAATCGGATGAAGGACCGGCACTCGGCGCGGCCGTGACGGCCCTCGCCGCCGTCGAAACGCACCTGCGTCGCCGTAATAACGTCGACACGCCGTACACCGTGACCGACGCCGTCGCTCAGCTTGTCCGCTTTCGCACGCGCGTCGAGCCAAATCGCGTTTGGGTCGATCATTATCGGCAGCAAAGGCTCGAATTCGACGCTCGCCTCGTCCGACTGCAGTCCACAAACGGATCGGTGAGCCACACGAAACCACACCGCCCGGCGCTTAAGACGACCACATCACGCAAAGCGCCGGCGGCCCGCCGCTCCGTCGCCAAACGCCGGCGCTAGGATTGGGCAATCGAGACCGCCATCTACAGCTTGAAGAGACGCTCGGCATTGCCGTGAGCGATCTTTTCGCGGTCGGCCGGACTGATCGGCGCCTGAGCCAGGAACGCGGTTGCCTCATGGCTGTCGGCATAGGGATAGTCGACGGAAAAGAGGACGCGATCCACTCCCATGACGGACAGTGCGCACTGTAACGGCGGGACCGTCGTATATCCGCAGGTCGTCACGTGCACGTGCTCACGCACCATCTCTGCCACGGAGGGCCGTCCGGGCCGGGCCCGCGACATCGCGAAGTCGGCTCGCATCAGCGAAAACGGCAGGTTCTCGCCCATGTGGCCCACCACCACCTGCAAACCGGCGTGACGTTCGAAGACGCCGCCCATCACCATGCGCAGCACGTGCAGCCCGGTTTCCGCGTGCCAGCCCCAGCCCGCCATCGAGAGCATCACACCGATGAGCGGTTCGAGTCCGCTGAAATAGACTTCGTCAACCGCCGGCGGCGGGTAAGTCGGATGGAGATAGATCGGTACGCCGAGTTTCTCGATGGCAGTCAGGATCGGATCGAATTCCGGCGCATCGAGGAAACGTCCCTGCGTGTGACCGTTGATGATCACGCCGCAAAAGCCGAGTTCCTCCACCGCACGCTGGGCCTCGTCCACCGCGGCCTGTGGGTCCGGCGTCGGCAGGCTGGCGAGCGCCTGGAACCGCTTGGGGTATGTACGGACCGCTTGGGCCGCCCGATCGTTGAGCTGACGGGCGAGGAGAACGGCGTCGGCCGCGCTCATCTGTTGAGACCCGGGCGTTGTCGCCGACAGGACTTGAACGTCGATGCTGGCCGCATCCATCACCTTCAACCTGCCTTCGCCCAGGTCATCGAGCGCCCGCAGGATCACGGCCGGTGGCTTTCTTTCAGACAGTCGGTTTCCCGCAAACACTTTGTCTGCCAGGTCCGCTGGCAGCATGTGTTCCTCTAAAGCGATCGTTCTCATCGCAAACTCCTTTGTTTCGGCCGAGGGCCGAAGTGTGTTCGTCGGTTTCGCCGCTTGCCAACCGTCCTCGGTTTTCTTTGCTGTGAATTCCTGTAACCTGAGCATCTCCGAGACGCAACATCTGGGACAGGACCAACGAAATGCGGCGCGCAGCCTCCCTTGTTTTGATGTTCACGTGCTATTCATCGCTCGCAGCTCCTACGGCGCTCGTTGCTCAAACCGGAAGCATTCACGAGCCGATTCGCTACATCGGCGGGCCGCTGGTCGATGCCAATGCGCACGACGGTCGCTTGCGGCCGGCGGTCGGCGTCGAGACGTTTCAGGTGATGCGGGCCAATCGCAGCCGGCCCATGTTGGCCGACGATTTCGGCTGGACCTACAACCATGCGCCGATGATCGTCTACTGGAACGACCGATTCTACATCGAATATCTGAGCAATCCGGTCGGTGAGCATATCGCTCCCGGTCAATCGCTGCTTTGCACTTCGACCGACGGACGACGTTGGAGTGCCCCCAAGGTCACCTTTCCGGTTTACAAACTTCGTCCTCCCGACAAGCCAGGCACGGCCATGATGCATCAGCGGATGGGTTTCTATATTGCCCCCGACAACCGCTTGCTGGTCCTGGCATTTTATGGGCACGCTCCCAACCCGTTCGGCCCCGGAGGAATCGGCCGCGTCGTTCGCGAGATTTACAAGGACGGCTCTTTCGGTCCCGTTTATTTCCTCCGCTACAACTCGCGTTCCGGTTGGGGCGAGAGCAACACGGGTTTTCCGTTCTACAAGCGATCGGATGATAAAGGGTTCGTCGCCGCCTGCGACGCGCTCTTGGCCAATCGGCTCATGCGCGAGCAGTGGTGGGACGAGGAACGTTTCGACGGCGATTTCTTCTCCGTCCGCTCTCCCGGAACCTCGGATCCTCGCAATTGGTCGCATCGCGAAGCGTTCAACTGGTTTCACCGCCGAGACGGCAAAATCGTCGGGCTCTGGAAATGGTCGGAGGCGGCCTTGTCGTCGGACGAGGGCAAAACATGGTCCCGCCCCGTCAAGTGCCCGACTCTGCAGATGACGGGCGCCAAGATTTCCGGACGCATGACGACCGATGGCCGCTACGCGCTCGTCTACAATCCGAACCTGGATGACGACCACCGCTGGCCGCTGGCGATCGTCACGGGCGACGACGGCATCCTGTTCGCCCACATGCTGTGTCTCCAGGGTGAGGTCCCGCCGCGTCGATTCGCCGGCAAGTACAAAGACTTCGGCTCGCAATACAACCGCTGCGTCGAGGAAGGAAACGGCCGCACGCCGGGTCCCGATCTGTGGGTCACCTACAGCATTAACAAGGAAGACATCTGGGTCACGCGTGTGCCGGTTCCGGTGCACGAGCGGATCGACGGTCCAGTCAACGACACGTTCGACAACCTCAAGGCCGGCGGGTCGGTGACGGACTGGAACACCTATAGTCCGCGGTGGGCTCCCGTCAGCGTCGTCGATTTTCCCAGTGCGGCGAACAAGAGCCTGGAACTACAGGACAAGGATCCGTACGACTATTCCCGGGCGATCCGCGTTTTTCCGGAATCCAAAAGAGCCTCGCTCCATTTCAAGGTGCACACGGCACAAAACCAAAATGGCCGACTCGAAATTGAAGTCACCGACCGGTTCGGCTATCGACCCGTGCGACTGATCTTTGCCGAGGATGGAAATCTGCAGATCCTCAACGGTGCCGAAGTCACCAGCCTCATGCCTTACCAAGCGGACAAATGGTACAACGTGGGCCTGAACGTCGACGTCGCGAACGGCCGCTTTGACGTTTCGCTCGACGGCAAGCCGGTCAAATCGGCGGCCGTTTTCACGGAATACGTCAAAAGCGTCGAGCGGATTTCCTTCCGCACGGGAGCCTATCGGGAGCGGCCGAACTTCAAGACGTCGACCGATGCCGATCGCAGTCCCGATCTGGTTGATCCCAATCCCGACTTGCCCGTACCGTTGGCAACGTTTCACATCGACGACGTGACAATCGCGCCGTGAACGAATGTCTCCCAGCCGGCCTCGAAAATGTGGAAGCGTCCTCATTTCCGACGAGAAGTGCTTTCTCTGACGGCTCGCCGGACGATACAATTGAACTGCAGGGCCGTGACGCGTGACGACGTTCATGCGTTAAAAGGCCTTGTCCTGCCAGAAGTTCGTTCAGGCATACGCCTGGGCGCCCGCTGTTAGCCTGCCCTTGGCGATTGATCCGGATTGCCTGGTCGGTTGCCGTTATCGCCAGACAGACTTGGAGAAGTGCTCCGTGCGACCTCAAGCCAGGTTCGCCCGCTCCAGGCGCGATGCCGTCCGATTGGGTCTGGGCATTTGCGTTGGAATCTGTTTGTTTCCCGTCCTGCGGGCTGCGGCTGCTGATGAACCGCGGCTGCAGGCAGCGAAGCACCCGAATTCGGAGCAGGAAAGCTTTTTTGAACTGAAGGTCCGTCCGCTGTTGGTCGCACGCTGCTTTCGCTGCCACGGCGAGAAGCTGCAGAAAGGTGGGATTCGTCTCGACTCGGCGGAGGCGATCCTCGGAAAAGGCAACGACGACGCGCTCGTAAAACCCGGCCACCCCGAAGAGAGCCGTCTCATCGAAGTCATCGGCTACAAAGATGAGCCGAAGATGCCGCCGGATGGCAAGCTTCCCGACGCCGACGCTCAGATCCTCCGCGAGTGGATTCGACGCGGAGCCGCATTTTCCCGCCAGCGCGAGCAGCGCGGCTCCCGTGCGATTAAGCAGTCCGGAAGGGATCGTCCGCGCCAAACAGACGCTTTGGTCGCTCCAACCGGTGCGTTCACCGATCCCGCCCCGCGTGAAGCATCAAAGCTGGGTCAAGACGCCGATCGATCAATTCGTGCTGGCTCGATTGGAAGCGAGCGGCCTCTCCCCGTCGCCTTCCGTCGATCGACGGACCCTGCTCCGCCGCATGACATTCGATCTCACGGGCCTGCCGCCGAGTTTCGCCGAAGTTCGGGCGTTCGAAAACGACCGGTCGCCGGCCGCCGTCGAGAAGGTCATTGATCGCCTGCTGGCGTCACCGCATTACGGCGAACGCTGGGGGCGACACTGGCTCGACGTGGCACGCTATTCTGACACGAAAGGATACGTCTTCACCGAGGAACGGCGTTATCCCTTCTCGTACACGTACCGTGACTACGTCATCGACGCATTCAATGAAGATCTCCCCTTCAATCGCTTCGTCCTCGAGCAACTGGCGGCCGATCAGCTCGATTTGGGAAAAGATCGTGGCGCCTTGGCCGCGATGGGATTTTTGACGGTCGGCCGCCGTTTCAGCAACAACACGAACGACATCATCGACGACCGGATCGACGTCGTGTCGCGGGGATTGCTGGGGCTCTCGGTCACCTGCGCGGTGCCACGATCACAAGTTCGATCCCATTCCGACCGAGGACTATTACTCGCTGCACGGAGTTTTCGAGAGTTCCTTCGAGCCGGGTGAGCTTCCCTTGTTGGGCAATCGTCCCGAATCGGCCGCGTACCACAGGTTCGAAGTGGAATTCCGCCAACTGCAGGAGGCCCGCGATCGATTCAAGGCGGCCAAACTCGTCCAAATGCAGGACGAATTCCGTCTCAAGACGGCCGCCTATCTGCAAGACGCCTGGCACGACCTCTCGACCGACACCGGTGAAGAGCGCGGGATCAACAACTATCACGGACTGCGTCGCCTGCTCGTGCGGCGATGGGTGCTCTATCTCAAGCGGATGATGGATGCGCCCGACGCCGTCTTTGTGGCCTGGCGCGATTTCGGAAAATTGTCCGCGAAGGACTTCGCCGCCCGTGCTCCACAAGTCGTCTCGAAGCTGCGGCTACTTCCCACTGCCGGAAATCAGAAAGCGCCGGGGAAGGGGCCGCTGCGAATCAATGCCGTGATTCAACAGGCATTCGTGCATTACCCCCCCAAATCGATGCAAGACGTGGCGGCCGCCTACGGCAAGTTGCTGGCGGAGGCCGAGCACCGCTGGAAGAAGCTGACAAAAGACACGGCCGGCGGCAAGCAACCCTCGGCGTTGCCCGACCCTGCCTGGGAAGAGTTGCGACAGACACTTTATCGCCAAGACGGACCGGGGATCGTGGCGGCGCAGGATCTGCGACGTGTGCTTGATTTGATCGACCGCCAGCAATTGGCCCGGCTCCAGAACAAAGTGGAAGCGCTGCGGATCAACTCACCGGCCGCTCCGCCGCGCGGTATGGTGCTCAACGATTCGCCGATTCCTGTCGAACCGGTCATCTTTATTCGGGGCAATCCGGGCCGTCCCGGAAAACAGGTCTCGCGGCACTTTTTGCAGGCCGTCGGCGATTTCGGAGTCAGGCCCTTCCGGAAGGGGAGCGGTCGCCTCGAACTGGCTCAGGACATCGCCAGCCCGCAGAATCCGCTGATAGCGCGGGTGATCGTGAACCGCGTGTGGATGCACCATTTCGGAGCGGGCATCGTCCGCACGGCCAGCGACTTCGGCATCCGCGGCACTCCGCCGTCGCATCCCGAACTCCTCGATTACCTCGCCAGCCACTTCATGCAGGAAGGCTGGTCGCTCAAGAAACTGCATCGGCAGATTCTCTTATCCGCCGCCTACGAACAGGCCAGCGTGATGCGTCCGGACCAGGAGGAGAAAGATCCGGAGAACAAGCTGCTGTGGCGGATGAATCCCACGCGACTCGAGTTCGAGCCGATGCGCGACGCGTGGCTGGCGGTTGCCGCGGATCTCGATGCACGCGTCGGCGGACGCGGATTCGATATTCAGAGCGTCGAGCCACGCGGTCGTCGCTCCGTGTATGCCTTTATCGATCGACAGGATCTGCCGCAAGTTTTCCGCACGTTCGACTTCGCCAGCCCCGATGTGAGCACGTCGCAACGGCCGCAGACGACGATTCCGCAGCAGGCCCTGTTTGCGATGAATTCGACTTTCCTGCAGTCGCAAGCGCGGGCCTTGTCCCGTTTGGCGATGACGCACGATCCGGCGGCGCATGTCCGAAACCTCTATCGCCGCGTTTATGCCCGCGATCCCTCCACCGACGAGACGGAATCGGCGCTCGCGTATGTCAACGGGGCAACGGCGGGCGAACCGGCCGACGATGTCGAGAGCGTGTGGCATTACGGATATGGTTCGCTCGATCTGATCGGCAAGCAAGTCAGCGAGTTCCATCCCTTTCCCAAGTTCGTCAAAGACCGCTGGGGCGGAGCGAAGCTTCCCGATCCGCGCCTGGGCTGGGTCCATCTCACCGCGACGGGCGGCCATCCCGGAGCGGATGCGAAGCACTGCGCCATTCGCCGCTGGGTGTCGCCGCTTGCCGCCGATATCGAGATCCACGGCACGCTCCGCCATCCCTCCGAAGAAGGAGATGGAGTCCGCGGCTGGATCATTTCCAGCCGTCAGGGTTGTCTCAAGACATGGTCCGTCAAGGACGGCAGCCGCGAGACGTCGATCGAGACGCTGCACGTCAAGCCGGGCGAGAAAATCGACTTCGTCGTGGACTGCGTGCAGAACCAAAACAATGACGGTTTTGCGTGGGCTCCTGTCATCCGGACGAAGCAACTCGCCGGTTCGGCTGCGAGCGTCACGCAGTTGTGGCATTCGACGAATGATTTCAGCGGGCCCGCGCCGCCGCGGCTGAATCCCTGGGAGCAGTTGGCCCAAGCGCTGCTGGTTTCCAACGAGTTTGTGTTTATCGACTGAAACGTGCGGAACTTCGCCATGAATAATCGATTGCTGAAGATGATCGCCGGGCAAACGAACGGCGCCTTTTGCACGCGTCGCGAGATGCTGGTTCAATCGGGCTGCGGGATGGGAATGCTCGGGCTGGCGTCGCTATTCGGCGAGGCTCAGGCGGCCACGCAATTCGAGAATCCGCTGGCCCCCAAGCCTCCGCATTTTCCGGCGAAAGCGAAGCACATCATTCATATCTTTTTGAATGGCGGCCCGTCGCACGTCGACACGTTCGACCCCAAGCCCGTCCTGGCAAAGTACGCGGGGAAGCCGCTTCCCAACGAGAATCTGCGAACCGAGCGCAAGACCGGGGCGGCCTTTCCCTCTCCGTTCAAATTCAAAAAGTACGGTCACAGCGGGATCGACATCAGCGAGATTTTTGCGCCTCTCGGCCGGCATGCCGACGATTTGTGCGTCATCCGCTCGATGCATGCGAACGTTCCCAATCATGAACCCTCGTTGATGCTGATGAACTGCGGCGATCCCACGCTACCGCGGCCCAGCGTGGGCTCGTGGATTACCTACGGACTGGGGACCGAAAACCAGAATTTGCCCGCGTTCGTCGTTTTGTGTCCGCGGGGCTATCCGATCAAGGACACCGAAAATTGGCAGTCGGCCTTTCTGCCGGGAAGCTTTCAGGGGACCTACGTCGACACGCAGTTTAAGCAGGTCGACAAGCTGATCGCCAACATTCGCAACCGGACGATCACGTCCAAGGAGCAGCGCCGCCAGTTGGATTTCATCCAGGCGATGAACCGGCACCACGCGGAACGCCGCCAGAATGAAAGCGCCCTGCAGGCACGCATCCAGTCCTTCGAGCTCGCCTACCGCATGCAGATGGAGGCCACCGACGCATTCGACGTCGAGCGGGAGCCGAAGCACATTCAGGAAGCCTACGGCTCGAACGTCGAAGCGAGGCAACTTCTCATCGCCCGGCGGCTAGTCGAGCGCGGCGTCCGCTACGTGCAGGTTTGGCACGGCCAGGGCCAGCCGTGGGATAGTCACGACGACTTGAGGGAACGGCACCGCGACCTGGCGGGACAGATTTCCAAAGCCGTCAGCGCGCTCTTGACGGACCTCAAACAACGGAAGCTACTCGACGAGACCCTGGTGATCTGCGGCGGAGAGTTCGGTCGCACGCCGACGGTCGAACTTCCGCAAAAAGGGGCCAACGCCGGCAAGATCAATGGCCGCGACCATAACCACTACGGATTCACCGTGTGGATGGCCGGCGGGGCGCCAAGGGGGGCTACATCCACGGCGCCACCGACGAATGCGGCTTTCAGGCCGTGGAAAAGAAAGTCCACGTGCACGACCTGCATGCCACCATGCTGCACCTGATGGGGCTCGATCACAAAAAACTGACGTACCGCTTCGCCGGCCGCGACTTTCGCCTCACCGATGTCCACGGTAACGTGGTCAGCGAATTGATCGCCTGATCGTTCGCGGTTCGATACTTTGTTTCCACTCAATTGAGATCCGCTCCAAGCGGCAATCGTCGCGAAGGGCCGAACGCCGTACAATCAGGTGAAGAGTTGTCACGTTTGCTTCTGCATGAGCTTGTTGTCAGCGTGTAAGGGCATTCAATACAACAGGCTGCGTTTTCGAACCCCTAGCTCAATTGGGCAGTAGGGGCATCCCTTGAAAACCCCGAAAGTCTCGGAGTTTTTCGCATTTGTAAGCAATCAGGCATTTCCATTTTTTCCACGGATTCGTCCGTTTCCAGACCTGGAAAGTGCCAATTTAAGTGCCAACGCGGCTTCGTCACCTGGTCCCGGAATGAGCCAAACGTTGCTTAAAGCAGGCGCGTTTCGCGGCACATTATCCTGAGAGCCGCAATAGCTGTCGCCGGTTCTGACCCGTCGGTCCTCGCCGCGTGCAGGGACCGCCGGTCTTTTTTTGTTTCCGATCGATGTCCATCACGTCACACAAAGGAGGAAAACGCTTGACACCAATGTTGCGCTGGCCACTTGCTCCCTGCTTCTGCTCGGGACCGTGGCGGCACTCGTCCGAGAGGTCCCGCTTCGCCGAGCCCTTCAGTGTTTTGTTGTTTCGGCCGTTGACTTTATGGAGGAACCTGCATGCCAATCGCCAGCCGCACGACGATTGATGCGTGTCCTCCGAGCCCGACCTTTCGTGCGCCATCATGTGCCAGAAACCAGGTTGCTTGGTACAATGGATTCAGTCGAATCAAGTCGCACGAGTTCTTCGCATGATCCATAAACCGATCCGGGCATCCAAAGAAATCCGTCGTACCTGTACCCTGAAACTCCGATCCGTCGAAACCAGCAACATGTTCCTGGCGATTCTGGCGTCGCTGTTGGAAGAGGATTGGACGACGCCGAACATCACGGAACTGCGGATCACTCGTGACCACCGTCTTTTAGGCCGATCCGTGGGGGAAATGCGCTTCAAAGCGTTTCGTTGCGCCGAGGCCGGTTTGATCCGCAACATCCACGGGATTGCGGCTGTTGCCGGACTCGATGGGGACGAACTCGGCTACCTGCTCGGGAAAGTGGCCGAGATCAGTGCCCTGAACTGAGCCAAGATGCGGCATCATCGGCCTTCAGGTTCACCACATCAGGCGGGGGACCGGACAAAGGGTCGTGACTGAACAACCCGGTTCCTCAGCCGACGCGTGGTTCGTCTACCTTCTGCGGTGTGCTGACGGCTCGCTCTACACGGGCATCGCCAAAGACGTGAGCCGCAGATGTGATCAGCACAACGCCGGAACGGCTTCACGCTATACCCGCACCCGCCTCCCGGTCAGCGTGGTGTATCAGGAAGACCAAGTCACCCGAAGTCTGGCGTTGAAACGGGAATTGGCGATCAAGGCGATGTCACGGCAGGAGAAGGAGGCGATAATTACGAACCGGCATAAAAGGTAGCGCATTTCTTCGTTACCTTTTTCACACCGACCAGCCTTTCACACGCCTCAAGCATCACCTGAAGTGGTTCTGGATCGGACAGCCCGTGATCGCTTCCAACGTCGACCAATGCTTCCCGTAGCAGGCCGCTGTTGTTGACGAATTCTTCCGAGAACGTAAACGGGAACGGGCTTCGCCGTGGGAATTGTGGGTTTTCGACGGGGCTTGCTGTTCGGCTTGACCCTGCGCGAGCTCTGCCTCGTCACAAGCCCTCGCGACGACCAGCCCGCTTGCGATGACGGGATCGCCTGACGGTTTCGGTTGCAACGAAATCGCTCGTCTCCCTGTTTCTCCCAGGGTCGTCGACCTATAAACGTGACGGTGACGGGCGGCGCCTGTAACTGCTCGAAGAGATCCTTGGCTGTGAGTTGGCATCGATCATGGCAGACATTGTGCTCATCAATCCCGCCTTCGATACGTCGTATTGGGGACTTGAGCACGCGTTGCCGCTTTTCGGGAAGCGAGCCAACGTGCCGCCGGCGAGTTTGCCTTTACTGGCCGCACTCACTCCCGGCGAGCACCGCGTGACGTTGGTCGACGAAAGCGTCGAGGAATTGGATTTCGAGCAACTCGCCCGCGCGGACATTGTGGGCATCACGGGAATGAGCGTGCAGCGACGCCGCATGCGGGAGATCCTCGAGCGGGTCAAAAAGCGCGGTGGGTTCACGGTCGTCGGCGGGCCGTGGGTGACCGTTCAGGAAGATTATTTTGACGAAATGGCAGACGCGATCTTCGTGGGTGAAGCCGAAGAGACATGGCCACGTTTCCTGCTCGACTGGCAAGAGGGAAGTCACCGCGCGCGTTACGAGCAATCTGCCCGTTCTGACATGACGCGCGTGCCGACCCCACGTTTCGAACTGTTGAAGATGCGGCACTACATGTTCGGCAGCACCCAGTTCTCGCGCGGTTGCCCGTTTCAGTGCGAGTTCTGCGACATCATCGTCACGTTCGGTCGACGCCCACGTCTCAAGACATCAGCTCAGGTGATCGCTGAACTGGAGGCGCTCCGTGCGGAAAAAATGGAGATCGTGTTTGTTGTCGACGACAACCTGATCGGCAACAAAACGGCGATCAAGTCGCTGCTGGGCGATTTGGCGCTTTGGCAGCGACAAAACGGCTATCCGCTGATGTTCTTCACCGAGGCGTCCTTGGACCTCGCCGAGGACGAAGAACTCATGCAGTTGATGACCGAAGCAAACTTCGTCAGCGTCTTTATCGGCATCGAGAGCCCGAATGAAGCCTCTTTGCGCGAGACCAAGAAGTTCCAGAATGTCCGCGAGGGGGGCTCGATCGCCGAAAAGGTCCGCGTCGTCCAGGACGCGGGTCTGGACGTTTGGTGCGGCATGATCCTCGGATTCGATCACGACGACACGACAATTTTTGCTGCCCAAAAGAGGTTTCTGCAGGATGCTCGCATTGCGCATGCCATGATTGGCATCCTGCACGCGATTCCCAAGACCCCGCTCTACGACCGGCTCGCCGCCGAGAACCGCTTAGACTACGAGGACGAGCTCAGTTACGGCACCAACGTGATTCCGTTGCAAATGAGCCGGGACGAGCTGACGGACGGGTACATCGAGTTGATGCGGGACGTCTACTCTCCCCAGGCGTATTTCGATCGAGTGGACGCTCTATTTCTAAATGACCGTTTCCGATTCGCTGTGCCGCGCATGAAATATTGGCGCAATCATCCCTGGCGCGGCCTGAAGTCGCAGGCGCTCAATCTCGTGCGATTTGCGGGAATTTATTGGCGATTGATGCGCACGGTGAAAGACCGCTCCCTGCGGTCTGAATACCGTCGGCGAATTGCAATGCTGCTCAGATCGCGCCGCGACCCGGCTGTTTTGTTCTCCTACGCGGTAAAGTGCGCCACGCATTACCATCACCACAGGATGGCCACCGAGATGTCGCATCGGAAGACCGCAGTCATCAACACGTTCTAGGGGAACCGCGGGTCTTCGAACTCTCACTGCGACCGCATGGCGCGTTGAGTATGCTGATTCAATCGGCGCGTTGATTCGCCTGCTCAAGCCAGGAGTCTCGGCCGAGGTGTCCGGTTGACCTCTGATCCAAGATGCCCGGAATCCGCCATTCGGTCGACGCATTTTCACGCCGCAGAGCCGCGCCTCAACGCGATTGTCGCGGGCCGGATGCGTTCTGCTGTGCCGGGATGGTCAACTCTTCGTCCAGAGAGCGGACGACGAGAAATAGGCTTCCAAGATCCTTGCCGGCCAACGAATCGCAAGGACCCGCCATAATTGGGGGATCAGGAATCAGAGACTCGGGGGGCAGGGGGCAGAGCGACGGGACCTCCGGAGCCGGCTGTCCGGCGTCAAAAGCTCTACGACGCCATACGATTTTCCTGCATCCGGGGTCAAAATGCTTGCGTTTTTGCTTACGATAAGCCCGTGCAATCCGCCTCCGCTGTCGCCCCAACCCGCGTGCGCTTTCTCACGTTGGCCCTGTGCATCGCGATGGCGATGCTTTTGTACCTGGACCGTTACGCGATCAGCCCGGTGACCGGCACTCTGCTTGCCGAGCTGAAGGTGAGCAAGGAGCAATTGGGGCGTACGATCTTTTTTGCCTTCTTCTTCGCCTATGCCCTGTGCCAGATTCCCGCCGGCTGGTTGAGCGACGTGTTCGGAGCGCGTCGCATGCTCGCGCTCTACGTCGCCGGATGGTCCCTGGCGACCATCGCTATGGGCCTGGTCAACGGCTTGGCGGCGATCTTTTTCGTGCGGTTCGTGCTGGGCGTCTCCCAGGCCGGAGCCTATCCGACCGCGGCGAGTCTTCTCAAACGCTGGATTCCCTATGGCGCCCGTGGACTGGCCAACAGCAGCGTTTCGATGGGGGGACGGGCGGGTGGCTTGCTGGCATTTGCGGCGACTCCCGCGCTCATGCTCCTCGTCGGGCACTGGCTCGGATGGGAGACGGGACGCTGGCGCGGTGTTCGCACTCTATGGAGTACTCGGCCTGGCCTGGGTGGCGGTTTTTGTCTGGATGTATCGCGACTCTCCCCGCGATCATCCCTGGTGCAACGCGAAAGAGGTCGAGCTGATCGCGCCCCGGGGGCCGCTGGCCGCGGCCCCGCGCCGGCCCAGTCTCCCACCTCTGGCGATCTTCGCCAGCAAAGAAGCCACTTTGATGTGCGTGATCAATTTTGGCATCAACGTGGGTTGGGTGTTTCTCGTCACGTGGCTCCCACTGTACCTGGTAGAAACTTACGGCGACTACCTGCAGGCCAACATTGGCGATCGGCAGGTCGTCTCCGGCCTGATGACGGCCCTGACCGGACTGGCCGGCATGGTAGGAAACATTTTGGGGGGCTTGGCGACTGACCGCCTGGTTGTCCGCTTCGGCCCAATCTGGGGCCGCCGCCTCCCGGGTTTGAGTGCCGGGATCGTCGTCGCCACGATCTATGTCCTGGCCCCTCGCTTGCCGAACGTGTGGTGGTTCGTCGGGGCCATGGCCGCGATTTCGCTGTCCATCGACTTTAGCCTGGGCGCGATTTGGGCCAGCTACCAGGACATCGGCGGCCGTCACGTGGCCTCGGTGCTCGGCTGCGGCAACATGTTCGGCAGCTTTGGCGCGGCAGCCTTTACCTGGCTCAGCGGACGTCTCGCGGATCGCAACGAATGGAACAGCGTGTTTATGCTCTCGGCCGCGGCGATGGTCGTGGCCACTGTGAGTTGGCTCCTGTTCGATCCAACCCGGCCGGTGGCGCTGGACGACCCGCCCTAATCTTGTCGGGGGAGTCCTTCGTCCGCGGCAGGCCGACCGCTTTGTCAACTCCCCCGTCAAGATCGGGCCGTGAATCTCACTCCGTAATGTGTGTTGAGCCGTGCCGCAAAACCGGAAAACGAACGTATTTCGGATCGCCAACATGAGCAGCGTCGCTCGACGTGGACGGAAGCTCACACGTATTTCGGTACTCGTTTCTCCGTGCCGGATTCCCATACGTTTTGCCAGAATCGAGCCGGTAGTGGGAGGACGGGTCAAAAATGCCCAGCGGAACGCGAAATTCGAACATTTATTGGGCGTCAGGAGAGTGTCGCAGTGCCACGCCCGATCCCGATCCTTGTCGCCGTTCTTCCTCAGGATGCGCACCCGCAGACATTGAAGAACGCGTCGATCTGGCTCGGAATCGCCTCCCAGATGCGTGCCGAAAGGACGTGATTGGGCGGCGAATATCACCGTGCCCTGTAAACGCAGCCACTCAATGCGAACTCACTGCTCGGGAAATTGAAAGCAAGGAGTAGGCGGCTTACGGCAGTGCGAATGTAACGAAAGCGTCCCCGGCTTTTGTTTCCATTTTGCCGGCGCCACCGGCGGCAATGATGACATATTGGCGCCCGTTGACCATGTAGGTCGATGGCGTCGCATAGCCCCCGGCCGGGAGTGGGTGTTCCCACAGAAGCTTCCCAGTCGTTTTATCGAAGGCATGGATGCGTTCGTCTTTCGTCGCGGCGATGATCACCAATCCGCCGGCGGTGACGATCGTGCCCCCAATGTTTTCTGTTCCCGTCTGCGGCACGCCGCGGGTCGTCAGTTCGGCGTATTCTCCCAAGGGAACCCGCCAGGCGAATTCCCCCGTGTTGAGGTTGATGGCGTTCAATAAGCCCCAGGGGGGCTTAATGCCGGGATATCCTTCGTGGTCGCGAACCTGGATATAACCTGTGTGGCGATAAGGCCCGTACCGTCGCTCTTTGCTGGCGCTGGATTCGGCGAGCGTGATGAGGTTTGGCAGATTATTCGAATTGACGTAGAGCAAACCGCTTGTCGGATCGAACGAGGCACCGGACCAGTTGGCTCCCCCCAAAAGTCCGGGAATCGCGATCGAGCCTTTGAAGCTCGGCGGCAGGAATGCCGCACCCGTGCGAATTTTGCGCAATTGAGAAAGCACCGACTCCCGGTTTGCCTTGCCGATGTCCGTCACATTTGTCGCGTCAAAGAGCTGGGCGGCGAAGGGGGGCGGCTTCACCGGGATGGGCTGCGTTCGCGAAGCCTCTTCGCCCGGGACATCCGAGGTGGCCACGGGCCTTTCTTCGATGGCAAAGAGCGGCTTGCCTGTCTCGCGATCAAACAAGTAGACGTAGCCCGTTTTTGTGACCTGGGCGACGGCGTCGATTTTCTTTCCACCGCGGCGGACGGTGACCAGATTCGGATACACGGGCAGATCGTGATCCCACAAGTCGTGATGGAGCGTCTGGAAATGCCAGACGCGTGCGCCCGTCCTTGCATTGAGAGCCACCGTGCAGTTGGCGAACAGATTCGCGCCGTGTCGATCGCCGCCGTAGAAATCGAATGCGGCCGATCCGAGACCGGCGAAGACCAGTCCGCGCTCGACATCAACGCTGAGACCACCCCAGGCATTGGCTCCGCCACGATCCTTCCAAGATGCTCCTTCCCAAGTCTCGTGGCCGAACTCCGTCGGACCCGGTACCGTGCGAAAGCGCCAGACCTCTTGGCCCGTGCGGATGTCGAATGCACGGATGTCCCCGGGTGCGGCGAGGTCCGGGCCTTCGCCGCACGAGATGCCAATGATGATCGTGTCTTTCCAGATTGCCGGGGCGGAAGTCGGCCCATAACCGAGTTTGGCGACATACGGCGGAAGCCCCTGGCGCAAATCGACGACGCCGCCTTTGCCGAAATTCGGGTCCAGTCGCCCGGTTTTCGCGTCGAGCAGGAACAGCCTGCCGTCCGCAGTGCCGTGTACGATCCGTCGCTCGCTGTTGGCGCGGCCGTCTGACCAATAGGCGCAGCCGCGGTTGACGCCGCCCGACATGGGTGCGTGCCGGAACGAATGGTCCTTCAGTGGATCGAACTGCCAGATTTCGTTGCCGTTTGCCGCGTTCAGGGCGACAACGCGGAGGTAGCCTGTCGTGACGTACATGACGCCGTCGATCACGATCGGCGCGCATTCGATTGTCTTGCCCGTGCGGCCTCTGAGCTCGCCGGTATGGTAGGTCCAGGCTACGCGGAGCTGTGCCACGTTGTCGCGATTGATTTGCCGCAGCGTGGAATACCGCATGCAGCCAGGGTCGTTGCCGACGCGCGGCCAGTTGACGTTGCCGCGAGACTGCGCGAAAGCGGAACTGGCGAGTGCCAGCAGGCAGACGATGACGGTCAGGGGAAAGTGCATCGTTGTTGTTTAGCACCAAGCGGCAGATCAGGTCCAGGCGACACGCCGGCAGTTTGGTTTGGTTTCGGCAAAGGAGACCGGATCAAAGAGCCGGGCCTCAACCCACTTTTGGAGGCCCAGCACACGTTCGTTAGTGGCGAGAAGAAAAAAGGCCCCAAACGCACGGCCGAATGCCGTTAGCACACCTTTAGTGCTTGTAAATCTTATGCTGAGGACGGCCGGAGAGGATTTGCTCTTTGCCCCAGTTCGTGACGGCACGGAAAGCATCGCTGCGGATAAAGTCTTGAAACGCCTGTTCGTCCGACCATTCGCTGATGATCAGGTAGGAGGCACTGTCGCCGACGTTCTTCCACAGAGTCGATTCGGTGTGCCCGTCGGCGGCTTTCAGCGCGCTGATGACAGCGCTGAACTTCTCTTCAAAATCCTGCTGCTTGCCTTCGATGACGTGGTAGTTCATGCCGACAGTGATCATCACGAAGTATCCCGGTTGTGCCTTCGGTTTCTGAGTGAATCGAGCTGCTCAAGCAGCCGACGCCAGCAGGAGCTTAACACGTGCACAGAGGAAGGAAAGGGCCATCGATAGATTGTCTGTGAGAGCGGCAGAGGATCGCGCTGGCATCGCGGTGATCGGGCATGGTAAGCGAAACGACCGGTCGTGTGGCCCGTTTGTTCCGGAGGGCCGCCGGACAGGTGAGTCAGCTCCGCCGCGAACTGACGCAGGGTTGTGGGCGAGCTGACGGAAGTAAGTGCACCGCGGCTTGCGACCGCTTGACGTCGCAGCCGTTTGCTGCTCGAACAAGGGTCGTGGCTCGGACAGACAACGAGTCTTGAGCCAACTCCGGACTCGCGTCATACTTGGACCCGCCCGACGCGAAACCGCTTCAGAAAGTCCCGCCCCCAGAAAGACCCACTGTGGCGCCTCATCGCCGACTTCCTCCCGCTGAGCCCTGTCGCGGGCCGCATGCGACCCGACAGCCGCAGTTGTGCAGTCGTCGTACATTGCTGAAAGTCGGCTTGGGGGGCTTTTCCAGTCTGAGCCTGCCAGGCCTGTTTCGTCTTCGCGCTCGGGCGGCAGAACAAGCGGTCGCCCAGCCGACGGCGGTGATTCTCGTTTGGCTTCGTGGGGGGGCCAGTCATCTCGAAACATTTGATCCCAAGCCCGAGGCCGGATCGGACTTTCGCGGGCCTTTTTCGCCGATCGATACGAGCATTCCGGGCATCCAGATCTGCGAACTGCTGCCGCGACTGGCGACGAAGGCTGATAAGTACGCGCTCGTGCGGTCGCTGTCGCACACCGGCGGCGGGCATCCGGCCGGTTCGCTGCAAATGCTTTCGGGCGATCCCGACGCTCAAGACAAGCTCGTGCCGCGCTATCCCGATTGGATGACGATCGCCAATTACCTTCGGGCCGGGCGGCCGCGGAACATTCCAAATTACGTCGCCGTCAATCCGGTCGATCGTTACGACAACTTCACGATTGCCGGCCCTGCCTATCTTGGACCCTCGTACGAAGCGTTCGAGGTTCTCGGCGATCCCAGTCGTCCCGAATTTCACGTCCCCAACATTGGACTGGGCGACGACGTGCAGAAACAACGGCTGCGAGACCGGGTCGACGTGCGCACGGCTCTCGATCGCATGCGCCGCGATATCGACCAATCGGGCATGATGGATGCGGTCGACCGGTTCGAATCGCAGGCCATGAACTTGCTGACGTCCCCTGCGGCCCAGCAGGCGTTTGAACTCCATCGCGAACCCGACGCGGTGCGAGATTGGTACGGACGACATCAATGGGGTCAGCAATGCCTGCTCGCGCGACGGCTGGTCGAAGCCGGCGTGGAAATCGTCACCACCGAATTCGACGGGCCGCTCTGTGGCCGCGTGTCCAACTGGGACGACCATGCCGTCAACCATCACGTTTTCCACGCGCTGGCGTACCGAGCTCCTTTTGTCGATCAGGCCGTTTCTGCACTGATTGAAGACGTCTACCAGCGCGGTCTCGACAAACGCGTGCTGGTGATTGTGACAGGTGAGTTTGGCCGCACGCCTCGCATCTCGCATGTCGCGAGCAGCGGCCCAGGCATTGCCAGTGCACCGGCGGGAACCGTCCAGCCCGGGCGCGATCATTGGCCGCAAGCGGGCTCCATGTTGTTCGCCGGCGGCGGAATCCGCACGGGTCAAGTCATCGGTGCCACCGATCTCCGCGGCGAAGCTCCCATTGCACGGCGCGTCGGGCCCGAAGATTTTCTGGCGACGATTTACCGCCATTTGGCGATCGATTTCCGAAGGGTCGCGATCCGGGATTTCTCCGGTCGTCCCACGCCGATCATTCGCCAGGGCGAACCGATCGTCGAGCTTGGGCGGCAAGCGTAACCCGCCCGGCTGTTTGTGGTTGCTGCCCACCTGTCTTTCGCCGTTTGGAGAGGCCAATCCGCTGGTGCTGTCAGAAAACGGTTGGAATTCTGGCCTCCGACATTTTCAGCTCACTGCTCGTTTCTCGTTTGCCCAAAAGCGACTTTCCGGTTCCCGAGGCGGCCTTCACTTATCGATCGAAAAACGCGCGCAAACCGGTGGACCAGAGCAAGCAGCTTCGGACTTTGTGGTTGGCCAGCGTCCGGCGGCAAAACTGGGTCAGATCCGTCCGCCGTGGCGGTCGTTCCCGGTTTCAGAACCACGCATGCCATTACCAGCTCCCCCCCTTTTTGAATCGGGATGCCGATGACTGCTGCCCTGAGAATCAACGGGTGTTCGTAGAGGCCCCCCAATCGCTGCTTGCCTGCTGCTCGATCACCGATTGGGTCGGCACGTTCAGAACGACCCTTGCCGACGCTTCACGGATGAGCCTCTCCGGAGTATCCTTATCCCTCAGCCGAGCCCCGTTCTCGTCGAGCAGGGGAATGAACTCACCATCGCGCTTGGTGTACCAGCCGCGACCGGAGCGGAAGAGGAAGCCTTTGTTACGTGTGCGCTTGCGGCGTCCTTTTTGGGAGCGATGGATGAGCCTCGATTTCGGGGCTGAAAAGTGCCAGAAAAAAGCGACAAGCCCCAGAGAAATCGGTTATAACAGCGAAAACTGCGGGGAAAACCCGCTTTGCACCCCTAGCTCAATTGGATAGAGCATCGGTCTACGGAACCGAAGGTTGCAGGTTCGAGCCCTGCGGGGTGTAC
>CAWHWU010000032.1:0-26449 GCA_963833105.1 uncultured Planctomycetaceae bacterium
CCGCCGACCCGGTCCCGCGTCTTCCAGTACCAGGCACCGACGTTGCGTTTCGTCAATTCGTGCGCGGCGGTGAGGCCGGCGACGCCCGCCCCGACGATGAGCACGTCTGTGGTTTGAGTCTCCCCGGCGTCGGCAGAACTTGAGCTGGACATAGGCGTCTTTCAAATCGTTTGAAGAGCCGACGAATGGAAAGTTGTACTAGCAATAGTGGACAAAGGATACCATCCGAAAGCCTATGATTCAGCGCCAGAACGGTGCGCAGAGGCGTGCCAAGCCGTTACATGGATTTACCTTAATGAAGTCTTCGTTGTGCGAAGCAGAGAAAGAGTCAACTGATCGTCGGGGGCCGCGCGAGGCGTTTCGTTCGGCCTTTACTTTCCCGGTGAGCGGAACGAGGTGGCTTCTCGCTCTACGCCTTGCGAATCTTGTCTCGGCATTTCTTGACGTTTTTCGTCGCGTTGCGCGTGTCGAGGATCAGCGGGGCATGTTTGACGACGAAGTCGTAATCGTAGGCCGAATGGTCGGTCGCGATGATGACGCAGTCTTGCGAGGCCATGAACTTCGGCGTCAACTCGGTGCTCGACATGTCCGGGACGTCGTGGTGCCGCATTTCGGGGAGACTGGGAATGTGCGGGTCGTTGTAGGTCACGATGGCCCCACGGGCCAGCAGCATCTCCAACAGGACGAACGACGGGCTCTCCCGGGGATCGTCGACATCCTTTTTATAAGCCATTCCCAGGAGGCAGATACGGCTCCCTTTGATCGGCTTGCCCGCGTCATTCAGAAAGTCCGCCAGACGCGTGATGACATATTCGGGCATCCGCGAGTTGACCTCGCCCGCCAATTCAATAAACCGCGTGGGCAGGCCCTGCTTCCGTGCGAGCCACGTCAGATAAAACGGATCGATCGGGATGCAGTGCCCGCCCAACCCGGGGCCGGGATAAAACGCCTGGAAGCCAAACGGCTTGGTCTTGGCCGCGTCGATCACTTCCCAGACGTCGATGCCCATCCGGTCGTAGAGCATCTTCAGTTCGTTGACGAGCGCGATGTTAACCGCGCGGTAAGTGTTTTCGAGGATCTTGCATGCTTCGGCCACCTCGAGGCTCGACACGGGAATGACCCGCACGATGGCCTGGCTGTAAAGCAGTTGGGCCAATTCCAGGCTGGCGGTGTCATATCCGCCGATCACTTTTGGAATGCCGGCAGCCGTGTAGTCGGGGTTGCCTGGGTCCTCTCTTTCCGGGCTATAGGCCAGAAAGAAGTCTTTGCCCGCGACGAGGCCGCTGTGATTGAGGATGGGAAGCACGACGTCCCGGGTCGTCGTGGGATAAGTCGTACTTTCCAGGACGACGAGCTGACCGGGCCGTAAGGCGGCGGCAATCGCTCGAGCGGTCCGCTCGACGAAGAGCAGGTCGGGATCGCGCGCCTCGTTGAGCGGGGTAGGGACGCAGATCAGCAGGGCGTCGGCCTCTTCGAGCCGCGCCATTTCGGCCGTCGCCTCGAACTGGTGCCCTTTGCGCCATTTGGAGACGATTTTCGAGTCGATGTGCTTGATGTAGCTCGTGCCCGCATTGAGCGCGTCGACTTTCCGCTGGTCGACGTCGAATCCCAGGGTTCGAAAGCCGGCAGAGACGAAGGCGTTGATCAGGGGCAGGCCGACATAACCCATCCCGATCACGCCGACGAGAGCCGACTTGTCACGAATCGCATTTTCGAGCGATTTGCTCATAGGGCATGCACGGCGGGATAATAACAGCAAACGAGGAACGCATGCAACTTTTGGGAGTCGGCCCACAATCGCTGCTTGCACCCGGCGCGCCGCCTTCCCAAAATGAGGAAGGTCCAGGCGAAGTCTGCAGGATCAGGTAACCCAGCCATTACTAAAGGAGAACGGGGTGAGGTGCTTTTGTCGATTCGGACGCGTCCGGAGATCGGCTCGCCTCGTCGCCGGTCTGGTTTTCCTCACGGTGACGGCTGCGGCGGTTCACGCGGATTCGCTTCCCTTGGTGGTGGATGTCGAACAGCAGCCGCTCGTCGCCGCCACTCATCGGCTCGTCGATGCGCTGGGATTCGTGGGGACGCCGCTCAAGCCGGAGGACCAGCGCGAACTCGCGGCCGCCATGACCGACACGGAGGCCAACCGCTCGATTCGGAAGATTCAGGCGATCCTCGACCCGTACTGCCTGTTTGCCGTCACCATCAATCCCGAAAGCCGCGTTTCCGTCGTCGAAGGTCCGGCGAAAAAAGAGCTCGTTGAGCACGGCTGGCGGACATTTCTGGTGAAAGTGCTCAATCAGGCGGGCATTACGCCCGAGCTGAAGTCGGAGAGTCCCAATACGGCGCCGCTTTATATGCGTGGGCATGGCGATCGGCAGCATCCGCTGAAAACGGAAAAACTCGTTCCGCCGGGCGAGATGAACCAGCGATTCCTCGACATCGTCCTGTTCAATAAGCAACCGCTGCGGCGGCAGCTTTCAGGACTCGCCCTGGAGTATCGAATTGTCATGATCTCGACGCGTGACGCCGGGAAACGCGAGGCCAACATCGGGTTCAACGTTGGCCAGGGAACTCAGGACCTCGGCTTTCGCGATAGCGTGCCGATCTTGTTTCACTGCGTGCCGGCGATCAAAGTCGTTCTCGGCGTGAAGGATTTTGACGGGCAGCCGACGACGGCCTCATTTACCTTCCGCGACAAATTGGGACACATCTACCCGAATCCGGCGCGGCGGCTCGCCCCCGATTTCTTTTTCCAAAACCAGGTCTACCGCGCCGACGGCGAGTCGGTTTCGCTTCCCCCCGGCGAATATACCGTGGAGACGGCTCGCGGGCCCGAATATCGAATTCAACACTCGAAGCTCGAAGTCAAAGGCGACGCGCCGACGCAGCGGGCGGAGTTCCACCTGGTCCGCTGGATCCATCCGGCGGCCCGGCACTGGTATTCCGGCGACCATCATGTCCACGCGGCCGGGTGTGCCCACTATGACAGTCCCACCGAAGGTGTGACTCCCGCCGACATGATGCGGCACATCATCGGTGAAGATTTGAACGTCGGCTGCGTGCTGAGTTGGGGTCCTTGCTGGTACACACAGAAACAGTATTTTGAGGGAAAAGTCTCCCACTTGTCCCGGCCGGATTACCTCATGCGGTACGACGTCGAGGTGAGCGGATTTCCCTCGTCGCACGCCGGGCATGTGTGCTTGTTGCGGTTGAAGGAGGATGATTATCCCGGCACGACGGTCATCGAGGAGTGGCCGAGCTGGACGCAGCCGGTCTTAGCCTGGGGGAAAGGTCAGGGGGCCATCGTCGGCTACGCGCACAGCGGCCACGGTTTACAGTTGCCCGACGTCATGCCCGACGGATCGCGGAAGTTCTCATCGTTGGGCCACGTTTCGAGCGCCTGGTCGGGCCACGCGGCCGATACGCTTCCCGATTATGCCATGCCCCGGTTCGACGGCATCGGCGCCAACGAATACATCGTGACGTCACCCAACGGCTTCTGCGATTTCATCTCGACGGCCGACACGCCGCCCGTGTGGGAGCTGAATATCTGGTACCACACGCTCAATTGCGGGCTTCGCACGCGAATCAGCGGCGAGACCGATTTTCCCTGCATCTACGGAGACCGCGTGGGCATCGGTCGCGTGTATGTCAAATTGCCGCCGGAAGAGCGGCTTGATTACGACGCCTGGATCGGCGGCGTTCGCGACGGTCGCAGCTATTGCGGCGACGGGCACAGCCACATCCTCGATCTCAAGGTCAACGACGTCGCTCTGGGCGAGCCGGGGTCCGACGGCAAGATCAGCCAACTCAATCTCAAACATCCGGGCAACGTGAAAGTTACGTTCGACGCGGCCGCCCTGCTCGCGGAAAAGCCGACCGAAGAGACCGAAGAGATTCGACATGCGCGGCTCGACCAGAAGCCGTACTGGCACATCGAGCGGGCACGGATCGGCGACACGCGCAAGGTTCCCGTCGAAGTGATCGTCAACGGCCAGCCGGCGGCGCGGAGCGAGATTGAGGCGGATGGCACGACACGCCCCATGACTTTCGAGGTCGATCTGGCCCATTCGAGCTGGATCGCGGTCCGGATCTTCCCCTCGGTCCACACGAACCCGATTTTTGTGCAGATCGGCGGCAAGCCGATCCGTGCCAGCCGAAAGAGTGCCGATTGGTGCCGCAGGGCCGTCGATGTCTGTTGGAAGTCCAAAGAGGGGAACATCCGGCAGCGGGAGCGGGCGGCTGCCAAAGAGGCCTACGACGAGGCGCGGGCCTATTACGACCGCGTGAAGGCGGAGAACGTTGAAGAATGAGGTGCGAAGCGACGAATGACCCGGCAACTGTCGAGTGGCCGTTTCCGCAGGGATGACGGTGACGAAATCGGAAGGAGGCCGATTCTCGCGATCGCTTCGCGAGTGATTCGTCACTCCTGATTAGGTGTTCCCGATCATTGATCCTCCGGCGTCGATCGTCATTCGAATAACGGTTCGTTCGAGCCAAAGGGCCCCTCATGCTATGCATCTCCGTCGCTCCCGTGTCGCGAAAACTGGCGAAGGCGGATCTGTTGAATGCGGCCGGCCAATGTGACCTGGTTGAGCTGTGCCTCGATCATCTCTTGAAAGAGCCCGACGTCGGCGACATGTTGCAGGGCATTCCGAAACCGATCCTGGTCGCCTGCCGGCGTCCCCAGGACGGAGGACGATTCGACGGAACCGAAGAGGAACGGATGACCCTCTTGCGGCAAGCGATCGTCGCCGGACCTGAATACGTCGAACTTGACCTCGATACGGCACCCAAGGTTCCCCGTTTCGGTAAGACGAAACGGCTCATCAGCGCCTTGTCGCTGCAGGGTCCTCCGGAAGACCTCGACGCCGTCTACAACCAGGCCGTCGAAGCCAAAGCCGATGCGATCAAGTTTGCCTGGCCCGCGCCGACGTTCGAGGCTGTCTGGCCCCTGTTGAAGATCATCTCACAGCGGCGGGAGATTCCCATCGTCGGTCTGGCGGTCGGCCGCGGTGCGTACACGCTGGCTCTGCTCGGCCCGCGCTGGGCGCCCCCTGGTGTTACGCGGCATTGGAGCGCGGGCTCGAATCGGTTCCCGGCCAACCGACCGTTTGGGATTTGAAGGAGACATATTGCTGGGACGAGATCAATTCCAAAACGCGATTTGTCGGCCTGGCAGGACCCATCGATCGTCAAATGACGTTGACCGCGCGCGCCTTGAACGCGGCGTTTCGCAAGATCGATGACTGCCATCGCTGTCTCCCCCTGCCAGTTCAGTCGTTTGATCGTCTCGGCGAACGGCTCGAACGGCTAAAAATCAGCGCCGTCCTGGCGGCGCCGGAGCTGGCTCCGGCCGCGACACAACAGTGCCAAAAGCTCGAAGGTTCTGCCGAACCGAGCGGTTACGCCGATATCCTGCTTCATCAGGACCATGGATGGACCGGGTACCATAGCTTGTGGCGACACATGGTGAAGGCGCTCGAGAACCGCTTGGGTCGAAAGGATGAGCACGACCATCCTCTAGGGCGACGCAATGTGCTCGTGGTCGGCTGCGGAGGTCTTGCACAGTCGTTCATCTACGGGGTCCAGCGGCACAAAGGAGTCGTGAGCGTGACGGCGCCGAGTGAAAAAGGGGCCAATCAGCTGGCCCAGAAACTCGGCGTGCGCCACGTCCCGTTCCATAATCTGTACGACACCTTGGCCGATGTCGTTGTGCTCGCCGATCCGGGCATGAAGATGGGGTCTGCCAAGGGTGATCTCAATCCCGGTTATTTTCGCGAAACGATGACGGTGATGGACCTTTCGGCGATGCCCGACGACACGCCGATTCTCGAAGAAGTCCGTGCCCGCGGGTGCAAGGTCGTCAACCCGCCCGACGTGTTCCGCGCATTGATGGCGACTCAATTCGAGGCTCTGACCGGACAGTCCTTTCCCGCGACTGTGTGGGCCGAGCTCGAGGCCGCCGAGCCGTGAAAAGTTCAACGATGACGATTCAACGCATTCAATGGACCTGCCCGATTTGCAAACGCCGTTACGCGATTCCGGCGACGGCGCCGACTCCGTCTCGTTGTCCGCAATGCCGGCAGGCCGAGGAGGAAGCGGCTTCCCGCCTGGAGGCGGTGCCGGCTCTACCGGAGGCGACCGAAGACGCGAATGACGAGTTCGAGACCTCGGCCCTCTCCGCCCTCGCCGCCATTCAGCTTGAAGTGGCGGAAGAGGCGGCCCGCGGCCCGACGGTCGCCGCGCCGGTGCTGCGCTATGCGGAAGGAGCCTCCAACACTCTTCGCACAATCGCCCTCGTTTATACGGTTCTGGCCGGACTGGCCGTCGTCGTGGCGTTTGCCGGATTGCTGTACGGCTTGCACGCGGCCTTCGCCTTGCCGGCCACGCACGATCGAACGGTTTTAATCTTCGTGTCGATCGGGGCCTTTGGGGGCGGGCTGATTGCGGCGCTCACGTTCTTTACCTTCCACGAAGCAATTCGCGTCCTGCTGGATATCGAGGAAAATACGAAGCCGCGATAATTCATGCGCCAGCGTGCGTTCGACGCCGATGATGTCGGACCGCCATCGGATGGAGAGTTGAGGGCGGAAAGATGAAGGCTCAAAACAGATCGCTCTCCGGGAATCCACCCGACCCGCGCTTTCTACATCCCTCCGTTTTGGCGAGGCACAACGGCGCGCCTCTTCTTCAACGAGGCTGTCGGCTGTGCGTGTCGATCGCCGTGATTTTCGCCAGTCAGTCGCTGTGTGCGGCCGCCGATCCACACTCGACGGCGTCCCTTTCCATCGATCGCAGTCTGCAGCAGCCTCTCGCTGCGGCGAAAGGGCACATCGAACGGGGACAATACGCCGAAGCGATCCGCACGCTGCAACCGGTGCTCGGCAATGCTCAAAACAGCCTTGTTTTTGTCGACGGACGATACATCGATGCGAAAGTGGCGGCCAACCGGTTGATTGCCGGCCTTCCTTCGGAAGCCCGTGCGATCTACGAACGTGAATTTGGCAGCCTCGCACAGCGCGAATTGGAGCAGGCCAAGGCTTCCGGCCGCCTCGAGCAGGTCCTGGCCGTGGCAACGACTTACCGCCAGACCGAGGCGGGACGCCGTGCGCTGGCGACTGCCGCGGGACTCTTCTTTGACGGGGGCCAGTTCTTTGAGGCGGCCGCCATTGCCAACCAGTTACTCGAGATGCCGGGAACGATTGAACAGCCAGCCGCCGCCGCCCGGCTCGTGACAGCCTGGCTCAAGCTGGGCCGGATCGACGCGGCCCGACAGTGGGTCGAGAAACGCCGCGAAATTCTCGCGCGGCAGAGCATAGAAATCGAGGGAATCAGGCACCCCTTGGATCAATGGCTCTCGGAACAGTTCCGGCTGTACGCGGGGAACGCGCCGACCAAAGAGCCGGCTGTTAACGGCGGTCACCCGCAACTGGTTGGTCCTGGACCGTTCGAGCGGCCCAGTGTGAGGACGCTTTGGAAGAAACGGTTCGAGGCCTCGGGCGTCGTGGCATCGCTGGCGGACGAATTGATCGCGCGGCGCGTTGAGTCGGGAATCCCGCCGGTCTTCCACGCAATTCCTCTCGTGGTGGGCCAGACACTGGTTACCCGACGCAACGAGGAATTAGCGGCGTACGACCTGTTAAGCGGAGAGACGCGATGGTCGGCCGACCTCTCTTCGTCCGGCGGCACTTCGATCGACAGTGAGACGCTCGCGGACCGAACGTTTTCCGGCGGGCCGCAATGTGCCATTTCCACCGACGGCGAGCGAGTCTTTTCGGTCGTGGAAGACGGCGCGGCGTACATCCGCCCCGTCTTTACTCCGCGCGGACGCCGGATGCCGGTCGAGTTACCGCCGAAAAACAGCCTCTCCGCCTACGACCTCCGCAGCGGAAAAAAACTCTGGCAGCTGACCGAAATTCAACCCCTGGTCCCCTCCACCGGCCCTCGACAGGCGGACCACGACATCGATTTTCTGGGACCGCCCCTGGCCTGTGACAAGACGTTGTTCGTGATGGGACGAACGAACGAGGGATCCAACTTACTGGCGCTCGATCCGGCCGACGGGAGTGTCCGCTGGGGAAGGAGCCTGGCTGGATTTTCGGGCTTCGAGGCCGATTTGGTCTCGTCGTTTGGTCCGAGTTGTGTCCCCGTCGAGCGGAATGGATTGCTGATCTGCCCGACCCCGGAGGGGATTGTCGTTGCCTTCGATTTGGCGACGCACAGCTGCCGCTGGGCCTACCGCGCAGCCCGTGGAGGAACCGTCGCGGCTTCCGGGCCGTTGGGGGCGCCGGTTCGCGGCCAGGGAGGCACATTGGTTGACCGCCTGGCGCGAGAATCTTGTCCGTTTGGACGATCGCCGTTGTTTCTTCGTCTCCCCGCGTTCGCCGGGGATCCATGCGCTGGCAATTGACACAGGGGAGATCCTGTGGACACAGCCGGTTAGCAACGGGCTTTTCCTGGGGCCGATCATCGACGGGCGGCTGCTTGCCTTTTGCCAATACCGAGCGCTGGCCTTCGACGCGGCGACCGGCCGCTTGTTGTGGAGTTCGGCAATCGGTCTGCCCAGCGGCCGCGGTTTTGCCGTGAAGGGGCGGTACCTGCTTCCCCAAGCCGCAGGCGGTCTGGCGGCGATCGACGTGGGTACCGGGGCCGTTGACTTTCCTTTCCCGCACCAGACGGTTTCGCTGGGCAACCTCGTGCCGGTCGCAAACGCGGTCGGTGGGGCTGCCGCAGTCTCGCAATCAGCCGATCAATTGGCGCTTGTGGCCTCGCTCGATCGGCTGAGGGCCGACGCTGCCGAGAATCGTCGGCGTCATCCGGCCGACAGTGCAATGCTCCGCCCAATCGCTCAATTCGAGCGAGAAGCGGGCAATTTTGAGCATGCCGAGCAACTCTACGGAGTGCTTTTGGAATCCGATGCTCACGAAGAATCGGTTGTCGCGGCGCCATCTCGGGTTCACACGACTCGCAAGGTGACTTCGCTCGAGCGCGAACCGCAGCGCACCCAGCCACCGCAAAAATCGAAGGCCGAACTCTTACTCCTGGAGGAAGATAACCGCGAACGGCTGACCGCTGCGGACCGCAGGGAATTCTTCGAGACGTTGATTGCCGACTTCGAGAGGAATCCGAAGCGATCAATTCAGTGGGCGCCTCAGCTTCTGCGTGCGGCGAGCGGCGACGATGAGCGCGCGCTTGCCTTATGGTCTGTGGGCACGGCGCTCTCGGGCCAGGGACAGCGGATGCTCGGCCTGCACGCGTTCCTCGAGTTGGCTCGATTGGAGCTGCCCCATCAGATTGACGTGGAACGCGGACCGCGGCGGATTGTCGCTTTTGATCGACAACTCGCCGCCGACTTCAAGGACCTCTTGCGCGTGTGTTCCCCCGCGGAACGACAGCAGGCCGATCGACGCATTCAACTGGCCCTGGAACGCACCATCGAACAGGGGGACGTCGTTCTGTTCGGCCGGGTTTTCGAGCGACTGCGATCCGTCGGCTTGAACCGCAGCTTGCGACGGAAAATCGACGCCGCCCTGGGGCCCGGCGCGGCGTTTTCTCAAACTCAATTGGAGTTGTGGGACGCCACCACGAGCAACGATACCCAGCGTGCCGCCGATGCCTGGCGGGATCTGGCCGAGCTGTGCCGTGCGCATGGCAACCGCCGGCAAGCCGCGTTTTGCTACCGTCGACTGGCTGCTGATTTCAGCCAGGTGCGGTTCGACGACGGTCTGCGGCCGGCCGACCTGATCGCGTCCGCGAAGGACGACCGTCCCTTGTTGCGTGAGATCGAAGAGGGGGGATCCGATCCGTGGCCGACGAAAATGCCGGAGGCCATCACCGACGACGCGGATTCGGGATCGTCCGCCCAATTTGCGCATCTCCCCGTGGAGATCATGCCGGGAAGTCTCTGCGAACGCCTCGACGTCGCCATCGACCAGCAAGGCGAGACGCTTCGGTTCCAGGGAAACGGTCATTCGACCTATTGGGATGTCCGGTTGCCGGGCGACAATTCCCACTATCAAGGGATGATTATTCCCCTCCATCGGGCGTGGGGGATCGGGCAATTGGTCGTCGTGCAACTGGGAACGGACCTCTTCGGCGTCTCTCCTCTCGACGAGGAGGGTGAGCCGGTCGCGTCGGTCTTATGGCACGTCGATCTCTTGGCATCTCCGTTGGCTTCGGGAGCGGATATCGATGTGCGATTCCTTCCCGCCGCTCTCGCCCCAGGGGGCGAAAGAATTGTGATTGCGGACCGTTTGGGACGCCCCGCGGCGCGTGTCGGTCCCGTGCGTCCCGGTTATGTGTGCTACCAGGATCGCGGCAACCTGATCGCCCTCGATCCGCTTTCGGGCCGCACCTTGTGGCGCCGTACAGGTATTCCCACCGCCGACCTGACAACGGGTGACGATGCATCCATTCTCCTGTTGGATCGCCGTTCCAAACGACTTCAACTCGTCCGCGCCCTCGATGGCAAGACGCTCGCGGAACGAACGGTTCCGGCGGCGTCCGACGTCCGCTGGCTGGAAGGTTTGGACGCGGTCACACAAGTCATTCAATCGCACCGGCTCCAGCTCTCGCGGATCGACCTTTCAAACGGCCGGGTAATATGGACGCAATCGTTTCCGTCGGAAACCGAGTTTGTGCGGATGGACGTTCGACGGTACCTGGCGGCAGAGTCTGGCGGGACGTTTCATGTGCTGGACGCCGAGCGCGGAACGGTCGTTGCCTCGCATCGGCTGACGGAGGTCAAGCACTGCCTGCAAGTGCATGTGACGAGCGACGAGAGACGGTTTTACGTGGCATTTTCGGGCATTTTTGCGGAAACGCGCAACTTTCGAGCCAACGGTCAAAGGGACGAATCTCGTAATCCTCTTGTAAGCGGGGCACTGTGTGCCGTGGATCGTCGGTCGGGGCAATTGCTTTGGGACCGTCCCTTTCTTGATGCGGTGTTCAACATCGACCAATCGCGCGTGGCGCCGATGTTGGTGTTTGCTTACCGGCAATTTCGGCGAGCCGGCACGGACGACGACAACGGCATGGCATGGCCCATCCTGCATTGCATCGACAAACGAACAGGTCGCGATGTGTTCAAGGGACGCTTTGGGTCTGTGCAACCAATCCATCGCAGTCTGGCCGAAACCGAACTGGGCCGGCGCGAAGTCATCATTCGCTGGCCCGATGCGTCGATTCGGTTTCGCTATTCCCGTTGAGGTCCTGTTCGTCCCGCGCGGATAAGTCGCGAAGCCACCTTTGACGCGAACGAGCGTCCCCTTCTCGGCCTGGAATAATCGGCGCAATCCGCGCTAGAATGAATGTTCAAGTCAATCACCGATCACATTGAGGCTTGCGGGGTTTATCCGATGAAATGCCCGATCTGGGGGGCCTTGTTGTTCTGTCTCACCCTCGCCGTGGCTGGCTGCACAAAATCCGGTCAGAACGGGGCTCCGTCGGACAAGGCAACAGGCGATGCGCGCCAGGCCTCCGCAGGAGAGACGCCGGTCGACCCGGCCGGAGCGATGCTCCTCTCGCGTAACGTGCCCAAGCGGTCTTCGCTGGAGGGACGGTGGGCGATGCTGTTTTATCAGCGCTTAAGCGGCATGGAGGTTCCCGCAGCGCTGGTTGACATCTCCAAGTCGAGCAAGAACTCGCGGCTTGTGGTCAAGGTGACGCAGTTCGGTGCTGCGTTGTCGAGTCCCACCTTGAAGGGAGCCCAAGCCGGACCCCAATCGCTGCACATGGTGATTGAATTGGCGGTTCAGAACATGATGCAGGGGCAGGCGCCGGTCCAGCAGAACAAACAAGCCGACATCCTCGTGGAGCTACATGATGGCTTCGCCCGAGGCAGCGCTCAATTCGGGCCCCTGGATACGTTCCTCGTCGCCATGGTTCCGACCCAACAAGACACCATTCAGGAACTTCACCCGCAAGCGTTGCCGGAGGCGGCGGAACTCAACGCGACAAAGGATAAGCCGGAGGAATTCCTCGAGCAGGCGACCAAATTCGTCAAGACCCATCCCGACAGCCCGATGACGGTTGAAGTGTATCCCGCTCTGTTTATGACCGCGCAGGAACGCAAGCTCGACAAGGCGGCCGTCGAATCCATGGCCGACGAATATATGAAGATCGCTCAACGTTGGGGATCGCGCACCGCCCTCAAGGCACGCATCGACATTGCGTCGGCCCTGGTGAAAACGAATTACCTCCCGCAAGTGGCGATGCACCAACTCGACCTCGCCTTGGGCCAGTTGACGGAAGAGACGATCCCCGTCTGGCGATCGGTCCTGGAGCAGATGAAGGACCAGGCGAAGGCCAACGAAGCGCTCGCTATGGCTCACACGGGAACGCCCGAGCAGCGGGCAAAAGCGATTCCCCTCTTGCGCGAACGTGATAAGGAAATCCCCTACGATCCGATCGTCATCGTGGAACTGGCCCGGTTTGACGAGGAGCACGGCAAAGCCGAAGACGCGCTCAAAGAATATGCGAAGCTGGCTGTGTTGCCGCTCTTCGATCAGATTCTCCAGCAGGTAGGGAAGAACGAAAAAGTCAAACGTCCCTCTCCGCGCGAGTCCGCGGAAAAGATCTGGAAAGGGCTGCACGGAGGGAAAACCGACGGATTCGACAAGTACCTCAACGACGTTTATGCCGCATCGATGCCGAAATACACCGGCAAACCGGTCAGACCGCGTCCGGCCGATCCGGAGAACCGCGTCGTCTTGTGCGAATTATTCACCGGCGCCGACTGCGGCTATTGCGTGGCGGCGGACGTCGCGTTCTCGCATTTGCTCAAGACCTATGCGCCGAGCGAAGTTGTCGCGCTGCAATATCACGAGCACATCCCGCAACCGGATCCTCTGGCGAACCAGGACTCGGAAGCGCGGTTCCGGTTTTACTTTCCGGATCGAGGGGGAACGCCCACGTTCACCATCGACGGGCTGCCCGCCCAGCGCGGTGGCCTGCTGCACCAGGCGGGCGATGTCTACGCCTCCATCCGTTCCATGATCGATCGTTTCCTGACCCGAAAGACGACGGTCCGCATTCAGCTTGCAGCCCAGCCAAAGGGGGGCGTGGTCGCCATTACGGCCGACGCCGAGGGCTCGTTCCCGCCGGCCGAGCCGATCCGCTTGCGGCTGGCCCTGGCCGAGGAACGGATCGCCATGCGGGGCTCCAACGGCATTCGGGAGCACGAAATGGTCGTTCGCTCCATGCCGGGCGGACCACAGGGTGTGGAGATCAAGGACGGCAAACTTCACTACCAGGGAACGGTCGACCTGAAGTCGCTCCGCCAGGAACTCAACGATCAACTGATTGCCGACGAAGAGAAGCAGCAGACGAAATTCTCTTCGAAGCCGCTCGACTTGACCCATCTGCGGTTGGTCGCCTTTGTGCAAAACGACCAATCGCACGAAATCTACCAGTCGAAAATGGTCGAGTTTCCGTCGGGTGCAGCTTCGACGGCCGATAAAAAGCAGGCCGCTCAGGCACCGCCGCAACCGACGGCGGTGGCCGGCAAGAGACCCTGAAACGGCATTCCGGATGGCTAGTGGCCGGCGCTCGGAAAAGCCAAAATGGCGCTCATGACCGCTTGCCATTCGCTACGCTCTGTTCAATGCTGTCTGATTTCTCTGCTTTTGGCCACGATCAGCGCAGGCGCCGCCTACTCCGCCGAACCAGCGCCGAAATCGCTCGACCCGCGGATCGAGATCCGCCTCTTTGCCGAAACGCCACAAATCGTCACGCCGACCGACGTGGATGTGGATCATCGCGGTCGCGTCTGGGCAATTGAAAGCAACACGCACTTCCGTCCGGCCGGCTACAAAGGGCATTCGAGCGATCGCGTCTTGATCTTTTCCGACGACGATCACGACGGTAAGGCGGATCAAGTCGCAATGTTCGCGGACGGCTTCGTCCACGCGATGAGCATCTCCGTCCGATTTGGGGACGCCGTCTACGTCGCGACACGAAAAGAGGTCTTTCGTCTGGTCGATTCGAACGGCGACGGCAACGCGGATCGCCGTGACCGTATTCTGAAACTCGACACGCCTGGCGACTATCCGCACAACGGGCTGGCGGGCTTTGCCTTCGACGCGCTGGGTTATTTGTACATCGGGCTGGGAGAAAATCTCGGCGCCGACTATCGCCTGATCGGGACCGATGGCAGAACCCTTGCGGGCGGAGGCGAAGGCGGAAGCATCTTTCGCTGCCGTCCGGACGGCAGCGATCTCACGCTCTGGGCGACCGGCTTCTGGAATCCGCACGCCTCGTGCGTCGATGCGTTTGGGCGGATGTTTACCGTCGACAACGACCCCGATGACCGCCCTCCTTGTCGCATGTTGCACATCATTCCGGGGGGCGACTATGGTTATCGATTCCGCAACGGACGCCGCGGCATCCATCCGTTTACGGCCTGGGACGGCGAGCTTCCGGGCACACTGCAGATGGTCTCGGGCACGGGCGAGGCCCCGTGCGGAGTCGTCGCGTACGAAGCGGACGCTTTCCCCGTCGAATATCGCGGCACGCTGCTCGTCACTTCCTGGGGCGATCATCGAATCGACCGCTTCCGCGTTCACCCGCAGGGGACTTCGCTGACATCGAAGGCCGAGCCGCTCATCGTAGGCGGCGAGAATTTCCGGCCCGTCGGCCTGGCCCTGGCGCCGGACGGGAGTTTGTTCGCCACGGATTGGGTTTTGAAGGATTACAACGTTCATGGCCACGGTCGCATTTGGCGAATCGCGCCGAAAGCGGCCGACGCGAGGAGGAAGGTCGACGATCTGGCCGACGTTGTGCATCTTGCGATCCCCGAATTACGAGGCAAATTGGCTTCACCCCGGTTGGACATTCGTCGCCTGGCAGCGCGCACGCTCGCCGATCGCGACCCCTCATTTCTCAAGACGGTCGCGCACGATCCAAACTCGCCGGCGCGTCCCCGCCTCGAGGCGAGTTGGGCCTTACAGCGGCCGTCGCTCCACAACGGGTCTCACTCGCCGGCACACTCAACGCTCAAAAATCGCGATATTCCACTTCTCTGGCCTGATTTGGAGCGGCCAAACCGGGATTTGACCGCCAACGGCCTGCTCGACCAGCTTCAACATCCCAGCGCCGTTAATCCGTCGATCGAACTTTGGCGGTTGGTATCGGAATTCGACGAATTCGCCGCCCGGGAGCCGAAGTTCCTCGAAGAAGTTGCTGCGCTCGACGATCGGTTCGTGTTCGCCGCCCTCGTGCAGGCGCTGACCGACCGATTCCCGCCTGCCGAATTCACCGATCGTTTAAGGCCCACGCGGACGCCATCGCCGCGACTCCGGCTCGCGCTCCTTTTGGCCGCGCGACGGAGCAATCCCAAAGCGGCGGAGAACCCGGCACTTGCAATGGCCCTCGAAGATTCCGAATTCAATGTGCGACGCACGGCCATCCAGTGGGTCGGCGAAGAGCGATTAACCCATTTCCGACCCTCCATCGAGCGACAGCTTGCCGATTCCACCTCGACGCCCGATCTTTTCGAGGCCGCGCTTGCGTCTCTAGAGATGCTCGACCGCGTCAAGCGCGCCTCGAAGAACGAATTCTCAGGCGCGGATTATGCGCTGCGGCTGGCACGCGACGAACGGGCCGGCGATTCCGTGCGGTCGATTGCATTGCGAATGGTGCCGCCAGGGCATAAAGGACTCGATTTCCGACTGTTGAAGCGGCTCCTTGCCGCGTCGTCGGTTTCTCTCCGCCTCGAGGCGGCTCGGACGCTCCGCGACACGGTCTTCCCCGAGACGCCCGGGACGCTGCGCGCTCTCACGGCCGACCCGCAAGCCGACATCTCCGTCCGTCTGGAGGCGATCGCCGGCCTGGCCACCGTCTTGCAGCGAGACGAGCACGACCGGGCGACGGTGGACGTGCTGCGGAAATTGCTCGCTGGCTCAAATGTTGAGCTGAAGAGTGCAGCGCTCAGAGCCGTGCGACGGTCCCTTCAAATTCCCGAGGTGCGAGCCGCCGTGACGAGTTTGATCGACACGACCGATGCCCACGAGGTCGCCGATCCGTCGCCACAACTGGCCGATCAACTGTTGCTCTCGCTTCGACTTGCCGGGCTGCCGGCTCCGAAGGAATTGACGGCGCTCGCCACACCGCGACCGGCGACGCCGGAGGAGTGGATCAATCTCGCCGCATCGGGCGGAAATGCGGAAACGGGGCGACGGCTGTTTGAGCATCCGAATGCCGGCGGCTGCTTTCACTGTCACATGGTCAACGGCCGCGGTGGCAAGATCGGACCCGAGCTCTCGCTCATCGCACGGAGTTCGAATCGCGAAAAACTGGCCGAATCAATCGTGCGGCCGAGCAAGGAGATTGCCCCACAGTTCACAAGTTGGACGTTCGTGACGCGTGAGGGGCGAGTCGTCGTCGGCGTGATCGTCGCCGAGGATCGGGAAGGCCATGTGCGGATTGGAACGGCTGAAGGAACGGTCTTCGAACTCGACGCTGCCGACATCGAGGAGCGACATCCGCAAAACAAGTCGATCATGCCCGAGCGGCTCGTCGACTCGCTGACACCCGGGGAATTCCGCGACTTGATCGCGTACCTTGCCAACCTGAAGTAGGGCAAACCGGCCACATGAATTGACCGTTAAGTCACGGTAACCGATCCGGCAAATCCGCTACAACCGGAACGCTTTTCGACCGCGTATTGCCGCGATTCCACCACCAGCGACCCTGGCGGAAACTATTGTTTAGCGAAGAATTTGCGCCTCTTGGCACGGGGTTGATGGCTGGTTCGCGATGCTCGATTTTCTGTTCCATAAAAAGCGGGATGAGGTGAAGCGCGTCTTGCACGGCCGCGTGAACCGGCGCACGCCCGCTCCATCAGTTTCGAAAATCTGCGTCAGGCAACGCGTGGTACGCTGACCGAAGTCGTGTGGGTTGTGCCCTGCTCCTCGCCGGAAGAGGCCGACTACTCCCGCGTCTTCCCGGCCGTGAGCCGCGACTTGTGCACCGAAGGGGTCGGGATCGTGCACGACGCACCGATTCCGGAACCGTGGGTGATCATCGGCCTTCGCGACGAGACAAATCCGCGGTTCATCGCCTGCACGCCCAAGCACTGCACGCCGCTGGGATACGGCTTTTACCACATCGGTCTGTTTGCCGAGGCAGTCGTGCTGCCGGGGCCAGAGAATATCGAGGCGCTCTGTGCGGCCCTCGAGAAATTTGATGCACCGACGGGAGAGCGCCGAGAGGCTTCCGTGGTGCGGTGAGCGTCGTGTCCTGAGGCACGCGCCTCCCTGCTCACTTGCTCTTCTTTTCCGCCTGTTTGTCGGCCTTTTTCTCGTCGGCCGGCTTTTCCACGACCTCGAGCCCCGGCACGGTGATCGCCGTGATCTTGACCGAGGTGTATTTCTGGCGGTGACCGGTGTGCCGACGCGAGTTCTTTCGGCGGCGAAACTTACCGATTTCGAGCTTCTTGCCCTTCACCTCGGGCTCGACAACGGTCGCCTCAACCAGGGCGCCCGAGATGGCCGGCATCCCGATGGAACTGGAGCCGCCGGCGTTGGCCAAAAGGATCTGCTCGAAGCGTAGGGCGTGCCCCGTTTCAGCCCCTTCACGGTAGTCGACAAGCAGGGTGGCCCCCTCTTCGACGCGATATTGGCGGCTTCCGTCGCTAATCACTGCAAACATGGCGGACGTTCTTTCGTTCTCTTTCAAAACCCTGTGCCGAAAGGGCCGTCAAACGGCGAATTCCGCATTGTAGCGGCTTTTGGCACCCTTTCAACTGCAGGCCCGGGCTCCTGGCCCGCGGTCAGCGGGCCGCTCGGGAGACGATGGCCGCCCCGGCGGGGCGCAATTCATTGCCCGCCTCGTCGAGGATTTTCAGGATGAGGTGCTCGGGGCCGATGTCGCTGCGGGCGATGATACTGATCGTCACCTTGCACGACTCTTCGATCCCGGTGATTTCACGCCGTTTTTTGTTGTTCAGATAGTTGGCAACGCGGTCATGGATTTCAACAACGATCCGCGACGCCCCTTCTTGTGTGGACCGCGTCATCAGGAGCCGCATCGTGTCGATCGCCATGCTCTCGGCGGTCTTCACTTGCCCCGTGCTGTGACAGCAGGGGCAATCCTCGTAGATACTGCGCCGCAGCGACGGCCGGATCCGTTGCCGCGTCATTTCGATCAGACCGAAGGGACTGATCCGCAGGACCTTGATGCGCGCCCGGTCCCGGCGAACAGCGTCGCGCAAAGCGCGTTCGACGCCGCGACGATGCCGCTCCTCTCGCATGTCGATGAAGTCGTTGACGATCATGCCGCCGAGATCGCGAAGCCGGATCTGACGGCTGATCTCTTCGGCAGCGCGAATATTGACCTGGTAGGCCGTTTCTTCGGCATTGTCGTCGGCGCGGAAGTTTCCACTGTTCACGTCGATGGCGACGAGCGCTTCGGTCTGGTCGATCACGATCGACCCGCCGCCGCGGAGAGGCACGTGGCGGCTCTGAATCCGCGCAATCTCGTCCTCGATTTGGTATTTGTGGAACAGGGCCTCCTTCCCCTCGTAGAGTTTGATGCGGTTGACGTTCCGCGGCATGACGATCTTCATGAACTCGCGGGCCCGCTCGAAGGCCTGCGGCTCGTCGATCAGCACCGTATCGATCTCGCTGTTGTAGATGTCGCGGATCGTGCGGATGATCATGTCGCTTTCTTCGTAGATCCCGACGGGGCCGGACGCCTTGCGGATGCGGCGCACGATCGTGCGCCAGAGCCGCAACAAGTAGTTCAGGTCGCGATGCAAGTCGCGCTTCGCCCGATCGGTTCCGGCTGTGCGAATAATGAATCCCAACCCTTGCGGCGGGTTGAGTTCCAAGAGGGCCTGCCGCAGCTTTCGACGCGTATCGTCATCGGCGATCTTGCGGCTGACTCCGACGCGCTGCAGGCCGGGCATCAGGACCAGATAGCGGCCCGGGATGCTGATATAGGTCGAGAGGGTCGGGCCCTTCGAGCCGATCCCCTCCTTGATAACCTGGACGAGGACTTCGCTGCCCCGCCGGAAGATTTCCTGAATGGGAGGCTTGTTGCGGACGCTTCGCTCGTTGAATCGGCGGCGTCCGCGCTGATACCGGGGGTCTTCCTCTTGCTCCGGCCGGCCGCCATTTTGAAGCAGGTGCTTGTAGTACTGATATTCGACGTCGCTGACGTGCAGGAACCCGTTGCGGCCCACGCCGAAATCGACGAAGACCGCCTGAATGCTGGGCTCGATATTGACGACGCGCCCTTTATAGATGTTCCCGACGCAGTTATCGATGCTCCCCCGCTCGACGTACAGCTCCTCCAGCACGCCATCCTCGAGGATCGCGATGCGGCTTTCTTCGGACTGGAGGACGTTGATCAGCATTTCCTTCTTCATTCAATGCCCTTCGTCGTGAAAAACGACCCGGGGCACGCATGACGAATGATGAGCAGCTGCCGGCTCCACGCGGACCGAATTCGCGCGAGCGTCGCGCCAATTGCCGGTCTGGAAGAAGCGATTGCAGGGCAAGCGCGGGACACGCCGGCTTCTGGCGATCGGCGCCAGAAGCATGAGGAGGCCGCGTCGCTTTTTCGCCCCCGCCCGGCGGAATGCCCGCCACGGGGTTAGCTTGCCACAGGCCGCTCGGCGAGCAATGCCGCTCCGCCGCTTGGACATCCGCCGCCCCCAATGCCGCGTCAGCGGACGGCCTGGCGGAATGCCGCGTTGCAACGAGCGAGAGGTCCACGGTGAGCACCCTGCACGGAGCCAATTCGTCACGTGAAGGGAGCCCAGCCAAGTCCTGCATGCCGACCGAGGTGCTGCTCACTGATTCCGGCGAATCGCCCGACCGAGGCCAGGCATCATCAGCCAGCCAGCACACGAGCGGTCGCTGAAACAGCGGCCTAATCGTGACCTGAGAGCAGCCGGCAGTCATCAAACGTATGCGCACCCAATTTGAACCTGATTGAACGCTTAGACCCATGCGCCATCCCGATCACGTGATGAGATCTGGACAGATCTTTTTCAATTCGCCTCGCAAAAAGTTCTCGACGTCGCGCGCCAGTTCTAGCGAAAGGGCATGGGCCGCGATCTCCTCGCCCTGGCCGACGTCGATGCTTCGAATGACTTCTTTCAATTCGGGAATCGAATGCGGCGTGACGCTCAACCTTCGAATCCCCATTCCAACCAACAGCGGAATAAACTTCGGATCCGAGCTCATTTGGCCGCAGACCGCCACGGGCAGGTCGCGCTTGGACGCGGCCTCGACGACGTGGCGGATCAGCCGCAGAATCGACGGATCGCCCGAACTGTACAAATTGGCAACATCAGGATCGGACCGGTCGACCGCCAGCGTGTACTGGATCAGGTCGTTGGTCCCGATCGAGAAAAAATCGACCTCCCTGGCAAACTCGTCCGCGAGGAGAGCGGCCGAGGGAACCTCGACCATCATACCCACGGGGACATTTCTTTTGAACGCCACCCCCTGATCCTCGAGATCTTCCTTGACGTCCTCCAGGATCATCTTCGCCTGGCGAAGTTCCAGGAGGGAGGAGACCAGCGGGAACATGATGGCAACCTCGCCCAAAGTTGCCGCACGAAGGATAGCGCGTAACTGGGTTTTGAACAACGGCAGATTCTGCAGCGTCAGCCGCAGGCTCCGCAGTCCCAGCACCGAGGTCGCGCTGTTGGGGGCCATGCGTCCCGACGCATTGGGAAACTTGTCGGCCCCCAGATCGAGCGTGCGGATCACCACCTCGTGCTTGCCAAAGGCGGTCACAACCCGGCGATAGGCGGCGAAATGGTCGTCCTCGGTCGGTTCGCGGCCGCTTTGCAGGTACAGAAACTCGGTCCGGTAGAGCCCGATCCCGTCGGCGCCGCGCTGCGTACAGTGATCGACTTCCTCGGGAAATTCGATATTGCCCAAGAGCTGGATGCGGACGCCGTCCTTGGTCTGCGAAGGTTGCTGCCGCAGCGAATTGAGCCGATCCGAGACGGTTTTCAGGCGGGCCTGCGAATCGCGGTAATGGCCCAGCGTCTCTTCGTCGGGATCGATGATGATCTCGCCCCGGGTCCCGTCGATTACAACCATCTCTCCGCCGGCGACGTCGGAGAGAAAATCCCCCACGCCGACGACGGCGGGAATCTTCAAGCGCGCCGGCCAGAATGGCCGTGTGGCTCGTCCGGCCGCCGACCTCGGTCGCAAAACCCAGGACGAAGCCTTTGGGAAGCGTGGCCGTCTCCCCGGGAGTCAGGTTGTGAGCCAGGATCACGACCGGCACCGTCAATTGCCGCAATTCCTCGCGCCGCTCTCCCAACAGGTGACGCAGGATGCGTTTTTCCAGGTCGAAAATGTCGTCGGCGCGGTCGGCGAGATAAATGTTGCCGAGGTTCTGGAACATCTTCGCATAGCGGCGCAGGACCCGGCTCGAGGCGAATTCGGGGGAAAAGTGCCGGTCCCGGATCAATTTGATGATTTCTTCGGTGATCTTCGGGTCCTGCACGAGTTGCAGGTGAGCGGCGAAAATCGCTCCGTACTGCTTCCCGAGGTGGCTGGTCGCGAGTTGCTCGTTCTCGGAGATCTCGTTGCAGACCATCTGGATGGCCGACTGGAAGCGGGCGATTTCGACCTCAACGGCGTCGACGCCGACGTAGCGCTGGGGAATACGGAAGTCGTCGGCCCCCAGGACCAGGGCGGGCCCGCTGACGACTCCAGGAGAGACCGGGATTCCGCGTTTGATCAGCATCGTGTGTCCAGCGTCAACCGGCGTCGGTGACGGGATCGTCGAAATTCGATTTGAACAGGCGGACCAGCTCGTCGAGGGCCTCGGCCGCTTTGTCTCCCGTCCCCTCCAGGACGAGCGTGTCGCCGAATTCCGCCCGCAGCGGAATCAGGTCGAGCACGTTTCCGGCGTCGGCAGAGAGGTCCCCCTTGGAGATCCGCACGGAGCAGCCGAAGCGGCGGACCGTCTCCACAATCTGGGCGACGGGACGAAGGTGCAGCCCGTCTTTCAGATTGATCGTGACCGTGCGGCGGCAACGGGTGTCTTCGACCATGCGGTTGTTGAGGGTTGGATTTGTCGCTCGAACGTCCCGCCTCTCACGGCAGGCAGCGCGCCGAGCATTCGCGTCATGGGAAGGATTTCTGACGCGGCGCGGCGTTCTACAGTTCGTTGTTATCGGCCTCGCGCAGCAAATCCCAGATGGCTTCCTGAGAGTTTGACTGGCGCAGGAATCTGCAGAAGTTCTGGTTCCGGAGGTGCCTCGAGATGTTCTCCAGCCCGCGGAGATGGTCGCCGGGACGGTCGGGAGGTGAGACCAGCAGGAACAAGATATTGACGTCTTCTCCGTCGAGACTGGCAAAATCGACGCCCTCTTTCGAGAGTGCGATGGTCGCGATCAGCCGGTCCACGGAAGGATGTTTTGTATGAGGGACGGCGACCCGCATGCCGATCCCGGTTGAGCCGAGCTCTTCACGCTTCAAAATCGCCGCGACGATGCTTTGCTCGTCTTCGGCGCGGATGCTGCCGCATTTGCGCAGGCTCTCCACGAGCGCCCGAATTGCCGACTCTTTAGTCGTGGCCTGCAATTCGGGCAGGATGGCCTCTTTGACCACGAAATCAGTCATCTTCATTCAATGCTCCTTTGTGCATAATCATGGCGCGCGGGGCGGAAGCGGGGCAATAACAGACCGGCCGGCTTTGCCCGAACGGGGCAACGCACCGACGGCATCCCCCTCGTCGGGGGCAGATGGCCGCACCGGGCCAGCACATTCAGGCTCTTTCTGCGGATGCTCCAGCCGGCTGAAGGGGGTTCACCGACGGCCCAGGCGACATCGGACCAACGCACGACATCACGCGGTTCTGGGGCCGTCACTCCGATGTGCTCCGCCGGGCATTCTCCCGGAGGCGACCGTCGGAGTCACCCTGATTCAGCCTGCGGTTCTTCCTCCTCGGCAAATTCGTTCATCCGCGCATCGCGGCGATGGTCTTGAATCTTGGCCTTATATTTCTTGACTTGCTGCTCCATCTTGCCCAAGGCGCGATCAAACGTCGAGGGGACATCGTCTCCTTCGTCGATGGCGACGAAATTGTGCTTGTGTTCGGCATCCAGCAGAATTTCGACGCGAATCCGCCCTTTCACCCGCTCGGGCTCAAAAATCACCGTCACACCAATGGCCGTGACGCGCTCAAAGTAAGTCAGGAGCTTCTCGGATTTGCGCGAGATGTTTTCGCGAACGTCCTCGGAAATCGATCCGTGACGGCACGTAATGGCGATTTGCACCGAGACACACTCCTCACTGGCAAACGATTTACGAGCGCTCCCGACGAGAGCGTTCGGCAATTGAATGAGTTCCGATTGTAGTTGGCGACCTTCGAGCGTCAACGACCAAAGCCGCCGCCGGCGCCTCCAGGGCACACGACGTGCCCCCTTTCAACGCCCGAGACAGGATTTTCGATCGCAACCACGCATTCTAGTGCTCTCAAAACGGGTTCGCCAGCAACCCTCATGAGCACATCGTGCTGCCGCCCCTTCAACTTAGAATTCGTTGGCCGCGGTCTTGTCCGCCGCTCCATTTTCAGCGGCCTGGTCATTGCGAGGCAGAACCAAGTCTTCGGCCGAATCTTTGTGTCCGAAGAAACTGCCCCAGCGCGAACCACTCGCGGCCGTTTGCGACGATTGCGGCCCACCGCTTGACGACCCGTTTGCCGTGGTTACGACGCTGCTATTCGGACGAGTCGTTGCCGACGCCAAAACGGCCGTTTCGTCGCCTTTGGCAGGCGCGATCGACTCCGCGCGAGTCTGCTTTGTGGCCTGTAAGCTGGTCTGGCAGCCACAGACAATCAGCGCGGCGACAGAAACGAACCCGACAAAGAGAACGGGTCTGTCCGCCCAGCTGCCGGAATGGTCACGCCGCGGTCGTCCGCCGCAATGCGTCGGCTGAACAATCGACTCCGAGAGCCCGGAGACACGCCCCGGGGGGGGGTGATGCGGATCGTCGGAAGGTTTCGACGCCTCAACCTGCATCCCGGATTCCTCGCCCCTCTTGAAAAACGCCGCTTGATAGCAATTTAGGGCGAATAGGAAAAGACCGAAGCGGGCCGGTAAGCCGGGTTCTGTCGAGAGCGGCCATTTCTCTAGGACGGCGGTTGCCCGCCGCCTCAAGCGACCTACCCGGGAGGATTTGCGAGCCGGACCAGCTCGCGACGGTTGCCCGTGCTTCTCCCTGCGTGGTCTTGCTCCGGGTGGGGTTTGCCGAGCAGGCCGGTCACCCGGTCTGCTGGTGCGCTCTTACCGCACCGTTTCACCCTTACCGCAAGGCCGCGACCGACGGATCGGCCAGGGCCTCGAGGCGGTTTGCTTTCTGTTGCACTTTCCCTGTCCTCGCGGACGGTGGGAGTTACCCACCACCCTGTCCTATGGAGCCCGGACTTTCCTCTCCGAAATCCACGATCCCGAAAGATCGCCGACTTCGCAGCGGCCGCTTGGCCCGCTTCGGCCTTGCCTAATTATTGTACAGTATCGAAGAGCGTTCTGCGCAAAAGGGAGACACCGCGCTTCCGACCCGGTTCTCGCCTCGAATGAATTCCCTGCAATTCAGGGGAGCAAAGATTTTCGTCAATTGGTCCGCTTTTTGATCGCCAGACGAACCACAAGTGATTTCTGAAGGGCCACTTAAGTGGTTTCCCGGGGGTTTGGCCAATTGACGACCTCAGAACGTGCCGATAAATTGGAAGCTTGGAAGACGTTACGAACGAGCGCGCCGCGAAGTAGCCCCCCGATCCAATCCGACGCGGGTCATTTCTCGTCCCAAAATACTGAAGATTCGCTGAAAGATCGCCTGATGTTTGGCGAGTTGAATCCGTGCGGCGGGGGCGACCCCATTCCGTTGCAAAAGCAACGGCTGGTCGTCGGACGCCAACCGAGTTGCGACATCATTTTGCGGTTTCCGAACGTCTCGTCCCGCCACTGCGAGTTCCAGTTGCTGAATGGATACTGGCACGTGCGCGACCTTGGCAGCCGCAACGGAATCAAGGTCAATGGGATTCGCTGCGAATCTCATTGGTTGATGCCGGGCGACGTGCTTTCGGTCTCAAAGCATCGATATGAGGTAAATTACAGTCCCGAGGCCGAGGCTCCGCCGCCTCCCGAAGCCGAGCCCGATCCGATGTCGATGAGCTTGCTCGAAAAAGCCGGCTTGAGCGGCCGAGGCTCCCCCGACGCGTCCCGTTTGCCGCAAGCGCCTTCCGAGGCCCGCCGCAGCTCGCCCCAGCGCCATGCGATCGACGCGGGACGCAAACGGGACGAAGATGATGACGACGACGTCGACGATGACAACCTGGTCTGGCTCGACAAGTAAGGACGGTTATTGCCCCGCAAGAAACCTCGCAAGGTCCGCGTTTCTCTGCGGAAGAATCGGCAGAAGAAGCCGCGACTTCGCGATATCACTCGTGAGGGGCGTGGCGACGAGCCGGGTGCCATCGACCGGCCGAACGTCGAGCGGATCAGCGGTAAAGGCGATCTGACTCGCCAGCGCACGATCATCGCCGCCTCCGAGGGTGCGGATGCCGGGGTGCTCCGCGCCGTCGACGAAGCAAGCTGCCGCACGGGTCGTGTCCTTTCCGCGGCCGGCTTGAATTGCATCGTCGCCGACTCATCGGGGCACCGCTTCGAATGCACCGTGCGACGACTCGTCCGCACGATGAGCCGTGCCGAGCGCGGCGCCGTCATTGCCGGCGACCTGGTGCAGTTCAAGTCCATCGATCGCGAGCATGGAGTGATCGAACGGGTCGATCCCAGGCGCACGACGCTGGCCCGCAGCACAAAACGGAAAGAGCAGATCATTGCCGCCAACATCGACCAGGCTTTGATCGTCGCCTCGGCTGCCGACCCACCGCTCAAGACCAACCTGGTCGATCGGCTCTTGATCAGCGCCACAAAGGAGGCGTGCGGCCGATCCTGTGCATCAACAAGAGTGACCTGGTCGATGCGATCCGCCTCCAGCCGATCTTGGGAATGTATGCTCGGCTCGGATACGAAGTGATTCTGACCAGCGCGGCGACGTCCACCGGCATTGAAGAACTGCAGCGTCTGTTGCGCGGACGCGAGACGGTCACGGCAGGCCAAAGCGGGGTCGGTAAGTCGTCCTTGCTGAATGCCGTGCAGCCCAACCTGCGTCTGGAAACCGACACGGTGAGCAACTGGACCCGCAAGGGCCGCCACACGACGCGGATGGCCGTTCTGCACCAGCTCGAATTCGGCGGTTGGGTGGTCGACACGCCGGGCATCCGCCAGATGCAACTCTGGGACGTGCGACCCGAAGAGGTCGAGGGCTTCTTTATCGAATTCCGGCCGTTCGTCCCGCGGTGCCGCTTTCCGGACTGCTCCCACACTCACGAATCGGGCTGTGCCGTGAAACAGGCCGTCGATCGAGACCTGATCTCGCCGGTGCGCTATGCGAGCTATCTCAAGATGATG
>CAWHWU010000033.1:0-102160 GCA_963833105.1 uncultured Planctomycetaceae bacterium
AATTCGTGCTGCGTGACGTGCGGCACCGTCTGCCAGGCGACGGTCAGGTTAGCCGCGGCTTAAACGGCCCAGTTTGTTCATCGGCTGGTGCTTGATCGGACCAAATCGGTCGAATGGCGGCAGCGTCATGCCGGTCATGGTCCCGCCGATGTCGAGCGTACGGTTCGTGGTCAGCGAGCGGACGAACGCTTGCACATCGTCGGACGTGATCCGGCCACCCGGCCCCGACCCGGAGACGCGATGTAGATCGACTCCCAACTCGTGTGCCAGTCGCCGTGTGGCGGGTCCGGCCGGTACGGGAGCCTCTTCGTGTCCGTCGCCGTCGGCGGCCGTTCGCGAGCCGACGATGGTTGGTGTTGCCGCGGGGCGTGCCGACGCTTCGGTCGTTTTCGGTTCCGCGGCGGGTTTCGCCGGTTTGACGGCCGGGGCCGGCGACGATTCGGCTCTCTTCGGCGCGGCGGCCGCGGCGGCGCGGGCTGTTAGTCTGTTCTTCTTCGACCGCCGAAGCGGCTTCGGCCGCCGGTTTTTTCGGAGCTGGTTTTTGCTCGGCCGGCTTTTTCTCGGAAGCAGCCGCGGCGGCGGGAGCCTTCGACTCACCGCCGGCGGAGCCCGCTCCGCCGATTGTCAACAGCGGCTCGCCGATTTTGACCGTCTGGCCCTGCTTGACGTGAATCTTTCCGATGCGACCGGCCTGCGGAGAGGGAATTTCGGCGACGGCCTTTTCGGTCTCCACCTCGAACAGGATTTGGCCTGCTTCGACCGTGTCGCCCTCGTGAACGTGGACCGCCGCAATGTCGGCAGCCTCGACGCCTTCGGAAATCAGCGGAAGCTTGAATTCAACCGTCATGGTATCGATTCCGTCTGGTGCTTTATGGTGTCCGCCGCTGGCGGATCGAGTCTGCTCTCAGTCTGTGCAACCGTTGGCAGCACCGCTGCCCGGGAAGGGCGGGGGCCGCACGACAACATTTGCAGGCGAAGTCCCGCGGCACAACCGTGCGCAATCGCTTGGGCTCAAGACCGCAGAACGATTAGTTTCGCAGCGCCTTGAGATCCCGGCAACCTAAGCCGTGGCCGGGTCGACCTTTTCCGGATCGAGTCCGAATTCCTTGATCGCCTGCGAGAGCTTTTTCTTATCAAACTGGCCCTGCTCAGACAACGCACTCAAAGCGGCGTACGCGATATGCTCCGCGTCGATCTCGAAGTGCCGCCGCAGCGCCGTACGCGTATCGCTGCGTCCGAAACCGTCGGTCCCCAGCGTAACGTAAGGCCCCGGCACCCACGGTCGAATTTGATCGGCCACGAGTCGCACGTTGTCGCTGACAGAAATGAAGGGGCCCGAAAGGCCTTCCAGGGCCTGTTCCAGGTAACTCTTCCGCGGCTTTTCCTTCACATGCAGGCGATTCGCCCGTTCGCAGCCGCGCGTCGCGGAAGAGTTCGTTGTAGCTTGTCACACTCCACACGTCGCAATTGATACCGAACCGGTCGGCGAGGATCGTCTGCGCCCGGCACGCTTCGTTGAGCAGCGGTCCGCTGCCGAAGAGTTGCGGCCGCGGCGCGTTCTTCTTCCCCGTGCGACCGTTGCTCGTTGCGGTCTTGCACGGCAGCTTGTAGATGCCCTTCAGGATGCCTTCCTCACAGCCGGCCGGCATCTCGGGCATGGCGTAGTTTTCGTTGTAGACACTGATGTAGTAGAACCCGTCCTCATTCTCCTGGCACATCCGCCGCAGGCCGTCCTGGATGATGACCGTCACTTCATAGGCGAAGGCAGGGTCATAGGCGCGGACCGTGGGGACAGAGGAGGCAATCAGCAGGCTATGTCCGTCCTGGTGCTGCAGCCCCTCGCCGTTGAGGGTCGTTCGGCCCGACGTTCCGCCGATCAGGAACCCGCGGGCGCGGGCATCGGCCGCGAGCCAGATCAAGTCGCCCACTCGCTGGAAGCCGAACATCGAGTAATAGACATAGAACGGGATCATGTGGATGCCGAGGTTGGAATAGGCCGTGCCCGCCGCCATAAAGGACGACATGGCCCCCGCCTCGTTGATCCCCTCTTCAAGGATTTGGCCGTTCTTGGCCTCCTTGTAGTACATGATCGTGCCGGAATCGACCGGATCGTAGACCTGGCCCTTGCTCGAATAGATGCCGCACTGGGCGAAGAGCCCTTCGATGCCGAAAGTCCTGCGCCTCGTCGGGAATGATCGGCACCACCCGTTTGCCGATGTGCTTGTCTTTGAGCAGGGTGCTCAAGAGCGCGCCGAAGGCCATCGTCGTGGATGCCTCGCGTCCGCCGCTGCCTTTGAGCGTCTTTTCGAAAGTGGAGAGCGGCGGAACCTCGAGCCGTTCTTCGGTCGGATGCCGCGCGGGAAGGGGGCCGCCTAACGTCTTGCGGCGTTCGGATAGGTACTGGAATTCCTCGCTGTCTTCGGGAAACCGGTAGAACGGAGCGTCCTTGATTGCTTCGTCGCCAATCGGAATGGCGAACCGGCTGCGGAACGCACGCATCTCGTCGGCATCGAGCTTCTTCTCTTGATGCGTCGTGTTGCGACCTTCGCCCGCCTCGCCGAGTCCATAGCCCTTGATCGTCTTGGCAAGAATCACGGTCGGCGAACCCTGGTGGTGGATTGCCGCATCGTACGCCGCGAACACCTTTCGCGGATCGTGTCCGCCGCGGCGCATCTTCAGGAGTTGCTCGTCCGAAAGGTGCTCCGCCATGGTGAGCAGTTCGGGCGAAACGCCGAAAAAGTGTTCGCGAATGTAAGCGCCCGTCTCAACGCTGTATTTCTGATACTGGCCGTCGACCACTTCGCCCATGCGTTTGACGAGCCGCCCGTCGACGTCGGCCTTGAGCAATGCGTCCCAGTCGGTCCCCCAGATCACTTTGATGCAGTTCCAGCCCGCGCCGCGGAAGGCCGCCTCCAATTCCTGGATGATCTTGCCGTTCCCGCGAACCGGTCCGTCGAGCCGCTGCAGGTTGCAGTTGATCACGAAGGTCAAGTTGTCGAGCTTTTCGCGCGACGCCAGCGTCAATGCGCCCAGGCTCTCCGGCTCGTCGGTTTCGCCGTCGCCGACAAAGCACCACACGCGCGAGGCGCCGTGTCAAGAATGCCGCGGTCCCGCAAATAGCGGAGGAAACGCGCCTGGTAGATCGCCGTGATCGGGCCCAACCCCATCGAGACGGTGGGGAATTGCCAGAAGTCGGGCATCAGCCAGGGATGAGGATAGGACGAAAGGCCATGATGCGGCCGGCGGCTTTCGCGGCGAAAATGCTCCAGATCCTCTTCGGTCAAGCGCCCTTCGACGAACGCCCGCGCATACATGCCGGGCGAGGCATGTCCCTGAAAATAGATGAAGTCGCCGGTGTGCGACTCGTTCCGCGCGTGAAAGAAATGATTCAGGCCGACTTCGTAAAGCGTCGCCGACGAAGCAAACGTCGAAATGTGGCCGCCGACGCCGGAATATTTCGTATTGGCCCGCGAGACCATGGCCATCGCGTTCCAGCGAATGATGCTCTTGATCCGCCGCTCGATCTCGATGTTGCCGGGATAGCGCGGCTGCTCGTCGGCCGGAATCGTGTTGACGTAAGGAGTATTCGCGGTGAAGGGGAGCGTGACTCCCCGCAGGTAGGCCCGTTCTTGCAGGTTGACGAGCAACTCCTGAAGTCGCTCCGGCCCGTAGCGAAGCAAGATGTCGTCGAGCGACTCAAACCATTCTTCGAGCTCGTCAGGCTCAATGCCGGACACATCGTTGGGCACGAGGCTTTTGCCCACGAGACGTAACGCGTTTGTGGTAGCCATAGGCGCAAAAGGTATCGGAAATCGGGCAAATAGGGCAAGCGGGCTATTGTACAGCCATTCTATCCACTCGCTCCGAATTGGCGAAGTTTCCCGGCCGCTGGAACCCAGTCTGCAACGACGTTTTCGGACAAATTTTCACTTCGTTGCCGCCGGCGTCTTGCTGGTCGCTGGAATCCCGACAATCGGATAATTTGCACGAAATGGGAAAACTGAGGGGACTCTGGTCGCTCTCCCCGTTACACTGGAGAACCGAAACGAAAGCAAATAACTGAGCGGGTCGAGACAAGAGGGGAGCCTCGTGATGCAATTCTCAAGTAACTGCGCGTTGCACATTTCTGTTGGCCTTTGCGGCCTGCGCGCTAATGGCAGGGCAGTCGGCAATGGGAGCCGATCCGCTGGCCAAACTTGCGATCACCAATATGGATGAGGTCGATGCGGACTACGCTTTTCAGGGTGAGTACTACGGCACTCTCGCCTACGTCGGTGGCGGTCCTCGGATGCCGTTCGGCCTTCAAGTCGCCGCGCAAGGGAACGGCGATTACATCGCCATCGAGTACCCCGGCGGACTTCCCGGACTGGGATGGTACGGCGGAGAGCGCGCATATTTACGTGGTCGCCGCGAGCCGGACCGTCTGACATTGCGGGGTGAAGGACGCCGCTATGACATCTCCGAGAACCTGGCCTGGTACATGGATGAGAACGGCGACAAGCTGACGTGGCTGACCAAGGTCGACCGCCGAAGTCGCACGCTGGGCGAGCCGGCACCGGGACGGGCAATTGTCTTGTTTGACGGGCTCAAGACCGACGGACTTGCCAACGCGCACCTGACTCCGGACGGCCTCTTGAAGGAGGGGTTCAGAACGAAGGATGCGTACCAGGACTATTTCTTGCACCTGGAGTTTCAGAACTCCTATATGCCGCACGCCCGGGGGCAGGGCCGCTCCAACAGCGGCATTTATCTGCAGCAGCGGTACGAGATTCAAATCCTCGATTCGTTTGCGCTTGACGGTTTGGCGAACGAATGCGGGGCCGTTTATCGCTATAAAGCGCCCGAAATCAATATGTGCCTGCCGCCGCTGGCCTGGCAGACGTATGACATTGATTTCCGCTCGGCCCGCTTCGATGTCAGCGGACGCAAGACGCAAGACGCCTACGTCACCGTCTGGCACAACGGTTACGCCGTCCAAGAGATGGTGGACATCACGCGCAAGACGGGAGAAGGACGGCCCGAAACGCCTGAATTGTTGCCGATCCTCTTTCAACGGCACGCCAATCCCGTGCGTTTCCGCAACATCTGGCTTGTCGTGAATTCGAGGGCGAACGGCCAATACGACTCGGGGATGCCGTTTAACATGTATCAGCAACCCGGTTCGTCGGTGTTCGACAATGTGCATCTGCCACAGCGTTACGGTTTCAATTGGACCGGAAAGCTGCGCCCCCGGCACCGGTCGCCGTTCCGTAGGCGATTGACAACCAGACCGCCCGCGCCAGAAGATGCTCCCGATGTCGCTTCTCATTCTGGCCAGCGGGTGGGTCCTGTTTGTTCTGTGGGTCCTGGGAGTCACGCCCTCGCTCATCTCGATGTTGTGGCGATCGCTCGACACTGTCGTGGCGCGGTTGCCTCAGCCGGTTGCGTGGCCCAGAGTCTCGATCATCGTTCCGGCCCGCGATGAAGAGGCCAAGATCGACGCGGCGATGCGCTCGAAGTTGGCGATTGACTATCCCAACCTGGAGATCATCGCCGTAGACGATCGTTCGCAGGATGCGACGGGAGTTCTGCTCGATCGCTTGGCTGCCGTCGACTCCCGTTTGACGGTCGTGCACCTCGATTCGATTGCCGACGGCTGGCTGGGCAAGAGCCATGCGATGCACGTCGCCGCGAATCGGGCGACCGGCGACTACCTTGTCTTCACGGATGCGGACGTCTTTTTGCGCCGGACCTTTTGCGGAAAGCCGTGACGATGTGCGAGGCGCGGGATCTCGACCACCTCGCATTGGCGCCCCGGCTCGAATCCAGCGGTTTCTTCGAGAAAGCGCTCGAGCTGTATTTCGTCGTGATGTTGTGCATCGCCTCGCAGCCGTGGCTCGTGCGGACAGGCTGGCGGTTTTCGTACGTGGGAGTCGGTGCGTTCAATCTGGTCCGCCGCAGTGCCTACGCGCAGTGCGGCGGCCATACGGCGATCCGGCTCGATGTGCTCGACGACGTAAAGCTCGGCAAGTTGATCAAGCACGCTGGACTCAAGCAGGACGTGCTGGACGCGGGCGAGGGAGTGCGGGTGCGGTGGCAGGAGGGGTTCTGGGGGGTCATTCGCGGACTTGAGAAAAACGGCTTTGCCGTCTTCGACTACTCGCTGGCCAAGCTCTCCTTCGCGACGGTCTTTATGACAGCCACCAGTCTCTTCCCGTATTGCGCCGTCGTCCTGTGGCCCGATCTTCGGGGCCTCGGCTTTCTGTTTTCGATCCTCTACCTCCATTGCGCCGGGGCTTTCGGCGCACAGCGACTGGGCTTCGGACCGGCGGCTTCGGCCGGCCTGCCTGTCGCCGCGGCAACCATGATTTTCACGATGTGGCGATCGGCGTTTTACACGCTCGTCCGCCGGGGCGTTCGCTGGCGAGACACGTTTTATCCGCTGAGTCTGTTGCGCGAACATGTTTATTAGGAGACCGTTCATGCGCTTTCGCGGGATTCTGCTGTTCGCAGTCAGCATCTGTGTCGGCCTCGCGCCGACTTTTTCGGGACGGGCCTGTGAGGCGGGCGATTCAGCAGCGGGCAAGCCGGTCGTTGTTCTGTGGCCCGACGGCGCACCGGGTGCTCACGGTCATGCAGATAAAGACACGCCAACCTTGACCGTGCACTTACCCTCGCCGGAGAAGGCCAACGGATGCGCCGTGGTGATCTGTCCGGGGGGTGGCTATGGACATCTCGCAATTGACTACGAAGGCAACGATGTGGCCGAATGGTTCAATACGTTCGGTGTGGCTGGATTCTTGCTCAAATATCGGTTGGCTCCTGCCTACCGCTTCCCGGCGCCGCTGCTCGACGTGCAGCGAGCGATCCGCACCGTGCGGGCCAAAGCGGGCGAGTGGAAGATCGATCCACACCGCGTGGGTGTGATGGGATTCTCCGCCGGCGGTCACCTGGCTTCGACCGCGGAGACGCACTTCGATGCGGGGCGGCCCGCCGCCGCCGACTCCATTGATCACCAAAGCTGCCGCCCCGACTTCGCCATCCTGGCTTACCCCGTGATTACGATGACCGGAAAATTCGGACACAGCGGGTCGAAGAAAAATCTGCTGGGCGACAACCCGGATCCACAACTCGCCGAAAGCCTGTCGAACGAGAAACAGGTGACGCCCGAGACGCCTCCGACATTTCTCTTCCATACTTCGGAAGACACGGCGGTCCCGGCTGAAAACAGCGTCCGCTTTTATCTGGCGCTGCGCAAAGCGGGCGTGCCGGCAGAAATGCACATCTACGAGAAGGGACGACATGGAATCGGAATGGGGACACGGGATCCGAAACTGGCGTTCGCCCTGGGCACCTGGCCGGGACGGCTGCACGATTGGATGCAGCTGCGCGGGCTGCTCGCGAATCGGTAGCTGAGTTTGCACTCGCGATTTCGCGGACGTTCGAAAACGGAGTGTGCCCGGAAGAGGCTTTTCGGCTCTTCCGGGCACATAACCTCACGTTCTTTTGGCCGAGGACAACTCTTTCCTTTTGCCGACGTCCGCCGTCAACGTTGTCGATTGTCTCTAGCAGGTCGCCGAGACCTCGGCACGGCAGGTTGGACAGGCCGGGATATTATCCCGGCCCGCACCATCCCGCACTTTCAACTAGCAGCCGCAGCCACAGCCACCGAACAGGCCGTGGAGCGAGCCCAGGAAGTTGCCGCCGCATCCGCCGCCGCAACCACCGCAGGAGGAACCGCAGCCACCGCAGCTGGAGCCGCAGCTGGAGCCGCATCCGCAACCACCGAACCAGTTGTGGTGGTGGTGGCAGTGGTGGTGGTGGTGGTGGCAGCCGCAGCCACAGCTAGGAGCCGCATTGCAGCCACAGCCGCAGCTGGGAGCCGCGTTGCAACCGCAGGTCGGGGCCGGAGCGCAGCAGCTGGGAGCAACCGGGGCCGGGGCCGGAGCGCAGCACGAAGGAGCCGGGGCCGGAGCCGGGGCGCAGCAGCTGGCGCAGGAGCCGGAGCCGGGGCCGGAGCGCAGCAGGTCGGAGCCGGAGCGCAGCAGCTGGGGGCCGGACGCAGCACGACGGAGCCGGAGCGCAGCACGACGTGGCGCATCCGCAGCCACAGAGCTGTGGTGGAAGAACGCGTTGGCGTCGCTGGTCGCGGCACAACAGAACAACAGGGCAGCAGAAACAGTCAACCACTTCATAACGTCACTTCTCCTCGTACACCAAGTCTTTGCAGGACGAACGTGAGGAACTCCGGGGTCATGCCGATCCGGCGAATCCGCATCGCCTGGCAGTGGAGTTCTCGTCTCACACAACTGAGTGGCAAACACTATCTGCCAATTCGGCCTGGGAAAGCTCGGCAGGTGACGGAAACTGCGAAGAACGCGCGCGCCGTGCACAACTCCGGCGACGGTAGCAACGGTATCGATTTTTTGGTGACTTTTTGCCTCGGAGCCTGTCGGATACCGTGATTGGATATGGAACTGCTGCTGCGACTTATGGCGACCGTGGCGATCGTGTCGTGCGCACGTCCCGTGCTTCGGCGCGGGTGGTGCTCGCCAAAACGACTCTGCTCGAAGCATGGCGGTGGGGGATTGTGGCGCTCTGCGCGTGGGGTGCCGTCTGGTTGGTGACGGAGATGGTTCCGCTCCTCCGCGGTGGACTGGCCGACCAGTTCTGGCTGGCTGCCGCCGTATTGATGATCAGCCCCTTCGTGGCCGCACTCGGGGCGCGGCGACCGGGGTCGCGCGTCTGGAGCTGGTTCGTGGTGCTGCCTGTGATGGTCGTACTGCTCTTGCCGGCGGTGACGGCCTGGAATGGGGACCTGCGGCCGACCCCTTTGCGTCTCGAGATCCCCATGCTCGCCGGTTACGGGTTAGTCCTGGTGATGGGGGCCGGCAATTATCTGGGGACCCGTTTCGCACTTTCCGGCTTCCTGGTTGCGGCAGCCTGCTTGATCGTGATTGGCCCGATGTCCGAGTTGGCCTCGCGGATCTCCTGGTCGCGAACGGCGGCCCACTCGGCGGCAACGCTTCTCCTCAGCCTGGCCACGTGGATTGGCGCCCGGCAAGCCTCGCGTCGCAGAGTGACGGCACAAAATGCGATTGAGCGCGTCTGGAGCGATTTTCGCGATTTTTTCGGAGTTGTTTGGGGCCGGCGTTTCATGGACCGCGTGAACGACGCGGCATGGCACGAAGGCTGGCCAGTGCGGCTCCATTTCGACGGCCTGGCATCGGCCGATGCGTCGAAGCCGGTTGACCTCTCGACCGAACAATTGGCTCGAATTGAACAGGTGTTACGCTGGCTGCTCCGCCGGTTCGTCGACCCGGAATGGATCGATGAACGCATGCACGACGAAACCTGATCGAGAAACGGCGAATCTCAGAGGCGGACTTTGAAGGATTGTGTTAGACGGGACCGTGTGCTCCCGGTTTGCTCGCGAAGGACACCCCCTCCGTTCACTTCCGCTACAATAAAAGCGGGCCAAATGTTTTGCCGCGAGTTGCTCCATGGTGAGCGAAATCCAAGACCTGGCCGCGTCACGCCAGCAGCAGGACGCTCTGCTGCGGTTATTGGACGTGACGTGTGAGTTGGCCAGCCACCATTCGCTCGACCAGATCCTGCGGACGGTCACCAGCGGGGCCTGTGAGGCGCTCGGATGCGAGCGCGCCAGCCTGTACCTGTACGATGCCGATCGCCAGGAGATGTATACCCGCGTTGCCACCGACTTGGAGATCGAAGAGATCCGTTTGCCGATTGAGCTTGGCGTCACGGGCTGGGTGGCCCGCAATCGGGAAGTGGCCAACATTTCCGACCCGCAGTCGGATCCGCGTTGGAACCCCGCCTTCGACAAAAAGACCGGCTTTCAGACGCGCAACATCCTGGCGGCCCCGATTATCGCGCCGCACCAGGATCGGCTGATCGGTGTTTTGCAGTTGCTCAACAAGCTCGACGGGACATTCGGTCCGTTCGACGAACAGATGATCCGCGCGTTTGCCGCGCATGCGGCCACGGCGCTCGAGCGGGCCAGTCTGGCCGAAGAGGCCCAGCGTTCGCACGAGTTGCAGACGGCCGTCAACATGGGCCGCCGCATTCAGCAGAGTTTTCTCCCCCGCCATTTGCCGAAGATTCCTGGATACGACCTGGCGGCCTGGTGGCGGCCCGCCGAGTCGGTGAGCGGTGATTATTACGATGTCGTTCCCCTTCCCGACGGACGTCTCGGGCTGGTCGTGGCCGACGTGAGCGGTCACGGTGTGGGCCCGAGCCTGTTGATGGCCTCGGTGCGAGCCATGATTCATGTCTTGGCTCGCATGAGTTCCGATCCGGCGCAGATCGTTTCGCGCCTGGCGGAGATGATCGCACCCGATCTGGACGAAGGGCGGTTTCTCACGTTTCTGTTGGTGGCCCTCGATCCGATCCATCACCAATTGACCTATTGCAACGCCGGCCATGGACCGGCCTTGCTCTACCACCGGGCCACGGAGTCGTTTCAGGTGCTCAAGAGCACGAGTCTGCCTCTCGGCTTTTTGACCGAGTTCGGAACTCGCGACGGCTCGACGCTTGTCATGGGACCCGGCGACCTCCTCATCCTGGCGACCGACGGATTAACCGAACTGCAAAACGCACAACAGGAAATGTTCGGCCGTGGCCGGCTCGAGGCGCTGATTCGTGAATACTGCGCGTTGGCCGTGCAGGATCTGGTCATGATCCTCCAGGACGCGGTCGCCGAGTTTCTGGGCGAATGCCATCCCCTCGATGACGTGACGCTGATGGTGGTGGAGCGAAAACGGGGGCCCGGCCCGCAAAGCGAAGAACGGGACGAGCCGGCGACTTGATCGCGGCCCCTGGGGCGGATAAACCGGTCGGTTCGTCAATCCATTTGTCACGCGAATTCAATCAGCCTGGAAGGAGTTGAAGAATGCCCGCCCCCGGTCCGTTGGTCGCGATCCTGATGGGGAGCAAGTCCGATTGGGAAACGATGCAGGCGACCGGCCAGACGCTGCGTGACTTCGGCGTGCCGCATGAATCACGCGTTCTTTCCGCGCACCGCACACCGGCCGAAACCGCCGAGTATGTCCGCACGGCCGAGGGTCGCGGCGTGCAAGTTTTCGTCGCCGCGGCCGGCGGCGCGGCCCATCTCGCCGGCGTGGTGGCGGCGCATACCGTGCTTCCCGTGCTGGGCGTTCCCATGAAAGGGTGGGCTCTCGACGGCCTCGACTCTCTCTTGTCGACCGTGCAAATGCCGCGGGGCATTCCGGTCGGCACCTTGGCGATCGGCAAGGCCGGCGCCGTGAACGCCGGCCTGCTCGCCGTGAGCATCCTTTCGCTGTCACGGCCCGAGCTTCGCGAAAAGCTCCAGGCCCAGCGGAAACGGGAGGCGGAACGGATCCTCGCCGAGAAACTGGACGGAGAGTGATGCCGTCGTCGGAATTCTCGCACTTGCCTGCGCCGACGCCATCGTGAGAGCCCCTTGTTTGCGGGTGGGCAGCGCGAGTCATAGAATTCGAGTTGAGTCACCGAAGAGCGATTCCACAGTAGAGATGACGGCCGTGGAGGACGGGGTCCGCTCGAAGCAGTCTCAAAAGGCGGCGGCCGCAATGGCCGCGGTTTTTGAGAAACGTCCGCGGTGGGGACCCGAGCTGGAGCGACAATTCAAGAACGAAGATGTCCGCGTCGTCGAGTGCCGTTCGCTGGCCGATGTCGTGGAGCGCACCGCAGACGTGGCTCGGGGCGTCATTCTGTTGGAATTGGCCTTTCGACCGTCGGAATGCCTGCGGTTCCTGGCTCGTCGGCTCGGCAATGAAGGGACGCTCCCGATTATCGTGATTGGTTCCGAGGGAACGGCTGGCCTGGAATGGCCCGTGCGTGATTTGGGAGCGATTGCATTTTTCGCGAAATCGATTCCCGGGCACGAGATGGCGGATCTTTGCCGCAGACAATGGGCCGAACGGCCGTAGCCTGCGAATTCAGAAAAGAAGACCATGACCGACACACAGCTCCGAGAGGCCGACGTTTTGAAAGTCATTCAAGACGTCGTCGATCCCGAAATTGGGCGCACTCTCGGACAGCTCGAAATGCTCAAGACGATCCGCGTCGACGCGAACGGCGCGGTCCACGCCGAGATCGAGCTGCCGACTCCCGCCTATCCGCAGCGCGAGCGCGTGACGCAGGCCATTGAAAAAGCATTGAGCGGTGCGCAACAGCTCGGAGCCGCGCCGCTTGATGTTGTCTTTTCATCGCGGGTCCGCGGCAAGAACGCGGGCGGAACGCTGGGACTCTCGATCGCGAACATTATTGCCGTCGGAAGCGGCAAAGGGGGCGTCGGCAAAAGCACGATGGCCGCGTGTCTGGCATTCGGGCTGAGCCATTTTGCGCGCGGACCGGTTTGATGGATGCCGACGTCTATGGACCGAGCATTCCCCATCTCCTGGGTGTCGACACGGCAAAACCGGCCGCCTTGGAGCGCAGAACCCCCTCCGGGGAAACCCTCACGCGCATCGAACCGGTGGTCGCCGGCGGTGTGAAGACGATCTCGATGGGCTTTTTCATCGATCCGGCACAAGCGGTCGTCTGGCGCGGTCCGCTGCTCCATCGAGCCATCCTGCAATTCCTCAAAGACACCGATTGGGGTCCGCTCGATTACCTGATCATCGATCTGCCGCCCGGCACGGGAGATGTCGCGCTGACCCTTTCGCAATCGGTCGGTCTGGCAGGCGCCGTCGTCGTCTGCACGCCGCAGCAGGTGGCCCTCTTGGACGCCGTCAAAGCGATTAGCATGTATCGCCAGGTGAAGATCCCGATTTTGGGCATGATCGAGAACATGAGCGGCGATATCTTCGGGCGGGGTGGGGCCCGGCGCAAAGCGGCCGAGCTGGGCGTCCCCTTCCTTGGCGAAGTCCCGATCGAAGCCGAAATCCGCATCAAAGGGGACGAGGGCAAGACCGCGGCCCTGTTCGCGGCCGACAGCCCGACCCGCCCGCACTTGCTGCATGTCTGCGAGCAGACGGCCATTCAGGTTGCCAAACAGCTCCTCGAAACGCCGAGCATGCCGACGCTCGAGATTCTCTAAACGAGCGTCCGCGCTCGGGCAACGGCAGCCGCCGGCTCCGCAGGGGGCGGGCGCTTAAATTTCCACCGCGAAAGGCGCCCCAAAAAAGGGGTGAATCGGCCCTCCGGTGGTCGCCCTGGCCCTCAAAAGCGGGCCGCACCCATTTGGGATGGGTGCGCGGCGAACTGGACACTTGGTTTTCAGTATATCATCCGTGAACAAACCTGCCCTTTTTGTGCGCCGGTGATAGAGTTTTCTGGTTTTTCTGCGGCGCAAAAAAAGCCAACGCGACCAAAAACGAATCGATTCAAAAACGTGCGCAATCCCTTATCCAGAGTTGATTACTATTCAGTGCGGTGAAGCTGGAAAGTGTGCACCGAGCGAGCCATCGGCCGATTTTTGGCAGTAAACTCAACGTATTTTCGCCAAGCTACCGCAAGATGGACCCAAAAATCGCTGCCGATTTTTCTGTGGTGTGCCCAGAAAAATCATTTCTGGGACGAAAAAGGAGATGATTTGCCGGTTTGACCCCCTCGCGGCGGCAAACAGCGGAACCGCCTTCTCGCGATTCGGTGTGATGAATTTCGCGCCTCCGGACGCCCCCGAGCCTGCGGAGGTGAGGGGGGACTTGACCTGACCGACGCGCGGCGCTGGTCTAGTTGAAATTGAGCAGTTTGGGATACGCCCGCTCCGTCCCGTTCCGCCCCGCCCCGCGGGGGTGGATCGAGTTCGTCAGGGAAGACGCTCACGGCAACCTTCATCAGCGTGACGCAGGCGTGCGGAGGTTGTTGTTGCACGAAAACGGAACCGGCTCCGAGGTCAGTGCTGCGAGCACTCAGGTGACGCGACGAAGGCTTCGATTTCACCGACGTTTTGTGCCGCGTGACCGCTACACCTCGATGGGACGCGCTCTAATCGTGAAAAATGGGGGCTCCCCACAGTGCGCCCGTCGCGCCTCCATCGACCATCAGCTCGATGGCGTTGATGTAGGAGGAGTCATCTGAGGCCAGGAATAGGACCGCTTTGGCAAGATCTTCCGGCTCGCCCCAGCGGCCCAGTGGAATCCTGGAGGACATGGCTTTATCCAGCCTGGCGGATTCCTCGGCAGATATCGAAGCGCGTGGCCCGCGATTCCAAATGGGAGTCTTCGTCGCGCCGGGCGCCACGACGTTCACACGAATGTTGCGCGGAGCAAGATCGGCGGCGATCGAACGCGCCATGGAGACAACGCCCCCCTTCGTGGCCGCATAGGCGGCCACACCGGCCCTGGCCCAGATGGTTGTGTACCGATCCGTTAAAGATGATGCTGCCGTTCTCGTTCAGCAAAGGGGCAGCGGAATTCACCGTAAAAAAAGCGGCATTGAGGTTGGTCCGAATGACATTCTCAAAAATCGCCTCGTCGGTCGCGCCGGTCGGGGTCCGGCCGGAGATGCCGGCATTGACGAAGACGATGTCCAGCTTGCCGAAATCCTGGGCAAGATCCGCGAAGAGCCGCTTCCGGTCGTCCGCCACGGTCACGTCGGCGCGATAGCCGCGCACGTGGGCTCCCAATTCGGCGACGGCTTCCTCCAGCGTCTTCTGGTCCCGGCCGGTGATCGCGACTCGAGCGCCTTCGGCCACGAACAGGCGGGCAGTGGCCAGGCCGATGCCGCTGTTGCCGCCGGTGATGAGAGCCCTCTTGCCTGTAAGTTTCATGATTGCTCCCTGATGACTGGGCCCATCAACTCTGATGATCGTCAGACATGTGACATGGTGTCATGGCCGGTGGGTGCGTATGGCTCGGCGTGGCAGGCAAAGGTGGAGCCGCTGGGACTCGAACCCAGAACCAACGGATGATGAGTTTGCTGCTCTGACCGATTGAGCGACGGCTCCGAATGGCTCCCCGAGTCGCCTTGGAATTTCCGAGGCGGCAGGGTCGGCTGCCGGCTGTCTGAAGCCGACCTTGCCGCTACCGGGAAGTTGACGACAACGCCAAGTCTACCAGCGGCCGCCGTCAGAACAAATCGCCGAAGCCTCGTGCGAGGATCGCCAACGGGTCTCGCGGCCTGTTCACTCGTAGCGCAGCGCCTCGATCGGGTCGAGTCGCGATGCTTTCGACGCGGGATAAATGCCGAACACCACGGCGATCAACAGCGACACGCCAACTCCGGATCCAATTCTTCGGCCTGGGGAATCGGAACCACTTCCCCGGATCACCGTTCACTTCACTGGTCTCTTCTTTCCCCCATTATTTTTCTTAGACAGCGATCGAGCTGATCGAGCTTTCCGACACGAACATCCTCTGCCGGCTGGGGCGGGATGTGAAGAAAAAAGGGAGGGCCTTCGCTGGATTGCGTCACACCGAAGGCTTTTTCCTTCGTGCTGTTTGCGCCGACTTCATTAACGGACCCGACCACCTCGCCTTGTTCGTCCCTGATCCAGGCCGCCACGATTTCGTGCCCCCTCACGTGATGTTGTTCGCGATACAGGCCGGCATTCCCTTCCTTCGATAAGTCGGCCCTGAAAGACAGGTCGTTGCGCTCGACCCCGGTCACGGTTCCCGTCACCACTTCGCCAGCGACCTTCCCGCTCAGAGTGATTCCCGAGTTCTTGATATTAAAGACACCGTCCTTGTCGATAGTTCCCTTAAGCCAGCTGGCGCATGTTTCTCCAGCGAAATCGTTTTCGCGGCTACAGACGTACGCCAGGAATTTGCCTTCCTGAATGACGAAGGCAATGCGGGCTGTATGGGGCGCTGCCACGGCGCCAACGTAGGTTTTCGCCTGGCCTGGCTCATCGCCGCCGCTAACGAACAGCAACGCGAGGATCATGAGAGGTGTTCCAGCTATTGCCAGCGGTCTCATTGGATGGTCTCCAGTTGAAGTTGCCTGTTCAACGCGCACAGCGCTCAACCTGTCGCGATTGCGCCTGGTCATGCCGGACGCAGGACGCTTCGCGGTCCTCTCACTCCATGCGACGCCCGACGTGCGATCGGTCGAAAAAATTCAAGAATTCCGAGCTTTGGGCGGCATCGGCGTTCGGGCGAATCCGCTCGGGTGAGAGATCAAGAGAGGCGGCGCAGGCCAGTGGCCGAACGCGAAAAAGGCGTCATAAAACTTTTTTAGCAGCCGGGCAAGCATCCTGCCGAAGCACTCGAAAACGCTTCCCGCCAAGAGAAGCTCGCCCGGCGCGAGTAATTCCATCAGTTCGCGAAACAGGGCTGTCTCAGACGTTCGTTGATCGACGTAATGCCTGGGTGTAGCATAAGTTGGCGACGCTGGCGATCGCCAAAAGAAGTTCGACGACGCTGAGTGCGTGCCAAGGCGAGGGCGACCAACAACGACAACACGCGCAAATCTTCATCTCGAAACGTCTGCAAGCTATCAGACGCACTCGTCGATTAATGGAGGGTGGCAATCCAAGACGGGCATCTGCGGGCTGCGTGGGCAGCCGTGGAGCACTCTGCTCCCAGCCCACGTCCATTTGGCGGAATGGATCGTTTGCACTTTGACTGGCGCGATCGCCATCTACTTCCAAAGTGTATTGTTTTGGCACGCTGGAGCATTTTGGAGAGATGAAGCCAATACGATTCATATCGCGAAACGACCGAACATCGTCGAACTCTGGCGATGGCAAGCCGAAGACTCGTCTCCAGCTCTCTTTCCTGTGATCCTGAGGGAGTGGATCACAAGCGGCGCGGGCCAAAGCGATGGCGGATTGCGGGCGTTTGGAACCTTAGTCGCGATCAGCTCGGTCGTCGCCGTCGCCGTGGCCGGCCTGGTGATGTCCGGACGGAGCCCGGTCGTCGCAGTGACACTCGTCGCCCTGAATCCGACTGTATTCTATTACGGTAGTTCCCTCAGGTCGCATGGGCTTGCGGCCGCTTTGATTGTTGCCTGCTGTGCTGCTTTTTGGACGGTCGCACGACACGGCACTCGTGTCCGAGCGGCGATCGCACTTGTCCTGGCGATCCTCGCTGCCCATGCAAGCTACCATAACAGCTACTTGGTGCTCACCGCTGGCCTCGCCGGAGCCATCGCTTGCGCATCCGCTCGGCTCTGGAAGCGGGCCGTTGTGATCCTGGGGATCGGAGCCGTTGCCGGCGTGTCGATGCTGATTTACATCCCGCCGATCCTGGCCTACCGCGATGTGACAAAGATTGTACGAATCCCGGTCTCTGTGAAGTCGGCGCTCACGGGCTTACTTGAGGCGTGCAGCAGCCCGGGGACGGCACTCGGCGAGATCTGGCTGATCTTGTTCGTGGGCGCGGTCCTGGTTCTGCTCGCACGATTGCGTCTTGAGGGACGGCTCGCCGCGCATTCCCGCACGCCGTCTGTGACGACTTTCTGCGCCGTCGGATTGCTTTTGAGCTTGCCTTTGAGTTGCGTCTTCCTGATTTCTGCTGGAATGAATCAATTTCCTTGGCATTTCCTTTCACTCATCAGCTTCCAAGCGTTGATGATCGACGTTGCGTTCGAAATCAAATCCCGGCCGGTCGCAACGACTTTCTGCCGTCTGGGCGTCTCGATAATTCTGCTCGGCGCCAGTTTGACCGGTGTTCGAAACTACGCACAACTTCGGCGTACGAACATCGATCTCACTTGCAAGAGAATCGCCGACGAGGCGCGGGCTGACGATCTCGTTCTTGTTTCACCATTCTTTATCGGCCCGGGAGTATGCTACTACTATCGCGGATCCGCGGCTTGGAACACCGTCCCCCAAATCGATATTTCGGAGGCACGCACTCGATGGCACCCGTACGGAGCGATCAAGAGACGCAATGGCGGCTCCGAATGCAATGCAGTCCTCCCTACGTGTGATTCGCCAAGCGCTCTCTCACGGTAAACGAGTTTGGATTCTGGGCCGGCTCGACTTTCCCGAACCGAATGCGGTCGTGAACGATTTGCCACCCGCTCCGCTGTCTAAGTTCGGATGGAACAACACAGCCTACGTGCGCGTGTGGTCCCTGCAACTGGGAAAGTTCATCCGAAGACACGTGCACTCAATGCGAAATATTCCAGTTGCGAGCGCGTCCCCCGTATCTCCGCAAGAGTACACAAGCGTGGTCAGTCTCGAGGGCTGGGTACCGTAGCACGCATCGTCGGGTGACGATTGCCGGCTGGGGAACGTGTGCGAAATGGCGTGATGTCGACTGCGCTTTCTGACACCTTTATAGACCTTTATAGGGCCTCTTGCTGCTGATGGTCAGCCACTGCTCGCCGATCAGGGCCACGAAATATCGCAGCCGCTGACCGCTTCCGTAAGGTGCTCGCGAAAAGCGACACCGATGGGCAGGCTCACCACGGGGCCGCCGAGATCAGGCTAGTCTTTCCGGACCGCGATGCAGTCGATTTCAATATCAAACGGGCCCGTCCATACCGGCACACAGAAGAAAATGCGGGCTGGCGGATTGTTGGGAAAGTAGCGCTTGTAAATCTCGTTGAATGCCTTGAAGCGCTCCGGGCTGACACAGAGGACGTTGATCTTCATCACGTGCTCGAGGTCAGATCCCGCCGCCTCAAGTGCCGTCTTCAACTCTTCCAGGATGCATTCGGCCTGCTGTTCGAAAGGCGCGTTGACGAGAATTTCTCCGGTCTTGGGATCAAATGGCGGCAGACCCGAAATGAAGACCATGTCGCCGTGCGCGTGCAGGTCGAGACCGGCGCACCCCATTTCTCGAAATTGCTGTCAAATGGTTCGACGCGGATGATTTCCCTCTTCACGATCTGTCTCCTGGTACGATTTGGTTGTTTCCGTCGACGTCCATGAAGACGTTGTCCCGGCCGAAGTGAGCCTGGAGCCGATCAAAAATTCGGCCGGCGATGGCAATGTTATCTTTCTGGCGGTAGGAGATGAAAATCCTGGTACGAATGACGTTCGACGTCATTCGGATCCCTTTTGGGCCGCTCTGTTCCCTGGGTCGAGCGCGAGTGCTTTCTTGAAGCACACGCGCGCTTCGTCTTTGCGGTTCAGGAAGGCGAGACTTTCGCCCCGCAAAACGAGCAGATTGACCTGGTTCTTGATCAGATTCTCCCGTGTGGCGGGCATCCCCTTGGGAACTCCCTTCTGCCACTCGTCAGGATGATCGAGCAACCGGGCCAACATCGCCGCCCCCACGCCGAGCTCGCGCTGCCGTTGTTCCGTGGCATCCGGCATGATTTCCACACGGTTGATCTTGAGGCCATGCAGCTTAGCAAGCACGCTCGTCAGAGCGGCTTGCGAACCGACGTCGTCCGGCGCGAGCCGCAGTCGCTGGAGGGAGAGAAAATATCCGGCCAGAGGGTCGAGCTCGGCGAGTTTTGCGCCGCCTTTCAGGTCGGCGGCTGAGTAGGGCCGTGCCAGCCTGTCGGCGCAATAAACTTCCGCGCGGTTCACTTTCGAGTTGGACTGCCAGGCAATCACCCGGACGGCGTGCAACTCCGCGCAGCCGGGATCGATCATCAAGCCGCGGAGCGCGATGCGATCGGCCAGTTGCCGATCATAGAAGACCGCTTCGACGCGCGACCAAAGGTAATAGATTCGCGGGTCGAGCGGATCGAGCTTGAGGGCCAAATCCTGCACATTCGCCACGCGCGGCGCCTCGGTCAGCCGGGCCACCGCATCGAGTCGATCCGCGGCGGCCAGCTCATTTGCCGTCGGCTGCCGCGTGAAGGTCGTCGTCGTCACTTGGACCATTCCGTTCCCGATCCCGCGACGCGACGTCGTCGACCACGTTTTCGGCAGGCGGAGCCGCTCGGCGCTCAACAAATTCTCGCTGCCGCGGACGCGGTTGTATTCGGCGTAAATCATCAGCTGCAGCGCGTCGATGGGATCGAGCGAGTCGTCGTTTCCCAAGGCGGCACCATTTCCGCCGACAAGCCAATTGAGCCGCGTGGTTTGACGCTCGAGGTCGAAGTCTCGTTCCCTGGATGCGCCGACGGTCTTGAGGATTTCCATCGCCGGCCGGAGATACTTCGAGAAGACCCGTGTATGCGGCGGGTCCGCCATCTTGTAGAGCCATTCTCTCGAACGGAGATCGAGGACCATGTGCGTTTGGTTGCGCGTGCCGAGCGCTTCGGCGGTGACCTCGAATTGCCTCGGCAGCCAAAACTCGCTCAACTTGTTGGCGCTGATCTTGGTGACGAGGGGACTGGCGAGCGCTCGCTTTTTATCCCGCTCGATCTCATCCACGTAGCGCTTCAACAGGGCAACTCGACGCTGAATGTCATCGGGATGCTCCCGGGCGGCCCGCTCGAGCACCGCGATCCCGTCGGCCGCATCCGCAGCTCGCACCTGTTCGATCTGTCGCACCCACTCTGCCAGTTTGTCGATGGCGGCTCGGATTTCCTCATCGCTGCGGCGGTCGCGGACCAGGACCCGCAGCCCCAGGTCGAGGCTCTCGGCCTTTTGGGCGACCGCGAGTGCGTTGAACGTCCCGACTTGCTCTGCGGGCGAATCGAGCGAGATCGGTCCATCGGGGAACTGGAAGGCCTCGATCGGCGAGGGGGGCGTGAGCCGGTAGCGCGTGTAGAGTTGCACGCCGAGTGCCGGCACCCGTTTCGACAGCGCGGCTCCATTCAGGGCGTCGATGGCGATGAAGGCCCCATGCGGAAGATCCATGACCGCGTCGTGATCGCGAATCGCGAACATCCGCCACACATGCCGGCCCTTCGTCGCGTCCGTTTCCTGATCTTTGAGCGGCGCCCGAAAGTTTCGCAAAAAGCTATTCAACGGATAGGAAGTCGGCTTGCTGTCGCCGTCCGCGAAAACCGGCTTTTCGACTCCCGGCCGGATCAATTGCAGATACACCTGGTCAGGACGGACAGTCGGGGCCAAATCCCAAAGACGGCGGATCGCCTCATCGGGGGAAAGGACTGTTTCGGGAACGGCGACCGGCGCCTCGGCCGTTTCGAGGCGATAGGCGCTGCTGTGGATCGTGTCGTGCTCGATCCGAACCTCAAGCCCGTTTCCTGCCGCAGTGGGGCTGAAGAACAGGAATCGCGCGCCGATGGGCCGCATGCGAGAGCCACTGTAAGCGCCCCACAAGTCGACGCGAAAGAGTTCCGCCGCAGAATTCCAACGGACGGCCGCCGCGCGGGCTTGCTTGCGAAGTTCCACGAAATCTTCCAGGATGCCCGGCCCGACAGGAGCGCTGGCCGAAGTCGCCGATGGCAACGACGGATTCCCCGTGGTTGCCGGCATCGTTTGGCCGGACGGCTGTGTCGCCTTCATCGGCGTCGCATTGCCCCTCCCTCCTTTGGCGCCTCCAAATGACTTCCTGGCGCGCCTTTCCCGTCATGGAAATCGTGTCGGCGTCAACAAAATGAAATGGCCCTTCGTCCAGCGGGGCGAACGCCGTCTTGGTTTTCCAATGCCCGTTCGCGGCTTCCAACGTCCCGGTGATAAAGGGTGTCGGCTGTCCTTCGATGTAGGTCGAGAACGCCTGGCCGTCCGTGACCCACACGAAGGGGACATCCGTGCCGCCCATATTGATTTTCGCTCGCCAGGTGCCTGCGAAAGCCTTATTCGGCTTCGGCTTTGCCGAGGGATCGGCAGGAGGATCGGCATGTGCCGGGGTCAGCGAATGGGCCGCGATCCCGAGCAGCAACGTCAGGCAGATCGTCTGCAATGAGCGTGTGGAGGAGATTCGTGCCGTGTTCATGATCTCTCCTGGGAATGACCAAGAGACAGTTTGTTGTTACGAGCGGTCTGGTGTCAAAAAGAAACTGGCCCCCTTCCGCCTCATTGCTCGTCGCTATGACTACGAAGTCGCTTCGTGCGCGCTGTCACTTTGTCGTCGGTTGTGCCGCGGGCGATAGGCGGTGCTGTTCGTCGCGGGTGTACGGCGCGCCGAAGTAGGGGAACTCGCCCCGCATGCGCCGGCGGTCGGGAGCGACGCCGTCACAGAGCGCCTGGTTGGCCGCGAGAGTCAGCATCACGTCCAGGACGTCATCTCCCAGGGAGCGACCGTTGAACCCGGCGTAATCGAAGGAGGCAAACGTGCCGATTTTGTAGGGCAGCGTCGCCGGACAGAGCACCCCGGCGATCCGTTTCCCATGCTCAGCAGGGTTACGCGACGTGTTCGCGTACGTTGTCATCTTCCGCACAAACTCCGCGATGGGTTCCGAAAATTGAGCCACATCGTCACCAGGCAAGGAACGGTTGAAGGCTTCCTTGAGATCTTTACTGTTATCGCTGAGAAAGGTGTGCGTGATCATCGGCAGCCCCCAGCGTGACACCTGGACCTCCGGCGCATGACCGACGAGTGAAGCCGTCGCCCAGGCTCGGACCGTGCCTTCCCCAATCAGGCGATTGGGGACTTCCAGCACGATCGCCGAGACGTTCCGATTGGCGAAGAAATTTCTTCGATTCACGAAGGCTTGGGGGTTGAACTTTTGCTCATTGTAGAACGATGTCATGAAGTCATGCAGCCCCTCGGCATCGATGGCGAACAGGTCCGGTGCCAGTCCGGCGTAGGCCCGGATCCCCGATCGGCCGACGACTTCGCCGGTTTCGCCTTCGACAAGCAACTCGCCGCCGAGGCCGTGCAGGGCCTCCTCGCCGCTTGCCATGCGAACCTGGCAGTCCTGGACGTGGCGCTGCTCGATTCCGTCGGCATGACCGTCGGCATGACGCGGTTCGCCGAACCGGAACTTGAACGTCAGCTCCTCCCGCGCGTCGCCGTTCAGGTCGAAGCGGAAGGCGTACAGGCCCTCATCTCGGAATGTGTCCGGTGCGGACAATCCCGCATCGGCGTTCACCGTCATGGCCATCACGGTCGTGCCAGCGGCCCCATCGAACAAATAAAAATCGTTGACGCAGATCCGCGGGTCTTCTCTGGCGGTTGGCGTATCAAAGTGATGTGACATGGAACGCTCTTTCTGCTGGACAAGGACCAGTCGCCTCTGGAGCAGTCAACACAGGAGAGCTGGGAAGATCGAAGCCCTCCTGTTGCACTGCGAACATTTGGGCCATTGTTGAGGCCGCCCATTACCGTTGGACGGTGTGGTGCGACCACCCTGGAATGCGATGTTCGTTTTGCGTGGTATGCGGACGAAATCCCACATTGGGACCGTCGGTTTAGATCGGGCGATCCAGTAGCTAAATCACCGTGCGCGATAGTTGGACGGTATTAAAGTTCATGCGGCGGTTGTGGTTTGTTGTTGATGGTTGCGGCGGCGCAGGTACGACCGCACGTCTTGCATCAATTGCTTCATTGTGGTTCGCGTGTGATTGCGAGTCACGTTGGCATGCAGGTCTTGCCACGTCCGCTCGATTTTGTTGTGGTCCGGACAGTACGGCGGGAGGAAGTGCAGGTGGAGGCGCCGTCCCTCGTCGCTCTGGAGGCTGACCTCAACCTGCTCGGTCGTGTGGATCGCGTAGTTGTCCAAAATCACGTGAATCCGCTTGGCGTCGGGGTAGTGCTTCACGAGTTCCCACAGCAGGAGAATGAACAGGAAACTGTTTTTCTGCTCTCCTTCCACCCAAACGATTTCGCCTGTCCGGGTGTCTTGGGCGCCGGCGAGATAGCGTTTCTCGTTCTGGCCGGGCGTGAGGATCTCCTTCTGCTGGCCCCTGACCATCCAATCCAGGCCAATCTTGGGATTCAAGTGGATGTCGATCTCGTCCTCGTACACGGCAACCTCGTCAGGCGGGAGATCGGCAATCAATCGCTGGAGTTCCCGCAAACGCCTGTTTTTCGCCGGTTTCGACCAGGGGCAGTTCACGGTCGGTTTGGGACGGCCGCGCCGCGCCCCGATCCGTTTGAGGGCCTTGCTCATCGTCGCCACGTGAATCCGTACGCCGGTCTTCTGGCAGAGGGTCGCCACGAGCATCTCCCGCGTCCAGGTCGGACGCCGCCAACCGTGCTCCTGCGGAGACGATTTCACGACTTCGTAGAGCACAACCAGATACCACTCATCCAACTTGCGCTCCCCATTCTCCTCCCGGTGATCCACGAGCCCGGCTTCCCCCTGTTCCCGGAATCGTCGGGCGACTTCGTAAACCGTGGATCGCCCCACGCCAAGAACCCTCGCTGTTTCCGTCGGCCCTCGACCATTGAGCAGATTCAAAATGATCAGGTAGCGAATCCGTTTTCGCGCCTCCGCACATTGACGCAAGCCCGTTTCCAACCGCTCCTTGGCGCTCCAGCGCACCTGAGGCACAATGCCTTCCATGGGATTTCCCTCCTTGGGATGGAACTGATGTTTCCAAAACAACAATTCCAAGGTAGGGAATCCCTTTCCCTTCCTTCAACCGCTCACTGTCCAGGTATCGCGCACGGTCATTTAGCGGATCGGCTGGCTCGACCCCATGCGTGTTCCGTCGGCTCTAAAGTAATCGAATCCGCCAACCGCATTCCGCTGGCTGTGGCCCTCCGGAGTGCCGTCGGGGGCGTAGTAGTCATGGCCGCCGAAAGCGTTCGGCCGTCCGCGGCTTTCCAGCCTGCCATTGACCGCAAAATAATCGCGTCCACCGAAGGCGTTGGGCCGGCTGTAGCGCTGTCGGGCACCGTTGGGCGCGAAGTAGTCGTAGCCACCATACGCATTGGGCCGACTCGATCCGAACCGCGAGCCGTCGTTGGCCGTGTAGACAAAACCGCCGAGACGGCTCCCGCCGCCAGCCGACGGGAGCGAGCCGACGGGACCGAAGTCTTGCCGAACTCCCGAGGGGCTTTGCTCGCTACGAACGTTAGGCGGGCCATCCAGCCGGGAATAGTCGCGGCCGCCGAAGGGGTTGCGTTCGCTTCGGAATTGCGACGAACCATTCGGGCCAGAATAGTCGAGGCCCCCAAACGAATTTTTCTGGCTGCTCCCAAGCCGCCGGGAGAGGTCGTTGGGCCCGTAATAGTCGTAGCCGCCGAAAGAATTTTTCTGACTGCTGCCGAGCCGCTGGGAGAGGTCGTTGGGCCCGTAATAGTCGTAGCCGCCGGAAGAATTCTTCTGGCTGCTCTCGAGCCGCCGGGAGAGGTCGTTGGGTCCGTAATAGTCGTAGCCGCCGAAAGAATTCTTCTGGCTGCGCCCCAGCAGGGAGCCGTCCGGCCCATGATAGTCGTAGCCGCCGAAGGCATTGGCCTGACTTGAGGTCGGGTTCTGGCTGAAGAAATTGGGACCGTCGTGGCCGTTGGAGTTTTGACCAAACGTCAAGGTGGGAAGTGCCATCACGGCAAAGAAACTTGCCGTCACGATCGTCTTCATGAGCGGCCTCCGTCTCGGTGGGACAAGGGCGGCAGGACTCATTTATTATTTTGGTCGCGCATCGATTCGACTTCAATAGCCTTGTCGTAAACCCAGAGGCGGACCACCGGATGCGAGGCAAGCAGCGCCGATCGATGTCCGTACTGCTCTGGCAATCGGGGCAACGTCGCCACCGTGGGCCGTCGTCATGCTCCCCATGCCAAAGTCATCGGGTGCCGGCCACCGCCCGGAGCCGCTCTCTCAAGCCAGGACTTCGTGGATCACGTGGCCGTGCACGTCGGTCAAGCGGCGATTGGCACCGTTGAAGCGGAACGTCAGCCGCTTGTGGTCGATGCCCAGTAGGTGGAGGATCGTGGCGTGGAGATCGTAGCACCACGTCGGCTGCCGCGATTTCCAGGCCCATTCGTCGCTCTGGCCGTAGGCGACACCTCGCTTGATTCCCGCCCCGGCCAGCCACGACACGAAGGTGCCGGCGTTGTGGTCGCGACCGGCTGATCCCTGGCTGAACGGCATCCGGCCGAACTCGGTCGTCCAGACGATCAGCGTGTCCTCGAACAGCCCGCGCGCCTTGAGATCCTTGACGAGCGCGGCACAAGGCTGATCGGTGGCCAGGGCCATCGGCGGCAACTGGCTCTTGATGTTGCCGTGATTGTCCCAGTTGTCCGTCGCGCCGGCGGCGCCGCTCCAGACTTGCACGAAGCGGACCCCGCGCTCGAGCAATCTCCGTGCAATCAGGCAGTTGCGGCCGAAGGCCTCGGTCGGTTTTTGATCCAGGCCGTACAATTTGCGGGTGGCTGCGGTTTCTTGCGAAAGGTCCAGCGCCGCGGGAGCGCTGAGCTGCATGCGTGCGGCCAGCTCGTAGGAGGCGATCCGCGCCTCGAGACGGGAGTCGCCCTGCCAGTGTTGCCCATAGTCACGATTGGCCTCGGCCAGGAGGGCCTGGCCATCGCGTTCGCTGTCCGCCGTGATGAAGGGGGCCGACTTCGGCGGAAACAGGTCGGCGATCGGACTCGGCAGGTTCGGCCGGATGATCGTCCCCTGATGTCTCACTGGCAGGAAGCCGGCGGAAAAATTCCCCTGGTTGTTGTACGGCAACCCGCGGGCGTCGGGGATCACGACGAACGTCGGCAGGTTCTCGGTGAGGCTTCCCAACCCGTAGCTGAGCCAGGCTCCCATGCAGGGAAAACCGGGCACAATGAAACCGGTGTTCTGCATGTAGCTGGCCGGCCCGTGGACATTCGTCTTCGACGACATCGACATCAGGAAGGCCAGCTCGTCGACGCAGCCGGCCAGATGCGGAAAGACACTGCTCACCCAACGGCCGCACTGGCCATGCTGTTTGAACTCGAAGGGGCTTTTGAGCACTTTGAAGCCGCCGCCGAGCCGGTGACGGATTCCAGCTTGACGTTTCCACCCGGGTCGAACTTCTTGCCGTTGAGCTTTTCGAGCTGGGGCTTGTAGTCGAAGGTGTTCATCGGGCTGGCGCCGCCGTTCATGAACAACTGGACCACGCGTTTGACTTTGGCGCGGTGATGCAAGCCGCCATTTAACGCCGGGTCCCCATGGCCCAAGGCGACGGACGGCCCGGCCAGGAGCCCGTCCTGACGGAGCAAGTGCGCCAGGGCGAGGCTGCCGAAACCGCTGCCGAGCTGAAGCAAGAGGTTGCGGCGCGAAACCGAGTTACCGAAAATTTCGCCGGCAAGCGGCATGTCTGGCTCCCACAGGCAAGTTTTCAATTGACGAAGACAAATTCATTCGTGTTCCACATCATGCGGCAGGCATTCGCCAGTCCGTGCCGCGCCGCGTAGGCCTCCCAGCGGCGGCTCTCCGCGGGAGACGGGTCGCGCAGCAGGGCCAGCTTGAACAAGAGACGGATCCGACCATTCAAGTCCCCTGCCGCGGCGGCCAGCCGTGCCGCGGTGTATTCACTTTGCCGCACCACAAAACGGTCGTGCAGCATCGTCAGCGCCTGCAGGGACGTCACCGATTCGCTCCGCACGGGCGTGAACTGCGAGCCGTCCGGACAGTCGAGCGACTCCATCAGGGGGTCCGGAAGCGTGCGGAACAGGAAGCGATAGATCGCACGCCGAAAATTGGCGGGATCATCGGCGGGGAAACTCTCGTAATCGACGTGGGGAGTCGTGAAGTTTCCCTTGGTCTCGACGAATTGCTTGACCGAGGGCCCCCCCATTTTGAGGTTCAGCTTGCCGCTGATTTCGAGCATCGCGTCGCGGAGGCACTCCGCGTCGAGCCGCTGCCGGTTCATCCGCCACAAATAGCGGTTCTCGCCGTCGATGCGGGAGCGGTCCGCGTCGATCTGCGATGATTGCCGGTACGTGCCGCTCGTCACGATCAGGCGGTGCAGTTTCTTCAGCGACTCTCCGCCGTCGCGGAACTCGACGGCAAGCCAGTCGAGCAAGGCGGCATCCGCAGGGACTCCCCCCATCCGTCCCAGGTCGTTGGGCGTGTCCACAATTCCCCGATCGAAGTGGTAGTGCCAAATCCGATTGGCAATCGATCTCCAGGTAAGGACGTTCCGCCGATCAACCAGCCACGCCGCGAGCGCCGCACGGCGGGCCCCTTCGTCATCGGGATCAGCCAGCTTGAAGCGGCACTCGAGGCCCGGCACGCACGCCAGCGCCCCCGGCGCGGCCGGCCGCATCGGCTGGCCGATGTCGCCGCGGCGCAACACAAAAATCGGCCGCGGCTTGATTGCGGGGTGAAAGTTCATGTCTGGTGTGAAATTGTTGCAGGCTGCGTACACCCGGTGCGGCGCGGGAGCGCTGCCAATTCTCGGCCGACCTGCCAATCACGAAGCGCTCGCGCGAGGACCAACTTTTGAGGAGGCGTCCGCTGGGAGGGTGCAATCGCCAGAAGGACGGCCAGGCCGGCGGGAGTTGGCGTGGCCGACGCGGCAGGGACAAACGTGGTCACCGAGATCCGCGGACGGCCGATCAGATGGCCGCGACCCAGTTGTTGCTCAAGGACAACCGTCAATCGCGTGCGACCGGGCCGGCGCAGCGGCTGCTTCAGAACAAAGATCGCCGCGTGCGGCTTCCCTTCTTCCGGGTCAACGCCCCAGCCGGTCTCCGGCTTCCCGTCCAGCGCCGTGGCGGCCGAGTAGCCGGCCTGATCGTAGTCCGCGAACGCAGAGGCGATGGCGACGGGAGCGGACGCGCCGCCGGACGCCGGCGCGACGGACAGTTTGAATTCCGTCAAATGGCAGTTGCCGTTGGCGTGTCGTCCGGGACCGTGCTTGGCAGGCTGGGGTCGGCAAGGAGCTCGAGCCGGACGGCGGTGACGCCGTCGGCGTCGACCTCGAAGGTCAAGGTATAGCTGTCCTTGTCGGGACACGGCTGGCCGCTGAACAGGACCGAGCCGTCGGCCTGCGGCTTGCCGACCGATCCCGCGGCCGTCGTGACGGCGGACGGCTTGAGCGTTTTCCAGACGTCGCGGCTGAGGCGATACTCCGTTTCGGCCGACGCGATTTCGGCTTGCAGTCGAGTATCTGTTTGCAGCCGCTGACAGGTCCAGGAGTCCGCCTCGCGTTTGCGCTCTTTCAGCAAGCGCCGCCGTGGCGCACGGCCGGATCGGGGTCAAATTCGCGGTCGGCCCGATCGACGCCGGCAAAGACGGCCTGCAGCGCGTAGTAATCGGTCTGCGAGATCGGATCGAACTTGTGATCGTGGCAGCGGGCGCAATGGACGGTCGTGCTGGTGAACGTCGACATCACATTCATGACCACGTCGTCCCGATCCAACAATTGGGCCCGCTTCTTGTCGATCGTGTCGTCGACGATGTTCCGCAGGGAGCTTTGGTCCCAAGGTCCGGCCGCCAGAAACCCCAAGGCCACCGTCGCCTGCGGATCATTTGGGTAAAGCACGTCTCCGGCGACCTGCTCAGAGACAAACCGTGCGTAGGGCTTGTCGTCGTTGAACGAACGGATCAGATAATCGCGATACGGCCAGGCGTTCGGACGCGGCAGGTCTTCATCGTGTCCATGCGTCTCGGCGAAGTGCACGACATCGATCCAGTGCCGCGCCCAGCGCTCGCCGTACAGCGGGCTTTCCAACAGCCGATCGACAAGCCGCTCGTAAAGCCCGGCGTGTTGTCGGCCGCAAATGCGGCAACCTCCCCAGGCGTGGGGGGCAGCCCGATCAAATCGAAGTAAACGCGGCGGATCAGCGTGCGGCGGTCCGCCGGCTGCGAGGGGGACAGATGGTGCCGTGCCAGATTGGCCGCCACAAAGGCGTCAATCGCGTTGTGGAAGAACTCACCGTACGGAACCGATGCGCGCTCGCCGACTGCGGGAACCGGCGGCCGGGTGAGCGGCTTGAGCGACCAATGATCCGAGCGGGCGGGGCGCAGGCCGGCCGGATCGGCCGGCCAGATCGCTCCCTGTTCGATCCAACGTCGAATCACCGAAACCGCGGCCGTGTCGAGTCGTTGTCCCTCGGGGGGCATGCGGATGGTCGCGTCGACCGCGGAGATCCGCTGCACCAGGCTGCTTTCGCTGCTTTTGCCGGGCACAATGTCCACGCCGTTCTCGCCGCCGCGGAGCGCCGTCTCGCGCCGGTCGAGACGCAAGCCGCTCTCCTGCTGTTTTTCGCCGTGGCAGGAAAAGCAGCGCGCCGCGAGAATCGGCCGCACCTCGCGCGAGAAGTCGACCCGTTTTCCGGAGGCCGCAGCCGGCCGTTCGGCCGCCAGAGAACGTGCGGCCGGTCGGGCGTCAAGCAAAATGAGGAGCGCGGCCGCACAGCCCCACGTGATTCCGCCGACTCGCCCCATCGCATTTCACCCCGCGTTCGCCGCACAGCACAGAATTATGGCGGATCGGACCTGGCAGGCACAGGGTGCGAGTGGTGGCAACCGTCGGCAACCCATTGTAGGCATGGTCTTGAGAGTGATCGTTTTCGTCGGCTGGTTGGTTTATCTCGCGCGTCGCGACCGGGCCTGTCTCGGCAAACTCCCGTGCCAATCGCCAACTTTCGTCCAGTTCTATAGGGCATGCTGTGCATGCCGATTCAATCGTGGTCGTGATCGATGCTCCAAGGCGGCATGCACAGCATGCCGTCCGGAACTTCCTGGCGGCGGTCCGGCGGGATGAGCCCCCGCTCTTCTCACAATCCGCACGGTGAGTCAGAGCCAGCGGCAGCGCCGCGTGGCACGAGGAGGGACCCTAAAAGGGGCCGGAAGTCAAACCACGGATTTCACCGATGACACGGATAAAATCGCACGAACAGGCTCCCACTTGGTCCGTCGTCGCAACGCACGATTGGTATACGTCGAATCCGTGGTTGCTTGTCGTTTGCGCCAATTCCTTGCGAACCCCAGTGGATTGTCCCGCGAGTCGCCTTGGAACAGGTCGCACCCCGGCCTAGAATGCTAATGACGGGTGCAGCGCCCTGGATTTTTTGATCGCGGGGCCTTTTGATCGCGCCTGTGTCGTAAAACCATGTTGGAAAGCACTTTGGCCGAGTCCGGGAAGAAGCCGTTGAGTCAATCGCAAGCGACGACCATTCCCGAACTGATTGAAACCTTCGACGCGCTGGGCGATTGGGAATCGCAGTGCGATTACCTGATTGACCTGGGATACGAGCTTCCGGACTTTCCGGAATCGGCACGGAAAGAGGCCAACCGCGTCCATGGCTGTCAGAGCAATGTGTGGCTGGTGGCGGACAGCAAAGGGAGCAATCCGCCCGTCATCGAGATCGTGGCCGACAGCGATTCGATGATCGTGCGGGGCCTGATCGCCGTGTTGCTCATGGCCTATTCCGGACACACGGCTGAAGAGATCCTGACGACCGATATCCGGCAAATCTTCACGCGCTTGGGACTGAACCGGCAACTGAGTTCCGCCCGCCGCAACGGCTTGGAGGGAATGGTCAATCGCATCAAAGGAATCGCGGAAGAGGCGGCCAAGCAGCAGGCGCAGGCGTCGTAACGTCGTCGTCCCGACCTCGCTTCGACTCCTGGAAACGGGCTTCGCATGTCTCAAGTCACGACCTCCTGCCAATCGATCGACGCCGAACGCATTCGCCGCGAATTCCCGATCTTTGATCGGCCGCTGCCCAACGGGCGCCCGCTTGTCTACCTCGACAGCGCGGCCTCGGCCCAGAAGCCGCGCCGCGTGATCGAGAAGGAAACCGAGTGCTACGAGCGATACTACGCGAACGCCTATCGCGGCGATTATCAGTTCGGCGTCCACGTCGACGAGGAATTGGAGGCGACGCGGGCCAAAGTCCGCGACTTTATCGGAGCGGCCGAGCCGGAAGAAATTCTCTTCACCTCGGGCACGACGATGTCGATCAACCTCGTGGCCCAGGCGTGGGGGCGCAAGTTCCTCGCGAAGGGGGACGAGATTCTGCTCACCCAGATGGAGCATCACGCCAACCTCGTCCCCTGGCAGCAAGTCGCCCGCGAGAAAGGGGCCGAGCTGCGGTTTGTCCGGCTGGGGCCCGACGGCCTGCTCGATCTCGACCATTTCGACGAGCTGTTGAACGACCGCACGCGGATCGTGGCGATCACGGGCATGTCGAATGTTTTGGGAACGGCGCCGCCGCTCGCGGAAATCGGCAAGCGGGCCAAGCGCACGGCGCGCTGGTGCTTGTCGACGGCGCCAGAGTGTGCCGCACCTGGCGACCCGCGTCCGCGAGATGCAGATCGACTTCCTGGCCTTCTCGGGGCACAAGCTGTATGGCCCGACCGGGATTGGCGTCCTTTACGGCCGCCGGACACTTTTAGAGGCGATGGATCCGTTCCTTTGCGGCGGGCACATGATCGGCGAGGTTTTTTGGGACCATTCGACCTGGGCCGGGCTGCCGGCGAAATTCGAGGCGGGAACGATTCCGATCGCTCAGGCCATCGCCTTGGGGACCGCCGTCGATTTTGTGAGTGAGATCGGCTTTCCGGCGATCCATGCTCACGATCACGATCTCACGTCCTACGCATTTCAGAGGTTGGCCGAGATCCCCGGCCTGACGATTTACGGACCCGAACCGCCGCACCGCGGACCGATCGTCAGCTTTTCGATCGAGGGGATCCATCCTCAAGATCTCGCGAACCTCGTCGACCGGCATGGTGTCGCTGTCCGGCACGGGCATCACTGCACGATGCCCTTGCACGAGACTTTGGGAGTTTCGGCGACGACGCGGGCCAGCTTCGGCGTCTATTCCACGCGGGCCGACGTCGACGTACTCGTCGAGGCGATCCAATTCGCGCAAAGAAACTGCGGCTCGAGTAAGTGTCGCGCGACCGCACGCAAGTGCGATCCCGTGTGACTTTCTTTCCGGCCGCCGATTTTTGAAAGCGAGCATGAACCGGCTTGCCGACCCGCTTGTCGTCTCGATGACCACATCACGGGCGCACGTGGAAGCTTGTCATGGACACTGAGGACGGCAATTGGTTTGAATCCGACTCGTACTGGGCGGCGACGTTCCCGTTCATGTTTCCCGAGACGAGTTTCGCCGCCGCTGCCGAAAATATTCCGAAGATCGCCACATTGACGGGAATCGCCGCGGGCCATGTCCTTGATTTGGCCTGTGGCCCGGGACGTTATGCGATTCCACTGGCGCAAGCCGGCTATGAGGTGACAGGGGTCGATCGCACTCGTTTTTTATTGCAGACGGTGCGCGAGTGGGCTCAAAGTGCCGGCGCGAAAGTGGAATGGATCGAAGAGGACATGCGGACTTTCATTCGGCCGTCTGCCTTCGACCTGGTGCTCAACGTCTTCACATCCTTCGGCTATTTCGAGAACCCGACCGAGAATCGCCGCGTGCTCGAAAATATCTTCGCCAGCCTCAAGCCGGGAGGAACATTGCTGTTCGATCATTTGGGCAAGGAGCTGCTTGCAGCCCGCTTTGTGCCGACATGGTCGGACGCAGCGCCGGATGGCAGTCTGCGGATCGTTCGCCAATCGATCCTGGACGACTGGTCGCGGATCGAAGCGGAATGGATCCTGCTCGCGCAGGACCGTGCGACGACATTCCGCATCCGGCATTGGATTTACTCCGGTCGCGAGATCCGCGATCTCTTCACGAGCGTTGGCTTCGCCGACATTTCGCTCTACGGATCCCTGGACGGGACTCCATATGGCCCGCAGGCGCAGCGGCTTGTGGTCGTCGCGCGAAACCTCGTTCCTAATCTCCGACGCGCCGATTCGGGTTAGCCCAGGGCCGCTTCGAGCACGCCGCGCAAAAACGGAGCCTTGTCAGTCGCCGTCGACGCGTCCAAGCGCGAAACGAGCGGCAAAGATTGGAAATCGGCGTGAGGCCCGCCTGGCGACGGTGGATCGTCCGGCCCCAGCCAAGCGATCAGGGTCGGTTCGCTCTCCCCGGAAGCGTCGGGTCGCCAGTCGAAAATCTCGACGCCTCGCGTCGTCGACAACAGATCGTTGCGCAGACTTTGTCGCTGTGCGTGCGATGAGCCGGCCAGCGCCAATACCAGCGGACGACGCAGGAGCCGTAAACGCAGCTCCGCGACCGTCAGTCGTTTGACCGGATGGCGAACGTCGGCCGCGATCTCCACGAGGGGATCCAAAACGAAACGGCGATACCAGCATGCCGGATGCGGAACGCGCAGCCGCGGCACGTCGATGATCTGATCGGCATAAAAGATCAGGTCGAGGTCGAGGGGCGCGGTCCCCAATGTTTACCGGGAGTTCGTCCGGCCCGGCGTTCGAGGTCCTGCAGGAGATCGAGCAGGACCAACGGCTCGAGGTCCGTCTCAACTTCCGCGGCCGCGTTGGTGAATTCTCCTCCGGCGTTTGGTCCCACGGCTCGTGTTCGAAATACCGAACTGACACGCGTCACCGTGACGGGTCCGTCCCGCCCCAAGCGCGCGACAGCCCAGCGGAAAGTCTCGTCAACGTCACCGACGTTGCCGCCGAGGGCGATATAGCAGCAAGACATGCGACTGCCGCTTGCGCACTGGAGGCCGCACCGCGTTAACTACTCGGCGGCCTGGATTTGAGTCTCGATGGACGTGTACTTCGTGTTGAGATTCGTGCCGATGGCGGCAACGGTCGCAAACACGGTCATCAGAATCAGCGAGAGCATAATCGCGTATTCAACTGCAGTTGCAGCGTCGTCGTTCTTGTGAAACGCGGCCAACCATCTCATGGTTCAACCTCCCGGGCGACTGCCTCTGCAGCTGGTGTTGGGACTCGGTCATTTTGGTTTTTTGTGAATTTCGCTACTGAAACATACGCCGCCCTAGTCGGACAGTCAAAAACCATCTTTTCGTTGTAGGAGGGATTTTGCGTTGCCAAAAGGCGACAGGTATGAAAACTGCAACTCTCACGTGCAGCAACGGGGACTTTTAGGGATCGCATGTCCAGTTGATTGGCACGCCGGTCTGGCGTTTTTGGGCTGTAACGGCCATACTTATTGGATTGTTTTGAAGCGGCGTAACAGGGCGAAGACGAGGGGATATGGCGAAAGAAGAAGCAATCCAGGCAGAGGGTCGAGTGACGGAGGCGTTGGCCAATACCCAATTCCGCGTTCAATTGGATAACGGCCACGAAGTGCTGGCGCACGTCGCCGGCAAAATGCGCAAGCATTTCATCCGAATTGTGCCGGGAGACCGCGTGCTCGTGGAAGTCTCCCCGTACGATCTCAAGCGCGGCCGCATCACGTTCCGCGAACGCTGACCCTTCGCTCCACCCTGGGCTCTTTCGTCGTCCTCGTTGGCAAATTTCCGCAATGCCGGAACCGGCCCCTGCACCCGCCACCCCGCATGACGCGGCCACGGTTCCGCGCGTGATTCTCTTCACCGATGGCGCCTGCCGCGGAAATCCGGGCCCCGGAGGTTGGGCGTATATCCTCCGTCATCCGGCGACCAAGGTTGAGAAAGAGGACTCCGGAGGCGTTTCTCAAACGACGAATAACCAAATGGAACTGCAGGCGGTGATCCAGGGCTTAAGCGCGCTCAAGCGGCGCTCCGCCGTGGAAGTGATTACCGACAGTGTCTACGTCGCGAAGGGGGCACGGGAATGGCTGCCCGGTTGGAAGGCCAACGGCTGGCGACGGCGTGAAAAGAACCGCTGGGTGCCTGTCAAGAACGTGGAACTGTGGCAAGCGCTCGACGCGCTCATGGCGCGGCACGATGTACGTTTCACCACGATCGCCGGGCACAGCGGCCACGCGGAAAACGAACGCTGCGACGAACTGGCCGTGGCGGCCGCTCTGAAACAGATGGGTGGATAGGATGTCGTTCGGCCGCTTGCCGACCGTCATCGGTTCAGAGTTCGATGCGTGCGAAAAGGTATCCGCCGAAAAACATCAGGCCGACCGTGACAGCCGCCAGGACGCCGACGTCGGTGGCCGCATGGAAATAGGCGACGCCGCCCAGCACGCCCCGCAAGCCGTCGACGCCGTAGGCAAGCGGATTGATCCGCGCAATCACCTGCAAGGCCCAGGGCGCGTCTCGCAGCGGAAACAAGGCGCCTGAAAGAAAAAACGTGGGCATGACCAGAAAGTTCATGACGAGTTGAAAGCCCTGAAAGTCGGTCATGGCCGAGGCGATCGCCGTTCCCAGCGCCGTAAACAATACCGCGATGAGCGCCATGAATAAGAGAGCCATCGGCGCAGCGGCCAGTCCGGAAAACCGAAAGCCGGCTGCAAGACAAAAGGCGCACACAATCAGCCCCTGGCCCACGGCCACCGTGGCCCCCCCGAGCACGCGGCCGATCATGATCGTGAGCCGTGAAACGGGCGCAACGAGCGTCTCCTTCAAGAATCCGAATTGCCGGTCCCAGATCAGCTCAATGCCCGAGAAAACGGACGTAAACAGAACGGTCATGGCGATCACGCCGGGCGCGAGGAATTGGATATAGTTGCCCTGACCGGCCTTTTGAAAGACGGGGCCCAGACCGAAGCCCAGGCCAATCAAAAACAACAGGGGCTGGCCGAGCGACCCGATAATCCGCGCCCGGGAGCGCATGTAGCGCTTCACCTGGCGGAGCCACAGAACATAGATGACGTCCACGAGTCAACGTCTCCACAAGCGGGCGATGTTGCGCATGCGGTCCATCGGATTGGCCTCCTCTTCCCGAATGGACGAGCCGGTCAGCGCAAGGAAGGCCTGTTCCAGAGTCTCGGAACCCGTCTGCTGTTTGAGTTCGCCGGGTGATCCTTGGGCGACGATACGGCCATGATCGATGATGGCAATGCGATCGGCGACGCGGTCGGCCTCTTCCATATAATGCGTGGTGAGAAACACCGTCACGCGTTCCTCGGTATTCAGCGTGCGCACGTGCGCCCAAAGATGGTTCCGCGTTTGAGGGTCCAATCCGAGAGTCGGTTCGTCCAGGAACAGAATCTTGGGCGTATGCAACATGCCGCGGGCAATCTCGAGCCGGCGTCGCATCCCGCCCGAAAACGTCTTCGCCCGGTCGCCGCGCCGGTCCCAAAGTTCAAACAACTTGAGCAGCATCTCGATCCGCGTGGAACGCACGCGTCGAGGCACGCGGTAGAGGGCCCCGTGGATGTCCAAATTCTCGTAGGCCGTCAGTTCGTCATCGAGCGACGGATCTTGAAAGACGATCCCGAACCGTTCGCGGACTTCATTCTGGTGATGGGTCGGATCGAGGCCGTCGATCTCCACTTGTCCACTCGTCGGCTTCAGCAACGTCGTCAGGATTTTGATGGTGGTTGTTTTTCCAGCGCCGTTGGGCCCCAGAAAGGCAAAGATCTCGCCGGCCTCGACGGAAAATGAGATATCGGCGACGGCCGTGAACGTGCCGTACTTTTTGACCAGATTCTGAACGCGAATAATCGACGCCAAGGCCGGCCTCGGATGTGTTCGGATCGATGCGGGTGAATAATATGTTGCCCAACAGGGAACAAGAAGCCGTCCGCGATGGGATGTCGCGAGATTGCCAGCCAGGAACGATCCGTTTTCAATAAACCGTGATGCAATTCCAGCTCGACGATACGATCGGTGCTCTGGCAACCGCACCCGGCGGGGCGGCCCGCGGCGTCATTCGCGTGAGCGGCCCCGCGGCGGTGGTGTCGGTTGATGGCGTTTTTCGCCCGACGGACGAACGGCGTTGGAGATCGGCACGCCCGGCCTCCGCCCACGCCGGTGTGCTGCGCGTGACGGCCCTCGACACGCCCCTTCCCGTTTTGCTTTATCGTTGGCCGGCCGGCCGCAGCTACACGGGCCAATCGGTTATCGAGATCCATGCGCCGGGTGCGCCCCGTTGCTCGAAGCGATCCTGGCCGATCTTTTCGCACGAGGCGTGCGACCGGCAGTGGCCGGCGAGTTCACACTGCGTGCCTTTCTTTCCGGGCGCATCGACCTCGTGCAGGCGGAGGCCGTGCTCGGCGTAATCGATGCGGCCGATGCCGGCCATTTGAGGGCCGCCCTGCGGCAATTGGCCGGCGGCGTCTCGGGACGGATCGTCCGGCTCCGCGACGGCCTGCTCGACCTGTTAGCCGACCTGGAGGCCGGCCTGGATTTCGTCGACGAGGACATTCAGTTCGTCTCGTCAGACGAAGTCGCCGGCCGCATCGCGCACGCGGAGCAGGAAGTGGACGAGCTGCTGGCCATGTGTGCATCGCGGATGCAGTCGACCGGTCGAGCGCGAATTGTTCTGGCCGGGCTTCCCAACGCGGGAAAGAGCACACTCTTTAACGCACTTGTGGGACGCGAGGCGGCCCTCGTTTCCTGTGTCGCCGGCACGACGCGCGACTATCTGCGCGCGCACGTCGATTGGCATGGACTGGCTGTGGAATTGATCGACACGGCCGGATGGGACGTGGGCGACGTGGATCAAGCGGACGTCTCCCACGCTGCGCAGGCATTAGGGCAAGAGCAGTGGGTTCAGGCGGATCTGATCGTTTGGTGTTCGCCAGGCGACTTGACGGCGGCCGAGCAACAACTCGAGAACGATCTGTTGGAACCGTTGCGTCGGCAGAAGCGTTCGTTTCTGGTGGTTCGCACTAAGGCCGATTTGCTGTCCGGCACGTTCGGCGATTCTCTCGCCGTGAGCGGCGTTAATCGGCAGGGGCTGGCGGAGCTCGCCACCGCGTGCGTCCGCACACTTGCCAATCCCCGAAGCGGCTCAAGCGATTTTATCGGCTCCACGGCTGCCCGTTGTTTCGAGAGCCTGACTCATGCTCGACAGGCCCTGTCGCGGGCCCGCACGGCTGTCGCCTGCCGGGAGGGCGATGAACTCCTGGCCGTCGAACTCCGCGAGGCCGTGGACCATCTCGGTCGCATCGTGGGGGCTGTCTACACGGACGACATCCTCGACCGGATCTTCAGCCGCTTCTGCATCGGCAAATAGGTTGCGAACGGGGAGCCGCCTGCGATGCGCTTGTTCGTCTACGGCACGTTGAAACGAGGTGAGCCGCGGGACCGTTACTTATCCGGACAGACGTTTATCGCCGTGGCTCGCACGCGACCGGTCTATCGGCTTTACAATCTCGGCGAATACCCCGGGCTTGTCAGAAGGGCAGACGGATTGGCAATCGAAGGCGAACTCTGGGAGGTCGACGAGGCCTGCCTGAGGCGGCTCGACCAGGTCGAAGGCTGCGACGAAGGCCTGTATTGTCGCAGTCCCGTGGATCTCGCACCGCCGCACGACGGCTCGCCGGCCGTGACGTATCTCTATCAAAAAAACGTCGACGGTCTTTCCGAATGCGGAACGCGTTGGTGACCAGGCATGGGACGGGCCACCAAACATCGGCCGCTTAGTGCCTCTGTGAGCCGACGATTTTGCTTGGTTCGCCGCGCAGACGGTGGCTGAAAATGTCGCAGCCTTTTTTCGATCTGGACCCGTCTGAACAGGTGTGGTACATGACGCCCTCTTGGCGCGGACCGAGCGGCGTCGACGGCGGTCCTGCGCCGTGCTTCTTTCTCGACAGGGCACCGCGTGAACGCATTCCCGCGACTGATACCGTACGTCTGGCCACATCGCCGCAAGTTTTACTTCTCGGTGATTTTTTCGCTGCTGGTGGCCGGATTGTGGGGTCTGAGCCTGTCGTCCGCCTATCCGATCATGACCGTTCTCTTTGAGAACAAGTCGGTTGAGCAGTACGTGGACGACTCGATCGCCACCACGAAAGCGGTGATCGAGAAGAAGGAAAAAACTCTCGACGAGCGCGAGGACCAGCTCAAAAAGCTCGACGACCGCAAAGAACCCCATCGAGGATATTGGCTCAAAGTCATGCGCCGGCAATCGACCGAGCAATCGGTCCTGAGTTCGGCGTCGTACAAGCTCGTGCTCCTCAGTTGGTTCAAGGCCCACGTCGTTCCCCATTTGCCGCGAGACCAGTTTAACCTGTTGGCCGTCGTCCTGGCGGTGCAGCTGCTGCTGACGCTCGGGAAAGGAGCCTGCGAGTTCGTGCAGGAGACGCTGATTGCGCAGATCGTCGAACTGTCCTTGATGGGACTCCGTAAGGACTGCTTCAAACGCGTGCTGCGCCTCGATTACCAGTCCGTCACGCTGAAGGGGACTCCCAAGCTGATGTCCCATTTCACCAACGACATGAACGTGATGGCCTCAGGCCTGCGGCTGATGGGTGGCAAAGTGATCCAGGAGCCGCTGAAGGCGGTCGCCTGCATTATTGCGGCCTTCTGCATCTGCTGGCAGTTGACCCTGCTGTCGCTTTTGACCGCTCCCATCCTGGCGATTATTTTCGCCCGCATCGGGACGAGCCTGCGAAAAGCCAGCCATCGGGCGATGGACAGCATGACCCGCGTCTACAAGACGCTCGAAGAGACGTTCGATGGCTACAAGGTGGTCACGGCATTCAACGCCGCGAGGCGGCACCGGCGGCGGTTCCATCACGACAACAAGGATTATTGCGCGCGTTCGATCAAAATTGCCCGCATCGATGCACTCACGGGGCCGATCACCGAGACGATGGCCTGGGTGGCTGCTTATCTGGCTCTTCTGCCCGGCTGTTATCTCGTCCTGCGGGGCACGACCGACATTTGGGGCATCCGTCTCTCGACGGGCCAACTCGGAATGAGCGGCCTGGGAACGCTCTACGTGCTGCTGGCTGGCATCATCGATCCGGCCCGCAAGCTGTCCTCCACTTATGCCAAGCTCAAGCGGGCCTCGGCGGCGGCGGACCGCATCTTCGATTTGATGAACGAAAAGACGCGCGTCGTGGAACCGGCCACGCCGAAGGTGTTGCCGCGGCATGCTCGCAGTATCGAATTCTCCCGAATTCATTTCGCCTACGCCCGCACGGGCGCGAACGGGGTGGCTCGCCCGGCCGCCCTCGAAGATGTGTCGCTCTCCGTGAAAGCGGGCGAGGTCATCGCCGTCGTGGGCGAGAACGGCTCCGGGAAGTCCACGCTCGTCAATCTCCTGCCGCGGCTTTACGACCCGGATTTCGGCACGATCACGATCGACGGCGTCGATATCCGCGACGTGAGGCTCGAGGATCTACGAAAGCAGATCGGCGTCGTGACACAAGAGACTTTGCTGTTCGACGACACGATTTACGAGAACATTCGCTACGGCAAGCCGGAGGCGAAACGCGCCGAAATCGAAGAGGCCGCCCGCCGGGCCTACGTCACGCGGTTCTTCGATCAGATGCCGGATGGCTTCCAGACGCGGATCGGCGAAAAAGGCGGCCGGCTCTCGGGTGGACAGCGGCAGCGGATCGCGCTGGCCCGCGCCATCCTGCGGGACCCGGCGGTCCTGATCCTCGATGAGGCGACGTCGGCAACCGATGCGCAGAGCGAAATGCTGATCCATGAGGCGTTGCAGTCGTTCGTCAAAGGGCGTACGACCTTCCTCATCACGCACGCGGTGACGCCCAGCGTGCTGGAGCTGGTTCACAAGATTGCCGTCATGGATCACGGGCAACTGATCGCCTGCGGACCTCACGAGGATCTCCTGGCAAATTGCCCGATTTACGATCGGCTGTTCCACGCGCGGGGTCGACGCGTTCGAGTCATGGCCGACTTGCCGGAAGCCGCCGCCGTCGCGTCGGAGGGCGTTGGGGCGAGTGACGAGCCTGTGCATGCGGATGTGCCCCCGAGCGAGCCGCCGGAAATCTTGCCTTTGCCCGTGACTCGCAGTATTCGATTGGCGACGCAAAGCATCTCCGCCCCGAATCATGGTGAAACTGCGGATCCGAGCGAGGCCAAGCCGTTTCGGCCGCCCGCGGCAAACGCATCGCAAGACGCTGCCTGACGGCGACAACTGCCGCTCTCTTCGCGCCGGTCCTCTTGCTCGGCAACGCCCTCTCGTGTCGGGCGGCGAGTTTTCCTCCACCGCTGTGAACGATTAAACTGCGAGTAGGCGCAAGAATCGCACGAAGAGCGGAATGATCGCCCGATTGGTGGAGGCGAGGATGAAGATCCAGACCGCGTTTTTTCTGATTTGCACGTCGCTTAGCCAGACGCCTTACGTGCTGGCCGAGTCGCCGCCGGCAAAGGCTCCCGTGAGCAAGCCTGTCACGGCACATAAATCAGCACCGGTCCGGCAAGACTCCGCGATCAAGGCGTCGGCGCCCTGTTCCGGCGAAATGTCCGTCGCCGAGCTGACCGCCAGGGTTCGCGACTCGATCGTCGTCATTTCGGTCATGGGGCGCGACGGGGAACGCTCGAGCTTGGGTGCCGGTTTCGCCATCACGAAGAATGGATTGATCGCGACCAACTTGCACGTGATTGGCGAAGCGCGGCCCATTGTTGTGACGACGGCGGACGCGCGGCGATTCGACGTCACGGAAGTTTACGCCACCGACCAGGCGATGGATCTTGCCGTGATTCGCGTGGAGGCCAAGGATCTCAAACCGCTGGAACTGGGGAACTCCGACTCGATCAAGCAGGGGCAAGACGTCGTCGCCATCGGCAATCCTCGAGGATTGGAGCACAGCGTGGTCAGCGGCGTCATCTCCGGCATCCGCAAGATTGACGGCAAGCCCTTGATCCAACTGGCCATGCCGATCGAACAGGGAAATAGCGGCGGCCCCGTGCTCGACCGTCAGGGCCACGTCCTGGGACTCGTGACGATGAAATCGGTCGTCAGCGAGAACCTCGGCTTCGCGGTGGCGGTCAATGCGCTCAAACCCCTCTTGAAAAAGCCGAACCCCGTGCCCATCGACCGGTGGCTGACCATCGGTGCGCTCGACGAAACCGAATGGGCCTCGCTTTTCGGCGCCCATTGGCGGCAGCGGGCGGGACGTATCCAGGTCGAGGGAACGGGGAGCGGTTTTGGCGGACGCACGCTGCTGGTCTCGAAGCGCGCCGTGCCTGCTCTGCCTTTCGAGGTTGCCGTCTGGGTCCGTCTTCAGCAGGAGGACGGCGCGGCGGGTCTGGCGTTCGATTTCCACGATTTGCACAGCCATTACGGCTTTTATCCGAGCAACGGACGCATCCGGCTCACCCGGTTCGACGGTCCCGACGTCTATTCGTGGCACGTGTTGAAGGAAGTGCAGACTGCCGCCTACAAGCCGGGCGAGTGGAATCGCCTCAAAGTGCGCGTCGAGAACGAGAAGATACTCGGCTATGTCAACGATGTGCTGGTCGTGGAATCGACCGATGCCGAATTCCGAGAGGGACAGGCGGGATTGGCCAGCTTCCGCGGCACACACGCCGAGTTCAAGGGTTTTGAGATCGGCAAGAACATTCCATCCGTGTTGCCAACGCCCGAATTGACGGCCCGTGTGAAGAAACTGGCCGACGCCCTCGACCTCGAAGCGCCCCCGATCCGAAAACGATCGCTCCGTTCGCTTCCGATGCGGACAACGGTGTCCGTGCGCTGCGTCGCGAGGCGGATCGCCGCGAGCGGGAAGCAAAGCAGCTCCGCCGGCTTGCCGAAACTCTGCAGCTAACTCGCGTCGAACAGCAGTTGAAGTCGCTGTTTGCCGAGAAAGACGAAATGAAAATCGATCTCTTGCGGGCGGCTCTGTTAATCGCCCGGATCGACAACGACGATCTCGACGTCGATGCGTACGCCCGCGAGATTGACCGCCTGGCGGCGATTGTGCGGTCCTCTCTGCCGCCGCATGCCGACGCCAAGGCGCGGTTGAAAGCTCTCGACGAATACTTGTTCAAGAAGCTTGGTTACCACGGCAGCCGCACCGATTTTTACAACCGGTCGAACAGCTATCTGAACGAAGTGATTGACGATCGCGAAGGGATTCCGATCACGCTGTGCGTGCTCTATATCGAGCTGGCGCGGCGGTTGGAGGTGAATCTTGTCGGCATCGGATTGCCCGGCCGGTTCCTGGTCCGGATGGCTTCCGAGAAGGACAACGGAACACTGATCGACGTTTACGACGGCGCCCGCCGCGTCGCACATGCCGAGGTCGAGGCACAATTCCTGGCATTAACGGGCCGTGCGACAACTCCGGAGGATTGGCGCGTGCAGTCGAAACGACAAATCGTCGAACGCCTCGTGCAGAATCTGGTGAACATTGCCGAAGATTCGAACGACGCCGAGGCCATGCTGCGTTACATCGACGGTCTGTTGACGCTCGATCCGGCGTCTCTGCACGAACATTGGCGGAGGGCCTTGCTTTGCTATCAGACGGGACGGCAAGCCGAGGCTCTTTCCGAGGTCAACTGGCTGCTCTCAAAGGATCCGGAGAAACTTCCGGAGGCCGCTGATCCCACCCAAATTCGTCAGCTCAAGAGTCTCTTGGAATCGCATCCGTGACAGGATTCGGATTCTACCGCAGTGTCTTCTTGCCACGTCACGACGAAGGGATTTCCGATGCCGAACCCGACTGTTGCCATCCTGGGGGCCAGTGCCGACCGCGCAAAGTTCGGCAACAAGTCGGTCCGTGCACATCGGCGCGGCGGTTACGACGTCTATCCGGTGAATCCAAAGGCCGAGACAATTGAGGGCCTTCCCGCGTATCCGTCGCTCGGCGAGGTTCCCGTGAACCTGCTCGACCGGATCAGTGTCTATTTGCCGCCCGCGGTCGGCCTAAAGCTCCTGCCGGAGATTGCGGCCAAGAAAGCGCGCGAGGTCTGGTTTAATCCGGGGAGTGAAAGTCCGGAATTGCTGCAAAAAGCGCGGGCACTGCGCATCCATGCGGTCGCCGGCTGCAGCATCGTCGATTTGGGGCTTTCGCCCGGCGAATTTTCCGACACCTGATCTTCGTGCTTCCGCCGGTGACAAATCGCACGTCCCCTCTATGATGAGTAGCGCATGTTGACGAAATCCGAAAAGAGTCTTGCACATTCCGAGGTCCGGCTCAGTCGGCGGAGGCAGTGGGCAGCCGGCCAGGCCATCAGCTTTCTGATGCAGCAGGCGGTGGAGAATCCGCACGTCATTTCGCTGGCGGCGGGATTGGTGGACTCGTCGAGCTTGCCGATTGCTGAAACACGGGACGTTCTTCGCGCCGTGCTGGACGATCCGGTGTTGGCTCAACAGGCCCTGCAATACGGCACGACGCAAGGCTCTGAGCGGTTGCGGAAGGAAGTGGGTCGGCTGCTGGGCGCTGACGAGGGGCTGTCCAATCGCGCCATCGACCCGGGACAGATTGTCCTGACCACCGGTTCGCAGCAACTCTTGTCGTTGGTCGGCGAAGTCCTGCTCGATCCCGGCGACATTTGCCTGGTCGCCGCTCCAACCTATTTTGTTTTTCTGAGCGTGCTTTCCGGCCTCGGTGCGCGGGCAATTCCCGTCGACGCCGACGATCAAGGGATGCGACTCGATCTGCTGGAAGAACAACTGGCCCGGCTTGATGCCGCCGGCGAGTTGCCGCGAGTCAAGCTGATCTACGTCGTCAGCTACTACGAAAATCCGAGCGGAATCAGTCTCTCTGAAGAGCGACGTCAAAGAGTCGTCGAAATTGCCCGGCGCTGGTCGAAAGACCAGCGAATCTTCGTGCTGGAAGACGCCGCCTATCGCGATCTGCGGTATGACGGAACCGTTCACCCGAGCGTCTGGAGCTTCGACGCCGAACGCGAGACGGTCATCTTGGCGCAGACCTTCTCCAAGAGTTTTTCACCCGGCTTGCGTGTCGGTTTCGGTGTCGTGCCCGATTCCCTGGTCCGGCCGATCTGCGATCGCAAAGGAAACGAGGACTTTGGCTCGGCCCATTTCAATCAGCAGATCATGACGGCCGTGTTGGAAAGCGGCCGCTACGAATCGCACGTCGAGCTTGTGCGGGCGTCGTATCGGAACAAACGCGACCGGATGTTGGCGGCGGCCGAACGATATTTCCACGATCTGCCCGGAGTCAGCTGGGTCCGTCCCGAAGGGGGCCTTTATGTGTGGATGACCCTTCCTCCGGGTGTGGAAACCGGTTTCGACAGTGCTCTCTTCAAAAGGGCAGCCAAGGTCGACGGCGTGATGTACGTGCCGGGCGAGCTGAGCTACGCCGGGGCGCTCGAAGAACGCCGCCGCAGCCAGATGCGGCTGAGTTTCGGGGTCGAAACGCCTGACCGGATCGAGGAGGGGATGCGGCGTCTGGCTGCCGCCGTTCGGGCCGTTCTCTGAATACGGTTTCGGACTTTCTCCGTTTCGCGGCAAGCCGCGATCGAGCATAATTGACGGTCGCGGAACGGACGGACGCTTCTCGGGCCTTCGGATCGCCTTCACGGGAGAGGATCTGCCCGGCCAATTCCTGTGCGCGCTCGGTGGAAAAAAGGAGACCTTATGGCCCCTTCCAAGCGAAATGCGTTTTCACTTATCGAAGTTTTGGTGGTGATTGCCGTCATCGGGATTCTGGTCGCGATCCTGTTTCCGGCCGTCCAGGCACGCGCGAAGCGGCCCGGCGGACGCAATGCCGCAACAACCTCAAGCAAATCGGGATCGCCGTCGCCAATTACGGGACGGTGTATCATTGTTTTCCCCCCGGGTGGATCGGAGTGACTGACGGCCAACCCGACGCGAATGGACCGAGCGGCATCGCGTGGGGCGCGTTTTGTCTCCCCACAATCGAGCAATATGCGGCCGCCAAAAAGCTCAATCCGAAGGTCTCGGTCACGAATTCAGCCGACGCCATCCTGCAGGTTTTAAATCTTGAGGTCTTCCGCTGTCCGAGCGACATTGCGCCCACGACCACTTTCAGCGTGACCGTGCAGGCGCCGAATTTGAATCCGGATCTGCCCAAGAGCTTCGCGATCTCCAATTACATCGGCTCATTTGGTTCGACCGACTATCATCCCTGCGCGAGCAACCCGGTGGGCACTCCTTGCGTTGGCAACGGGGTGTTTTACCTCAATAGCTATATTCAAGAGGCCAACATCCGTGACGGCTATACGAACACCATGCTCGCCGGTGAGCGACGCAGCAATCCGAGCGTGTCGCCGGCGATTTATGGAACATGGATCGGAGCTCCGCCGGGAGGGGTCGAGTCGATCGGCCGCGTACTCGGTGCCGCGGACTATGCTCCCAATGACCCGTTCAATCATTTCGAGGCCTACTCGAGCTTCCACCCGGGCGGAGCGCATGTTCTCTTATGCGACGGGAGCGTGCAGTTCATCAGCAGTAGCGTTGACATCCAGCTGTTTATGGGATTGGCGACGATCAACAAGCACGACAACGCCATTGTTTTCGTGCCTCAATAGACCGGGCGGATCCCGAAACGAGCGACGGTGTACGTGGGAATTGGCTCCATGGACGCCAGCTTGAGCGTGGCTTGACGGCAACAAACAGCGGGACGAGGGGCGCGCATCATTCGGCGTTCGCGAACCGAAATTCCTTCGTGCGCGAGGGGATTCGTGTGCCGAATTCCACCGGGACCCGCCGGTTGCGAAGGCGTGCAGACGTCAGTATCACCACTCAATTCGGGTGGTCAGCGCGAATCCACTGATCGGCGGTGGTCAACTTTTACGATAATAAGGATCGCGACGTTTGTTCATGTTGGATTGTTCGGGGAGACTTTGATGGCACCCTGCGAGTCGTGCCATGCGGGCTGCTGCCGGTCGTTTGCGGTCCCCATCCACGGAGCCGACATCATCGCGATCGAGCGACGCTACGGGCTCTCGTTCTGGGATTTCGTGTGCCGCTGGGCTGATCCCGACGGGAAAATCGCCCATGGTCGCGTCCCGCACTTTTTCTTTCCCGATGCGCCCGACGTGCCGTTCGTGCTGTGCCTGATTCAATCCGAGAGCCTGTTCCTGACGGGAACGATGAAGTGCCGCTTCCTTGTCGAGTGTCCTCCCGACGACGAACATCCGTTCGGTCAGGCTCGCTGCGGGATTTACGGCGTTCGGCCGTCGGCCTGCCGGGTGTTCCCGACCAAATTCAATCCCTCGAGCGATCTGGTCATCCTGTGCAACATTCCCCCCTCGCCACGCGAAGACAAGAATCCGGTGTACGACTTGTGTCCGCGTGAGTGGACCGTAAACGAAATCGATCCGATTCAAAGCATGCAGGATCTGGTCGTGACGAAGTACGAGTACGCGTATTTCACCGAGATCGCGCGGGCCTGGAATAATTCTCCCCGTTCGTGGGCATCGTTTCCCGATTTCCTGCACCTCGTTTATTCGCATCGCGTCCAGCGCCAGATACGTAAAGGCGAACCGGTCGCTCCCACTGAGGAACAGGAGTCCGACGCGTCCGCCGTGGACCAGAATGAACCGGCCCTGAGCCGCGCTGCCGCCTGAGAGGAACAACCGCGCCGATGAGGACCGATGACGTCGAGCGACCCCCGCGCTCCGTTTGAACCGGAGTCGTTCCGACCGACGGCGACGCTCGGCCTGTTGCAATTGCGGTCCGAGCTGCTGGCATTTACGCGCGCCTTTTTTCTCTCCCACGGCTTCTGGGAGGTCGAAACGCCCATTCTTTCACGCGACGTCGTGGTCGACGCGTATCTGGAGCCTTTCGTCACACGCGCAGACGGCGCCGCCTGCGCGAAACCAGACCGCGCCGACGAATTGTTTCTGCAGACCTCGCCCGAATTCGGCATGAAGCGATTGGTCGCGGCGGGCGCGTCGGCCATCTTTCAGATCACGCGCGCGTTTCGCCGTGGCGAGATCGGCGCGCGTCACAATCCCGAATTCACCCTCGTCGAATGGTATCGCACCGCCTCGACCTACCACGAGCAAATGAGCTTCGTCGAGGAATTGGTCAGCGGTTTTTTTGAGCGTGCTGCGGCACTAAAAAAGAGCGGAGTTGCCGATTTCCCCCAGGCGGTTCCTGAGCCTCCGCATTGCCCGTTTCAGCGGATCTCCTATGACCAGGCATTCGAGGAGGCGCTGGGTCAACGTGTTCTCAGTCAAAGCGCCGCCGAATTGGCACGTCTCGCTGATTTGATCGGTGTCCAAGCTCCGCCCGGACTGGCGGCCGACGACGTCGACGGATGGCTCAACCTGCTGTTGGCGCTCCGCGTCGAGCCGGTGCTCGCGCGAAAGCCGGCCTTATTCGTCTACGACTATCCGCCCGGGCAGGCCGCCCTGGCCCGTATTCGTCAGGGGCCGCCTGCCGTGGCGGAGAGATTTGAGCTTTATCTCGGCGGGATCGAGATCTGCAACGGCTATCAAGAACTGACCGATGCCGATGAATTGCGGCGGCGGATCGCCCTTCAAGCGGCCCTGAGGAGGCGCGACGGCAACCGGCCGCTTCCCCCGCAGAGCCGTTTACTCGACGCGATGGAAGCGGGCTTGCCCGAGTGCGCGGGCGTGGCGCTCGGCTTCGACCGGCTGTTGATGTCGGCCGTCGGCGCAGCGTCTCTTGCCGAAGTGATTGCCTTCCCGTTCGACCGGGCCTGACTCGCGGCGAACCTCGAAGCCGAGCGAATCAGAAGTCGCTGTCGATCGGCGTGCCTTCCGCGCGGGTTGCCAGCTTGCGGATCAGCCCCTTATCAATCGTTTTGGCGATTGGACGGCTCGATCCGTCACACAGTGCGAAGATCACCATGTCCTCGTGGAGACTGCCGAAGCTGAAATACTGGATCGTCGGCGCCTGCACGGGAGGCTGCTGCACCCAGAACCAGTAGTTATCAAAATCCGTCGGTGTCGAACGGTCGTTGCGGAAGCGGGCGCAGCAGCTGGAACCGTCGCCCCAGAGTCCGTACCGTGAATCTCCCATCAACAGCGTATTCGACGTGCCGTCGGTGATATCCGAGATTTTGGTCGCGCTGTTCGGATAGAGGACGCCGTTTTGCATCCAGTCGGTATCGCTCGAGTTGCTCGCGGGATCGGTAATGGGCTGGGCTCCCATCACTCCGCGATAGGTCGAGTAGGCGTAGCCACCCCCCGTGATGGAACCGGGATTTTCTCCATTCGGAACGGTCGGTGATGTTGTGCCGCCCGCTCCCGTGCTCGTCACCGGCGGACGATTGCTGGGTAGAAGGGCACTGGGGCAAATGAAGAGCGGGACGGGGATTTGCATGCCGGTCAGGTTGATGACGTCATTCTTTTGCAGGTCGAATCGAAGTCCGACCGTCGACTGTTCGATTTGCGGCAGGATGAATGACTGCCAGCCCCACGGGGGCGCAATCACCCATGTGTAGATTGTCAGGTTGGCCGGCGGGAGAATCAGATTCCCGTTGATATCGTACCGCTGTTGCATCCCCAATTGAGCCGATTGAGTGAACGTAATGTACTGCGAGACCTCGTACGGATCGCTGAACGGGGTGGTGGGAAACCCCATGTCGATGTCGCCGGAGGGAAAGCACTTGTGCGTGTCATGGTAATTCTGGCACGCCAAAGCGAGTTGCTTGAGATTGTTGAGACATTGGGTCCGGCGGGCGGCTTCTCGGGCCTTTTGCACAGCCGGCAAAAGAATGGCCGCCAAGACGGCGATGATCGCGATCACAACCAGCAGCTCAATCAGCGTGAAACCGTGCCGGGCGCGAACCTTCCGTCCTTTCGCCGACGGCCGTCCGCCGTTCACCGGACTCTTCTGCCAATTGGCGCCGCCTCCTCTGCAACTGCGATTCATAACCTCTCCCCTTGGAACATCCGGCGATTCCGACATGAAGCAAAAGCGCGACGCCTCGATCAGATGATGCACGCAGTCCGCCTGGCCTGGGCAAGAACCAAGGTCCGACGGCGAAAAAGGCGTTTCACATTAAACCCCGTCGACGGCCCCGTGTATTCGCAGGTTTGAGCCGATCGGGGGGAATTTCTCAAAATCGTTCCGAACGCGGGCCGGAAGAAATTAGCACTTTGAGGTTACGCGGGTTCGGCGTAACCTGCAATGCCGATTTTAGTTGAGTACGCAGGCAACCGCAACGAGCGACAAGAGCCGATCCCTCTCAAGCGCCGCGCAGCATCCAAAAAAGACCGTGCTCAAGTCCGTACGAGCCAGGGGAGCGGCGTTCCGGCCGCGGGGAGTCGCACGATTTCCACCCCCTGTACGTCCGGATGCTTAGCCAGCTCGTTCAGCGTTTCGGGACTGGGCGCGTTGTCGAGATTCAGGACCGCAATCGAGTCTCCTCCCGGCTCATTGCGCTCGCGCCCCAGTGCCATGTGGGCGATATTCACCCGGTGCTTGCCCAGAATCGTCCCGATAAAGCCGATCAGTCCCGGCACGTCCCGGTGGCGATAAATGAGCAGCAGCCCGTCGAGATACGCGTCGAGATTGAAATTTCCGAGCCGCACCAGCCGCAGGAATTCGTTCCCGAAGGTCGTGCCCGAGGCAGTCAACTCCCCCTGTTCCGTGACGATGGAAGCCGTAATCAGCGTCGCAAAGTTCCCCGCTTCATTCGAGGCCGACTCGGTGATCTCGATCCCCCGCTCGCGGGCGAGCATCTCGGCATTCACGATATTGGCCTGCTCTTCCAGGGCCGACTCCAGCAGACCGGCGGCAAAACTGGCCGTCATGAGCTTTGTTTTTTTGGCGGCCGCTTCCCCTCGGTAGTGGATGCGGGCCGACCGCAATCCGCCCGAGTGGTTCTGTTGTGCCAAGAGCAGCCCTAACCGCCGGGCTAGGTCGAGATGCCGTTCGACGTCCTGCATCTCTTTGGCCGAAATGGGGGCCATGTTGACGGCGTGCCGCACCTCATTTCGCAGAAAGAAGCTTGCCAGGATCTCGGCCGCCTCGATGGCGACCAATTCCTGCGCCTCGTCGGTCGACGCACCCAGGTGCGGCGTGCACAGGACGTTCGGCAACGCGGGGAGCGGACTCGATTTCGGGGGTTCCTCGACAAACACGTCGAGCGCCGCTCCGGCCACGTGCCCCGATTTCAACGCTTCGGCCAAGTCGTTTTCGTCAACGATGCCCCCACGAGCGCAGTTAATAATGCGGACCCCTTTCTTCATCTTCTTCAGGCGGTCCGCATTAATGACGCCGCGCGTCTCGCTGGTCAAAGGCGTGTGGACAGTCAGGTAGTCGCATTCCACGATCATGGCGTCGATATCGCGAAACAACTCAATCCCCTGTTCGCCCGCCCGCTCGGCCGAGAGAAACGGATCGTAGCCCAACACGCGCATTTCGAGCCCCCGCGCCCGTTGGGCCACTGCCTGGCCGATGCGGCCCAATCCGAGAATCGCCAGCGTCTTGCCCGAAAGCTGCGTGCCCGTGAACTTGCTCCGCTCCCATTTCCCCTCGCGCATGCTGGCCGCAGCCTTCCCTATATTCCGCGAGAGGGCCATCATCATGGCGATCGTATGCTCGGCGGTACTTGTCGTGTTGCCCGCCGGCGTATTCATCACCACGATCCCCTCGCGCGTGGCCGCCGCGAGGTCGATATTGTCGACTCCGACGCCGGCCCGCACGATCGCTTTGAGCCGCGGTTGATCTTTCAAGATGGCGGCGGTCAGCTTGGTCGCGCTACGAATGATGATGCCGTCGGCCTCGTGGAGCGCTTCGCGCACCTGCTCGGGAGTCAGGCCCGATCGGACGTCGACTTCGATTTCCTGAGACTCCTTGAGGACGTCGAGCCCGGCCGCGGACAGGTTGTCGGTGATCAAAACGCGATACATGGAAAAGCGCTCGGTTGAAGAACGGGGACCGTATCAGCTTTACGGATGATAAGGCCCGTCGGCGACGCGCCAAGGCTGCTTTGGGACGGCTTCGCGTGGGGGCGTCTTTGAAAGCCCCTCCGGCAGCCTGTAGAATCGCGGATCCCGCTTTTTCCCGCCCGAGGACATGCCATGGCAAAACGTGCCGAAGATCCGGTTCTGATCAGCGCCCGCCGCGAAGCGATCATCGTGTTCGCAACGTGGGGCATCGCGACGGCGTATTGCCTGATTTATTGCGGCCGATACGCCTACGGGCGGTCGATCGACGACCTGAAGTACGTCTTCGGTTTTCCCGACTGGGTTTTCTGGGGCATCGTGGTCCCGTGGGGCGTGTGCATCCTGTTCTCGTGGGTCTTCGCGGCCGTCTGGATGCGCGATGAGGATCTGGGTGAGGATCCGCCCGGCGGCACAGACGAGTTCGAACGGGGGAATTGACCATGCTGGCCGCGACCGCACCCGCTTGGGGCACACTCAGCGCGCTTGTCATCTTCATTCTGGCGTCGATGTGGATCGGCGTGCTGGCCAACCGCGCAACGCGCGAGGGATCGTTCCTCAAGGGCTTCTTTTTGGGCAACCGCGGGCTTGGCTCGTGGGCCTTGGCCCTGACTGCCACCGTGCAAAGCGGCGGGACCTTCATGGGGTATCCCTCGCTGGTCTATTCGCACGGGTGGGCCGTTGTCGTCTGGATCGCCAGCTACATGGTCGTGCCGATCACGGGGTTCGGCATCCTGGGCAAGCGGCTGGCCCAAATCTCGCGCCGTTGCGGGGCCATTACCATGCCCGACTTGTTTCGGGAGCGATTTCGCAGTCCCGTCTTGGGATTGGTCGTGTCGTTGTTCATCCTGTTTTACATGTCGTTCATGATGGTCGCCCAGTTCAAGGCCGGGGCGCTGCATCATGAAAATCTCCTGGGCGGGGACCGGGAACTGGTCGGAGGACCAGAACGTCGGGCGGTTTCAGGTCACCGACGCGTCGCTGGCCCGTCTCGCGGGCAGCCAGGCGCCGCCTGTGGTCGATGCCCTCAAACCACTGGTGGGCCGAAACTACGCGGACGAGAGGCAGCTGGCGGAAGACGTCGCGGCCGCCCTAAAAAAGGAGCGCCGCAAGCGAGCGCCACCGAAGAGCAGACGATTCGCCGGCAAATCGCCCTCGCCTCGGAGCTGACCGATTGGCCCTACATCCTGGGGCTGACCATCTTCACGGTCAGTGTGGTCGGCTATACGCTGATCGGCGGATTTCTCGCCGCCGTTTGGACCGACCTGTTTCAAAGCGTGATGATGTGGGTGGGGGTGCTCATCTTCCTGGTCCTGGCGTTTCGGGCCGTCGACGCGATCAAGCAGCGCGAATCGGTGGAAAAGAACCGGCCCGCCATCGCGCGAATGAATTCTCTGGAATATGCCAACCGCAAAGCGGTCGAAAAGACGTCGCCTGACTTCGCATTTTGTCCGGGATACGACGGCCGGCACGAGGGGCGGATGTTTTTGCCCATCGGGCTGGCCTTCTCGTTTTTCTGGATCTGGATCTTTGCGGGACTTGGCTCGCCGGCCGGTGTCGTGCGGATCATGGCCTCCAGCAGCACGACTAATATCCGCCGGTCGATCTATCTATTGGGCGGCTACAACGCCTTTATCTATATCCCGTTGGCCGTGATCTGCATCTGTGGCCGGGTCTTGATCCCCGACTTGCCGGTGGGAAAGACGGACGATGTGGTTCCGCTCTTGGCGATGAAGGTCACCGGCGATTTGCCGCTGGGGCAGTTAATCGGCGGGTTGATCCTAGCCGCTCCGTTCGGGGCCGTCATGGCGACGGTGAGCTGCTATCTGGTCGTGATTGCTTCGGGTTTGGTGCGAGACGTTTATCAGCGGTTCGTGCGTCCGGCCGCCTCTTCGCTCGAGTTGCAACGCCTGTCGACCGTCGTGATGATCGCAGTGGGCGCGATCGCCGTCCTGGCAAATATCCGGCCAGTCGACTACCTGCAGGCGATCGTCGTCTTCAGTGGCACGGGAGCGGCGGCCACCTTCAGCTTTCCTCTCCTGATGCTGGTCTTCTGGCGGCGGGCCACCGTGCCGGGCATGTTTGCCAGCATCCTCTGCGGAGCCGCGGCGATGCTCGGCTTTTATCTGATCGGCGGCGTGTTCGGATACGGCAGCCCCCTGATCGGGCAAGCCACGTCGTTTCGGCCCTATTTTCTCTGGGGGGTCGATCCGCTCATCTGGAGCCTGGCCGTGTCCTTTCTGACTGGCGTCGGCGTGAGCCTGGCGACCCGGCCGTGCGACGAGGCCCTGGTCTCGAAATTCTTCGACGCACAAGAGAGTCCAACGCCGGCCGCCGTCCTCGCCGTGAATCCTGCCGAGGCCAGCGCATGAACTTTTTCACGCGAATCCCCTCCTAAAAAAAGGGATTACCGTTCCGCCCGCATAAAAGCCGGTGCCAAGCCCATGCCGATATCGATTGACCCGCGTTACCAGATCGCCGACACGAGCGGGATTTACAGCCCCGCCCTGGTCCTCTTCCGCGAGATCCTCGAGGCGAACGTCGATGAAATGATCCGCATCGCCGGGCGGGCCTCGCGTCTGCGGCCGCACTGCAAAACGCACAAAATGCCGGCCGTCGCGCGGATCGAGCTGTCCAAAGGGATCGTAAAGCACAAAGCGGCCACCTTTGCCGAGGCCGAGATGCTGGCCCAAGCCGGCGTCAAAGACGTGAGCCTGGCCTACAACCCGGTCGGCCCGAACATCCGCCGGGCCGTCGAATATGTCACACGCTTCCCCGACGTGGCCTTCGCGGTGACTGCCGACCACCCGCTCCCGATTGCCGAGCTGGGAAAGGCCATGGAGGCAGCCGGAAAGACGGTCGGCGTGCTACTCGATCTCAACGTCGGCCAGAACCGGACCGGCATTCTCCCGGGCGAGGCGGCCGCCAAGCTGTACCGGCAAATCGCCACGACCCGCGGACTGCGGCCCGAAGGCATTCACGCCTACGACGGGCAGGTCCACCAGTCCTCTCGCGAGGAGCGGGAGGCCGCCGTCGCCGCCGAGTGGCAAGTGATCCGAGCCTTTCGCGACAGCCTCGTGCGGGAAGGGCTTCCGGTGCCCCGCATCATCGCCGGCGGAACGCCGAGCTTTCCTGTCCACGCCCGGCTCGACGATCCGACGATCGAATTGAGCCCAGGGACATGCGTTCTCAACGACGCGGGCTACAGCGAGGCCTATTCCGATCTCAAGTTCCAGCCGGCGGCCCTCTTGTTGACGCGGGTTGTCAGCCGGCCAGCCGCAAACCGGTTGACGGTCGATTTGGGGACCAAGTCGGTCGCGTCCGATCCGCCGATGGGAAAACGGGTCGTGTTCCCCGCTCTCCCGGAAGCCGTCCAGGTTGTGCACAACGAGGAGCACCTGGTGCTCGAAACTCCGCGGGCCGACGAATTCCAGCCTGGCGACGAGCTGTTGGCGATCCCTCGGCACATCTGTCCCACCTGTGCCCTGCACAAGGAAGTTTGCGTCATCTCCGCCGGCCAGCACGTGGACCGCTGGGAAATCACCGCGCGGGACCGCCAACTCACGATTTGAAACCTCGCCAAGCGATGTCTGAATCCACGGAATCACCCGCGTCGAAAAATCCCGCGCCCAACCGCGCTTGCAAACCGGCATCCCCCGTCTCGACGAGTTGCTCGGCGGCGGGCTGATTCCCGGCACACTCACCGTTGTGCTGGGCGCCACGGGCATCGGCAAGACGCAGCTCGGCGTGCAGTTCGCCCATCACGGCGCGGCCCAGGAAGGAGAGACCGGCATTCTTTTCGACCTCACCTCCCGCGGCGATTCGCAGAGTCACCAAGAGTACGCCCGCCGGCTCTTCGGCTGGGACCTGCGGGTGCGTTCGGCCGACGATCCGGTCGACCTGGCCTCGATTTGGGACGCCGCCCGGAGCCGGGCCGATTACCTTCACATTTTCCAGCGTAGCGGCCGGCGGGTCTCAATCGGCGACCTCGAGCCGGAGGATTGGCGGCGTTGGAAGATCGAGCTGGCCCAGAAGCTCGAGCGGACCATCGCCTTTTTTTACGGCAATTTCGTCCAGGGCGTGCGGCGGTGCGTTGTTGACGGAGTCGAGCCGGTCGAACGGGCCAGCGACTCGTTCCAGTTTCACGTGTTCGACTACGTCTACCATCAAATCCTGCGGAAGGAATCGGACTGGGTGGCCCGCGACCTGTTTCGGGCCCAATTTCGCGCGAATGAGGAGCAAGTCAAACAGCACGCCTACGACGAGCGGGCCGTCGCCTGCCTCTTGTTGTGCACGTCGCAGGAAGTGCTGCTCGACGATTTGATCTCGCGGCCCATCGACACGGGGGACGTGCTGAGCAACGCCAACACGATCATCCACATGGGCAAGGTCCGCGAGGGGAGCCGCATGGGCCGGGCCCTGCACGTCTCGAAGCACCGGGGAAGCGCCTGCGGCGACGCCATCGTCCCCTACGAAGTCACCGATCGGGGCCTCGCCTTCTAAGTCGTGCAGGCGATTTTTCTCATTCACCCAAGTGTCCAGTTCGCGCCGCTGATCGATTTTTGACCAATTTCGGCGATTTTTCTGGTTTTTCTGCGGCGCAAAAAAAGGGGAAAGACCACAGAAAAATCGCCCCTGCCGGTTCGACCCCTTGACTCGTGCCCTAGAATTGTGAAATGGGAGACTTGTCGCGCCGGGTCGCCTTTGTGGGCGCTCCGACGCACGGTCTCCAACCGGACGAGCCGCCGAGGCCTGCGAACCGGCCACCTTTGCGCGAGCCGTTCCGAGCGGAAAAGCGGCTCACCCGTTAGAGCCCGATTTGAATCGGAATTGAGGAGCCTTTTCGCATTCGCCAGATCCCTTACAGCCGGCCTCCCTGTCCATAAAGCTCGCGCCCGAACGGACTTAGCGGCGTGAAATTGAAGCGATTGTTCGCGACGAGCGACGGCCCTTCCCCTCTCTCCCTAAGACATTGACAATTCCCCCATGCCGGATTAACTTCCCCCCCTCCAGCGGCCGATCTCGCAGATGGATTTTCGGACCCTCACGCATCGTACCAGGTGCGAAGGGTTGCGAGTCCTTGGGATCGGCAGGGTGGCCGCTTCGACTGTGACGTCGTCAAGGATTACCAACGATCTGTTTCGACGTGTGACCGGGCCTCCCCGACTCTCGGTCGTGCGTCTCAGTCCAGCCCGCATCGAGAAAGACCTATGCGTAAATCGATTCATCGCCGCTCCTTGTTGGCCTTGCCCCTTGTCCTGATGATGGCCGGCCCCGTCCTCGCCCAAGAGGACGTGTCGCAGGACCCGTACCTTTGGGCCAAAAAGATGTTCGAGTCGACCACTCCCAGCCACGATTTCGGTGCCGTCGCCCGTGGGGCCGAGGTCTCTTACCGCTTCAAGGTGACGAACCTCTACGCGCCGGATGCCCACATCGCCAGCGTGACGACCTCCTGCGGCTGCACGGCTCCCAGCTACGACCAGACGCCGTTCAAGTCGCACCAGTCGACTTACATCACCATCTCGATGGATACCAACCGTTTTCAGCACGACAAGAGCTCGACGGTCACGGTCACCTTCGACCAGCCCCAATACGCGGTCGTCCAGATCCCCGTAAAGGTCTACATCCGCACCGACGTCGTCCTCACACCGGGCTCGGTCAACTTCGGCGCGGTGGACAAAGGGGCGGCCCAAGAGCGGAAGGTCGAGCTGGCCTACGCCGGCGATCCCAACTGGGCCGTCACCAAAATCGTGACGAACAACGAATATCTGAAGGCCAATGTGAAGGAAACGCGGCGCGACAACGGCCAGGTCGGCTACGACCTGATTGTCGCCCTCTCACCCAAAGCGCCGGTGGGTTATCTCCGTCAGCAGATCGTGCTCAACACGAATGACCAGGCGGGCCAAATCCCCGTCCTCGTCCAGGCACGGGTGGAATCCGACGTGACGGTGACCCCCTCGGTCGTGCAACTCGGTTCGGTCGCTCCGGGGACGGAAGCGGTCAAGACCGTCCTCTTGCGGGGCCACAATCCGTTCGTGATCGAGAAGGTCGAATGCGAGTCGGCCCACGGCCTCTTCAAGATGCCACAGTTGACCAAAGATGCCAGAACAGTGCATATTCTCCCTTTGACCTTCACGGCCCCGAAAGAGTCGGGACCGTTGCTTGAGAAGTTCATCGTAACGATCGCCGGGCGTCCGGAGCCGGTCATCTTCACGGCTCAGGGAACCATCGAGACCGCCCAGCAGATCACGCCAAGGTAGTTTGCATGTCCGTGCCGATGCCGAACGTTGTGGGTACCTCGATCGACATCAGCTCCGGGCCTCATCTCGATATCCTGAAGTCGGCCGGGTTTGGTTTCCGCGAAGTCTCGCGGAGTATCGACCTGCGGAAGAATGACCAGTTGATCTCGGCCTTGACGGCGGCCGACGCCGTCATCGCCGGGGCTGAGCCTTATCCGAAAAACGTGATCGAGGCTCTCCCCAAGCTCCGCGTGATTGCCCGTTCCGGAGTCGGCTTCGACGCCATCGATCTGGCGGCCTGCGACCGAGCGGGCATCGCCGTTTTGACGACTCCTGGCGTCAACCACCACTCGGTGGCCGAGCACACGCTGGCCCTCCTCTTCGGCGTGGCCCGCGATTTTCCCATGGCCGACCGCCGCGTCCGCGAAGGAAAGTGGAAGCGGACCAACGGCCCCCGCGTGATGGGCTCGACAATCGGCATCGTCGGCTTGGGACGGATCGGCCAGGCGGTCGCGACCCGCGCGATCGGCGTCGGTCTCAAGGTTCTGGCCTACGAACCGCAGCCCTACCGCGAGTTTCTAAAGCAATGGCCGGCGGTCGAGTTGACGTCGCTCGACGATCTCTTGGCCCGCTCGGACTACGTCTCGATTCATTCGCCCCTCACGCCCGAGACGCGTCACCTGATCAATCGCGACACGCTGGCCAAGATGAAAAAAGGCTCGGTCCTGATCAACACGGCCCGCGGCGGACTGGTCGACGAAGCGGCCCTGTGCGAAGCGCTCGCCTCGGGCCATTTGCGAGGCGCCGGTCTCGACGTGTTCGAAGTCGAGCCGCTCCCGCTCACCAGCCCCTTGCTCAAGTTCGACAACGTCCTCTTCGCGGGGCACACGGCCGGTATGGACAACGAGTCGAAGTACGACACCTTCAAGATGTGCGCCGAGAGCCTGGTCAAGCTGCACAACGGCGGCTGGCCCGCCGAATGCGTCGTCAACCTCCGTGGCGTCACCGGCTGGAAGTGGCAGAAGTAGAAGGATGAAGGCGGAAGGATGAAGGATGACAGTAGTTCCCAGTTCGCCGGCTAATCAACTGCTTTCAAAACAAGGAGTTACGGCGTCGGGTTTTGGTGCCGTCTTTTTCCGCGCATACCCACCGTCGCGCTGGAAAGCCCGACCAACGATTCATCCTGGAAAAATAGGGGATCCGGCACACGCCTAACCTCGCCGCTTCCAGCGGTGATAACACGCAATCACCGTCTAAAAACGTTGGAACGCAACCCATTGTGAATTCGAATGTTAGTTGGCTGGCGAACTTGGAACTACTGGATGACAGTAGTTCCCAGTTCGCCGGCTAATCAACTGCTTTCAAAACAAGGAGTTACGGCGTCGGGTTTTGGTGCCGTCTTTTTCCGCGCGCACCCACCGTCGCGCTGGAAAGCCCGACCAACGATTCATCCTGGAAAAATAGGGGATCCGGCACACGCCTAACCTCGCCGCTTCCAGCGGTGATAACACGCAATCACCGTCTAAAAACGTTGGAACGCAACCCATTGTGAATTCGAATGTTAGTTGGCTGGCGAACTTGGAACTACTGGATGAATCAATCCTCCATACCCGGCCCCCATCGCAAGCTGCCGTCTCGGCACGAAAATGAGTAAAGGGAGGGCGATCCGCCCCGGCGGACCGCCGAGCCGGATTTGAGTGCGGAGACGAGGACAACGGCTCAGTAAGAGTGCTTTCACGGGCGTCCCATCGGCGACGCCGGATGCCACGACCGTACGAGATTTCAGCCCCGGAGGGGCGGCGGTCTGCTTGCCACCCGCGCAAGCGGGTGGTTGCGTGGCCGCATACCGCTGCGAAGCCCCCGCATCCGTTAGGACGGGTACCCGGGCGACACTCGTTTAGCCGTTCACCGCACAATCGCGCATCGGCTGTCTCTCGCACAAAGGCGTGTCGCTCGGGTACCCGTCCTAACGGATGCCAAAGCTTCAGGATAATCAATGGGTTCCCGATCCCACCCGCTCGCGCGGGTGGCAAACGGACCGCCGCCCCTCCGGGGCTCAGGAGAAACAATCACGGGGTGCCACGTCCACGGGTTTGCGTGGGCTGGGCGTAGAATCAGCGTTTTCCGAAGAGCCGCCCAAACACAACCCCGACGATTAACCCGCAGCCGGCACCGATTAACAGTGTTGTGTTGCCACCTGCAAAAACACGCTGGGCGACCAATGGCCCCATTATCGCCCCTACACCGCCGCACATCATGCACGCGCCACTTCTCGGGATAAGGCAAAGGGGACGCCGCTCTTTCTGGGGGCTCGGAGCTGAGCAACAGGGACGCGGACGGCTGGTAAAAAAACCGTTGCCGTCAGTCAGGCGCCCTACGCCCAAGGGTCGCCTTCCGTTAACTTTTGAAGACGACCCAGCGTAGCGCTCGCTAACACGCGGCGGAGCCGACCGATGACCGACAAGCAGAAAATAGGATGGCGTCATGCCGCAACTAAAGTGGAATGAGACCGACTTTCTCACGTGCCTCGAAGTTGAGCCGAGAATCGACGAGTACGAGACTGAAGCCCGGAAAAGCCCGGAAAAGGTGTCAGGAACCTTTCCGGGATCTGAAGAATGAGTAACAAGGCATTTCATTCATCCTTCCGCCTTCGTCCTTGGCACTTACCGCTTGTCGCCTGGTGGTGGAATCCTCCCTTTGCAACCGCACCTGATGCCACGACCGTACGAGATTTCAGCCCCGGAGGGGCGGCGGTCTGCTTGCCACCCGCGCAAGCGGGTGGTTGCGTGGTCGCATACCGCTGCGAAGCCCCCGCATCCGTTAGGACGGGTACCCGGGCGACACTCGTTTAGCCGTTCACCGCACAATGGCGCATCGGCTGTCTCTCGCACAAAGGGGTGTCGCCCGGGTACCCGTCCTAACGGATGCAAACGCTTCAGGATAATCAATGGGTTCCCGATCCCACCCGCTTGCGCGGGTGGCAAGCGGACCGCCGCCCCTCCGGGGCTCAGAAATACAGAAATAAAAGGGGACGCAGCTCTGCTGCGTCCCCTTTTTCAGTCCCAGTCTTGATCGACATCGACGACAAGAGGGCCTCAATCCGCAGTGGACAAGAAAGGGCCCCGGAGTCGCGGGTACGACCAGAATCTGCCAGCCCCATTTCTTGTCGCTCCGCCGGGCCTCGACGTTCGGGCGAGTTTGAGTCGAGATGCCCAGTGATTGCCCGTCGGCCGACATGGTCAAAAGGTAGATGGAAACGTCGCCCGGCAGCTTGAGCAGCTCGCGGCTCTGGCCCGTCGTGAGATCGAGCCGATACAGCGTCCCGGAAATGCCGCCGAAGACAAGACCGGGCGCGTCAACCTCTTCGGCCACGGCGTACGTGAATGTCTCGGAATACGCCCAGTGCGGATCGCTCAATTCGCTCCCCGCGTCGCGGGGGACGCTGGCCCAGTCGTAGACGCGCAGCCCCGCGCTGGTCCCACACCAGAGCCAACGTCCGTCCCGGCTGAAACCGGCGGCAAAAACCTTCTCGACGGCTTGGGTCGGAATGACGGGAGTGCGGCCCTCGTGCATCGCCTGCAGCTGGTCTTTTTGCTCTGCAAAACTCTGTTCCATTTGGCGGCGCATCTTTTCGATCATCTCCTCGGCGTCGACCCCCTGGTTGGATCGGCCGGCCGCCTCCCGTAACTGTTTCGTCATCGCTTCCAACTGGGCGCGGGCTTGTTTCATGAACTCGTCGACGTCGATCTTACGGAATTGCTCTTGGACCTCTTGGAACACCGCGGCGACCTGCGGCAACGGCTGTGACATGCCCCCGACGTAGAGCGGCCGCCAGTGCGGGTTCTCGCGGATCGCGATGAGTCCGAACCGGTTGCCGCCTCCCACAAGCCAGTCTCCGTCGGGATGAAATGCCAAGGGCTGGCAATACCCGCCGTCGCAGGAAGCGATTACGCGGAGGCCCGAGACTTCTCTGACGAGCGTTTCGCGTCGGGAGGAATGGGCGATCCGCTTGCCGTCCGCGGAGAGGGCCGCCGACAGGGTGAGATCGGTTTCCGGGATGTCGGCGACGAGCTTCCACTGGCCGGCGTCGACGTCCCAGGCACGCACACGGCTCGCGCCCGCGACGGCGAAACGCGTGCGCGAGGCGTCGCTGACGACGGCCCTGACGTCACTAGGCGCGTCCAGCGTCAATGGCCGCGGCGTGTCCCAGGGACTCGCGTAAATGGCGAATGAAACGACGCCTGGCCCATGGTCCGACCACGCGACGAGAAAGCCCTCATGCATCGCACAGGCGTAGGCCAGGCCCACGATGCCCTCTGTGCGTTCCTCGAAGTAGAGCAGCCGCCCCTCTTGCTGCAATCTCTTGAGTTCATCGGCGAGTTGCTTTTTGAGCGCGCGTTCTGCTGCGCCTTGGACTGGACGCGGTCGGCCGGAATCTCTTTGAACCGGCTCCAGCCGCGGACGCCTTGCGTTTCTTCTTCCTTCAAATATTCATAGGCATGTATCAGGTTGGGCACGCCCGTGATGCGCCCCAGCTCGTCGAGCTGCATTTGCGCCAGCGGGTACGCCCCTTCGCGCGAGAACTTCCGCCAGTTTGGCCGGCTCGCCCCCCACGAGTTGCGATAAAACCACCGGATTGCCGGTCGTGGCTTCCTGTTCGGCCTGGTCCTCCGCGCCGAAATAGCCCGGCACCGACCAGTAGGAATCGACCAGCTTTTTCTTGTGCCAGAGCCAGTAGGCCAAGACATCGTCGTCGTGGACGAGCACGTGCCACACGGTGCCGCCCAAGCGTTTTGCGAGTTCTTCGCCGACGCGCTGGTCCTGGCCATTGCCGCTCGGAAAGATGCCGACCCAGCCCGACACAACCGGGCTCACGAGGCACTGGATCTCGAGCTCTTTGGCGACGGCGGTTGCCGCTTCCAACACGGCCTCGCGGTTGCCGCATTTGACTTGTGTGGAACCGAGAAATGCGCCCATCAACATCCTCCGCAGCCAGGCGAGCCGCCACCGTACACTGCGCGGGCGGAGTGGGCAACAAAATTCTTTGGGGGACGCGAAACGGCGAAAAGAGGCGAAAAGGGGACGCAGCTGAATAGCACTAACCGAAGCCGGAAGCGGGTATCGATGGAAAGGTGATGGCTGACGAAGGGCGGTTCTAAGTCGCTCTCTAAAAGATCCCGGCCTCCGTCAAAAATGTGGTTGTTGCAAGGACGTGAATAAAGATGCGTTTGGCACGGACGTTGACCGCGGTGGCCGAGGCGCGCGTGGTGCTGCGAGAGCCGTAAAGATGTAGTACAAAATCCCGTAGAGGGCGAGTACGGCCATGGACAGGATCGCCTCGAGCAAGCGATCGCGCCACGCAGTCCAGCTGAACAATCCAAGTGCGAGCAGAGTCACGACAATGGCCCTGCCATCCGGCCCATGACAGACGTGACGCATCCTCAGAAATCCTTGCTCTTCCCCGCGTTTGCCGGCTTTCCGGACGTCGTGTGCGATGTGACTGATATTGCAGATGGTGCAACATCGGTCCGATTGTCTGAGAAAGTTCTCAATTTTGATGCTTTGCCGAATCGGAGAGGGCTGACGAAGCTGTGGTGCTTTGCCATTGACGACAGGAGACTGCGGATTCTTGCGTCCTGCGAATCCCTAACGCAGCTCTTCATGGATGGGCTACGGGTCGGCGATTTGTCCCCCTTGGCGCACGGCCTGACGCTCGAAACGCTCTACCTGGACACCGCGCCGAAGATTCAGTCGCTCGATTGGGTAGGCGCGCATGGCGACTTAAAGAGGCTTGGCATCACTCACTTTCGGTCGGTGACCTCGCTGGGACCGTTGGCCGGGCTGACCCAACTTCAGGCGCTCGCAGTCGCCGGCTCGATGTGGAATCGGATGACCGTCGAATCGCTCACGCCGCTCTCCAATCTCACGGCACTGACGTTTCTGCATTTAACAAACCTCAAGCCTGTGGACGTTTCGCTTGAGCCGTTGCACGGACTGACGGCGCTCGAAGAACTGGAGTGCGCCAACTTTTACCCGATGGAAGAATTCGCGAAGCTCGCGGCGGCGCTCCGCCAGACGCGCTGCGACTGGTTTGAACCCTGCGTGCGGTTCCCTCATGTTGCGTGCAAGAAATGCGGACAACAGGAACTTGTCTTGCTAACCGGAATGGGTGCACGGACTCTTTGCCGAACCTGCGATCAAAAGCGCGTGCGAAAGCATGAAGACGCGTTTTGGGCCATCGCCCGACCATGAATGACGACCGAGCGGTTTTAGGCTGTAAATTGGGCTGAGTTCAGTCGTCGTGCCCTATCGCATTTTCTGTGATGGCATCGCACAAAGAGCCAGCTGCGTCCCCTTTTCCCACCACCCGAAGTCGAGCCGCTCCCGCTCACGAGCCCCTTGCTCAAATTCGACAACGTCCTCTTTGCGGGGCACACGGCCGGCATGAACATCGAGTCCAAGTACGACACGTTCAAGATGTGCGCCGAGAGCCTGGTCAAGCTCCACAGCGGCGGCTGGCCGGCCGAATGCGTCGTCAACCTCCGTGGCGTCACGGGCTGGAAGTGGCAGAAGTAATAGAAAGGATGGAGGATGAAGGACTTTACTGTCGGAATCATCGTCGTTGATCGGGGCGTAAGGGGGGTAAGCGTTTGCGTTTTTGGTAGTGGTAGAAGCGTGCGGTTTCGTTGCGTCGGAGTTGGCGGGTCGCGGAATTGGCGACGGATTCGGGATGCAAGAGGTTCCATTGCTGTTGCAGAGTTCGGGCGATGAGTTGGCGGACTTGAGGAACGCTGAGAGCCGGTGTCGTTTGTCGTCCCTTAAGTGATTCGCTCACGAGGAACCAGGTCGCCAGGAGCGAGAGTGTTTGATGGTGATGCCAACCTTGCCAGGTCCGCGCTTGGTAGTCGGCCAATCCGGCTTCGCTTTTGCCGCGCCGGATGGTTTCCTCGACGCGGCGTTCGGCGGAGATCACGCGCGCAAACTCGGCGGCGGGAGTGCTCGCCGATGCGTTGGACAAATAGATGTCGTCGTGTCGCAGGTCGTGTTCGTCGCGATAACGCGTGAGGATCAAGACCTCGGCGTAGGGCAGTTTGCGACGGTTGTCCATGGTCTGCACGTGCGGAACGACGGCGATCTCCACGAACAGCGGCCCCTTTTCGCCATCACGCACGTCGATCGACTGCCACGCCCCTTCAGGAAGTTGATCGCGAATGCGGGTCACACTCACAAACGGACGAGCGGTCGGGCCGCCGGGCCCGCAGTGGGGAACTTCCTGGCCGTCCAGGATGCGGGCCGTGATGTTACTCGGAATGGCCAGCACGTAGCGTTCTCCCAATTCGTGCAAATCTCGGCGAAAATGGGTCACTTTCCCAAATTCGTCGTCAGCCGTGATCCAGGCATGTGGCAGGATCGGGCCGCGGGTCCGGATCATCTCCAGAAGCTTGCGCGTGTCGCGTCTGAAAGCGGACCTGAGGCGGGACGCCGGCCGTACGGCAGCGCTGGCGATCTTTCGTCCATTCCTCGGGCAGATACAGTCGGAAGTCGCACAAGGCGTGTTCGCGTCGCGAGACGTAGGCCAAATAAACACCGACTTGGCAGTTGGTGACTTTGCCCAACCGGCCGCACCATTGTTGGGCCGCGCCGACCGATTTCCGGCCCTGCTTGGGAAATGCCGAAGGATCGATGACCAGCACGCCATCGGCCTCGCCCAGCGTGGCCGCGATCTGGCCGCACAACTCGTCCATCAACGGCACGTGGTTCCAGGTCGAACTGCCGATGAAGTGCTGCAGATCGTGGCGATCCTGATCTTGCTCGTAAGCGATCGCTTCCGTGTTCTTGCGAGTCACGTTCGACAACAACCCTTTGCAAAACTGCTGAACATGTTGCCGTTGACGGTCATTCGACAAACCGTCCAAAAACGGCTTGAGAAAAACAGAGAGCTCCGCGGGCAATCTCCTGACATGGTCGGGCGACACCTCGCATTGTTTCAGCATCTGCTCCTTGCGCAATATAAAACGACGATCCATCGCCAGTCTCCCATAACTGATCCTTCGTTTGGAAGATCTCGATCTGGCAATAACTTAAAGACGATCAGCTCCTTCCGACAGTAAAGAGGATGAAGGATGACAGTAGTTCCCAGTTTGACTCATGCGTCTAAGTCGACGTAAGGCTTGGAACCATCGTGCAATTGGGCGACCACTTCGAGGGCGATCCATTCGAGCATGCGGCGGAGTCGCAATTTTTCTTGGTGAAGCGTCATCGAATCTCCGTACCCTTCAGCCAGCATGGTTTCGTGAATCCACACCCAGACATTCCGCAGCAGAAGCGCGACCACGACGAATAGCAGCCGCAGATGGGGATCGCGGGTGCAGGTGTAGATGCGCGCCTGGCGGGCTTGGCGGTAGCTCGTCTCGATACCGAAGCGTGTCCGATACAGTTCGCGGATCTCCCGTGGGGAACCGCTGACTCGCCAAGCGGCAAACAGGAGCTTTTGTTGCTTGTGTTTGCCGTCTTTGCGGTTCTTGTGAGTCCGGTAGGCCACATAAACCGAGACTGTCACCGACTGCTTCTTGTTCTTCAACGTGTGCAAGTAGCATCCGACGTTCTGACGTCGGATCCAATGCAGGCCCCGGAGTTTCCGCCGCTTCTTGGGGATTCGTCCCCGAAACATCACCGGCATCACGAAGGGAATCTGTTGCTCTTGTAAAAACCGCGTGACGGTGACGTTGAAGAAGGCGCGATCCAACAAAAAACGTCGGATTTTCAGCTCTTTTGCGCGGATTGTCGCCAGCAGGCGATTCAACGCCGTGACCGTCGTTTCGTGTCGCCGCACCCAGGTGGCGGCCAAAGTGTAGCGCACTCCGTGGGAGACAATGCAGGCGGTGGCGTAGGCATGGAATTTTGTGGTTCCCTGTCGCGGCTTGCCGTAGTAAATCTCGTTGCGGCTGCGTTCGGCTCCCCGTAGTAAGGCACCAAGTGCCAGTCGATCGCCACTGTCCAAGCGCGACGCTGGAGGCGCCGCGGCAGATGATCCGTCAGCGCAGCATTCAACCGCTTCTCCAGAACCCGAAGCGTCTTGGGCAGTCCCGCCTCCAACGCGCCCATCACGCTGGTGTCCGACGGAGCGTTCGCCAAATCCCGACAGGCCGCGAACACCGAGATCGTTTCGCGGCTGGCGCAAGACGATGTTCCAGACAACCGTCGCCGTACATTTCGGCCCTCGATCCTTCAACTGCATCGAGTTGATCAGCCAACTCAGGGCCCACTGATGAACCTCGCTACTCGATATGGTATTTCTGTTCCTTGAACGCATGAGCTCCCTCCTTGGGCTTCTGGTTCTCTACACAAACCAGTCTGAGGAGGGGCCTTGCGTTCCTCAACGTCAACAGGCCGACTTGGAACTACTGGATGAGTAAAACCGGCTTTGTTTCATCCTTCATTCCGCCGAAGGGCGGATTCAAAGCAACGCTTCCGCCTTCATCCTTTCCGTCATCGTTCCGCCGCCTCGAGCGGTTTCAGCGAATCAAGACGTCTTGTGGCCAGGCCGGAATACAACATCACCGCCACCTGTTGATCCTTGTCGACGACGGCGCAGGCGACCTTCAGCCCGTCCGGAGAAACCGCCAGCAACCAACCCGTTGCATGGGTGGTAATCTCGGTGGGAAGGGGGAGCGTAAACAGGTCCTTCTTCTGATCGACGTCCCAGACGTGGACGCCGCGTTGCTCTCCGGAAACGGCAATCAATAGCCGTCCGTCGGAGGAAAAAGCGAACGGCCCGCTATCATGCGCCAAGCCGGGCAAGTCCCCAAGCTTGCGGCAACGCTGGGGGTCCCAAAGCTCGATCACGCGGTCGGAACCGAGTGCCATCGATCCGTCCGGCGCGAAGGCGGCGAAATCATTGAAGCGGTGCGAACTGTGCAGCAGGGATCGCAAGTGTCCGCTCGGCACTTCGTACAGGTTGACGTCCCGTCCCTCGTGGGGATGAAAGGCCGTCAGCAGGTCGCCGCGGGCAGACACGGCGACTCCGTCGGATGCCGACTCGTTGAAGAATGTCCCGCCGATTGTTTTGAGCTCGGTTCCCGTGGCGCCGTCATACAGGTGCACAGACCGTTCCCTGTCCCTTGGGCGGCCTTGCATCACGAGCAGTGACCCGTTTGGGCGGAAACGCGCACCAGAGGGCGAACTGACCCGCGGGCAGAGTGATGCTCAGGCGTTTCGCTCCCGTCGCGGCATTCACGAGGTCGACACGCTGCTCGCCGCCGATGGCCAGTTCGCCGCCGTCGTGGGAATAGCAGACGTTGCGCGCGCCCTCGAGCGGATCGTCTCGGAGGACAGAGGGGCGCATCGTGGCGACGTTCCAAATCTGCAAGCCGGCCCGCTTGGGTTTGGCAGACTGCCAGGCAATTGCCAATCGGCGCCCGTCGGGAGAAAAGTCCATCCGCCCTGGCAGGGCCTCGGCACGATTCGTCGTTAAGTCCGTCCACTGCGGCGCGACGGACATGTCCCACAGATCGACCCGGCCGTCCCGCGCGGAGGTGGCGAGGCGCCGACCGTTGGGCGAGAAGGCGACGCACCAGAAGCCGATCGGCAGCCCGTCTTTGCCGATCCGCGGCGGGACCGCGACCCAACCTTGCCGGCTGGGAAGATCCCACAACCGCACGGCTCCGTCCCCACCGCAGGAGGCGACCTGCCGCCCGTCCGGCGAGAATTGGACCGACTCGATATGGTCGAAGTGGGCGGAAAATCGGCCCCGCAAACCCCCGGTGCGGACGTCATGGATGTTGATCGTGCCGCGGCCGGCCGAGGCAAGCATCTCGACGTCGCGGCTGAAGGCTGTGGAGTGCGACACGTCCGACTGCTGCACGCCGCGGGGCACCATGTCCGGCATTTCCCAGAGACGAACGGTTTCGTCGTCGCCCGCCGAGGCGAGCAGATGCCCGTAAGTTCCCCAGGAAATGGCCTGGATCCGCGAGCTATGGGCGTTGGCCGATTTCAACTCCCGTCGCTTCGCCACATCCCACAGCTTGAGCACGCCCGCATGATCGCCCGAAACGAGCAGCTTGCCCGTCGGATCGAACAAAACGCAGACGACCTCGGCCTCGTGTCCCATCAGCGTGAAGCGTTCCCGCCCGGTTTCGGCGTCCCAAACCTTGACCGTGTGGTCCTCGCTGGCTGTTGCCAGGAGCTTCTGGTCGGGGGAGAAATCGACCCAATTTACGTCGTGTTTGTGCCCGCGGCAGACACACACCGCGAGGCCGGTCTGGACGTCCCAAACGCGGGCCGTCTGATCGCGCCCCCCGAAGCGATCCGCGATCCGTCGCGAGAAAAGCTGACCGAAAACACGTCCCCTGCGTGTCCGATCAGCGACGCCACGCGGGGCAGCGTTCCCACGGATTCGCCCGGATGACACAGCCGCCACAGGTAGTACCAATCAAATCCGCGGCGGTCCCCCTGGCCGGCCGCAGGGATGTGATGCGTCAGCAAGGTCGCCATCTCGTCGCCGGCATGGAGGTTGTCGCGGAGCCGTTCCGAGTTCTCGTTCCACAGTTCAAATGCGTCGCGGATGTCGCGCGTGTAGGATCGCACCGCGCCGCCCTGTGACTCCTCGACCTGGAAGGTCATGGCTTTGGGGAGCTGTTGCCACCAGAAAAGGGCGGTGGCAAGCACTATCGCGAGCCCGACCAGACCGATGCGGACCGCCCGGCGCTGCCGGCGACAGGCCTTCGCCGCGCGGCGAACAGGCCGAGCGGCCGGGCGGTCACGGGCAAGCCCGCCGACAGACGCTCGAGGTCGCGGGCCAGCTCCTCGGCCGTCGGATACCGCCGCGCCGGCTGCTTTTCCAGGCACTTGAGGCAGATCGCTTCGAGGTCGCGGGGAACCTCGCGGCGGAATTTCGTGGGGGGATGCGGCTCGTCGATCGCCAGGCGGCGGAGCGTGTCGATCTCGCTGCGCCCTTCGATCGGACGCCGGCTGGTCAACAGCTCGTACAGGATCACTCCCAGCGAATAGACGTCCGCCGCCGACCCGACGTCGCGAGTCTTGCCTTCGGCCTGCTCGGGCGCCATGTAGGCGGCCGTGCCGAGCACGGCGTGCGTCGCGGTGACCTCGTCGTCGGAGCCGAAGAGCTTGGCGATGCCGAAATCGGTGATCCGCGGCACGCGCTCGTCCGCGCCAGGCGGCTGGGGCGGTTCGGTGGAGGCCGGACGTGGGACCGCTTCCAAGAGGACGTTGGCCGGCTTCAGATCGCGATGCACGATCCCGGCCGCATGCGCATGGGCGACGGCCCGCGCCATGAGCAGCAGCCAGCGGGTGGCAAGGGGAATCGGCACCGGCCGCTTGGCGTCGAGCTCCTGCCGGAACCACGTCGCCAAGTTGGGCCCGTCACACAGTTCCTCGACGATGTAGGGAAGCCCGTCGGTCTCGCCCGCCTCGTAGACGGGGATGATATTCGGATGCCGCAGGGCCGCCAGCACGCGGGCCTCGCGGATAAAACGCTGCCCGGCCTCCTTGGAGACGAGGGTTTCGGCCCGCGCGATCTTGAGCGCCACGAGACGGTCCAACTGCGGGTCGCGCGCGCGAAAGACGATCCCCGATCCCCCGGCGCCGATGCGGCCCAAAAGCTCAAAACGGCCGAACCGTCGAGCGCAAGCCTTCCGCCGTGGGGCCGGCCCACGTCACGGGCTGCGACATCGTCCACGTGTCGGCTTTTTGGTCCGTGAGAGGCTTCTGGAGAGGACCAAGACCAGTGGACGCAGGATCGGGTTCCGTCATCTCAGATGGATTGCCTCCAATTGCAGCCCCACGAGCGCCGGTCAAAGCACTTGCGAACTGCGGGGCCTCGCAGGACGGGAAATGGTGTGTCGACCCCATTTGGAGTCGCCGCCGTCGCGCGCGTGCCCGTTTGCCTTCCTTGGACAGACCCGATTCTAAATGGGCGGCGGCGGCAAATCACGACAGATTCCGCGCAATTTCGCCCGCCGCCAGAGACATTTCGAATGCGCAGGGCTAGCCGGCCCGGTTCCGAGCCTCGCTCTGGCGGTCGGCCACCTGTCGCATAGAATTCGTTTGGCGGCGAAGGAGAGCCGTCACAAGGAGTTGGGCGTGGCAGGCGATGAAACAAGCAAAGACAATCAGCCCGATGCGGGGGCCACCGATTTGCGGGAGTCGATCCGGCGCTTACCGACCACCTCGGGCGTTTATCTGATGAAGGACGCGCTGGGGCGAGTGATCTACGTCGGCAAGGCGGTCAATTTGCGGAGCCGGGTCGGCAGCTATTTCAACTCGGCCGCCGCGGAGGATATCCGCACGGCCAACCTCGTCCCCGAGATTCGCGCGGTCGACTTCATCGAGACGCAAAGCGAGGTCGACGCTCTGTTGCTCGAAGCCCGCCTGATCAAGGACGTGCAGCCTCGCTTCAACCAGGAACTCAAGGACGACAAGACCTTTCCGTACCTGGAAATCCGTATCCGCGAGGATTTTCCGCGGGTCGAATTCACCCGCAAGCCGCGGCCGCGGGGAACGAAGCTGTACGGTCCCTTCACCAACGCGAAAAAGCTGCGGGCGGCGATCGGCGTCTTGCAGAAGATCTTCCGCTTCCGCACCTGCTCGCTCGACATCGCCGAGGGGGACGAACGCTGGCGGTGGTTCCGGCCGTGCCTGTTGCACAGCATCAACCAGTGCACGGCCCCCTGCAACCTGCGGATCAGCCGCGAGGATTACCGCCGCGGCATCCGGCGGCTGATCTTGTTCCTCGACGGCAAGAAGACGCGGCTGCTGCGGGAGATGCGGCGGGAGATGGAGCAGGCGTCGACCAAGCTGAAATTCGAGAAGGCGGCCCGCATTCGCGACGAGATCAAGTCGCTCGAGAACCTCGACCTGTGCGGCAAGCTCGACGAGAACGTGCAGCCCGAGGTGTTTTACATCGACCCGAAAAAGGGGATGGCCGGGCTCAAGAAGATTTTCGATTTGCCGCACTTTCCCCGGCGGATCGAAGGGGTCGACATCGCCCACCTGCAGGGGGGCGAGACCGTCGCCAGCCTGGTCCAGTTCATCGACGGCTTGCCGTTCAACCACGGCTACAAGCGCTACAAGATCCGCACGGTGCAGGGGGTCGACGATTTCGCCTCGATCCGCGAGGTGGTGAGCCGGCGGTTTTTGCGTCTGGCCAAAGAGGGGGAGTCGCTCCCCGACATCCTGCTTGATCGACGGCGGGAAGGGGCAGTTAAGCTCGGCGGTCGAGGCGCTCGAGGCGATCGGCTCGAAGCCGCCGCTCGTCCTGTCGCTCGCCAAGCGGGAAGAAGAAATCTTTCTCCCGGGTGAGTCGGAGCCGCGCAGACTCTCGAAACACTCCTACGCGCTGCAGACTCTTGCAATACGTGCGCGACGAAGCACATCGCTTCGCGCAGCACTATCATCACATTTTGCGACGCAAATCGACGCTGGGGGAATGAATTCACGCCCCCGGAAGGCCTTCCGGGGGCTTCCATTTGCCATTTGCGCATCTTCGCAGATCGCTACAATCCCCCGCGTGAAAATCCGCAGTCGTTTGCTCACCAAGATCATCGTCTTTTTCGGCGTCGCGCTGGTGCGCCTGTTGTTCAAAACGTGCCGCCTGCGCGTGGTCGTGGAAGCCCCCGGAACCAATTCGTACGAATCGACAGGGGACCGGCGGTATCTGTATTGCATCTGGCACGACCAGATCGTGATGACCGTCTTCAGCGGGCGGCCCCAGAAGATGGCGGGCCTCGTGAGCGGGCATCAGGACGGCTCGTACCTGGCCGACGCGATGAAGATGCTCGGCATCGTGCCCGTCCGCGGCTCGTCAAAGCGCGGAGGGAGCCGGGCAATGGGTGAACTCTTGCAGCGGGTCCGCGAATACCACGTGGCGATCACGCCCGACGGGCCCCGCGGACCGCGGCACAAGTTGAAAACCGGGATCGTGTTTCTGGCGTCGCATTCGGGCCGGGGGATCGTACCGGGAGCCCATGCCTGCCGGCGAGCCTGGCATATTCGCGGCAACTGGACCGACATGATGTTGCCCTGGCCCTTCACTGAGATTTACGCCCGTGGCGGCCCCCCGCTGTTTGTTCCTCCCGGCCTCGGCCGCGAGGAACTCGAACACTATGCCGAGCGGTTGGAAGCGGAAATGGAGCGGCTGGAGAAGCTCGTGGCTGAAGCGGCACAGGGGACAGCGAAAGGGCCCCGGTCGCGGAAATTGCCCGCAACAACGCTCGCCGCCGACGGCGAGGTCCAGGCCGCCGCCTGATTTCCGGTCAGCCGTTTTCCGCCGCGAATACGGGCCGCGAATCCGCATTGCCGCGATTGGCTTGCCGCGATATTCTTCGCTCCCCACGATCGTCCCGCGGTCGTGGCCCGGGAGACATTTCGTGGATTCTTCTCACGGCCCGATTGCCGATTCAAGCCATCTCATCGAACGAACCGGAATCCCGCGGCGGGTTTTGTCGCGGTTGGTGGATACGACGCAGATGGGAGTCGGCTACCGCGTGCTCGACGTGGGCTGTGCCGGCGGAGAACTGGCCGCCTATCTCGACTCGTTGGGCATCCGTTGCGTGGGGCTCGACGAATCGGCGGTCCACATTGTCGAGGCGAAACGCGCCGTCCCCGCTTGCGAGTTTCATTGCGGCCCGATTGGCCAGGCACTTACGGCACTCAAGGGAGGATTCGATCTCGTTCTCGTTCGAGACGTTTCGCCCTATCAGGCGTCCCTGTGTTCGCCGGCAGCCTTCGCGGCCAGCTTTCAGTTACTGGCCCGCGTTCGTCCGGGCGCGTGCCTCGCGTTTCTGGCGCGAATCGACACGGGCAGCGCGGCCGCCGGGGGACATCGCCTGGCCTGTTTCGCGCGGCACATCGGCTCGTTGCCGGGGACTTATGATCTTTATGAGATGCCCGACGGCGGGATGTTTACGAAATCGTTCCGCTCACGGGGGGCGGGACAACTGGGGTGCGGCTACGCGCTTGCCGTGTTGCGATTGCCGCCGCAGCCGTTGAGCCAGGAACAATGGAAACAAGTTGCCGATAAGGCGGTGAGCCCCAACGCGGCCCCTTGCTGCCAGTGGGCTGCCCAAGGCGGGGCGTCGACCGGTTACCGGTCGAAAGCGGCCTGATGCGACGCCGCTTCGAGGGGCGCGAACGGGCCGTCGCGGCATCGGCATGACGAATCAGGGGGGCCTTGCGATGCGCATTTTCTTTTCGGTGGGCGAGCCGAGCGGCGATCAGCACGCTGCCCATTTGATCTACGCGCTCAAGCGGCGGCGGCCCGATCTCGTGGCATGCGGTTACGGCGGCCCACTGATGCGCGATGCCGGCTGCCGTCTCGATCGCGAATTGACCAACTTCGCCGTCATGGGCGTCTTCCAGGTCATTCCGCTGTTGTGGACGTTTTACAAGCTCGTCCGCCGGGCCGAACGGATGTTTCGCGAGTCGCGGCCCGATGCGGTCGTGCTCGTCGATTTTCCCGGCTTCAACTGGTGGATCGCCCGCAAGGCCAAGGCCGCCGGCATTCCCGTCTTTTACTACCTGCCGCCGCAATTGTGGGCGTGGGGCGGCTGGCGCGTCCGCCGCATGCGGAAATTCGTGGACCACATCCTCTGCGGCCTGCCGTTCGAGCCGGAGTGGTATGCCGAGCGCGGCCTGAAAGCCGAGTACGTGGGGCACCCGTTTTTCGACGAGATCGCCGAGTATCCGCTGAATACGGAGTTTTGCGACCGCTGGAGCGTCGACGACGGACCGATCGTCGGCATCCTGCCCGGCTCCCGCCACCACGAGGTGGAGCAATGTTTCCCGCTGCAGATTCGCATGATGCAGCTCCTCGCCGCAAAATATCCGCACGTGCGGTTTCTGGTCGCCTGTTACAAGGAACGGCATCGACAGCGGTGTGCTGAATTGCTTGAATCGTCGGGAGTTTCGCTGCCGGTCGAGCTGTGTCTCGGCCGCACGCCCGAAATCATCGAATGCTCGTCGTGCTGCGTGATGGTTTCAGGCTCCGTCAGTCTCGAGATGCTGGCCCGTGCCAAGCCGGCGGCCGTCGTCTTTCGCGTCTCTCGTCTCACGTATCTGATGTATCTTCCCCTGGTCAAAGTCACCTCAATCACTCTCCCCAACCTCATCGCCCGGCAGCGAATCCTGCCGGAGTTTCTGGTCGTCTCGCAGCCTGAGCGGGAAGTGCGGGCCATGACGGCCGTTGTCGACGAATGGCTGGGCAATCCGCTTTCGCTCGCCCGCACTGCCCGCGAGCTCTCCACGCTCCGCGACGAGATGGTGAAAGTCGGCGCCACGGGGCGCACGGCCGAGTACATCCTCAGCCGCTTGGCGCCGCTCGATTCGACGGCGACTTTCGCCCGCGCCGCATGACCGGCAGCCACGGGCCAGCTACAATCGCGGGGCCGCCCGTTCTCTGACTCTGACCGCATCACGATCGGGGCGGATCCAACGTCTTCTGAGGATCGCAGCATGATTACGCAGCGCGTGCGGATCGGCATCGTCGGCGCGGGGAACAACACGCGGCAGCGGCACATCCCCGGCTTCCGGCAGATCGGCGGCGTCGATCTCATGGGCGTCGTCAACCGCAGCCCCGAGTCTTCGGCCCGCGTGGCCAAGGAATTCGAGATTCCCCGCATCTATCCCGACTGGCGGGCGCTCGTCGACGATCCGGAAATCGACGCCGTCATGATCGGCACGTGGCCCAACCTGCACTGCGAAGTCACCTGTGCCGCGCTCGATGCCGGCAAGCACGTCCTGACCGAGGCCCGCATGGCTCGCAACGCCGCGGAAGCGCACAAGATGTGCGAGGTGGCCCACCGGCATCCCGATCTCGTCAAACAGATCGTGCCGAGCCCGTTCGGCCTGATGCAGAACGAATACGTCCGCGAGCTGATCCACGATGGCTTTCTGGGTGAGATTCGCGAAGTCGTCGTGATCGGCGCGACGGATGCCTTCTGGCAATCCGACGCGCCCTTGTATTGGCGGCAGGATGCCGAGATCAGCGGAGACAACGTCCTCTCGATGGGCATCCTGCACGAGACCGTTTTGCGCTGGGCCCCGCCACCGACGCGAGTCTGGGCGCAGAAGGCAATTTTCGGGCAGACCCGTCTTGCTCCGGACGGCAAGTCGCGCGTGCCGGTCACGGTCCCCGACAGCGTGCAGGTCGTCACCGAACTGGAGAACGGCGGCCGCGGGCTGTACCACTTGAGCGGCGTGTGCCTCTTCGGGCCGGGGCATCAAATCCACTTGTACGGCAGCGAGGGGACGATCAAGTTCGAGGTCTCGCCGAGCGAACGATTGCTCACCGCGAAGGCCGGCGACAGCCAGCTCCTCGAGTTCGAGGTGCCGAAGGAAAAGCGCGGCGGCTGGCGCGTCGAGGCCGAGTTCATCGGCGCGATCCGCGGACAAGAGAAGGTCCGCCTCACCGATTTCGCCACCGGCATGAAATACATGGAATTCACCGAAGCGGTCGCTCGCAGCGCCCGCACGGGCGAGCCCGTCTCGCTGCCGCTGCCGGAGTATCCGCATTTGAAGTGACGAAGGCCGTGACGCTTCGGCATTCGTTCGTGCGCCCGCTATACTCCGTGTTTCCGTGAGCCGGACGTCGTGCGGCCCATTTTGAACGCGGTACGAGACAATTCCTGATGCCTGGCGGATTCGAGAAAGAGCTGAGCGTTGCCCTCGAGGCCGTGCGGTCGGCCGCGCGCGTGTGCCAGAGCGTGCAGGCGAAGATCACGCCCGACATCCTCGAGAAGGACGATCGCAGCCCCGTGACGGTGGCCGACTTTGCCAGCCAGGCGGTGATCTGCCGCGCGATCGCTGCGGCCTTTCCCGGCGATCTGATCATCGGTGAGGAGGAGTCGTCGACTCTCTCCCGCGGCGAGAATGCCCCGTTCCTCGACCGGATCCTGGCCGAGCTTCGCGGCGTGGGCATCGAGACGTGCGGCAAAGAGGCCTGCGCCTGGATCGACCGCGCGTCCCAGAAAGAATATGTGCCGCGATTCTGGACTCTCGACCCGATCGACGGCACGAAGGGTTTCCTTCGCAAAGAGCAATACGCGATCTCGCTGGCTCTGATCGTCGACGGACGAATCCAGGTCGCCCTCTTGGGTTGCCCGAACTTGCCGTGCGAGCCGGGCGGCACGCGGATCGGCACGCTCTTTTACGCGATTCGCGGCGGCGGAAGCTGGGCGATCCCCTTGGAAGGCGATGGCTCACGGCGGTCGGTTCATGCCAGCCAGGAATCGGACCCGCGGCAGGCCCGCTTCTGCGAGTCGGTCGAATCGGCCCACACGGCACAGGGCCTTTCGGCCAAGGTGGCCGCGCTCTTGGGGATTACGCGCGAGCCGCTGCGCCTCGACAGCCAGGCGAAATATGCGGTCGTCGCTCGCGGCGAGGCGGAGATTTACCTGCGGCTGCCGGCCAAGTTCGGCTACAAGGAAAAGATCTGGGACCATGCCGGCGGCGTGCTGCTCGTCGAAGAGGCGGGCGGATGCGTGTGCGACGTGATGGGCCAGCCGCTCGAATTCAACCACGGCTACGAACTCTTGGCCAACCGCGGCATCGTGGCAGCCAATCGTCCGCTCCATCCCCGCGTGATCGCGGCCCTGCACGAGATCTACGCCAAATTCCCTCCGCCGCAGGCCCCGCCGGTCGTGCCGACCGCTTGACGCTCTAACGACCGTGCCGCACGGCCGAGGCTAAGAGGCCGGCGAGCTTCCAGACTGACGGCTTGTGGTAGAGATCCAATAACCGCCAGGCGACCGCTTCGGGATTCGAGTGGGTCGCAAACCACATCGGCTTGGGAGAGACGGTGAGCGGCCCGGTGAGCACGTTCTTTTCGATGCCGTCGACGATCGACGTGTTGTGCACCCAGCCGATGCCGCTTTGAGCGTCGTTGAGGCTGCTGCCGGCCACGCCTCCCCACGCGGGCGACATCATGGCGAAAGCGAGCCCCGACCATTGGTTGATCGCGATCGTGCCGAACCGGAGTCGACCAAGGGCCGACTGGAGCGCCCGTTCGCGGTTCGAATCCTTGCGGAAATCCGCGGGTAGCGTGATCGACGCCGCCAGCGTTCCCCACAATTCGTTGTTGGCAAAATCGACGGCCCGGTCGAGAAAGGCCGTGTCGGAGTCGGCCTCGAGCGGCGTCTCGACGCTCACGCACACGAACGATTCCTCTTTGAAAAATAGCGGCGATTCCTTGGGCGAGATGCTGCGTAACAGCGTCCAAGGGAGCGTCTCGCCTCCGGCCGGAATGCTCTGGCCGCTAAAGCGTGTGAATCGCTCGGCCGCCCCGGGATAGTACGCCTTCCGCGGAGCGATCCGGCCCAAGACGCGGGCCACTTTATCGAGAAACCGATCGCGGTCGGGCCAGTTGGCCGACGTCACAATGACCTTCGTGGCGATGCAGTTGAACGAGCAGTTATTGGTGATCGACGTGGCCACATTCTCGGCCTGGAAGTCGAGTTGTCGTTCGGAATATTTCCCGGGCACGATGATCCAGGGCGTGACGTTGCCCAATTCACTGGTGATGGGCTTGCGGAGAATCGGATCGTTGTCGCGCTTCCGCCGGTCGCGCTCGGGTCCGGGCGGGCCCCAAACGATCGCGTCATGCGAATGGATCGAACCGGTAATGTGCACCTCGTCAACCAACTCGTGTGCGACCGCCGCCGAGCCGACATCGGCTCCGCCGTAGATGATGCGGAGGTAGCCGGCGTCGATCAGCGGCTTGTATGCCCGCTCGAAAATCGGTCCCAGCGACTCGTTCACCGGGTTCATCTTGAGCAGGACGGTCCGCCCCTCCTGGAAGAGCTTGGTGAAGGCGTCGGTCGTGGGGATCGACGAGACATTGCCCGCTCCCAGCACGAGACAAATCCGCGGGTTTCCCGATTTCCAGCGACCGGGGTACCCGTCCGGACACATGCGGAGCGATTCCTCGCCAATGCCCGGCTTCAACCAGGCATCGACCTTGAACCCCTGAAACGTGATCGAGTCGAACATTCCCCGGGCGGGAAAGACGGGGACGCGGACGCGACCATCGGTTCCCGTCTTCGGTCGGCCGGGAAGCCGTGGTTGTCCGAGCGAGGCGATGTCTTGCAGGCTTTGGATCACCAATCTCAGTTGGCGGATCGTCGCCACCGGGCCGGCCATGATGTCCTCGGCCCGCAGCGGGCTCGCCGCCGCGACCCCTTTGTAGCGACAGGCCGTATCGACCCAATCGCGGGCCGTCCGCATCGTCCCCTCAATGCACTCCTCCGCCAGCCGTACCAACTCGGCGGGCGACGCCTGGGCGAGGCGATTGTGACCTTTGGAGAGGGCGTCGAGCGAGCGGTCGATGTCGTTATTCGTCGCGCGGGACGGAGGTGCCAGGGTGGTCGTCATGCTTGGTCCCCAGAATCGGAGTCGAGGAAAAGTCGGCGTTCATCATAGCGTGACGGTCGACGTTCTTCGACAATTCGTGCCCCATTTGAATTGGCCGGCGCTGCTAGAATGACGGACACATCCATGGAAAGCGACTCAAGCCAGCAGACCGGCGACCCGCCGCCCGAAATCTCGATCATTACGCCGTGCTACAACGCCGTCCGCCATCTGCGAGACGCGATCGAAAGCATTCGCCGCCAGGAGGGGGTGCTGGTCGAACACATCGTGGCCGACGCGGCCTCTAAGGATGGAACGGTCGACATTCTCCGCGAGTACCCGGACGTGCGGTGGATCTCGGAGCCGGACCAGGGGCAGGCCGACGCCTTCAACAAGGGTCTGGCGATGGCCCGCGCGCCCTCATCGGCTGGCTCAATGCGGACGACGCGTACGAGCCGGGGGCCCTCGCCGCCGTCGTGCGGTTTTTTCGCGAGCATCCTGGGGCCTATCTGCTCAACGGCCACCTCGCCCGCGTCGATTCGGCGGGAAATCAGTTGGAGTTTTTGCCCGGCAAATCGAGCCGCTTCTGGCTGCGGCACTTCTGGTTCCGTTGGTACTGGCTCAATCACCCCTCGACGTTCTACCGGAAAGCGCTGTTCGACGAGATCGGCCCGATCGACACACGCCTGCACTACGCCATGGATTACGATTTTTATTTACGCGCCTCGCAGCGGTTCGAGTTTTACGACATCGACCTGTTGACGACGCGGATGCTGGTGCATCCCGACGCCAAGACGAGCCACGGCTGGGACAACTTCGCGGCCGATGTGCAGCGGACGCTCGCCAAGGTCTGGAAGCCGCAACATCCGCTGTTTTACGCCTATTCACTGCTCGGCGTGCGAATGTACGCGGCCCGCAGCCATCTCGTCGAATCGTTTATCGGCCTGCGGGTAGGCCGGCGGAAGGACGCACTTCGCGAGTTGGGACGGGCTACCGCCTGGTGGCCCCTGCTGCCCCTGCTGCCGAGCTTTTACACGTACTGCGGCCGGGCGGGATTGCGAGTTCTCTTAGGGGAATCAGGCTATGCGCGGCTCCGCCAAGGGCTCAAAGACCAGCAAACGACCGCAGCCGGCCCACGCTGAGGGAGTCGCGAAGGAGAGCTTTTTTCCCTCGTCCCCCACCCCTCACCCCTCATCCCTCGTTTTGAGGTTGCGGCGGTACTCTTCCACGCGGCGATCCGAGGGGTACCAGGCATTCGCGTCCTCTTTGATTTGCCGCAGGTCGTCGGCGGTCGGCGGCTTGTTGGTCCCCGGTTGGTCGCCCGAGCGACGACGGTGCCGCGGGCGAAACGATTCGACGTAGTTGTCGACCAACTCCCGGCGGGTGCCGTAGAGGTTTGAATCCCGAGCCCGGCGCAAGGCCGGCGAGTTGAACAGGCACACGAGCAGCATCAAGCCGGCCAGCCCTCCCACCATGAGGACGAGCGGCCACCAGGCGTCCGGCGCGAAGAGAAACACGATCACCAGGCAGACGCCAAGTCCCGCCGCCATGACGACGGTGGCGGCGAAGAGGCTGCCCGCGAATCGTCCGTGATCGTGACCGTTGACAGGTGTCGGCTTTGGCATCGCATGTCTCCCACGAACGGGACCACAGGCGAACGGACAGTCGACCGGCAATCAATCAGCCGATCACGTGATGCACGAACAGGTCGAGATAGAAGACCAAAATCGCCAGGCACAGGACGAACGCCATGCCGAAATAGGTGGCGGCGATCTGGACACGTTCACTCGGCCGCTTGCGCGTCACGCCTTCCCAGATTAAAAAGACCATATGCCCCCCGTCCAGTACGGGGATGGGAAGGAAATTCAGCACCGCGAGATTGGCGCTTAAGATACCGAGAAATAATGACATTTCCGCCAGGCCTTGCCGCGCAAAATCATACGCGACACTGGCGATGCCCAGCGGGCCGTGCAGGTTCTCCACCGACAACTGGCCGGTGAGCAAGTTCCGCAGTGTGAGATAAAGATCGATGATCGAATTCCGCGTGTGGGTTAGCCCCATCACGGCGGCGTCCGCCAGCCCGTTCGACTTGAGTGTCATCACCTGCGCGTAAACTCGAAGTCCGCGCAGCCCCGGCACGAACCAGTTCTCCTTGGCGTCGACGAACGGCGTGCACGGCGCCGTATGCGAGCCGTCCGAAAGGGTCAGCACCACGTCTCGGTCGGTGGCAATCTGCATCAGCACGCTCACGAACGCCCAATTGCTCGGCTTCGCGTGGTCGCGCGGGTTGAAATCGACGGGGATGGTGTCTTTGCCGAAGTTGTCCGAGGCTTTTCCCTTTGGCAGGACGAATTCCACCTTCTTGACTTGTTCCCCTTTCTTGACGCCAACTTTGTCGGCCGGGCTGCCGGGGATGACGTTCAGCACGGCGGGAATCACGTTGTAGGCGACGCCGATAGCGGGCGCCGAAAGAGGCGTGTCGGGTTGCATCGGCGGTCGCTCGATCCAGCCGGGGTTATCGGAGGGAATCAGGCGGATTTCGATGTTCTTCGATTCGGCCCCCTTCACGTCGCGCTGCACGACGACGGTCACCTCGCGTCCGGCGAGGCTCGCCAGCTCGTCGGGGAGACGCAGCGGATCGATGTCGGTTCCGACAGACCGGTTGTTCACGCGGAGGATTTTGTCGCCGACTTGCATGCCATTCCGCTGCGCGGGCGAATCGTTGACCAGCGACGTGATTTTGCCGATGTCCATCGTCAGGCCGAGCTGGCGGAAGCGCTGCGGCTCGACCCGGATCGCGACCGGCTTTTCGGGACCCTTGTCGCGGCGCACCAGGAAATCGACCGGCTTGCTGCGATCGACGGAGAGCAAGTGTTGCAACTCGGTAAAGTTCGAGACGCTGTGCTGATCGAGGCCGACAATCTGGTCCCCCGGTTCAAACCCCGGCTTCGCTTTGCTGGCCGGCGAATTGGGATCGGTCACCGAATCGACCGCATCGCGCGTCTTGATGACGTCCAATCCCAAGGCGGGCGTGACGCCGATCATGCGGCGACCGGCCGCGATGGCGGGCGTCAGTTGAATCTGGAAGGTTTTTCCGTCGACGTGCACTCCCGTCACTTCGATCGGCCCCGACGTGAAGGCGATCGCGCGTTGGATGTCTTCAAACGTCGAAGTCGTGCGGCCGCCGATGCTCGTGATGCGGTCGCCGGGCCGCAATCCGGCTTCCCAGGCGGGGAACCCGGGCTGCAGCGAACCGATCACCGGGGGCGGCATTTCGATGCCGTGGCCGAACGCGATGGCGTAAAACATGACCGCCGTGATCACGTTCATGCTCACGCCGGCGGAGATGATCGCCATCCGCTGGCCGACCGATTTCGCAGAGTAAGAGCGGGGATCTTTGGCGATTTCTTCGCTCGTCAACTGGCTGGGATCCATGTCGTCCTGGCCCAGCATCTTGACGTAGCCGCCGAAGGGAATGGCCGAGAGCGCGTATTCGGTCTCGCCGTACTTGCGGCTCCAGAGGATCGGGCCGAAGCCGATGCTGAACCGCTCCACGAACACGTCGCACCACTTGGCGACGGCAAAGTGCCCCAGCTCGTGGAAGAAGATCACCAGGCCGATGCCGATCAGCACGGCCAGGATGCTTCCCGCCTTGCTGACGTAAGGCGCGAAATTGAAGGCGGCCTGGAGCAGGCCGGAGTCGAAAGCGGCAAGCATGTTCACGAATCAGCTCTCCAGGCGCGGGCTTCCGCGGGTCCATCGGTCCATCTCTAACAAGTTCGCTAGAGACGGGGAGGAATCGAATTGATGGGCATCCAGGACAGATCGGCACACACGGGGAATATCGGTGAATCGCAGCTCCCCGGCAAGAAACCGCTCGACCGCGACCTCGTTGGCCGCATTCAACACCGCGCCGCAAGTCCCCCCGCGCCGCGCCACCTCGTACCCCAACCCAAGGGCGGGAAACGCCTCCAAATCGGGGGGTGCGAACTCCAGCGTCATGGTTGTCGACCAATCGACCCTCGGGCTCGTCCCCTCCCAGCGCTCCGGCCACGTCAGTGCGTATTGAATCGGCAGACGCATGTCGGGCGGGGAGAGCTGAGCCACGACGGAACCGTCGCGGAATTCAACAAATGAATGCGCGATCGACTGTGGATGAATCATCACGGCGATCTGGTCGACGTCAAGCCCGAAAAGCCACTTGGCCTCGATCATCTCGAGGGCCTTATTCATCATCGTGGCCGAGTCGACGGTGACCTTGGGCCCCATCGCCCAGGTGGGATGGGCCATGGCCATCTTGGGCGTCACGTCTCGCATCTGGGCGGCCGAAAAGCGGCGAAACGGGCCGCCGCTGGCCGTCAGGACGATCCGGCGTAATTCGCTGCGATTTCCCGCGTGCATGGCCTGAAAAATGGCGCTGTGCTCGCTGTCGACGGGGATCAGCGAACCCCCCGTCCGCTGGGCCAGTGCCGTCACCAGCGGGCCGGCCACGACCAGCGTTTCCTTATTGGCAAAGGCGACCCGCTTGCCCGCTTCGAGAGCGGCCCAAGTGCTGCGGAGGCCGGCCGCTCCCACGATGCCGGCCACCACCATTTCGACGTCCGGCTCGCGCGCCACCCGCTCGATGGCCGCCGAACCGAAGAGCAGCTCGGTTTCGCGCGGAAAGGCCTCTCGGGGGATCGAGTTCCGCAGACTCTCATCGTTGACGATCACCCACCGGGGCCGGTGTCGGGATGCCTGCTCTGCCAAGACTTCCCATTTCCGGTTCGCCGCGATGGCCACGCACTGCAGGCGGTCGCGATGCGCGTGCACGACATCGAGGCAGTTGGTCCCGATCGATCCGGTCGAGCCCAATACGGCAATTTGCTTCATGCCAGACCGTCGCGCTGCGTCGAAACTTCAAATCCGTCCAGTTGTTACGGCAAACCACGAGGCCGCATCCCGCATTTTAGGCGGGCTTCTAGAAGGCCGCAAGGTCCGATTGGCGACGCTCGATGATCGGCACGAGCCGAAATCGGAACGGTCAACGCCCCAAGGCTCTGCTCACACTCTCCAAGTACCCTTTCAGGCGGCGTTCCCGCTCGTCCCGTTCCTTGTCTTGCGGCCCGATGATTTTGGGCGCCAGATCGCGAGCGGACCACAAAAGCTGTTGGCGGACCGGCTCGGAGGAGTTCGCGGACTTTTCGAGATCGCGGACGATCGGAGACAGCTTTTCGCGCGAGTTTTTGGCCAACTCCTGCCATTCCTTGCCCGACGCCGAACTCGACCGCAATCGGTCGACCTCCGCGACGACATTTTGCAGCGTTCCCAGATACCGCCGCTCGCGCGTAAGGCTCCGGCCAAAACAACAGAAACAGCACGTTGAGCAGTAGCCAGACACCAATCGCGGCCGCCACGTCCCAATGCCGCAGAATGAGAGACTTGAATCCCTCCGGCCGCCTCAGCAGAGTTTTTGACGACGCCGCTTGCCGATTCGGGCTCGCCAGGACCGACGTCATGCCGGTTGAGGGGGCGGACGCCGCCGCCGAACGAAAGGGAGTCCAGTCTCCGTCTTTTCCTTTGCGGATGCGCACCTCTGCGGCGGTTTCTCCCGAGCAGCCGAGCAACTCTTCGAGCGCGCTCCATCGGAACGGACCATGCGCTCGACCGTCGACTTCGTAATACCACTCGTCGCCGGGAGGGACCGTTTCATCTTTGTAAGGCACGGCTGCACCGACCGTTTATTGTCACCTCTATCGAGGCTCGTCGCCACTCCGCGCTCACCGCGATCGTTCGACCACTCAGTCGTCAAACGGCAAATCAAATTGATCGTTGGTCAAGCTGGAGTGGATGTCGGTCCAGATCTGCGGATCGATATTCTCAGACACAAAGTGGGCCGAGCCGTCGAGCATCACGACATGCACCCCGTTCGGATGCATGCTGCGAGCCGTCGCCTGGATCGTCGCCTCGAGTCCATTGACGAAATTCGACGCGCACGGCATGCCCATCAGGGTCAGTTTTGGAAGTCCGTATTTGGCGATCAAGGCCGCGCAACCGGCGAACTGATCCGCCGTCGGCTGGGAACTATTCGGCGGACTCGTTGTGGGGAAATTGAAAATGCCATCCCCAACCGTGCCGCTCGACCCGGCCAGGCCCAGCGCCCACACGCCTCGCGGATCGAGTGGATCGATGCCGGCACGAACCTCGTCAATCGCCACGATCCGTGACGTTCCGCCCGGAAAGTCACGTAGCCGATACGAGAAATTCACACCGACGACTCCGGTTCCCCACACCACCATGTTGGCATTCAACAGATCGGGATTCGCGACATTGTTTCCATTGGTGCAACCCGGCTGCGTCAGGTAGCAGCCCTTCTGCGGACCGTAGTTTGCCGCGTAGTTCCCGCGCGCGTAAGTGTGTCCCGTGGCCGTTCCGGCCGCCAAAGCCCGCTCGTAGGGCTGCTGGTTGAAGGGATCGCTGGGGCAGAGCATGAAATTCAAAGTTGTCTCACGGGCCGCCGCATTCGTCGGATCGTCGACCGGCAAGCTCTGATTGAATGCTTTGTAGAGCGCATTTTGCTCCAGATTCGGCAAGAGCATGATGGCCCAGTTGGCCAAGATGCGATCGGGCCCCTTGGCCGGCGAATAGCCGTCGGCGACGCGATCGATGGCGCCGATTGAAATCTGGCCCCCACCGAGCGGCTCGCCCGGCCCGCCATTCCACACGACCCCGGCCGGCAAGCACAAGTTCGCATCATGATAGTTGTGCACCGCCAACCCGAGTTGCCGCAGGTTATTGAAACACTGAGTTCGCCGCGCCGCTTCCCGCGCGGCCTGCACCGCCGGAAGAAGCAACGCCGCCAACAGACCGATGACCCCAATGACGACGAGCAATTCGATTATCGTGAAGCCGCCTGTCTTGTCTCTTGATCGCATTTCGTACCGGTTGGCCTTCATACGCCAAAGGGCAGAGGTCTTATCTTCCGTTGTCATCAACTGGGGGGGGCTTCTGCGCCACCGGCAGGCAGCAACACGAGGAGGAGATTTTAAAATCTGCATATCTCCATGCCTCCTTAAAACGCAGTGCGACGCCAGCAGCTTCTGCCCTCTTTCCCTGCAATCTTAAGCTGCGCTCCAGGCCGTACAAGGACCAGCCGTTTTCCGGGTGACGGATTAGATCGTCTCGGTAAACCTTCTCCGCCTCCCCGAACCTTCGTAAAGCCATCAGAGTTGCTCCCAGTGCATGTCGCACCGGTACTACCCACGCTGGCGGCTCCGTATATCTCAGAGTGTCTTCGCGACGTACGGCCTCCTGTAATGCATTGACCGACCTATCTGACTGGCCCATGCGATAAGCGATCTCGCCCTCAAGCATTTCCTCAGCAACGTCCAACAAGGGTACGGTCCCTGCATGGCTGAGGTTTATGCTGCGTTTTGCAGGGTTTCATGGGATATGTGGACGCGGGCCTGGATTGGATGGGTACTGCGTGGCGTGAGGGTGCGGGCGTAGACTTCGGTCCAGACGCCGCTCAGGACCAGCATGCGGAGGTTGAGGACGACCTGGAGTCCGTGACGTTTCCAGCGCATTCCAGAGAGCTTGACCCGTTGCGTGAAGAGTGTCTTGCAGGCGGCCTCGGTCACGCCGCTGCCGATGGGCAGCCCCGCGTCACGGAACGCGTGATACCGCATCCAGACGCTGCGTCGCCGCAGGTACGAGCAGGCCGTTTCGTATGCGGCAGCCTGGGTTTTGTTCTTCGTTCCGGACCGAGATTCCAACGCCGCGGCCGAGTGCAGGATCCGGTGGACGGCGTTCGGTTCTTGTTTCAGCACCCGGCGCATGCGGCGCGCCCAGGCTGTCGCAGAGGCCTCGTCCAGGTTCAGGGATTCGGCGATTGTCGTCAGCCGCGAGGCCGCATGGTAGTAGTCCACCACCCGCTGCCACCTCAGACGCGTCTTCGTCACCGGGTGTCGCATGCGGCACAGGCGTTTGGTGTAGAACGCTTCTTCCTGATCGCCCGCATCGCTGATATACGCCAGTTGCGGGAGCGGGTCGGTCCACTGCCGCAGGATCTCCTGCAGCAGAGCCAGCAGTTCCTCGGTCATCGTCTGCTGGCCGAGTTCCGGAGCGAAGCCCAGCGACACGGTTCCCAGCCGCCGTCCCCGCCGGTCATGCACCGAAACCGTTGCGCAGGTGGCCACCTCGAAGAACCCGTGGGGCTGGTTGCCGACCGTGATCCCGTCACGGCCTACGGCCAGCGTGGGCTGGCCGCGTCCCTTCCGGGCAAAGGCCCGTTGGAGCAGGTCCCTGATCCGCCGGGCCTGCGCTTCCCGCCGCAAGGGAGCTGTGGCGTCGGACAGGCTCGAGAGCAACTGGCGTAATCGGCCAACGCCCATCGTCACTCCGTGATCGCGTTTCAACAGATCCAGAAGGGTGCGTTGCGTGGCTCCTGCCTGGCCGGCATGAAACCCCACCCGTTCGGCCAGGGCGGGCGTGCAGCCGTGCCTCAAACCCAGCGCTTCTTCCAGGGGAAACAGCGACGGCTCCCCGGCCGCATCCGAGCGGTATCCCAGCCGCCGCAGCGTGGCCGGACCAAACAGCGTCGAGATCTCGTGCGGCGTGGCTTCCGCACGACGCCGGTAGGTTTCGCCTTCGTGCCTGACGTGCGTGGGCCAGTCCGCATGGCTGGAAACTTCCAGCCGGTTCAGCACGGCCTCCAGAATCTCGCGGCCCATCTCCCGCAACACGGCCTGCAACTCCTGCTCGAATTCGAAGATCGTCTGGGGAGTGACTTGACCCTGCATCAGTCTTGCGACCAGCGGCCACAGCCTCTCCGCGTGCCGCTCTTGAAGCGCTCGCGCCTGGGCGATTGCCTGAACCACGTCTCCTTGCAACAGCAGACAGAAAACGATTCCATATGCCATGAGGGTGTCCTTTCCCTGTCGAGGCCGGTTTTTCCTGAACACAGCCTGACAGAAGGACACCCTCTTTTCATCAGCCAGCCAACTCCCGAGCCGGTGTCTCTCGAAACACCCCCCAAAACGCCGATTTCACCCGCCACAGCCGGATCGCACCCCTCGGAAGCCGTTATACGCCATCGAGAAGCCTGCAGAACGCTTCGAACACGCCAAAGGAGGCGGACTGCGGGAGTCAAGACATAGTTCAGCGTCGGAGTCGTCTTGGTAGGCTGCGTGGTCAAACTCGCAACAAGTCTACCTTTAGCGTGTTGACGGTTGCACTCTTATCACGGCAATGTGGCAACAGAAATCGGCACGTTGACACGCTGTTGACCGTCGTCGCCGATTACGACGTCCGAACGGATTGTGTCACTCGACGGATGGCTCACGATCTCGGCGTCCAAAACGTATCGAGGGATGCCGCTGGTGTCGGACGGCTTCTGCAGGACGCATATTAACCAGGATGGTTTCTTGAGAATGGACAGATGATCGTTTGGCTTACGCGCGTACAGAACGATTTGCCTCTTTTTGCCAACGAGTTCGCGGCTGGTCATCGCACTGAAAAAAAGCGTCTGATCAGTCCAGACCGAGTCATGCACGCGCACTTCGATTGGCAACAGAAGATGATATTTTTCCGTTCCCTGAACTGCGTCAATTGCGCACACACCCCGTAAAACACAATGATGCTGAGGCGCACGACAACGAAACACGAGTGGTGTTTCGCCCACAATGGTTCTCTCATTCTGGACCAGAAATACGCCATGCTTGGCAACTGGATTTGTGCTTAACGGAATCACCTCGAAAGACGGATCGGAACATGCCACTGAGTCAACGGCCAAACTATACGCGGAGTTGCCACCCGCATAGCCGAGCGTCACCCGGCGCTTGACAAGCTCTCCGGGTCGTGCATCCCACACAACAATGCGCGTGGGTGCCAAAGTGGGTCCCGATTTGCCAAACCAGGATAAATACAGTTCATGCGGGCTCGCCTTGTCATTGGCCGCGATTACAAGTTTTGACGAGTGCGGCCCCACGGCAATTGGAACGTCGATCACGATGTTGCTCGTTTGTCCAGCACCGATGGCTGGCGGAATATGTGCGATTTGACACGAACAGGATGTCGCGACGCTATAAAGTACCAACGGCCCCGTTCCGGCATTCCTCACAGGCAGCTCAAGTGAGTGGGAACGAGCCGGCGGCAGGACGCCAAAATCAATGGTCGACGAATCGACCTCAAAACGTGGCGGTTGTTTGGCGTTGCAACCGGCACCGAGGAACCATAGCAGACAAATGCTAACTCTCAGCGGCACGCTCTTCATGCGTGTGACTCCGTGACTCCTTGCGCCTTCGGTTTCGAGGACCAAGCGCGACAACCAGGGCCAATCCACTTATGCAAAGGGCATCCACATGAGCGGCTCGTTCCAATAGACGTTGCGGCGGTGTCCCAAGGTTCTGCACATCGAGTCCGCGCGCTCTTTTGACTTTGCCACACAAAGGACGTTCCCAGTCCATTGGCGGTTTAATCGCTCGACATCTATCGAGAAAGGCAACAATGGTGGATCCAGGATAACTGGTTGCCCTGTTTTGGTGAGGCCCAATAGCAAAATGAAGTGCCCGCTATCACGTGCGCCCTCAAGCTGCTGCAAATGCAAGATTGCCGGCACCGGCACGCACGCCAATTCATCGCTTCCTATCTTAGCTGCGACGGGAAAGAGGCCAAGTTTGCGTGCACCTACTTCGATATCGAAAAATGAATTCTGCCCTTCTTTGCCGGGTGCAAGAAGAGATCGCACCTGATCGAAACTTACATCGACTCTCTGAAGTTTGCAAAGAGTGAATAGGCACGTCACTCCGCACGCCAGGTATTCCGCGGGATCGACACGAGTCTGGCGACTTTTATCGGGATGTGGCTGTGCGCGAGTTACCGCATTGCCGGATGCCGCTAAAATAAGCAGAGCTGTCAAAGCTGATAGCATCATGTTGCCCCCAAAGGATATCTGTTCAGTCGTTGACCATCATGATTGCCGCTCTCTCAACCAGCGTCTTAGTGCGACTGAGAGGACCAGAAGCGCCAGTACCGCGACGTTAACCCACAGGAAGAGTCGTCGCGGGCTTTCAACCAGACTGGGAACTGCAGCGTTCCTCACCGTGGGGTTATGCTGCTTCAGCGCATCTACTGACGTTAGCCCTTTCCTGGCCAGCGCATCCAAGTACGCTTCCTGCGACTCGGCTCCAACTCGATAGGTCACATTTTGAATCTCATCTCGCACCAGCGTACCTACAGGCAACTTGAAGCTAAATAACGTGTCGTCGACAGGTTCATTAAAATGCGAAGCGGCTCGATCCACTTCAATTAGTGTGGCCCCGAGCTCTTGTCCATAAAACGGGGAATTCTTGTCCATCCAAAACAACGCCACCCTCCGCGCGGATAGGCACCCAGATTCCTGGTACAATCTCTGCCAACTCGATCTTCGTGCGCTCCAAAGGCATCGATGGATTGCGGTGGGTAAAGGCCTCAATCTCAACTGGCATAAAGCCCTTATTGGGATCTAAGGTAAGCCGAACTCCGATGTTCGAGCAGCGTGCACGGCTTTTTGGATCCGGTTGAGCACTTAACACAATGTACTGGCCCTTTCGGTCAACAGCCTTCACGGATCGACCGCGGATTAGATCAACATAAGAAAGGTCCCCATCAAGATTGCGATACGCGTTCACGTAGGCGGCGGCGAATGGGCTAGGATTAGTTCTTGCGTAGGATCGTAGTCGTGCGTCAGCTCGCTGTCGGTTATACACAGTCTCGCTTGCTCCATCCCAGATGATTACGGAGCCCTTGCTGATTGAGCCGGTAATCGTTTCTACAACGTCGATGCGAAACTTGCCATGTGAATAGACCTGTCGGGTCCTCGCTGTATGTGCCGGAATAGGTTGTCCTCCGGGCGCGTCGACTCGAAAATACGGCGTCGACGTACTCGCGGGCTTGCTATTCGCAGCTAGCGTAGCGCCGTGGTGATCAGAACCACCACCACCAATGTATCCCCAACGCTCCTGTTTGACACTGATATCAAACGCATTAATCGATTCACAAGCCCGTTCGTACGCCGAGAGCACAGAGTCAACGGTAATCCCAGCTGGTGACGCTGCCGGTGCGGCCATGGTCTTCGATTGACCAGTGTGAAGCCCGATTCCAATCATGATTCCTGCCAGGACGCATCCGGCAACCCGCAGTTCCTTCATTTGTCGTGCTCCCTAGAACGTCGAGCGGAACATTTCAACTGTACTTTCTGCCGTGCCCGACAGGTCGACAGTAAGGCCTCCGAAGTTCACCGCAGGTGATCTCGGCGGCGCCTTCTCATTTATCGTGCGAAGAGAGCTGCGTTTCTGCGCGGTTTTCAACGAAATAGCAATCGGATACCTCGGCACAACCTCAATCGCGTTAGGCTCCACCTGTCGCTCCCGCCGCGATTTAGGCTCACGGACGTATCAAGGAGCCCTTTTGTGCCGCTCCAACCTAGTTTTTAGGACAGCAAGCAGTATTGACATTCGACACGGTGAATTGGGTACAACCTTGCCCACAAGCCCATGGCGTCCCGCCGAAGCAGTAACATCCTTTGCCGCCGAGCCCCGCAGCGGTACAAGCACCGCCGGAATGCTTTACGCCACAACCGCAGCTGGTGGTGTTTTGCGTCAGACCGCATTGGTATTGGCCACCGCAGCCACACACGGTTTGCACAAACGATTCGCTGGGTACGGTCCCTGCATGGCTGAGGTTTATGCTGCGTTTTGCAGGGTTTCATGGGATATGTGGACGCGGGCCTGGATTGGATGGGTACTGCGTGGCGTGAGGGTGCGGGCGTAGACTTCGGTCCAGACGCCGCTCAGGACCAGCATGCGGAGGTTGAGGACGACCTGGAGTCCGTGACGTTTCCAGCGCATTCCAGAGAGCTTGACCCGTTGCGTGAAGAGTGTCTTGCAGGCGGCCTCGGTCACGCCGCTGCCGATGGGCAGCCCCGCGTCACGGAACGCGTGATACCGCATCCAGACGCTGCGTCGCCGCAGGTACGAGCAGGCCGTTTCGTATGCGGCAGCCTGGGTTTTGTTCTTCGTTCCGGACCGAGATTCCAACGCCGCGGCCGAGTGCAGGATCCGGTGGACGGCGTTCGGTTCTTGTTTCAGCACCCGGCGCATGCGGCGCGCCCAGGCTGTCGCAGAGGCCTCGTCCAGGTTCAGGGATTCGGCGATTGTCGTCAGCCGCGAGGCCGCATGGTAGTAGTCCACCACCCGCTGCCACCTCAGACGCGTCTTCGTCACCGGGTGTCGCATGCGGCACAGGCGTTTGGTGTAGAACGCTTCTTCCTGATCGCCCGCATCGCTGATATACGCCAGTTGCGGGAGCGGGTCGGTCCACTGCCGCAGGATCTCCTGCAGCAGAGCCAGCAGTTCCTCGGTCATCGTCTGCTGGCCGAGTTCCGGAGCGAAGCCCAGCGACACGGTTCCCAGCCGCCGTCCCCGCCGGTCATGCACCGAAACCGTTGCGCAGGTGGCCACCTCGAAGAACCCGTGGGGCTGGTTGCCGACCGTGATCCCGTCACGGCCTACGGCCAGCGTGGGCTGGCCGCGTCCCTTCCGGGCAAAGGCCCGTTGGAGCAGGTCCCTGATCCGCCGGGCCTGCGCTTCCCGCCGCAAGGGAGCTGTGGCGTCGGACAGGCTTGAGAGCAACTGGCGTAATCGGCCAACGCCCATCGTCACTCCGTGATCGCGTTTCAACAGATCCAGAAGGGTGCGTTGCGTGGCTCCTGCCTGGCCGGCATGAAACCCCACCCGTTCGGCCAGGGCGGGCGTGCAGCCGTGCCTCAAACCCAGCGCTTCTTCCAGGGGAAACAGCGACGGCTCCCCGGCCGCATCCGAGCGGTATCCCAGCCGCCGCAGCGTGGCCGGACCAAACAGCGTCGAGATCTCGTGCGGCGTGGCTTCCGCACGACGCCGGTAGGTTTCGCCTTCGTGCCTGACGTGCGTGGGCCAGTCCGCATGGCTGGAAACTTCCAGCCGGTTCAGCACGGCCTCCAGAATCTCGCGGCCCATCTCCCGCAACACGGCCTGCAACTCCTGCTCGAATTCGAAGATCGTCTGGGGAGTGACTTGACCCTGCATCAGTCTTGCGACCAGCGGCCACAGCCTCTCCGCGTGCCGCTCTTGAAGCGCTTGCGCCTGGGCGATTGCCTGAACCACGTCTCCTTGCAACAGCAGACAGAAAACGATTCCATATGCCATGAGGGTGTCCTTTCCCTGTCGAGGCCGGTTTTTCCTGAACACAGCCTGACAGAAGGACACCCTCTTTTCATCAGCCAGCCAACTCCCGAGCCGGTGTCTCTCGAAACACCCCCCAAAACGCCGATTTCACCCGCCACAGCCGGATCGCACCCCGTGAATTCGATAAGAGCACTGCTAAACGGAAGCCGTTTAGACAGTGGCACCTGGCGTTCCGTCCCTGAAGGGGACGCACTCTAAAGCCCAGGACGGAGCGGAACTGTTCGCCGCGCAGCCGAACAGTGCAGCGTAGTCCTGGGATCCGATCGCCCCAATTCTTCGTTCAGAGCCCTGAAAGCGGCGACACAGTTTTCGTAGGGTGAAACTATGAGAAGGAGACCGAGCCGCTTCTGACAGCCTTGGAGTGGTGGTAAACCAGTGGTGTGTTCAGAACCGTTGGTTTCCACACAAGGAGCTTGTCATGAAGTATGTCGGCGTCGATCTCCACAAGCAGAGTATCAGTGTTTGCGTGATGGTGAAAGATGGTGAGAAACGGAAGGTTGAACGGCGTTTCTCCCTCAACTGTGCCGACGAGGAGGAGATCCGGCGGCAGTTCGAGCGGCTCGTCCCGTTCCAGGTCGTTGTGGAGGCAACCAGCAGCTACGAGTGGTTTTTGCTGCGCATCGAGGACTTGGCCAATCGGTGGGTGCTGGCCCATCCCAAGAGGCTGCGGGTAATCGCCGAGAGCAAGAATAAGTCGGATAAGATCGACGCACACGTGCTAGCGGAGTTCCTGTTGTTGGACATGATCCCCGAAGCCTACCGTCCCACTCCGCGGATTCGGCAGCACCGTGTGCTCGTGCGGCATCGCCAGGCGGTGCAGCGACAGATTACCGCCGTGAAGTGCAAGCTGCGTCACAAGGCGGCCTTCTACAACGCCGACACGCCGCAGCTGTTCACGACCCGGGGACTGAAGCACCTGGCCGGGATCGCCATGAGCAGTGCCGATCGGTTCGAGTGCCGGGCTCTCGAGGATCAATTGGCGTTCCTCCAGGGGCAGTTAAGTGCGGTCGACCAAGAGTTGGCGAACTTCGCCAAGACGGTGCCCGTAGCGGAGCGCGAAGTCGCGGGCCGTGTTGGCGACGATGCCCGAAGTCGGCCCTGTGACGACCGACGTGGTTCTCAGCGAGACGGGGGATGTGCGACGGTTCCGCGGCGCCAAGCGAATCGTGGCCTACGCCGGACTCGACCCGGGGTTCCGCGAAAGTGCCGGGAAGGGCAAGCAGCTGTCGATCACCAAGGAAGGCTCGCGGCTGTTGCGCTGGGCATTGATCGAAACGGCCTGGCGGCTGGTCGGTAAAACGGCCCGCTGGCGGCGGTTGTTCGAGCGGCTGCGAGCCAGCACGGGGCACAAAAAGAAGGCCATCGTGGGGGTGGCTCGACGGGTGCTGTGCGTGATGTATGCCCTCCTCCGCGACGGCAAAGCGTATCAGCTGGCCGCTGAGTGAAAGGCAGATTCTTCGAAGGTGTCGAGAAACGTCCCTTGAGCAAAAGAAAGGAACTTGGACGATCGAACCGTGACGCGAACCACTGAGCGACCTTCGGCTGATCCCATGTCGAGCGGCACAGCACGCCGACCTACGTTAGGGTGAATGAAGGCGCTCCTCGCACGCTTTTTTCATGGTGCCGGCCCTTTGGACGAGCACCGAATAGATGGTTGAGCTCGCGTCCGAACTCCACACGCCCGCGCCACGAGTCCTTCGTCCACCCCCAATGTAGATTTACAAAACCACTGGTTGACAAACCGAATCTCATAGATGTGCTCCATGATTTGGGTTCCGAGTGCGCTGAGTCTTGTAGGGCAGGCTGTGCCTGCCGTTCGCTATCATTACGCTCGACTGACCAAGATCGGCAGGCACAGCCTGCCCTACGTCACTACTTTTCGTCGGCTCGCCGAAGACCTGATCCAGCGGCACGGTTCGCCCGGCCGCGACGTCCGCCAGCCCCTCTTCGATGGTCCTCATGGACTCGGCCAGCTGCTCGTCGGAGCCGATGCCCATCATCTCGCGAAACAGCGGCATCGACATTACGATGACCTTCCCCTGCCGACCCTCCGCCTTGAGGAAGCCGTGATGCTCATCCAGCGCCTGGTCGAGTTCATCGGGGAGTTTTGGAGTCATGGCCGCATTGAATCCGAGTTACAACGGATCGAAGCCTGCTGGAGCGGAGGGGTTTCCCCTCTCTGGCGCCATCGTATCCGCATCCGCAGTCTCGTTCACGATCGCTTTTACAGCATCTGTAAAAGAGCGGCCGTAAAAATCGACCAGCAAGAGGGTTAGAATTTCCCCGTTGCACAACATCGACGACCCCGAGCGAACCCGCAGCAAAACCCAGCGGCTAGTGGTATGACCACTTGGAATTGGCATGCAAGACTGATGGTTTTTGGCCGCGAAACTCTCTGTTGAGGCTGCCAACGACCGTTGTACGGTGTACGAGAATGACGGGATGAGAACAGGACGCGACCACATTCTCAGTTGGGTGTTCGTGCTGCTGCCGATCATCGCAGTGCTTTCGCTGAGCGTCGTCGGCTGTCTCTCGAACATGCTAGGCGGGACAAAGTGACCGCCGGCGACACTGTGCGCGGCCGCCGGCCGCTTTATTTCCACTTCAAGAGCTGCCCATCGGACGCCAGACGCTGTTGCAGACGCTTGAGATCGACGTCCTGGACAGAGGACGGCGATTCGATCGCCATCACGGCGGCGGTCGCCACGGACTGACCCAGGACCATGAAGACGGATTGAGGGAAGAGGGCAGCGGGAAGAGAGCAGAGGGGAGGCGGACGATGTCCGCCTTGCATTTTCCCTCGCCCCTCGTCCCTCGCCCCGCATCCCCTCTACCCTCTGGGTCCGCGACATCCTGACGTCGTGACGTCCTGGCCTCGCGTTTCCCAGAAAATGCATTTTTCTGTGGTGGCGATATGAGTCGTAAGTTATTACTATAATTGATGTTATGTTATAATCAGGAGGGCGGCGGGGGAATTTTCTGTGGTGCGGTCGGGACCCCCTTTCTGGCACAGATAAACCAGAAAAATCCTCGACGGCGAGCGGCCGGGCCGGGGCGAAAAGGGCCGTTTTTCTCGGGAGATTTCAGCTTTTTTGGGGTGGGAAAAGACCTGTTTTTTACGAGGGCTTCCGCGTGAAAAAATGGGTCCAAACGCAGAAAAACCGCCGTGAAGCCGCTGGTTGGCCGGTTTCTGGGGTCAAAAAGGGGCCCTTTTCTGCGCGGAAATGACTCGACGGCCCGAGATTCGCCGGCAGGTTCGTCCTCCGGCACGGTGGGACTGAACTGGCCAAATCGGGCAGTGTGGGCTAGATTCCGTCGCCAACCAGGAGCCGGCGGCTCGACCTCGTCACGCTCGTGACCCGGCTGCCGCGTCCCAGACAGTTCGGAGCGGCGATGCGAATCCAGGAACTCGTGGCGTATCACGTCCGAATTCCGCTGCGCAGCAAAGTCAAACACGCGTCCCACACGCGGACCGACACCGATTCGATCCTCGTGTGCTGCCGGCTGGATGACGGCACCGAAGGTTGGGGCGAAGGCCTGCCCCGCGAATACGTGACGGGCGAGACGATCGAAACGGCCGTCGAGCTGTTTCGCTCGACCGACTGGCGACGCCTGCTTGGCGAAGCGTTTTCCGACGTGCCCGGTGCAGTGGCGCTGTGCGATCGCATCCGGCTCGTCGACGGACCGTCCGTCGGAAAGCGGGATTCATTCGGCAATTCGCTCCGCTGTGCGGTGGAGATTGCCGTCCTGGATGCGGCCACACGGGCCTGCCAACGACCCTTTTCAGATGTGACGTCGCTCGTCTCCGACGCGGCTCCCGTTCGCAAACGGGCCGAACACGTTCAATACAGCGTCGTGATCACGTCGCTGGGCGCTCTGCGGCAGGTAATCCGCGCGGTCGGCGTGCGGCTCTACGCTTTTTGCCAGGGAAAAGTGAAAGTGGGAGTCGCCGGCGAAGACGATCGGGCGTCCGTCGGCCGGATTCGCCGGATTCTCGGCAGGCGATTCGACCTGCGAATCGACGCCAACGAAGCCTGGCATTGCCACGAATTGGAGGCCCGTCTCGCCCCGCTCATGCCGCTGGGAATCTCATCGGTCGAGCAGCCGGTGCCTCACGCGGAGGTCGACGGACTGGCCGCGCTTCGCGGGCGGTTGGGCGTGCCGCTGATGCTCGACGAATCGCTCTGCAGCTTCGCCGATGCCCAGCGTGCCATCGAGAAGGGGACGTGCGACCTGTTCAATATCCGCCTTTCGAAATGCGGCGGCTTCGTGCCCTCCCTGCGGATCGCCGCGCTGGCCCAGCGGGCTGGGCTCGGTTATCAGCTTGGCTGCCAGGTTGGTGAAACGGGCATTCTCTCGGCGGCGGGACGGCATTTTGCCACCTCGGTCGCCGGTATCCGCTACCTCGAAGGGAGCTTCGATCGTTTCCTCGTGACCGAGCCGCTCACCGTCGACGACTTGACGTTCCGCCGCGGCGGCTGGGCGCCGGCCCTCGCCGGCCCGGGACTCGGGATCGAAATCGACCGGGCGGCCCTCAACCGCGTCACCGTGGCGTCGGATTGCCGCAAGGTCGCCTGAACGCGAGCCTGCGGCTCCTGTCAGTCTCGCGATTCGACCGGTCGCGTCTGGCTCATCGCTCTGCCGCGCGCCGTCGTATTAATGGGCGTCGCCGTGACCACCGCCATGGTGTGCTGGCTCGACCGCTGGTTCGTCGAATTGGCACAGCTTGCCGCAGGCGCCGGAAAGCTGGACCGAGCCGCACAGGAACATGATGCAGATCAGCGTCGTGACAAAGACCGTTTTGCCGACGAAGTTTCCGAGCGTGAGACCCAGCAGATGGTGCGATCCGGTGGGTGGCGGTGCCACGGTCCCCCACACGAGGACGCTCACAATGCCGATCAAGAGCAGGCCGATCCACCCCCCCTGCAGCAGCACGAGCCGCAATTTCGTCCAGTTGACGGCCAGCGTCCAGAACGCGATCCAGATGGCCAGCGGCAGGAAAGGGAGCAGTACCCGCCCCAGGTCGACAATCAGGTGACCCAAGGCGGTCAGTAATTGGATAAAACTCTGGTCCAAGGCGGTCATGGCGTCGATCCTCGATGAATGACTCCAGCAGGGTCTACCAAAAACCAGTTCGCTTTGCCAGTCGCCGCCTCGGTCAGGTATGCTTCAACCGAGCCCTTCGCGCTCATCGCCCCCGTGAAACTTGGAACCAGCACGGATGCAAACGGCCGCAGCCATCGACGCCCTCCTCGCCAATCTCAATGCCGAACAGCGGGCGGCGGCCAGCCACGGCGCGGCCCGCTGTTGATCGTCGCCGGCGCGGGGACCGGCAAAACGACGACGCTGGCACACCGCGTGGCGGCACTCATCGCCGGCGGCGTCGATCCGGGCCGCGTGCTGTTGCTGACGTTCACGCGGCGGGCGGCGGCGGAAATGCTCCGCCGCGTCGAACACCTCCTGACCGGGAATGAGCGGGTCACCACAAACGGCCGGCTGGGACCGGCGGTCCGACGCATTTGGGGCGGAACGTTTCATGCCGTCGCCACGCGTTTGTTGCGGCTTCACGGGCGATCGCTCGGCCTGCCCCAGGAGTTCACGATCCTCGACCGGAGCGACTCGGAAGATCTGATGCAGGCCGTCCGCGCCGAGCAGGGTCTGGCCGAATCCGAGACGCGGTTCCCGCTCAAGGGGACGTGCCTCGACATCTACAGCCGCTGCGTCAATTGCCGGGAACCGTTGTCGAAAATCGTCGCCGAGGTCTTTCCCTGGTGCGGCGAGCACGTCGACGCGCTCAAGCAGCTGTTTGACGGCTACGTCGATCGCAAAGAGGCTGAGGCGGTCCTCGACTACGACGACTTGCTGCTGTTCTGGCACGCCTTGATGTCGACGCCGGAGACGGCCGCCCCGATTCGCGCCCGGTTCGATGCGTGCTGGTCGACGAGTACCAGGACACGAACACGTTGCAGGCGGAAATCCTTTACGGCTCTCGCCGGACGGGCAGGGCATGACGGTCGTCGGCGACGATGCGCAATCGATCTATTCGTTCCGCGCGGCGACGGTGCGGAACATTCTCGACTTCCCCACACAGTTCCCCGGCACGACGGTCGTCACGCTCGAGCAGAACTACCGCAGCACGCAGCCGATACTCGACGCGGCCAATGGCGTGTTGGCGCAGGCCAGCGAGGGTTTCCGCAAGAATTTGTGGTCGACGCGGAAAGACGGCCTATTGCCCGAGCTGGTCACTGCCAGGACGAGACGAGCAGACGCAATTCGTCGTCGGCCAGATCTTGCAGTGCCGCGAGGCGGGCACGCCGCTGCGGAAGCAGGCCGTTTTGTTCCGCGCGTCGTCACACAGTCTCGACATCGAATTGGGCTGGCCCGGCGGAACATCCCCTTTCACAAATACGGCGGCCTGAAGTTCGTCGAGACGGCCCACGTCAAGGATCTGCTGGCCTTCCTGCGCCTGGCCGAGAACCCGCGCGACGCGGTCGCCGGCGCTCGGGTGCTGATGCTGATTCCCGGCATCGGCCCCAAGAAGGCGGCGCAGCTCATGGGAAAACTGACCGCCGCGCGGAGCGATTTTCGCATCTGGAAGGACTATGCCCCCCCGCGCAAGGCACGGAGATTTGGGCCCGTTCGTCGATTTGATGCTCGCCCTCGCGGCCCCCGATGCAAGCCCGGCACGATCGCCGCGCAGGTCCATCGTGTCCGCCAGTTTTATGGGCCGCTGTTGGAACGGCGACACGACCATCCGCAGGCGCGGCTCCGCGATTTGGAGCAACTCGAGATTGTCGCCGGCCGATTCGAGGACCGCGCGACGTTTCTGGCCGACCTGACCCTCGACCCGCCCAGCTCGACGCAGGACCTGCCGGCCGATCCGCTGCTCGACGAAGACTACCTGATCTTGAGCACGATCCACTCGGCCAAAGGCCTCGAGTGGGACGCGGTCTACGTGCTGCACGCCGCCGACGGCAATATTCCTTCCGACATGGCGACCGGGTCCGACGCGGAGATCGAGGAGGAGCGGCGGCTGTTTTACGTGGCGCTGACCCGCGCCCGCAACCGGCTCTTCGTCTGTTATCCGCAGCGGTATTACTTCGCCAACTGCCGCCGCGGCGACGAATACGGCTTCGCCCAGCGCACGGATTCCTGCCCGATTACGTCCTCGAACGTTTTCAGGAGCGTCTGGCGATCGAGCGGGACGAGCTGGTGCAAAAGATCATCGAAGCCGCCTCGACCCGCATCTCCTCGGCCGACGTCCGCAAGCAGCTCAAGCAAATCTTCCAATAGGCGATCGCGCTACCAGTCAGGGCGCCTGCTCGTACGCTTCCCGCTCGAATGGATTATCTAAATACGGATCGCGGCCACGGAGCCAGAGCACGAGACTGGCGGTGATGTAGATCGGCAAAAAGAATGGCCCCCACCGTTCGTACTGCCGCACGTGGACGTGTTCGTGTTCGCGGCTGACGCTGAGGCAATGCGGATCGCGGCCGAGAATCACGTGACCCAAGGTCATCGCGGCACCGGGGCCGATCAACGGAATTCCGCGACGCAGCAATCGCGTGGCAAATCCTCCGTGAACTTCGATGGTCCCGCGAACGATGCGGGCCGAACCGCCGCTGACACAAGAGGTCGCCACGACGACAAGTCCGAGTGCAGTGGCGGGGGCGGCCCAAATGTATCCCAGGATCCGCGGCATTTCTTCTCCGTGCCAACTTGAGTATCGCAACGGTGCTCTTGGAGCTCAATCGCGGGCGTGGACGGACCGAATGGGGGGATGCCGAACACGCCGCCGCGTCTCCCATCGAACACTTATTGACCAATCTCGGCGGCAAAATGCGAAATCTGGGACAGAAACTCCTTGCACGTTTGCAGTATGCGTGAGGTCCCGGTATGCTGGGCCTCCGGCGTGGGAAACACGCCCAAAATGCTCTTTGAAATGCGTTGAAAGTGGGATTTTATCCCATTACGATGAAACAGAGGGGCGAAAAACGGCTCGGAGGCCCTCGACGCTCTGGCGTTTCTGTTCGATGAGTGGCCCTCCAGTCGGCGGCTTCCTGTGGCGATCGATGCCTTTATCACCGGCGAATTCAAGTGCACGCTCGATGATCGCTGGCGATTGACGCTCACGACCGAGTTTGCCGCCGCCATCGCTGATGACGAGGGGGGCTGCATCCTTGCCAAGGAGCGAGCCGGCTGTTTGAGCCTCTGGCGTCCGGCCGATTGGCAGAAACGATTGGATGACGGCGTGGAACTGATTCGCCGCAAAATCCAATCGGGCCGCATGGAGCAACGCTGGAACGATGTGCA
>CAWHWU010000034.1:0-39977 GCA_963833105.1 uncultured Planctomycetaceae bacterium
CCCGACCCCTGACCCCTGCTCCCATGACCATCTCCGAAGTCTGCATTCGCCGGCCGGTCTTCACCTGGGTGCTGGTGTCGATTCCCGTCGTGCTGGGGGTGGTCTCGTATTTCTTGCTGGGCGTCGAGCTGTTTCCCAAGGTCGACGTCCCGGTGGTCGCCGTGACGGCCACGCTGCCGGGGGCCAGCGCCGAGGAGATGGAGACAACCGTCACCCGGCCGCATCGAAGAGGCGGTCAACCGGTCTCGGGCGTCGACGAGCTCCGCTCGACCGTCCGCGAAGGAGCGACGACCGATCGTCGCCATGTTCGTGCTGGAAAAGAATGGCGACGTCGCCGCCCAGGAAGTGCGCGACAAGATCTCGGCGATCATCAACAAGCTGCCCGCAGGGGATGGAGCCGCCGATCGTCGACACGTTCGACCTCGACGCCAGCCCGATCATGGCGATCGGCATTTCGGGCCGGCGCGACGTGCGCGAAGTGACCGAGATCGCCAAGTACGCATCCAGGAAGTCTGCAGACGGTCCCCGGCGTCGGTGCCGTGTTCATCTCCGGCGGCCGCACGCGGGCGATCAACGTGATCGTCGACACCGATCACCTCGCCTCGTACGGCCTGTCGATCGAGGACGTGCGGCAGGCCCTGCTGCGGCAGAACCTGGAAGTTCCCGGCGGCATCGTGGAGCAGGGGCCGCGCGAGCTGGTGCTGCGGACGCTGGGCCGCATCGAGACGGCCGAAAAGTTCAACGACCTGATCGTCGCCAACCGCAACGGCTATCCGATCCGCATCCGCGACGTCGGCCGGGCCGAGGACTCGGTCGAAGAGCCGCGGAGCCTGACCCGGCTCGACGGCGAGAACGCCGTCAGCCTGTTCATCCAAAAGCAGTCGGGGACCAACACGGTGCAGGTCTCCGACGCCGTGCAGGCGCGTCTCGACCAGTTCGCCCGGACTGCCCCCCGACATCAAGATCGAAATGATCCAGGACCAGGCGCGGTTCGTCCGCAGCTCGATGGACGAGGTGAAGTTTCACCTGCTCCTGGCGGCCGTGCTGGTCTCGCTGACGATTCTGCTGTTCATTCGCGACTGGCGGACGACGCTGATCGCCACGCTGGCCATTCCCACGTCGATCGTGCCCACGTTCCTGTTCATGTACGTGATGGGCTTCACGCTCAACAACATCACCATGCTGGGCTTGATCCTGGCGATCGGCATCGTGATCGACGACGCCGTCGTGGTGCACGAAAACATTTTCCGCCACATGGAGGAGGGGGGCCTCGACGCGATGAGCGCCGCCCGCCGCGGCACGCGCGAGATCGTCCTGGCCGTGCTGGCGACCAGCCTGTCGCTGGTGGTGATCTTCGTGCCGGTGGCCTTCATGGGGGGCATCGTCGGCCGGTTCTTTCGCAGTTTCGGCCTGACGGTGGCCTTTGCCGTGTTGATGAGCCTGTTCGTCTCGTTCACGCTCACGCCCATGCTCTGCGCCGACTTCCTCAAGCTCGACCCGGAAGAGGCAGGGAAGGGGCAGTCGAAATCGGGCTGGATTTACCGGCTGATTGACGGAGTTTACGGCCGGGTGCTCGGCTGGTCGCTCAGGCATCGCTGGACGCTGGTCGTTGTCTGCCTGCTGGTCGTGGCCTCGACGGTGCCCCTGGCGATGAGCCTCGGGGCCAATCTGGTGCCGCGCGACGATCAGAGCGAATTCCAGGTCTCGATCCGCACGCCCGAAGGCTACACGCTCAAGCGGACCAACGACGTCGTGCAGGAGATCGAACAGCGGCTGGCCGAGTTGCCGGGCATCGTGCAGCGGTTCACCACCATCGGTCAGAAGACGGGCCGCGGCCAGGGGGACGTGACCCGCGCGTCGGTCTATCTGCGGATGAAGGATTTGAGCTTACGGAACTACAGCCAGTTCGCCGTGATGAAGCGGGCGCGGGCCATCTTGAAGGAGTACCCCGATCTGCGGACGGCCGTCAACGACGTCTCCGCCTTGGGAGGCGGCCGCGCGGCCGAGAACGACACGCGCAACTTCAACCTCGTCCTCAAGGGTCCGCAGATTTCCAAGCTGGCCGACTATTCGACCCGCATCAAACAGCGGCTGAAGCAGATTCCCGGCCTGCTCGACGTCGATTCGACCCTCTCGCTCCGCAAGCCCGAACTGCAGGTGGCCATCGACCGCGACCGGGCCAGCGACCTGGGCATTCCCGTCGAGGTGATCGCCACCACGCTCCGCGTGCTCGTGGGGGGCGACATTGTCTCCCGCTACAAGGAAGGGATCGAGCAGTACGACATCTGGCTGCGGGCGGCCAAACCGTTCCGCACGCTGCCGCAGACCCTGTCGAACCTCTCGATCCCGTCGCCCAACGCGGGGCTCGTGCAGTTGACGAACCTCGCTCGCATCAACGAGACGCAGGGCCCCAGCCAGATCGAACGCTTGAACCGCCAACGGACCGTGACGGTGCTGGCCAATGCCGACGGCCTGTCGCTCAACGAGGCGGTCCGCAAGGCCCGCAGCATCGTGCAAGAAATCGGCATGGCCCCCGGCTACCAATTCGAGTTCGGCGGCGAGGCGAAGAACCTCCGCGACACGGCCTACTATTTCCTCGTGGCGCTCGTATTGAGCATCGTCTTCATGTACCTGATCCTGGCGGCCCAATTCGAGAGCTGGCTCAACCCGATCGCCATCCTGAGCGCCCTGCCGGTGACGATCCCCTTCGCCCTCGTGTCGCTGTTGCTCTTCCGTCAGCCGATCGACCTGTACGCCATGTTCGGCCTGTTCATGCTGATCGGCATCGTGAAAAAGAACGGCATCCTGCAGGTCGACAAGACGAACGAGCTCCGCAAGAGCGGCTTGCCGCGAGAAGAGGCGATCGTCGAAGCCAACCACACACGCTTGCGGCCCATCCTCATGACGACGGTGATGCTGATCGCCGCCATGATCCCGATCGCGCTGGGCCAAGGCCCCGGTGCCGGCGCCGCGCCAGCATGGCCAAAGTCATCATCGGCGGCCAACTCTTGAGCCTGCTCTTGGCCCTCCTCGTCACGCCGGTGACCTACTCGCTCTTCGACGACTTGAGCCGCCGCCTCCGCAACATGCGCCCGGCCCCGCAACCAGAGCGCCAAGAGCCGGCGCCGGTCGCAAGTACGTAGGTCCGCCCCCTCCGCGTTAACAAGCCCGCCTGCCCGACCAAACTAATCCAGGCCGGCCGGATTGCTGGTGTCAAACGTGTTGTTCGTCCAGGTGTTGGCCGTGCCCGCGGTTCCCGTGCCGGTCGAATCATCCGACAAGTCGAAGACCGTGTTGAGCAAGGCCGTGTTGTCGTTCAGCACGTTGCCGACGCATTCCGACAGATCGAATCCATCATTGCCGTTATTTTCCGAAGTGTTGCGGGTGAGCGTATTGCCGCTGGGCCCGAAGTTCGTGCCGGCCTGGAAAAGCAGGAACCCGTCATCGCCGTTTCCTGTGGCCGTGTTATTGACGATCGTCCCGCTGGTGCTCTGGAGCAGGAACCCCTCGCCGGCGTTATTGGTCGAGCTGTTCCGCCGGAGGTTGAAGGTGCCGCCGATGAACACAAAACCTCCCCCGTCGACCGTGTTCGGCTCGCCCACTCCTTGATTCGAATCGGCCGAGTTGTTGATCACGGTTGCCTGGTTGACGTCGATCAAGAATCCGTCGTTTCCATTACCGTCGGCCGTGTTCCCGACCAACTTGGCACTGTCCCCGTTGATATTGAATCCATTCACGGTATTGTCACTGCCGGTGTTGTGCGCCAACGTGGCGTTTTCGCCGCTTTGCAAGTTGATGCCGTTGCCGCCGTTGCCGGTGGCCATGTTATTGGCGAACCGCGTCCCGTCGAGGTTTTCGAGCAGGAATCCATCTCCCGTGTTGTTCGTGGAGGTGTTGTTCGTCACGGACGTGAAGCCGCTGATGACAAATCCGCCCTCGTCCAACGCGCTGGAGCCCTGGTTGGAATCGGCCGTATTGTTGCTGACGTTACCGGTTTGGGCGCTGATGAAGAAGCCGGCCGCGCCATTTCCATTGGCCGTATTCCCCGTGACCGTGACCGCCGTGCCGGCAATGTCAATTCCAAAGTCTGCGTTGTCATTGGCTGTGTTGCCGGTCGCGGTGACTGTCGTTCCAAAAACCGTCAGGCCGTAAAACGTGCCGCCATTGGACTCGTTGTTTCTCACGATAACGGTGTCGCCACTGAGGTTGATTCCAACGCCGTTGTCGGCCGTGTTGCCGATTACGGTAAGGTCGCCCTCGGTGTGGGCGTCGATCTCCGACCCATTGGCCGTGTTGTTGTTCAATGTGACGTCGCTCGACGTCAAGATTTCAAGACCCGCCTCTCCATCGCCGTTTGCCGTATTGCCGGTGACCGTGATCGCCGCGTCGCCGCCGAGGACTTCAATCCCGTCGTCGCTGTAGTCGCTGACGGTGTTGTTCTTGATCGTGGCATCACTCAGAGAATCTCGATGCCCGTGTCGCAATCGGTGATCGTGTTTCCGGAAATCGTATTGCCGGTGGCGGTAATCAACTCGATTCCGGTCTCCAAGCCGCTGATCGAGTTATTAGCGAATCGGTTGCCGCTATTGGCAGCGTCCGACAGAATGGAATCCGCAAAAATACCGTTAGAAAAGCCGGCCGGGCTCACCGAGATGGTGTTGTTGCTGATGTCCGAGTTGGTGACGCCACCCCACAAATCGATCGCGTTGCCGATCGGGTTCGTGATCGTGTTGTTGTCGATCTCCGACGAGTCGGCGTTGACCAGCAGAATGGGAGCGTCGCCGGTGAACTGATTGTTGACGATCTGCACGTTCGACGCGGCCGGTCCGTTCACCTCGACCGACCAGGTCGTGTCGCCGCTGAATGTGTTCCCGTTGATTTTTGCATTCTCGAGGCCCAGCGTGGACGCGATGGCCGTGCCGTTGTTCTCGAACTGGTTATTGCTGACAGCCGACGCCAGAACGGTTCCCGTCGTCGGGGAGTTGAGGGCCACTCCGACGAATTCTCCCTCGATGATGTCGTTCTGGATCGTGAAGCCCGATTGCGTTCCGTCCGTCGAGATGCCGACGGCCACGCCCACGCCGGCCGCGCTCGCCGTGGTGATGGTGAAGCCCTTGATCGTCGTGTTACTGGCCCCGAGTGCAAACGCGGTCGTATCGCTCTCGATGATCGAGGGCCCGCTCTCGCCGGCGAGGTGAGGCAACCCTCCGCTGATCGTCACGGATTTGGACGCCGTCACCGATTCCGTGTAAACGCCCGGAGCCACCTTGATCGTGTCTCCGTTGTTGGCGGCATTGACGGCGGCCTGAATCGTGTGAAAGTCGCCCGCCTTCGTCGAGCCCGCATCCACCCACAGCGTGGCCGACAACATCTGTCGTGCCTCCAAAACCTCCGCGGCCTGCTGGCCGAACCGGCGCGACCGGCGGCGAGCGGACGACTGGCGGAGGTTCAAGCGATGGAGGAAGCGTGTGAGCACAACTCGAGACATGGACTGGCCCTTTTTTCTTCGCGCAAAAGAAACACAAACGACGAACGCCGCGGTAGCGCGGCATCTGCCGTCCACCACAAGTCGACGAAACCTGCCCGGAACCGGCAGGATGACGCGACCGTGACACTCTAGCCAGGAGAGTGCGGCAAAAACAACACTTTTTTCCAGGTTGTTTGGATGCGGCCCGACGGGGCATCACTTTGAGTGCGGCGGAGCCTGGGGCGATTGCTGTCGCAGGCGGTTCAATTCGTCGTTAGCCACCTGCCACATCTTGGTCACAATCTCACGGTCCCGCTCACCCTGGGCGCGGACCGAGTTCAATTCCACTTGGTGCAGGGAGCTTCGCAAAATCAATACGGTGATCAGCGCACAGATCGTCGCGACGGACAACGCGAGCAGAGTCCCGAGGACTATACAAGTGCGTCTCCAAAATTTGACGGCGTCATCCCCTTCATGCCGTTGCTCACTCATGCGCGACTCCGTCCGCAATCCTGCGATCACTCAAATGCCTGCACAGCATGCCCTGCGTAACTGGAGGAACCCAGACGGCTAGGGCGATGTGCGTTGAAATGCGGGATGGGGCCGATCGGGATGCACCAGGATTTAGATTCGGGGATGCGGAATCGGAGTCCTTTTCCCTTCTTCGAGTGCAATATCATCCAACGTCAGCACGTCCGACACTTTGTCGTAGGTGATCCGTTTCACTTCCGCATCGAGCTGGTCTCCGCAACGGATGTGAATGCGGCCGTCCTTCACCGACAGCTCGAAGTCGGCGTCGAAAATCGCGGTCGGCTGGAACGGCTGACGAGGCCACTTTCCCTTCAGCGGCACTTCGTTGGCTGCATTGCTGATGGCACAGATCAAGCCGAGTACAGCCAACAACGACACGATGGCAAATGCAAACTTGCGGTCGATCATGCCAGGCACCTCGCGTTTAGTGAGTGGTCAGTTTTGTAGGGCATGCTGTGCATGCCGGTTTTTCGCGATTCCGCGCATCGTTGCCGGGAAGCGGCATGCACAGCATGCCCTACGCGACTACGGAGCGGGAGCAGCCCCGTACGTCAACATTGTCGATGAAAACGACATGCCCTTGCCGGCATTCGGCCCGGTGGCAATCAAATAAAAGAGTCTTGCGACCAATAAAAGAGCAGAGCGACCACGGATCACACGGATAGCACTGATAAAAAGCGGATCAAGATTGGCGAACTGAACCCCCAGCGGAAATCTGCCTCTGCTCCTCATCAGTGGCATCAGTGAAATCCGTGGTTTCCCCGTGTTTCAATTGCGCGAATCCTGGACGGAGTTTCGTCGGGCATGCCGTGCATGCCTGTCTTTCGCGATCCCGCGTTACATTGCGGGAAAGGCGTGGTAAATCTCTGCGTCGCCGCCACTCGCCAGCCGAGAGTTCAGTTGTCTTTCGCGATGCTCTCGGCGCTCACGATCTTCAACACACCCAATGCATTATGCATCGGGCTTTCGGGATCGAAGTCGTCCTCCGTCTTTGCGACGACTTGGAATCGCGGCCGTCCCTGGTCGTCCGCGAGGACGTGGCCCACGTCCATCGGTTGGCCGCCGCCGCAGAGGTAGCGAATGATCTCGATCACCGTTTCCGCCCGGTCATCGACGTCGCAGGCACGCAGCAGGAGATTGGGAAATCCCAAGACCTGCATGCCCATCGTGTACACCTCAACTCGTCCGCGGACGATGGCCGCGAAGGCAAAGCTGACCGCCTCCGGACCTCCGTCGTCGGTCAATTCGAGCCAATCCTTGCCGCCAAAGGCCAGCCCGCAGTTGTCGATGAACACGCCCGCGCCGCCGGCCCGCACGATCGCCGCGCCGGCCTGCATCATCGTCAAGGCCGACTCCAGGGATCCGCCGGGGCCGGTCAACCCGACATTGACGGTGTAGCGGTCCACGACCGCCCGTTCGTCCTCCGTAGGGGGCCGGCGACAAGACGATGCGAAGATCCGGCCAAACTCATCGTCAGGCGGCATCGGGACGAAATCAATCTTTGCACCGCTCGGCAGGACCAAAGCCTCAGGGGTCAAGCGAAATCCGCCCGGCAGTCGCTCCACGAGCTCGCCGGGATGCGACCAGTCTCCGGGGATGCGAAGAGTGATGAGAGGCGAATGCGTCGCGTCAGTCATGGCGCAGCTTTGAGCCGATTATTGGCGGCTTGATCACCGTCGTTCTTCCCTCGGGCAGTTGTCCCCTGGGCGGCGAATGTTGCGCCCGGACCGATGGTGAGAAGCATCGCCGCGGACATGCGAACGAGCGTCGGCATAGGTTGCTCCTTGGGAATCGAAGCAGTTCGCCTTTTTTTCAGCTTACCACCGCCGCCAACAGACCGGCAAGCAGGCTCAATCGCACCGAGTCTGACGACGCGCGGGGTTCGGAACTCGTACCGCCGAACCATCACGGAAATGACTTGCGTTCCGGTTTTATATCCTTTGCGCCGGGTATCGGACTCACCCCTGTATGCCAGACGCCGCTGATAAACGTGCGCTTCGCCAGTGCGCGTCATTTTTTTGCGGCCTTGCGACGACGCGGCGCCTTTGGCTTTCGCGAGGCTGTCCGTTGCGATCGCTTGAGTTGCTTTACGATTTCTTTCAGATAGGTCGCAAGTTGCTCGAATTTGTCGCTTGTGATCGGAAATGGATCCCCGGCCTCTGGATCCCATGCGCAATGAATTGGCGCATCAGAGTTATCCGCGGCAGTTGCGCTGAACAGCGTGACCTGCTTCAGGTTTTTCGGACAGGAGATTCTCTTATTCTGGACGGCTGGAGGAGAGCTGTCCGATGTCGAAGAGCAGTTCCGGGAAGCCTGGTGATCGGCCCCGCGCCGAACGTCGGCAGTATACGCGGGAGTTGAAGGAGGAGGCGGTACGGATGGTCCTGGACGGCCATTCGGTCGCCTCGGTCTGCCAGCGATTGGGACTGACGAGCCCCAATCTGTTGTACAACTGGAAGCGGAAGTTAGTGGGCGAGGGAGGGGCGGCGGCCGTCGGTCTGGAGGCCCGCGTGCGAGAGCTGGAAGCCGAGCTGCGGCGCGTCGAGCAGGAGCGAGACATCCTAAAAAAAGCGTTGGCCATTTTCGGCCGCGGCGGGTGAGGGACGTGTACAGCGGCATCGATCAGCTGGTGATCACGGAGAGCTTCCAGGCTTCGAAGGTGTGTGATCTGCTGGAGGTGAGCCGGTCGGGATTCTATGCATGGCGGAGTGGGCAGGAGTCTCAGAGAGCAGAGCGGGATCGGGAGCTGATCTTGAGGATCAGCGCGGTGTTCTGGCGTCATCGCCGGCGATACGGGGCCCGGAGGATTGCGGTGGAACTGGCGTCGGAGGGAATTGCGTGCGGGGTGGCGCGGGTGGCCCGACTGCTGAAAACGCAGGGATTTCGAGCGATTCAGCCCCGTTCGTACCAGCCCCGGACGACGGAGAGCCGGCACCGGCTGGGCTACAACCAGAACTTGCTGGCAGGCCGCGGAGTGCCGACGAGCAGGAACGAAGTGTGGGTGGGGGACATCACGTACATTCCGCTGGTGGCCCGGAGCGGGAGTGGCCGGTTCGGCTATTTGGCGCTGCTGATGGACCTGTGGTCGCGGCGGATCGTGGGCTGGGAGTATGGGAGTTCGATGGACGAGGACTTGGTGCTGGGGTCCTTGAGACGAGCGATCAAGGAACGTCAGCCGACGCTGGGATTGATCCATCACACGGATCGGGGAGGACAGTTCGCGGGGAAACGTTACCGAGAGGTGCTGCGTCGTGCGGGAATGCGTCAGAGCATGAGCGCGGCGGAGAACTGTTACGACAATGCGTTCATGGAGTCGTGCTTCGGGACGGTCAAGACGGAACTGGAGCTGGTGGAGTACGGAGGGGCTGCGGAGGCGGTCCGGGAGATCTCGGAGTACATTCGGTACTACAACGTGGAGCGTCGTCATTCGTCGTTGGGATACGTCAGCCCGGTCGAGTTCGAGAGTCAACTGGCTGTCCAGAAATAAGAGAATGGACTGTCCGCGCAACCTGAAGCACCTCAGCGTCCGCGCCTTTAGTTTAGAGAGCTTGCCAATGCTCCACTCGTCGCGTCCAGCACACAATGCGAACTGATTGACGCATTTGGCCAGCGACCTGTTTTTCTTCGTTCCGGCCGCAAACAGAAGCGTTTCTAGGTTGCCTTTTTTGCCGTCCCACGGAAGCATCACAACGATAATATCTGCCGTTGTGCGGCCGTCTCCCGGATGTAGAACGGCAGGCGTTGTGAGCTTTCTGGGCTGCTCAGGAACCCCAAACGTACCGGTTTTCAGAATCTGTGCTTTAACTATCTCAAAGTTCGCATTCGGGTCCGAGTCGTTGTCGGCGATCACGACAACAAGCTTCTTGTTTTCCATCTCCCGATCGGTCTGCACTGCCTCTGTCCTGGTTCAGCGGGAATTGGACTTTGGGCCGGTTGACGTTAGCGAGTTGAGAAGCACATCCTGTGGAAGATGTCGCGGCCTCGTGCCGCGAAGGTTTTTCGCTTGGATGCTGATCCCGAAGGGGAGTGAAGGCGGGCGGCAGTGAAGCCGCCCGGCCTTCGGTCTCAGCCCCTGGAACGGCGCTCGGGTCGCACCTCTGCGTTGCCCTATCCTCCGTCCAGGCCGCGTTTGATTGTGCCGCCGTGGGAACCATCAGGCAATTCCTCGTGCCGCCTGACGCGCGCGTCGCCGGCGTTCGCGGGCTTGTTCCAGCTTGCGATCGCGTTCGGCGAAGATCACCTCCTCCAGGCCATTGAGTTTGTCCGCCGGCGTGATGTAACCCAACGCCGAGTGCAAGCGAGCGTGGTTGTAGTGGTCCACGTAGGAAGACACACGACGACGAGCTTCCTCGACCGTCGCGGGACAAGCCGGCCGAAGACACTCGCGCTTCAGTGACCCGTACCAGCGTTCTTTCTTGCCGTTCGACTGAGGGTAATAGGGGCTGGTGCGCACGTGCGTCAGCCCCACCAGGCGGATGAACTCCTTGAAGTCCCGCGCGACGAACTGCGGTCCATTGTCGGAGATGATGCGCGGTCGGGCACCCGGATATTTCTCGAGCGCCTTTTGCACGATCACCTGCACATCGAATTCCTTCATGGTTTCGCGCAGCTCCCAATGCACCAGGTAGCGGCTCGATCCATCGAGCAGGCTGATCAGGAAGTAGAACGTTCCCTCCAGGTTGAGATAGGAGATATCGATATGCCAGTGCTCGTGCGGCCGAAGCGGTTGAACGAAGCCGGTCCCCTTCTTCGAGGGCTTTTGCCACCTGCGGTCCAGCCGTCCGGCCGATTTGAGCACGCGGTAGGCGCTGGCTGGGCTGACGGCCACCACGTCGTCATCGAGCATCATGAAGGTGAGTCTCCGATAGCCCTCTAGCGGATGACGGTCGTGGAAGTCGAGGATGGACTGCTTCTCCCAGTCTTCCAGCCAGAAGTCGCGGGGGATCTTCCCGTTGTGCTCGTTGGCATGGCCGTAGCGCTCCTTCCAGGCGTGGAACTTGCTCTTGCCCAGGCCGAGCCAGCTCAAGAGCCTCTTGGCTGGCAGTTGGGCGCGCGGTCCAGTGGCCGATGTAATCGACGATCTGGTCGCGCGTGTCGTGGGGAACCCAACGCCCGTTCAGAGCACCCCATTGCGTTTTTTTTCGCGGACGTTGGCCTCCAACAGCTCGGCGATGACTTCGTTCTTCTGTGCCAGTTTGGCTTCCAGGTGCTCGATGCGGGCCTCCTTGGCGCTCTCGACGCGGCCGTTGCCCGCCGACCGCTCAAATGCCCGAGCGGCTTGCGCCAGCACCTGGTTGACCCAGGTGTGGATCTGGGTTGGGAGCAGCTCGAATTCCTCAGCCAGCTTGGAGACAGGCTCTTTGCCTGCGACATGCCTGCGGACGATCTCCGCCTTTTGCTCCGCGGTGAAGTTCCTGCGAGGACGAGACATGAACAAGACCTCCGGTTCAGGTTATGCTAACCCAACCGGAGCCGAAGTCCATTTCCATCTGAGGCAGGACACCTCTAGCTGTTTCCCGATACAGGTGATTCCCCTCTCGCCTTTTCCGACCTCTTTGACGGCGATATTGGCCTGAAGATTGTTCGCCTTAACCACCTGCCGAAGGAATTTAACATCGCTGACGCCTTCGCAGATAATAATAATTTCGGCGGCCACGCACTTCGCCTCTCATCTGAAGTCGACGTCCATCTCGATCGCCGCCTCGAATTCCTTTCCTTGAAACGACTTTGCTATCGCAACTCCCTTTTTATTTTCAATCCTGATTAAGCGGACGTGTTTCTCGTTCTCGCGAAGCGACGGCAGAAGCGCCTGGAGACATTCCTTGCTGTGCGTCGTGACGAATAACTGCCCCGATAGTTTCTTGCAAAAAACTACAAGAGCACGCCAAATCTCGGGCATCTTCTCGAAGTAAAATCCATTTTCGATCTCATCGATGAGAATCACGCCACGAGGATGGCTGGTCATTCCCACTAGAATCGCCGCAAGTTTATGAAGACCTGCGGACACCAGATTGACGGGGACCAATTCAGGGAGACCTTTGACGTCGCAATACAGCATCGTAGTTCCGCCATCCGTTTCGACGCTAAAATCGCGAATTTGAGGATAGAGGAGTCGCATGATCCTTTTAAAATCATGCTGCTTGCGAGTTTTCCGCATGTTAGAAAATTGATTGGCCAGTTCTTCAGGTGCAACAACAGTGGAAAAGGAAGAGGAGTAAAATGCGCACAGACTTGGCGGCCCGGACAGACCGCCAAAGGAAATGCCGCCCTTGCTGAGAGATGGCTGGATCCGCTTCGGCTCTTCCGATGCGCCGGCAGTGTACTCAAAAGTAATCGGAGTTATCGCTGCTGCATCCGATTGCGTGGCAGCGCCGGCAGGGAGCGCAATCTCTGCAGGTTGGTCTGGATCGTAAAAGATGCTTAGCGAACGTGCCTGCTCTGTATTGCCAGTTGCTTTTATTTCGATGCGCTTCTGCTGATCAAAATTGAAGAAAAGGTGTTTCCAGAGCGCTTCGTACGCCGCTCGCGACGCAGACAGGGCGAGATTGCCACCAAGCCCACGGAAGAGCCGCATCCGAAAAACCACCTCTGGGTTCGCAACTTGTGAAAGAAAAATCGACTCAAGGAGTGCGGTCTTGCCGGATGCGTTGTCACTGACGACGACATTTAGCGTGCCGAGATCACTCAGCGATAAAGTCCGAAAGCACTTGAAATTCTTGATCTGCAACGAGTCGATCATGGGGGCCAGTGTGGTCATCTTGCGCGATCCATGTCAATAAGGCAGGAGAGGAAGAAGTGGCGCGGAAATGGCTGCCACGAACAACAGCGGCAGGCCTTGCCTGGCAAGTAGATGAAAGACGAGAAGGGTTTGGCGATCGTGGGGCTGATCGCGGAAGGATGAAGATGACCCCGAGTATGACGCAGGGCTTCACAGTCACGAAGATCATTTTTACAGCGCGCTGTAAAAGACGTTCCGTAACGCTGTGTTGCAGAAATAGTTAAAATTATTGGATGACCGACCCGACAGACCGCGAAGCAAGAACTGGCAAGCGAACGAGCGGGAATTGAAACCGATGGATGCCATGACAGAAATGCCGGGTAAGCCCACGTTCGGCGAAATGGACAGATTTGCCGCAATTTACACCGGAACGTGGAAGGTCATTGCCCTCCGCCAGACAGAAGAAGAGGCGCGCCGAGCGGGTGAGGCTGTCATGCTCTGTCCGCTGGTCGTCCCGGTCGAAGATCTCGACAAATACCCAATCCGTTGGGACGTGCTCTGAGCCGGTGTTGGCGCTCATCGGCCACCCCTGATTTTCTTGGTAAAGCCCATAAGACCAGAGAAAAACCCGGAAAAAACTGACGCTGAGATGGCAAAATCATTTGATGAACTGGTCAAGCGGACCACCACAAAGCGGACACGGGCGAAGGCCGCCCGTCGCACTCAGGAGCTGCTCGGCGAGTTGCTGTTACGCGAGCTGCGTCAGGTCGCCGGGAAAAGCCAGCAGCAACTGGCGGAGGCCCTGGGCATCAAGCAACCCAGCCTCTCGAAGCTGGAAAAGCAATCCGATATGCAGATCTCGACGCTGCGGAAGATCGTCAAGGCACTCGGCGGCGAACTGGAGGTGTTGGCCAGGTTCCCGAAAGGGACCGTCAAGATCGACCAATTCGATCCATCGCCTCGGCGGAAGCGGGGCGGGCCCGAGGAGTTGCAGTTGGTGTGACGGCACGGCCGACGGAAATTGGAGTTGGACTTTCGATGACTGGCGACAACAAAACGCGTGATAGGAGCCACTCGACGACGCCTTGATCTTAACTCCGAAGTGGATCGGCTCGCTCGCGGGGAATGCCAGCCAAGAAAGGGGACCACACGATGCGGCGAACGGCCGGGATTCTATGGGCGTTTGTCGGATTGCTCTGTCTGGTTTGGACCGTCGTGATTCCCGTTCGCATGGGCAATTTTAGCTACGACTGGAGGGGGCACGCCGGCAACGAATTTGGCGACGGTTTCGTCTACCTGTTGGGGATGATTCTGGATCTCTTCATCGGAGTCGCGTGCCTCAGAATGGGGCGCCGCGCCCTCACCGTTGTCGGCCGGGTGCCGAGGGATGACGCCTACAAGTCGCTTGCGCTCGGTCTCGCCTTTTTGATTCCACTTTTTGTCGGCCAAATCTGGCCCATGATGACCACGTGCGGAGCCGGTTTGGTCGTGGCCGGTGCCCTCGCCATCGGCTTTACGAGTTCGCGTAAAAACGGCGGCGATCAGGAACTGGCCGAGACCGAAGGTCAGACTTTTGGATGAGTCGAACAATTGCCGGGTGGCAGTTTGCTCTGCGAAAAGAAGAGGCAAGCTGGCAGCTTACCCCACGTTTGAAAAGAGACGCTTGCGCAGTGCGATGTTGCTGCCGGCGCCCCGGTGCGAGTCGCTCCGGGTAGCGGCGGTTGGATTTTCGGCGTCGCAGACTGTTTGCCAAACAAGCCAATTCGGCAAGCTGGCAGCTTACCCCGCGAACTGCGCGCCAACCCACGGTGGCAAGCTGGCAGCTTGCCCCGCGCCGGGTGGCGAGCGCGGACTACAACTTTTGCATCATCAATTATTCGGCAAGAGTCAAGGGGGGGTGGCGGCGGCGGGGATTTTTCTGTGGTGGTTTCCCTTTTTTTGCGCCGCAGAAAAAACAGAAAAATCGGGGATCTGTGCAAAAATTGTTCAGAAATTCTGAGCTGGACACTTGGGTGAATGAGAAACCGGCGCTCGAGGCGGGCCGTTTAGTGCAACGCGGACCCGCGGCGTCCTCTGGGTATTTGCACCAATTTCTGAATGGGATTTCATCAACTCGCCGCCCGCAAAGGTGGAAGGGCCGGTCGTGCCGATCTTAGTGGCATGTTGCGGAAGTGAATCTTCTGAAAACAGTTTGACCGTTCGTGAACGTGATCTAATGTTTCGTGCTCCCGCGATGCCGGGCTGTTCCGTCCGGCCGCGACCAAGGTGTTGAGTCGAAGCCGAACGGAGCCCGTCGAGATTGCCAGCGGCTTGCTGTTGTTGACACAGCCTGCGGCCCTGGGGGGCGTCTCGTTGGTGGCGCAAGTGGAGTTAAGGAGGCAGAGATGATTTCCCCCGCAGGTGATCGGCAGAACGTGGCTTCCAAGGGAGCCGCGACGAAAAGTGCTTCGGGCGACGCCGATCGACAGACATCGATCGATCAGTGTGCGGCGGTCTTTCGCCGCGAGGAGTCGCGATCAGCCGCTTTGGCCACCGCGCTGTGCGCGTCGGGAATCGACGCGACACCGGTTGCCAGCGCCGATGCGCTCCGCGTTCTGGTTGAAGCCAGGCGCGTCAAGCTGTTGATCCTGGACAACCAGATGGGCGGTTTCTTCACGGGAATGGAGGTCGTGCAGAAGCTGCGGACGGGACTCAACTGGCTCCCGGCCATTGTCCTCGATGAGGACAAGCAACGCCTGGCCAGCGAGGCGAAAACGCTGGGAGGCGTCGGCCTGCTGGAGACGACGGTCAGCGACGAGGAGATCGTCAAGGCGGCGCACCGTCTCTTGAGCCGGCAGGCTCGCGAGCAGGATGTGATCCCGTTCCAGGCCCAGGCGATTGTCGACCGGGTGGGCGAGCTGCCCGTCTTGTCGCAGCTGACCTGCAAGCTGTTGCAGTATCAGGAAATGGAGACGAACAAGGTTCCTATCGACGAGCTGTGCCAGGCGATTTCGCTCGACGCGAAGGCGACGGCCGTCGTGTTGAAGGCGGCCAACGCGTCAAGCAATGGAATTTCCCGCGAGGTGGCCACCGTGCAGGATGCCGTCCGCGTGCTGGGCGTGCGGCCGACGATCGGCACGGTGCTTAACGCCGCGGTGACCGCCGGCATGGGGGGCCTCGCCAAGAACTTGCCGACCGAGCTGCAAAGCTGGCACGCGCGGCGAGGGATGGTGATTGCCAGCACGGCCTCGATGGTCGCGAAGGAGCTCGAAGGTCGCTCGGAAGAGACGGCCTTCCTGTTGGGCATCCTGCAGGACGTGGGCATGCTCGCGCTCGATGTGCACGTATCCCAAAGAGTACCGGGCGGCACTCAAGCGGTGGCGGACGGTGGGGCACATCAAGCTGGCGGCGGCAGAGCAGACCGAGATCGGCTGCACGCACGGCGAGATTTCGGCCGCCATTATGAAGCGGTGGGACATGCCCACGTCGCTCTTGATGCCCGTGCTGCATCACCTGGGGTCGGCCAGTGACGCGGACCGGTTGGGCCTCGACATGGGGTTTCACCGGTCCTTGAGCGTGGCCGAGGCGCTGGCCGACTTGATCGACGCGCCGCACGCGGTGCGGCGGCACGCGCTCAACAATCTCTTGGTCAGTTATGGACCGGAAAAGACCGCCGCGTGCCAACATTCGCTCAAGAGCGCGGCCGTCAAGGCCTCGCAGGCCTTTCAGATGCTCACCGTGCCAGTCCCCGGGGCGACGCAACTGGAAACGCTGTTGCGGACGGCTCTCTCGAACGAGAATCCGTCCAACAACTGAAAGGCCCTCTTCGCACGCGGTCCGGCACGAGGATCGAACGTTCGGGTGAGCCGGTCATTTGGTGGCGGTCACGGGGACGACTGCGCAGCGTCTGGAAGTGATCGTCGCACAAGTGGACTTCGAGCGGAGCCCCGCCGAAGACCACCGACGACAGCATGGCGCCCATCGCCTGCACGGTGGGGATTTGGCTTTCATCCTTGTCGGCACCGGGCTTCACCACGAAACGGAATTGCAGCATGTGGCCGCTTTTCGTGATCTGCATGCTGATCTGATTCTCGCCGCAGATCTTCGATTTAACGAGCACGTCTGCGCAGCCGCTGGGCGTCCGCTTTCGAAACGGCCGAGGTGTAATACAGGTCGCTCTGATTCACCTTGAGCCGCATGCCGTAGTTCGTCGCGCCGGTCAAAAGGACAAGTCCGCGGCAGAGCTGCGAGAAGCCGACCACCATCACGCAAATTCCGACGGCGATCCGGACCCAGCGATTGCCGGTCCGAGGGCAGGCCGTTCGCGGGGCGGGGGCAGAAGCCGGACATTCCATCGCGTCATTGATTGCGGGCAACTGGCTCGACATGGCTTTCTCTCCTGGGGCGTGGGTTGCAAGGGATGGCTTAAACCGGGCATTCCCGGGGTTCACGTTCCCATAAAGCCGGGCCGACGGGTTGTGACACGCACGCGGAAGGAATTCTGTGAAAAAGGACCCGGTTCGCGCGCAACTTGCGTCGGCAAACGGTGTAACGTTTTCATGGATTCGAGCGGTCTCGCTTGATGTGCTCCGTCGGCCGCAGTAGTTTGGCGGCATGATGACAAGCACCGCAAAGCTCGCGTTCGGCGTGGTCCTTTCGGCTCTCTTCTTTTCAACCGCCTGCGCTGGTGGCGGACGACGCGGCCGTTTTGCGGAAGGCGTGCATCGACGGCAACGGGCCCGGCTGGCGCCCGTTAACGTTGGACGACTTCGTCAACGTCAACTGCGACCTCGACACGTGGTCGATGCGGGAGGGGATGATTCACTGCAAGGGAACGCCCATCGGCGTTGCGCGGCTAAAAAAGCCCGTGCGGAACTTCGAGATGGTGCTCGAGTGGCGGCACTTGAAGTTCGCCGGGAACTCCGGGGTGTTCGTCTGGGTTTCGCCGGAAGCGATCGCGAAGCTCAACAACCGCGCGCGACTCCCGAGCGGGATCGAAGTGCAGGTGCTCGACCACGGCTACTTGACGAATTACGAGCGGCAGACGGGCAAGAAGGCCGATTGGTTCACGACGAACGGCGACGTCTTTTCCGTCGGCACGTCGAGCATCAAGCCGTTTCCGCCCTCGTCACCCGATGGCCGCCGCAGTTTCCCGCGGAAGAACCTGAGCAAAGGGGTCGGCGAGTGGAACCACTACTACATTCGCGGCATCAACGGCGAAGTGCGGTTGTGGGTTAACGGCGAAGAGGTCTCCGGCGGATCGGCGTGCCACCCGGCCGAAGGCTATCTGTGCCTCGAGTCGGAGGGCTCGCCGATCGACTTCAAGAACCTGCGGCTGCGCGAATTGCCTTGATCGACGTCCCGGCGGCTCGTCGGAATGCGCGACGTAGCGCTGCAGTCCTATTTGGGCATGGGCAGAATCACGATCGCGTTATCGGCGAACGTTTCGTCGCCCGACTTGCCGTCGATCTTGTATTGGATCTTCAGTTTCTTCGCGGTTCCCGGTGCCGGATCTCCGCCGAAAGCGACGGGATAGCTGGGTGACGGCAGCGAAATGTACTGGATGCCGTCGGCGTGCTTTTGCAGCATCTTCGTGACATCCTTTTCTTTGCTTGCCGCGCCGTATTCGGCCTTCACGATTTCCAGCTTCACTTTGCCGAGCCGCGCGTGGGCCAGGATGTCGCGGGCTTCGTCGGCCGTCGCACTGTGTTTTTCGTCGCCCATTTCGCGGGCGATGGTGAGCGTTGTTTGCGTGGCCTCCTTGTTCAGCTTCGGCAGATCGCTTCGTCAGCTTGGCGGCGAGGCGGAGCGTCTCGAGGCTGCGATAGCGCTTCTGGGCGAGGATTTCGAGCACGAGTTTTTGCTCGGCCGGCTGCGTGGCGGTCGCCAGCGCTTTTTGGCACATCGCGATCCGCTCCGGCTCGGTCATGGTGAATTGCCGGGCGATGCGGATGTAGCCGCGAAGGGCCCGCACGCGGTATTTTTCGCTGGAGCTGGTCTTGGCCAAATCCAACAGCACGGGGGCCGCGTCGATCGTCATCCAGCTTCCCAAGCAGCCGACTGCTGGCGTCTTGCAGTTCCGGATTGCCTGTCTTCGCCGACTGCGCCCACAGTGGCGAGGGCCTTCGTCCCACCCACGGCGGCGAGGATTCGCACGAGGGCGATCTTGGTCGGCACCGAGGCGTGTTCCATCGCTGCGGCAAGCTTGGTCGAGCACGCCTCGCGGTCCGCCATGCGGACGCTGGCCGCTTTGAGCGCCTTTTCGGCGACCGGTTCGTCTTCCGCGTGCTTGGGAGAGACGACCTGCGTGATCAGGACCGAAAGCTGGTCGGCGGGAACGGTCGTGCCCAGCGACGTCAATGCGGCACTGCGAACCGTTTTGTCGGCATCATCCGAGCGCCTTCACCAGATCGGGAACCGCCTGGACGCGGCGCTCGCCGACCAACTCGATCAGCAAGGGATAAATCTTCCCCTGGCGCCGTGCAGGCGGGCGACGATATCTTTGTCGACGTCCTGTCCCGGAAGATCGGCGAGTGCCTGCTTCCCGGCTGTCGCGAGTTCGGCATCGGATTCGAGAGCCGTCTCCAACAGCCGCGAGAGGCACGACGCGTTCCCCACGCCGCCCAACGCCTTGACGGCCGCGAGCCGCACTTCGCGGGGACCGTGGGCGGCCGCTTTGAGCACGGCACTGAGGATCACCGTCTCCTTGCGATCGGCCATCGCGCCGATCACGAGCGCGGCCCGCTCGGGCGTTGCGCGATCGAGTTCGGCCGCCAGGGCCTCGTCGACTTTTGCTCCGGGAAATTCGCGGGCCGTGCCGAGCGCCATCTGAAACATGTGCTTTTCGGGCGAACGCAGTTGCTCGAGCAAGAGGGCGATGCCCTCCTGCTTACGGGCGAGGATCGCGCCGCGCGTGGCTTCCAGAATCCGCTGCTTGGGAACGTCCGCTTTGCGGACTTCGTCGTAGATGGCAACCGCCGAGGCATCCTGACCTTTGGCGAGCGAACGCTCGGCACACAGCGACCAGCCCCTCTGCCACGGCCGAACGGACCTTGGGAGGCGCCGAGGCGAGCGATTGTTCCAGGGCCTTGGCCGCGTCCGCGTTGCCGATCTTTCCGAGGGCGGCGGCTGTTGCCGAAGCGACGGCGGCATCTTTGTCCTGCAAGTGACCTGTCAGCGGAGTGACGGCGGCCGCATCGCGGCGGACGCCGATCGAATCGATGGCACCAATCAGCAGCAAGCCGTGCAACTTGGGGAGCGCGTCGCGCAGGGCCTTCTCCGATTCTGGTCCCGGAATCGCTTCCAGGGCGATTCGCGCCCACGAGGCGAGCTGTTCATCCGCCAACAACTTAGCGAGTTCGGGCACAGCGGCGCTCGAGCCGTAGACGGCCAGATCCTTGCAGGCGTCGGCCTTCTTCGCCTTGGGGGCCTTGGAGTGCAGGACGGCAATCAGGTCCTTCTCTTTCTTCGGAGACGGGGCTCGGCCCCCCTCCATCTGCCAGTCGCCGGCAGCGACAGGAAGAGCAACCGCCAGAAGACAGACGACAGAAAGCGCGATTTGTCGAATTTGTTGCACGGGTGTGTTCCGGATGTTTTATGGAGACGAGTTGTTATCGCGTCTTGTGTTTGAAGCGGTCCGGCAACCGGCCGCGGTGAATGACGTTTGCTGTTTTGAAGGCGGCCCTAGAGTCGCCACGGTTCGCGCAGCGCCTCGGAGCGCAGCCGATTGGCCTCGTCGTCGTTGATGAACTCGTTTTTCTTCAGGTCGTATTTGACTTGCCGGCCCAAGTAGAGCGCGATGTTCGTCGCGTGACAGGCGATGTGGGCGTAGCAGGCCGTGTCGGCGTTCCCTTTGGGCAGGCTCCGCGACTTCACGCAGTCGAGGAAGTCGCGCACGTGGAACGTGGCCGGGTAGCCTTCCGACATCCGGGATCGTGCGGCCGGCGAGCAATTCGGGCGAGCTGAGCACCATCTTGCCGCTGTCGCCCGTCTCGACCCAGCCGGTCTCTCCTTCGAATCGCACGGGGCACGAACCGAGCGGAATCCAGCCCTTTTCGCGGAAGATCAACTCGACGCCGTTCGGATAGCGGGCGACGATCTGCGCCGTCTTTCGGCGGGTTGTACTCGACGGGAGCCCACCGGTCATTTCCGACGGCCCATTGGCAGAGATCGACGCAGTGCGAACCCCATTCCAGCACGCCGCCGCCGACCAGCCCGCCCCCCTTCTCGAAATTGAAGCCGTCGAGCAGCTTTTCGTTATACGGACGCCAGGCGGCGGGTCCGAGGTACATGTTCCAGTCGACCTTCTCGATCGGCGGGGCCTTCTCCGCGGGGAGCCAGCCGCTGATCGTGGGCGTCATCCCCGCCGGGTGGGCGTAGACCTTCTTGAGCTTGCCGAGCTTTCCGGTGCGAGCCAGCTCGCAGGCGAACGCGAAGTGGGGCAAGTTCCGCCGCTGCGTGCCGGCTTGGAAGACGCGGCCCGTGCGGTGCATCGTCTCGGCCAGCAGCAGGCTTTGCGAGATGTTCTTCGTGCACGGCTTCTCGCAATACATGTCCTTGCCGGCGCGGGCCGCGTTGATGGCGGCCGTGCAGTGCCAATTCGGTCCGGTGGCGATCAGCACCGCGTCGATATCGCTGCGGTCCAAGCAGCTCGCGAAAGTCGCGATACATCGCGCAATTCTGATTGCCGTGGTGTTCGTCGACTTTTTTCTTGACGGCGACGCGGCGCTTTTCTTTGACGTCGCAGACGGCGACGAATTGAACGTCCTTTTGCTCCAGGAAGCAGCCGAGGTCGTAAGTTCCCCGGTTGCCGATGCCAATTCCGCCCACCACGATCCGCTCGCTGGGAGCGACTGCTCCCCCTTGCCCCAGGGCCGAACTGGGAATGATCATCGGTGCCATCGCCGCAGCGCCGGCCGCAACCGAGCCTTTCAAGAACCCTCGACGATTAAATTGCGTCACGTTTTTCGACATCGCATGTGTCCTGATGAAGTGGACGGCGGGGCGCCAGGCAGCGCGCCAAGGTGTGTCAAAGGCAGAGAGCTAGCATAATTCCGCGGCACTCATCTTTCTACTCGCTGCATGTCTCGACCGTCGAGGCTCGACCGACAAAACCCTCGAACGCCGACACAAATCGCCAAGATCGTGGCGCGGAGCCGCAATCAAAATTCTCGTGGGATTCATGCCTCCCGCCCATTCAATCGAGACGAACCACTGCACGATCGCAAGTCCTGTTTGTTTCAGGGCTTACATGTCACCTTGGCCAAGGCCGATCGGCAGATGCTGCACTTCGCTCTCTGCTGAATGAGCCTCGAGGATGTCACACGGTCCGAGGGAGCCGGTATTGGAACTGACGACGAACGATCAGTTCCCAATAACCCCTGACCCAAGGAGATACGAATGTCCCGCCCCCGCACCAAAAACTCGCTGTTCAAACTGACCGCCGCTGCCACCGTGTTCGTTTTGTCGATTACGCTGACCGGCAGCGGCCTTCGGCGCAAGAGCAAACCACGGTCAAGATCAAGCAGAACATCACGCTGGACCCGGTTGGCAACGCCAAGGTCCACATGACAATCACGCTTCCGACCAACCTCTATACGAGCCTGAAGACCAAGAGCCCCAATGTCGCCATCATCTTGAGGAAGTTGGGAGCCGGCCGCGGTTGGGCCATCCTGGAAAACGTCGATGGCAACTTCAATGACATGCAGAACTGCGTCGATATTCACTACCTGCAGCGCGGATTTGCCCGCATCAAGCACGGCAAGACCTGGTCGATTCCCTTTGCCCTTGGTTCGGGCCTGGACCTGGTTGATCTCCACGGCACGACCGCGATTTATCAGGAGACGGGCAGCAGCCAGATCGGCCTGTCGACCGCGATCATTCGCGTCGAATGCCCCGAGGGAAGCGTGAACCTCAAGAGCAATGCGGAAGCCAAAGCCTTCACGTACGACTTCACTCCGACGGTCAGCCCGAACGGATCGGTCGACGCCACGTTCGCCGTCGAGCACAAAGACGCCGTCATGAGCTGCCTGGCCAAGTGCTACAGCAACGAGCGCTTCGCCAACCTGTGGGCGGCCCGCAGTCGCTTTGACAACAGCGGCTCGGCGGTTCTCTCCGACTATCGCGTGCGGTTCCGCATCGAAGGCTTCAGCGCCTGGAGCGAGTGGCACCAGACGAGCAAGGTCTATCCGGGACAGACGGTTGTCGATCCTTATTATCCCGTGTTCGATCTCGACAAGCTGAACGTCCTCACGGGCCCGCGCCCGGTGATGCTCGAGACCGAATACGAATACCACCGACCCAACGGCGAAAAAGTGACCGAGAGCGATTCGCGGAAGCTCGAGATCCTGGGCTGCAACCAGACGATCTTCAGCGGACTGGCCAGCTCGGAGATGATGAACTTCTCCGACCGCTTGGAATACATCGCCCCCGTGCTGGCCTCGTTCACGACGCCGAGCGATCCGGTGATCCAGGAATTGGCCGGCCGCATCAGCGGTCGGGCGGGCGGCGTCGGCGCGGCCTTCACCAACGCCGAAGCGGCCAAGTTCCTGTGTTCGCTGTATGACTGGATGGTCGACAACGGCATCGCGTACCAGTCGCCGCCGACGTACGTGAATGGCTCGCAGTTCGGCCAGCACATCAAGTACGGCCGCGACGTTCTGCGGAACCACGCCGGAACGTGCATCGATCTGGCCATCCTCTGGGCCAGCACGTGCGAGGCGGTCGGGTTGCACACGGTCCTGATCGTGATTCCCGGCCACTGCTTCCCGGCTGTGTATCTGCCGGAAGGCCAACTGGTCGCGATCGAATCCACGGGAATTGGCAAATGCGATTTCAACAAAGCGGTTGAGATCGGGCGGCAGGACCTGCAAAAGGCCAATCAGGGCGAGTCGATCGTCGCCGACATCCTCACCCTGCGGAAATCGGGAATCATGAGCCTGGACCTTCCGTCCATCTCGCCGAACTTCCTCAGCGACTCGGGCTACCGTTTCGACATCAAGCCGCCGGTTCGCGAAAACCGTCCGGAGACGCGGACCGTGCAAGCGGGAGACAACCAGCCCAAACCGGGCCGTTCGGTCTCCTCGGTCGTGGGCCTGTGGGGATACACCGGCCGACTCGGCCAACGGTATGTCGACATGGGTCTGTCGCTGCGGGAGGACGGACGGATGTGCTTCGTGATGATTACGAAAGGCGCCGACGGCCAGCCGGTCCAGTTGAAGAGCCTCGGGACGTGGCGGGTCGACGGCGACTATTTGGTCCTCACCGACGAGACGGGAACGAACCAGTTCAAGTATTGGATGGTCGGAGAGAAACTGGCAATCCAGATGCCGGGCCAGAATACGGCCGTCCTCTTCCACCGGGCCCAGGGATGAAGTGTCTGGCGGGCGTCTGATCGTTCGCAGATTCGCCAAACGCCGCCCATCAAGATTTCTTGGTGGGCGGCGTCGCCTTTTTCAGGGCGCCGTCGGCCACCCGGCGACAACGACGAAGAAGCATGTAAGCCATTTGGCCGTCAGGACCGACAAACGTCCTACGAACGATTTCTTCGATCCCGACCTCGGGCGAGATTCGAACCTAGACTAAGTATTGCACCGTCGGCCGCTCACACGGTTGGAGGCTGCCGGTATCGGTGAAGACGCACGGGCGACTTCACCTACTTACGATCCGAGGGTATCGACATGTCTCGCTTCACTCCGAGCCGACCGCTGTGGAGACGGACCATTGCCGTCGCCGCGGTTCTTTTCTCGACGGCCCTGCTCACCAGAAGTGCGGTCGCCCAGGAACAGACCGCGCTCAAAATCCGGCGGACGATCAAGCTCGATACCGTGGGGAACGCGGATATCCGGTTGACACTGACGGCTCCCACGAACGTCTATACGACGCTCAAGAGCCGAACCCCCAACATCGCGATCCTCCTGCGCAAGTTAGGGGCCGGTCGGCATTGGGCTCTTCTGGAAAACATCGACGGCACTTTTAACGACATGCAGAGTACCTGTCGATATCCATTACACGCAGCGCGGGTTGGCTCGCGTCGAGCATGGCAACCGGTGGTCGATCGCCTTCGAGCCGGGTGCGGCACTGGAACTCATCGACATCCACGATACGACGGCCCTCTATGAAGAGAACACGACCGGCCAGCTTGGCCTCACCAACCTGATCGTGAGGCTCGAGTGCCCGGGCGGCAGCACGAATCTGAAGAACAATCCGGCCGAACGGTTCTTCTCCTACGACTTCGAGCCAAAGACCGGGGAACCGGGAAAAGTCGACTCGGCCTTCGCCGTCGAGCACAAAGACTCGATCATGAGCTGCCTCGCGAAGTGCTATAGCAATGAGCGGTTTTCATTTCTCTGGGCGGCTCGCAGCCGCTTCGACAACACCGGCTCGGCCACGCTTTCGGACTATCGGGTCCGATTCCGCATCGACGGGTTCACATCGTGGAGCCAGTGGCGGCATACCAGCAAGGTGTACCCCGGCCAGACGGTCGTCGATCCGTATTATCCCGTCTTCGCGCTCGACAAATTAAACGTGCTCACCGGTTCGCGCCCTGTGATGCTCAATATCGAATATGAGTACCGGCGCCCGGACGGCGAAAAGTTTTCCGAGTCGGAATCGCGGAAGCTCGAGCTCTTGGGCTGTAACGAGACGATTTTCAGCGGCCTGGCCGGTTCCGAGATCATGAATTTCTCGGACCGGATGGAGTATCTTCCCCCCGTGCTTGCCTCCTTCACGACGCCCAGCGATCCGGTGATCCAGGAACTGGCCGGCCGCATGCGCGGGCGGGCCGGCGGAGTCGGGGCCGCTTTCACGAATGCGGAGGCGATCAAATTCCTGCGAGCCCTCTACGATTTCATGGTCGAAAACCGCATTTCCTATCAGTCGCCCCCGACGTACATGCACGGAGCGCAGTTCCGCCAGCACGTCAAGTACGGCCGTGACGTCTTGCGGAACCACGCCGGAACATGTATCGACCTGGCCATCCTCTGGGCGAGCACCTGCGAGGCGGTCGGGCTGCACACGGTCCTGATCGTGATTCCCGGCCACTGCTTCCCGGCCGTCTATCTGCCGGAAGGGCAGCTCTTCGCCGTCGAAGCGACCGTCGTCGGCAAAGGCGATTTCGACAAGGCGGTCGAGATCGGCGACAAGGATTTGCAGCAGGCCCGTCAGGGCGAGTCGATCCTGGCCGACATCCCGGCATTGCGGAAGTCCGGGATCCAAAGCCTCGATTTGCCCGTGCTCTCCCCCAATTTTCTGACCGAGGCGGGATACCAATTCGAGCCGAAGCCGAACCAGGAGACTTTCAAGAAAGTTGACGCCAACCTCGACCAGCGGACTCCCAACAGGACTGCGTCGGCCTCCCCCGTCGTCGGACTTTGGGAGTACGTCGGCAAATTGAATGGTCAGAATGCCGACCTCGGCTTGAGCATCCGCCCCAACGGCGACTTTTGCCTCGTGATCATCATCAAGCTGGCCAACGGCAAGGATGACAAGGCCAAGGTTTTCGGGCAGTGGAAAATCGACGGCAATGACCTGGTGCTGACCGAACAGAACAAGAAGGCGACGCGCTTCAAGTTCTGGCTCGACGGAAATCAGCTGGCGCTCATTTTCCCGGGGCCGAAAGTGACCGTGCACTTCCGGCCGGTCCACGCCTGAAACGTCGAAACTTCCTTAACTCTTTGGTTTGCCGCCGTGCCGCTCTTTCCAGTCGGCCGGCAACAGGTCGCGGACGTAATCCATCAATCCCAGCGCGGCCAGTTCCTCCTCGATGTCGTCGGGAGCGGCGTTCTCGAGCCCGTCGGCGATCTCCGCGATCAAAAGCTCGGCAAACTTCACGCGTGCTCGGCGAAGTTGCTGGCGCAGTGCCTCGGGCGAGATCGATTGACCTGTCTTTTCGGTGAATCGTTGGGCCAACTCGTCGGAACTCGCCTCGGGAAACCGCGCGCGCAGACGCAGGAGGACCACGGCGGACGAGCCGGGCTGTGATCGCTCGAAGCTCTCCATCGCCGACCAGGTCAAATCGAGGGCGTTTTGCCGCCAACTCGACAGCCAGGCCGAGTCCTCCGAAGCGGAACTCGTTGCCGCCACGTCCTCCACGTCAACCGCGGCCGGGCGGCGGCGATTCTCCTTCTCCCAGTGGTTGCGGGCCATGTTGCGGACGGAAACTTTGAGCAGATCGCGAAAGCGGCCGCGGTTCGGGTCGGCTCCGGCAAAGTCGCCGCTCAACAGGCGGACGACCGCATCCTGGGCCAGCTCGTCGGCCCGGGCCTCGTCCCGCAGGATGGCCCGAACATAACTGCGGATGGCCGAGGAGTATCGCAGCACCAGTTCGTTCCGCGCCTGGCCGGCCGAAAGGATCGACGCCTGGTGCGCTCGCCGCACGAGGCTCCAGCGCGTCGTCATCGAGTCCAGACGCTGGGAGATCGTATCGAAGTCGTCTGCCATGCGGGTCTCCTGCCGAGTGTCGTTATAATGCGGGCTGCATTCCGGGCGTTCAAGCGATGCGGGAACTTTCTCGACCGCTTTCCCGCGGGCGGCGCCCCTCGTCCAAGCGGCGTGGAAATATGGATCGCTCGGAGCGTCCCGCCCCAGCAAAACCCGACGCAGCAAAATTCGACGCAGCACAACCCGACGGGCCGGAAACGGCACAGACGCCCGTCTCTCCTGCGTCGGCCCCCGCCGATCCTGCCGGCCGGCGCACCGCCAATGAGACGGGCCGCTTCCGCGTCGTGACGTTGCACGCCAGCGGAGGCATGGGAAAGGTCTTCGTCGCCAAAGACGATCAGTTGAACCGCTCCGTCGCGCTCAAGGAAATCCGCGAACAGTTTGCCGATGACCCGCAGATCCGCGACCGCTTCCTCCGCGAGGCGGAGGTGACGGGGCAGCTCGAACATCCGGGAATCGTCCCCGTCTACGCGCTGGGCCACTATGACGACGGCCGACCTTATTATGTGATGCGGATGATCCGCGGCGACAGCCTTAAGCATGCCATCGCCGCGCTGCATGGCAATCAGGATCACGAGCACGCGTTCAACCTGGAGCTGCGACGCCTGCTCAATCGGTTCGTCACGGCTTGCAACACGATCGAGTACGCCCACAGCCGAGGCGTCGTGCACCGCGACATCAAGCCCGACAATATCATGCTCGGCCCGTACGGCGAGACGTTGGTCGTCGATTGGGGCCTCGCCAAGCTGGTCCGTTCGTCCGACGTGCAGCTCGACGTCCCGGGAGGCGAAGATCGCGTCTTTCAATCGCCGATCGAAGCCACGCAAGCCGGCACGATTACCGGGACCCCGTCGTATATGAGTCCCGAGCAGGCCCTCGGCTGGCAGGACGCCATCAAGCCGGCCTCCGACGTTTACAGCCTGGGCGCGACGCTCTACACGCTGCTGACGGGCCGGCCGCCGATCAGCGGCGAGAACCTCGGCGATCTCTTGGTTCGCATCCAAAAACAGGATTTCCGCAAACCGCGTGACATCGACGCGTCGATCCCGCGCCGCTCGAGGCGATCTGCCTCAAAGCGATGGCCCGCTCCATCGAGCGCCCGCTATCGGACGGCAGCCGAGCTGGCGGCCGACATCGAAGCCTTCCTCGCCGACGAGCCGGTGTCCGCCTGGAAGGAGCCGGCCGCGGTCCGAGCGGCCCGCTGGGTCCGCCGCCATCGAACGCTCGTCTCTACCGGCGGCGCGACCGTCGCCGTTCTGTTGTTGGCGCTGGCGATCATTGTGTTCCTGCAGAGTTCGGCCAACCGGCGCCTCACCGTGGCCAACAATAACGAGAAAGCCGCCCGCACCGATGCGGAGAGCCAGCGGGACAAGGCGCAGCAGAACTTCCAGATGGCTCAGGACGCCGTCGACCGTTATTTCACGCAGGTCAGCGAAGACCCCCGCCTGGCCGCGCACGGTTTGGAACCGCTGCGGCGGGACCTGTTGAGTTCTGCCGGGCAGTTCTACGAACGCTTCATCGCCCAGGACTCAAAAAAAGCGCCGCTCAATTACGAAAACGCGTGGGCCAAGTTCCGGCTCGCCTCCATCACGGAGGAAATCGCCTCGCCGGCCGAATCGGCCGCCAATTTCGAGCGGGCGGCCCAAAACTTCCGCGATCTGGCCAAGACCGAAGGCGGCACGTCGCCGCGCTCCCGCGAAGGCGTCCTCATGTGCCAGATCAACCTCTCCTCGCTTTATGACCGCATGGGCCAGCGTGAAAAATCGCAAACAGCACTGGCCGACGCCCTGGCGATCGCCCGCTCGCTCGTGAATGAATATCCGAATCTCGCGCCGGCAAAACATCTTTTGGCTCGCTGCTTGGGTGCCCAGGCACGTACGCCGCTCGAACAGGGGAACCTCGCGGCGGCGGCCGCGGCGTACGAAGACGAGATCCGAGTTCGCGAAGAGCTCGTTCAAGCGAAACCGCAGCAGCAAACCTATCAAACTGAATTGGCCGAGGCGTATCGCAATCTGGCCGTCGTCGAGCAGCGGTACGAACATCTTGACGCGGCCCGCAAGCTACTCGACAAAGCTTTGGCAATCGATCGCCGGCTGGCCCGCGAACACCCCGACGACGGTTTCTTGCAACACGTGCTGGCCCGCACGTTGACCCATTCGGGCGATCTCGCGGCACGGGCCGCCCGCGGCGACGACGCCCGAAAGTCCTACCGAGAAGCGGTCGACCTTCGCATCGCCCTCGTCCAGAGACATCCGGACGTCCTCGAATACCGTGCCGCGCTGGTCACGACGGCCGACAACTTCGGCGTTTTCTGCTCGGACCGGGGCGAAGTCGCCGACGCCCAAACGTACTACCAACATGCCCTGGCGCAAGCCGAGCGGCTGGCGGCCGACTATCCGAAACAGCCGGAATACCAGGCCTCCTACGCGACGGTGCTGGTGAACGCCGCCATGCTCAGTGCGTCACGAAATCGTGCGCCCGTGGCCGAGCAGTTTTTGACGCGGGCCTACCAAATCCGGACCAAACTCTTGCATGACGCCCCACACGACCCCGAGCGCCAGGAGGAATTGGCCGCCGTGGGACTCGCGCTGGCCGTCATCGAAACCGACACGCACCACGGCCCGCAGGCGGAAAAACATCTCCGCGCGGCCACCGGCGTTTTGCGTTCGCTCTGGTCGGCCCATCCCGATCGCCCTCTGTTCGGCGAGCGGCTCGGCGCGTGCCTCAAGCAATTGGGGGATCTCTTCAAATCCGAGGGACGCAACGACGAAGCGGTGACCGCGTATCGGGAAGCCCAACAATTGCAGCGACGATTGGTCGCCGAGCATCCCACTGTCCTCGACCACCGCCGCAACCTGGCGGCGACCGGTATTAACCTCGGGAATTTACAGAACCGCAACGGACAGTCGGCCCTGGCCGCGGCGACGTTTGAAGAGGTCATCGGACTCTTCCCGGAATCGTCCCGTTCGACGCTCGATGCCAACTCGAAGTCGCTGCTTGAAAAAGCCTATACGGGGCGTGCCATCGCCCGAGAAAGTCTGAAAGACCCCTCCGGAATGGCCGCCGATCTCGACCGGGCGATCGCCCTCGCCCCACCGGACCGAGCACGGATCCTGCGGGCCATGTGCGTCAGCTCCCTGGCCGACGTCGGCCAAATCGACCGCGCCGCCCAGACCGCGGAGCCTCTGGTCGCCGACCCCAAACTGGACGGAGCGCTCGCCTTCGATCTGGCGACGATTTTTTTCCGCGCAGCCGCCCCTAAAAAAGGCCCCGGGTCGAAGAACCTTCCCCAACGAGGCCCAACGCCGAACCGCACAGGGGCTAAAACTTCTCCAAAGGGCTGTCGACGCCGGGCTTCTTCAAAGACCCGGCCAACCGCCAGAAGCTCCACGGAGCCCCGTTCCTGCCGCTTTTGGCCCAAAATGCGGCCTTCGCCAAGCTGCTCGAGGCGGTCGACAAGGCACCCCGCGTCCCGGGTTCCGGCCGGTCCAAATAACCCCTCCAACCGGCACGTCCGGCCTCCTGCCGGCGTCCCGGTCACCTGGGGGTCCGTCTGGCCAAAATCCGGAATCTTTGCCGTCCGGCGTCACGCGGCGGCCCCCCGTCTGTACTGGGTGTGAACCACGCACGCGATCACCAGAACTCGCACACAAACCGGTTCCTCACACCCTCGTACACGCCAGCCACTTAAAGGAAAACAAGCCATGAAACGCTCACTCATCAGCACGGTCCTGACCCTGACTCTTCTGGCCAGCTTCGATTTCTCGCCCGCGCCGGCCGCCGAACTCGCCTTGGAAGCCCTGACCGGCTCCTCGCCAACGGCTCCGGCACCTCCGGTTGAAACGGAACTCATCGCCCGCGGCTTCCGCGGCGGCGGGGGCCGACGCGGTGGTGGCGGCTTCCGGCGAGGCGGTGGGGGTTTCCGTCGCGGTGGCGGAGGTGGCTTCCGACGGACAAGCGGCGGCCGCAGCGGCGGATATCGTCGCAGCGCCGCTCGCAGCGGCGGACATCGCTCGGCCCGCAGCGGCGGCGCCCATCGGACGGCCTCGGCTCATCGCAGCAGCGGCCGGCGGTCGAACGCCCATGCCCAGACTCGCCACGCCAGCGCCACTCGGCTCACTCGAGTCACTCGAAGAGTGCTCATTCCAAGAATGCCCACTCCAAGAACGGAAAGTCCAAGAACAACCAGGCGAAAAACGGCAAGTCCAAGAACGGCAATGGCAAGGATGGCGGAAATGGCGGTGGAGACGGCGGCGGCTACTGGGGCGGAGGCGGCTACTGGGACGGCGGAGCGATCTTCCCCGTCGACATGACTCCCGACGTGGTCCCGGTCGTGCCCGACGTGAGTCCGATGGTCATCACCCTCGTGAATCCCGAAGACATCCACACCCCGGTTTACTACTCGATCGCGGGCGAGCAGTATGTCCTGCAGTCCGGCGAAGAAATCAACCACGGCAGCGAGACGCAAGTCATCACCTTCAACCGCGGCGGCTCCTTCGGCGACGCGAGCTACACCCTGGCCCCCGGCACCTATCGCTTCGTGGCCACCGACCACGGCTGGGACCTGCACACGGTGACGGAAGAGTCCACCACCGACACGAAGGTTGCCAGCAACGATTCCGACACCGAAGAAACGACCTCAACCACCACCACCGCGGCCGTCACGAAAGACACCAATCCCCTGAAATGGCTCAGCGGCCGCTAATTGAGGAGAACCAATCCGCACGAATTGACCCCACACCAACCCCCAAAACCCCACCCCAATGACTCGGGGCCGACCCCCAAAAACGGTCGGCCCCGCATTGCTTCTTTCTGTCAGGCACCTTTTTTACCACATTTCGGGCACTTCCAAACCCATCGACCCCCTGCCAATCACGGCGTTTTCCAATCGGCGGTTGATTTTTCTGGTTTTTCTGCGGTGTAAAAAAGGGGCCACCCACGGCTTTGCCCAAAAAGTGGGTGGTTGCCCAAAAGTCGGCGGTCTGCCCAAAAGGTATTTTGGACGACCGGGATGGGTCTGATGTGCCGCTAGCCACGCCTCTCACGGTGCTGGTGCGTGAGTTTAGGACCGATCTTCCCTAAGTTCACGAATCTGGTACAATGCACGTTTCGAAACTTCAGCGGAACGTGCAGAATTGAAGGCATTTTGTACAAATTGCCTTGAGAAGCCCGGACAGCTTTCCGATCTTTCCTGTGCGGTAACGCCCATCCCGTTCACCGCTAAGGATGAATCGGATGCTGGCGCGATTCTGTTTGGCACGCTCTGTGCCTTGAACGGCGGCCGGCTGTTGCTGCGGATCCGTGTTGCGGGCCGTATGGATGCTGCCCGTATGGTCCGCCGTGTTACGGGCCGCCATGTTCCTATCCCATGCCGCAAGGATGCTGCGCATGCGGACCAGCGTCGCTTTTTCTCAGCCGTGCCTGCCTTCGCTCCCATGCGCGCAGTTCGTGTGCGTTGATGCCATGCGGAGCGGCTCCAATGCAATCGTGCCCACAGTGCATGAACACTGGAAACGCCAACTGGCACACATTTCACGCCTGTCCGGCAGATGGCTCAGGGCCGTTTCGGAACGCATCTCAAACGAACGGACGCTGCGATGGTGGCATTGATGTGGAAGTGCTCGTTGATGCCAAAACGCGTCAGCCTACGTGCGTTAGAATCGGGCAGCGGCGCTTTGGTCCCGTTTTTGGCGATCCCCCCGACCCCACCATTCAATTCAGCCCCCGTTAACTCTGGTGCCCAATGAAGCCGAGTGAATTTTTAGCGGAAGGTGCAGGGCCGGCGAGCTATCGGCATTTGCATTTCACGGCCTGCATGTTTCAGCGTTATCACAAGATCATGGCCAACTGGCACCATTGGGCCGACCGCGGAATTAGAATTGTGCTCGGTGCGGTAGCGGTTTTCGCTGTCGTTTTCGGCTTTTCGACGCACGAGCACCTGGCCGTCGCCTCTGATATTCTGACTCTTCTAGTCGCTGTCGCGGTTAATGTTGTGCCATTTTCTGATCGTGAGGTTCTCTACAATGAATTATCACGTCGGTGGACTGACTTGCGACAGGATCTCGACAGCTTGAACAGGACGTTCGCAAGCTTAACGACTCAACAGAGTTGCCAGATGGAATACATGAACGATTCAAAGAATTGTGGGCCAAAAAGAACTTGATCGACGTCGACGAGCCGGCCCTGTTTGAATCGCTTCGCAAACGCTGCTATGAGGACGAAAACGCTCGCCTGCATGGACACGATGTCCGCACACGCGCAACTGGTTGAACACCGCAAAGCGAAGGCAGCGTCCAACGCAATCCCGCTCCTTGGATGAGCGGACTACATCTGGTTCCTGAGTGTCCTTCCGCCTGCCCTGGCGTGATCCGCGCCGCTGTACGCGCTGATCCTTCTTCGCGTTTCCGCCGTTGTCATTGAAGCCGTCGAGTTGTCAGCGTATTAGCCGCGACAACGGGATGCCAACGGCTTTTGCGAAACGTCGCACCGTCCACACGGACGTCATGGCCCTTGAGCATCTGGGAGACCGCTTTGCTGACGATGCCGAGTGGCCCATTTTCTCGCCGACGTGGGCAGCGATTCCTGATGCTTCCAAGGCGTTGCGAATCGCTTCCATTACAGGATCTTCAGGGGGCACCTTTGCTGAAATGGTATAATTTCTCTGATCTGTCATCCTATTGACGGCCTCCTTCGCGTGTCTATATGTATAGACACGCTGAACAGGGGATGGCCATGGCTGACTGGACTGCTCGACGCGACACGTGGATGATCTTGGCGCGATGGCGAAGATCGTTCAGCGCGGCGGCAGTGGGTTGTTCCGAGCCAGACGGGCGACGGGAGAATACCTGTCATCCAGACGACCATCGCCGTGTTGCCGTGCCCGATTTTGAGATGCCGGGCCCGTGCAGCCTTTACGCGGTGCGGATCGTGCGGCAGAGCTATGACTACGGCAGCGAGCGATCACCGATCGGTGACGTCTCGCAGACCGTCGAGTGCAGACCTATACGCAGCATGGCCGCGTACTTGTGCCGAAGTCGCCGAGAAGGATTGTTCAGCAGTTATGGCGCGTTGTGCAGGGCTCCAGAGCCGCCGCAGACATGGGCCGTCCCGCTCCCCCTCGCGGACGTCGTGTCAGTGCTGCTTCAGGTGTTTTCCCGTGTCGGGACGTCGCTTCATTGCGATCTCCGCGACGCCCGCTAGGGGCTGTCGGCCCGTCCCGCTTACCTCGATTTTTAACCCTGGAACGAGAACTGACGCCGTCTCCTCAGTTGATCGACGGAGCAGTTTGCCTCCGGCCATCGAGCAGATTCGCGGCCGACTCGACCGGTTCCGACCAGCCGGTTTCCCGCTGGTTTGACCATAAGTATGGAGCGAGCGGAGGCCGTTGGGTCAGGTTCACCTGATGGTCGGCGTCGTGACTCACGTGTCCCGCTGCGGAATTACGATCGAACCGCGACAGCCGTCTCCCGTCGTTGCTCGACCGACCGCCAGTTCCGCGTCCGGAGTCTCGGCCGACACCGTTCGAGCGAGCGGCCTTCAGGCATCGCCATGCCGGTGCAAGGCTTACTCCCGTCCGCTCACGCGACGGGCGGAGTCGGCGGCTCTACGCCAGGCGCGCTTCTTCAGTTGTCCGCGAGGTTCATGGCGAGCTACCACACGGTCTACATCGAACCGCGCAGCTGTTAGGCCAGTTTGGCGATCCGTCCGCAGCAACGACCGTGGCGATGAGTGAGGTGCTGTGCTCCTCTGCCACACTTGCTGCTTGATTCAGGCGATGCCGTCGGCGTGCGGCCGGTTGCAGCGGTCCCGTGATGCCGCGGCGACTGATCTGGACGGAAGTGCGGCGGCTAATGAAGCGTCGGCAGGTGCACGTCGACGCTTCGTGTTTTGTGCGTCCGCGAACGGCCGTGCGTTGTGGTACTGCTGGTATCGCTCGCGGTGTGCTACGTCATACGGAGCAGCGCTGGCGACGTTTCCTCCAGGCGGCTTTATCTTTGCATCCCGTTCGCCGTTCTAAGATGACACCGCATACCGACGGCCATGTTCAGCGGAGTCGGCACTGTATCGTACAGGGCTTTGACGGTTGCTTATTTACAGATGCAGACTAGCTGAGAGGCACATCAGCATTCCAGGCGAGCCTGGACTGGTGTCGGCGAGTTCGCAAACAGCCCATCTTGTTGATTCCTTGAAAGGTGACGCCTGGATTCAAACACGCGATTCGATCCCAACACACAGCCGGCCGGCGGAACCCGCATGCCGCAACCACAGACATCGTCGCCAACCGCGCCAACCCCTATCTCTCCCAACACACTCACCACCACTCAACCCCACCCCCACCCCCGCCACCCACCACAGAAAAAGCGGTGGAAGAGGGGTGCGGGGCGAGGGCTGAGGGGTGAGGGAAAAAGCCAAATAATAGGGGGGACATGAACCAACGCACCGAAGCGTCCTTGCTCGCGAGACCGTCGCTCTCGCGAGTCCGTGCGGTCGCGCTTCTACGTCACTTTGTCCCTTCGCGTTTGAATTCGAAAAATCTTCGCCATTCCGCCAGAAAATTGGCAAGTTGATCTTGAACGACCGGGACGATCGCCGTTATAATCAACCTTTAGTCAGTCCCCGGTTCCTGATCACCACCGGCGAGCTCATGCCGATCGCTGGCGGCACGCAGTCCGGCAGAATCGTGATCAAGTCAAGCTTGGTAGGTCGCGGCGACGTACAGTCGAGGCCCCGACAAATCGGAGTCCTGCAGCTCCATGTTGTCGAAGGTCCCAACGATCTCGAAGCCTTGTGCTCGGAGCCGGTGGTGTAACTCTTCGGGGAAGAACAGGCGGTATTCACAGTAGTCCTCGACCGGAGGTTGTCCCGGAATGAACCAGGTGCGCGTGCGGAGGAGTCGTTGACGGCGTCGATCGAAGGTGAATTGTGCCCGTGCAGTCGCCGTGAAGTCGGGGAACGCCACTTCCATTTCGGACTCTGGCCGGAAACACCCGCCGCCCAGGTAGCCAGCCGCGTTGTTGATGTCCAAGATCAAGAGCGTGCCACGATGGGCGTGAGCCGCAAACGTCAACAAGGTCGCGTCAACGTCGGCATTCGCCAAGGCATACATGAATGCGGATCCCATACAGAGGATCGCTCCAAAGGAGCGGCCCAAGCGAACGGTCCGCATGTCACCGACGTGGAATGTGAGATGGGGATGTTTCGACCGGGCATAGGAGATCATTTCCGCGATCGCATCGACCCCGACACAGTCTGTGCACTGGCCGGAGAGCCCTGCGAGATCGCGTCCCGTGCCGCAGCCGACATCCAGAATCGAGGCAGGCCAGCCCGGCAAAAATCGTTGGAACAGGCGCCGGCACAGGCACGCTGTTTCGCCATTGGGTTCGGGATAGACCAATTCATAAAGCTCGGGCCGTCGGTACAGCAGATTTTGAACATTTTCGAGCATGGCTGCTTTTGCCGAATTGGATGCTGCGCAAATGCTAACGCTGAGCAGGTTGCGCCGCGACCGCCGTTCCGGGCCGCGTTTCCAATCGTTCACCTGGGTGCCATGCTGATCGCCTTGCGTGAGCATCCGACAAACCAGGACACCTCGCGCGAACGCTCGGCTACTTCCGGCACGTCATCGCGAGAAGCGATGCGCACGCCGAGCCATGGGCATGCCATCCGGATGACGATGACTGGATCAATCCCGCCCCAAATCGGCATATGAAGATTAAATCTTGGAAAGCACTGAGGTTTTTCTGTGAACTCACACTCTATTGCCCCTTAATGGTGCTTATTCCGGTGGGGATGGCTCTCGCGACCGGAGATCTGTTACGTCGGGAGTCGGGCCAATGTCCGATCAATCGAAACAAGCGGATTCGACCGACCCTCGGGTTCAGGCCGCAATCCGCGACTATCTTGAGCGGGTCGATCGCGGCGAGGTCGTGAACCGCGACGAATTCCTCGTGCGGCATATCGAGATCGCCGCCGCGTTGCGGTCGTTCTTCGCGGCCGAGGAGCCGCTCCGCAAAATGGCGGTGACCCGGATTTCCGAGGAAAGCGCCGGCATCTCCACGCGTTCGATTGCCGTGCACGGCCAAGAGACGGTTCCGCCGAGATTGCAGCCCGGTGGTTCTCCTGGCACAGCGGGAAGCGGACTTCACGGACAATTTGGCCGCTATCAGATCCTTCGGGCTCTCGGCAAAGGGGCGATGGGCGCGGTTTATCTGGCCGAGGACTCGCAACTCGAGCGGAAGGTGGCGTTCAAGACGCCGCATTTCGAGGAGAGCCGACGCGGCGAATTGCTCGAGCGGTTCTATCGCGAAGCCCGGGCCGCCGCCACGTTGCGGCATCCCAACATCTGCCCCGTACACGACGTGGGCGAGATCAACGGCAAGCACTACATCTCGATGGCTTACATCGAAGGGCGGCCGCTCTCGGACGTCATCCACGGCGGCAAAGCCCAGAACGAACGCCAGATCCTGATCGCGGTCCACAAGCTGGCCCGCGCCCTGCAAGAGGCACACGACCACGGGATCGTGCACCGCGATCTCAAGCCGGCCAACATCATGGTCGACAAGCAGGGCGAGCCGATCATCATGGATTTCGGTCTGGCCCGCAGCAGCGCAACGAGGGAGAGGCGGCGCCTGACGCAGAGCGGCATGATCTCGGTTCGCCGGCCTACATGTCGCCCGAACAGATCGAAGAAGACCCCGACAAAGTCGGTCCGGCCTCGGACCAGTACAGCCTGGGCGTGGTCTTATACGAGATGCTCACGGGCCAGTTGCCCTTCCGCGGCTCGTTGGCGAATGTGCTGGCCCAAGTCATCACCAAGGATGCGACCCGGCCCAGCGAGCTCGCCCCGGCCTTGATCGGCGATTGAAGCGGTTTGCCTGCAAATGCTGTCGAAACGGGCCGCCGACCGGTTCCCGTCGATGAAGGCGGTCGCCGAGCAGTTGGCGGTCATTGTGAAGAGCCCAGCGCCCGCGTCGGCCAGCCTCCGCAAGCGGCCCGACAAAGTCGCTCACAGCCAGCCGGGCCGGCGCGACGCCCGCCGCTCCGCAAGAGGAAGCCGGCGCGTCGCAGATCCGAAAGTCGATCAAGCCGAAAACATTGACCGCAGAGCGATCTGACGTCGCTGGAAGAATTGGTCCGCAAATGTCTGAACGCCACGACTACGACCAGATGATCCAGATCATCGAACGGATCCCGAGCCGCGACGAAAGGAATCGCTCCAGGCACTGCTGGATCAGGCCGCGAAAAGACCGACGAGATTGCCTTTCTAGTCTGCGAGATCGACGAGGCCGACCGGCTGAAAGACGGCCGAAAGGCCCTCAAGAAGGCCGACGAACTGCTCACGATCAAGCCCGGCCATCGCCGGGCCTGGCATCCAGCAGAAATACGCGGGCCACGCCGACGGAAGTGGGGGCCGCCGGCCCCTTCGCGGTTCTCGCGGCCCTGGAAAGAAGGGGGCTGGATTCCGTGGGGCGTGCTGGCATTCGGCCTGGCGGTTTTCGGCTTGATGCTCGGCGTGATGGTGATCTATTTGGGCAAGACGGCGATCGTCGTCGACATCAAGGACCCGGCCGTCCAAGTCGCCGTCATGGGGACCACGCTGACTCTGACTGGGCCGGAGAAAGAGTCGGTCAAAGTCGAGCCCGGCGACCAGGAAGCTCAAACACGACAGCCCCCGGCCTAGAGACGACGACCAGACGCTTCTCGCTCAAGAAGGGGGACAAGAAGACGGTCGCAACGGTTTCGATCGTCGACAAAGGGATCGTGGCACGGCTCGAAAATGAGATCGTGCCGCCGCCGGCCGCGTGAGAAGAAGGCATCAAGTTCACCTCAGTTCGGCAAAAATGAGGTCGCCCCGATTCCGTCGCCGGAAAAGAAACAGGCGGACGCGATGCACGGCACGGCTCCCGGAGATCCCGATCGCAGGGCTGCTGAGTGGGTGCTCTCAATCGGCGGCACCATCAGGATCAACGAAAGCGGCCAGGAACGCGAGATGAAGGCTGGGGAACGCTCCCCAGAGGGGCCTTTGAACTTACGGTCGTCGATTTGGGCTGGAACCCGAAGGTGAGCGACGCCGGGCTGGCCTGCTTCGAGGGTTGCAAGGACCTCACGTCGCTTGTCCTGAACAATACCCAGGTGAGCGATGAGGGGCTGGCCAACTTCAAGGATTGCAAGAACCTCATGTCGCTTGCTCTGTACAAGACCCAGGTGAGCGATGTAGGACTGGTGCTCTTCAAGGACTCCAAGAACCTCACGTACTTCGATCTGAGCCATACCCAGGTGACCGATGCGGGGCTCGCCAACTTCAGCAACCGCACGGACCTCTGGTACCTTCAACTCGGCGGGAACCGGAAGGTAACCGACGCAGGGTTGGCCTACTTCAAGAAGTGTAAGAGCATTAAGTTCCTTGATCTGTCAGATACCCAAGTGAGCGATGCGGGGCTGACCTATTTCAAGGATTGCAAGAGCCTTGATCACCTTGGCCTGTTTGGCACTCAAGTGAGCGATGCGGGGCTGGCGGTGTTCAAGGACTGCAGGAACCTGCGACCTTCATCTGAGCCATACCCAGGTGACCGATGCGGGGCTGGCGAACTTCGATGAGCGCAAGAATCTCACGTACCTTCAACTGGGCGGTGACCGGCTGGTGACCAACGCCGGGTTAGCCTGCTGCAAGGACTGCAAGAGCATTCCGCTCCTTGATCTGTCAGATACCCAAGTGAGCGAGTCAGGGCTGGCCTAATTCAAGGATTGCAAGAACGTTGATCACCTTGCTCTGTCTAGTACCCAGGTGAGCGATGCGGGGCTGGCTTACTTCAAGGACTCTAAGAAACTCACAAAGCTTTGGCT
>CAWHWU010000035.1:0-170383 GCA_963833105.1 uncultured Planctomycetaceae bacterium
CGCCGGCGTTCCGTAGCGCGGATGAATTTTTCCAGGCCCTGCGGAAAAAATCCATCCTCCGCCATCGTCGCCGGAATTCGCGTGGTGTAGAGGATCGTGCTGTTGGATAGCGCGAGCGTGCCGATGATCGATGCGGCGAGCATCGCCGCGCCGAGCGTTTCTCCGCCGACCAGTCGCGACGCGGTGACGATGTAGCCGGTGACCCAGTCGTGCCAATTGCCGAGCACGGCCAGTGCAAGCATCGCGGGCAGAATGTACGTGACGACGTTCAGCGGCGTGTTCCACACGATCAGGCGCGTGAAGGTGCGCTGCGGATCTTTCATTTCGCCGGAGACGCTGGAAAGCTGTTCGTACCCGGCGTAGATCCACATCGCCAGCGCCAGGCCGGAACCAAAAAAACTCCGCCGAACGGTTTGCCCGGCGGAACAAAGGGAAGCATGGGATTGTGGTGCCAGTGAAAGGCCGCAACCACGCACAGCCAAATCACCGGAATGAAAGCGGCGGTTTGCAATACGACGGCGAACCAGCCGGCGATTTTGATTCCGCGCGCATTCAAGAGCGCGAGCAAAATCAGAATGGCGCACGCGCCGAGCCATTTTTTGTTGCCGGTGAGTCCGGGAACGTAATTCTGCACATAATCCATGAGCTGCACGCCGTAGGCGCTGTTCAGGAGAAATGTGCCGGTCCGATTCCACCAGCCGCACTGGAATCCCCAAAAATCTCCGAATGCGGCGCGCGTCCAGCGGTAGAAGCCGCCTTGCACGGACGATGCTGTTGAGTTCGGCGGACGCGAGAGAGATGGGAATGCTCCAGAAAAACGGAACGATGGCGAGAAACAAGATGGCCATGCCGGGGCCGGCGTCTTTGAAAATTCGCTTGGGATAATCCAACGTTAGGGCGTCGACCTCGTCTCGATCGCTGGTGGAAAGGAAGGCCCCGAAGCGGTACTTGCCCGGCTGCTCCTCGGTTCGTTGAGCAAATTGGAAGATCGGATCGGTCGCGTGACGTGCCATCTTGTAGGGGAGCTTCGCCGTGGCAAATCCGGCCCATCGGCGAGTGAACTGCTCAGGAGGAATGGCACGCAGTTGTTTTTGCAGCGGACGTTGGTTCGTCATTGGCACCAAAAGATCGAAGGGTGTCTGGAGCTGGACGTGGTCGAACAGCTCTGCCGAAAGATGTTCCAGATCAGCCAGCACCAGAATTTGCCTGGGCTGCGGGGTGAGGATTTCTGCGACCAGTCCCAATAGCTCGATCGCGGCCGTAGTCGCGGTCCGTGCTGACGTAGCCGTCGTGAAACAGACAGGCTGATGAGTATCGGGATCAAGGGCGAAGAACGTCTGGGCCACTTTGAACGGTCGAGATCTCTGGTCGTCGCGGAACCGACGCATCTGCCGCTTGCTATAGCTCTGGATGCGATGCGGGTCGATTGCCAGCAGTTTTTCCCGGAAATCCCCAGAGGTCCGCCGAATACGCCCTAGGGCGATCTGCAGCCTTTGCGCATCGGCCACTGTGTGCTCAGCCAGCAAGCAATGAATCGCCACGTCGCTGGCAACGAATGGAAGCCCGCTGGCCAACTCAAATCCTCGCTGGCTGAGAGCTCGTTGCTCACGCAGGCCAGTGGTGCACAACGCAGCCTCATGGACCAGTTGCAACGCGAGCCGAGGCTGGATCTGGTCTGACGCTGACTGACACCAGCCACACAACAGATCCCAAGTCCCTAACTGGAGGTGCTCCGGGATCAGGAGCCACAGCCCGATCAAATTGCCGGAGATCTTATTGGCCAGCAGTTGGCGAACATTTCTTTCGAGACTGATCGGATCACAGGGCTCTTTGCGCGTCCGCTTCTTTGTCCGCTGGGTCTCAAGAAGCGGAGTGCCTTTCGGACGGCATTGATAGAGTTTCTTGTGCAACCCAAATTCGGCGATTACGCGATGGACGCTGCGAATGCTGGTCGGCCAGCCGCACTGTTGGAGCTTTTGAGCCACGACTTCAGCCGAGGCGTCAGGATCAAGAAAGCGATGCCGGATGACTTCTCGTACTACTTCGGCGGGCCGACGGTGGTTGGTCTTTGGCCCGCGTTTTTGGTTTTGAAGTGCATCGGCTCCGCGCTGCAAAAACGCCCGTCGAAGTTGGAAGTAGCGCTGCTTGGAGAAGCCAAACTTCCGGGCTGCACGAATTGGTCCGAGCGAGTCGCATTCTCCCTCCATTAGCATTGCCAACTTACGCGTGACCTCGTCATTCCGAGGAACGCTCAACGTGCCACCCACTCCCACCAGACGGTTCGTCGTCGTATCAAACGAAGCCATTGCCGTCGCCTCCATTCCATTGGGATTGCGTGCACTCCTTGGCGGGGGCTTGCCGCGAGAGTAAATGGCCGCGGTGATGCGGTCTAATCAAAAATGGCAGCCCAGCAGCACCGGCAAATCGCGGGAGGGACGGAATCGCCTGCAAAGATGCGACGAAGTGAGCGAACCGCAGAGAGCCACGAACGCGGCAAGTGTCAGAATTCTGTGGACTTTTGAAGGGAGAGTGCGCGAAGTGGCAACGGCGAGAGCGGCGAAACCGCCCAAAAATGGGCTAATTAACTCGGGGAAAAAATCGCTGCTTTCGGGGGCGCGGCACAAGGCACTGCCTCTGTAGTTCAGGGGTCGTGAAACCCCAGTTGGCGGTTTTGAGAGAAGCAGTTCTTGACGCTCGCGCGTCAATCGAGTTGTCAGTGTGGCCAGTCAGCCGGCCACGGTTTCATTTGCAGTTTGTTCCTCGACTCGGTTTCGTCTGCTGGCCCCCCGGATCACGTTTTCCGGAACGGGAGCAGAACTTCCATGCCCGCCACTGTACAGCGGCGGCGTGCGGTTCGCCACGAGGGAACTCGGTGCTTACGCGGCGTCATGCCCTTCACCGCGGCCGGCTGCTGGGCCTCTGCGAATCCGAAGCGCTCCGTGAAGCGGCCATCGCCGTGACCGCCATCCTAAGGCGACTTCCAAACGTGGACGAACGGGCACCAGAGATCAAGACGCCGCCCTGCGGAAGGCCGGACAATGAGCACCGCGTGGTTGCGATTGCGTGCTCGGCGCTCGACTGTCGTCTCCAGGGGCGCCAGTTTCAGCTGCCTCACGCTTCGTTCTTGTCCGCTCGATCCAGCGAACTGCCCCTGCGGACGGCTCCCGCCCCAAATTGGCCCCTGATGGCGTCGACCGTTCGATCGAGCACCTGCTGGCGTTCATGGGCTTCACCATCAAAAAGATCGCCCTGCAGGGCCGTCTCCCGGCTCAGTCGACTGGCGCCCACGCCGAGCAGGCGGACGGGAAGCAGATCGGCCGTCAGGCTCCGCTCGAAGATCGTCTGGGTGGCCTCCAATAAAGCGCTCGTCAGGTTGCTCTTTTCCGTAGTGCCTGAGCACGGTGCCGAGTCCGGAAATCCGACGAGCGAATCTTCAGCTCGACCGTCCGCGCCCGCAACGCCGCGTGGCGCAGCCGGCCCGCCAATTGGTCCGTCAGATCGAGCAGCCAGTCTCGCAGCGCCTCCCGCTCCTCGATGTCCTCTGGAAAGGTCGTCTCCGTGCTGATCGATTTGGCCTCCCGGTCCGGCACGACCCGCCGCTCGTCCCGGCCGTGGACGGTACGTTCCACTCACGCGTCCAGCAGATGCTCGACCACGTTCCGCTGGGCCGCCTGGGCCACGACGGTCGAAATCGCGGTCGCCGCCCTCTACCTGGCCGATCCCGAAAACACGTACATGAACGGTCACGTCCTGGTCGTCGACGGCGGCTGGGTCGCCGGCTATCACCGCGAGCTCTGAATCGAGGCGCGGCGGGGCTGAATAAGTATTTGATAGTGCGCCGATTTCTCTGTAGAGTCGGGATCGAGACCCGAAAGACGTCGGGCCTGCTGCATCCGGCGTCGAGCACGATCGAATATCACCGGCAAAAGGCTGCCGGGCGCGTAGGGCAAGCTGCCAACTTGCTCAAAACCGGACGTTTTGATGTGGGACGCGCAAGCTGGCAGCTCGCCCTACGATTTTGATACCGCCTCGGATTGAAAAGGCGAAATCTCATGGCTGGATCGCTCGAGCACGTCAGCGGCCTGAATGCCAACCAACGGGCCGAGGTTGAGACCCGGATCGAGGCCTTCGAGAAAGCCTGGCAGAGAGGCGAACGCCCGAGAATCGCCGACCATTTACCAGCTGACGCCGAGACTCGCAGAGCGGTCCTCGTCGAGCTGGTCCGCATCGACATGGAGCGGCGGACCAAGGCCGGCGAGCCGGCTCGGGTCGAATCGTATCGCCAGGAATTCCCCGAGCTGGCTGATTTGCTCAAATCCGGCGAGGAATCGGCAAGCACCCTGGGCAAGTCGATCAAAACGATGCCCCCTACCGAGATTGTCGAGGTCGTCCCCGAGCAACCCGGCACGATGATCGGCCCCTACAAGCTGATGGAGCAGATCGGCGAAGGCGGTTTCGGGCTGGTGTTATGTCGCCGAACAACAACGGCCCGTCCGCCGGAAGGTGGCGATCAAGGTCATCAAGCCGGGGATGGACACGCGCGAGGTGATCGCCCGCTTCGAGGCCGAGCGTCAGGCGCTGGCCCTGATGGACCACGCCGAACATCGCGCGGGTGCTCGACGCTGGCGCGACCGAATCGGGCCGGCCTTACTTCGTGATGGAGCTCGTCCGCGGCATTCCCATCACTGACTACTGCGACCAGAGCCAGCTCACGCCCCGCGAACGGCTGGAGTTGTTCGTGTCGGTCTGCCAGGCGGTGCAACACGCCCACCAGAAGGGGATCATCCACCGCGACATCAAGCCGTCGAACGTGCTGGTGACGCTGCACGACGGCCGGCCGGTGGTGAAGGTGATCGACTTCGGCGTGGCCAAGGCGCTGCACCAGCCGCTGACCGACAAAACGATCTACACGCGCTTCGCGCAGATGATCGGCACGCCCGCTGTACATGAGCCCCGAACAGGCGGAAATGAGCGGGCTGGACATCGACACGCGGAGCGACATCTATTCGCTGGGCGTGCTGCTGTACGAGCTGTTGACGGGGACGACGCCGTTTGACAGAAAGCGCGTGGCGAGGGCCGCCTACGACGAATTGATCCGGATCATTCGCGAGGAAGAGCCGCCGAAGCCGAGCACGCGGCTGAGCCAGTCGACCGAGTCGCTGCCGGCCATCGCCGCCCAGCGGAAAACCGAGCCGGCCCGGTTGTCGAAGATGTTCCGCGGGGATCTCGACTGGATCACGATGAAGGCGCTGGAGAAGGACCGGACGCGGCGGTACGAGACGGCCAACGGCTTGGCGGCCGACGTATTGCGTTACTTGCACGACGAGCCGGTGGCCGCGAGCCCTCCGTCCACGGGCTACCGACTAAAGAAGCTGGCCCGCCGCTATCGAACGGCCCTGGCGACGGCCGCGGCATTTGTCGGACTTCTCATCGCCGGCGTGATCGGAACCGCCTGGTTCGCGGTCCGCGAAAAATCCGCACACGATGTTGCCGAAAGAAACGCCGCATTGGCCGCCGAAAACGCGGCTTTGGCGGCGGAAAACGCCAGGCAGGCAGCCGCCGAGGCCGAAAACTCCCACAAGGCGCGACTGGCCGCCGAGCAACAGCGACGAGTCGCGGAGACCGAGCGAAAAGCCGCCGAAACTCAACGCGCTTTCGCCGAAGCCGCAACACGGACGGCAGAGGCCCAGAAGAAGCGAGCGGAAGAAAACTTTCGGCAGACTCGGCAAGCCGTGGATCGCTATTTCACATTGATCAGCGAAAGCCGACTCGCGGACTTTCCCGCGCGGAGGCTCTGCGCAAAGAACTATTAAGCGCCGCACTCGACTATTACCGGAAGTTCCCGAAGGTCGAGTCGCAGGACGCGGAGGTCCGGGCTGAGCTTGCAGCCGCCTATTTCCGGATGGCCCAGATTCAGAACGACACTGGAGTGGCGGACTGGTTGCCGGCGTTTGAGAAGGGCCTAAACATCGTCGAAGATCTGCTCGCGTCGCACACCCCAATTGACAAGTTTCAAAGTCTGAATCTCGGAATTAGTATCGGTGGCGGTCGTATGTTTCATTTGGAATGGCAGTTGACGCAACGGGCGACAGCGGCGTTTGAAAGGGGAAGTCGGATCTGGGAGAAGCTCGTCGCCGCGCGCCCATCTTCGATCGGCTTTCGTCGCGACCTGGCCTTAAGTTATGCCGTTGTCGGCCATCTGAAGTTTCGTGCAGCCTTTCAAAATGGCGCTGACCGTTCCACGCTGCTGTCCGAAGCACTGGCCTGCTATGTGCGGGCTCGCGAGATCGAAAAAGTACTCGCCTCGGATCAGCCGACCAATCCCCACAATCGCCAGACGTTGGCCGACATGTACAACAACACGGCCAATGTCTACATCACCCAGAAAAAATACCGAGACGCGATTGCCGCCTGCCGAGAGGCCGAAGCGTTGAGCCAGGCCTTGATAAGAGAAAACCCGGGTGCGCCCTACTATCGACTGACCCTTGCCTGGACTTATCAGGATTTGACGCAGTCGTACTCCGGGTTGACTAACGTGCGGAGTGCAGTCGATGCGATTCGGAAAGAAATCGCCTTGCGGGAGACGATGGCCGCCGATTTTCCATCAGTCCCGGCGTATAAAGCCAACGTGCAGCAGAGCTATTCAAGTGTCGTTTATCAAGTGCGATCGGTGTTGCCGCAGCTCACCATCCTGCCGACATCATTTCTTCTCGTTTTTGACCTCTATGCCGAGGTGAAGGAGAAGCAGAACGCCGCCCTTTCCGCAAATCCTGCGCGCGACGAGCCCAATTCTGCTCCGGGACAGGGGAGTGGATCGTCGCCCGACTTCTCCTTTCCATCGCCGACTTCGCATTTGGACGCGGAGGAGCTTGCGGTGCTGAAAAGCCTGTACGACAAAGCATCGGAGACAAAACGCCTCGAGTTATTGAAAACAGTTGCGGACCGCGCCGAAGAGTGCAAGCGGCCTCGGAAGAAAGACGTATCGCCTGGCTGAGGCCTCGCTGCGATGGTGGTCGGGCGATCGCCCGGGGGCAGTCAAGGCGCTCGAAACCTATGCGCACCAGTCGCCCGTCGATCCGCAGTTGCAGCTCGCGCTGGTTCGAGCCCAGGCTGCGCTCGGACAGGGCGCGAGACAGGCCGATTCGAATAACGCGGAGTTGCTCGACACGTTGTTCAAGGCTCTTAAAAACCCGGCCATCGACGGTCAAAGCCGCGCGAAGTTCTGGCATCGATTCGGCGTCTCGACCCAAGCGGAAAAAGCTCGGCGCCCGGTGGGGCGACCTCCTGCGGCACGAAGATGCTTCCGTCCGGAAGCTTGCCATCGCCGCACTGCCGCGAGATCCCCTCACCCTAAAACCGCTCGTGCCCGCACTCGAAGAGTGCCTGACGAATTCGGATTTCGGCGTCCGCGCCGCCGCGGCCGAACGACTTTGGGAAATCCATCACAAGCCCGAACAGGTCGTCCCTGTCCTCGTCGACTGTCTGCAAAAGGCTTTCAGCGAGAATCGACTTCTTACAGTGAGGGCTTTAGCTGCAGTCGGACCGGCCGCCAAGACGACTGTCACCGCCTTAAAACCCCTGATCTACGATCCGGATGACAACACCCGCCTCGCGGCCGCGAAGGCCCTTTGGCGAATCTCGGGGGATGCGACAGCCGTCAAACCGCTCGTCGAGGAGTTTGCAAGGCGATCGAAGAACCAAAGTGCCGGCGAGGCTTCGTATCGAGCGGCGGTTGTGGGCTTATGGAAGGAAATGGGGCCTGCGGCCGCGGAAGCGCTTCCGGCACTCTTCGAGGCCGCCGCGGCCGCTAGGGCCAAGTATATCGATGTCCAACCAATTGTGGACGCGATCGAGCGAATTGACCCCCAGGGGAAGGCCTTCCCGGCCGAACTGAGCCAGTATCAGCTTCGCGTGGTCACTATGACAGGCAAGCCGGTGTCCGGAGTCGCCGTGGTCCCGAGCTACGTGAGCTTCTACGGTGGCGGCGATTCCGTTGATGAAAAACTGATTCAGACCGTGAAGACCGACCAGGATGGACTTGCTCGCCTTGTCCTTCACACGGCAGGAGGCGAGCAAAAGGCTCGCCGGCTTCGCAGAGCGGCGCTGCGCGGCATCTACGGCATTTCGTTGCGCGTCGACCATCCGGACCATCCGATCTGGCACGACTACCTTAAATGGGATGGCGACCGCAGGATCGTCCTCGCGGATTCGACGACAGTTGAGGTCCGTGCGCGACGCGAACACGACCCCGCCTGGCTACCCCGCGTCTATCCGGTATTTCATTCGACGTTCGAGGATCTAGATCGGTCCGAGCGGGACGGTCTCGTCACGGTTCGCCGGATTGATCTCAGCAGCGCCAAAGCGCCGCGCTGGATGCGGGCCGTTCATATTCCCGAGAAGGGACCCGTTGTGTACAGCGCTCTCGTCGACCTGAAAGGAAGGAAAGGAAATCCTCTTCGATTGGATCTCACGATGAAACCGGGGGCGCGCGTTGAGGGGCGGCTCGCGGCCGAGGTCCCGCGCCCCGTCAAGAACGGTCACGTCGTAGCGCAGATCGTTCACGGCGCCAATTTTTCGACCAATTGGTATTGGAGTGTCATCTCCCCAGTTGCGGCCGACGGCACATTTGTTCTTGAATCGGTGCCGCCTGACGAAAACCTGCAACTGATCGCTCTTTGCGATGGCTGGGCCGCGCCGTCCCCCACGCTGAAGGAAGTCGATGCCTATAAAGCGGAGCACGCCTTTCCCGAAGCGAAATATGAAGGACCCGTGTCATTTTTCATTTATCCACGGCTCTATCGACTGGACGGATCGCTCACGCACGCCGTTGTCCCGATGAAGCCCACCGCGACGTGCGAAGTGACCGTGTCCGACGACAGTGGCCAACCAATTCCAGGGGCATCAATCGAGTTCTGGCCCAACGCGCGTTTTTTCGACAGTGGGTCGCAGATCTTCGGAGATCGGCGCGACAGCCTGACACAGATTCGAAGCCACCTCACGGCTGGAAGTCGTCATCCGTCTGACGACCTGAATACGGCCGAGCATGCTTTTTCGGCCAAAACCGACGCACACGGCATCGCGATTGTGCGAAATCTCCCACTTGGCGAAACGGCAAAACCGAACGAGCCGAAAGATCTCTATATGAACGTCAGCCTCGCGGGCTACATGGCGACATCCAACACCGCGACGCTAGCCAAGCTCCTGCCCGGCAAGACGGCCCGCGTGACGGTCACTTTAAGGCGAATCAATACGCCCGTGGGGACGACAATGCTTGGCGACTAATTGGAGGTGTGCGCCGTCGATGTCAACCGCATTTGGCAAGCCAGCCTACGCGATCAGCGGCCGCCCGATTGGGAACGGGGAGTACACGGCCTCCGGCCTCCGGGCCGTCGCGATCGGCATGGCGCTGTGAACGCCGAAGGGGCGGGCTTCGTAGGAGGCGGCGCAGACCACGCCTCGACCGCCGAGGCCGCCGACGATGACTGGCCGTCCGCGGAGCTCGGGCCGGTCGCGCTGCTCGACGGAGGCGTAAAAGGCGTCCATGTCGACGTGCAGGATGGTCAGTGCGTTCGGCATGTCGGACGCCTTTTTTGCTCCAGAGCAGCTCACCTTGGGACGGTCAGTCGGCTGATTTCATGCTGGATTTTACCATCCGGCGGTCGCTCCCAATGCCGCCATGAGGCGAACCTCGCTGCCCGCTGTCATTTGGCTTGCGTGCGCGATAGGCTGGGCGTGGTCTGACCTCCCAGCCAACTCCCTGCTGGTTCTCAGGTATCTCCGTGGGCCCCGATCGCTCGGCAATTTCCGAATGGACAACGCGCAAGCTGCGCGTGGACGCATTGCTTGGAGCAGCCGGCTGGAAGATTGTCCCGGTTTCGGGCGCAAAGTCACCTGCGGATCTCCCGCACCACGCCGTCGAAGAATTTCCCACCGCCAACGGCCCTGCCGATTACGCCCTCTTCGTCGATGGGAAGCTTCTAGGCATTGTGGAAGCCAAAAAGCTCAGCCTGGGACCCCAAAACGTGCTGGTCCAGGCTGAACGTTACTCCCGCGGTGCGGAGTCGAGCCCGTTGAATTTCCGTGGTTTCCGGGTGCCGTTCCTTTACGCCACAAACGGCGAAGTAATTTGGTTCCATGACGTGCGGGATGAGCGCGAGCGTTCGCGGCGAATCGCCGCTTTCCACACGCCGACGGCCCTTCAGGAGCTGTTGACTCGCGATTTCGAGGCCGATTGCCAAGAGCTCGAGCGGCTGGCCAACGTGCACCCGCTGCTTCGCCCGTATCAGATCAACGCGAACAGTGAGACCGAAAAAGCCATCACGAATCGCAAGCGGCAAATGCTGCTGGCGATGGCGACCGGAACAGGCAAGACCTACACAATGGTCAACCAGATCTACCGACTGATGAAGTCGGGAGTCGGCCGGCGAATTCTGTTTCTGGTCGACCGGCGGGCGTTGGCCGCGCAAGCCGTCCGCGCGTTTGCCTCTTTCGAGGCCGAGCCAGGCCTGAAGTTCGACAAGATTTACGAGGTCTACAGCCAGCGGTTCAAACGCGAGGATTTCGACGAGAACGAAAAATTTGACCCGAAGGTGCTGCCGGCCTCATACCTGCTCGCCCCGCATCCGGGCCACGCCTTCGTCTACGTCTGCACAATTCAGCGCATGGCAATCAACCTGTTCGGGGCTGCTTTCGCATTCGCCCAGAAAGACGAGGAATCCGACGACGAGGCCGACAAGCTCGACATTCCTATCCATGCTTTCGACTGCATCGTTGCGGACGAATGTCATCGCGGATACACGAGCAGCGAACTCTCGGTGTGGCGGAACACGCTCGATCATTTCGACGCCATCAAGATTGGCCTAACCGCCACGCCGGCGGCCCACACAAAGGCCTATTTCAATGATGTCGTCTTCCGTTACGAATACGAGCGGGGGGTTCGGGAGGGCTACTTGGTCGATTATGACGCGGTGACGATCAAATCCAACGTGCGGATGGACGGCCTGTTCCTCAAGGAGGGGGAGCAGGTGAATTTGATCGATCCGGGAACCGGCGCGACGCAGCTCGATTTGCTGGAAGATGAGCGGCAGTTCGACACGACGCAGATCGAGCACGACGTTACCGCCCCGGAATCGAACCGTCGGATCATTGAGGAGATCAAGAAATACGCCCTGGAACACGAGGACAAGTACGGGCGGTTCCCCAAGACGCTGATCTTCGCGGTCAACGATCTGCCGCACACGTCACATGCCGATCAACTGGTGGGCCTGTGCCGCGAAATCTTTGGGCGAGGCGATTCCTTCGTCCAGAAAATCACCGGGAGCCCGACTGTTGATCGGCCCTTGCAGCGCATCCGCGAATTCCGAAACCGGGCGATGCCGGCCATCGTGGTGACGGTCGACATGCTCTCGACCGGCGTAGACATTCCCGACCTTGAATTCATCGTCTTCCTGCGGCCCGTGAAGTCGCGTATCCTATTCGAGCAGATGCTGGGCCGCGGCACGCGCAAAGGGGAGCGATTCCCGGACAAGTCACATTTTACGGTCTTCGACTGTTTTGACGGGACGCTGCTTAAATACTTCCGCGAGGCGTCCGCCTTCACCGCGAGCCGCCCGACAAGCCGTCCCGCACCATCCGCGAGATAATCGAGGACATCTGGCAGAACCGCGACCGTGACTACAACGTTCGCTGCCTCGTGCAAGCGCCTCCAGCGGATCGACAAGGAAATGTCCGGCGAAGCTCGGGCTCTTTTCGCCCGCTTCGTGGCGGATGGCGACGTGGCCCAATTCGCCAAACAGCTTCCGCAGCGCTTATCACGTGGCTTCACCGAAACGATGCGATTCCTTCGCGATCCGGAATTCCAAGACCTCCTCGTCAATTATCCGCGGCCGCCTCGGCAGTTCATCGTGGCCCCAGAAGCCGAGGATGAAGTCAGCTCGGCCTGGTTGATTCGCGACGGTTCAGGCAGGGAATACAAGCCGGACGATTATCTGGCCGAATTCGCACGTTACGTGCAGGCGAACCCGGACCACATCGAAGCTGTGCGCATCTTGCTCGATCGACCCCAGGACTGGAGCACGGACGCTCTCTCAGAGCTGCGGTCAAAGCTGATCGCGAACAAATTCCGTTTCAGCGAGGACAATCTGCGGCGGGCCCACGAGGTCGCTTATCGCAAGCCCCTGGTCGACATCATCTCCATGGTGAAGCACGCCGTTAGGGAGACTGAACCTCTCCTGACGGCGCCCGAACGGGTTGACGCGGCGCTGGCTCGGCTGACGGCAGGCCGCTCCTTCTCGGAGGAACAGCGACAGTGGTTGGCCCGTATTCGCGAGCACTTGATTGCCAACCTGTCGATCGACCAGACTGACTTCGACGACTTGCCCGTTTTCAACCGCGAGGGGGGCTGGGTGCTTGCGAACCGGGCATTCGACAATCAGCTTCCTGAACTTCTGAAACGCATCAACGAGGCATTGGCAGCATGAGCGATGTCGTCCAAAAACTCTGGGGGTTCTGCCATACGCTCCGTCACGACGGTATTGGGTACACGGACTACGTCGAGCAGTTGACGTACCTACTGTTCCTCAAGATGGCCCACGAAAAAGGCCTTGAACTGCCGAAAGGATGCGACTGGCAGGCGCTGCGGAATCTGAGCGGAACCGCCCTGCTCGATGGCTACACAGACATCCTCCGCACGCTCGGCAGACAGCCGGGGCTCCTGGGCGACATCTACAGCCAGTCTCAGTCACGGTTCAACAAGCCGACCAGCCTGAAGCAGCTCATCGGCCGGATCGATGAGACCGAATGGACGACGCTCGGGGTCGACGTCAAAGCCGCGGCGTACGAAGGCCTGCTCGAAAAGGCGGCCAGCGAGGGGAAGAAAGGAGCCGGCCAACTCTTCACGCCGCGAGTTTTGATCCACTCGATCGTGCGGTGCATGAGGCCCGATCCCCGCACCAACAGCCAGTTCACAATCTGCGATCCAGCCTGCGGCACAGGCGGATTCCTGGTCGCGGCCTACGAATGGTTGATGGGCGAAACGAAGGGCGGAGCACTCGACCGCTCGATCGCCAGGCGGGTAAAGTCAAAGACGTATTTCGGCCAGGACATCGGCGAAACGCCGCGCCGGCTGTCCTTGATGAATCTCGTGCTCCACGGCCTGGAGCCGTCGATCACGCTCGGCGACACGATCTACGAGCCCCCCCCGGAGCGCGCTTTGACTGCATTTTGACCAATCCCCCGTTCGGCACGAAGGGGGCCAATCAGGCTCCGGACCGGGAGGACTTCACGGTCGCCACGAGTAACAAGCAGCTCAATTTTGTGCAGCACGTCCTGACGGTCCTTAAGCCTGGAGGCCGGGCGGCCATCGTCCTCCCCGACAACTGCCTCTTCGCCGATCAGGCCGGCGAAGTCTTTAAGATCGTGACTGAGGATTGCTACTTGCACACGGTCCTTCGCCTGCCGCGAGGGACGTTCACGCCGTACAGCACAGGGGTGAAGGCCAACGTCGTCTTCTTCACTAAGGGGCAGCCGACGGAAACCGTCTGGATTTATGACGACCGCACGAACGTCCCGGGCATCACCAAGAAAGACCGCCCCCTTGTGTCGGAGCACTTCAAGGAATTTGAGCGCTGCTACGGCTCAGATCCCAACGGCCTGGCCAGGCGGAAGGCGAGCGACTCTCCCTCCGGCAAGGGCTATCTTGGCGGCGACCGCTGGCGGAAGTTCTCGATCAAAGAGGTCCGCGATCGCGACTTCAAGCTCGACGGCTTCAAGTGGCTTCGAGAAGAATCATTCGACGACACCGACGAACTGCCCGAACCGGAGGAACTGGCGATCGACGCTATTGCTGAGTTGGAAGGCGCGGTCGAGGAATTGAATGCGGTCCTTGCTTTCTTGGAGAACGGAGACAGTGCTCCGGCGATCACCGCGGAAAAGGCGGGTGGATGACGAACACGATGGAACTGGACATTCAACCGCCGGAAGGTTGGGCGATGGCACCACTCCGTGATTTATCACGGCCGACTCGCCCCCGGTGTGATCCGCAGGAATTTCCAAACTTATCCTACATTGGAATGGAACAAGTCGAATCGCAGACGCGCCGACTGACCGGAACGCTTCCCGCATGGGAGATGAAGAGTACGGCGTTCCATTTTCAGGCAGGGGACGTACTTTACGGTCGCCTTCGTCCTTATCTCAACAAGGTCTGGCACGCGGACTTTGAAGGCCTTTGTTCAAGCGAATTCATCGTACTTCCGACCACCGGCACGTTCGAGCCAAAGTACCTCAGCTTCTGCTTGAATAACGGTGCGTTTGTAGAATTTGCGAATCAGCTCAACCAAGGCGACCGTCCGCGAGTGAGCTATGAACAAATCGCCGACCATTTGATTCCCTTGCCGCCGCTCGCTGAGCAGAAGCGGATCGTGGCAAAGGTCGAGGAGCTGTTGGCGCGGGTCCAAGCGACCCGCGATCGGTTGGCTTACGTCCCGACGATCGTTAAACACTTCCGACAGTCTGTCCTCGCCGCTGCTTGCGATGGGCGACTTACTGCGGCTTGGCGAGAACACAGCGAACCTGACGCCAGCGGACACACATTACTCGAACGGATTCGAAGAGAACGTCAAGCGCAATGGGAGAGATCGCATCCTCGAAAGCAGTACGTTCAACCACGACAATTCGCGGGAGATGCACCTCACGGTATTCCGGAGAACTGGACGTGGTGCCGTGCTGAGGAGATGTCCCATTTCATTACCAAAGGAACAACCCCGCCATCCACACAGATGTCTGCTTCCAGCGAGATTCCATTCATCAAAGTCTACAATCTTGCGTTTGATGGCCGTCTTCACTTCGATATCAACCCGACATTTATCTCCGAATCGACGCACCGGTCAGGGCCCCTGGCACGCTCAATTGTCCGTCCAGGTGATGTTTTAATGAATCTCGTCGGTCCACCGTTGGGAAAAGTCGCTGTGGTTCCAGATCTGTTCAAAGAGTGGAATTGCAACCAGGCAATTGCGATCTATCGGCCACTTCAAGGTGTCTCGCCTTGGTTTCTTGCGTGCGTGCTCATGATGGGCAAAACACTTGAAAACGTCATCATGCACGCAAAGACCACAGCTGGCCAACACAACTTGACCCTTGAAATGGCTCGCGACGTTGTACTGCCATTACCGCCATCGTTAGAGCAAGAAGAAATCGTCCGCCGCGTCGAGGCGCTCTTCAGGCTCGCCGATGTCATCGAACGCCGCACCGCCAACGCGACCACACGGTCCGATAAGCTGACGCAGGCCATTCTCGCCAAAGCCTTCCGCGGCGAATTGGTGCCAACCGAAGCCGAGCTGGCCCGCCAAGAACGCCGCGATTACGAGTCGGCCTCTGTCCTGCTTGATCGGATTCGAGCCCAGAAAGTAAATGATTCGCCTTCCGGCAGGCGCAGCCGGCGAAACAGGCGACCGGTTGCCGAGCGAGCGGATCGATCGAAAGTATTGCGGGTGCGATAGAAAAATCTTGCCGTTGCGGTTTGGCCGTGGGGATGAATTGTGTCTCTCGTGGAAGCCCTTTTCGATGGCCCGATCGACATGGTCGGCGATGTGCACGGCGAGCTCGACGCCCTTCAGGATTTGCTGGGGCACCTCGGTTACACGAATTGCGGCATCCACCCGGCCGGCCGACGCCTGGTCTTCCTCGGCGACCTGACTGATCGTGGGCCCGACAGCCCCCGCGTGGTGGACTTTGTTGCGGAGCTCGTCCGCTCGGAAATGGCTCAGTGCGTCCTCGGCAACCACGACCTCAACATCCTGGTGGGCCGCGAGAAATACGACAACGACTGGTTTTTCGGGCGGCCCTTCATCTATGAAGGACGAACCATCCCCCAGGTGTTGGCGGACCACAATATCCGCACGCGGGTGGTCGACTTCTTCCGGACCTTGCCGTTGGTCCTGGAAAGTCCCGCCCTTCGAGTGGTTCACGCGTGCTGGAAGTCGGAGATGGTCGAGGTTGCTAGGCAGGCTGCTGACGTCGTCGAGCTGCATGACCGTTACGTCAATCTGATCGGTGAGGACAACCGACGTACTGGGCGGGACGAGATCGACGGGAAGCTGGCGCTGCAGAACTGCAACCCGGTCAAGGTGCTGACGTCGGGCCCTGAACGGCGCCTAGCAGTCCCCTTCGAGGCGAGCGGCGAGGACCGTTACCTCGACCGCGTCCCCTGGTGGAATGAGTATACAGACTCAGAGCTTTGTGTTTTTGGTCACTACGGGCTGCCTCCCAGCGCAGCAATTACGTCCTGCAGAGCCGTCTGCATCGACTTCGGCGTCGCCAAACGCTGGAAAGAGCGCCTTGAACCGAATTTCGCCAACACCTACGTGAATCGGCTAGCCGCCGTGCGTTTTCCGGAGAAGGTCGTCGTTTTCGATGACGGGAGGGTGTTGCCACTGGCTTGAGGGCATCCACCCGCGGTGGCGCGTCGCGAATGATGTCGGGACCAACTCGCGCCGGCCGGCAAGCTTTTGCTGAGTGTTGGAATGGCCCTTTAAACGTCGGAGAAAATGTGATGGCGACGATCACAGTTCGCGGCCGTGTTCTGTCGAGTTGGGGAGGTCACAGTAAGGCGGTTCGAGTCCATAACGAGGACGAATGGGTGGCTTGGAGCAAGCGGGAGAAGATCACCACGAAAATGTTCTTTGAGCCCGATTCCGATGGAATGAAACGGCCAAGCATTTACATCGGTCAGCGAATGGCGGAACGGGTCAACGACGGCGATCTCGTGGAACTTACTGTCGAAGGTCGCGACACAAAGCGGGGACGCAATCTTCGTCTTGTCGAGTTGCGTGTCGTTCGGTCAGAAAGTGGGACAAAGACGAAACAGATCGGCGAGGCGAGAAATGAACGCGAATGAACCCCTGAAGACCGCCGGCGAGCGAAACGCGAACCGTCCAGTGGATTTGGATCTCGGAGCCGATGAAGGAGCAGTGCCCGCGACAATTTGCTTCGAGCGGCTCTTCAAGTCTAGCGTATCCGAGCGAGACAAGTTCCTGGCGAGGCTTTTTGGCCTCTTCAGCGAGGACACCGTTCGTTTCTGGTGCAGAAACCCTGCTTCGACTTACGAGGACCTAGGACGCCCAACGCTTAAACGGGAGGACGAAAAGCTGGGAAAGACGCTCGATTTCAGGTTTCGAAGGAAGGCGGACGGACAGGTCTTTGTCGGTGAGATGAAATGCGAACTGGAATACGACAACTACCGGTGTCTCACGTTGACGGCCGCCTCGCAGCTCGAACGCCACCGCCGCGATTCGGACGCTTTCCGACGTTTTCTGCTAATTGCCCGAAACCACGATGAATTCAAGGTCACAGTCGGCGGCCGGCCCGTTCAGGTCAACAGCGAGTTCTCGTATGGGGCCGTGTCTTGTCGGAGGGCCGAGCTGCCGTCATCAAGGAAACCGGGTTGGCCGACGCCCTCGCCCTCGACGCAATTGCCGCGGATCTGATTCGCTGCAAGGATCAAGCGTACCTCGGCTTTCTGCAGCGCCGGGCAAAGTGGTGCGATGAACTTTTCGACGCACTCGCCGGGTCGTGCTGAACGCCATAGCTGGGCGACGCTGGCGATCGGCCGGGCCAGGTAGCCGATCACGACGCAGGTTGTTGGGCGTGCTCCACCAACCGACACATCAGATTCACCAACTCCATCTCCCGGATAGTCTGACAGCGGGCGGCCATCAGTTTTGGGCTGCCCACCACGACCGACAGCGTCTTCGCCCGGGAAACGGCCACATTGAGCCGGTTCGGATCTAAGAGGAATTCCACACCGCGGGGCGAATCCTCAATCGACGAGGAGCACATCGACACGATCACCACGTGCGCCTCCTGGCCCTGGAACTTGTCGACGCTGCCGACTCAAGCCCGGTCCCCCAGCCGTTGCTGCAGCCGCCGCACCTGCATGTTGAACGGGGCGACGAACAGGATGTCGTCGAGCGTCATCCGGCGTCCCTTCTTGCTTTTGCCTTCGTAGATTGTCCTTCCGACGAGCTCCTCGACGATCCGAACGATCGTTTCGCATTCCTCGTCACTGGCCTGGGCGTTCGCATCGTGCTCGACCGGCAGATAGACCAGCCCGGATTCGGCGACGATATGCAGCGTCTCCTCCTTCGGCTGAATCCGTTGCACCAGCGTGGACGCGTGCGAGACAAGCCGCCATTCGTAAAAGGCTCCGGAGACATAATCACAAATCCGCGGGTGCATCCGGCACGTCACGCCCAGGAAGATGCCAAAATCATCCGGTACAGTCGCCTTGCCATTGAGCAGGTAATCCAGTGCCGAAATGCCGGATAGGCCGGGATGGGTACCCAGGATGGGCTGAGCCAACTGCATCTGATCCCCGACGAGAACCAGGTTTCGGGCCGAGACTCCCGACCCCACAACGTTTGCAAGCGAAAACTGCCCAGCTTCGTCGACGAACAGGTAGTCGAACTTTCCGGCCAGTTCCGGTCGGCTGAACGCCCACGCGGTCCCTCCGACAACGACCGGACCGCGGCCCAGCTCAGAACTGATGTCCGCGCTCTCGATTTGCTTAGCGGTGCCGGAGGCGATCAGCGGCTCATCGGCATCACCGCCGACCTTGAGCAAGGGCGGTTCGATTCCAGCCTCCCCCGACTGCTGGGCCACTGCGCCCATCAGATTGAGAATCGCCTTGTGGCTGTTGGCGGTGACTCCGATGTGCTTTCCCTTGCGGAGCAGCTCGACGATCGCCGCTGCGGCCGTGAACGTCTTCCCCGTTCCGGGCGGGCCCTGGATACAAAGTGTCGTTTCATCCATCCGGCTGACCAGGTCGGCCACTTGGGGGACGAGTTCGCTGTCCGCGTTGACCAGCGCTCCGCCGGAGTAGCCGCGGATCCGGGGCCGGCGACGATGAAGCAGGTCATCGACAGCTTGAGAAGTGATCTCTTTCCGAGTCCAGGCCTCGGTGTACCGATAAATGGCGTTTTCGATCGCGGCTGCCGAGACGCGTTCCTTCGGAATCAGACTCAGCCGCGCGGGAGGCTCCTCTTTGAATTTTGGTCCCAGCTTGATTTCGACCCGCCCTTTCACCGGGTCCAGCGCCATGATCGTCGTGACCGCCAAGTCGTGGGAGAAGTAGCACTCGGCACCGACGTGGAGCTTTGTATCCTGGTCCGGGTCGAAGGCGTATTCATACTGCCGCGACCGTTTGATGGGTGTCGGGGGTTTCTTTGTCCGTGTGAGATTCCCCAGGCAATCCAGATCGTCGGCCAGTTCCTCATGGGTCATTGCTTGGCGCTCGAACATCCGCCAGTAGACCGGCCTGGCTTCCCGCCAGTGAAATTCCAAGAGACCGGCCAACAACTCGTGGATGGCGACGCGCTCGCTGGGGACGCGCCCTTCCTCGAGCTGTTTCCACATCTCCTCGGCCAGCTGGGCACTGGGCGGGATCTCCTTTTCACCCTCTGCCTTGTTCCTCGTGGCGCCGGATTCCTCCCCTACAGTCGATACGTAGGCGACCCCATGCTTTTGTTGCACCGGCCGCAGCCACTTGCACAACCGCTCGAGTGACTCGCAATCGATCCGGTTGTAATCGCGGATTTCGCCCAGAATCTTGGATTGGCGCCAGTCGCCCGGCTCACCGCTGTCGAGCCATTTCTGGTACGCCACGATCGAACCGACGGCCGATTTGACTTCCCCTTCGCGAGGTGGCAGATAGAGCCGCTCGATGTCTTTGAGCGAGTAACTCGGTGTCCCGACGACCAGGCCCTGCCGGACGACCGTGTAGAGGTCGACAAAGACTTCGTTACGCAACAGATCATCGAGTTTCCGTTCCCGCGTCGCATGTTTGGGGGCAAGCCGGCGGAGGGCCGTCTTTTCATACGCGGCGTAGTGGTAGATGTGCATGTCTGGGTGCCGCGTCCAACGGTCATGGACAAAATCGATGAAGGCTTCGAACGCCTTTTTCTCTTGGGAGGCATCATGAGCCCACCAGTCCAAGAAGACGGGCTTTCCGGTCTCCGAGACGACGGCACCAAAGAGGTACTCGAGCCCTTCCTGCAGCAGCGGGAAACCCTCTATGTCGAAATAGACGTCCCCCGGAGAGGCCGGCGGCAAAAGAGCTAGGCCGCGCCGTGGCGCATCAGGGTCAGGTGGAAGGACGCTGAAATCGGGTCTGGACTTATCGTGCGACGCGATCTGGAGGGCGGCTTGCGTCTTCAAACGGGTGATGACCGGGCCCGCCAGCCGGGGGACAGAATTGACCTCGGTTCGGGACAATTGGGTCGCCGTCGTAATTCCTGCCGTTTCCAGCTTCTTAATCTGTCCGACCGTGATATTGGCGACCCGGCCCAGGTGATCGCAGGCATCAAGGATGCGCTCGGCAAAGCCGCTCCAGCGGCCATGCGAACGGGATCCGCCCGGATGGGGAAGCTGGCATGGGTCAAACCGGTTTTGGAACTCGACAAAAGCCGCTTTGAGACGCTGGTAATGGAACCAGAACCGGTCGGTCGGGAAAAACTCGATCCTGCCGTCGCCCAGGACAACGCCGAACCGATCTGCACGGATCCCTTGGATGCTGGCCAACATCTCGGTGTAGGCGCAGAGCTGGATGAGGTATCCCGGCTTGGCGGAGCGAGCCAGCTTCGTGTCGAGAACCTCGTAGTGGAATGGGCCGAGGCGCGATTCCCCTTCAACCTTCATCAAAAAATCGGCGTAACCAATCAGGTTGCCTGATTCCAAATACGCTTGGTAAACACACGGGACGCCGGAGCGAATCGCCTGCAACGACTTCTCCAGGGCATCCGATCCACGGACGATCGCGGCCACGCGGAGCCCCTTCTGCCGAAGCGATTCGAGAAACCTGGTTTCGTGCGCGGCCCCGTATCGCTGAAGGAGTTGACTTTCCTCGTCCGCGGGATCGGACTCGGCCAGACCGACATCCGGAATCCCCGGACCGATGGGCGTCTTGATGCTAGCATCGAGAAGACTTCCTGCATTCTTTTCCGCCTGCCAGCGGTCCATCCAGGACCCGAATTCACTGTCCTGAAAGACCATGAGATCGGTGGGCGAAAAATGCAGGCCCGAAACGTTGCGGTACATGCGATCGAACTCTCGACGTCGACGTATTGCCAGTCAGCTTTGACGATGCCCGCCCGTCTCGTTGGTCACCGACGCACAGCCGACGGCCGCATCGGCGGATAGCACATTGGCCCCCAGTCCTCGTCGCGACCATGGTCGACGACGACCAGGATTACGGCTGGCATCAGGTGTCCGAGCATCGTGGCGCAATGTTTGAGCGAGCGGCGATTCAAACGGCCGCCATATGTCGCCGCTCCGTGTGTGAGCTGGCAACGTAACAGGTAAATCCGGTCGACCAAACGGTCCAGGATCAGTCCCCAGCGGCCCTCGATGTACCATGTTCGGGCATCGAACATGACCCTGCGGGCCCTGCCTGCCCGCACGCGCGTCGGCTCCTCCCAGAAAAGATCGCTCAGGTACTCGTCTTCGAGTATGGAAAGGACTAGGGGTTTGTGATTCTGGAGGACCTGGGCCAACATTTCGCCAGCGTCCAAGTCCAGCACTCGCTTCAAAAAGGCTCGCCAAGTCGTTTGGTCGGGAGCCGGATCGCGTTTCAGCGGATCCCAGCGACCGTAAAGAGCGTTGAGGGCGATCCACTGGCAGACCAACACGACATCTTTGTCTGAGCCGTCGGCCCCGACTCCCTCCACCCGTACCAGCCAGCTGAAGGCTCGGTGCAGTCGAACGGCCGTCGGGTGATGCTCCTGGGCGGCCTGGAGGGATTCCTTGTGTGGTTTCCAGCGGCGGCGGAGATCGCGGACCGTCGGTGGAGCAGACGTATCAGGCATTGGACGGGCCCTCCCGAGGTTTTGTGCAGGACCGCGGGCAAGCCATTGATCCTAACCGGGGCTGAATGGCAAAGCACGAATAAAATCGGGCCCCATGTTGCTGCCGGCAACGTACTATTCAGTGTCGCGAGCCAACCATACCGCGGATGCATTTTTTCGAGCGACTGGATCGTCGCAGCGACACCGAGCAACCTAGCTGACACACGCTCGATCCCCTTCACGGATTTCTTGGTCGAATTCCGATGTTTAGGCCGTTAATCTGGTGATCGGCGGCCGAATTTCATCCAATCCCGTCGGCGAACGTACTACGCGCATCGCGGGACCTTTCAGCAGATCCGGGTTGAAGATGGCCAGCGACGCGACTCTCGAGCGAGCACTCGAATCGGCGAGAAAGGAGCTCTTCGAGCTGTCGACGCGAAGCCGACTGCTTCACACACCGTACAAGACGGCGCGCTCCGGTGTGCTCGACATCGTCGACGAGCAGACGAATGAAGTTTTTCGGCTCCTGGTCGATGAAGGCCAATCTTTCACGTTCCAGGCCGCACAAGAACGTGCCAACGCAGAGGAAGGCATTGCATCATCGGAGCTGTCACAGCATCCACTCATCGAGGACGAAGTCGACAAGAACGCTCTTCTCAGGCGTTTTTCAGACACCAAGCTTCAAACGTCTCTGAGTGCTGAGACCCTTGATCGACGACTGCTTCGCATTTTTCACGATGCGCGAACCGTCGAAGAGGAACAGGGTGTCAACATTCTTTACCTTGCGTTGGGCTTCCTAAAATGGTTTGAGAACGAGTCGTCTCAAATCGAGCGGTTCGCACCTCTTGTCCTGGTGCCAGTGAACTTGGATCGAAAGAGCGCCAGGAGTCGATTCTCCCTCCGATATACGGAAGAGGAGATTACAACAAACCTGTCGCTTCAAGCGAAACTGAAGTCGGAGTTCGGACTCGACTTACCAGACCTGCCGGACGCGGAAGACCTGCTTCCGACCGATTACTTTGCCCGCGTCCGGAAGGCCGTGTCCGGAATGGCGCGCTGGGAGATTCGTCCGGATCACATCGTCCTCGGGTTCTTTTCATTCGCCAAGTTTCTGATGTACCGGGATCTCGATGCTGCGAATTGGCCGGACGACCGGCCGCTCGCATCTGCAGGGATTATTCAACCACTTCTGCAGGGCGGGTTTGGCGGCACCAGCTCGTTCGACGGAGAAGAGCACTCGATCGATTCCATTATACCCGTCGCGACGATGACGCATGTTCGCGACGCCGATAGTAGTCAGACTCTTGCGATCGAGCACGTCCGACGAGGAAGCCATCTCGTCATCCAAGGCCCACCCGGAACTGGCAAATCGCAAACGATCGCGAACATCATCGCGGCGGCCGTCAAGGAAGGGAAGAAGGTGCTATTTGTCGCCGAAAAGATGGCGGCTTTGGACGTCGTACATCGGCGGCTGGAAGAAGTCGAAGCTCGGGCCAATCTGTCTTGAGACTTCATAGTCACAAGGCGAACAAACGGGCGGTCCTTGAGGAGTTGCGAAGAACCTTGGAACTGGGTACCCCGACCGGCAGCCGGGGGCAAGCACTCCTTGCGGAACTGGATGCCGCTCGCACGAAATTGAACGATCACGTCCAGCGCATGCATACGCCGATTGAAGTGTCGGGATGGACACCCTACCAAATTCTCGGCGAGCTCGTCCGGGCCCGTGCAACAGGGGTTGAGTCGGACGGCTTCCAGCTCCTCGGTTGCGAGCAATGGACATTGGCCGAAATGCGCTCCCGCCGTGACATGTTGGTCGATGTCGTTAAACATGGCGAAATCATCGGACTTCCCACGAACTCGCCATGGCATGGGGTTTATGCGAAAGCGATTCTTCCGAGCGAGCTTCAACGTCTTTCGCGTCGATGGAAAGAGCTGATTCCGCGTATCGGCGAACTCAAAGCCGCAGCCCACGAACTCGCTGGGTCACTGAACTGCCACATCGAAATGACGCCGGGAGACATTCGCAAAATCGCCAAGCTATGTCTCCATTTGACGTCTGCGCCTGAAATGGACCGAAGCCAGATGGTCGACGACGTTTGGGAGTCCCAACAGAAGGAGATCGGGCGCATCGTCCAGGCGGGACAAACCTGGTCTGCCGTGGTCTCCGTGTTGCCGGACACAGTCGCGGACGTTGCGTGGACAACCGATTTGGGTCCGGCCAGACGCCACCTAGCCGCGTACGGGCATCGTGGTTTCGCTGGCTGAATCGAAAGTATCGAGAGGCTCAGGCGACTCTGGTCGGAATTCTGCACGGCCCGCCGCCCAAATCTCTGAACGAGCGGCTCTCCCTTGTCGACACGGTGATCCGCGGACAGAAGGCCAAGACATTTCTTGAAGGCGGAGCGGAACTCGGACGACGGGCATTTGGCAGGCTTTGGCGACAAGAAACATCGGATTGGGCCCAGCTCGCCGCCATCGTGAATTGGGAAGCCGAGGCCTGCAGGCAAGGTTTTCCGAAGGTATTCCGCACGCTCCTGGCGCGAATTGCCAATCCGAACGAATTGCGTCAAAAGGCTCAATCCCTCGCGCCACGACGTACAAGAAACCGTCGCTGAGCTCGTGGACGTATTTCGCGCCATGAAGTTCGATCCGTCCGCGGCCTTTGGCGTGCCACGCACTGAAGACAACGCGGTCAAGCTGAAAAAAATCCCATTTGCACGTTTCAGCTCAAAGCTGGAGGACTGGATTTCGGACCCAGAGGGGTTGAGTCGATGGATTGCCTTCCACGTGCGCTGGGAGGAGTTGCGGGCCAATCAAATGAATGGGCTGGCCGATCTTCTGTACGACGGACGAGTTCCTTTTGCCGAAGCGGTCGGTCAGTTCGACCTGGTCTATTTCGAGACCTTGTTGGGGGATGTGTATCGCCGTCACCCGTTGCTGGAGAAATTCAGCGGAAAGTCACACGATCGAATTGTCGAGGAATTTCGTCGGCTTGACCGAGAGAGGATCAAGCTCGCACGTCGTGAAGTTGCCCTGGCTCACTACGACTCGCTGCCGAAGGGCGGATCCGAGATCGGCGAGATTGGCATCGTTCGTGGCGAGATCGCGAAGAAACGCCGGCACATGGCGATTCGCAAGCTTCTGTCAAAGGCAGGACGAGCCGTCCAAGCCGTCAAGCCGGTTTTCATGATGAGCCCCTTGTCGGTTGCGCAATATCTCGAACCCGGAGCGTCCGGTTCGACATCCTTCTTATTGACGAGGCAAGCCAGGTCCGCCCTGTCGACGCCTTCGGCGCAGCTGCCCGCGTTGATCAAATTGTCGTCGTCGGAGACGAAAAACAGCTCCCTCCAAGCCGCTTTTTCGCGACTGTCCTTGAAGAGAGTCCCGACGAAGAGGGCGGCGATCTGCAGGTCTCGGATTTGGAAAGCATCTTGGGGTTGTGCATTGCGAAGAACACACCGCGACGGATGCTGCGCTGGCATTATCGGAGCCGTCACCATTCGCTGATCGCCCTCTCAAATCGTGAGTTTTACGAGAACAAGCTTTACGTCGTTCCCAGTCCAGGGAATATGGATGGAGAACTCGGACTGTTCTTTCGACATGTCACGAATGGCCGTTATGACCGCGGACATTCAGCCACGAATTCGATCGAAGCCAAATGCGTTGCAAATGCCGTGCTTGGTCATGCCCGCAATCGCCCGAAGCTCTCTTTGGGCGTTGCGGGATTTTCCACGTCTCAACGCGATGCGATTCTTGATGAATTGGAAATACTCCGGCGAGAGCACGGCGATCTTGAAGAGTTTTGCGCTCACGGGTTTTCATCTGAACCGTTCTTCGTCAAAAACCTTGAAAACGTACAAGGTGACGAGAGGGATGTCATCTTTATCTCCGTGGGATATGGACCAGATGAAACAGGCCAAATCGCGATGAATTTCGGACCACTCTCGATGGAAGGCGGCGAGCGTCGTCTGAATGTTCTTATTACACGCGCCAGGCGGCGCTGCGTGGTATTTTCCTCAATCACCGACGAGCATATCGACCTCAACCGGGCTCGTGGCCGTGGTCCTCAGGTTCTAAAGGCGTTCCTGAGATATGCGCGAACCGGTGAACTCGATGGTGGGGCCGCCTCAGAGGGAGATTACGAAAGTCCCTTTGAAGAGGCCGTCGCCAAAGCAGTGATCGCCAAAGGATTCATCGTCACCCCGCAGGTCGGCGTTGCCGGCTTCTTTGTGGATCTCGCTGTGAGCGAACCGTCCAAGGCGGGAAGATATCTCCTTGGAATTGAATGTGATGGAGCTTCCTATCACTCGTCGCGTTCCGCACGTGACCGCGACCGCTTGCGTCAACAGGTCCTGGAGGAGCAGGGCTGGATACTCCACCGGATCTGGAGCACTGACTGGTTCCACCGACCCGAGGAAGAACTGCAAAAGGTCCTTGCAGCGATCGAGTCTGCCCGCCACCGACTCGACCAACAGCCAGACACGACAGCGACGACGCCCAAGAGTCGTGTGGATGCTGTTGATCGTCAGATCGAACGGACAATGTCGGCAGTAGCGGAAAGTGACGGTGGAGCGACCGCGGGAGTCAAGAGTCAGCCGTATGAAGAAGCAGCATTCGCGGTCGACACTTTCTGCGCAATTCATGAAACGCCTACCCAAAGACTCGTGGAAGTCGTACTTCGCATCGTAAAGACTGAGCAGCCAATTCATGTTGAGGAAATCGCTCGGCGTGTTACGTCGCTATGGGGGCAGTCGCGCACTGGGGGCCGCATTCAAAAGGCCGTGAGAAAATCCGTGAGAGCGGCGGCTGCGTCCAATCGACTGGAAGTCAACGATTCTTTTTGCAAACTCCCAGGAGCGACCGTGGAGGCCATCCGTACGCGGGACTCGGTCCGATCAGCGGCTTTGCGACGACCAGATATGCTTCCGTCGGAAGAGGTCGCTTTTGCCGTCAGGGCGGTCATCAACGCGAGCTTTGGCGCACAACACGACGAGGTATTTACAGTCGTTGCGAGACTTTTTGGGTTCAAATCTACCAGGCGCCATTGCGGGAACGTTTCCGCGCTGAGGTAAGGCATTTGGTTTCACGAGGGATTCTAACTGACCGAGACGGAGTTCTTTCGGAAGCCGAACCGTCGCGGCCTAAGACCATCAAGCTTCCTGGAATTCGAGATGGCACTTCGCGAGGTTGAATCACTCGATGGGAAGACCGACGAAATGGGCTTTGGAACGGCGGCTGGCGAGACGAAGCTGAGGAATGGACGATTGGCGCTGCGAAGCGCTTTTGGGATTGGCCACCGGGGACTACTGGGCCTGGAACACGCAGAGATGACCAGTAACAAGACGTAACCGCCAAAACGCACCTGTGAGTTGACGCCATGGGCCAGTGGGTGTTTGAGGAGCTACGAGGAGCGGCCGTCCGTCGCCAACCGAACGAAGCCGAACTCTTCAAGACGGAGCAGACGGGGGAAGGCGAGTACGCAGGAAATGATGCACTAGTCCGCGAAATCTTGCAGAACGCGATCGATGCCCACGCCGGCCGCGAGCCGGTGAGAGTTCGCTTGGCGATCCACGATCCTGGCGACGCACCATATGCCGCTCGGCTGGCCTACTATTTCGAGCGGCTGCGCCCGGCCCTGACCGCCCGGCAGATTGAGTTTGATCGAAAGGGCGTTCCGCGTTCGCCGTGTCGATTCCTTGTCTGCGAGGACTTCGGCACGCGCGGCTTGGAGGGAAACGCCGAACTGTTTCACGATCCGCCGAACGGAGACGCCGCTTGCCAGGATTTCTACTGGTTTTGGCGGAACATCGGTCGAAGCGGAAAGACCGGCATTGAACTGGGTCGCTGGGGATTAGGCAAAACGGTCTATCGGGCTGCGAGCCGCGTCGGCTGCATGCTGGGGCTGACAATTCGACGATCGGACCAGAAGCGGCTGTTGATGGGGCAGGCGGTGCTGCAAATCCACCGGCATGCGAACACGGAGTACGTGCCGGAGGGCTATTGGTGCGGGACGCAGAACGCCGCCGGCCTGCCGCTACCCATAGAAGATCCCGAGGAACTGGAGCAATTTTGCACCGAATGGCAGCTGAGCCGTGCCGACGAAGCGGGGCTATCCATCGTCGCCCCCTTCGTCCCCGATGAGCTGAAAGCGGACCGGCTGTTGCAGGCCGTGGCAGTGCACTTCTTTACTCCCATCGTGCGCGGGCAATTGATCATCGAGATTGTTGGCCCGGAAATCGGCTCTGTGACACTGGACAAATCGGAAATTGGGGCCGCGTGCAAGAGGATCAAATGGGACGGTCCAAAACGAACTAAGCGACACGTCGCCCCGCCCATTGACTTCGTCCGACGCAGCCTGGACGCGGACCAGCTCGCGAGAACGGAGATCTTGGGCAGGGACCACGTCCCTTCGGGCCTTTCCGAAGACGCTTTCCGTCCGGATGAGCTGCCGACCTTGCGGCACCGATTTTCCGCTGGGGAATTGACGAGCGTCCGTGTCTTCCTCTGGCTGCCGCGACGTCAAGGCGAAGGTCGAGTGGGTTACTTGGACGTGCATTTGCAGCGGCTCAGCGACGGTGCTCGCTGCGACGCGTACTACGTCCGCGAGGGGATGACGATCACCAAGCTCAACGCGCGGGCATCGCTGCGAGGCATTCAGGCGTTCGTCAATGTCGATCCGGGCCCGCTGGCGGAACTGCTGGGGGACACCGAAGGTCCTGCGCATGAGGATTGGGATACATCGGCCGAACGACCCGACAGTGAATGGAAAACGTGGAAGGGGCGCGTCAGATTCGTGCGGGGCATCGTCGACAGCCTTGTCGAGGTCCTGACTCCTCCCACAACGGAGCCTGATTTCGACCTGTTGAGCGACTTTTTCTCCATAGAGCGCACGGACGGAACCCAGCGGCAAAAGAAGGCCGGCGACGAGACGCCGGACCGCCCCGGAGTGGAGTTCCCGACCACGGAGCCGAAATGGTTCTACATCACCGAACGGGCGGGCGGATTCACAATCCACCGGACCGCCGGCGTGTTGCTACCCAAGAATCCGTCGCTGAAGGTTTCGGTCGCTTACGACCTTCCTCGCGGTAATCCGTTGCGCAATTGGAGCCCCATCGATTTTCGAATAAGCAACAATGATGGTGATCTGCACCCAACAGGGGAAGGCCTACGGGTCAAGTTCGTTGCCGGCAACGTTGTCCTCCTTACTCGGATGAAAGATACCTTTCGTTTTGGTCTCAGCGGATTCGATCGGTATCGCGATCTGTTTGTCCGCGTGGACGACGTCTCGAACGGAGAGGAGATAGCTGAATGATCAAACGGGTGAATTTTACGGGAAGACGCCGCATTCCTCGCGACCGTGTCGATGTCTCGGTCTACGACGGACAACCCCGAACATTCGATGCAGTAATCAGCATCGACGATTTGTCGCTCTTGTCGCACGCCGCCGTCTTTCTCGAAGCGACCTGTGCCGGTTCGACGGTGATTGAGCGGTTTGCGTTCGGCGAGGTCGGCCGGATTCAACCGCCCCCAAGCCGCGTACTGACCCATTTGGACGGTGAGAACGTGTTTTTCACCCTGAAGGTGGTCGATCGCAAGGAGCGATTCGGCCGCATCGTGGGCGTCGCGGAGCACATCCGTCCGCAACGCGCGGGGAAGCAAACCGTAACGGGTCGCCGCGGCATCCTCCCGATCGAGCCCGTCGATGACCTCGGGCAACAACTCTGGCGGCTCGATTTTCGCGGGCACGATGTGTTCCTGCTCGTGAACAAAAACGCCCCCGGTCTGATTGATCGCGTGCGTTCGGATCCTTTGTTCTACGCCGCAGTGTACCCGGAAGTCGTCCGCCAGATCCTAACGTTGGCTATGGCAGAAAACGTTGAGCCCGACGAAGGGGACGACCGCTGGCCAGTCATGTGGCTCAGATTCGGCAAGGAGCTACATCCCGACAAGCGAGAACCGCCAAAGGCGGATGATCCGGAGGAAGACCGGGAGGAATGGATTGAAGAGGTGGTCGACGCCTTTTGCGAGACCCATGCGTTGATGGACAAATTCGTGGCGGCAACGGGTGGAAATGGAAGTGAGCCGTGATCGTCCGCCAATTCAACGCCTCAGGGATTGCGGCATTCGAGGCCTTCCTTGCAGAGTGCCGTACCCATCCGCAAATGCCCGTGCCGCGGAATCTCCTCAAAGATAACTCGCTGGCAGAGCGAATCGGCCCACATATCGCGGTCGAGCCGAAGCACTTCACGCTGAGACGGGATGCTGCCGACTACCTGGCCAAGCTGCTAGAGCCGCTCCCCCCAGACGAAATCGCTGAGAACGCCGGCCTTTGGACTTGGCTTAGTCTGTTTTTCTTTGACGAGGTTTGTCCAGTACACGACGGTCGCCGCCAAATTCGAAGCCCGCAGTTTTATGTGTATGAACCCAAACTCGTTCGTCGCGCCTATTATCATCTGCTTTTCATACCGTGGCGAATCGCGCACATCGCTCCCAATCACGGTCGCATCTTTCTGACCGGACCAGTGCACCAGCAAAACGAAGTGACGCGGCTGGTCATGAAAAGACTGTATTTACTGAGAATCCCGTGCATTTTCGAGGTCCTCGACCGTCTCTATTGGGATGACCAGGGCGCAAAGACCACGAAGAGGCATTGTGTCGAAAGAAAGGGTCGTTCCAGGTGACCTGCGTAACCGCTTTCCTATTCGCATTCGCCAGCTCAAGAAAACCTACGACTTGCTCAGCCTCAATGCGGATCAGCTCATTGAGTTGCTCGGCGACGAGTTTCAGCAAGCAGGGACGACGGCGGTGAAGGCGTGAGGCCACCCCGGAGTCGGCGCAATGCGGAAGCGGGCGGCGGTTTTGAATCAGGCCGCGGCCAGCCTGGAAGGGTAAACCGCGGTCGGCCTATACCGCACGCGCCTCTTCGGTCATCGCCAGCCCGTTCATGAGCCGCAGCTTGGCGTAGCGGGTCCCTCGAGCATCGTAGAGGTAGACCACGTTCTGGTCAGCCACCCAAATCGCCGCCAGACGCACGTTGCGGGGGCCGCGCAGACAAAACTGAATCCCGCATGGCCCGCTTCCGCTGGTCAATCGAACCTCAGTCATCGTGAACTGATCGGCCAGCAGGTTCTCTTTCTCGCACAGGGGGCCACTGAGGAGCACTCTGACTTCCCACAACCTCGTGCTTAACTCGATCGGACATCGTGTCAAGGAGTGCAATGCGATGGAAACATCCAGGAACACTCCGCCCGGGACATCGCTGCTCCAATCAACGAATTATGCAGTCATCCGTGCGCCGTTGAGCCTCGCCATCGGCAACCGTGTCGCACAGCGCGGGCGGCGTCAGAACAAGCGGCCTTGTGCTTCGGCGCGGCGTGGTGGCATCGACAGGTTCAAGTGGGCCAGGGCCGCGTCCGTGATCATTCGGCCCCGCGACGCGCGCAACACGAAGCCCATCCGCAGGAGAAATGGTTCGACTTCGTCCTCGAAGAGTGTCGGCAGGAATGTGGAGGCTGTGGGCCAGCGCCTGAACGCCCGCGGGACCCCCTGCGAACACGTTGACCAGCGTGGTCAGGTAGCGGCGGTCCTGCGCTTCCAGGCCCAATTCGTCAACTTCCTGCAGGTGGAAAGCGGCCTGGGCGACGCTCGTCGTGATCCGTCCGTCGGATTTGCTTTGGGCGTAATCGCGGGCCCAGCGGAGCAGATTATTCGCCTTCCGTGGGGTTCCTCGGCTGCGGCGGGCGATTTCGTGGACGGCGTCAGCGGAGACATCGGTGCGGAGCTTGCGTGCGCTACGGCGGACGATTTCCGCAATCTCATCGATCTTGTAGAAGTCGAGATGCTCGCGATTCACAAAGCGGTCGCGGAGCGGCCCTGTGAGCAGCCCGGTGCGCGTTGTCGCGCCGATCACCGTGAATTTCTGGAGCTTGATGTTCACCGTGCGGGCGTTCAGGCCGTCTCCGACGGTGATGTCGATGCGAAAGTCCTCCATCGCGGGATAAATGTACTCCTCGACGGGCGCCGGCATGCGATGGATCTCGTCGATAAACAAAACAGAACCGTAACTCGCGTTCGTAAGATAGGGGAGCAGATTTTTCGGAGCGGAGAGCGACGGGCCGGATGTAATCTGCAGCTCCTTCCCGAGCTCCTTGGGAATCACGGTGGCGAGCGTCGTCTTGCCGAGACCGGGCGGTCCGTCGAGCAAAAGGTGGCCGAGGGGCTCGTTTCGCTTGCGGGCTGCGTCGAGACTGATCCTGAGGCGCGTCAGGACTTTCTGCTGTCCCACGACATCTGCCAGCCGCTGGGGCCGCAGTCCGTCCTCGTAACGCCCGTCGTTCAGCTCGGCTCGCTCGGGGGCGGACTGGTAGCCGGACCTTTCGCCCTCGTCACTCTTGCCCGGGATAATCAGTTCGCGTGCCATCGGCAGATCACGTCCTTACCGCCACGCCATCCGTCAGGATATCGTGGAGCGCCTGCTTGCGCGGCGTCAAGCGGGGAATGAGCCAGGCCCTTTTGCTTCTTCAAAATGGGCAGCTTTTGAGTTCATCTTTACCGCTCCGTTGGACGCAAGCGACTTGCGGAGAATTCGGGCGGCGTCAAACTCAGCCTATCTTCAAAAACAAAAAAGGCCCCGGCCCTCGCCGAGGGAACCGCCGCCCCCGCCGTCCGCTGCATCTTGGTTTCCGGGAAGCCGTGATCCGCTCTTGCCGCGACAATCGGGGTAAACTCATCCCGCCTTTCGGTCGCTCGCCGAACAAGCAGATCGCAATCAACTATTTGATGCAGTCACCCCAAATTCACAAATAGTCCAGCCGAGCGCATGGGCCGGCAAGAACGGCGCCCAAAACGTCGCTCGGCGCTGGTGCGGATTTCGGTGGCCTATTTCGCGTCGGAAGTGCCCCGCATGACTGTTTGGTCCACCCACCGGATCGCGCCGCGTCCTGGGGCGCCACAATCGAGTTGTGCCCCGGCTCTGCGGCGTGAGGATGCGCCGACCGCAAGGCGGATTCCGGGCGTCTGGAGTCGAAGGTCAGCGGGACGCCTCGGCGGCCGTCGCGGTCGTGGCCGATGCGCAGCGCCGAAAGCGTCGCGGCCGAAGTCAAAAGGCACACGAGTGTCGCGAGTCGTGTTCACCGGAGGCTTCGCCAATCGCACCCCCGAGGTGTTCGCTCTTCGGAGAAGAGCGTGATGCGGGATGCGTTCTGGGAGACGGAAGCTCGTTGCTTGTGCAGCTCGGCAGCAGTACGATCGGTCTGCAGGACCCTTTTCGAGGTCGAGCCAGAATCATCTGGAAAATCGGTCCGTGAGAACGGCTGGACCTGGATTCATCCAAGGCAAAGGGGACTGCAACGAGTTCATCGAAATGGACGCGAGGCTGAAGGTACTTGGCGGCCCCTTATCGGGACAGTCCGTCCGAATTCCCCGAAAACTCTTGATCGGGCGCGGAAGACTGTGATCTCCGAATCGAGAGCGATTTCGTCAGCAAGTACCACTGCATTCTGTTGCTGGACGAGTACACGCTTCGACTCCGCGATCTGGGAGCAAGAACGGGACGTTCGTCAACGGATGCCGGATCGGCACGAATGCGATCATCCTGTTGCACGACGACAACGTATCCATCGGCGAAATCAACTTCTTGATTGATCTGGCGCGGCACCGCGAGACAGAGCCCACCGGTTCGCCACCAAGCCGGAATCTTCTTCGATCCGGTAGGCGGGACCGTGTTTCGGACGGCGACACGATGCCTGCCGACGATGCTGAGATCATTCCGCCGCCATCCGTTTCGAAACTGCCGTTCCAAGCGTTTTCCCCCTGCTTTGCACCCGGTCGGCCCTCCCCAGCGAGAGGAGGATGGCGATGGCTGAATTGAGGACTGTCCCTAGGCGCGACGAATTACACCAGATGGTCTTAGGGAAGCTGAAGCGGCACCCGCGCGAGGCCGATCGCTCAGCACCTGGATACGTGCCCGACGTGCTTGGACGCTTTGCGGCAATGGATCGTCTCGGACGAAATCCTCGAAGCCGCGCAGGCCGGCCGCGCCGCCAGCGGCGAGCCGACGAAGACGATGTACCTTCCGATCGGGCGAGATTCGAGATGCCCTCTCAACGTGGCTCGTGACCCATGATGATACGTGTCCCGATCACAACACGCTATCTCCCTCGTTGGCCGATTTCAAAACTGTGCTGTCCCCGCCGCAATCTGCCGACGAAATCGGTCGAATCGCCGATTTCCGTGTCCTGCGTCTCTTGGGTATCGGCGGAATGGCAGCGGTGTTCGAGGCGGAGGACACTCGGCTTAAGCGGCGGGTCGCTCTGAAGGTTCTGCATCCAGCCATTGCTGCCAAGCCTGGATCGAATCGACGATTCCTGCGTGAGGCGCAGAGCGGCCGCACTCAAGCACGAGCACGTCGTGACGATCCATCAGGTGGGATCGCACGGGGAGACGCCGTTCCTGGTCCTGGAATTGCTCCACGGTGAAACCCTCGAAGACCATCTTGTCCGCGCCGGTCGATTGAGTGTCCCGCGAAATCGTCCGGATCGGCCGCGAGATCGCCGAGGGGCTGGCTGCGGCCCATGCACAGGGCCTGCTACATCGCGATATCAAGCCGACCAACGTCTGGCTGGAAGGGCCGCCAACCGCCGAATCCCGTGAAATCCGCGTGCGAGACGACGGTCAGGGTGACTCGGCGGCGCCGCCCGGTCAGTCCAATGAGTTCTCTGCAAGGAGAGTCTCGCGTCGGGAAGAGTCAAGATCCTGGACTTCGGCCTGGCGAAGTTGTGGTCTGCCGAACCGGAAATCAGCCACGCGGGAATGGTGATCGGCACACCCCGGTACATGGCCCCCGAGCAGGTCGCCGGAGACGCCGTTGATCCGCGGACCGATTTGTTCAGCCTGGGATGCGTCCTGTATCGGATGGCGACCGGCCGAGCCCCGTTCGGGGGGAGCGATCTGCTCTCTGTGCTCCGCGCTGGCTTGTGAGGAACCACTCCCTTGCGGACGCTCAATCCGCAGGTGCCCTCTGTCTTGTCGGACTTGATCGGCCAAATGATGTCCAAATCCCCTGACGGGCGGCCCGCCTCCGCCCAGGTGGTTGTGCAACGATTGCAGGCGATCGCTGACGGTCTGGCAGCGGGGAAGGACGTCGAAGAGCCAGCGAAAGGTGCTGTGACTCCGGATCCGGCAGGACATCGCCGCGGTCGATTCAAGTGGTTGGTGGGCTCGGTGATCGGGCTGGTGATCCTTTTGCCGCTGGGCTATCTCTTCGGCGTTCAGCTGATCCGGATCGTGACGAACAAGGGCCAAGTTGTCATCAAAATCGACGATCCGTCAATCGAAGTCACGGTGAAGGAAAACCACATCGTGATCCATGACCGACCGGACCAGTCGGAAATCACGTTAGAGGCCGGCGAACATCAACTTGAGGTGACCGTTAAGCAACTCTCGGGCGAGACGACATTCAATACGGACCGATTCATGCTCCACCGCGGGGGCCAAAAGGTCATCGATGTCCGCGCGGAGTTAGAACAGTCCGTCGCCCAACGCACGGTTACTCGGCCAATGCAGCCGGCCGACGAGTCGCGAGTCGCGATCACAAAAGATCAGCGTCCGCAAACGCCAGCCCCTTCCAGTTTGGACCGCGGGGCGGCGGAATGGGTACTTTCGCTGGGAGGGAACGTGACCGTCCGTGTCGGCAACCAGGCGAAACCCGTCGAAGTCCACCCACGCCAAGCCTTGCCCGCGTTCGATTTCGAATTGACGGATGTCAGCCTTCAAGAATGCGCACTGGCCGATGCCGGACTGGCGCACCTGCGAGGCCTCACGCATCTCGCGCAGCTCAACCTCAACGGAACACGGATTTCTGATGCCGGATTAAACTACATCCAGGGGCTGACGGAACTCAGGACTTTGTTACTCACGAATACAAGGGTAACGGATGCTGCGTTGACGCAGATTCAGGAGTTGCCGAAGCTCGCAGGCTTATGGCTCGATGGCACCCGAGTGACGGATGCCGGGCTCGTGCACCTTAAGGCTCTGAAGAACTTACAGATCCTCATCCTCAACTTTACACGTGTTACCGGTTCAGGGCTGGACCAGCTTGAGGGCTTGCCGGAATTCAAGATTCTTTGGTTGCGCGGTTGTCATGTAACCGATGCCGACCTCGTTCACCTTAGCGGGCTTGTGAAGCTCAAGCACCTGAATTTGAGCCGTCTACCTGTGACCGACGCGGGACTAGTCAGCCTTAGGCCACTCACAAAACTGCAATACCTCGTCCTGGACGCGACGCGCGTGACTGACGCGGGGCTTGAGCATCTGAAGGGACTGACTCACTTGAATTCCCTCTACCTGAATGAGACGGCCGTCACAGATTCGGGACTGGCCAACCTTCAAGGGCTGAAGTTCCTCAGCGTTCTCGGTTTGAAGGGATTGCCTCGGGTGAGCGATGCGGCCATACCGAAACTATTGCATTTTCGTAGTTTGCGGGACATTGACCTCCGCGACTCCCACGTTTCCGCGAAGGGGTTTGCAGTTCTCAAAGCGCTTCGACCGCACCTGAATGTCGTCTGGTCCGAGCCAAATTACTCGGCCGCCAGCGCCGTGTGGCTGCCGGTGGCACCGTCGACCTTCGTCTGGAGGGAGCAGCGGCGGAGCGTTCCGTTAAGGACATTCGTGAGCTTCCGGCTGAATTGTTTCAGGTCATCCGGATGCATCTCACCGGGTCGCGGCAGACGCTCGACGAATTGATGCCGGCGATTGCGAATCCGAGGTTAGAGGGGCTCGTTTCCCTCGATTTGTCTGGCAACGCGATCAACGATGCCGATGTTGCGTGCCTCAAATCGCAGTGCCTTGCGGGAACTGACGCTGACGGCAACACGGATTACGGATGCGGGCATGGTGCATCTGAAAAGCCTGACCGCCCTGCGGAGGCTCGTTCTGGACGGCACTGCCATCAACGGATCCGGGCTGGAGCATTTGCAACAACTGCCAGAACTTACAGAGCTACGGCTCGGCTGCCCGGCGCCACGGAGCCTTTTCTGCGGAGCTTGCCGGATTTAAGAATCTCAAACGACTTTCACTTGCCAAGAGCAATATTTCCGACGTGGGAGCCAAGTACCTGATGCTGCTTGCGCATCTCACTGAGCTCGACCTGAGTGATACAAAAGTCACGGCCGCTCGCGTCAACGAGCTGAAGGCGTCGCTGCCACAGTGTCGGATCGTCACGACGGATTCGGTCGGACAAATCGCCAAACCGTAAGTCGCAGCCGTCCCGTCCACGTTGCAATCAGCAGACGCCATAGTCGCGAAGGATAGGACCCGCAAAACGTTGGATTTCTGGCGTCGCTTTTGAGGCGTTTCGACCGCCGTCACGCGATGCGGCAGGATTCCCGCCAAACCTATGGCAATCTGAGGCGCGGAACCGCGTGCCGAAAAACGTGTGACTTTCCGGGGCGTGCCGGCGTGGCACTTATCGGTCGTTTGACGGTGTGTCCGCGAAAACGGATGAGTTGATGAGACGGCGATTCCGTTGCTCAGTCCCCGACGGCCAACCGATTTTGAAACCCCCTCTGCGTGTGTCCAGCCGGCCATTAAGACAACCGCCATTTTTTCATCGCTTGACATCGCCTACAATGATAGGCAATATGCCTACATGTGGAGGCAACACACGGCATGGCGAAGGACAAACCAAAACGGCGGCCACTAGTCGGGACGCAGCTCGAGTTGATGCAGATCGTCTGGGAACGGGGGAAGTCACCGTCGGCGAAGTGCTGGAAATCCTTTCCGCCCGGCGAACGGTCGTGACAATACCGTCCAGACGACGCTGGTCCGCCTGGAAGAAAAAGGTTGGCTCCGGCACCGAAAGGTCGCCAACGCGTTTCGTTACTCGGCCGCCGCCGAACGACACGCACATTGGGACAAATTGTCGCCAATCTGATTGACACGGCCTTTGAGGGCTCCGTTGAGTCCCTGGTGATGTCGCTGATCAACGAACGCCGGCTCACGAAGGACGAAGTGCGGTGGATTCCGCAGGATGATTGAAGACTCCGAACGTCGACGAGGTGGACCGTGAACTGGCGGTTCTTCCGGCTCTACCCGGGCGATCACTTGGCACTCCTGGCGGGGCACGTCGTCGTGCAGGCGACCGTTCTCCTGGCCGTCGTCTGGCTGCTGGCCGGCCTCCTGCGCCTGCGTCAGCCCGCCACACGGCATTGCGTCGATCTGGCCACACTCTTGGCCCTCGCGATCATCCCGTTGGCAACGTGGTCTGCCGACGAGTCCCGGACAACCATCGTCGATCTCCGCGAACCAATCCGGAAATCGGGGCTCTCGTCACTGATTTCTCCGGAGGAATCCCGGTTTGCTCCGCCGTCCGCCTGGAAGCCCGCACAGAGTGGCATGCAGAGGAATGGGACGCCAAAACAGACGTCCCGCGCTTCGGCGGCGGGAGGAAACAGTAAGGCTCCACCAATCGACGTGCTCGCCGCTCAGAACCGGTCTCGTGGAAATCGCAGTGCTGCTGGTAAGCCTGGCGATCCTGATTTGGGCGCTGGCGCGGCGTTTCAGTTTGTGCGGCTGGCGTACGGTCTGCTGCTAGGCGTCCGACTGAGACGCGACCTGCAACCGCTGGGAGACGGGCCGATCGGCGAATCGCTTTGCGCGACGTGTCGCGAGCTGGCGCGCACAGCCATTGCCGGCGCTGGCTGCCAGCCACAACGTCTCAACGCCTCTCGTCCTGGGACTTTTGCGGCCGGTGATTCTCCTTCCAGCCCACGCGTTCAGCCGGCTCGACCCAGAGGAGCTGCAGGAGATCACTCGGCACGAGGCCGCGCATGTCGCCCGCGTCGATCTTGCCTTCGGCATGTTCCAGCGGCTGATGGGGGTGTTATGGTGGTTTCACCCGTTGTTCCATCGTCTCAGCCGCGATATTTCGCGAACCCGCGAGGAGATCTGCGACAATTTCGTGGTGCGGTCCGGCGACCGGCACCATTACTCGCGAACGTTGCTGCGCGTCGCCGAGCTGGCGGGGAAGCCGCAACCGGTGGCCTGCGTGGCCGGACTGCTCCCGCCGCGCCAGAGCCTGTCCCATGCATCGCCGGCCTTCTCGACGATCACCGTTCGTTGGCAGTCCAACTGGGCCCCGCCGCGGTGCTGCTCGTCGTCGCGCTGCTGCTCTTCGGCATCACAATCGTCGCAGCGCAAAGTTGGTCTCTCCCTCCGAAGACGAAGTAATTGCCCGAATTCGCTCCGAGGGCAGCTCCGTCGCGAACGTTTCCGGGCAACCGCACGACAAAGTCTTCATCACACGCGATTGGAGCGGCTCGCCGCAAGAACTTGCCGATCTCAAGCAGGTTCGCGGGATCAAAGAGATCTGGGTGAGCGGCGTACGATTCGACGATCTGCGTCTGGAGGATCTGCCGGAGTTGGAGCAAATCGTCTTTTGCCGCAGCTTTTTCGACAGCGGCCGACGGAAGCAGGTCATGGTCCAGCGTCTGCCGATCAAAACGATCCGGCTCGACAACCTTCCCAAGGTATCGCAGCTGGACCTGACGGGAACGGACGCATCGATTTTGCACCTGACGCGGATGACCGGGCTGATCGCATTGGCGGCTCAAGGCCTGGAATTCGGCGACGGGATTCTACTGGGCGCGTCAGCGTGCCCGAGCCTCGTCCGACTGGCCATCAGCCGCCCCTATTCCACGTCCGTGGAAGGGCGCACGCGAGTGACGGATGCGGGGTTGGCCGGCTTGTCGTCCCTGCAGCAGCTCGAATCGCTGCAGCTTGATGGAGCGAAAATCACCGACGACGGCCTGGTGCCGATCGGACGGCTGACCGCGATCCAATCTTTGGGCCTGAGCGCCAGCGAGATCACCGACCACGGAATCGGAAAACTGGCGGGCCTTTCTAGGTTGACGCACATCGCCCTCAGCGGCACCAAAATCTCGGGAACGGGCCTGCGAGAAATCGTTCGGAACCATCCTCGCCTGACGTGGATCGCCGTGGACGGAACTCGGGTCGCGCCCGGAGACATGGAATCGCTGCGCGAGCTTTCTGACCTGAATACGGTGACCGTCGACACGAGCCAGTTGAACGACGAGAGCTGCCGCGTTCTGTCGTCGCTACCATCTTTGGTGACACTGTGCGTCACGGGTTACAGCTCGCAGCCGGGGATCATCCAAGGCCTTCCGGATGTGCAGACGCTGTATCTCGAAGGGCCCCGATCGCTCCGGCTTGAAGTGCACAGCGTGCCGAATGTGAGAAGCCTGTTTCTTCGCGATGTCGGGCCGGACGTGACGTGCGCGGTCTTTCGCCATTTCGCGGAGCTTTCGAAACTACAAAGTTTGGAACTCAGCCGGGGGTGGCACGCCGACGGCAGCGTGAAAGCCGAAGCCTCGCTGAACATTGACGATGAGCTGATGAAGCAGATGGTTCATTTGAGTTCGTTGAAGTCGGTCAGTTTGGAGAATGCCGACCAGATCGGCGACGACGGAGTGAAAAACCTGGCACGCTTGTCGCAATTGCAGCGGATTGTCTTGCCCAACGCGCGGGTCACCGATGCCGGCATGGAAGCCTTCGCGGGACTCACGAAGTCTCAGAGAGCTGCACTTAAGCGGTGCGCCGATCACCAACGACGGCCTGCGTTATTTCAGTGAATTGAAGAATCTTTCCGAACTTGACGTGAGCAATACGTCAGTCGATCGCCGCGGCGTTCAAGCGTTGCGCCTGCGTTGCCGAACACCCAGATACATGCAGACAGATTCGTGGTGGCCATCGACCCGAGCAGCGGTGAAACGACTATCGAGACGAAGGTATCCATTCCCTCTCCTTGCCGGCAAAACTTGCCGAGCGGAAATGGATCAAGCCGGGAGAAGCAGCCCCCGCGCTGGTACTGCGCCTTTGGGCCGATGGCCACTCGCGGAACCTTGCAGACTTCAAGGGAAAGGTTGTGGTCCTCGATTTCTGGGGGGCGTGGTGCAATCCTTGCCTCATGCAATTCCATTGATGAAGAAACTGCAAGCGAAGTACAAAGACCGCGACGTCCTTTTCCTCGCGATTCACACGGCCGGCGCCGACATTGAGCAGATTCGCGACGTTCAACGGCGGTTGAAATGGGACTCTGCGGTCGGCCTCGACGACGGGGACGACATCTCCAGCGGAAAAACGGCGCAGGCTTACGGCGTCCAGGGCTATCCGAACGTCATCATCATCGGCCGCGACGGACGTGTAGCGTTCAACGACGCCGATCAAGTCGAGCGGGACAAGGAATTGGCGTACGCGGACGTGATCGAGCAAGCGCTGACCGGACCGTGAGTTCCGACCGGACCCCGGAGTCGCCGCTTGGGAGCGGCACTGCCCATTTAACGGAACGGGCAATTAAATCCGTCACAATAAACGTTCCTTTTGCGGTTTTGGTCCACGCCGACTACATGTGCGAATTTCTCGAGGGATCTCCGTTCCGGGATACTCATTAACGAAATCAAATCGCCGGAATCTCGTCGGATCGAAAGGTTTACGGGTCCAGAGATCCCGACGGCGTCGCTCGCTGATAGTTAACGCGTTGCGCCGCGACGCGTCCCCGATCACCCCGCTTCGACGCGACCGCCCCGCCTGCCGCAGTGTCGAACAAACAACACTGCGGCAAGCAGAGAGCGGCCGGCAAAAGACGGGCACCGATCACGTTTGAGGCCTACTCCCCTATCTGCGGATCGGGCTGAGCCGGATATAGCCCGAACAAAGGGCGCCTGCCAACAAGACGCCGGCGACCACCCAAAAGGCGGTCCATGAGCCGCTCAGCACACCAACGAATGCCGCAACCAGCATGTCTCCGGCAACCGTGGCGTGGTTCAGTTTCGCTCGTACTGAAACCATGGTTTGTTTTCTCCCTCTAAAGGCTTCGAGACTCTCCCCTGTCGTGAACCGGCCGGTGCTGGATTGAACGCTCAGGCGGCGCCAGTGCGGTCGTTCTGTTCCCCCCGGATCAGAACAGTGGGTCCGGTGAGAAGCGCCGGTGCAAGATTCTCCGGGCAGCCTTTTCGCCGTCCCCGATCGAAGAGACCAGGGAGCGCAAGTCGGCTCTTCACTTCGGTGGCGCGCTTTCACGGTCGCTCCTTCCCCGTGGAACTGCTCCCAGTTCTCTTTGAACCAGGCCCGCAACTGGCTGATCCGCGCCGCGCTGATCCGGAACTTGCGGGCCGCGACTCCGATCGTCTCCCCGTTGGCCAACGTGCAGGCAATGGCCCTCTGGTGCCGAGACAGGGATCGCAACCAGTCCGCCCAGTCGATCCGAGCGGCGGCCGTCTCGGCCGGACCGGCCGTGTGGTCCTCAACGAGGACTTCTCGCCACTCACCACGACGCCCCAGCCCACAACCTGGCCTTCCAAAATGCTAAAAGAAAAGATGTGCCCGGCCGCCCCGCAGGACGGCCCGGCGCTCAGGTCCCTGATAGCTAAGTCGCTCGCCAGGAACCGGCCATCGTGTCGGGAGTCTCCTCCAAGATCGGGAAGTCCTCGCAGTGCGGCTGCGGAGTCGACAGCAAGGCCACGCACGAGACCGCCGGCCGTCAGGCGCGGGCCAATGAGCCGGCCTCGACGCTAGCCAATCTGACCCGCGCGAACACACTGGGGGGACCGGCCCCCGCGGTCTCACGCTCGACCAGAGCGAATGTCCGTCCGAGAAACGCGATCAGAGCGGTGCGCCCGTAACCAAAGATAAACACCTCTCACACGCGCCTCAGGATGTGGACCACAACGATGGCCGCCATCACCGGCGCCCAGTGCCACCACTCTCCGGACACGAGCGTGATGATGGCCGACACGACGAGAGCTGAAACCTCGATGCTCGGACTTTTCATGGTGAGGCTCCTCGAAGAGGATTGGCCTGCCCGGTCCTCCAACTGACTTTTCGTGCCAATCGACAAATGCACTTTCCTCGGGCCTCCCCGGCTAAACCGCCTGGGGAGGCCTCGAGTCAACTCGTCGATCGACAGGGCAAGCGGCCGACATCACGCCGTCGCCACCGATGGCCGAGCTGGATCGGCTAGGTCACCCACAAACGTGTGCCATTTCGCGCACAGCTCGCTGCGGAGCTGGCTCACCCGGGCCGCCGAAAGCCGGAACGTGCGGGCCACGCGGCCCGTCGTCTCACCGAGAACCAGTTTTTCGGCCAGCCGCCGGTCCCGGTTCGACAATGTTGAAAGCCAACCGGCGAAATCGAGTCGTGTCATCGCGATTTCCGCGGGGCCTGCCGTGCGATCCTCGACCAGCACGTCGCGCCATTGGCCACGACGCCCGTTGAACCGATCGAGCCGCTCGATGGCGACTCTCTTCGCCGCGCAATTGCAAGGCGACGTGATGTCCAGCGAGTTCCCGCGGGAGCCCAGGCGCCGGCCCTCGCGGACGTGGCGGATGGCGAACTTAGCAAGCGGCGTGGCGTAGGCGAGAGCTGTCTTTCCCTGACGGCAAAGACGCACAAACATCCCGTACGCTTGCGCGACAGCCTCCTGGACCAGCTCCTCGCGAGCTTCGTCTGGCACCAGGCGAAAAGCGTACTCCGCCTGGTCGACAATTTGAGGCAGCAGCGCGACGAACAGATCGTTCCGACGGGCTGATGCGGCGTTGGGCTTGCGACGTTGAGCAACGGCGATCATTTTGGCGATCCTTTCAGCGCAAAGGACCGCCCTCGTCCGGGGCGGTCCTGTTCCAGAGAACAAAACCGCCCCAGCACGCACCGGGGCTTCAGATCGAGAACACGGTCAGGTCAACGTGCGGCACGACGCTGATCGGGTGCCGCTGAAAACAAAACGACCCGGTGACTGGCCGTGGAGATGGCCGATCAGCGGGTTGAAGGAGCGTGAGTCAAAATGCGGCGCACGCTGGCATGCTGTCACGCGTACCGGGTGTGCCTCTCACGTCCGGGGTAGTCGGAGGAGACCCGGAGAACGAGAAGGCACAGCGCAAAACAGAAAGCCCAGGGCCCTCACACGAGAACCGTGGGCTTGGAGATCGGCAACGCTGGCTACCGTTCCCTCAGTTTAATGTGCCGAGAAATCCGCGTCTTTTAACCCAGAGCTCAAATCGGCCAACAGTGAGATCGTCGAACCCGTGAGCAAACCTCGTATTGGTCTCTTGCACGGCCCGCAACGGCTGGTTGCACAACCGGCCCAAAGTTGGAGAAAGGAATTCCGGCGAGTGACATCAAGGCCGATTCTCAGCTGATCACGTCTACGGAAATTTACGGAGGAAGTCGGCTGAATACTGAGTTTCTTCGCTTCTTTTCGTGATCTTTTGCATCGACTTGCAAATCGCCTCAGGACGTGTATGTTCTTAATAGATCGACGCTTGAGGTCATGGCATCACGCAGATCTGAGTCGCCTACGGAACCGAAGGTTGCAGGTTCGAGCCCTGCGGGGTGTACTTTGACAGCCAAGGGCTTACGGCAAGGATTTCTCTTCAGCCGAGCTGTCGGAGGATGCCCGCATCCTTGCGGGGCATAGTAATCAGGCGGTGGGCACGGTCGTGCCGCGGGGCCCGGACTCAATCATCACCGGGGGCGGAGGCCCAGAGAAAGATCTCGCCGCGTTCCTGGCCGTCGGCGCCGCTCGCGGCCAGCACGCGTCCGTCGGGCGAAAAGGCGATGCACTGCACCCCGCGCTGATGTGCGTCGAGCGAGATCAGCTCCTGCCAAGTCGCGACGTCCCAGAGCTTCAGCGCTCCATCGTCGCCGCCGCTGGCGAGGGTTTTCCCGTCCGGCGAATAAGCCAGGGCTCGAACTTCAGCCGCCTGGCGTTTCAGCGTGGCCACTTCCAAGCCTGTTTCCGTGGCCCAGACTTTCACGGTGCGGTCCGCTCCCGCGGTCGCCAGGTACGCTCCGTTCGGGGAGAAGGCGACGGCGAGCGGCTCTCCCAGATGGCCCGAGAGCGTGGCATGTTCGACACCGCTTTCGACGTCCCACAGTCGGACGCTTCCATCCCGGTTTGCCGAGGCCAGAAGGGTGCCGTCCGGATTGAATCGGACGGTGCAGACGCTGTGACCTTTATCAGGCTCCATCGTGGCCAGCTCACGGCCGTTCTCCAGCGACCACAGCGTCACTTTTCCATGTGCGTGGCCCGTCGCCAGGAGCCGGCCGTCCGGTGAAATGGCGAGGCAAACCATCGCCACCGGGCGTTCTGCCGGCAACGGATTGAGGACGTAGGGTGTGCTCCGCCAGCTCTGGTTGTTTGCGCAAAGCACGCGGATACCGAGTCCATCCCCTTGAATGGTGACCCGGCCTGCGAGGAGATTTCCGCTCGTGGAAGTCAGGCTCCCGAGGCGACCATTCAGGTCGAGACTTGTTTCGCGTTCGGCCCCCGTGCGAACGTCCCACGCGCGGAGGGTGCCCCCGTCACCGCTCGGACCGGGAACTACAGCGGCCACTTGCCGGCTGTCCGGCGAAAAGACCAGGGCCTTCGGAGCCGACGCCAACCCCGAAATCGTTTTGTGGGTTTGGTCGGCGTTCGCATCCCATAGTTTGACCGTGCCGTCGGCGCTGGCGATCGCCAACGTGCGGCCGTCCGGAGAGTATTTCACATCCCACACGCAATTCGAGTGCGACATCAGGATGCTGAGTGGTCTGCCGGTCGCCACGTCCCATCGCCACACGGTGCCGTCCCTCACCGACGCGGCCAGCGTCCGGTCGTCCGGTGAGAACGAGACCGACGAGACTGTCTCCGAATGGGCGGAGAGCGTGGCTCGTTCCGTGCCCGTGGCGACTTCCCACAGTCGGACTTTGGAGCCGGCGCCCCCCGTGGCGAGGGTGCGGCCGTCGTGCGAAAAAAGGATGCACTCCACACTCTTTTTTTCGGGACTGTTCAATTGGATGCGGACGCGGCCCGACCTCATGTCCCACAACTGACAGACGCCGTCGCGCGCCGCGATCGCCAGGAGGCGACCATCGGGGGAGAACGCGAGGTCCCGGACCGAGCCGGTGCGCGGGTCGAGCGACGTCAGCCGGCGGCCAGCGGCCGTCTCCCACACGATCACTGTCCCGTCCTCACTCCCGCTGGCCAGAGTCTTCCCGTCGGGCGAAAACACCAGGGCGTGCACCTCTCCCGAGTGCCCCGTTCCGGTAAAACGCAAGGCTGGAGGAGAGACGCTCCAGAGCCGGACTGTGCGATCGTCGCCGGCGGTGGCCAGCCAGCGCCCGTCGGGCGAGAGCTTGGCCATGTTGACGTCGCCCGTATGCCCGCGGAAGGTGGCGAGCGGTTGTCCCGACTCCATGTCCCACAGGCGAGCCGTCCCGTCGGCACTGGCGGTCGCCAGTCGTTTACCGTCGCGGGAAAACGAAACCGAATAGACCGAGTTCTCATGTCCCCGAAGCGTAACTTGACCGTCGTGGCACAGCCGCCAGAGGTAATGCCAGACGAAGCTGCGCCGATCTTTTTCGCCGGATTTCGGGCGATTGCGCAAGCAACTCCACGGCCTGCGAGACGCGTGCCATCCTCCAGGCGTCCAATGCCGACGTCATGTCCGCGACGTAGTGGAAGCTCCGCACTCGTCGGGCCTGATCCCGCGCGGCTCGCCGTTCGTCTTCGGCCTGACGGCGAATCCACCTGTTGACGGCCAAAGCTTCGCGGAGGGTCGCGGCTTGCCACCAATAGTTGGCCAGCTCGGCCATGCCGGTGAGCACGATAATTGCCAACAGGGCGGCGACTGCGGGGCGGCGGCGAACCCATTTGAGTGAGCGGTGCATCGGCCCCAGCGGACGGGCCTGCGTCGGTTGTTTCGTCAAAAACCGCGTCAAATCGTCCGCCAAGGCCGCCGCGGTGGCGTAGCGGGCAGCGGGCGTTTTTTCGAGGCACTTGAGGCAAATCGCCTCGAGGTCACGGGGAAGTCTGCGGCGGAGTCGACGCGGAGGCGCTGGTTCATCGAGCGCGACGCGCCGCAGCGTCTCGACGTCACTTGCGCCCGAAAAGGGAGGCTGGCCGACCATCATTTCGTACAAGATTACGCCCAACGCATACACGTCGGTCTGCCGGCTGACTTCGCCCAGACTGGGCTCGGCCTGTTCGGGTGCCATATAGACCGGCGTGCCGACGAGCGCCGTACTGCGCGTCTCGTAGGCGTCCTTTTCCAGTTTCGCCAGTCCGAAATCGGTGATTTTGGGGACGAATTCGAGTTGATTGGCTGGAAAGGGGGCGAGCGTGTCGCCGCCGGCTTTCGGCACGAGCATCACGTTGCTCGGCTTCAAATCGCGGTGAATGATCCCGTGGTCATGCGCGAAGTCGAGGGCTCGGGCGAGACTGGCGACGAGAGCGGCGGCGAGTGCCGGCGGGACCGGCTCGGATCGGTGGAAGAGCCAGGCGGCCAGCGTCTGGCCGGCGCAATATTCGGTCGCGATGTAACAGGCAGGGCCCCATTCCCCCGACTCGTGGACGCTCACCAGGTTGGGATGGCTGACGGCGGCCGCCGCTTGGGCTTCCCGCACGAACCGGCGGCGAAAACCGGGCGTGAAGACCGCCTCCGGCCGCGGAAGCTTGAGCGCCACCTCCCGCCCCAGCACGGGATCGATCGCCAGAAACACGATCCCGAACGCGCCCCGCCCCAGCTCGCGGACGATTTCAAAGCGGCCCACTTGCACTCTCTGGCCGTTGGGCCCACGGGGTCCCTGCGAATCGGCACTCTCCGGCACAGCGAGAGGCTTGAACGTTTCCTCGCTCCAGGTCGAATGCAGCAAGCGGAGGCAGTCCTGAGCCCGCTGGAGACGGCTCGAAGAGGCCGAGCCGGGAAGCGCCGGCATGTCGCCCGGCCGGACTTCGGTGGGGACTGCCGAGAGCAGTGCGTGATAGCGCGTCAGCGACGAGAGGAACTCGTCGTCGTCTCGGCCCGGTTCATCGATCGCCATCGGTCGCGTCCAATTCGTCGGCGAGAACTTCGACGGCTCGCCCCCACAATCGGCGCACGGCGTCGGCGGACCGGTTCATGGCCTGGGCGGCTTCCGCAAAGGAGAGATTCTCCCGGTGCACGAGGTGAATGATCCGACCATAATCGGCCGGCAGGCGGGCGATGGCTTTTTCCAGGGCGTCGGCCTCTTCCCGCGCGACGACGTGCCAGCTCGGCGGCGGGGTGAGCGCGGCGAGCAGCGGCTGTTTGTTGTCCGCCCGGCCCCACGAGTCCAGTGATCGCTCACTGCCGATTTTCCGCTTGGCGGTTTGACGGTAACGGCGATTAAAGTTGGCCAGATTATTCAGCAGAATGCACCGCAACCAGGCCAAAAGCTCCGCTTCCGTATCGCCCTTAAAGCGGCGGAAATTGCGGTGTCCATGCAGGAATGTATCCTGAACCAGATCGGAGGCGCCCCCTTTGGACCGCACATCGTCGTCCAGTTCGCGATTGGCCACCAGCAGCAGGTAGGCGCGGCAAGCCTCGAGAAGTTTTCCCATCGCCTCGCGCGAGCCGTCGCGGGCGGCGCAGCCAGTCGGCGGTCGGTTGGTCGCTGCAGATCTCGCGAGGTGACGAGGCAGGCATGGCGTGTCGCTTCGCTCTTGTCATCCGTGACGGACGACAGCCCACCATTGTCGTTCCCTGACGGCAATGGCCCGATTCAAGACTTGTAAGAGCCAATATGAAGGGAACGTCACGAACACGCAAGCACCGACTTCAGGCTTGGTTGCAGATTCGTCGAAAATTTTTGGATTTTTAACCTTTTTCGCGCCGCTCTCGATGGGCTTCCGGTATTAGGGGGCAACGGTCTTGGCGAAGACCGACCGGAGAAACCCTGGTCAATCTTAATCGGAAGAAACGGCGCATGATGAGAGTTCGCAAAGCGTTTACGTTGATCGAATTGTTGGTCGTTATTGCCATCATCGCTGTTTTAATCTCCCTCTTGCTTCCCGCCGTTCAAGCGGCACGTGAAGCGGCCCGCCGAACTCAGTGTCGCAGCAATTTGAAGCAGGTCGGCCTGGCCGCGCTGAACTACGTCGATGTTGCGCAGCGGTTTCCGCCTCCGTATCAACCGATTTACAACCAGAACCAGTCATCCCCCAAGCCGTGCCATTGCGGAGTGGCCGGCTGCTACAACGACTGGAACGTCCACATGTGGGCCGAGCGGCTGCTCCCCTTCATGGAAGGGACGACGATCTACAACAAAATCGATTTCAATTCGCCGGTCTTTTCTCCCTGGACCAGCCCGTGCCCGCCAGTGACGTACACCAGCAAGAATTCCGGATGTCTCTCGACTTGCACCTGCGCGGCGGCAACTCCGGCGGCCCAGGTGGTTCCGGCCTTTGTGTGCCCGTCGGCGCCTCGCACCGAAAATCCGTTCACCGAGCAAACGCAGGGTTGGCAGTGCAGCTTCCACCACTGCTGCTTCGTCTTTACCCGCTTGAACGGGGCCAACGATTACCAGGGGCTGTGCGGCTGGGGCAACCCGCTCAAGAGCTACTGGGTTTACGGCTACAACAACGGCGTCTGTCCGCCCAGCCTGAATGGCCGCGGAATGTTTAACGACACCGGCGATGGCTGGGCGATCGAGAACATCCTCGACGGAACGTCGACGACGATGTTTGTGGCCGAAATCGCGGGCCGACCCAACTGGTGGACCCGAGGGGGCTCGAACGGTCTGGTCAACCACGGCCTCCCGACCAAGACCGCCGAAACGCCAATCAAAGGTTGGTTCGGTGATAATCCGGGCGGCTGCTGGGCCTGCTGGGAAAACAAGGGAAAATGTCCCTCGGGAAGCAGCTTCTGCGGTCTGTCGAAGCCGTCGAGTTCCAGCAAGACCACCGTCATTCCCGTCTGCTTCTTGAACTGCACGAACGAAAACGGCGTCAACGTCGGTTTTAGCTTCCACCCGGGTTGCGTCGGCATGGTGATGTGCGACGGTTCCGCGCACATGATCAGCGAGAACCTCAACGTGAGCATCATGCACGCCCTGATGACGCCACACGGGCACGAAGTGGTGAGCGACACGGCGGTCTCCCCCTAGTTGCGACGCGAGAAGCCGCCCGACGCGGAAATGCGCACTCGGACTGTCGAGCCATTTACGAGTCGGGCGGCTTTCCTGATTTCCGTCAGAAGCATGACGACTGCCAGAGAGCTTCCCGAAGGGAGTAACCCGGAATGGTGCAATCAATCCGATTGGGTTTTCATCACTTTGCCACGGGCACCACGGTTGCCGCCCTGCTGGTGGCGTCCTGCGGCTGCAGCGGCTCCGCCTCGGCGAAGCAAAGGGTCGAATCAGAACTGACGAAGATCGGCCAGTCCGCAAAGTCGGTCTTTCCTCTCGCCGGCAAAGTCCAAATCGACAGCCAGCTTCCGCAGGCGTCCGTGCCGAATCAGCGGGTCGTCGTGGTCCTGTTCGACAAGGCCAAGCCGACGCTGGGCGTGGCCGAACGCCCCTCCGCCATTTGCAATGTGCGCGGCGAGTTCTCGTTTACGACCTACCAAAGCTCCGACGGAGTTGAGCCGGCCGATTACATCGTCACGTTCGCCCTGTTGTGTGTGCGGGCGAAGGATGGATCGTTGGTCGGGCCCGACGGTCTGCAGAACTTGTACAACGATCCGGACAAGAACGAAAAAACCGACGAGTTTACGATCAAGCATGCCTCGCCGGGAAAACGCGACTACGTTTTCAATCTCAAGCAGGCCGGACAAGAGCCAGGCACCCTTGGCCCGCGCGCCGTCACCGAGATCATTAACCGCTGACGGCAGGACGCGGAGTTTGGAAGTGCGGAAGGACGAAGGAAAGGATCCTTTCCTTCATCCTTCCTTGATCGTGATTTCCGGCGGCGGCACAGGCGCGCTTAATTCTCGCTGATGGTCTCTCCTGGAGACTTTCCGGCAAGCCCCCCCCTGTTGTCATGACGGGAAACCCTATTGGGAAATCTCCTTACATGATCGATGTGTCCCGCCATTGAATCGAAGATGTGCTTCGTAGTCCCGCCGTTTTCGTGTCATTTTTTGGAGAATTCATTAATTTGGTTTTTTTTTTGCGCCGCTGCCGAAGCGTTTCGGTGTTAGGGAAGTGCAAGTGTTGCCAAGACCGACCGGTGAAATCCTGGGCTACTTTTATCGGAGGATCGGCGCGTATGAGAATTCGCAAGGGGTTTACGTTGATCGAGCTGTTGGTCGTGATTGCAATCATTGCCGTCTTGATCTCACTCCTGCTCCCTGCTGTCCAGGCGGCCCGCGAGGCGGCCCGCCGGACTCAGTGCCGCAACAATTTGAAGCAGATGGGGTTGGCTTTGATGAACTACTGCGACGCCTATGGGCGTCAACCACCTCCCGAAAACGCACTGCGGGGAGGAAATTGCGGCCTGAAATCGACCGGATGCGGGATCGCGAGCAATTACTACGACTTCAACGTCCACTTCTGGAGTGAACGGTTGCTGGCCTACATGGAAGGCACAACCGTCTACCAGAAAATCTGCTTCAACAGCCCGGCGGTTTCTCCCTGGACCAACCCGCATAGCTCCATCGCTTACACCTACCCCAACTCCGGCTGCGGCTGTTCGTGTGCGTGCGCCGCGAATACGCCGACGGCCGCCGTTATTCCGGCATTTGTCTGCCCGTCGGCTCCGATGCCCTCCAATCCGTTTAAAGAGTACACGTTCGGATGGGCTTCAGGGTGCGGTCTTTGTTCAAGCACCAGCTGGAACGTCACACGTTTGAGCGGCGCCCTTAGCTATCCCGGAGGTCTGTGCTACGTATCGGGCGACATTAAAGCTTATTGGGCAGACGTGTTCCACTGCGGCGTCTGCGAGAATAAATGTCTCAACGAGAAATCCGTCTTTCACGACTTGCAGGCCGGTTTTCCGCTGGAGCTGATCACCGACGGATTGACAACGACGATGTATCTCATGGAAAACGCCGGCCGCCCGAATTGGTGGACTAAGGGGGGAACGGGGGGACTGATCAACCACGGGATCCCCACGAAGTGCAGCCCGACTGCCCTCCACGGTAAGTACGGCAGCAACCCGGGCGGTTGCTGGGCGTGCTGGGGCGCCCGGGGAGTCTGCGTCTGTGGCAGCTCTTACTGCGGCCTGTCGTACCCGGCAAAGTCGACTGTGGCCCATCCCGTGCCCGTATGCTTCGTCAATTGCACAAACGAATATGAAGGGAACATCGGCTTTAGCTTTCACCCGGGCTGCGTGGGAATGTTGATGTGCGACGGATCGGCCCATATGCTGAGCGAGTCAATCAGCCTCGCCGTCTTGTACCCCATGCTTACTCCGCGCGGCGCGAGCCGGTGACTGACACAGCGCTGCAATAAGTCGTCGTGAGCCAGGGCGCCGCCATGACCCAGGTCGACGGCCGGATCCGTTCCGGATGAATGCCTCGGATCTTGGGTCAGATGCTCGTGTTCAAGGGGATGCGCTCTTCGTCCGGGGAGCGTTATCAGACGCGTCGATAACCAAATGATGCATTGCACGGGCGGCTTGTCCGCCCGTGTCGTTTGGTCGGGTGTCGGACGTCTCAGAGAGTCACAGTATTCAATCGCTCTGCGCAATGCGCGGACTCGGCTGACCTGCGATCATCCACTCGCATTTCAGGCGCCGTTGGGTTTCACCAGACGAACGAGGAACGAAGGATGAAGCACGAATCCAAGCCGTTGCGATGCACGCGCGCTCCGAGTCATTCTTCTGCCGTCCTCCTCGGTTCTGATCGGGCTCTGCCTCCCCGATGGGGTGTGAAGTCCGAAAATTGGTCATCGCAGACGAGACGGTGGCAGCCCCGCCAGGCGTCCGCGGCCCTTCGGGGGGCGAAAGGGCGGACCGCATCCACGAATCGCGTTTGGTCATTTCGTAGGGTTAGACGGTTGCGTTCGCTTTCCATGGGTTCAGTTTCCCGGAGTTTGGCAATCTGCGGAGTTCTCGGCGGCTTTCTTTTGGCCGCCGAGGGTTGCAGCAATTCTCTCACTCCCAGCCAGAGGGTCGAAAAGGAGCTGTCGCAAGTCGGCCGGAACAAGCAGAAGGTGTTTTCATTTGCCGGCAAGGTGCTGGTGGACGGTCAGCCGCCCCCGTCGAAAACGTCCAGGGAAACAGTTGTTGTGATGCTGTTCGATCGGGGCCGGCCCGATCTCCCCGTGACCGGACGGCCGTACGCCACTTGTAACCGGCAAGGGGAGTTTTCCTTCACCACGTACACTCCCAAAGATGGCGTTGAGCCCGCCGAGTATGTCGTCGTGATCGCCCAATTGTCTTTGCAAGAAAAGGCCCATAATTTTGTGGGCCCCGATGGGCTTCAGAATCTGTACAACGATCCGGACAAAAATGACAAAGAGCCGGAATTCACCGTCAACCACGCCTCCCCCGGCAAATCCGATTACGAGTTCGACCTCAAGCTGGCAGGTCGGGAGCCGGTCAGCGATGCGGGTCCGCGGGCGGTGACGCAGATTCTCTTTCGGAAACCGGAATGACGGCTTTGTTCTTGGCCCCGCGCCGGTGCGGTAGCAAAATCGAGGTTCGGCGAACCAAGGCGATCTGGCGACTCCCTTGGTCGCGGGGTTCGTTGCGACTATGCTGGAAGCGGAAAGCTGCGGACATCGGTCGGATCGCCCGCTCGAGTGAATTCCGTTGAATTGTTTTCTGGAAAGGCGACCGTCGATGCGCGCGGCGAGAGTTTCGGCTCTCGTGATCGTTTGTGCCTCGTCGTTCGCCGCCGCTGCCCGCGCCCATGCCGCCGCCCGCCCCCTTCCCGGCCAATCTCGCCACGGAGAGGCGTTCGATCGCGGACCTCGCTGGTCCGCGTACCTGATGGGTGGGACCGGGGACATCCATTTCCCCGTCACGAGCAAAAATCCCCTGGTCCAGAAATTTATCGAGCAGGGGATCGGCCAACTGCACGGTTTCTGGTACGTCGAGGCGGAACGTTCGTTCCGGCAGGCGGCGGCCCTTGATCCCGACTGCGGCATCGCTTACTGGGGCATGGCGCTTGCCAACCGGTCCGACAAGTCGCGCGCGCGGCAATTGGCGCAGGAAGCGGCCCGGCACAAATCGGGACTGACCGAGCGCGAGCGGATGTATATCGACGCACTCTCGAACGAGGCGGGATACCGCGCAATCATGGCCAAGTACCCCGACGACCTCGAGGCCAAGGCCTTCGAGGTCTGGCGGATCTGGCACAAAGACGAAGCGATCGCTCCACCGCCGGCCGAGCTGGGCGACGCGCTCCGCCTGGCCCGCGACATCCTCCGCGTCTCGCCAATGCACCCGATCCACCACGCGGTGATCCACATTGCCGACGTGACCAACAGGCCCGAAGACGGGCTCGATTCGGCCCTCAAATGCGGTCCCAGCGCCCGTCGATTGGCCACATGTGGCACATGCCGACGCACCTCTACTACGCGCTGGGGCGCGGGGCGGAGGCGGCCTGGTGCATGGAAGCGTCGATCCGCACGGAACACGCCCGCATGATCCGCGACCGCATCCTTCCCGATCAGGTGGCCTTGTACGCGCACAACAACGAGTGGCTCGTGCGGATGCTGTTGTTGCTCGGCCGCGTCCATGAGGCCCGCCAAATCGCCTCGCAAATGATCGATTTGCCGCGGCATCCGCTCTACAACATGCTCGAATCGCCCAGGAAGCCGGAGTCGCACTGCGACGAGACGCACAGCGACGACAAGCTGATCGAGTCGGACGATTCGAGCGCCTACTACGGTCGCCGCCGATTCCTCGACACGCTGCGCCGCTACGAATACTGGGATGACCTGATCGACGCCTGCCAGTCGGGCTATATCGAGCTGGCCGGTCCTCTCGACGAACAGGGAGACGTGCATGTCAACCTGGGAATCGCGCATTATGCCCGCGGGGAGTTGGCCTTAGGGGATCGCGAGCTGCAGTCGCTGCGGCAACTCTTTCGCGAGGAACGTGCCCAGAAAGGGGCGTCGATCGCCGCCATCCGAAAGGTCCCGCCTGGCGAGCGAGTCAAGGCCCTCAGCGCCGTCGCTCACCGCTTCGACGATCCGATTGCGCATCTGAGAACGAGCCTGCTGGCCTTGGAGTCGTATCATCGGCTGGCTTCCGGATTCTTCCTCAATCGCACGCAATTGGCCGGCTGGCTGGCGGTGCTGTTGGCCGTTGAGGTCGCCCTCGTCTGGCTGACCAGGCACCGCATCCGGCTGGCTCTTTTGACCATGGTCCCCGCCCTAGCCGTATGCGGGTGGCTGATCCACGCGCACTGGGCGTTGATCGATCTTCCGGAGGGATTGACCGATGTCGATCTCGCATACTTGTCGCAAAGGCTGCTCGAAGCCGGGGCACCCGAGCCGGCCGAGCGCTGCGCGGGAGTATGCCGCAGACGGCCCGGGCAACGTGCTGACGCAGGCGAACCTCGTCGAAGTCCTTTACCAGGTTGGGAAACAGGAGGAGGCACGCAAGGTCTTTGATGGGCTGCGCGGCCTGGCCGCCATGGCCGATCTCGATTCGCCCCCGTTCGCCCGATTGGCGCCGATCGCCCGCGCGTTCGGCTATCCGACCGATTGGAGGCTGCCAGCGGAGATTCGGAAGTCGTTGGCCGGTCGTCCGCCGCTCCCCTCGCTGGGCCCGCTCTTGTGGCGTCCCTGGACGGCCCCCGATTGGAGGTTGAAAGATGCCGCGGGGGTTGAACGCTCGCTCGCCGACTTCCACGGCCAGCCCGTGTTGCTGGTCTTCTTCCTCGGTCGCGGCTGCCTGCATTGCAAAGAGCAGCTCGAAGCGTTTGTGAAGCGCGAACGGCAAGTCTCAGAGGCCGGCCTGAAATTGGTCGCCATCAGCACCGACAACCAGGCGGGGATCAAGGGTTCGCTTGCCGATTACGGTTCCGCTCGGTTTCCTTTCCTGATGGTGGCCGATCCGGAATTGAAAACCTTCCAGGCCTACCGGGCCTACGACAGTTTTGAGCAGATTGCTCTGCACGGGACTTTTTTGATCGACGGCGCGGGGCTGTGCCGCTGGCAGGATGTCGGCTTTGAACCGTTCCACGACGTCGATTTTGTGCTGGCCGAGTCGAAACGTCTGCTGGCGCGGCCCGTAGCGCCGCTCGAGCCGGGGGCTCGCGTCATTCCTGATTCGCTTATCACGAACCGTTGAGGATTCCATGCGATACCGAAACCTGTTGTTGTGCCTGTGCGCCGTGGCGGCGTCGTTGCTTCTGGCCTCTGCTGCCAGCTTGGCCGCGACCCCGCAGACGCCTCGCCTGGTCGTCGTCGTCAGCGTCGATCAATTCGCGTACGAATATCTCGAGCGGTTTCGGGCTGGGTTCGATCCGCACGGTATCATCAACCGTTGCCGCCACGAAGGGGCGTGGTTCACCAACTGCCACCACCGGCATGCCATCACCACCACGGGGCCGGGACATTCGGTCCAATTGACCGGCGCCTACCCCGAATCGAGCGGCATCGTCGACAACGACTGGTTTGACCGGGCCACGGGGAAGAATGTCTATTGCGTTGCCGATCCAGAGGCCAAGATCGTCGGCCCCGGCGAGGGCCGTGCGCCTGTTTCGCCACGGAATCTGCTGGTCGACACGTTGGGCGATCGCCTGAAGATCATCACGGACGGCCGGTCGAAAGTCTTTGGAGTCGGAGCAAAGGACCGGGCAGCGATCCTGCTGGCCGGTCACGCGGCCGATGGGGCCTTCTTTCTCAACGGCCGCTGCCAGTGGATTACGTCCAACTTTTACCGCGACGAGCTCCCAGCCTACCTGCGAAGCTGGAACAACTCCGACGCGCTGGCCCGTTATTCGGGGAAGACGTGGGACCTGCTCTACGAACGCAGCCGTTATCGGCATCCGGCCAAGGAAGACAGTTTTGGCGAACATCCCTCCAAAAGCACGGTCGATTTCCCGCACAAGATGCACGCGATTGGTTCGCGGGATTTTTATCACGATCTGCTCGAGTCGCCGTTCGGGAGCGAGATCACGCTCGAAGCGGCCCGCCTGATCGTGGCGGACGAGCAGTTGGGAATGGACGAATTTCCCGACGTGCTGGGAATCAACATCACCCCCAACGATTACGTCGGCCACGCCTACGGACCGGAAAGCCTGGAAGTCGAGGACATCACGTACCGCACCGACCGGCTGCTGGGCGAGTTCGCCGATTTCGTCAATGAGCGGCTCGACGGGCGTCCGTGGGTCCTGGTCGTGACGGCCGATCACGGCGTGACGCCGATCCCCGAACTGGCCGCACGCTGGAAACTGGCGGGCCGGCGTAACCCGCTCGTCGTCGACAAGGATTACCGCCCCGGCCCGGCGAGTCAGATGCTCGAAGCCTATTTGCGGCGGGCATCGGCGTGACCCAAGCGGAGCCGACCCTCGTCCAGTATTTCACCGAAATCCAGGTCTATCTGCGTCGGGATCACCCCGCGTTGCAGGGGGAACGATTCGTCGAGGCGCAGCGGGCCACGCGCGACTGGCTCTTGTCGCAAGACTGCGTGGCGGCGGCCGTCACGCGCGAACAGTGCCTCTCGGGTGGTGCGACCGGGCGGACCGAATCGATGCTCAGGCGGTCTTTCCATCCACGACGCTCGGGCGATGTGCTGTTTGCCCTCGAGCCCTACAACATCGAAGGACGCAGCCCGGCCACGCACGGCGAGCCTTGGGAATGCGACACGCATGTCCCGCTGCTGATGATCGGCTTCGGTAACGCGTCGCCCGATAGCCGGCTGATCCCGGGCCTGTATAACCGCCGCGTCAGCCCGGCCTCGATTGCTCCCACCTTGGCGTGGCTGCTGCACGTCACGCCGCCGGCCGGATGCGTCGAAGAACCACTTCTCGAAGTCCTGCCGAAGGGATCGCACGCGTCGGAGGCATCTCCGACGACCGCCAAAGCTCACGCGGTGCCAACGGAGAGCGAACGGATTCGGTGAGGGAGCAGCGATGGCGTCTCGACGGTCAAGTGTCGTGGCGGATAAGATCCGCTACGGAACGAGAACAAATTCCACGAGGGGCCAGCGGAAGGTCATCGATGTCGGCTGAACAATGGGAACTGCTCCAGCAAGAACTGCGAAACGACGCGGGTCGTGAAATTGCCGCCACGAAGGACCAGTCTCGCAAGGACTCGATTCGAGCAGACCTGACGTCCTTTGTCCGCCTTCCGGTTCCGACAAGCGATTACGAAATGGACCAACGCCGGTCATTGGCAAGTGAATACCGGACGGCATGGGCAAGCGCCGGAAAGGACAGTCGCATGCGGAATGCCCTCTTCGATCGGATGAACGGGCCCGACGAAAAGCAGCATTGAAGGTCCCTAAAACGGCGGGTCACCTCCAAACAGCCGGCGGTTGAAGGCGGGCTGCAAGCGTGGCAGAATTGAAACGGAGGCACGCCGATGGCAATCGCCAAAGAGTGGGAACGGTTGAAGACCGAGTTTCAGCGGGACGCCGAGCGGCTGATCACACGAGCGAGCAGCACCGGGATCCACGACCGTATTGAAGCCGATTTGACACTGATCCTGGGGATTTCTCAGCCGACCAACGAGCAACAGTTGACCGTACGCCGTAAAGTCTTCGATTTGTTTCGGACAGAGTGGCGCACGTCCGTGATGGACAACACCCATTTCCAGGATAAGCCCTCCGACGAGTGATCAGGCCAAATTTCAGGGAGCATCCTTGTTTTTGCAGCTCTGCTGCCGGCGATTGGCCTCTTTCGGGTGCTCTGGCCCCGGCCCGGATCGCGGTGAGTTCTCAGCGAGATGAATTGGGGTGGCACGGAAATCGCACGCGCTGAGTTCGTGATTGTGTCGTCGGCCGGGTATCCTGGCTGAGAGCGGGGTTGCTTTGATCCCTGCTGGCGCCGTCCAGTCGCCCCCTCGGAAACAGCTCGGTTTACTGAATCATGCGCATGTTCACAGCAACGTCCCTCATCCGCTGGGATGACGGACTGGCCCGGACTGAAAACGACGAATTGGTCGCCGAAGAGCCCCTCGAAATCCGCGTCCGCGGCCGGGCGATCAGCGTCACCATGCGCACGCCCGATCACGACGACGAATTGGCCGCCGGCTTTCTGGTGGCGGAAGGCGTCGTGCGACGCCGTGAGGACATCGTGAAAATTGGCTCGTGTGTCGGGGCCAAATGCGACAATGCGAACGTGGTGAACGTCGCCTTGAATCCGGAAGTGCCGTTGGATCTCGACAAACTGACGCGGCACGTGTTCGCCGCGTCGAGCTGCGGACTGTGCGGCAAGGCGACGATCAACGCCATCCGGGCGCAACTCGACCCGCTTCCCGATTCGACAACTCCACAGATGCCGGCCGCCCTCATCGCCACCCTGCCCGCGGCGATGCGTTCGACGCAAAAGACGTTCGACCGCACGGGAGGCTTGCACGCCGCCGCCCTCTTCGATGACGAGGGCCGCCTGGTGGTGGTGCGGGAAGACGTCGGCCGGCACAACGCCGTCGACAAGGTCGTCGGCTACGCGCTCTTGAATGGCCTTTTGCCTTTGAGCCGGCACGTCCTGCTCGTCAGCGGCCGCTCGTCCTTTGAAATCATGCAAAAGGCGCTCGCCGGGCGAATTCCGATCGTGGCGGCGGTTTCCGCTCCCTCGAGTCTCGCCGTCGATTTCGCCAGAGAGAACAATCAAACGCTGATCGGATTCCTCCGCGAGAAACGGATGAATGTCTACTGCGGTCACGAGCGCATTGTTTATGAGTAAAGCACCGTCGCGGTGATAACGGCCGCCCGTTCCGCGAAAGGGACTGTGATGGACGCGCAATACGAAAAAAATGCGTCGCAAAAATCGGACGATGAAAACCGGCCGACGGACCCGAACGCCCATCTGGCCCACGGAGTCGAGGGGGACGAACCGCCTCTCGAAGACAACGGAGCCCGCGAGGGGTACCGGCACGAGACGGCGGCGGGACTGACGGCGGTCTATCAAACGACCCGCTTCGGCTTCAAGGAAATGGGGATCGTGCGCAGCCTGCAAACGCTGCTCAAAGTGAATCAGAAGGACGGTTTCGACTGTCCGAGCTGCGCGTGGCCCGATCCCGACGGCCATCGGAAAATGGCCGAGTTCTGCGAGAATGGCGCGAAGGCCATCTCCGTCCGAAGCGACCGTCAAACGCTTGACGCCCGCGATCTTCGCCGGCCATCCGATTTCCGAAATGCTCAAGCAGCGCGACGTCTGGCTGGACGAGATGGGCCGCATCACGCATCCAATGATTCGCCGCAAAGGCTCCGACCATTACGAGCCGATCTCGTGGGAAGACGCCTTCGAACTCGTGGGCCGAGAGCTGCGCTCGCTTGCGTCTCCCGACGAGGCGGCGTTTTACACATCGGGCCGCGCCAGCAACGAGGCGGCCTTCTTGTAGGGTCTCTTCGCCCGGCAGTTCGGCACGAACAATCTGCCCGATTGCTCGAACATGTGCCACGAATCGAGCGGGGCCGGCCTGAACGAGGCGATCGGCATCGGCAAGGCGACCGTGCGGATCGAGGATTTTGAGCATGCCGACGCGATCTTCGTCATCGGGCAGAATCCCGGCACGAATCATCCGCGGATGTTGACCGAGCTGCAAAAGGCGGCTCGCAACGGCTGCAAGATCGTCAGCGTCAATCCGCTGATCGAGACGGGCCTGATCCGCTTCCAGAATCCGCAGGAGCCGCTGCACATGCTCGTGCCGGGCACGAAAATGGCCTGTCTCTTCCTTCCGGTGCGGATCAACGGCGACATCGCGCTTCTCAAGGGCATCATGAAAGAGATGCTGGAAGAGGACGAGCGCACAGGCGGAAAGGTCCTCGCCCACGACTTCATCGAGCAACACACCGAAGGGTTCGAGGCCTTCGCGGCAGACCTCCGCCAGGAGAGCTGGGACCGCATCGTCAAACAGAGCGGCCTCAGTCGCGAGCAGATTCACGAGGCGGCCCAGATCGCCATCAAATCCGAGCGGATGATCTGCTCGTGGGCGATGGGCATCACGCAGCACAAAAACGGCGTCGCCAACGTCCAGACCATCGTGAATTTCTGCCTGCTGCGGGGCCAGATCGGCCGCCGCGGCGCGGGCGTCTGCCCCGTCCGCGGACACAGCAACGTGCAGGGCGATCGCACGGTCGGCATCTGGGAAAAGATGAGCCCCGCCTTCATGAAAGCGCTCGGCAAGGAATTCGATTTCACGCCGCCGCCCAAGCACGGCTTCGACACGGTCCGCACGATCGAGGCCATGCATCAAGGACAGGTCAAAGTCTTCGTCGCGCTCGGCGGCAACTTCCTGGCGGCCGCCCCCGACACGCACTACACGGCCGAAGCCCTCCAGAAGTGCCGCTTGACGGTGCAGATCTCGACCAAGCTCAACCGCGGCCATCTCATCACGGGCGAGCAGGCGCTGATTCTCCCCTGCCTGGGCCGCACGGAAATCGACGTGCAGAAATCCGGCCAGCAGTTTGTGACCGTCGAAGACACGACCTGCGTCGTGCACATGTCGCGAGGCGTGCTGGAACCCGCCTCACCGCATCTGAAAAGCGAGCCGGCCATCGTCGCCGGAATCGCCCGCGCCACGCTCCGCGACAAGACGACAGTCGATTGGGACGGCCTGATCGACAACTACGACCGCATCCGCGAGCACATCGAGCACGTCGTTCCCGGGTTCGATCAGTACAACGTCCGCGTCCGCCAGCCGGGCGGGTTTTATCTGCCCAACGAGCCGAACAAGGGCCGCTTTTCCACCCCGTCGAAGCGGGCCCGCTTCACCGTGCACCCGATCCCCGAACACCGGCTCGAGGACGACCAATTGCTGTTCATGACGCATGCGCAGCCACGATCAGTTCAACACGACGATCTACAGCGAGAACGACCGTTACCGCGGCATCTTCAAGGGCCGCCGGGTTGTCTTCCTCAACACCGAGGACATGGCTCATCTCGGTCTGGAAAAGGATCAGTGGGTCGATTTGATCAGCCACTTTGAATCCGAAACCCGCCGGGCCGAACGCTTCAAGGTGGTCCCCTACGAAATTCCCCGCGGCTGCGCCGCCGCCTATTATCCCGAGACGAACGTCCTGGTCCCGATCCGCGACACGGCCGACGGCAGCAATCAGCCGGTTTCCAAATCGCTCATCATCACGATTGAACCGACGCAAACTCCCGACCCGCGGCAATCGAGAGGCCAAAGCGATCGCTGGCGAAACGTCGAGCCGGGGCTGCAGGAAGCCAGTCAGACAGCGGCCCCGCCCTGTTCGATTCAGCACGCCGCCCATCGCCCCTAGCGCGGCACAAGAGGCGCGCGATTGCGCCGACCGGAAGGTGCTCCACGGCCAGCCGGCGGCCTACGCCGAGACGCTTTCATCGCTTGGCCTCGATCAACACCGCGGCGGCCGCCCACGCGTCCGGCTGATCTCTGACCCAAGCCTCCGCAATCCGCCCTTCGGTCGACGCGTTTTCACGGTGCAGGGCCCAGGCTCAACACGATTTTGGCGACCCAGGACATCTTCTTTGCCTCAAGGACGACCAGGCAGTGATTCGGGGCATCCCGATGCAATTGCCGGCAGTGACTCCTATGGCCGCGCATCGTCCAATGCCCGGATCGGGAAGAGTGCCGACTTCTCGTGCTGAGATCGCATGATTTTGGCAAGCTTGGCAACGACAGCCGGCCGCTGTCCGGCCAGGTCGGTCGTTTCGCCAGGATCCGTTGCCAGGTTGTAGAGTTCGATAGGCCCAGGATCGAGCTTTTTTCCTCTACGCGGATGGAGCCGCGTGCGAATTATTTTCCAATCGCCGACACGCAAACACTGTTGCCCGCCGCCGCCTGGTGCTTCGCGGTAAAGAAACGGACGCGGTTCCTGTTTGTGCCCGAGAAGAGTCGGTGCGAAGCTGATTCCGTCGATGCTGTCCGGCACTGAGTCTTTGGCGTGGACCAATTCCAGCAGCGTCGGGAGCCAGTCCTCAAAGCCGGTCACGCGGTCGCTGACGGTCCCGGGCTCGATATGATTTTTCCAGCGCACGAGACACGGAATCCGAAAACCTCCCTCGAAAAATGACTCCTTGTGCCCACGAAAACCCGCTGCGCTCTTGAAGAAATCGGTATCGGTCCCGCCCAACCTCCCCCAGAGGGGACCATTGTCGCTCGTGAACACGACGATGGTGCGCTCGTCGAGGCTGAATTCCCGCAGTAAATCGAGCAGACGTCCAACGTCCCGGTCCATCCGGGTGATCATCGCTGCGTAGGCCGAGTGCGGAGCGCGATGGGGCAAATACCCCTGATCTCCCAGATAGGGCTCCTTGGGAAATTGCCCCAGATACTCGGCGAGCGAGTCCTCCGGGACCTGCAATGCAAGGTGCGGGACGGTCGTTGGATAATACAGGAAGAACGGTCGATTCTGGTTGTCCCTCAGGAATTTTCGGGCTTCTTGCCCGATGAGGTCCGGTGCATACTCTTTGCCGGAATATCGAGCGTAGCTGGCCGGATCATGAGGGTCAGCGCCTGCGGGGAATCTTTGATGCGCGGAGAACGGAGGATTGTCGAGCCAGCGCTTTCGGTCGTTGTCCCAAAGGTACGTCGGATAATAATTGTGCGCCACTCCCTGGCCGTTGTACCCGAAAAAGCGATTGAAACCCTGCTTGACCGGATCCCCCGAGCTTCCAACCGGTCCGAGACCCCATTTTCCGAATGCCCCCGTGGCATAGCCAAGCCTCGTCAAAGTGAGTGGCAACGTAAGCGACCCGTCGGGAACCGGAACCTGCCCCTCACCATTCACAGTCGCCTTCCGGTTGTCTCGAATAAAGGCATGTCCCGGATGTAATCCCGTCATCAACACACAGCGCGAGGGCGCACAGACGTTGTTACCGGAGTAATGGGAAGTCAGCCGCATACCTTCGGCTGCCAGGCGGTCGATATTTGGCGTCCGAATCTTTTTCTGGCCGTAGCAGCCCAGGTCTCCGTAGCCCAGATCATCCGCCAGAATGAACACGACGTTTGGGCGCCCCGAGGGCCGCAAGCTCGAGCCTGCGGAACCGCGCTGGTGGGGATCCTCCGCGGCGCAAGTGCGCCCAAAAGATCGACAGGCCAAGGCATCCGAATACGACGAGCTTCTGCGAGTGATGGTCCAGCACGTTTCACCTTGTTTTCGCACCGCGGCACCCCGATCGTAACCTGGCTGGACGCCGTCCGCCACGAGTTCTCGACGGCGCCGTGTCGGGACCACACGGGGGCAACATATGCCTCGCACCGCAGGCTTGCGCATGTGGTTCAGCTCCTTGGCATGCCACCAAGCCGTCCCTTTACTCGAATGCGTCGAGAGTCGACCGATTTCCGCCAAGCCAATGCCGTACTTTTCAGAGCGGCTCCGCTCGGCCGAGGAGCCAGCCCGCAGCCGGATTGAGTTCCAGAAACTCGTCGAATCCAAGACGTCCCGTTTGAGGAACGATTTCTGATCCGAAGTCACAATGCGCCGCCCAGACTCGTCGAGCCAGAAGTGCGGCCCGGCGCTTACTGCGAAGCCGGCATCGAACGGCCCGGCGACGATGCGGCCCCGCTCGCCTGGTTGCGCCTCCGACGACCTTACTCCCCGGAACTGCGGACCAGTCGCAAGCCCACTCGGCCCTCCCAGCGCGCCGGTCCAAGACGGTACGCAGCCTTGCATGCCACCGGGGCGGTGCTCCAGCCCCCGCCCCTGGGCTCCCCCCGGATCGGGGCCCCGTCGACAATCCTCTCAGGGTCGTTGCACCACTCCCAAACGTTGCCGTGCATGTCGTACAAACCCAGGCGATTCGGCGGGTATGAGCCCACCTTGCACGTCCGCTGGAGGAGCCGACTGACGTTTGCCTGTTCCGGCAGTAGCTGATTGGTGGGTTTGTCAAAATAGAAGTCGTACGCGCTCTCTGACTTGTCCGACAGCGGACCTCCGCGACACGCATACTCCCACTCCGCAGCCGTCGGCAAGCGATAAACCCATCCCGCACCTTTCTCCGCGTTGTTCAGCCGCTCCAAGAACCCCTGCACATCGTCCCACGCGACATTCTCCACCGGAAAGCGCTTGAGCTCCGCGTCGGTAGTGTCCCTCACCGTGTTCCCGCCAACGCCCGTGCGTGAGAAAGCGCTCGGCGTGAGCCCTGTCACCTTTTCCCACTCCTCCTGCGTCACCTCGTTTTTGCCGAGGTAGAAGTCACGGGCCATGACCACTTCCTTCTCGCCCGGCTTGTCGCCCCCGCCCCCCAGCCACGACTTGCCTTTCGGCACGAGGACAAACTCCATGCCGAGACTGTTCTTGAACGTCGGCGCCAGGCTGGGGCGGAGCATCAACTCGCCCTCGCCCTCGAGATACGTCGTTCCATCGACATGCTTTCCCTGGAGGGTGAGCCGAATGCTGTCGCCAACGAGCTTCCCCTGGATATCGATGTGGAGCTCGGGAAACCTGCCCTGCTCGCGCCAGGTGATTGTGTCTCCTTTGACTTCGCCGTTGACTTCGGCTCGGTTGCGGCCCGGGCCGTTGTCGAAGATGTGGCCTTTGAACTTCGTTCCGTCCCGCTCGCGCACATGCAGTTCATAGGTCACGGTGGCGCCGGTGAACTTGCCTCTGCGGTACGAACGGTTCCCGGCCCAGATGCTTCCAGGTCGTAACAGATCGGCAGCTGTTGTCCTCTCCTGGTGGGTGGGTGTCCGCGGAAGCAGCGGTGCTTTGCCGCCCGCGGTTGGGTTCGACGCATTTTGCTCGGGGGCGGCACCGCCCGGAAGGACTGTGGCCGACCGCTGATCCGGACCCGTGATGGCCGGGGACGTCCCCTTCACGGCGACTCCGACGTCCGGGTCCTTGATGTCGGTCACGACGGCGGTTCTGCCCAGATGAGACACAACGACCGACGCCGTCAATCCGAAGACGGCCAGGCCGACGGCCAGCAGGCTCCAGGGAATCCAGCCCCCGTCGTTGAGCGGCCGGCGAAATTGGTTCAAGACGCCGATCCGCGCCGTCCCCCCTGCTCCGTGTCCGGAGTCTTTCTCCTGGATTCTCGCGCCCGATGAGGGCCCCGCTTCTGCTTGGGGGCGGGCTGCGAGGCCGGGCTCTTCAGAATCGTCGTTAATTCGTCGGCAACGGCCTTCAGGGACGCAAATCGTTCCGATGGCGTCTTGGCCATCATCTTGAGGCAGACGGTCTCGACGCGCGGATCCATTTGGGGACGCAATTGGCTCGGGCGGGGTGGCTGCTTGCCGAGGATCTGCGCCATCACGGACATGACCGAACCTTGAAACGGCAACTGGCCGGTGAGCAACTCGTACAAAATCACGCCGAGGCTGTACTGGTCGGTTGGCGGACCGATCTTTTCCGGATCTCCGTCAACTTGCTCGGGTGACATGAAGGCCGGCGTGCCGAGGATATTGCCGGTTTGCGTCAGGCGGATGTCGTCGCCCTGCGAGGCTTGTCGCGCCAAGCCGAAATCCATGATGATCGGCTCGCCGCTGGTGTCGACCATGATATTGGCCGGCTTCAGGTCGCGATGCACGATCCCTTTATCGTGTGCCGCCTGCAGGGCCAGGGCCAGCTTGCGGATCGCAATCAGGATTTTCCGCTCGGATTGAGGCTTGCCGGGCTGGATCAAGGCCGAGAGGGGACGCCCCTCGATGTAGGCCATCGTGATGAAGTGCTTCCCGTCGATCTGGCCGAAATCGTAGATCGGACAGATATTGGGATGCCTCAAGTTACCGGCCGACCGCGCCTCGCGAAAAAAGCGCTCCGTCTGGCTGCCCGTCGGGTCTTCGGTGAAGTGAGGCGATTTGAGCGCAACCTGGCGTTCGATGTGGGTGTCCTCGGCCAAATAGACCGTCCCCATGGCTCCCTTGCCGAGAGCACGGATGATCCGGTAGCGGCCGAATTGGCCGGCAAGGCCGGTCACTCCCGTCTCCGCCTCCACGGCTCGCTTCCCGACCGATTGCGGCACGATGGTTTCCTGGCCATGCGCGGCAAACAACTTCGTGGAGTCGCGCGCACGGTCGAGCGGAGTCTCGGCTCCGGCCAGCTTCCGCACTTCGTCTTCGGCGGCGATGGACGATCGAAGCTGGTCGGCGATCTCGGCGTGACGCGAGAGAAATTCTTCGAGGTCAACCGCTTCGCCGCGATCGACCCCTTCCAGGTAGTCGCGCAGCGCGGCTGCAACCCGCGGGTCTTTCGGCTCGATACGCCTCGATTGATCGTTCACACACCGACTCCCGACGGACGTTGTCCACGAGACCGCGGGTCGCGCGAATCATTCCCGCTAGAATAAGCACTCCTTGGCGGCGGACAGGTGTGATATTGTGGAAACCCTCCTTGGAATTCCAAGATTTTACGCCGGTGGGCTTCCGGACACGGAGTCGAGCTGGCTACGGAATGCGAATGGCTCGGTTGTAGCGGCGCGATGCAAGGGCTGCAGACATCTTGGGGCTGCGGTGAGAGGAAAGAGCGCGGAAACCCGAATCCACGACCGACGCGCCCCGTCATCGATTTGAGATTTGCCACCACCTCTCCCCGCCTCAGTCTGTGCCCCGACGGTATGCATGTTCCGCGAGCTTTCGGGTAACTGGCTCCCGCAGAATCATTCGATGCCATCAACTCAACCCTTTTCTCGAACACACCGAAATTCGACCGAATTTCGGCAAGAGTACAAGAGATCACAGAAATCGGAATTGGTCTTGCGCGGCACTCTTTCCGGATTTCCAACTGATTCGCCGGCACGAGTTTTGCGTTGAGTTTGTAAAAGATGCGCATCGTACCAACCGGCCTCAGGAAAAGCGGAAGCCATGCGGGACGGAAGCCGAAAGCGAAGACACTCTGCCATTCGCATGAAGCAACGATGGTACGCGTACTATCGTGCCACACGATTCTCGCGGCGACTTCTCGGAACAGCCATCGTTGCGGCATTGGGCCGTGGGAGCTGCCATTGCTAACTTCACGGCTGAGTCCGAAGATGCTTGCTCTGGCCCCCCGGTTTGGCGCGGTTTTTCGATCGATAAGTGACGCCCTCCTCGGGAACCGGGATCTCACACATATTTCGATACCCGGTTCTCCGTACCGGATTCCCATGCCTTTTGGCAGAATCGGGCCCCGGGCGGCGAGAACGGATAAAACGCCCTGAAATCGGCGGCGAATTTGGAACGTTTTCTACATCGGCACGTGCTGGAAAGTCATACGTTTTGCGGTACACCGCCCGCATGGAAGCTCGGCTTCCAGCGGATTGATCTGACCAGCATCGGCCTGTTGCCCAATCACCCCTACTTCCGCCGGGTCGAAGTCAACGGTGGGCGCGAGAATGAATGAGGAACTACGGATCAATCTCCACGCAGCTCGCGCCCAGGGGTGGAGCTTCGACAACGACGCGGCTGCCAGAGGCGATTGGGAATAAATTCAGGGGCGAACCGGTCAGGATCACCTGGCCCTTGCGAAGCCACAGTCCGAACTGCGCAAGGCGGGCGGCCAACCAACGCAGCGATTCGACGGGGGCGGGAAGCGACGCGGAATCCGCGACGGACCCGACCACGACGTCGTTGATTCGGACGCTAAGGCTGCGCCCACAAGTCGGCTGACCCGAAGCATGTGATTCCGTTACTGCGAGCACGAATCCCGCGTGCATGCCGCCGCTCGCGATCAACCACTGACCGCGAGGCCAGACCGCCGGAAGCACATAGTGGTGCAATTCGATCACTGGTAGCACCTCGTCGATGGCTCGCCGACACTCATCGGCCGATAGGGACTCGCCGGATAAATCCTTGGATAGCCGCACCGCCACCTCGCCCTCCACCGCCAGATTGGCGAAGCGAGCGCAAGAAAAGTCGCGTGCCGGAACGAAAACAGCCCGTATCAAAGAGCCTGCCGAAGATCGGCTCGTCGACGCCGAGCTGTGCCTGGATGGCTCGGCTTGTGCAGCCGACCTTGTAGCCGATGACTTTTTCCCCACGCTCTTCGCGCAGCCGGGCGATCTCCGCCTGGAGTGCATAGGCCTGGACGGTCGTCAGGTCGAGGGGTTCCGCCAAGAGGCGACCCGGAGTGCGGGCGTCATAGTCCGCGAGCATCCGCCGAGCCAGTTCCTGAAGATCAACCATCGTTCCAGCTCCATTCATTTCGAAGCGATTGCTGTCCCATGACGCCGATCAATGTGAGGGTCGTTCAAACCACAGACATCAGTTCATTCGACATCAGCGGAGCGGAATCCGTGCGAAGCGTTCCTGCGGAGTTCGGTTCCCTCGTGCCCGTCGAAGCCGGCGTGCCCTGGAGGAAACGAAGCCCCCGTTGAGTTTCGTCCGCGGAGGGATCGCGTTGATAGGCACGTTGACAAGGGTAGCGAACCCGCTCTGTTTCGTCAGCGAGTCATCGAGAAGACGAAGTGAACGAACGATGCACGCCACCGCCTTCGGGGATGTTTCTCAGGAACTCGAACCTTTTCTGCGAGCGGCGAGAATCGACCCCTTTACCGGAATGGACGGCCTTGAGCGGCGCGGTTTACGCCCACGAAGTCAGAATCGCGGCGTTCGAGTTCCAGACACTCGTCGAATCTGGTCCGTCCCGTTTGAGGAACGTTGGACGAAATCGCTGACCACTGCAGTTAGTAGCGTTGCGCCACTGGTCACATCGATCCAAGAACGCGCTGAAAAAGCCGAGAGACATTAGCTTAATGGAGCAGTCGCTGATCGGGACCTGCGAAACGATTGTGCCCTTCTCGAACGCCGCCCCAGAGGCTTGGTTCCGCACTGCGACCGCGAGCATTCTGCTAACCGCCGCATTTGCGACGCGGTCGCGAATGGATGTGCGGCATTTTGTGAACGTGGTCGGCCCAACGTAAAGCAAACCAGGAGTTTAAGCGGAGAGAGGGGAATTCGAACCCCCGGTCCCGATTTATCGAGACACGGCATTTCCAGCGCCGCGTGTTCGGATTTGACGCCGTGGTGCATCGGACTCTCCCCACGATCTCTCCCGCTCAGGGAATCGTCAGCTGGCGCGATGCAACCGGCACGCTGCCGACCGCTTCGAGCGTCGACATACTGACGTCCGGACCTGGCGTTGCCCGATAAATGGATTTTTCTGTGGTGGCAGTTTGTGTAATAAGTCTATATGCAGTATGTTGTTACGTAAAATATGCGAGGCTGCTGCGGCGGGGCGGGCGATTTTTCTGTGGTGGGGTCAGGACCCCCTTTCTGCCGCAGAAAAACCAGAAAAATCCCCGGCGGCGACCGGCCCGGCGGGGGTGAAAAAGGCCATTTTCTTCGGGGAAAAGTCCCCCTTTTTGAGGTCGGGAGAGGCTGCTTTTTTAAAAGGGCTTCCGCGTCAAAAATGGTGCAAAACGCAGAAAAACCGACGGGAGAGGGCCGGTTTGGTCGGATTCGGCCCCAAAAGGGGGCTTTTTTTGCGCGGAAATTACTCGACGGCCGGAGCTGCGCCGGCAGGGTCGTTCCCCTGCTCGACCGAGTGCGTGGGATCAATCAGCAGCCAACTCATGGTGGCAATGATCATTGCGCCAGCGGCGAGTGTGAAGACGGTATTCCATTCGTTGCGGTCGGCCAGGCGGCCGCTGTACCACGTAAATGCGGCCGAGCCGAAGCTGGCGCACATGTTCCCTAAGCCGAGAACGGAAGCCACGTGACGGCCGCCGATGTCCTGGTAAGTGGCCCACATCGAGCCTAAGCAGAAATCGATCGAGAGCGAAATGGCCGCCATCGCCGTGACGAACCACCACACATTGGGCAGGTGCGGGGCCACGAGATAAATCGCCGCGACGAGGACGCCGGCAATCACGCCGGGAAGTCTCCGGCCCCACACGGGACCGAATCGCACGACCAGACTGTCAGTGGCCAAACCTCCCAAGACGGTCCCCGTCATGCCGGCCAGGCCCGTGACCGCCGTCATCAGGCCGGACACGACTTGCTGGTCGCCCACATTGTGCTGCAGATAGTCGCCGTATTTTTCAACCAGATAGAGCGGGAGCCACGAAACCAAAAACACCCAACCAATGTCGACGCAGAAGCCGATCACGCACATCAAGAGGGGTTCTTTGCTCGTGAGCATCGACAACGGCGGAAGAATGGTTCGAGGCGAGGCGGTCATGCTCGTCCCGGCAGCGAAGGTCCCCGACGGCTCGATCAACTCGACCTCTTCTGGATTGCACCACGGATGCTGCCGCGGCGAGTCGCGGTAGAGCGCGACGAAGATGACGACCCATCCCAGGCCGAGTGCTCCGTAAAGGACAAACACCGCACGCCAGCGCCCCGTTTCCCAGCCGAACAAGTGTCCGACGAGGAGCATGAGTGCCGGTGTGATCGCGAAGGCGATCAGGCCCCCCGCGCGTCCTCCCATCGAGACACTACTGTTGGCCCGCCCGCGGGCGCCGTAGGGAAACCAGCGTTTCAGAAGACTCGCCGCGGTTGGATAGGCGCCGGCCTGCGAAATGCCCAGCAGGAATCGCACCATAAAGATGGCCGCCAGCCCGTTGACGAAGCCCATGTACATGGTTGCCAGCGACCAGACGGCGACATAGACGGCCAGCATGCGGCGAGCGCCGAACGTGTCGCTCAACCATCCGGCGGGGACTTGCAGTAGGGCATAGGCGAAGAAGAACGCAAAGAAAATCGTGCGTCCCAGCTCTTCCTTGTTCACCTTCAATTCGGTCAGCAAAGTCCCGGTGACCGGGCTGAGCGCGTACCGGTCCAGGTACAAGAGCATCGCCATCGCGATGCATAATGCCAGGGTGAGGAAACGGACGTTCGTCGGGGCCGTTTGGGGGGAGGATTGCACGGGCCACATCGTACACGAAACGGCACCGACCGTCAGTCATGCGGTGCGTGTTGCCTATTCGAGATTCAAGACTTTCAAAACCTCCTCGAATCGGCCCCAGGGGACGTTTTTGAGCGGAACGTGAGCCGATCTCTGGTCGAGACCGAGATCGAGCACATACATGGTCTCGACATACCGCGTGCGTTTTCCGGCCTTGCGGAACTCGGCGATTTGGGCTTGCTCCGAGCGAAACCGGCGTGCGAGATCCATCAAGGTCAAGATCCGCATTCCGTCGCAGCCGTGTTCGACCTGGACATTCCGGCAAAGCGACCAATCTTCAAACATGGCCAGATTGGCCGCCGAGATCAGCAGGATGCTGATCGGCTGATGGGCCGCCAAACCGGCCGGCTCGCAGCAGGGTGCCATGACGAACAGGTCATGCTCGAAGGGCGCGTTTGCGACACGGTCACAGACGAAGTTGTTCAAAGTTTCCAGCAAGTACGAACCTTCGGCCCCCTCCATCGAAATCAGCGTGTTCTCGGGGGTCACACGGATGGCACGTCGCAGCAGTTCCGAGGCAAGATGTCCGTTCGGCACAACGCGCGTCAGTTCCGACTGGTCCAACGCGCGGATCCGCAGGCTGACCGGAACTTTTCGTGTGCCTTTCCCTTCCGGCGACGGTTCGTCCCTGCTGGTGACCAGGTGGTGCTGGATCACGACCGTATCACGAGCATCGCCGCGCAGAATGTGTTGCCGTTCCTGATACCGCTTGCGCAGACCGACAATCCACGTAATCAGGGCGCCCAAAATCGCGCCGATGAGGACAATGGCGCCATGGGCACTCATCTGCTCGAGGATGCGATTCAGCATGCAAGCGGCCCTTTCCAGAAGAAGTCGGCCTATCGTACCGGACTGTCTAATGGGTTTCGAACGCGGTCCGACGACGAACGGACCTCGCCCATGTCCGAATTGTTAAGTCGCTTGTAAGCCTGAAATTACCGATTGATAAGGCTGGCGAAGGCCGGTCTCTCGGCGAGATAATCGCGGTGACCGAGATTGGCACTCCAGGCATTTTTGCGGATCGACCCTGTGTTCAACCGTCTTCGCGCGGCAAGAGTGGAAGTTCTTCGCCGTCCTGCCGCAGGCGGATCGCGGACTGGCGGTTGCCTGGTGGATTGTTCTGGTGCTCCGGGGACTCTTGCCGGCGGTCTTCGCCATCGCGATGGGCGTGCTGATTGCTGAAGTGCAGCGTGGCAACTCACTGGTGGGAGGGCTGGCTTTTGTCGGGACCGTTTTCATTCTGCTGCAAGTTCTCACGCCGATTCATCAGGCCGTTGGCGCGAATCTGGGCGACCGTACGGCCGCGTGGCTTTACGACCGTTTGACCGACGCGTGTCTCCGCCCGCTGGGAATGGCGCATCTCGAGGACCCCAAGCTCACGAGCGACCTCACCGTCGCGCGGGACTTCGACCTGGGCATTACCGGTCCGCCTTTATTTATCTCGATGGACTTCATCGCCAGCGGCATGGTCGAACTGATCGGCGGTCTGGCTTCGGCATGTGTTCTGGCCACTTATGCGTGGTGGGCGCCCCTGCTGCTCGCCGGTGCGTGGCTTGCCACGCATTGGCTCTTGCGAGAAAGCGCGGTCTGGCACGACAGGAACACGGAAGAAGTGCGGGGTGCCCGCCGCGACGCCGATTACGCCTACCGGCTGGCCGTCGATCGGCGAGCAAAGAGCTGCGGTTGTTCGGCCTCGTCGATTGGACGGTCAATCGCTTTGTTGATCGCCGCACGCGGCTCTACCAACTGCAATACCAGGCGACACGGTTGCGGGAACGGCCCGTGTTGGGAAGCCTGCTGCTCGTGGTCGTCGCCAATGTCGTGGTCTGCTGGTCGCTCGCGCGTGCAGCAGCGAATGGGCAGATTGATCTGGGCCATCTCGTGATGTTCGCACAAAGTGCCGTGGGGACCTCGATGATCGCCTTCGGCGGGCTCAATTGGGCTCTCGACGGCGCTGCGGCACCGGTTGCGGCTGTGTTGCGAGTCGAGTCGGCGATGGAGCCGGCGGGCGGTTTGCAATCTGGGAGCCAGAACGCAGCCGGCTTGCCCGCTGGGGAAATCCGCTTCCGTGACGTCACCTTCGCGTATCCGGGGGGCGAGCCGGTGCTGGAGGGATTCGATCTAATGATCCCCGCCGGCTCCTCACTGGCCATCGTCGGTCAGAACGGGGCCGGCAAGACGACGCTGGCCAAGCTGTTGTGCCGACTGTACGACCCGCAAGCCGGCGGCATCGAGATTGACGGCATCGACCTGCGCAAATTCGATCTCGAGCGGTGGCGTGCTCGACTGACGGCCGTGTTTCAGGATTTCACGCGGTTCGAGCTGCCACTGCGCGACAACGTGGCGCCCGCAGGAGCTCCAGATGCCGCAGTCGAGTCGGCCCTCGCCGCGGCCGGTGCCTCGAACCTCGCCAAACTCGACACGATTCTGGCCCGCGGCTACGAAGGCGGAACGGAGCTTTCCGGAGGTCAATGGCAGCGGATTGCCTTGGCTCGGGCGCTGTGCGCCATCAACCAGGGTGCGGGGGTTGTGCTGCTCGATGAGCCGACCGCGCAGCTCGATGTCCGCGGCGAAGCGGAGATCTTCGATCGCATCCTGGCCGCCAGTCGTCGCTGCACCACGATTCTCATTTCCCATCGTTTCTCGACCGTGCGCCACGCCGACCGCATTTGCGTCCTGGAGCACGGCAAGGTCGTCGAATTGGGGACTCACGACGAGTTGATCGCCAAAGGGGGACGCTACCGGACGATGTTCGACCTGCAGGCCCAACGATTTACGGCCACCGAGGATGAAGAGGGAGCGGTTTATGACGTCCTTGGATAGAGGGCAGAGCCGCGCCGCGGCTGACGACTTGCCGCCTGCCCTCGCTTCGATGTGGCGGTTGTGCAAGCTCGGCTATCAGCACGAGCCACGCCTGCTGGTGACGGCCTTCTTGCTGGCGCTCTTGGCGGCGCTGCCGGATGCCCTGATGGCACTCTGGCTGGCCCTGTTGGGGGACGGCCTTTTGGAGGGGCGGCGCGGTCTGGTTTATGCGGCAGCCGTTGCGCTCGGCGCGTCGGCGGCGGCCACGTGGTTCCTGCGAACGGTCAGCACCCGCGTGCAGCGCGGCTTTCGAGACAAGGTGACCATCGCACTGGAATCTCATGTGGCCCGTCTCCAGGCTTCCGTGGCAACGATCGCCCACCAGGAGCGGCCCGATTACCTCGACCGGCTGTCGGTGCTGCGCAACCAGATCTTCGTGCTCGACCACATGTATATGTCGCTGTTTACGACGTGCGGATGGATCCTCCGCCTGGCCGTCACGGTGGCATTGTTGATGTCGATCCATCCGGCGCTTATTCTCCTGGCACTTTGTGCCGCTCCCACGGTGCTCACTTCAACCTGGAGGCCGGCCGTTGAACGGGCCGCCCAGGAACGCGGGGCACCGTTTGCACGGCTGGCCCGCCATCTGTTCGAAGTGGCGACCACCGCGACGCCCGGCAAAGAGGTGCGACTCACCGGGATCGGACCCCAACTGGCAAGCCGCCGCCGCGCGGCATGGGAGGGCTGGTACGGTCCGCTGGCTGCCGCGCGGTGGGGATCGGCAATCTGGCATACGCTGGCCTGGGCCTTTTTTGGATCCTCGTACGTCGTCGCGGTCATCGCTGTCTCGTCGTTTCTCAAGTCCGGTCCCGGGGCCGTCTTGCTTGTCTTGGCCGCCGGGGCGCGGTTATCCGCCTACGTCGGCGCGACTGTCGGCGAAATCGGTTTTCTCCGTGGCATCTGGATGGACGGCTCACGCCGCCTCGCCTGGTTGGAAGATTACGCCGCCGCGCTCGTCGCCTCGGCAGACCGGCCCGTGCCTGCGCGGCTGACGCACGGGATCCGTTTTGAGCATGTTTCGTTCGCCTATCCAGGAACCGAGCGTTTGGTTCTCGACGACGTCAATCTCGAATTACCGGCAGGCACGGTTGTGGCCATCGTGGGAGAGAACGGAGCGGGTAAGACGACGCTCGTCAAACTTCTCGCCAAACTCTATGAGCCGCAGGCCGGCCGCATCTTGATCGACGACGAGGAACTGGCCCGCATGCCGGCCGATGAATGGCGGGCACGGTTGTCCGGCGCGTTTCAAGATTTTTTTCGCTTCGAGTTCAAGGCCCGACACACCGTTGGCCTGGGAGATTTGCCGCGGCTCGACGATGTGCCGACCGTGCAGACGGCTGTGGGGCGTGCCGGGGCCGAGGATGTCATCGCCCGCTTGCCTGCCGGACTCGAAACGCAGCTCGGCCCCACGTGGCCAGAAGGGGTCGAAGTTTCCTTCGGCCAGTGGCAGAAGCTCGCGCTTGCCCGCGGCTTCATGCGAGAACAGCCGCTCGTGCTTGTGTTGGATGAACCCACCTCAGCGCTCGACGCGGAGAGCGAACACGCACTGTTCGAGCGCTATGCCGCTGCCGCGAGAGGCCGCGACGGAAGCGAGAGCGTGGGACGCATCACGATTCTTGTGTCACACCGCTTTTCCACGGTGAGGATGGCAGACTTAATTGTCGTCCTTGACGGTTCCCGTGTCGTCGAGGTCGGCAGCCATGACGATTTGATGGCGCGAAGAGGAACCTACTCGCAGCTTTACGGCATTCAAGCGGCCGCGTATCGCTGATCCTGGTTCTTCTTTCCAGACGCGCTCACTCGTCGGTCACGCAGCCTTCCGAGGCCGACTTGACGTTCTTGATGTACTTGTAGAGCGTGCCGCGGGTGAATTTGTACGGCGGCGCTTTCCATTCCGCGCGGCGGCGAGCCAGTTCGGCTTCGGAGACGTCGACGTCGATGCGATTCTTTTCGGCGTCGATCGTGACCGTTTCGCCGTCGCGGACAAGGGCGATCGGGCCGCCTTCCTGTGCCTCGGGCGTGACGTGGCCGACGATGAAGCCGTGCGAGCCGCCGGAGAAACGGCCGTCGGTCATCAGCGCCACGTCGGAGCCCAGTCCGGCGCCCATGATGGCCGAGGTCGGCGTGAGCATCTCGGGCATGCCCGGGCCGCCCTTGGGCCCTTCGTAGCGGATGATGACGACGTCGCCCTTTGTGATCTTCTTTTGCTCGAGCGCGTGCAGCATGTCTTCTTCGGAGTCGAAGACCTTGGCCGGCCCGCTGAAGCAGAGCCCTTCTTTGCCGGTGATCTTGGCCACGGCCCCCTCGGGAGCCAGGTTGCCGCGGAGAATCTGGATATGGCCGGTCGCCTTGATCGGTTTTTCGACGCGGATGAATCACGTCCTGCCCCGCCTTGAAGCCCGGCAGCGAGGCGAGATTTTCGGCCAGCGTCTTGCCGGTCACGGTCAGGCAATCGCCGTCGAGCAAGCCTTTTTCGAGCAGGTATTTCATCACGGCCGGCGTGCCGCCGACCTGGTGCAGATCTTCCAGCACGTATTTGCCGCTCGGCTTGAGATCGGCCAGATAGGGAACGCGATCGCTGACGGTCTGAAAATCGTCGATCGTCAGTCGGCACTCGACCGAGCGGGCCATGGCGATCAGGTGCAGCACGGCGTTGGTCGAGCCGCCCAGCGCCATCACCACGACCATGGCGTTCTCGAAGGCCTGGCGCGTCATGATGTCGCGCGGCTTGATGTCCTTTTCCAAGCAGCGTGCGGATCGCCTGGCCCGGCGCGGAAGCATTCGTCGAGCTTGGCCGGGATCCTCGGCCGGCGTCGAGGAGCTGTAGGGGAGCGACATGCCCATGGCCTCGATCGCCGAGGCCATCGTGTTGGCCGTGTACATGCCGCCGCAGGCGCCCGCGCCCGGACAGCTCTGGCGGACGATGGCGGCTCGCTCCTCGTCGGAGATCTTGCCGGCGAGGTATTCGCCGTAGCACTGGAAGGCCGAGACGATGTCGAGCTTCTTGTCGCCGAGACAGCCCGGCTTGATCGTGCCGCCGTAGACCATGAGCGACGGGCGGTTGAGCCGGCCCATCGCCATCAGGCAGCCGGGCATGTTCTTGTCGCAGCCGGGAATGCGAGATGCTGGCGTCGTACCATTGGCCGCCCATCACGGTCTCGATCGAGTCGGCGATCAGGTCGCGCGACTGGAGCGAATAGCTCATGCCGTCGGTCCCCATCGAAATGCCGTCGCTGACGCCGATGGTGTTGAAGCGCATGCCGACCAGGCCGGCGGCAGCGACCCCCTCCTTCACCTTTTCGGCAAGGATGTTGAGGTGCATGTTGCAGGGGTTGCCCTCGTACCAGACGCTGGCGATGCCGACCTCGGCTTTGTTCATGTCGGCTTCGGTCATGCCGGTGGCATAGAGCATGGCCTGCGAGGCGCCCTGCGATTTGGGCTGCGTGATGTGGGAGCTGTATTTGTTGAGCTGAGAATTCTTTGGGGAAGACATGCTTACTTGCTTACTCAATCAGGTCGGAACGATGGGCGACGCGCGTCGCCCGCGGAAGGACTTTCGGCTGATAGATCTCGGTATACGCTTTGGCCGTTCGATGCACGTCGAGAGCAGCGGACGATTCCCACCGCTCATACAGCATGAAGACCTTCGGATCCGCCTGCGACTCGTAGACTTCGTAACGCAGGCAGCCCGGTTCCGCCCGCGACAGGTGCCCCTGTTCGCGGAGCAAGTCGCGGATTTCGGCGACGTCCTTGTCGTTTTGCACGGTCAACACGATGTTCGCGTAGATCATCCGGTGGCTCCACTGGAGATGTCGGGCGAGCAGCAAAAGCGTGAAACTTTCTGCCGCCCGGCAATCATCCCAAGATACACCGGACCGGTCGAACCGAACAGCATCAACGAGACGTTTTGGGCGTCTCAGGTTCGCGGGGTTCCGCATTCCGTTTTGCCGGCGCGGGTCCCTCCGACCGCCGGAACCTCTTGGACGTGCGAAACAAAATGTCGATGCCCAACGCTCCGCAGGCCGCGACCGCAATCCAGCCAACATTCCGGTGGTTCCCGATGCCCAACTGAGGCGAAATCAGCAAGACGGCGGCCACAATGAACGTGATCGTCAAGAGCAGTGTGCGGAACAGGATCTTCTCGCGCGTCGACTTCGTCGTGTACTTTGCAATCGCCGAACGGGCGGCCGAGTTGGCAATATTCCGCAAGCTGTCGAGGTCGGCCCGCACCGTGGCTTTGTCCTGCGTGTGTGACGGGCCGGGCAGGGGTATTTGGGCTGGAGCGGGCAGTGAGACATCCTCTGGAGTCGTCTCGGCCGGGGCCGCGGCGACATTCGATTTTGAAGTCGAGGCGGATGCGCTTTCTGCTTCAGGCAACCAGCAAACATCGCCGTCGGTTTTGGACTGCCGATTGCGAGCTAAGAGGCGTTCCATGTAGGCGGCGATCGAGTCCTTATCGGTCGTATCCTCCGAGTGCACGCCAGGAGTCGAGGCGGACGCTTTCGGCGACGACGCGGGCGCGTGGGCCGGCGCGACACCGGCCGAACCGTGATGACTTACGGTTTCCTCGCTGCGCGACACCGCCGCCAGAGTTGGCTGGCCGGTTCGCGTTTCATGCGGTTCCGATTCGTCCTTTTGCCGGCGGAGATTCTCCCGATCCCGTTCGAGGTATTTCTGCCGCTGGGCGAGCTCGCGATACTCGGCCTCGAGGGTCCGGATTTTGCGTTCGGATTGTTTGAGGGCCTCTTCGGTGCCCGCTTTGTCAGATTGGAATTGGCGTCGCTCCCGATTCCAGCCGGCGCGTTCCGATTCAAATCCCGCCTGAAGCGAGTTCACCTCGTCGGTATTCGCGGAACGCGTCTCGCCTGTTGTCCGCAGTTCGGCTTCGCGGGCATCGATCGCGGCAGATTGGGCGACAACGGCCGCCTCGTGTTCTGCGGCTCGGGCCGCCTGTTGTTGAACTTCACGTTGAGCCGCCTCCAGCTCCTGCTCACGCAAGGCGAGAGCTCGCTCACGTTCCGCCGTGCTATCGGCGCGACCGGCCTCGGACCGTTCGCGGTTCGAGAAGGCTTGTTTTTGGGCGGCGATCGCCTGCTCACGTTCCTCCAAAGATCGCTTTTGTTCGGCGAGGCTGCGTTCTTGTTCCGCGAGAGCCAGGTCGCGAGCGGCCAGCAGTTCCCCTCGTTCATCGAAGGCACGCTCACGTTCATCGAGCCCCGATTCGCGGGCGTCGAGGGCTTTCTGCCGATTGCGCGAGGCCTCTTCGCGAGAGGACATCTCGCGACCGGACTCCGCAGTGACTTGTTCTCGCGTGGCAATCGATTTTTCGCGTTCGACGAGCGATCGTTCGCGGGCCGCTTGCTTTTGGATGCGTTCCGCCAACTGGGTATCGCGCTGGGCCAAATCCATCTCGAGTGCTTTTGCGGCGCTCTCGCGCACCGTCAGGTCGCGATCACGCTGCTCGAACGCTGAGTGGTGCTCCTGAATGGCGGCTTCACACTCTTCAAGCAGTTGGACGCGCGCGTCAAGATCGGCCGTGCGCTGTGCGGAGGCGGATTCTCTTTGATCCAGGATGGCAGACCGCTGGTCGAGGCCCGTCTCGCGTTGCTGAACGGCCGCGTCGCGATTACGAAGGGTCGCCTCCCGAGCGACGATGGCGGATTCGCGCTGGTTGAGAGAGGAGCCGCGTGCGTCGACGGCCGACTCGCGTTCCGCGAGCGCGGCCTCGTACTGGGCAACGCTCGACTCGCGCTGATCGAGGCTCGTTTGGCGTTGTGCGAGTGTCGACTCACGTCGAGCGAGCAAGGCCTCCCGTTGAGTGAGTGCCGCCTCACGCTGCTGGACCGCTTCGTCTCGTTCGCTAGACTGCAAGCTGATGCCGGGATCGAAATTGGTGGACGGTGACATCTTCTCCGTATGCGCCGACGCACGCACCGCGGCATCGCGAATCAGAGCGTCGGCAGACTTTTCAGCGGCTGCCAGTTTGTCCGTCGCCCGCCGCAGGCGCTGTTCTGCTTCTTGGTCTTTCGCGGCGATTGCCGCCTGCATCTGACGCAGGGCGGCCTCTTGAGCGTCGAGGAGCGTCGTCCGCCGGATGGAATTGGAATCGAGTTCGCGGAGGTGGGCCGAACGCTGGGTCAGATCGACTTCCAAGGCGACGATCTGCCGATCACGCGCATCGAGTTCTCGCGAACGCTCGCCGAGCTTCCCTTCGAGTTGGGCGAGTCGCTCCTCCATTTCCGTGTTGCGCCGCAGGGCTTGAATAATGAAGTCGGGACTTGCGGTGACCGGAGCGGGCGATTGAAAGGTTGCGGTAACTGGCGATGCCGCGACCACGGGAGCTGCCATCGGCCGCTGCTCGATTGTCGGACTAACGGCCGGGGCATTCGCGTCGAAGGAGACTCGGAATTCGAGCGGACCGACGATCAGGCGATCGCCGGAACGGAGTTCAGCTTGCCGAACGGGGCCGTTATTAAGCCAGGTGCGAAAATCGAGTGCCCGCAGCGTCGCGTGTCCCGCCTCGATCCGGATTTCGCAGTGCCGCGGCTGAACGCCGTCGGTGCGCAGGCTGTGCGAGCAGTCGACCGACGAGCCGATCACGTGCCGGCCCGGGCCAAACCACATGGTTTCGATTCCCCCTCCCTGATGAAGGGGTTCGAGGGCCAATCCGCCGATCGCGGACGTGCTGTTTTTCGGTACGACGGCCGGGTCAACGACAGCAACCATGGAATACCATCCCCGTAACGCGAGGCGTCGAGCAGACGGGCGGCCAGAACCGAGCCGCCGCCGAAAGGTCACCGCGCGCATGTTGCAAAACCGCAACGCTTCCAAAGGATCTACCCTATAGACAAGATCGGTCAAAAAGGAACGATGCGCAAAGTCTAAGGTTGCCGGCTTTCGGAGTGCGGCCTGTCGGTCGTATCGACTGAGATGGTTATTCAGACGGGGATCGGCAGGCGGCCGTTGAACCCGACCATTTGTGCACGGTCGTCGTCTTCCAGAGCGGATCCGATGTCACCCCATTGGGCACGGTCGGAGTCGCTTCGCATTGGACAAAAGTGGCCGGTGGCGGTCTAATAAAGATTGGAAGTCGGGCTCCCAAAGCGTCGATTGAATCCCCCCTTTGCGGCCGGCCATCGGACCGTGACGACGCTGTAAACTCCATCCGGAACTGCAGTCGCGCACTCATGCCAACTCCACCGTTCCGCAGCTTATTCGCTTTCTCCGCCTTCGCGATTTCGCTGGCGATTGCCGCTCCTGGTTGGGCCGGCACTGCAGCGACGCGGCACGTCAATTTCAGCCGTGACATCCGCCCGATCCTGTCCAACACGTGCTACAAGTGTCACGGCCCCGATGAGCAGGGTCGCAAGGCGGGCCTCCGGCTGGATACGAAAGCCGGGGCCTATGCCAAATTGGAATCCGGCGACGCGGCCATCGTGCCCGGTTCGAGCACGAAAAGTGCCATGTACCAACGGCTCACGTCGCACGACCCGGACGTCAGAATGCCGCCGCCCGATTCGGGCAAGACAATTTCGGTCGAGCAGATCGAACTCATTAAAAAATGGATCGACGAGGGGGCGGAATTCCATCCCCATTGGTCTTTTGTGCCTCCACAGCATCGCCCGGCTCCGGCGATCAAAGAATCGAACGGGGCCCGAAATCCGATCGACCGGTTTATCATCGCGCGGCTTGAAGAGGAGGGACTGCATCCCTCTCCGGAAGCGGACAAGACGACACTCATTCGCCGCGTGACTCTCGACCTGACGGGGCTGCCGCCGACGATCGGCGAGGTCGACGAGTTTTTGTCCGACCACTCGGCGAACGCTTACGAGAAGCTCGTCGACCGGCTGCTCGCGTCTCCCCAATACGGCGAGCAGATGACCCGCTATTGGCTGGACGCGGCCCGCTACGGCGATACGCACGGCCTGCATCTGGACAATGAACGGTCGATCTGGCCTTACCGCGACTGGTTGATCCGGTCGTTCAATTCCAATGAGCCATATGACCAGTTCACCGTTGAGCAACTGGCCGGAGATTTGCTTCCGCATCCCACGATCGACCAGCGCGTGGCAACCGGATTCAGTCGTTGCAACGTCACGACCGGCGAAGGGGGAGCGATCGACGAGGAGTTTTACGTCCGCTACGCCGTCGACCGCGTCCAGACGACCGGAACCGTGTTTCTTGGACTCACGCTGGGGTGCTGCGTCTGCCACGACCACAAATTCGACCCCATCACGCAAAAAGAGTTTTATCGGCTCTTCGGCTACTTCGGCAGCCTGACCGAACACCCGATGGATCGAAACGTGCTCTTGCCGCCGCCGTCCATTCGCGTCGGACCGGCTGCTGAGGAGGGGAAAATCGACCGCCTGAAGCAAGACATTGCTGATGCCGAGTCGGCGATTCGAACCGCATTGAAGGAGTTCCACTACAAGGAACCTGCCCTCGAAACGCAGGCAACAGCACAGGCGCCCAGAGGGGCCGGCGTCTCACCACGTAAAGCGCGAGAAACGTCACTTCGTGCGTGGGAAGGCGCGGCCGCCAATGAGAACCCGGCCCTCTACCCCCGCCCTGTCTCGAGGGTCCTGGGAATCAAACCCGAGAAGCGCACCGCCCGGCAGAAGCAGGTGCTGCGAGATTACTTCGTCGAAAACGTCTATTCCGGGAGCCGATCGGTCTTTGGTCCGTTGCATGCCCGGCTTGAGGCGGCTCGCCGCCGTCTGGCGGAGGTGGAAGAACTCTCGCCGAGCACGATGGTGATGCAGGACATGCCGAAGCCGCGAGACATCTTCGTTCTGGTCCGCGGCGCGTACGACCGGAAGGGAGAGAAAGTCCTCCCCGGCGTGCCCGCGGCGATCGCGCCTGCGTTGCCGGCAAATGCTCCGCTCAATCGGCTGGCGTTGGCACGCTGGATTGTCGATGTGCGGAATCCGCTGCCGGCTCGCGTGATCGTCAATCGTTTCTGGCAGCACTATTTCGGCACCGGAATCGTCAAGACGGCCGAGGATTTCGGCGCCCAGGGCGAATGGCCTACCCATCCGGAGCTGCTCGATTGGCTGGCGACGGAATTCGAGCAAAGCGGATGGAACGTGAAGCGCATACAACGGTTGATCGTGACGTCGGCGACCTACCGCCAGTCGTCGCACGTCTCCACGGCGCTCGCGCAGCGCGATCCGGAGAATCGCCTGCTGGCTCGTGGCCCGCGGTTCCGGATGGATGCAGAAATGGTGCGCGATGCGGCCCTGGCCGTCAGCGGTTTGCTTGTGACGAAAGTCGGAGGCAAGAGCGTCAAACCGTATCAGCCGCCCGGCTTGTGGGAGGCGATCGGTTATAGCGGCAGCAATACGGTGCATTTCGTGCAGGACCATGGCGACGCGCTTTATCGCCGCAGTCTCTACACGTTTTGGAAGCGAACGTCACCGCCCCCCTCACTCACGACATTTGATGCTCCCTCTCGCGAGGAATGCGTCGTCCGTCGCGGCAGGACCAACACGCCCTTGCAGGCCCTGGTCTTGATGAATGACCAACAGTACGTCGAAGCGGCCCGCCACCTGGCCGAACGGATGATGCGCGACGGGGGGCCGGCACCGGCTGACCGCATTGCGCTCGGTTTCCGATTGGCCACGTCCCGCCAGCCCACAGCCGACGAACTCCGCATCTTCCAGACGCTTTTCGACGCGCAGTCGGTCGCCTACCGCCATAACCCGCAGGCCGCGTCAAAATTGTTGGCCGTCGGTGAATCGCCGCACGACGGAACTCTCAACGCGCGTGAGCTGGCGGCCTGGACCATGGTTGCCAATGTCATCCTGAATCTCGACGAGACGGTCACGAAGGGATAAGGCTCCGATGGACCCGATCCACGATCAGTCCAAGCTGTTGACGCGTCGCTACTTTTTCGGCCGCGCGGCGACCGGTATTGGCACCGCGGCGCTGGCTTCGCTCCTCAATGATCGTTTGCTGGCCGCGCCGACGTCTGGCAGCCCGATCGTGAGCGGGATTTTGGGCCGTCCGCACATTCCCGCCACCGCCAAGCGGGTGATCTATCTTTCGATGAACGGCGCCCCGTCGCAGCTCGAGACTTTTGACTACAAGCCGAAGTTGAACGAGCTGTTCGACCAAGATTTGCCAGATTCCGTGCGGATGGGGCAGCGGATCACGACGATGACGTCGGGCCAAAAGCGGCTGCCCATTGCTCCGTCCGTATTTAGATTCGATCGGCACGGGCAGGTCGGCGCCTGGGTCAGCGAATTGTTGCCGCATCTGGCAAAAATCGTCGACGACCTCGCCATCGTGCGGACCGTGAACACCGAGGCGATCAATCACGATCCGGCCTGCACGTTCGTGTTTACCGGTGCTCAGCGGCCAGGCCTGCCGAGTATGGGAGCCTGGGTCTCGTACGGCCTGGGTAGTCTGAATGAGAATCTTCCCACATTCGTCGTTTTGCATTCGAGCTGGAGCTCGAAGCGCAATGCGCAAGCCGTTTTTTCTCGCCTCTGGGGATCGGGCTTCCTGCCGTCGAAATACCAAGGAGTTGCGTTGCGCTCCTCGGGGGACCCCGTGCTGTATCTTTCCAACCCTCCCGGCGTCGATTCCGCTTCGCGCCGCCGCATGCTCGATGCGCTGGCCGAACTGAACCAGAAACAACTTGCCGAAGTCGGCGATCCGGAAATCAACACGCGGATTGCGCAATACGAGATGGCCTATCGGATGCAGACCTCCGTCCCCGAGTTGACTGACATGTCGAACGAACCGAAGCATGTTCTCGATCTGTACGGTCCCGACGTGCACATTCCGGGGACTGTCGCCTCGAATTGCCTCTTGGCCCGACGCCTGGCGGAGCGAAACGTCCGCTTTATCCAGATCTTCCAGCGAGGCTGGGACCATCACGGCAACCTGCCCACCGACATGCGGCTGCAGTGCCGCGATATCGATCAGCCGTGCGCGGCCCTCGTCAAAGATTTGAAGCAGCGCGGCATGCTCGACGACACGCTCGTCGTGTGGGGAGGCGAATTCGGCCGTACGGTCTATTGCCAGGGAAAACTGACTCGGGAGGATTACGGCCGCGATCACCATCCGCGGTGCTTCTCGATGTGGATGGCCGGCGGCGGGGTCAAGCCGGGAATCGTCTACGGTGAAACGGACGATTTCAGCTACAACATCGTCCGCGATCCGGTCCACGTCCACGATCTGAACGCCACCATGCTGCATTGCCTCGGGATCAAGCACGAGCGGCTGACCTACCGCTTCCAGGGGCGCGACTTCCGGCTGACCGACGTGCACGGCAACGTCGTCGGCGGTTTATTGGCGTGAATTTGATTTTGACACGTCGCTGAGTTCTCGATATTCTCCCGCCCCACGATCGAGGCCGGCCCAACGGCCCGTTCACCCCACGACCGATCCGACACGTCCCGAGCTTTTCCGTTTGACGCGGAAGACAGGGAAGCTGTCGGCCGGAAGGATTGTCGCGTGACCATAGCCCAGCGCGTTCTTGTGGTCGACGGCCTTGCCGAGACGGAAGAAGTGCTGCGGGCGGTCTTGGGGCCAAAAGGCCTCGAGGTCGACCGAATCCGTGGCGGGGACACAGGCGAGTTTGCCCGGAAGCAGCTTTCGGCGAAACGTCGGCCGAGCGTGGTTGTTTTGCACGTCGAAGAGGGGCTGGAACAGTTCCCCTCGTCTGAGGGCTGGCAAGACGTGCCCCGGATTCTGATCGGCGCCGCCAAGACAGGTGAATCGCCCGCCGTCGCAACCGGCGAGCATTATCTCGAAAAGCCGTTTCACTATGGCGAGTTGATCCGCACGATCGAGCGGCTGCTGGCTGCGGCGAACTGCTGAACAGCCGTTCGAGGGGCGGCTCCCGACTCGGCGTTCTATCGACACGCGCTTGGGCGTTTTAAACCCACAGGTTTATCTATTTTGCGCCATCGCTTCTTTTCTCCTGAATGCTCGCGTCCAGTCGGTTGACGCCAACGGTGTTGCAGGTTGCAGGCGGTGGTATCATGGGGACGTGGGAACCGACGAGAAAGCGGATTTGTCGAAAGCGACGCTCCTGGTCATTCGCGGAGCCGACCAAGGCGCCCGCTTTGAAATCGGGCCGAAGCTTGTCTTATTGGGGCGCGGCAGCCGGAACGACATCCGGATCGGCGACACCGAAGTCTCCCGGCAGCACGCTTCGATCCATTTCGGCGACGGCGCGTTCGTCCTGCGCGATCGGGACAGTGCGAACGGTACGCTGGTCAACGGGGAACTCGTCCGGACAAAGGATCTGCACGACGGCGATCAGCTTCAAGTCGGCCGCACCGTTCTCTTGTTTCAGCAAACGATCAAGGGATCGAATCACGAGGAGGCGGCCGACCGGATCGATCTGGTTGGCCAGCCGAATTCGGCGGATCGCTCGAACATCGTTGCCCAATTGGGTCAGGAAGGGCAACCGGCACCTTTTGATCGGACGGCCGTGGCCCAAATGGCCGCCTCGACTCAGGCCCTCTCGAATCTACAGGCGGTTTATCGGATTGCTGAGGAGGCCGTCAGCCCTTCGCTGTCGGTCGATCAACTGTTGAAGCGGATCCTCGACCTGACGATCGGAGTCGTCGGGGCCGACCGCGGCTGCATGCTGATCACCGATCCCCAATCCGGTGAGAGCGTTCCCAAGGTCATCAGTTTTGGGCGTCGCGCCGACCAGGGGACGCGGATGCCCGTTTCGCGAAGCATCGTCGATTACGTTTTGAAAACGGGGCAAGGAGTGCGAACGTCCGATGCCCGATCGGACCGCCGATTCGCTCCCGGTCAGAGCATCCTTCAAGCCGGCATTTGCGAAGCCATGTGCGTCCCGATGCAGGGACGCTACGACGTGCCGGGCGTCATTTATGTCGACACGACGACGCCGGCGGAACGCGTGGTGCTCGAAGGGGGCGCGACGAACAAATTCTCAGACGATCAGCTGCGGCTCCTGGTCGCAATCGGCAGCCAGGCGGCGCTCGCGATTGAAAATAGCCGATACCAGGAGGCCCTGCTCAAAGCGGAGCGGCTGGCCGCCATGGGCCAGACCATTGCCATGCTCAGCCACCACATCAAGAACATTTTGCAGGGCGTTCGTGGCGGAAGCTTCCTGATCGACATGGGCTTGAGGGAGCATATTGAAGAACATGTCCGCAAAGGGTGGGCCATCGTCGAAAAGAACCAGAACAAGATCTATCAGCTCGTGATGGACATGCTGGCTTTCAGCAAAGAACGGCAGCCCGTGATGCAGGCCGCGTCGCTGAACCAGACGGTCGGCGAAGTGTGCGAGCTGATGCAGGCTCGGGCCGGCGAGTGCAAGGTGCGATTGGAAGTCCGCTTGAACGAGAGCTTACCGACTGCCACTTTCGACGCGGAAGGGATCCATCGCGCCGTGCTGAACGTGGTGACCAATGCCATCGACGCGGTCGAAGGGACCGAAATGGGTCATGTGATTGTCGAAACCGGACACGAGCCGACCTCCGACCTCGTTTTCGTCTCCGTTACCGACAATGGGCCGGGCATTCCGCAGGACCAGCTTACGAAGATCTTCAACATCTTCGAGTCGACAAAAGGCGCACGCGGAACGGGGCTGGGCCTGGCGGTGAGCCAAAAGATCCTTCGCGAGCACGGCGGTGATATCACGGTTGAAACGAAGCCCGGATTTGGCTGCCGTTTCGTCCTCAACTGGCCCCGGGTCGACGAAGAACATCGGGGCGGCGACCATCCCACGACGTTCTGAGCCTTCGCTCGACATCGGGTCATCAAAAGCCGGATTGAGGCGGCTTGGGTAGGGCTTTCTTTGCCGGCGTCGTCTTGCGACTGCCGGTCGGTTTTACCTTCGCGGCCGGCGTCGACACCGGAGCCGAAACCGGATGGGCGGCAAGCATCGCGCCAATCGGCTTACCCATGTCGGACCAGGTGGCTGCCTCCGCCTCGGACTTCAGACGAAAGTCGCCAGGCGCAGATCCTTCGCCGGAGGAAGGTCTCGCAGCAATAACGCGGCATTCGGGCCGGCCGCCGGCCGCAGGATGTGTTCCGGACCGGTGATCTGCTTCCAGCCTGCCAGCGGATCATTCCGGCTGCCGCGAGACGCGTCGGACTTCGGCAGGTCAATGAAGTTACTGTAAGCACAGGCGTATTCCCACCAGTCGACGGCTCCGGCAATCGCGTCTGGCGGTAAGCCGGCAAGGAAAACAGGCTTGTCAATCGATTTGTTCTCCGACGGCAGCGGGGGCCCAAACACGGTGTTCTCGGCAATGATGCGGACGCGACCGGTCGAACGACCCGGCGGCCGGGAAGTGGTGTTCGCGTCGAGGTGCAGATACTCCTCACCGGCAGCAAGAGTACAGCGGGCTAAGTCGAGCGTCGAAAGCGGCCCCGTCGTCGCCGGGATTTGCAGGTCAAGCACGCGTCCGCCCGCCGCGAGGATGGAGTTCTCGATAAAGACATTACGTTCCGCCAGGTCTCCACTCAACATCGTCTTTCCGGTCCGCAGGAAACTATTGACGATCGCCCCAAACAGCGGCTGATCCGGGCGAGCGGTCGTCGAATGCGACGACGTGAAATGCAACAAGCCCTGATAGCCCGTTCTTTCAAAACTCGGGCCGTCGAGCGAGCTGTCACGAATCGAAAAGTTTCCGTTTTTCACCTCCAAGAGCCAGTGCGGCAGGTGTTTTGCGGTCGATCCGACACGGAAGTTCGCGTTGATGATCTCGAGCGTGCCCCCCGTAACGCTAATAAAAGCGGGAAGCTCCCGAGACTCGCCCTTGGTGACTTCGAAGGTTATCTGAGGAGGGGCTGCGTCGACAAACTCGATCGACAACGATCGATTCGTCACGTGAATGGGTCCGCAGATCTTCTTGTTCGTACCGCGGACACGGAACCGCGTTCCACTTTTCCAATCGGAGCGATTGATAAAGCGGGCGAGGTTTTCAAACTCCTTGCGGGTGGGATTGTCGAGATCGACCTCGCGTACAAACTCGTTATCAGCGGCGATGTTCACCGTCGGCACGGGCACTTTTGGGCGCTTTGCAAATACGTCGGCCCGCGCGATCGCCGTTGTCGCAGCGGTGCGCAAAAGACTGACGTCGCATCCGGCAGGCGACGAATCGCCCACGCTGCCGGGCCGACTGTCGATCACGTCCCAACGGAACTGGGCGGGGCCGGCAGCGGCGATGTCGGAAACGGCCGTGAACGAGTTGGGCTCATCGTCGACGCGAGAGCGGGGTTCGCCCCAGTAGGCACCCCACCCGTTGGCGTCTTTGGTGCCCAGCGGGGGACTCGTGTCGCTTTGAACAATGTTTTGCCAACCCCGAGCGACGAAAGACTCCGTGACCCAAGTCAGATTCTCGAACGCGACGTGGTTGGTCGTCGTGATCGGGCGTGCGGGCCAATCGTTTAAGGCAATCATGGCCACGCCCTGTGGCTGAAAGACGGCTCCGAAGATGGAATTCATGACGTGGAACCGAGTGACCGGAGGGCTGGCACCCTTCGCCAGCCGTAAGGAAACCGCATTGTCGTCGGTGCACGTCGTGCAGGAAAAAATGCGGAGCGTCCGGGCGACGCCGGCGCCGGTCGAGCGCGATGCCACAGAATCGAGACCGGCCGTCAGGTTGAGCACGGGAGACTTTCCCGTGATGAACAGCGAATTAATTGCCAGCAGATCGACGCTTCGCAAATCGGCTTCAAGCGGGGTCAGCGCCTTCCCGCGAACAAGCGTGCGATCAAAGAGGATCCGCGGCGCCCGATCAGGTCCGGCGTCCGAATTCGGCCCGGAAACCGAGAATCCGATGGTGGAACCGCTTCGGCTTCCCACCAAAGTCAGCGAGCACTTTTGGACAATCACGTCTCCCGATTGTGCTTCCACCAGGCGAAGCGGATTGTCCCCAGGAAATTGATCGGCGAATGCGGCCAGATGCACTCCGTAAAGTGTGAGCGATGTTTCGCTCGTGACCAGGCCGCTATCGGTCGAATTCCCGGCAGAACCCGGCACGAAGACGATCAAGGGAGCGTTTCCATCGTCGGATCCCCGTTTGGATTCGCCAGAGACGGGTGTCTCGCTCGACAGGGCACTTTTCGCTCCGGCCCCCGTGATAATGACCCGCCGCCGGTTGGCGATTCTGATCGGAGGCAACAGGAAGGGACCCGGGCCCTGCAGTTTGATCACGCCCCCCTGTTCGGGGAGTCCTCGAATCGCCGCGGCCAGAGACGGGAAGTTCGCGCGGTCGTTATCGACGCGGCCGACGGTCATCGTTTTGAGTTCGGCGCCCGCCGTGGAATTGGCACTTGCGTTCGGGTTCCAGAGATCGGCGATCCATGACGGGAAATTCTGCCGTTCGTCCGGCCGACCCAGAACGAGCGAGGGATCCGCTAGTTTGGGGTCGTTGCCAACCTTTTGGAAACTCACCGATACACCGGGGTTGGTCGCGGTCTTCTTCTTTGGATGTGCACCCGCTTTGCCGGCGGCACCCTGAGAGTTCGCGGCGGCGTCTTCAGGCTCCGTTTCGTTAGGAAGCTCAGTCGCCAGCGCCCCGAATGGAGAATTGGCCGCGTTTTCATTTTTGCGGTTGATCGAAGAGTTTCGCCAGGAGATCGCGAACCAGGCGCACGCTCCGAGCACGAGCACACCGCCGACAACCGCCCCGATCTTCGTGGCGAGCGGTTTCCAGTCGAACGTCGCCGCTTCTTCGTTCCCGACCGCTACTTCGCTCGACACCCGCTCTTTGGCTCGCGGCCGCTTTTCGAACGTGAATCGCTTGCCGGCCACGACCCGCTTCGGGTTGGCGGGAGCTTCGTCCGTCGAAACGCGGCCAACGGACGCCACCGGTTCGCCGCTCGATGCCGGCTCGCGAGTCTCGATTCGTTCCGAGACACGGTTCGGCTCTTCACCCCCGGCCGCTTCACCGGTGCTGTGCACGATCCGCCCTGCAGGTGCCGGCTCTTCTGCCGCTGGCTTCGCGCGCCGCGTATGACTGCCTGACGGCGTTTGACTGGCTGGCGTTGCATGACCGCCTGATGTCGTATGGCTGGCGGATGGTGTATGACTTGCTGACGGCGCATGGCTGGCCGATGGTGGATGGCTGCCGGACGGTGTATGGCTGCCTGAGGGAGGAGAAGGATCCGACGTTCCAGACTCCTGTCGGGCGGCGGGCCTTGGCGGCGGCGGGGTGGCATCCGTCTGGGTCTTGTTTTGCGCGCCCGGCAGCCTTTGCGGCAGCGGAGTCTGAGGGGTCACGCTTTGGGGAGGTGTCGGCGCTTCCGATTGCGGACGACGACGGGCGGGAAGCCGTTGTGGTCGCGGCGTCGGGTCGCTTGTCGCATTGTCGGGAGCGCGCGGCGGCAACGGCGAGCGGGTGGGAGGATGCCGCGGCGGAAGAGTCAGCGGCGAACCGAACGCAGGGGTCGGCCCAGAGGGCGAATCATTGTCGGGATCGGAACTGAGCAGTTCGGCAATGCGCTTGTTCCCGGCTCCCAGGTTCTCAATGTCTTCGAGGATTTCGGTCGGCGTCTGGTAGCGATCGGCCGGCTTGCGGGCCATCATCCGGTGCAGAATGACGACGACTTCCTCGGGCACGGATCGATTCACCGCGCGGATCGGGCCGGGGTTTCGAGATGTGCGAATACAGCTTGTTCGTGACGCTGCCCGTCGGGTACGGCGGCTCGGCAGTCAGCATCTGGTACCACGTGCATCCGAGTGAATAAATGTCGCTGCGAATATCGGCCGCCTGGCTGTCGCGGGCCTGTTCCGGCGCCATGTAGTCGACTGTTCCGACCGTCGTTCCTTCGCGTGTGATGTTCGATTTGAGCGACTCGTCGACCGCCCGCGCCAACCCCATGTCGGTGAGCTTGACCGTTCCGTCCCGCGTCACCAGGATGTTCGAGGGCTTGATGTCACGATGAACGAACCCCCTCTTATGTAAGTGTTCCAGAGCATGGATGACTTGCTTGACGATATTGACCGACCGCTTGAGCGGCAGCGGGCCACGGCGGGCGACCAACTCGTAAATGTCAGTCCCTTCGACAAATTCGAGCGCGATAAAGAGATGCCCGTCGGTATTGCCCGCATCGTAGACGGTGACGATGTTTTCGTGCTTAAGCTGAGCGGCCGCCTGGGCTTCTGCCTCAAACCGACGAACAAGTGTTTCGTTTTCGGCGCGCTCTTTCGGTAAGACCTTGAGCGCGACGGTTCGCTTCAATTGGGAATCGACGGCGAGATAGACCGTCCCCATTCCCCCGGCGCCCAATTGCCGGACGATCTCATATTTGCCCAGAGACGTGCGACCGTCTAGCGACGGCCGCGGCGACGCGTCAGACGCGCGCTGGCCCCCTGTGGCGTTCGATCCCGGAGCCATCGAAACCTCGGACGATTGGTCCTTGACCCGCGCTCCCCTCAGTCTACCACGGTCGTCCGAGCCGCGTCAAAACGCTCCGCAGGCGTCAGGTTACGGGAAAACCCCAATCCAACCGCACCACGCGCCCGCTTTCAAATCCACAGACGATCCCCGCTCCGAGGGGGTCGCAACATAACGAGCGAATTTCCTCGGGGGTCTGCGTCGCCCAAAGGATTTCGCCGTCGGAATCGAGCCAGACAAGCCCCTTTTCCACGGTCGACGCGACCAGCCGTTTGAGAGCGAACGTGGCGGCGATGCGGTTCGGGGTTCCCTCCAGGACATACGTTCCCTGCGAATTACCACCCCCATCGAATCGCTGGATGCCCAGATTCAGGCCGGCAAGAAAAATGGTCTGGCCGTCTCCCGTGACGCAGAGGTCACCGATGTTCGACCAGCACGGCTCTCCCCAAACGGGAGTCCCGTCGAGATGATGGCGGCAGATCAGGCCGTTGTCCGCCGCCGCGATTAAATCGGTTTCCGTCGTGACGAACCGCGCGTAGGCGAGCGGCCGAGTGGTTGTAAATCGGGCAATCGTCTTGCGGTTCGCGTTCAGGATCCGTGTTTCGGCATTCTGGAGGCAAACCGCAAGATGATGGCCAAAAGGATCGATCGCGACCGTCAGAATCGGCTCGTGGAGATCCGTTGTGCCGACAACGCGGAGCTGGCGATTCAGCATTGTCAGCGTCGAATCGCCGACGATGACAGCCCCTGCTGTTCCGGCGTCGCACCAGGTAATCCCTGAAAGGGCGTGCAGACCTCGCGAAAGTGTCAGGATCCGGCCGCGTCGATCGAGGAGATAGACGCTGCCGGCAGCATCGGCGACAACCGTTTCGCCCGTTTCACGGGCCAGTTCGACTCCGACCAGCGCTGCGTCGGCGGTGAAGGACCAAGTCCACTCGGGAGGCAGGCCTCGCCCGCCTTCGAGCCACTTTTGGTCCGCGTCGCTCATCGGGCCGGAACTTGCTGCATCTGCCCCTCGAGAGCTCTGAAAGCGGCCTTCATGTCCGGGTCGTCGACTGGCGGCAGACTGCGCCTCCCAGCCGGCTTTTGACGATCGGATGCCGCTCGGGGGCTTGTGCATGGGGCCCGTCGCCGTTCGGCCCATTCTTGAGAGCCGAGGGATTTTTGAACGCGGTGTGGTTCTCAGCGACATCGACGGACAACGCGGGGATGGGAACCGAAATATCGGGCCGGATTCCGACCTTCGTGTAGTTGTGACCGAAGGGCGAATAGAACTTGGCGGTCGTCAGTCGCAGCCCGGAACCGTCCGGCATGTGGTAGATGCTTTGGACGCACCATTTTCCATAGGTCTGCCGTCCGACAATGGACCCTCGGTGATGGTCGCGGACCGCGCCGGCGACAATTTCGCTGGCACTGGCGCTATCGTCGTCCACCAAGAGGACCAGCGGAACATTGTATTTGGGGTGGGGCGTGGCCGAGTACGAGGAATTCTGATCCGGCGACCGCCCCCGCGTTGAAACCAGGACGCCGGACTCGATGAAGCGATCCAGCACGCTGGTTGCGGCCGGCAAGAGCCCGCCCGGATTTCCCCGAAGGTCCCAAATCAGTGCCCGCATTCCCTCTCGCGACAGTTTCTCCAGGGCTGCATCCAACTCACGCGGTGAGGTCGACTGGAATCCGGTCATGCGGATGTAGCCGATGCCCTGGCGCGGGTCGACGATCTGGGCGACCGGAATGCTCTTGACCTCGACGGCACGACGGATGAACTCGCCGCTGCGAGGCTGTGGCTCGCCCGGGGTTTGAATCACGAGCGAGACGCGGCTTCCCTGCGGACCGCGGAGCAGCTTGGCCGCCTCGTCCGTGGTCATTTGCACACAGTTTGTGCCGTCGATTTGCGTGATGTAGTCGCCGGGGCGAATGCCACCCTGCTCGGCCGGGCTTTCCGGCAGCACGTTCACCAGGAACATTCCCTTGCCCGGCTCGGCCTTCATTTCGATTCCCAGGCCGACAAATTCACCGTTGATGTTGCCATGCAGATCCGTCAGCCGGTCCGGCGTGAGGAAATTGCTGTACTCGTCGAGGCAGTTGCAGCCGCCAAAGATGTATTCCAACACGACGGCCGTATCCGCAAGCCCGAGTTTTGCCGCGGCCAGGTCGCAAACTTCCGACACGGTGTCGCGGGCCGCCGAATAATCGGCAACAGGCCGGTTCCAGTAGTGTTCGCGCAGGATCCGCCGCAGGTCGGCGATCCGTTCCCGCTCGATGCCGCGGAGATTGCGCTGGAGAAATTTCTCATCACCCAAAGCGATATAGAGGCTCTCGGTCCCGTGAGCGACAAACGCGGTCGCGCTCATCTCATCGACGTAGTAGAGCCGGACGTGCTCTAACACATCGTTAAAGAGTTCAAGTGCGGCGTAGCGCGGCAAGTGAAGTAGGCGGTTGTCGAAACTGAGATCGTTATAACGCCGCTCGATTCCGAAATGGATTTTGGCTCGCCGCAGGCCGTACTTGAGGTCGCCGTTGTCGGGCCAACGCTTGAGCGCCTTCTCGTAGGTCTCAATCGCATCAATCCAATGATGCGATCGCTCCTGCTCAACTCCCGAATCGATCGCCGAAGACAACTCGGCCGACGATTCCTCTCGGACAGCCGGCCGATCGGCCCTCGCCTCTCGTTGAGTGATTGCAGCGGATGAAAAAATGACAAAGAGGAAGAACGCCAGAAAATTGCGGGTGCGGTTTCTTGAGCCTAAGAGCATCTTTTTCCCTCGACAGAGCCGTGGTTCCGTCGAATATAAGCTGCAGGACAAAGGTGTCAAACGATTTGCAGAAATCGGCAGCCCGTCTCTCGGCAGATCCGTCAGGTTGAGCAAAGCGTGGACCAGTGACGCCGCTCGCCCGCCCTCCGGGCTCTGCGCAAAGCCTGCTAGCAAGGAAAAGAGGGGCGGCTGCCCAGACACCAGCGGGGCCGGAAGAATGAAAAGCGCGTGATGCGGCCTTGCCGACCCGGTTTCAGCGCGCTACAGCGTCATTCTGCCAGAAATGCCGCATCTTGCGAGCGAACAGAGGCAGGGCCACGTCCGGTTCCGCCAAATTCGGGTGCCACATCTTCTCCCATTCGAGGCTCAACCAACCGTCATAACCGGCCTCTTTAAGAAGATGAATGAATTCCTGAATCGGAAACTCACCGCCGCCAAATAAAACGTAGTCCGCATGGCGATGCCCGCTCATGAGAGCGTAGGCCCCCTGCTCGGCCGGGTTCTCCGCATCGTGACCGGCGGCGGGTTCATCCGGCAACGTGACCGAGTCCTTCCAATGCGTATGCCGTACCCACGGTCGCAGAACGGCAAACGTGGCCTCGGGAGATTCGTCATAGAACCGCCAGGGGTGATGGGTGTCCCAAAGAACGCCGACGCGCGGCGATTCGATTTGCTCAAAGAGCTCTTTGACGGTGGCCGACTCGGCGAAGTCGCCGTGCGTCTCCAACAGAATGTCGATCTTGTACGCGGCGGCGAAATCTCCCAGCCGGTTGAGTCCTTCGGCAATCTGAGCGAGCGACTCTTTTCGCTCAGCGGCTTTGGTGGGGGCAGGAACCACGTCGCCGAAGACGCGAACAAAACGCGCCTCGAGTTGGGCCGCAAGCTCGACGTAGGACTTTCCGATACGCAGCTGAGCCTCACGATCCTCTGTTTGCGCAAAATCGAAACGGACGGAAGAGGCCAACCCGCAGACAGAAAAAGCTCCCGAGCCGATTGAACCAGAGTGGCGGCGGAGGAGTTCGTGGCTGGCCGTTCTTTGAGCAGGCTCGAAGGCACGAACTTTTAACAGGTCGGTTTCACCGGCAACCTGGCGAATTTCGACTCCATCGTAGCCGTAGCGAATGCCGGCCGCGACGATTTCTTCCCAGTCCCATGTGGGACAGGCGAGTGTCGAAAACGCGATTTTTGGGGTGCCTGGCACAACAGTCCTTTCGGGGCACATCCTGACAAAAAAGCCCACGGACTGAGAGTCCGTGGGCTGGAAAGGTCATCGGTAAACAACGACGTCAAGCGCCTCAAATCGAGTAGCCGGAGCGGTACTCGCGGCGGACGAATTTGTTGGCCGCCGGCAGGTTGGTCACCTTCTGGTCTTTGGCGTCCCACTCGATCCGACCACCGGCACGAAGCGCAAGGTTGCCCAAGAGCATCGTCTCCGTCAGGCGACTGGAGTAGTTGTAGTTCGACATCGCCGGCTTTCCGCCGCGGCACGCCGCGGCCCATTCTTGCAGGTGCCGTGCATCGTCGTCGCCGACGCCATGCGTGCGGGGAAGAAACGGCTCGGGATGTTTGTATTGCTTGAATTTGTCCCGCGGCAGGAGGACGTGCCGAGCGCCGTAGTCGTTCGGTGAGTACAGACTTCCATGCTCTCCGACCAGAAGCAAGCCGCTGTCGGACCGCTTTTCGCCCTGGAGGAGTTTCTTGGGCGGATACTGCTGGCCGTCGTACCACGTCATCTTGCACGCCGGCAGCTTGGCCGGCTTGTCGAACATGACGGTCGTGCGTTCCGGGAAGTAATACTCGAGGACCGAGTACTTCGGGTAGCTCTCGTTTTCGACAATCCCCGATGTCAATTTGACATCGACGGCGATGGGGTCGAAAAGTTCCAGGGCCATGACCGCCATATTGGCCGTGTGGCAGGCCATATCTCCCAACGCGCCGGTACCGAAATCGAGCCAGCCGCGCCATTTGAAGGGATGATAGACGCCGGCCACGAACGGACGTTCGGGTGCGGGGCCAAGGAACAAGTCCCAATGCACGTTCGGCGGGACAGGGTCGGTGCGGTTGGGCCGTCCCTCGCCTTGCGGCCAGATGGGCCGGTTCGTCCAGACGTGGACCTCTTTGACGGGACCGATCGCTCCGGATCGGACGATTTCGACGGCTGTCCGGAAACCGGGGTTAGCGGTTCCCTGGTTGCCCATCTGCGTGGCGACCTTCATCTCGTTGGCCACTTCGCGCATCCGGCGAGCCTCGAAGACCGACCAGGCCAGCGGCTTCTGTGAGTAGACGTGCTTGCCTTTTCGCATGGCGAGAATGCTCGCCGAGGCGTGACTGTGGTCGGGCGTGCTCACGGTCACGGCGTCGATCTTGTTCGCCATCACGTCGAGCATTTCGCGGTAGTCGTTAAACCGGCGGGCCGACTTGTACGCGTGACCCTTCTTTTCCAATTGCAGATCGTCGATGTCGCACAAGCCGACGATATTCCCGACAAATCCCGCGTGGCTGCAGTCCCCCGACCCTTTGCCCCCGACGCCAATGCTGGCGAAATTCAGACGTTCCAGCGGATTTTTGCTGTCAGCGCCGGATGCCAACGAGTGACCAACCCACCACGCGGTCCCAACCAGCGTCGAGTTCTTCAAAAAATCACGACGCGTCGACTTGTCAAACATGGATGTCTCCCGGATTTATGAACCTTCGCAAAGAGGCAGGAATTCGTTGCCGAGGCGGGAACCGTCGCAAGAGGCTGGACGACCGACCGGCTGCTTTTGGTCATAATATCATGGTTGGGCACGATGCACACGTTCGCGGGGTGCGGCCTGCTGAGCCGCTCCCTGCTTGCCTCCCCCTTCCGAATCGTGAATCATTCAGCGGGGTGTCCCCACGAGATTCTCCGCACCTCAGAGTTTCACGGACCGTGATGACTTCACGAGCAACAAGGCTTTTCCCGCAAAATGACCGGCATGTTCGAACGCAGCGGTTCCCTTGTCCTGACTTCCGATTTGCCGGAAGCCGAAGCTCAGTCGCTTCTTTCGGCGGCGGGCTTTGCCGACTGGAGGCTGGCACTGTGCCGGCTCCGTGAAATCGCCGTAGATGAGAACTCGCGGGTCGCGCTGGCGAACGTCTTGCCGATGCTCTTGGTCGCCTTGTCGGACGCCGCCACGCCGGATGCGTCACTGCTGAATTTCGATCGCTATGTCCAATGCGTTCCCGACCGCACGGCCCTGTTGCGTTACCTCACCTCCAGGCCGCGGGCCGTTGAAATCCTCGTCAAGCTTTTTGTGGGAAGCCAGTTTCTCACCGAGATTCTGCTGCGCAATCCGGATTACCTGGAAAAACTGACGAATCACAAACGACTGGCGGAATTTAAAAGCCGGCAACAGCTCACGACCGAAGCGGCTGAAGCAGCCGTTGTGCACACGAAACTCGAAGCCAAATTCGACGCCTTGCGCCGCCACCAGCGATGGGAACTTTTGCGGATTGGAGCGTGCGACGCGTTTGGATTGCTCGATCTCAAATCGGTCACGGTTCAGCTCTCGCTATTGGCCGACAGCCTGGTCCAAGTTTGCCTGTCGATCCTCGCGCCGGAAACGGATCCGACGACGTCGGGATTCGCCGTCGTGGCGATGGGCAAGCTCGGAGGAGCCGAGCTCAATTACAGTTCCGACATCGATTTGATTTTTCTGTGCTCTCAGGATGCGTCGCGATTTTGGAGTCTCGGACAACGGCTCATCAAGGCGTTGACCGATTCGACCGGAGAGGGTTTTCTGTATCGCGTTGATATGCGGCTCCGCCCTTGGGGCCGTTCGGGCGCCCTCGTCAATACGGTCGACGGGCACATCGCCTATCTCAAGGCGCACGGAATGTTGTGGGAAAGGCAGGCACTCCTCAAGGCCCGTGTCATTGCCGGCGATCCCGCCGTCGGCGAGGAATTCCTCAATCGGGTCGAGCCCCTGCTTTTCGGGGCGCCGGCGGAAAAAATTCGCGAGAGCATCCGCGGATTGAAGGCTCGCATTGAAGCCGATCTGGCACGCCGCGGCCGCGACTGGGGCGAAATCAAATCGGGGGCCGGCTCCATTCGCGACATCGAATTCGTTACGCAATTCTTGCAGTTGGCCTACGGAGACCAGGCGCCGCAGATCCGCAGCATCAACACGCTCGACGGTCTGGTGCGACTGGCCGACTTTTCCTGGATTCACGCGGACGAGTATCGCCGGCTGGTCAGCGCCTACTCGTTTTTCCGGACGATCGAGCACTCGCTCCAGTTGATGTATTACAAGCAGACGCATTCGCTGCCCGAAGACCGCCGCGAATTGGCGTTTCTGGCGCGCCGGCTGGATTTTGCGGACGCCGATCAATTCCTGGACCATTACGATCGGCATCGCGCCTCGGTCCGGGCGATCTACCGCAAGTACCTCGAAGGCAAGAATCCCGTGCACGGACCGGACGATGCGGACCACCCTGCGCTCGCTGCCGCGCCGCTCCGAGTCGAGTCGTCGTATCGCGAAACGTTTACCGAGGCGGAAATGGCCCGCCATGCGGATCTCTTACGAGGCCTTGGCGACGAGACGCCCGTCGCCGTCGACACGGCCCTGCTCTCCGACGGACGTTGGCAAGTGACCGTCGTCGGTTTTAATCATCCGGGCGAGCTTTCGATCATTTGCGGACTGCTATTCGCCCACGGTTTCAATATTGTCGATGGCAACGCGTTTTCTGAGGAGCACGTCGCCGGCAGTTCGACCACAAGCCGGCCAAGAGATGCCACAGACGCCGATGGCGTCGTCGCGAAATTTGTCGACGTCTTTACGGTTGAGCCGGCGGATCCCGCGCAACGTGACCTGGAGGAAGTCTGGAGAAAATACACGGCCGAACTGGCCGATTTGATCCGGGAGGTCCGTAGCGGGCGCGTGCGCGAAGCGCAGGGACGCCTGGCGAAGCGCGTCGCCGCTGCAATGCCGGCCACTTCGGAGACGGCGACCACGCTCTATCCCGTCGAAATTGCCATCGACAACAAGTCTTCGTCGCGGGCAAGCGTCCTGCGGATCCGATCCGAGGACACGATCGGCTTTCTCTATGAACTGGTCAATGCGTTGGCCCTGGCGGGAATCGATATCGTTCGGCTGATCGTGGCGTCGTCGGGCCATTCGGTCTTCGACACACTCCACGTGACCGACGCAATGGGTGAAAAGATCACGAACCCGAACCGGCAACGCGAGCTGCGAGCGGCCGTCGTGCTGATCAAGCACTTCACGCACCTCTTGCCGCGCTCTCCCAATCCGGAGGCAGCGTTACTTCACTTTCGGGATTTTTTGGAGCATCTCTTTCAACAGCCGAATTGGCTCGAAGAGCTGGCCTCGCTGGAGCGATCCGACGTGTTGGAGGCCCTGGCGACTCTGCTCGGCGTCAGCGATTTCCTTTGGGAAGACTTTCTGCGGTTGCAACACGTCAATTTGTTTCCCGTTGTCACGGACATTGCCGGACTGGAACGCCGCAAGTCGCGGGAAGTCCTGGCAGCCGAGCTTCAGGCCGAGATGGCCGGCGCGGCGACCCCGGAAGAGCGTCGGACCCGGCTGAACGCCTTCAAAGATCGGGAAATGTTCCGAGCCGATATGCGGCATATCCTGGGACAGGATCGTGAATTCGGCGAGTTTTCCGAAGAATTGGGCGACGTTGCGGAGGTTGTGGTTGCCGCCGCATTGGAGATTTGCCGTCGTGAACTGGAGGGACGGTACGGCGTTCCGCAGTCTTCGGCTCAAGGAAAGGCTCGGCTTTGCGTTTGCGCCTGGGCAAATGCGGCGGGCGCGAACTCGGTTACGCGTCAGACATCGAATTGATGTTCATTTACGACGATGCCGGTCCAACGGACGGACCCGAGGTGATCGGCGCGGCCGAGTTCTACCAGCGCTTGGTCGAGGCCTTTACGCACGCCATTCGTTCGCGTCAGGAGGGAGTCTTTCAGATCGATCTTCGCCTGCGACCGTACGGACGGGCCGGCAGCCTGGCCGTTTCGCTCGATGCGTTCGCCTCGTATTTTGCGCCCGATGGAGCCGCGTGGCCCTACGAACGGCAAGCGTTGGTCAAGCTGCGTCCGATCGCCGGGGACATGCCGTTCGGAAATGAGATTGTCGCACTGCGCGATCGGCTCATTTTTACCGGCGAGCCGTTCGACGTCGCTGCCATGCGGGCGATGCGCGAAAAGCAGCTTCGGCAGCTTGTCCAGGCCGGCACGATCAATGCCAAACTCAGCCCCGGCCACCTCGCGGATTCCGAATATCTCGTCCAGGGCCTGCAAATCACGTACGGCCATCTCGATCCGTCGCTGCGGGCGGTCAACACGCTCGACGCGCTCGCGGCGCTGCAGAACCATGGTGTCGTTCCCCGCGATGACGCCGCTCACCTGCGCCTGGCGTACGTTTTTCAACGGAATCTGATTGACGCGCTCCGCATCGTGCGGGGGCACGCCCGCGATTTGACGGTTCCTCCTTCGGAGACGGAGGAATTTCTGTTTCTGGCCCGCCGTCTCGGTTATGGCTCCGAAGTGCAACGACTCAAAGACGATCTCGAGCGGCATTCGCAAACGGTGCGGCAATTGGGACGGCTGATGGATCGGTGACCGTCTTCAGGTAAAGTCCCCCCGGGCGTTGCTTCAGCCTTCAAAGTGCCGCAAAATGGGGATTCGGACCGCGCCGATTTTTCTTTGCTAGAAAGTAACCTCGCATGCGTCGTAATCGATTGCGTGAGCTGCTCGATGCCGGACAACCGACCTTGGGCACGCATCTGCACATTTCCTGGCCGTCGATCGTGGAACTGGTCGGCCACTCGAAGATGTTCGACTATGTCGAGTTCGTGGGCGAATACGCGCCGTACGATTTGTACGCGCTCGAAAACATCGGGCGGGCCATCGATCTGTTCGATCATCTCTCCGGCATGATGAAGATCGAGCAGGATCCCAGGACGTATTTGACCATTCGTTCCATCGGCTCGGGGATTCAAAACGTGCTGTTCGCCGATCCGCGAACGGTCGCGGACGTTGAAGCCTGCGTGCGGGCCGTGCGGTCGGAATCGCCCCATAGCCGCGGCATTCACGGCGTCGGCATGCGGCGAGACGTCGGTTTCGTCCTCGATTGCGGAACTCCCGCGTTCGTGAAGTCTCTTGATGACGCCGTCATCGCCCTGATGATCGAAAAGGCTTCGGCGGTCGAAAATCTGGAAGCCATTCTTTCGGTCAAAGGCATCGACATGGTTCAGTTCGGACCGGCCGACTATTCCATGAGCCTCGGTCTTCCCGGTCAGTTTAAGCATCCCAAGGTCAAGGAAGCGGAACGGTACGTAATTGAGACAGCGCTCAAGATGGGGAAGCATCCGCGCGCCGAAATTGCTCATCCGGACCACGCCAAAGAATACCTCGACATGGGAGTCCGCCATTTCTGCATCGGAACCGATGTCGCAATCCTCTACGAGTGGTTCAAACGCAACGGCAAAGAAATGGGCAGCCTCATCGGCCGCAGCCCCAGCGACGAACCGATCCGCGATTTTCGCGGCGAGGGGGGCGGCGGCTATCGGGGCGGAGCCTGATCGTCTGGTTGGAATGTGCAATAAAAATCCCCGGCTCATCGTTGGCCTGATCGCTCGTCAAATATCCGAAGGGTCTCCTCGATGGAACTGAAAGGAAGCATCGCCGTCGTCACCGGAGGAGCCTCGGGGATCGGACGTGCCCTATGCCACCGTTTTGCCGCGGAGGGTGCGCAAGGAATTGTCGTCTCGGACATCAACGAGGCGGGCGCCGCCGCCGTCGCGGCCGAGGTGAAAGGGCTCGCCGTGCGGTGCGACGTCGGCGATGAACGGCAAGTGGCCGAACTCGTGCGCGCGCCGAGGAAGCCTTTGATCGAATCGACCTGTTCTGCTCGAATGCCGGTATCGCCACCAAGGGAGGGTCCGAGGCCTCCGATGCCGATTGGCAGCGGAATTGGCAGGTCAACCTCATGTCCCACGTTTACGCGGCTCGGGCCGTTCTACCCGGAATGCTCAAGCGCGGACGGGGCTACCTGCTGAATACGGCTTCCGCGGCCGGTCTACTGACCGAAATGGGATCGGCGCCCTACTCCGTGACCAAACACGCGGCTGTCGCTTTTGCCGAATGGCTGTCGATTCATCACCGCGATGCGGGAATCGGCGTGTCGTGTCTGTGTCCGATGGGCGTTACGACCGAGATGCTGCAGGCCGAAGATCCGCACGTTGCCTACCTGCGTCTCACCGCCGTGACCCCGGAGCATGTCGCCCAAGAGGTCATCGAGGGGCTGCGGGATGAGCGATTTCTGATCTTACCTCATCCGGAAGTCAAAGAGTTTTACGGATATCGCGCAACGAATACCGACCGCTGGCTGGCCGGCATGCGCAGGCTCAACAAAAAGATCGTCTCACAGTTTTGACGATCGGCTCACTCCTGGAAATCATCCCGCCAAGAGCACCCAACCATTTGAAAGTCCCGAGTACGATCTTCCCCAACTGAATCGCGGCGAATTCGAGAACGATTAAAAAAATGAGGGGCTGAGCCTGCGCCGGCAGACGCGACTGGGCCCATCTCTACCCATTCTGTAGCCGGCGCAGGCGCCCCCGTTGCGACCGGTTCGAAGAAAGCCACTTCGCGCAAGTCGCTGGTAATGTCATGCCATGCCGAGAACACAGAATCAATCACCTAAACAGGCTAGCACGCAGTCCGGGTAACGACGGTGCGCGACAGGGGTCCGAATTGCCCTTATAAAATAAGGGCCCGAGTTCTTAACCAAGCGAGAGGCGGCCGGTGAACAGTTCGGAGGACGTGATCTTACTCCAACGGGCGGACGCCACTGCGGCTGTGGGCACGAGGCTCACCGAAGGGACTTACATTGTCGGACGATCGTTGGATTGTGAGGTCGTGATTAACGACGTTTCCGTTTCGCGGCGGCATGCGAAAATCACGATCCAGGGATCGATGGTCACGCTGGACGACCTTCAAAGCCGAAACGGCACGTTTGTCGGCGATGAAGCGGTCGATTCGCGGCAAATTGGATTTGGCGAACGGATCCGTTTTGGCAACGTGACCCTGGTCATCCGAAAATACGCGGCCAGAGAGATTGAGGCGATTGAGACCGGGCCCCCGAGCCTACTCCGCGGCGATCGTTCCGCGCCTGGGACAACCGCCTTACTTCCGTTGTCTCTGGGCCAGCGACGAGTCTTCGACCAGTTGCTGGCGGGGCTTTCCGAAAAACAAGTCGCCGTCAATTTGCAGTTAAGCCGGCACACCGTCCATGCGCACGTTCGAGACATCTATCGGCTGCTGGGCGTGCGCTCCCGATCGGAGCTGTTGGCGCGTTTCGTACGGCCGGACGTCGACCGGGAACCTGGAGACGCCGACTGAGTTCCATTTGGCTCTCATACGTCGCCCGCCTGCACCGCACGGTTTGATGGGCTGCCGGTCACCGATCGCGGCCGTAAATGACGACCTCAATACCGTTCAATAGGACCGTGCGTTCCCGCGTCATGCCGAGTTTCTCCGCGACGCGGATTGAGGCCAGGTTCAACGGCTGGATCACGCTCAAGATGTGCGAGACGCTGAGTTGGTCAAAAGCAAACTGGATCGCAGCCGTTGCTCCTTCCGGAGCCAGGCCCTCACCCCAGCGAGTCCGCTCGATCAGCCAGCCGACTTCGAGCGCCGGCCAACCCTCGGGATTGTGGAGACCAATTCGCCCGATGAGTTCGCCGCTCTCTTTCTCTTCGGCCGCCCACAGGCCATAACCGCGAAGCTGCCAATGGCCGAGGATCAAGGCCATCGAACGCCAGGCCTCCTCGCGCGAGAGAGGGTTCCCGGCGCCGATAGAGCGCATGACCTCGCGGTCAGAGCAGATGCGAGCGTAGGCGTCGAGATCGCTCTCGCGGAACGGCCGCAATCGTAAACGGCGTGTTTCCAGGATGACGCTCAACGAGCCTCTCCGACGTTCGGGTGGGCCCGCCTGCCGTGGTAAGAACCGGAGCGTTAGCGCCGGCCGATGACCCACCGCATGAAGCTGGCCGCCTTCAGTCCCTGTTCCGCCAGCACCTGGCTGACGGTTTTCGATTGCTCCTTGGCAAACGGCTGAAAAGTCAGGACGCCGGCATCGTTGTAGAAGGTCTTGAGTTGCCCTTCGACGATCTTGTCGATGATGTTGTCCGGCTTGCCCGATTTCTTCGCCGCCTCGCGGAGCCGCTCGCGCTCTCGCTCGACCATCGCCGGATCGAGTTCTTCGGGGAAACTAACGGCCGGCTTGAGCGCCGCGATATGCATCGCCACGTCCTTGAGCACGGGAGTCGTCTTCTTACTGCCGACAGCCTGAAACAGCACGCCCGTCTTGAAGTCGTGATGCACGTACGCGCCGACCGGACCCTTGAGCCGCGCGATCCGCGTGACGACGATCTTCTCGCGAATCTTGTTGACCATTTCGTCGAACAGCTCGGCGAGGGTTTTCTTGGAACCGTCGGGATCTTTTTGGGCCAGGAGTTCGTCGGGCGTCGTCGCGCCTGGTCCAGCCAGGAACGCTTTGACGAGCTTCTCCCCGAACTTCGCCATGTCCTGTCCGGTCGCGACCGGAGGCGACTCGCACACAACTTCGACCATCACGGCCTCTTCGCCATCCGGAGTCACCCCGATAAAGATCCGGCCTTCCTCAGTCGGGTTGTCGGCTCGTTTCTCCTTCACCTTGAGCCCCTCCCGCTTAAGGATTTCTTTGGCCTTCTCTTCGTCCCCTTCCGCCTCGATCAGGGCTTTCTTGCACAGCATCATGGGAAGGTCGGTTTTGTCGCGGAGGGCTTTGACTGCGGCCGCACTGATTTCTGTCATGGTTGCGTCTCTCCTTATCGGCACCGGAATTGGATTCGCATGGAATCGCGCCGGGCTTCATTGACGTTTGGCGGGCGGATCGAGGGCGACGCGCCGCGGACCGTTACGAAATCGAGGGAATGGGTCGCGGTTCGTCCTTCGCGGGAGCCTCCGGCTCCTCGGGCAGTGACGCGCGGCCGGCGATCAGCGACTCGGTCAGGTAACTGAGGATCAGCCGAATCGATCGGATGCTGTCATCGTTTCCAGGGATCGGCAAATCGACGACGTCGGGATCCGAATCGGTATCGATGAGGGCGATGACCTTGGCGCCGACGTTTCGCGCTTCCTGAACGCAGTTCTTTTCCTTGCCCGGATCGACGACGATCACGGCCTCCGGCATACGGTTCATGTGACGGATGCCGTTCAGGTTGCGAAAGATCTTCTTCTTTTCGCGCATCAGCGTCGACTGCATTTTCTTAGAATACGTCGCCAACTCTCCGCTCGCCTCGAGCGACTCGAGTTCCTCCAGCCGTTTCAGCCGGCTGCGGACGGTGCGGAAATTGGTCAGCGTGCCGCCCAACCAGCGCTCGGTCACATAGGGCATCTTGGCCGCTTCGGCCGACTCCTGGATGGCTTCGGCCGCCTGCCGCTTGGTGCCGCAGAACAAAACGAGGCTGCCGTCAGCGGCGACCTTTTGCAGATACTTCCGCGCCCGCAGCAGGCCGCGGACCGTTTCCTTGATGTCGATAATGTGAATCAGGTTGCGGCGACCGTAAATATAGGGCCGCATCTTGGGGTTCCAACGGCTCGTGCGATGGCCGAAATGAACCCCGGCATCCAAGACGTCCTTCACGACGATATCTGACACGTGGCACTTTCTCCCGACAACCGCCTTCCACCGGAAGCGACGCAAGAAAGTCGCCCAGAACCGGCACAGCCCTTTGAGGGCCGTTACGAAATAACGATTGTCAATTCCTGAGGTTCTTGCGATTTTGCCGACGCCCAATGCGTCCGACGTCGCGCGGGATTTCCGGTTAGAAAACGAGAGGGCGGATCGGATCGACTCGCATACACGAATCGGAGTTTGAAGCGCCCCGGCAGAACCCCGCGCGGACCGTGAATCCTATCGGTTGGGCCGCAACAGGTCAAATCAGGCTGCCCCTTCGACTTACAGCCATACGACGGGGTCGTTGCCACGTTCCTCCTTGAGTCCGATCGGTTTTTGAGATATCAATCCTCGCCGCGCGGCAGACCTTCCATTTGCCCATCGGCCAGACCCAACTCTCCCGTCCGCCGGTATCCAGACCGTTCACAAATCTTTCGTCTGATCCTCCGGCCTATCCCCGCTGGAAAGCGTTGTTTCGAGTGGACAAATTCTCTTTGTCGAATCGAGAAACTGCGTACACACGACGTCAATTCTGGGGAATTGCCGCAAAGGCCGCCGCCGGCTCAATTTCTTGCGCCGGAAGTCTGGCGCATGCGGCCCCAATTGACGCCTCCTCGCCGCTCATCATTGACTGTCATGCCCACCTCTACAGCCAGGATGAAACCAAATACCCCACAATCCCAAAACCCTATCGGCCGCCGATCGGTCAGGGAACGATCGAACACCTGCGCCGCGAGATGAGGGGAGCCGGGGTTCGTTTTGCGACCGCCGTCCAGACGAGCACGTTTTACCAATGGGACAACCGGTTCATCGCCGATGCTTCGGCCGCAAATCGAGACGTGATTGTCGGAATCTGCACTCTCAATCCCAACGATCGCCGAAGTCCGTCGATCCTGAATCGCTACGTGACGCAATCGAATGTCCGGGGTTTACGAAGCATTCCGGCCCAAAGCGGAAGGCTCGATGATCCGGGTGTCGAGGCGCTTTGGTCAATGGCCGATCGGCTCGGCATCACCGTCAATGTCCTTGTGAACCGGGACAAACGTCGGGAACTCAAGACGCTCGCCCGACGGCATCCCGCGCTGCCTGTCGTCATTGATCATTGCCTCAATTTGAAGGCCGGACGCGAGCAAAACGAGATTCTCTCGGATATGCTGGCTTTGGCTCGCATTCCCAACTTGCATGCCAAGTTGTCGTACCTCGCCACGGGAAGTCGAGAACGGTTTCCATTCCGGGACATGCACGGCTCGTGCCATGCGATCATCAACGCTTTTGGCGCGACGCGTTGCGTCTGGGGGAGCGATTTTCCTTGCCAGCTTTGGTGTCCCAAAGCCACCTACACCGACCAGTTGCGGCTCTTCACCCACGAACTGGGGCTGGAGACCGAGGCAAAACGACACATCCTGGGCGAGACGGCGCGGCGGCTTTATTTTTCACGGCACTCCGTTTCCTAACATCTGTGAGGTTCTGATATGACGAGGCGTATGGGAGGGTCTGTTCTGGCGGCGATTTCAGCCTGCGGTCTCTGGGTGGCAGCGGTTCCGGCGCGGGGCGGAGATCGTTGTCGAAAAAGACATCGTCTACGGAACCGGTGGGGGCAAGGACCTCAAATTGAACCTGGCCCGTCCTGAGCAAACGAACGGCCTGGTTCCGGGCATCGTTTATCTTCACGGCGGCGGCTGGATCGGCGGCGACCGAAAGCTCAAACAAGCCGACATCGAAGACGCGGCTCGTCGCGGTTACGTCGCCGTCACGGTGACCTACCGTCTTTCCGATCCCGATGCGTCTGGCAAGCCGCGAAATCCGTTTCCCGCACAGATTGAAGACGTCAAATGCGCGATCCGTTGGCTCCGCGCAACGCCGCCAAATACCATGTCGACCCCAACCGCATCGGCGTCACCGGCGATTCGGCCGGTGGTCATTTGAGCCTGTTGGCCGGCGTCACCGGTTCCGCTTCCGAGCTGGAGGGGAACGGCGGTCACCCCGACGCGTCCAGCAAGGTGCAGGCGGTCGTGAATTACTTTGGTCCGACCGATATGGCTCGTCTCCACAAAATCAGCAAGCGAGCCGCCGGCGTGATCGAGAATGTGTTGGGCGGACCTCCTGAAAAAGTGCCCGACGTCTACAAGGCGGCCAGTCCCGTGACTTATGTCGCCAAGGATGATCCGCCGATTCTGACCATCCACGGCACGGCCGATCCGATCGTTCCCGTCGAGCAGGCGCACGAATTCGACGAGGCGATGAAGAAAGTGGGCGGCTCCCACACGCTAATGTTGATCCAAGGGGCTCAGCACGGTTTTGGCGGAGAAGCCGCGAAACGGGCCCGCGAGGCGACGTTCAAGTTCTTCGACGAACACCTGAAGAGCAAAGGCTGATCAACGAGCCGGGCGGTTCGATTCGGGACTCGGCGGGACCAACCCGCCGGTTCCCGACGGCCGGGGCGTGGTCTACTCGAATTCCTTCGGATCGAAGTTGATCAGACGCCCCTCGCGGAAGACGAGGTAGATGTCGCGTCCGTTCTTGTCGGGGCCCCAACGATAGACGGTGTCGTCTTCGCGGTAGGCAGTTCCCCGTTTGAGCCACGTATCGTCGTGCACGCGCACTCCGTCTTCGCCCAAGACATTGCTGATGTCTTTCACGGACATTTGTCGATGGACGCAGTGTGCCAAGAGCCAGCGGAGTGCGGCCGGATCGCGATCGGCCTGGTAACGGCGGCGTTCGGATTCGACTGTCCGTTTGGCCCCGCCGTCGCCCGATGAACTGGCAAAGGCCTGCGAACTCGTTTTTCCGACTGATTCGCAACCAAAAAAGGCGGCACCGAGCGCACACAGCAGCCCCGCCAGGATTATTCCTTTGAACGCCGACATGCCGCTGCTCCTTGCACGCAGGTCGTGGGTCGCTGCTGGGAATTGCTTTCGCGGGGAGAGAGGGGCGGGATTCTAGTCCAAAAGGAGCAAATGCGACAGACGAGATTCGGTCGCACCGCCAAGCCGCGGCGTCCCTTTGGGTTGGCTCGTGACGGGTCATGGGCAGCGGTTTCGGTTCCCGGCGACTTGAAGAGGGCCCTCTGCCGCATGAGAATGGCTTTGGAAGCACTTGCCGCCCTCCGGAAATCATCCCGGTCCTGCCGGAGCCGCGGAAGCGACCCGCCGTGAGACGCCTTCCATGCTCCCCTCCCTTGGGCAGACCAAACCCCGGTCGATTCCGCCCGTCCTTGACGCCGGTCGGCGATCGGAACGACGGCGGTCTTATCCCGTGTGGGGTTGTCTCTCTTTGCTGGCGATCTCTTTCGGATTGGCCAGCCAATCAATCGGATTCGCGGGTTCGACACCGGCTGCCGGCTCGCTCAAGATGGATTTTGATCGCGACATCCGGCCGATTTTTTCCGACACGTGCTACGCCTGTCACGGTCCGGACAAAGCCAACCGCAAGGCCGGTCTGAGGCTCGATCAACGCGAAAGCGCGTTTGGCCGGCACGATAATGGTCCTGCCATCGTCGCGGGTGACCTGTCACACAGCGCTCTTTACCGCAGAATCACGTCCCAAGACAAAGACGAGCGGATGCCGCCCGCCGATTCGGGCCGGCAACTGACGAAAAAACAGATCGAACTCATCGGCCGCTGGATCGAACAGGGGGCCGTATGGAATGAGCACTGGTCCCTGGTGCCGCCGAAACGGCCCGTCGTTCCGCGGGTCACTGCTGCCCATTGGCCGCGTAACGCAATCGACGGTTTCGTGCTCTCCCGCCTGGAGCACGACGGGCTGTCTCCGTCGCCGCCAGCCGACAAGGCCACGTTGATTCGCCGCGTCACGCTCGACCTGACAGGCCTGCCGCCGACGCCCGAGGAAGTTGACGCCTTCGAGCACGATCGGTCACCGGCCGCCTACGAACGCGTCGTCGACCGGTTGTTGGATTCGCCTGCCTATGGAGAGCGGTGTGCCATCCGCTGGCTGGACGCGGCCCGTTACGCCGACACGAACGGCTATCAGACCGACGGGGAGCGTTCGATGTGGCGCTGGCGCGACTGGGTGATCGATGCCTTGAACGCCGACGTCCCGTTCGATCGATTCACGGTCGAACAACTCGCGGGCGACATGCTGCCGGGCGCGACCCTGGAACAAAAAATCGCCAGCGGATTTAACCGCAATCTCCGCGGGAACGGCGAGGGGGGCATCATTCCGGAAGAGTATCTGGTCGAATATGCAGTCGATCGGGTCGAGACGACGTCGACCGTTTGGCTTGGCCTGACACTCGGTTGCGCCCGCTGCCACGACCATAAATACGATCCGCTGCGACAAAAAGAGTTCTACCAGGTCTTCGCCTACTTCGATCAGGTTCCGGAACGAGGGCGGGCGATCAAGGTCGGCAACTCGCCGCCGTTCATCAAAGCGCCGACTGCCGATGAGCAGCGCCAATTGGCCCGGCTGGAAGCTCGCCGACGGGACGTGCAGCAACAATTCGACCGCCGAGCCACACGGCTGGCCGACATGCAGGCGATGTGGGAGCGTTCGGTCGACCCCAAGGTCCTTCCGATTGCCTGGGGCCCGAGTTTTCATCTTGTCGGTCGCTGGTCATTCGAACGCGAGCTGCAGAGAGCTGGGAAAAAACTCCCCGCCGTCGTCTGCGAGCATGGTTCGCCCCGGTTCGTCGCGTCACCCGTCGGCACGGGGATCGGGCTCGACGGCCAGACATTCCTGAACGCGGGAGACGTCGGGAAATTCGGATATTTCGACAGTTTCACGCTGGCCGCTTGGGTCAGGCCGTCCGGACCCGATGCCGGCACGATCCTGTCGCGGATGATCGATGCCGATGACGGAACCGGCTATTCGCTGTCGCTCAAACGGGGCAAACTGCAGGTCAATCTCGTCCAGCGGTGGCTCGACGACGCGATCCGCGTGGAAACGGCCGAACGTGTCGAACCGTCCGGCTGGCACCATGTGGCCGTGAGCTACGATGGCACGCGCGAAGCAAAAGGCATCCACATTTTTGTCGACGGCCGACCGCGAACAATCCATGTCCTGCTCGACGAGCTGAATCAGACCTTCGAGGCCAAGGAACCGTTGCGAATTGGAGGCGGCGGAGGGCCGTCCGGCCGATTCCACGGTGCTCTCGACGAAGTCTCCATTTACGACCATGTGCTGACGCCAGCAGAGATTCTGATCCTGGCGACGCCTGATCCGCTTCCGCTGATCTGTGCCATTCCGCCTAAAAAAAGGACGGCGGCCCAATCGACCCGGCTGCGGTCGTTCTATCTCGAAACGCAGGCACCGGCCGCCCTCCGCGACTTGCTAGGCCGTCTGCGGAAGATCGACGAACAGATCGAATTCTTCTCCCGCTCATTTCCCACCGTGATGGTGATGGAGGAGATGACACCGCCGCGGGAAACTCACGTGTTGATCCGCGGTCAATACGACCACCCGGGTGAAACGGTCGCTCCGGGCACTCCCGCGTGCTTGCCGCCACGCGCGGCCGGCCTTCCCAACAACCGCTTGGGATTTGCCCGGTGGCTCGTCGATCCGTCCAACCCACTCACGGCCCGCGTGGCCGTCAATCGCCAATGGCAGATGCTCTTTGGCCAGGGGCTCGTCCGCACGACGGAAGACTTCGGATCGCAGGGAGACCGGCCCAGCCATCCGCAACTCCTCGACTGGCTGGCGACCGAATTCATTCGCCGCGGTTGGGACGTCAAGTCGCTCGATCGCCTGATCGTGACCAGCGCGACGTACCGGCAATCGTCCAACGCCACGCGGCAAGAAATCGAACGCGATCCGGGAAACCGGCTGCTCGCCCGCGGGCCGCGGAAACGCCTGTCGGCCGAGATGATCCGCGATCAGGCCCTTGCCGCCAGCGGGCTGCTCGTCGAACGGATCGGCGGCCCGTCGGTCCGACCTTACCAGCCCTCCGGACTCTGGCAAGATCTGAACGGCCAGACCTACAAAGCCGATTCCGGCCCGGGCCTTTTCCGCCGCAGCCTGTACACATTCTGGAAGCGGACGGTCGCCCCGCCGGCGATGGTCGCCTTCGACGCCTCGACACGGGAGACGTGCACCGTCCGCGAAACCCGGACCAACACGCCGCTGCAAGCCCTCGACCTGCTCAACGACGTGACGTATCTCGAAGCCTCCCGCAAGCTCGCGGAGCGGGTCCTGCAAATGCCCGCGTCGAGCGCGTCCCAGCGGATTGAGCGGGCCTTCCGCTTGGTCCTGTCCCGCCGGCCGACCGCGGCCGAGGCTCGTATTCTCCGCCAAAGTTACGACCGGCGCCTGGCCGCCTTCCGTGCCGACCCGAATTCAGCACGCAAACTGCTGGCCGTTGGCCAATCGCCCCGCGATGTCCGCCTCGACAGGGCCGAACTGGCGGCCGCCACCACGACCGCCAGCCTGATCTTTAACCTGAGCGAGACGGTGACGAAGGATTAATTCCGTGTCGGACGCCCTAAAAAAAGAGTTCGAGCTGGCCGCCCGCCGGGCCTTCTTGAGCCGGACCTCGCTCGGATTGGGGTCGCTGGCCCTGGCGTCGCTGTTGGATGAGCGGCTCTTTGCCGAGGTCTCAACGCCCGGCAACGCGCACGGCGGTCTCCCCGGTTTTCCGAACTTTCGGCCGCGGGCGAAGCGGGTGATCTATCTGTTTCAGTCGGGCGGTCCCTCGCAGATGGACCTGTTCGACGACAAGCCGAAACTCGCCGACCTGCGGGCGACCGAGCTTCCCGACAGCATCCGCATGGGCCAGCGGCTCACCGGCATGACCTCTCGGCAAACGAGTTTTCCCGTCGCTCCGTCGCGGTTTCGCTTTGCCCGGCACGGCCAGTCGGGGGCCTCACTCAGCGAATTGCTGCCCCACACCGCCGGCATCGCCGACGAGCTGTGCTTCATCAAGTCCATGCACACCGAGGCGATCAACCACGATCCGGCCGTCACCTTTTTCATGACGGGGGCTCAACTCGCCGGTCGGCCCAGCATGGGCTCGTGGATTTCCTACGGACTGGGGAGCGAAAACGCCGACCTGCCGGCCTTTGTGGCGATGGTCTCGGTCGGCACCGGCAACCCGAACGGCCAGCCTCTTTACGACCGCCTGTGGGGGAGCGGCTTTCTCCAAACCAAGCACCAGGGGATCAAGTTCCGCTCGACCGGCTCGCCCGTCTTGTATCTCGCGAATCCGCCGGGGCTTTCCTCGGGTGCCCGGCGGGAAATGCTCGACGAACTTTCCGAACTCAATCGGCTCGAGCTGGAAAAAACGAACGATCCGGAGATCGCCACCCGGATGCGGCAATACGAACTGGCCTACCGCATGCAGACGTCCGTCCCCGAGCTGACCGACCTCTCGCGGGAACCAAAACACATCTTCGATCTCTACGGTCCCGAATCGCGAAAGCCCGGCACGTTCGCCGCCAACTGCCTGCTGGCCCGCCGGTTGGCCGAACGGGGCGTGCGGTTTATCCAACTTTTCCACCGCGGTTGGGACCAGCATGCGAAGTTGCCCGCCCAGATCGTCGGCCAGGCCCGCGACACCGACCAGGCATCGGCCGCCCTCATCACGGATCTCAAAGCCCGGGGCCTGTTGGACGATACGCTCGTCATCTGGGGTGGCGAATTCGGCCGCACGGTTTACTGCCAGGGGAAACTCACGGCCACCGACTACGGCCGCGACCATCATCCCCGCTGCTTCACCGTCTGGCTGGCCGGGGGCGGCATCAAGCCGGGCGTGACGTTGGGCGAAACGGACGACTTCTCGTACAACGTGACCCGCGACCCGGTGCACGTCCACGACCTCCACGCGACGCTGCTGTATTGCCTGGGGATCGACCACACGCGGCTCACGTTCAAATACCAGGGCCGCCATCACCGCCTGACCGACGTCGCCGGCACGGTCGTCCGCCCAATTCTGGCCTGACGCGGTCCCGCCCCGGTGCCATTCTGGCAGCGAGCGGTAAATTTTCTGGTTTTTCTGCGGTGTATAAAAAAGGGCGGGTCACCACAGAAAAATGGGCGCTGCGCTTGGAGGGCAGGGCAGCGGGCAGGGGGCAGGGGGGACAAAAACGGAAGTCCGAAGCGGCGTGGGCGGACCGATTTACGCGGCGTCTTTTACAGGAGCTGTAAAACTGATCGTGAACGACTCGCATGGACCTCGGTAGAATGCAGCTAATCCGACGCTCTGCTAATCCCTTCTCAAGGGCGGCTATCCAGCCGGTGTGTATTGATCCTCCGCGGGGCTTTGCCTCAAAAGCGTGTGCTTGCCCCAAAAGTCGCGGGTCTGCCCCAAAAGGCATTTTGCACGACGGCTGCGGTCAGAGTGCGCCCGACCAGCGAGAGAAGAACCCGGCCGCCAGTGTCGTTACCACCGGCGACCGGGCACGTTAAGGGAACGGCTCGATTATATCCCAGAGGGTGCGTGAGATGAATCAGGCATGCGCCAATTCTGATTCCTCCAAAACGCGGGGACTTAGGAATTTTCTGTCGCGGTGGGCCGCTACGCTGTACGATCGTCTCCGGCACAGTGGACGATCGCTACGCGCAATGAAAGACGCAATAACCACTCATCTTGAAAATGTCGCTCGCGCTAGCCTTCGTATGATGCCGCGAGCGAGCGCGACCGCCGACATTAAATGGGTCGTTGGCCTTCTATTGGCAGCGCTTGTTGGATTCGTCAAATACGGTGCCGATCTGTGGCTTCTGATTGGAACCGGGGCCGCAACCTTAATTGCAATTGGATACGGCGGTTGGGTTCATCAGCATTTTGTACGTAAAGACCCGGACGTGTTTCACCCGGACTTTGTGCTGATGAAAATGGCGATCAAGCGCGATCTAGTCGGACATAGGGCGCGTGGCGTGGTTAGCATTCCAAAAAAAACGGGCTCTCCGCGAGGGCGCGTAACCGAAAAGGGCGTGGGGCGTGCGTAGATTCGTGATTCTTGCGGATGACGCAGTATCTCGCGCACACCGCGATGCAATCACGCTACGGATTGACGGCGACGCCGACGTGGATTGGTGGCATTGGTTTCACCGCTCTTGGCTCGTAAAAGACCGGAAGGACCGCACGCCTACTGAATGGAGAGAGGTCGTTCATGCGGTGGCCCCAGATACCGAAATCGTCATCCTAGAAGTTGAACCAAAAGGGTCCGCTTATTGGACGCAAAAAGACTCGGCGGACTGGATCGCTGAGTCTTGGCCGGTAGATGATTAGCCACGTCCCTCTTGCGGTTTCCCGCATCCACAGTGTACGCGCGTGATTCTTTTTCGCGTTTCCATCGTTGTCAGCGTATTAGCCGCGACAACGGGATGCCAAGGGCTTTTGCGAAACGTCGCACCGTCCCCACACGGACGTCGTGGCCCTTGAGCATTTGAGAGACCGCCTGGCGCGCTGACGATGCCGAGTGGCCCATTTTCTCGCCGACGTCTTGGCGGCTCATTCCTGATGCTTCCAAGGCGTTGCGAATCGCTTCCATTACAGGATCTTCAGGGGGCGCTTTTCCCATGCTGAAAAGGGTATAAATTTTCTCTGATTCTGTCAATACTCTATTGACGGCCATCCTTCGCGTGTCTATACTATATAGACAACGCTGAAACAAGGGGATGGCCATGACGAACTGGAAATTGCTCGACCGCGAACAACGTGGAATGCTCTTGGCCGCGATGGCGAAGATCGTGCAGCGCGGCGGCAAATGGGTTGTTCCGAGCCAGTCGGGAGACGGCAAGAAATACACCGTCAATCCCGACGAACAGTCGCCTTGCTGCACATGCCCTGATTTCGAGATGCACGGGCACACGTGCAAACACATTTACGCGGTGCGGATCGTGCGTCAGCGTGAATTGTTCGACGACGGGAGCGAGCGAATCACCGAATCGGTGACGTTCTCGCAGACCGTCGAGCGCAAGACCTATACACAGCAATGGCCCGCGTACAACCGCGCCCAAGTCGCTGAGAAGGACCTTTTCCAGAAATTGCTTGCTGCGTTGTGTCAGGGCATCCAAGAGCCCCCACAGGCGTCCGGACGACCACGCGCTCCCCTCGCGGACGTGGTGTTCAGCGCGTGCTTCAAGGTGTTCTCGACTCTCTCCGGCCGGCGCTTCATGTGTGATCTTCAGGACGCGCACATTAAGGGGCACGTCGGCAGCGTCCCGCACTACAACTCGATTTTTCGCCATTTGGAAAACGAGAAACTGACGCCGATCCTCACTCAGTTGATCGAACGGAGCAGTCTGCCCCTCACAGCCATCGAGCAAGACTTCGCGGCCGATTCAACCGGGTTCACGACCAGCCGCTTTCACCGCTGGTTTGACCACAAGTACGGGGGCGAGCGGAAGGAACACGATTGGGTCAAGGTTCATCTGATGGTCGGGGTCGTCACGCACGTTGTCACCGCTGCCGAGATTTACGACCGCAACACGAACGACAGCCCGATTCTCCCATCGTTGCTCGACACGACCGCCAAGAATTTCAAAGTCTCGGAAGTGTCGGCGGACAACCAGTATTCGAGCGAGCGGAATCTTCAGGCGATCGCGGGCCACGGGGCAAAGGCATACATCCCCTTCCGGTCAAACGCCACGGGCGGAGTCGGCGGACTCTACGCCAAGGCGCTGCATTTCTTCAGCCTGTACCGGGATGAATTCATGGCCAGCTATCACAAGCGGTCGAACATCGAGACGGCCAACTCGATGATTAAGGCCAAGTTTGGCGATAGCGTGCGGAGCAAAACGACCGTGGCGATGAAGAATGAGGCGCTCTGCAAAATCCTTTGCCATAACATTTGCTGCTTGATTCAGGCGATGCACGAGTTTGGTGTGCGGCCGGATTTCGCAGCGGTTCCAGTGATGCTCGCGGCCAACTGATCTGGAACGAGTGAATCAAAGACGGGTAAACTAAAAGAGCCAGCAGGTTGCAACTGCTGGCCTTTAGTCATTTGCGTGTCCGCGAACGGATCATGCTGTGTGGTAACTGCATGGTATCCGATGACGGCGCGCTCAGTCAATGTCCATCGGAGTGGCCATGCCGACGGTGCAGTGCGCCAAGTGCGGCCTATTTACTCTTGAAGACAGCGGACTTGGGCCATACCCGGAACTCAATGCGGAATACCGCGAGACCGGCCGAGACGGACGCTATGTGCAAGACCTTGGCGCGTTTTTACACAGCCCAGGTAAGCCGATTTGTTTCGTCAAGGCGCACGATCTGCCGCATGAAATGCCAGGAAACTCGGAACAGGACGTCATTGATGTTGGACACCGGAAGCGCGAATGCGACCGCTTCATACCACATCAACGCGGCTTGCCCCCATTGAAGCACGTTGAGATGGATTTTCTTCAAAAAGCCCAAGCCATAAGCGATGCGGCGCAAGCAGCGTCCCTTTATCATTCGAGGCGATCGGCAAACGCGGCATGGGTCGCTGCTGCCGCCGGAGTCGCGTCGGCGATTGTTTCAATAGTGGCACTGGCCGTTGCGATCATCGCGCTGGCGAAGTCCCATTGAAACAACTCTGCCCCAAAACTCATACGCTTGCCCCAAAAGTACCTGCCGATTTGGCGTTTTGAGGCAAGGCCCCTCCGCGGCCAGATTTCTGGCGGCCAAAGCTCCACCCCAGTGCACAAACCACGGATCAGCGGCGACAGGCCGCGCAAGAACGCGGCACCGATGACACGGATCAGATCGCGCCAACCGCCTCCCCCTTGCTCCTCGTCGTCGCGCACTTCTGATATCCGTGGAAACCGTGTGATCCGTGGTTGCCTCTCGTTTGCCCCCATGCCTGCCGAACCCCCGGGAATTGTCCCGCGAGATCCATTTCACATCTCACCGCCAGAGGCGGTGGATGAACTCGGATTTAGACAAATTCCCGGTCGCCCGGCGTCTTTCTCATAAACTCGCGTCGAACGTGCGTCTCGCGTTCGGCCGCCTTTCGAGGACATTCGCCATGCTCTCGCGCGGTTGCGTCCTTATCGCCCTCGCGCTGATCGCCGGACCGGCGACTGCCGGCACCGGTTCCTGGACCCTGGCCGGCCGCGTGCTCGACGCGCAGGGGCGCCCCGTGCCCGACGTCCGCATCTCGGCCTACTGGAACGCCAACGGCGTCCCGCTTCAGGACGTGCTCCGGTTTCAAAAAGAGGGGGGCGACGCGTCAAAGTTTTCTGCCAACCAAGGGCGGATGGAACCCTGGGGCGAGCATCCAACCAAGACCGACGCCGAGGGCCGCTTTCGGTGCGAAATGTCGTACCGGCACTACTTTCTCCTGGCCATCGACAAACAGCAGCAGCGAGGCGCCCTCATCCTGAATGATTCGCGACGATTGCCGTCCCGTTTAGACATCAAGCTCGGGCCGCTGGTGCGGCTGCATGGGCGAGTTCGCATTGCAGGAAACGATCAGCATCCGGAGTCCGTGGTCGTCGTGCGTGTGCCGGAAAACGACAAGTTCCCGTTGGCTTTCACCCGGCTGGCGATGTGCTCCACGGGCGGATCTCATTTCGAGTTCGTCCTACCGCCGGGCAATTACGAGCTCGAAGCGGGCGCCGACGTTTCGGGCCGGCACTATGAGCTGGATCCGTTTCGACCGGTCCGCTTGCCGGCGGGGTATCGCGACGTGGATGCCGGAACGCTCGACCTGAGGCCGCCGCGCCCGAATCGGGATGACCGGCTGCGTGAAGCCCGAACAAAAGGATCATTCGCTGGCACCGACGGCACGCAGCGTTATGGACTGCCGGCGGCAAAATGGCACGCAGTTGATGCCCGCGGTCTTCCGAAGACTGCACAGGTTTCCGACCTGAAGGGCGAATGGGTGCTCGTTTACTTCTTCGGCCCGTATTGCGCACCCTGCCTGGGGCAGACTTTGCCGGCCCTGACGAGGTTTTACGAGGCCCACCAAATCCAGCGGGATCAGTTCGAGATCGTGGCTGTCTGCAACGCGGAACCGGAATCAAAAACCATGAACGAACTTGATCGCCTGTTGGCGCCTGTCGTCAAAGAGGTTTGGCACGGGAAGGCGTTGCCGTTCCCGCTCGTGTTGGACAACACGATTCAGACGGCCGAGAACTTCGGCATCGAACTGATCATTGGCAAAAAGCTCCTTTTCGATCCCGCGGGCCGTCTCGTTCCCGGCGACGAAAAAACGCTCGCAGAAAAGCTCAAATCGACGGAGCTAGACAGCCCCAAACGAGGTGACCCGAAACCGTGACGGTCGTTTTGCTGCGTAACCTGCACGGCCTGGTTGGCCGAAGCGAGAGACCCCTGCGGCGACCGCTCTTGCTTGTCGCCGTGCTTGCGCTCATCGTCGTGGGCCTCTTGTGCGCGCGACACCGCTGGTTCCTCACATCGACAGAGTGGAAGCTCGTCGGGTCGTGGGTGAGGGCAGACTTGCCTGCGACAATGCGGGTTGTCACATTCGCCTCCGATCGACGTGCGACGGGCCGAGTTGTCGACCGTTCCGGTGCAACGGTGGGCGAGATCCTCGGCGACAAGGACGAAACCTGGTTCGTCGACGGCCAAACGGTCTTTATCCGCAGAGGACGGAAAGGTTCGCCTTCCTTGCTGGAACTCGTCTCCGGCAACGACTTTCGCTGGGATCAGTGGCCGATTGCGTCGCTGACGGACGACACGCTTGTGATTGGAGATGAGAGTTGGGGCCAGCGTTTCGTCCTGAAGCGGAACGCCGGAAGATGCACGCGCGAGGTCGAAGATCCGCCGGATGCGGGATGACTCGCGGGCGTGCGTGGGCCTCGTGGGGCATGCTGCTAGTACTACAGCGCTAACTCGCTCTTGCGTCGTTTTGGATAATTAGCGAATCTGCCAGCCTTGGAGGTCTTGGCGGAGGGACAGGCATGGATGCCCAGCAGATTCGTTCTTTGGAACCCATCTTGGCGGCGTATCTCAATCGATTCTCCGATTGTTTTGCCCGACGCGATACGAGGGATCATTTCCCCGTCTACCTGCGCGGGCAGTTGTCGGAACTGCCCCGAAAGAGTGTCGAGCCGATCGCTTTGGCGGCGGGTGTTCCCGTGCGGACGCTGCAGGAGTTTCTCACGCACCTGGAATGGGATGAGGATCGCATGCGCCGGCGTGTCGCCGAGATCGTTGCGGCGGAGCACGCTCATCGGGAAACGATCGGCCTGATCGACGAGACCGGGTGGGTCAAGAAGGGCGACAAGACGCCCGGCGTCCAGCGCCAATATTGCGGGTCCGTGGGAAAACAGGAGAACAGCATCATCACGGTGCATTTGGGCTACGCGGCCGGCGATTTTCATTGCCTGCTGGACGGCGACTTGTACTTGCCGGAGAGCTGGAATCAGGATCGCACCCGTTGTCGTGCCGCCGGGATCCCGGAGGACGTGGTTTATCGGCCCAAGAGCGACATTGCCCTGGAACTGTACGATCGAGCCTGCGCCAACGGCCTGCACTTCGAATGGTTGGTCTTCGATGAATGGTACGGGAGCAAACCATCGTTTCTGAGGGGATTGCAGCAGCGGAAGCAAAAATTCGTCGGGGAAGTCCCCAAGTGTTTTATGGCTTGGATCGACCCGCCTCGGACGACACAGCGCCCGTATCGCCGGGGAAAACGTGGCCCCTTGGGCAAAAAGCCTCGGTTGTGCGCCGGCAGCGCGGCGCCTCGAACGGTGGAACAGCTGGCCAACGGGGATCCGAGCTTGAAAGATCAGAGCTGGCAAACCTGGCGCGTGAAGGACGGGCAAAAAGGGCCGATGGTCTGGAAGGTCAAACACGTGCTCGTGTTCCTCAAGGACGAGAACGGATTGCCGACCGGTCCGTTTCATTTGCTGGTCTGTCGAAATCCCCTGACGGACGTGGTCAAATACTTCCTGAGCCATGCGCCGCCTGAGACACCGCTGAGGACTCTGTTGCGTGTGGCGTTCTCCCGGTGGCGCATCGAGCGCTGTTTTGAAGATCACAAGGGCGAGGTGGGCCTGGATCATTGGGAAGGCCGCCGCTGGATCGGCCTGAAGCGGCACCTGATTCTCTCGACCGTCAGCTACCTGTTCCTCGCAAAAGCCTGCCAACGGTTGAAGGGAAAAAAATCCGGAGGTGACGGTGTGCCAGGTGCACGCGGCCGTCGACGCCATCGTCCAGACCTGGTGGCTTGATCCCAAGTCGGCGGAAACGCTGATCAACCGCGTCGCCGACCGACTCCAGTACCACCAGCAACGCAACGCCCTGGCGCGCCGAGCCCACAGCAAAACCACGAAGCGGAAATTAAGGCGAATTGGAATCAACGTCAGCACCCTCAACCGGTGCGATTTGGACACGAGTTAGCGCTGTAGTACTAGCTTGCCCGTGCAAAATAGGGGGTTCGAAGAACCCGTAAACTAAAGTGCGGCGTGCGACGAGATAGCCGTTGTTCTGTCGCACAAATGTTTGCAGCCCGGATGAAATACGGGCAAGCTAGCCGCATGCCCCACGAGTTGGCGTGCCAATCAGTTACGTCAATCGCTCGCTCGTTTGAACCGACCGGCGGTTTCTTGCGTTTTCAGACAAGGAGGCACCGGGTGACCGGTGGCAGCGAGTGATGTCTTTGACAAACGTTGACGAATCGCGGTCGATGCTCGAGTCGCAACTCGGGCCGCGGGAAAAGTTGTTGTGGGCGGGAAGGCCGCCTCAGGGAGTCATGCTCCGCGCGGTTGACGCGTTCTTGATCCCCTTTAGTTTCTTGTGTTGTGGTTTTGCGGTTTTTTGGGAATGGACGGTGATTAACAACAACAACGCGCCCGTCTTCTTTCGCCTCTGGGGGATCCCTTTTGTGCTCGTGGGGCTGTACTTCGTGATCGGTCGGTTTTTGGTCGACCGGAAGCAGCGCGAGAAGACAACTTACGGCATCACGAACGAACGGGTCCTCATCGTCTCGGGCGTATTGCGTCGAGCTGTGAAATCGCTCAACCTGCGGACCCTCTCGGACGTGACGATGACCGAGCGGGGGGACGGGAGCGGGAGCATCACCTTCGGACCGATCAACCCCAATTCCTGGTGGGCTGAGGGCATGGGAGGGTGGCCGGGGATTCCCTCATCCCCCGCGTTCGAGCGGATCGCCGACGTCAAAGCCGTTTACGAAACGCTGCGTTCGGCCGGTCAGGGGATCAACGGTCGAAGCCAATCAGGTATGGGCTCATGAAGCTGACTCGCCCGTCCGTGATCGAACCAGGCAACCCGACGAAAGGGAACTCTCAGATCGCCGTTGTCAAAAACAATCACCTGCGGCAATCGTCGAATGGCGGCGTGCAGATTGGCCAGCGTCCGCGGAAATCGAGAGCGCAGTTTTTCGTCGGGAACGTCGTGACCGCCTTGCGAGACGCGCATCGCGACCCGCTCTGCGGATTGCTCGGGCCCCGAGAGCCCAACGTAACACAGCAGGACGGCGTAGCCGCGGCTGATCGCTGCCTCCAGAAAGGCGATTCGCTCGCCGACCGGATCGGAAAAGACCGTTTCGAACACGAAGCTCTCGCCGCGCGCGACGAGCGCTCGTCTCAAGGCGTCGGCGAGGCGGGCCGCCTGATACGGTTCCACGCCGAGTTCGGCCGACAGGACGTCAGCGTTTACGAATCGCAAACCGGCCGATGCCAAATGGGCATGGAAGAACGTCGTCTTTCCCGCCCCGTTCGGTCCTGCGATGGCCACGATGACGGGACGCCGATCAAAGTCGGCCAAGGCCGTCATCGCACGGCTTTGAATTCACGGCCGACAAACCGGCCGAGGGTCCGTGTGCCGTCCTCATCGACGCGCACCAAGAGGCCTGCGGTTCCCTCTGCGGGCTCGTAGTGAGGGAACGGCCTGGAATCGACGTACTCGGCGACCCGCTTGCGACCCTGAACCGAGTCGACCGATGCGAGGCATTCGGAGAGGGGGGTCGCTGCACCGGCCCTTCGCAGAGCCAGCGCTCGCGAGCCTTCCAGCAAAGGCTCGATTGCCCGGCCAAGCTGCGCCCAGAATTCAATCTGCCCGGCGATTGACCGCTCCGCGACTTCCGCGGTCAGCCGCGCGTCGAGCACAAGTTCATCCGAAAGTTTGACCGGCTGACTCATATCACAATGGTAGCATTTTGCTACCGAATGGCAAACTGTTGGCTCTGCCACCGCCGAGAACAGTCTCAATTCCTTGCAATCCCTGTACGCAGATGTCCGATCAACGATCGAACGTGAACTCGGTTCACAAGAGCGATTTGCTGTGGCATGCCCCGCCTTCGAGCGGATCCCCGACGTCAAAGCCGTTTACGAAACGTTGCGCGTGGTGATGAGAGAACACACCTGAAATGCGATTCGCCAGCGTCGACCGTCTGTCGATTTGCAAAAGGTTGCGCGGCTCCTCTGCCCGATCAAGGAACCGGCATGCGACGTGCGTTAAACCCCTGCATCTCTGGCAGGCTGGCGGATTGATTATCGGGGATGGCACGGATAGCCTGACAAAAGTCCGCGCGAGATTTGCAAGGTCTTGCAAGGTGGCGATTATGGCGCAGCCCAGTATCAGTCCGAGTTTTTCGGACTATCGCACGGTCGGAGAGGCGGCCGCGTTCTTGGGGATCTCGGCGGCCACTCTTCGCAATTGGGATCGCAGTGGAAAGCTGAAGCCGCGGCGCCATCCGCAGAATGGCTATCGCATTTACCTGCATGAGGAGTTGGTTGCCGTTTTGCGCTCGGCCGACCTGTCGCGCCCGGCCGAGGAATCCTCCGCGCCGGTGATCGACTGGAGCGAAATGGGGGAGGACGAGCATTTCGTCCAGTTCTACGAGAGCGACGACTTCCTGGTCACTTCGGTTGTCGGCTATGTCGTGCGCGGCACTGAGCGCGGGGCAAGCGAGCGTCATCATCGCGACGGCCCCTCACGGCGAGGCCATTCAACACGCGCTGGGGACCGCGGGCGTCGACGTCGACGAGGCCGTGGCAACGGGCCGGTTCGTGATCCTCGACGCGGCCGAGACCCTGTCGAGCATCGTGGTCGACGGTTCACCCGATCCCAAGCGGGTCCGCGACCTGGTCGGAGGCATGATGACGCAATTGGGCCAGGGGGACCGGCGGATCCATGTGTTCGGCGAGATGGTGGCCCTGCTCTGGGCTGCCGGCGATCGAGACGCCGCCATCCGGCTGGAAACCTTGTGGAACGATTTACGCCGCAGCCACCGATTCGCGCTGCTTTGCGGCTATCCGCTCCACGGCTTCGGCGAGGGAAGCGACGCGGCGGGATTCGAGGGGGTCTGCGCGTGCCACACGCGGGTGATCCCGGCCGAAAGTTACGCCGGCCTCACGAGCCGCAGGGACCGGCTGCGGGCGATCACGTCGCTGCAGCAGAAGGCGCAATCGCTCGCGGCCGAGATCGCCCATCGCCACCAGGTCGAAAAAGAGCTGTCGGACCGGGAACGGGAATTGGTCGACTTCTTCGAGAACGCGACCGAAGGGCTGCGGAAGGTGGGGCCTGACGGAACCATCATGTGGGCCAACAAAGCGGAGTATGCCCTCTTGGGATACACGGCAGCCGAATACATCGGACGGAGAATCGCCGATTTTCACGTCGACGCCGACGTGGCGACCGACATGGAGGCGCGGTTGAGCCGCGGTGAGACGTTGGAGAATTACCCGGTCCGCCTGCGGTGCAAGGACGGCTCGATCCGCCATCTGTTGGTGAATGCCAACGCCTGCTTCCGCGACGGAAAGCTGGTCTATGGGCGCTGCCTCTCGCGGGATGTGACGCGGCAGCAGGAGGCCGAAAAGGCCCTGGCCGACGCCAATCGCCGCAAGGACGAATTCCTGGCGACACTGGCTCCGATCCGCAGCGCTATGGAGCGGCTATTTCTCGCCGGCCCGCGTGACGGTCTTTGTGCCGAATCGCTCGAGACGATCGACCGCCAGTCGCGGCAATTGGCGCGGCTGGTCGATGACTTGCTCGACTCGAGCCACATCACCCGCGAGCAACCGACTGAGAATTCACCGCCGAATCCGGGCTGAGGCATTTCGTGGGGCAAGCTGGCAATTTACCCCACGAGTGAATTGCAAGCTGGCAGCTTACCGTACGATTTGGGAGTCGCGTGACGGCGCGATCAATGTGGTATCTTCGCATGCGGGACTTCGAAAGAGTGGCAGATGGAGATTGGCGATGGCGAATCATGGCAAAGTCCTTAAGGGCGTCGTGCATGGGAAGCTGATCGAGCTTGAACGTGAGCCTGGACTGCCGGAAGGTCAACGTGTGGACGTGACGATTGAGCCGTCCGAACCGCGCGAGCCACTGTCGCCAGGTGATGGAATCCGGAAATCGGCCGGTGCTTGGGCCGACGACCCTGCGGGGCTCGATAGGTTTCTCGATTGGAATCGTCAAGAGCGTCGCATGATAAGAAAATAAACGGGCAAGCTGGCAGCTTACCCCACGAGTGAATGGCAAGCTGGCAGCTTGCCCTACGTTTAATTGCGCAGGCTCAGGAGCGGGGCCGGGATGCGGCCGGCGTGGTGGATGAAGCGGCCGCTTTGGCCACAGCAGCGGATGGGCAAGATCATGCCGCCGCCGAAGAGGCCGCCGAACGAGACGGTGTCTCCCGCCTTCTTGCCAGGGATGGGGATCAGGCGGGTGGCCGTCGTTTTTTGATTGTAAACGCCGATGGCCAACTCGTCGGCGATCAGGGCGGCCAACGTGTCGGCGTCGGTATCGCCCGGGACCGGAATCATGTCGAGGCCGAGCGAGCAGACGCTCGTCATGGCTTCGAGTTTCTCCAGCGTGAGCGAACCGGCCGCGACGGCGTCGGCCAAAGCGGCGTCTTCCGTAACGGGGAGGAACGCGCCGAAAGTCCGCCGACCGAGGACGACGCGAAGAGCCCCCCTTTTTTGACGGCGTCGTTGAGCAGGGCGAGGGCCGCCGTGCTGCCGGGGGCGCCGATCTGGTCGATGCCGATCTGGTGCAGGATCTCGCCCACGCTGTCTCCCATTTTGGGAGCGGGGGCCAGCGACAGATCGACGATGCCGAAGGCGACGCCCAAGCGGGCGGCGACCTCGCGGCCGATCAGTTCGCCCACGCGCGTCACGCGGAAGGCGGTCGATTTGATCTCTTCGGCGATGTCGTTGAGGGCCGAGCCGGGGAGTGTCTGGTGCAGCCGTTCGAGGGCCCGCTTGACGACGCCGGGTCCGCTCACGCCGATGTGGATCACGGTGTCGGGGGAGCCTTCTCCGTGAAATCCACCCGCCATGAAAGGGTTGTCTTCGGGCGCGTTGGCAAACACGCAGAGCTTCGCGCAGCCGAACCCCTGCCGGTCGGCGGTCGCCTGCGCGATATCGCGGATTTTCTGTCCCAAGAGGGCGACGGCCGTCATGTTGATGCCGGCCTTCGTCGTGGCGGCGTTCACGGAGGCGCAGACTCGTTGCGTGGAGGCCAGGGCGGCCGGCAGGCTCTCCAGGTAATTTTTCGCGGCCGTCGTCAGCCCGCCGTGCACGAGGGCCGAGTAGCCGCCGATGAGATCGACCTGCACGGCCTCGGCCGATTCGTCGAGCACTTTCGCGATGCGGACCATGGCATCGGGATCGAAGCCGTCGGCGATCCGCACGATCGGCGTGACGGACAGCCGTCGGTGCACGATGGGGATTCCGTAACGGGACGAGACGGTCGCGCACGTCTCTTTGAGTTTCTGCGCCGACGTGCGGATCGTCCGCGCGATGAGGTCGCAGGTGCGGGCGACGTCGCGGTCGACGCAGCCGGCGAGGTTGATTCCCATCGTCACCGTGCGGACGTCGAGGTTTTCCTGCTTCACCATGCGAAGCGTGGAGAGGATATCATCCGTTTGCGGCATGGAGGTCGATTTCTCAGTTTCAAGGACGAGAGGACAACGCGCGGGAGTGGCAGGCGGGCTACGCCGGTTTCGCGGCAGACTCGGCCCGCCGGAGGCGTTGCGCCACGCGAACCGGACGGGGATCGTTGGTCGCGGAGAAGATGTCCTCGTGCTGCAACGAGGCAGTGAGGCCGACGGCGCTCCCGAGTTGTTCCAGCTCCCGCTGCAGCGCCAGCGCGTCGACGCCGGGAGGGACGGCCAACTCCATCACCATCACGAACGTCAGCCCCTCGTCGGCACGGCGGGCGAAGACGTCGGTGATATCGATCCCCTCTTGTGCGAGACGGGCCGAGATCTGGCGGACCATGCCGGGCTTGTCCTGTCCCTCGGCGGTGAGGAAGTACCGCTCAACGCCCTCGGGGGGCAGATCCTGCAGTAATTCGGTGTCGGGATCCTTCAAGCTGACCTCGACGCCGAAGGGGCGACAGACGCCGCGAATATGGTCGACGATCACCGACGGATCGCTGCCTTCGGGGAACTCGGCCGCCATGATGATCGTGAAGAACCGCTGCATGACGGTCTGGCTGACTTCCTGAATGTCGCCGCCGAGCTCGGCCAACGAGGTAGTGACCGCGGCGAGGATCCCGACGCGGTTGGCCGCCATGAGCGTGATGATGTAGCGCTTCGTCATCCGTTCGCCTCCCTGGTTGAGGCTTGCGCTTCTGCGAAAAGAAGCCTGTCAATTCTGGCGAATTCGGACGCCCCTCGCCAGTCCCGACGGGGGGCCGGAACGGCGGATTCGCCTCAATTCCCGCCCGCGACCCGCGGCATCAGCAGCAGCACGGTCTGGCGGCGCACGCCGGGCAGGGGCTCGATCTTCGGAGCGTCGGCCGCCCGCGACGAACTGTTCGCGGAAACGGCGGGGGGTTCGCTCTCGGGCATCCGCTCGTCGATCGTGCCGGAAATGAGGGCCGTGGCCCCGGAATGCAGCACAAGGTCGGTGGTAAAGGTTAAAGTCGCGACCTCCGGCCGCGGTGAAACGCCTTCGGTGCGGCGGCTCGACGTCGGATGGATCTCCAATCGAACCAGGCCGCCGGGGAGGATCGACGGACGCAGGCGGAAGCTGGTCGCCAGGTGCAGGGAGGCACCTGCGTCGTCCGATCGGCTTTCCGACGGTTGCGAGGCGCCCTGGCTCCATTCGAGGGAGGCCCATTGACGGTCGATCACCTGGAGTTGATTGGTCGCGATTATCTGCACGCGACCGGTGCCGCGGAGTGAGTTCAGGACCGCACGCGGCTCCGCTTCGATCACGCCGAAGCGTGACTTTTCGAGTTCCCATCCGGGCGGGATCGAATCGGAGAGAGCGACGTCGGCAATCAGCGCGTCGATCACCACCCGCTTGGGAGCCGCTTCCAGATCGGCGTAGATCGCATCGATCTGCGACACGACTTCCGCCCGGTCGCGGACGATCACGACGACCGGTCCCGATGTCCCGTCGGCGGGAGGGCTGTCGCTGCTGGGTCCGTCGGTCGTGCTCGAGTCGGCGTTGGCAACCAACGTCCCCACGCCAGGGGTCAACAGAGGCCGGATCAGGCGTTGGAGGTCGGCGACGCTTGTGGTGATCGGATGATAAATCCGAGTGACGAGGTCGCCAGTCGCCCGGTCGGCAGGGGGAGCGGACGTCGTCAGCCGGTTATCGAGAGAGGCCAGGAGCCGCTCCAGCGGCTTGAGGACCACGACGGGCCGGGTGACGGACGAGACGGTCCTTGTCGTTTCCGCAGGGAGTGCAGCGGTCTTTGTCGAAATCGAGGAAGTCGGCTGATCTGTGGTCGCCTCTGGGGGCGGAGCCGACCGTAGGGCATCATTTTGAAAGGGTGTCGATTTGCCGGACGCCGGTTCGGGAGTCGGGGTTTGGGCGGCCGCACCGGTCGGGCATTGCTCGCTCGACGAGACGGTGAGAGGGGCTGCCGTCGCGGTCGACGGAGGGGCAGGCTCGGCTTCGTCAGCCATCGCTTCGCGTACGATGCGGGCAGGGCTTTGCGATTCCGATTGTGCAACGCCCGGATCCGTCGCAGCCGAGAGCCGGTGCGTCGGCAATGCGTCGCGCGAGAGAGCGGTCGCCGCGACGAGCAGGCTGCCTGAGCCGAGCGCAAAGATGGCGGCGCGAAAGGATGCGATCATTTCGTGGCACCGTGCAGGGGTGCTCGGCGGATGATGAGGGAACGAGCACTCGCCGAATGGTTGCCAACGGGTTGCAGCTCGATCCGGTCCTCGGCGACCGACGCCAATCGGAACGTCTCGCCGGCAATCACGATCCGGTCTCCCTCGCAATGCAGGCGTCCGTTGACGACCGCGGCCCGATGGGTCTTGCCGAGAATCGTGGCGGTCAGCACGACCATGTCTTTACACGCGTGAGGCGCATTGGTCGCGGTCAGATTCGCATCAGGCGCTTCCAGCAGTTTCGTGGTCGTGAATTCGTCGTCGCTGGCTAAGGCTTCGCGGGGCGAGTCATCGGACGGCGTCACACCGTCGCCGGTTTCCCCGACCGTTGCCCGCAGCCACGGCGGGATCCAAAAGGCCAGGCCTAAGACCACCAGCACGGTGAAGGCCGCATGCTTGGGCCAATTCCGTCGTCGCCTCAGCGGTAAAACGTGCGGCACCAAACCAGAACTCACGGGGACCTTCCTGGAACCAGCCGCTTACCGACCCAATGTTCGCGGTCAGGTGGCGGAAATCGTCGAGGAGCAGCGACTTCCAACGCGTCGGCGGCGGGCTCGCCACGGGAGCGGGAAACGTGACGCGAATGACGGTCACGTGAAGACGGTAACGTTTCGAGCGGTTACTCGTGTTATGTCGGCAGGTGTTCCGCCGGAAGTTGTGTCAAATCCGGCAAGTTCAGATTCGCAGGCGCCTGCGACAGGCCAAGCTGAAAAGAGGCTTCGGAGGCTGGCCGTTCCTGGCCGACGCTTCCGATCGCGCAAAGAGAAAAGGCGCGGCAAGGTCCCCTCAAAGCTCCCAGCTTTCCTTGCCGCGCCGTTCAATGCTTGGTCGCCAAAACATAGATCAAACGCAGCGATCGTCAACTCGATTTCGGACAAATCGTGACCCTTTGCCGGGCACCGACCCCCGAAGAATCTGCACAACCGGAACCTGCAGTCCGATGACGCACGTGCGCGGGTTTACAGCAGCGACGCGGCCACCGAATTTGAGAGTCGTGCCAGATACGTGCCGTGCGGCTCCTGCGGTTCGGTCGTGAGGATGACGGCGAACGCATCGCGATCGGGATCCATCCACATCACCGTGCCGGTCGCACCCATGTGACCGTACATCCGTGGTCCCAGCAGGTCGCCGAAATAGGGAGAGAATCCGGGCCAATGCAGTCGCCATCCATAACCCCAGGCCCGCGTCTCGCGATCGGCCGCGGGGATCTGCGGCATGCCGCGTAGCTGGTTTCGGGTGGCCGCTTCAACGGTGGCCTTCGAGCAGATGCGGGTCCCCTCGAGCGATCCGCCGGAGAGCATCATGCGGGCGAAACGGGCCAGATCGCTCGGCGTCGAGAAAACGCCGCCCCACGGTGCGCCCAGTCCCCACCAGTATTGGCTGTTCCAGCCCCAGTCGGCGGCCGAATCGCGTTGGTCTTCCGGCACGCGGATCTCGGGGATGCGCGACGCTTTTGCGTCGGGGCTGCTGAACCATTCCGCAGGCGCGCCGAGCGACGTGTCGTTCATCCAGAGCGGTTCGAAGATTTCAATCCGCAAGAAATCCGCGCAGGACTTTCCCGTCACGCAGCGGATGATCTCGCCCAGGAGGGCAAAGCCCATGCTCTGATAGCGAACACCGCGGCCCGGCGGAAAACCCATCTCGACGGCACAAGTCCCGGCGAGGAACGCCTCGAGGGGCGAATGCGACTCGCGCAGCTCGCGATTGTGGGGAAGCATATCGGGGAGACCGGAGGTGTGCGTGAGCAGATGCCGCACGGTCACGCCGTATTTTCCGCGGCCGCGAAAGCTGGAGACGATCTCGCAGACGCGGTCGTCGAGCGACAACTGTCCGCGCTCGACCAGCAGCAGGGCGCCCAAAGACACGATCGGCTTCGTGATCGACGCGACGAGAAAAATTGCGTCCTCACGAATCGGCGGCGCCGAGCTGCCGAGCGTTTGGTTTCCGAAGAGGTGCGGTTGTGTGGTCCGGTCGGACGCCCGCAGACAATTCCGGCCGAGGGAATCAGACCCCGCCGGCACCAGTCCGTCAACAGGTCGAGCGTCCGCTGCCAGCCGCGCGTGTCGAGGCCGACGGAGCGCGCGTCGTCATGGATTGGGATGGTTGACATCGATCAAACCGCCCGCCCGCCGGCACTCGATGGCGAGGGCCGCCGGATTTTAAAACTCAACTTTCTGGATCTGCAGGACCGTGTCGAGACGCGTGACTTCGAGCACTTCGCGGATTTCGTCCGACGGATTAAACAACAGAACTTCGATTCCCAAGCGGCCCAGCGAAGCGAGCATGCCCAACATGCCGCTAGGAACGAGTTTCACTCCCGTCAGATCGAAGGCCAGAACTTCACAATGATGCTCGCGAATGAGCGAGGCAATCTCCTCACGGCACTCGCTGACGACAATCTGGTCGAGGAGATCGGCACTGACGAAGCTGACGACCGTCAGTTTCCCCGTCTTGTAAACGTTGAGAAATCCCCGCCGTGAAGACATCAGGCACTCGTCCGAGCATGTGCGACCGACACCGAAAGACAGAACCGACCATTTTATGAGAGACGCAGTTTAGGGGATCTGACGGGATCGAGAAAGTTTGCCGTCTCAGAACGACAAACCGATGCGGAACACCAGTTCAGAGTAGAAATACAGCTCGGCGTCCAAGGCACGCTTGATATTTTCCGACTTGCGGAAGCCGTGCTGCTCTCCGGCGAAGAGAAGATAGCCGACCGGAACTCCGGAACGGCGGAGGGCGTTGACCATACCTTCCGTTTGATTGGGCGGGACGATTCGATCCTCGTCGCCCTGGAAAAAGATGATGGGACATTTGACGCGGTCGGCGAAATGGACGGGGGAACGCTCCTGGTAGAGTTGCTTTTGTGCCGGATAGTCGCCGATCAACCACTGGTTGTAGCGCAACTCGAACTTGTGCGTGTCGAGATCGAGCGCTTCGAGATCGCTGACGCCGTAATGGCTCGCGCCGCCTTTGAAAAAATCGCGGAACGTGAGGGCGGCCAGCGTGGTGTATCCTCCCGCGCTGCCGCCGGTGATCACTGCCCGGTTTCCGTCCGCGACACCCTTGCGTGATAGAGATCGGGCCCCGTTGATGCAATCCTCCACGTCGACGACGCCCCATTCGCCGCGGAGCCGTTCGCGGTACTCGCGGCCGAAGCCCGTGCTTCCTCCGTAATTCACGTCGAGCACGGCGATGCCGCGACTCGTCCAGTATTGAATCCGTAGATCGAGCGTGCTGCTGGCGGCTCCCGTTGGTCCGCCGTGCACTTTCACGAGGAGCGGCGGCTTTTCCCCGTCGGGAGGTTGAAAGTCGGGATTGTGAGGCGGGTAAAACAGGCCAAACGCCGTCTTTCCGTTCGAGGTCTCGAATTCGACAGGCCGCACGTGCGTGAAATAACGCTTAATCTCCGGTTGATCGGCCACGGGAGACGCCGTGCGCAATACCTGTTGCTTTCGTGTGGCGAGATCAAGCAACACGACCGACGGCGGATGCATCGGCGAGCCGCCGCGAAACAGAACGCGATTTCCCCGGGCGCGGACCGCCGCAAAGTCCGTGTAGGGCAAGTCGATGGGCGTCAAACGGCCCGTTGCAATGTCGAGAGTCGCAAGTTTCCCCAAGCCGCCTTGCTTGTAAGCACACACGATCGTGCGCTCGTCGGCAAATGCGTAGGTCGACATGCCAAACACCCACTGCGGCTCTCCAAATTCGGCCGCGAGGGGACACAGCGCGCGGACCTGGCCATCCTGCCAGCGATAAAGATTCCACCAGTTCGTACGATCACTGACGAAATAGAGGCCGCCGTCCGGGGACCACTCGGGCTGGAAGAGGGACTCGGCATCCCCTCCGGCGATTCGCGCCGGATTCGTGAGTCGCCCCGCGTCGGTGACATCGGCCAGCCAGAGTTCGGTCGACACCCACGGCATGTGCGGATGGTTCCAGGCCAGCCACGACAGTTGCCGATCATCCGGACTGAGCCGCGGTGAAGTGTAAAAATCGTGGCCGGAGACGAGGATCTCGCCCAGTCCCCCCGCGCGACGTCGATGGCGACGATTGTGTTGACGGCGTTAATGCCGCGATGTGCCGATTCGGAATGGTCCTCTCGTACTCCGATCCACAAGCCGCGCTGCGAGTCAATCAGACCGTCGGCATAGCGGAGCTGCGAGTCGCTGCCGGCCGGAGCGGGTGTGAATGGCATTGGCTCCGCTGAACGGGCCTGTCGATAGAGCCGTTGGTCCTTGTCGTTCGAGAAATAAACGGTGCCCTCGGACACGCAGACCGAGCCGCCGCCGTATTCGTGGACGCGAGAGCGCGCGTTCAAAGGGGCGGGATTGATGTCCGTAGTCGAGCCGTCCGCGTTCCGACGGACCAGAACGGAGCGCCCCCCTTCGCGCGGTCGGCCTTCGAGCCAATAGACGTCGTCGCCGTCGACCAACACGTCGAGAATGCTGATCGAGTCTTGCACAATCAGGTCGGACGTAATCGGCGATCGCCAGGAGCCAAAAGGGCTCGCTTTCGGGTCAGGCAAGAGTGCCTCCTGCTCGGAGGTGCAGGCGGCGAAGGACCAGCGCGAGCATGATCCAGGTCCACCCATTCAAGAGCATTTCGAGGCCCACCAACAGCCCGACGACCCACAGCGCGTCGAACGGAAGTTGGCGGTAAATCAACAGCCCGGCCAACAGCGTAATCACGCCGTTGAGGAGGGACCATCCCCATTGCGGGAAGCGAAGCACGAGCGCACTGATGCTGCGAAACACGCCCAGCACGACAAACGTGACGGCGATGAAAACCGTCATGGCGACGGCCGTGACCACCGGCTTTTCGGTCATCACAAAGCCGCAGGCGAGGTAAATCAGCCCGACCAGCAACTGCACGAGGAACCCGCTCCATCGGCCGATCCAGAAAGAACTGACGATCGTGGCGACACCGCCGACCATCAACAGGGCCCCTAAGACGATCGTCACCGCCAGGGTTGTGCCGACGGTTGCGGGGGGAACGACGATGGCCGCCATCCCCGCCACAGCCAAGAGGATGCCGAGAAGCAAAACCCACAACCAATGGGCAGCTAAATGATGTAACTCATGCGCCAGAAGGGTCGGCGAGATCGGCCCGCGTCCCTCGGCGACTCCCAGATCGGTGTTCATGACAGGTTCTTTCTCTTGCGACGGTCAATTGAACACGTCCTTGCTCCAGTCACGCTCCGTGAAAAACGAGACGAGCCGATGATAGCAAACTGTCGCATCGCCGGCCCGTCGTCACTTTTTGCGGCCCGCGAGTTCCTTCTGATAGAGGGGCAAATAGCGGTAATACACTTCGAGCGTCATCACGCTGAGACAGGTCTGATACAGCCGGCCGCCAGCGCTGGCGCCGTGGTCGCCCGTCGGCTTCCAGCTTCCCGCCGCATCTCCGCCTTTGACTTGTGTCTCGATCAGGTGATCCCGGAGCACCTGATTCCATTTTTTCCACTCAGGGCCGCCCCAATGGTGCAGGACCTGGGTCGCGTAGTAATCGTAGTAAATGTCTTCCAGAGAGGGGCCCGTTTGGCTGAGAAATTCCACCCCGTGTTCGAGAGCCTGATTGTCTCGCATCCAGCCGAGGTACATCCGACAAAGCAGGCCGATGGCCGTCATGGGAGGGGTCGCTCCGCGGTTATCGTAACCGTAGCGGCTTCCGCCGTCCGATTGGACGAAATCGAGGAACCGCTTGGCATCCGCGAACGTATGCTCCGGAATCCTCAGGTGCCCGGCTTTGGCACTTTTGAGCGCCATCAGCACCCAGCCGGTGACCGTCGTGTCCCCCTGTTGGTGGGCGCGTACCGCCACCCGCCCCCTCGAAGATCTTGAGCCGCGACAAGGAAATTGACGGCCTGTTGGGCGTGCGTCTTGAGTTCCAAGTCACCTGTTTGCACGTAGGCTTCGCAGAGCGCCAGGGTGGCGATGGCGTCCGCGTACATTCCCTCGTTGCTGACCACTTTGCCGCGTAGATCTCCACTGTTTCCCTCGAGTTTGATTTGGGAGATCAGGTAACGGAGTCCCTTGTCGACGTTCGCACGGTAACGTGAGTTCTTGTTGCGATGCGTGTGTCCTGCGCCGAGGAACGACAACAGTGCAAGCCCCGTAGCGCCGGTCGTACACTGGGCCAACGAGCCGGGATCGTCGGGCCCGTGACGAAAGCTCCATTTGCCGTCCGGTTGCTGATAGCGCACGAGCCAGTTCAATCCGTTCGTCACGCACCGCTCGCTCACCGAGTTTCCGCCTCCCCTCGTCAGAAGCTGCGATCGGGTCGGGCCGCTGCGCCCCGCCAATTCTCCGGCAAAGCCGGCGCGTTGCCCGATGGTCGCCGTGAAATCACCCTTGAATTCCACAGGCCCCACACTCACCGGTAGTGCCGACAACGCCTTTTCAACGTCAATGGCGTCAAATTTCAATGCCCCGGCACCGTCGGGCAACTTTTCAGTGGTATCTGCTGACAAGCGGACGTTGTCGAGTGGCTCCGCCGCCGCGTCCGGCCCGTCGTTTCCAAAGACCTCGACCGGCATCGATTCGGCCCCCTTGGGAGCCAGTCGCATGACGATTGCCGCCAGAAGAAGCAACGCGACGAGGTGAGTTGCGATGCTGACGCAGTAACTCGGCAAGGCCTCGAGTGCTGGCGAGCGTCGCCAGCGGACGAATTGTTCTTTCAGGAAGCTCTTCACGTAAGAAATGCCGCTGCGTGAATTCAACACGACGCACTACAGGGTCCCCACCTCAGCGTATGTCGATCGTGAGCACAGATCAACAAAGCGAGCGGGCGCCACGCGGATCGCAGGCGAGCGGATCACGCTCGTGGATCGAATCGACCGATTTCCAGGGCCACGAGAAAACGGACGCTCGAGTCCTCGATCGGAATGAAGACAAGCGTGTCTTGGAATCCGCGCCTTTCGAAGCAGGTTCCGCTGTTCCTGGAAGAGCCGCTGAATCGTGTCGACGCTGTCAGCCGCGCGTGATTCGCGAGGTGCTGGACAATTGGCGCCATGCGACGCGGTCCGTCTGGGGCAATAAGGAGCGCTGTTCGGGACTCGCAAAAAGCCCGCTCGAGACGGTCACCAAAGTGAATTGAGGGCTGCTCATCGACAGGCGGATCTCACTCGTTTGGGGAGATTGCGCGAAGGCGCCTGACGCCGCCTGAGACGGAACCGGATACGACGGCCGCCGCGAGTAAACACCTACGTCGCTTCTTGGACTTTCATCTGCACAAGTGCCCGATCCGCTCGGACACATTTCGTTCACTTGACTTAAATCATTGATTTGAATGAAGTTAAATAAATCTACGTAATTTTACTATGCTTCTTAGTCAATTTTTGATTAATAAACGCTACAATCGATACACTCGAACTATTTTACACAATCTTACAATAATTACATTTTTTTAATTGAACTTGGGGTCAATCAAGATTACTTTGATCAGCCGGCTACAACCGAGGCTTGTCCGGCACGTCCAGGGAAGTAGCGGGCCATTTCTTCCAGCGAAAGGAATCGCGAGACATGAGGAGAGAAGCTGATGAGTCGACGTCTTCGTTTAGTGCGAACGGCCCTGATGGCCATTGCTTGCCTCGCGGTGGTTGGTCTGCCTGTGTGGGCCACCACGTCCTCGTGCTGCAACAACTGCTGCTGCCAGGGCATCGATTGCCACGGCTGCCTGACGAACTGCGGTTGCTGCTCCTGCTATTGCCCGTGCGTGTGCAACACGAAGTGCGGCACGTTTACTGGCTGTTGCAAGTGTTGCGTGCAGAACTGCTGTAAGAAGGCCGAGTGCTACAAGAACTGCTGGTTCTTGTGTTGCTCCGGTTACTGCTGCAGCACGAGCTGCTACACCTCCGATTGCTGCGGCAACTGCTGCTACAGTTGCTGCGGCAGCTACTAGTCATAACGCCGTTTCCAGCGAAGTTTCGCAGGCTCGCGGCGAAGTGGACGACGAGGTGCGATAACTTCGGGATGGCGCGTGACGCCGTTTTCGTGACGTCCGGATTGTTCGAGTCAGTTTGACGAAGACAGAGCGGACGTCTGCAGAAACACGCACCGTTTGAGACGCCGGCCCGGCACAAGCACGAGGACTCTTCGCAACTCCCTCGTTGCTTATGACGGGCTTGGCGTTTCTCACGGTCCTCAAGTTTTTCTCTTTTCTCCCGCTCTCGCCGGCCAAATGCCGGAAATTTGTGGTTGCTGCTCAGACCACCTTCAGGGCCATTCCATGTCGAATCGATTCGTCCGCCAACACGGATTTACGCTGATTGAATTGATGGTCTCCATCGCGATCATCGGCCTCCTGGTCGCTTTGCTGCTTCCCGCTGTTCAATCGTCGCGCGACGCCGCGCGGCGGACTATCTGCAAGAATCAATTGCACCAATTGGCGCTGGCGATGCACAACTATTACGACGTCCACGGATTTTTCCCTGCCGGCGCCTACGTGATGGGACCCTCTTTTCCGATGCAATCGGGCTGGGGTTGGGGTGCGATGCTTCTCCCCTATATCGAGCAAAATGCGATTTATACGCAGATCAATTTTGGGGCGGGAACGGCAATCGGTGGCAATCTCGCACTGATTGGCCGCTCGATTCCCGCGTTCCGCTGCCCTTCTGAACTCGGCAATGACGTGATCGCCGTCACGCCGATCGGCGAGCAGCCCTATCAACTGGCGTCCGGAAACTATTGCGGCTCCGAAGGGATCCTCGCATCGATGACCTGCACTCGCATCGCTCAAATTACCGACGGCACGTCCCAGACGCTGCTGATCGGCGAACGGCTGGTTCAGCCGCCCGGGCCCTCGACCCTCCCCTTCACGTCGGCCTGGTGCGGTCAGGTCGCCTTTGCTGACGAATATGACTCGGCGTCCGTGCCCTATCTTTATCCGGATGCCAATCATCCGATCAATCTGTCGCCCACGGATCCGCTCTGTTTTGGCAGCTGGCACCCGCAAGGAGCCAATTTCGCGCTCGCCGACGGCTCGTGCGTGTTTCTCAACAACAGTCTCGACGTGCAAACTTACGTCGCCCTGGGCACACCGAGCGGCGGCGAGACCATCAACCTGGATACACAATAAGTCCGTCCCTTCTGCGAGAGAGTCCCCGCATCATGACCTGGAGCTGCCATCGCTGGGTTTCCTGTTTGTGTCTCGCGCTGACGCTGGCTGTCGCCGGGTGCCGGAAAGACTTTAAGGAATTTGCCGATCAGCACGTCCGCTCGGATATGCTCGACAAACATCAGAAGCGGCCGGCTATCGAATTCCTCGAAAAGAACGGAAAGTTCTTCGATGTCGACGGTACGACCCACGTCGATCAGGAAATCGTCTTGCCCCTGTTGAAGCGGCTCAATGAGATCGCGCCAACGCCGCAATGGGCCCTCATGCGGCCCGATAAACCCCAGTGGGCCTATGGGATGCTGGTCGGGTTGCCCAAGGATCCCAAGGTCGTCGATCGCATGGCCGACGCTGTGCAGGCAGCCGACGACAAATTCCCCGGCATGATTGCGCAGCAATGGGGCCACCAATGGCTGTTGTTTAATCTGATTGATCAGCAGTCCTACGAGATGCTGAAAAAGTCCAATCCCAGAATCGACGACCAGCGATGACGGCCAAAGAATCACAGGACCCTCCGGATTTGTGCCAGTCACCATTCCCTAAGCGAGAGTTGCGGCGCGCCCGCGATCTGTGGATAACTCTCTGGCAAGCCGCCTGACAAAGGATTTCCCAGGCTTCCTGTCGCAGAATGGCTCACGTCGCTCATTGTCAATCCAGCCTGCTGGCTCGAAGACGTGAACCCAGACGAGGAATTTGCCCTCTTACGGTAGCGCAGATCTCGGATGAGCAGGTCCTTTGGGCCATGCGCTTTTGAATCACGAGGAGGACCGTGCGTCGTCCCAAGCGTCCGCTTGAGCAACCTGACAGCACGTTTGGTTGCCGGACGGTCACCAATCGCGATAATCGCGACAGGGTTAAACGCCCTTCCAGCCGATGGGACGCCCAGGACCATGGCCGAGTGGCGGAATCGGCAGACGCACGGGACTTAAAATCCGAAGGACAGGCTCAAACCGTCTCGCACTGGCTACGCCGAACCCCGTTTTTCTCGGGGAATTCATATCATGGCGAGTGTCGGCCGAAAGGGGTTCGGGTCTGTCGAGATGTAAACCTGATGTAAATCAGCGCTGCTTTTTCAGCACGTCGCGTACATCGATGCCGAGAGCCGGCTGCCAACCGATCGGGCGAGCGAACGAAGACTGGACTCACGGCGAATCATCGAAGCGTGACCGACGTTGGCGGCTGTAGCGGGTCCCCGCCGTCCGTTTGCTCAATCGGATTTGTTATCGCGTATTGCCTGCATCGCTGGCTCAACGGAGCACACTCTCCGCACTTCATTGAACGAGGGGCTTCAGGACGTGAAGGAAGCTGTCTTCTCTGGCGCTGGCCGAAGCGATCCTTGGCGGGCGAACGCGATTCTCGTTCCGGCGTGCGGCCGGACATTCGCCGCCGAACCGGCCATTCAGATCAAGCTGGCCGCCAGCGCCGCGGAGCTTATTCTTCGGCGGTCGGCACGGGTAAAATCGCGGGTCGGGTTGTCGGCGGCTGAGTCAAGCGGCCGCCAATCCAATTTGCCGGCGCGAGAGGCCCGGGCCCTCCTGATCTTTCGCTCGGCTCCGCCCTTGACCAGCCCGATTCACAGGGACATTTCGATGGCCAGCGAGCCGAGCAGACCGCGCACAACGTCCGAATCATTGCGCCATCTTCTTTACCGCCTCCAGGACGTCGCGGTCTGGAACGACGACTTCAAGGTGTGGGAGCTGGATGTCTGCCTCTACCCAGGGGTAGCCCTAATGGAACCTGCGGCCGCGAAAGAAATCTATCAGGAGACGTTGCGCCGCATTGATCAGGTGTGCGAGCAGCTCAGCATGCTCGCCGAATCTCGTGGGATTAATTGCTCCCCGCTTGCAAGATTACGCCGCGACCTCGACCCGAAGAACATCCCTGAAGTCGAAGAGTTGCTGCTCAGGCTTCACGCGATTGAGCGAGTCGTCTCCGGCGACCATGTACCGGAGGACCAGCGGCCGCCATTTCTGACGGGGCCACCATCATGGAACGATTCCCAAAATGCGGGTCCTGCGACGGACAAGGCGATCGCGAATGGGCCCGTGCTGGAAGACGGTCGGCTTGGTGAGACGGCTTCAGCGGGCGCGACCGGGTGTCCCGGCGAAGTCGCCGCAGCCGATGCGGCTCGCGAGAACATTAGCACCGACTCGCCGCCGGCGGACGCGATCCGACCGACTCGGGCAACGAAAGAGAAATGGTGGCACGAAGCTGATGAGACCCCTCCGTCGAAATATCAGTTCGGTCCGCTTATTGGGACGGGCGAGGAACTTGCAAGCGCGGTCGATTACGGCCGAGACAGAAAGCAAGACCGCTCGAAGAGACTTGGCACGACTTGCTAACAAGCGTGTGTGGGTGCGTAAAGAAAAGCGCGACGAATTCCAGGTCTTCTTTCAAATCCAGACCGAGTACGACGCGGCCACGGGACGACTGAAAGAAAGTCGCGAAGCGAAAAAAGAAGACGAAGAAAAGCCAACAAAAGCCACGTAAAGCCATCAAGAGCCAAGAAAGGCCACGAGTCTCAAGCGCACGACAAAAGTAATTGTCTTCGCTCTGGCACCTCCCAACAACACGATGCTATCACGGCCCTGGGTAACCCCAGGGCCAGTTTTTTTTTGGGAGCAGCCATGTGCTTTGCAGATTTTGTTGCGAGATTCGCCAGGCCGGCGTCGCCGCGACCGAAAGTCAAATCCGGTGGGCGATCAAAACCGGCCATGTGTCACGCCCGCGTCGTGACGGATCTCTGCGATTCGTCTTCGCGGAATCGAACGTCGCCGAGCTAATCCGCTACTTCCAGTCGCGCGAAGTGGCCGCTGTCTGAGGCAGCGCCGTGCAAGTAACCCTCGACCCTCATGACCTCGAACCGGTGATCGAACTCATCGTCGAGCGCGTGGTGGCACGTCTCGAAAGGGAGCGCCGAAGCACTGGGCGACCGGGTCGCATTCAGCGAGGCCGAGGCGGCCCAACTCATCGGTCTGGAGCAGCATCAGCTCCGAGACGAGCGCCGACGTGGACGGATCAAGGCATCGCGGATCGTCAATCGGTCGATCCGATATCTGCGGTCCGACCTCCTGGACTACCTGATGCGCAATCGCGCCAACTCGTGTATGCAGCCCGACTCACAAAGCAATGGACGGAGCCAGAGATGAGCCATCGCGATTTGCCCAAAGAGGTCCGCGTAATAATCGGCAACACTTTACCGGGCGTCACACTCGACCAAATCCATGCTCGGCCGCCACCACCTGGTTTGGTCATGCGAAGGCTCGTCAGGAGGAAGTATTTCCTGCATCTCAACACAAAAAACAGGGCACCGCGGTTACTGCCACGAGTGCCCCAAAAATGAAAGCTCTACTAATGTCAACCTTATCTTCATCACCTCCCAGAGTCAACGGCGATCAGCCGCTGCGCCAATCCGTCTTCCCGAACGTCCCCAGTGCGCCCACATACGAATCGGCAACGACGACGTCCCGATTGACGCGCCGACGCTTGCTGACTCCGATCAAAATGCTCGAATAACTGCAGCGTTCCGGGCGGCGACGGACGCGTCATTCGGGCTCGACCAGATCCTGTTCGCGCGCGAGCCGTTCCGGACGAACTCGCTTCGTTTCCTCCATGACCTTGACCAGCTCGCACCGGGTCGTCTTGCGTACGACGGACCATCCCCCTCAGCAAGCTCGAGGAACCTGTTCGAGGCAACTCTTGCGATGATGTGTGGGCACGACGACCCGGCACGATGCAATCATGCGATGACCCTGGCGATCACGGCCGCAGTAATTCAGTATCGCGGTGCATTGCCGGCAGCGTGCAGCCGAATTCGTGCCCGCCTGAAGCAGTTGGACGTCCAGGGCTATCGAACCCAGAACTTGATTCGTCTTGCAAACGAAATCGTCGCCCACGGCTACATTTCGACAACGGAGGGCGTGCAGCAGCACGACGCCGTCCGGGTTGCGGATGCACTCAATGATCGAGAAATCCCGGGCGACCTGATCGTCCCGCCGGGCTGGATCGTCGATGAAAACGGGATCGGCCGAGTTGGCTCGAATCCACAAGAACGCGTCGCTAGCGTCCGCTGATCATTCTGCGGCAAAAGGTCGATATCGAGACAAAGGCAATCGATTGGGAGGTCGCGTGGCGTTGCGGAGGACGCTGGCATTCGCACGTCATCGGTCGCGGCGACGCAGCGGACCGGCGGAAGATTTTAGAGCTCGCGACCTTCGGCTGCCCGATCACTGCAAACAACAGTTCCGCCGTGATCCAATACTTGGCAGATTTCGAGGCGGCCAACCGAGACGACCTCGACGTCGATCGCGTTGCCCGGAGCATGGGTTGGCACCGCATCGACGGCGAGCTGATTTTTCTGTGGGGCCGAACGGTGATCGCCGGTCCGGCCGTTGGTGCGAGCGGCGGGCAGCCGCCTGTTGAAGAAGGCGCGCCAAGTTGCTGGGCCACAGCCTGGTGAAAACGAAGAACTATCGAGCCACGTGCACTTGACTTTCGCGGGCTCGACCTCGGTGACGAGCAATTGGTCGACGCCTATCACTCGCGCGGCGACTTGGAGCATTGGGTTGCGGCGGTGGCTCTGCTTCGGCCGTATCCCAGAGCACTCATCGCGATCTACGTGTCGTTCTCGTCGTTCCTCCTATTTATCTTGGGCGTGCTCGGCTACGTCTTTAGCTTGGCAGGGCCGACGACGGGAGGAAAAACCACGACGCTCCGCGGTGCAGCGTCCGTTTGGGGCAACCCAGATGAATCCTCTCAGGCCGCGGCGGTTGCAGTTTGGGACGCGACCTTCGTCTGGATCGAGCGTGCCCTGACGATTCTGAAGTCAATCCCACTCATCCTGGATGACACGAAGCGCGCACGGCATCCTCAGGACGTTCCGGAAGTCGCCTACCTCGTACAAAGCGGCCATGGGCGAGGCCGCGGCAGTCCACAAGGAATACGTAGCAGCGGGAGCTGGCGGACGCCAATGCTCAGCAGTGGGGAAACGACCATGACCAGCATGTCGCAGGACGGTGGCGTGCGGCGCGGGTGCTTGAATTGTGGGGCAGCCCCTTTGGCGAAACGAACGAGCAGACGGCGCAGATCGTTACTCGCTTTAATGAGGAGGTGCTGCGAAATTATGGGCATGCCGGCCCGCGCGGTGTGGCTTTCCTGCTGGCTAACCTACAGTACCTGCCGGCATCGCGCGTATTTTGAGCAACGGCGACAGCATTTTCTCGAACGCGCCGGCGCGAATCACGTGGCTGGGCGATTGGCCCCGACGCTGGCTGTGATCGATGTCGGCGCCGAACTCATGCATCAAGCGCTGGCGTTGCCGTGGCAGTACGAATATCTGACTGACGCCCTCTTCGACGAGCTTGTCGCTGAAACCGTTGAGGCCGATCGCGCGGCTGCCGCCCTACGTTACGTCGTCTCGTGGTGCAACTCTCGTCGCGAGGAATTTGTGGACGAGCGAAGGGTTGGATCTGCACCGCCGATAAACGGCTGGCTGGGGAAGTGGCGCATCTGCAGCCATGCGGAGCCGGGGGCCGAGTGCCTTGGGATCTATCCTCACAAGCTTCGCGAAGCGATCGAGGAAGGCCACTTCGATCCGGACGCAACTCGTCGACTTTGGAGGGATAAGGGGTGGCTCCGAACGAGCAGTCGTCGCGGAACACTAAAAGCGACGATTACGTTTCAGAGCCAAAGTTTCCGCGTTGAACTCGTCGGCATCCGCTGGACAGCGATCGATGCGGTCAGCAATGGAGATGACGACGTTGATGAGCCAGAAGCTGTCGGCCGCTCCGGCCAAATCCGCTGATTAGGGATCACAGGCCGCAGAGCTCGATCAATGGCGTCCAGAGCTAGCTTTACTACAAACACTCGGTGACACAAAGGCAATGAAAGAATATCGTCCCTTGCCATTGAAAACAGCGAAACCCCGCCAACGCAGCTCCACACTGACCATTGGAATAGAACGATGATTGGCAAAAACGGCGTGCTCGTCCCAAATCTCCTTGCGATCCCAGACGCGCAGTGCAAGCCCCGGAAGGACACGAGCTGCCAATTAACTCCGAGGTGCTCGACGGCTTATTCACATTCTTCCTGCGGTTCCCGTCGTTCTTCGGCGAAGCGCGGCAGCATGTAAAACCGGACTACTTCAATCAGCAGGGAGAAAGCGTCTATGCGGTCCTATGGCAGACGCTGCTCCGGGTCTACACGCGCGACCGCGCTTTTTCTGAGTTTACCGTCCGCATGACGTTCAACGAGGAGCGCAGCCGGCCCGGCACGATGCCGATCATGGCGGGCGCCGAAACGCATATCTTGAACCCGGGGACGGGGCTGATCAGCTCCGCCTTCCATCTCCCGGCTGAAATCCTCGAGCCGCAGTACGGTACGGAGGTCCTCCGCCGGTTCTTGACGGAGCGGACGATCGTCGACCCTTTGCGCTTGATTGTGCAGAACAGCCAATCGGGGTCGAACGCGACAACGCTGACGGCCTTTCTCGCCGGGTTACACCGGCAGCGGCAGGCGATTGCCGCCATCGGCGCCGTCGAGCCGGCGGAGCTGGCGCCCGAGTTCGGCGAACAGACCGTCCAAACGGTCGTGGTCCACCCGACCGGGATCGACTTTTTTGATGAGGCGCTGGGGGGCCAGCGCGAGGGGGACTGCAATCTCTTGCTGGGCGTGACTGGCGGCGGGACAACGACCCTAGCCGCCCAGCTCTGCGCGACACGGCGCGGACCGCGTACACGGAGGCGTTACGTGAGGGCCAGCGGGCGCCGCTTGTCGCCTTCTTCTCCTACGAGGAATCGAGGAAAACGCTGTCGCCGCGGATCTGGTCATCCGCAATGTCGATTCAGCGGAGCAAGCTGGAGACGCTGAACTGGGCCGCTTTCACGACGTCGGACCATGTCGAGGAGTACGAGCGCCGACTGTGCTCCAACGGAGGCCAGCTGCTCGGCGAACGCGAACGCTGGCAGCTTAACCGGGGCTGGGTCAACGACACGATCCGCCTCTTCGACATGTCCGGAATCAGCGGCAACCCGATGACAGGCGCGGGTTACATCGAGGAAATCAGCGTCCTGCTTCAGCGGGAAGTCGATGCGGGGCGACAGTTGCGGACGGTGATTGTCGACTCTGCGAGCGGAATGTGCCGCCGTTACGTGGAGGGAAAGTCGGGGCCTACGACCAGCCTGCGCAAGTTTCACTTCCTGCTGGAAACGCTCGGCCGGAGCCTCCAGCGGGACATCGCTGCCCGCTACCGGTGCACCGTGTGGTTGATCCACCGCGTGAGGAGCGATTTGGGAAGCGCGCCTCCCACGCGTTTGATGCATCACGCGGACTGCGAGCACTCGAGGCAGCTTCCCGTGCACATGTCGGTCGTGGGCTGCCTCGGAACGACCGACGGGGAGACGCGCTGCGCACGGATCAACTGGTCCAAGATCCGCTACATGGATGGGCGTTGGGCCCCTCCAAGGATTGTGCAGATCGATGACAAGCTGAGCCGGATGTACGACGTCTCTAGCCAGTACACGGCCGACGAGCTGACGAAGAGGATCGTCCCTCGGTTTTTGGCCGATTAGCTTCAACGCGATTGCACGCTGCGGATGAAGCAAGACTGTCCCATGCTGCATTAGGTCAGCGCCGCATGATGCCTGATTTGGTAGAGGACGGACTACGGAATAAGGAGGAATCTCATGTTGAATGCCAACGTGTTGTCGCCCATGTTGTATCAGGCGATCGAAAACGCCCATTTGGGAGAAATCCGCATCTCCAACGAGGGCATGGCGCTTCAATGGGGTGGGATCAGCTACCAAAACGGCCGGCGGCAAAGGTCCATTCTGTTCTGGGGCGAGACTTACAGGGCGTGCTGTCTATTCTGTAACGACACGCGGTTTCGACTGAATATTAATTACCAGTACGGGCAGCCTGATCCTCTCAACAACAATTGGTCGATGACGCATCTTGTTCGCTGCTTCAATGAGGATTGCTCCAAGGATCCCAACAATCTGGTGCCCTGGCGGATCGGATTCTTGGTTTTCGGAATAAGAATGCAGCGCCCTGGGAAGTGCGTCAGGCGACGGTCGCGGCGGAGACGACCGGCGGCCTGGTTCCACCGGGAAACTGCCTCTTCCTTCGCGATCTGCCGCTGGCGCATCCGGCTGTGCAGTATCTGGTGGTGGAGCGGCGACTGTCCCCGGCGGTGTTACACAAGTACCGGCTGGGGCTGTGTATCGAGCCGAATCACCAATTGAAGGTGGCCTGCTGGCTCCAGAACCGGATTATCGTGCCGATCTACTTCCGCGGGGAGTTTGTGGGTTGGCAGGCGCGCTACGTGGACACGCTTGCGGATAAGGACACGCCCAAGTATGTGACGATGCCCGGCATGAAGAAGAGCGAGGTCCTTTACAACTTCGATCGGGCGGTCAATCAGCCCTTTGTGGTGGTCGTTGAAGGCGTGATCGACGTTTGGTCAGTGGGGGACTGCGGTTGCAGCCTTCGGGAAAACACTGATGCTCGACAACATGCTCTGCTCGGCGAGCATTGGAGAGGGAAGCCGGTAGTGCTGTTGCTCGATGGCGATGCTGACGAGTCGCGGGAGAAACAGCTGGCCATTCTCCAACGGTCCGGCAATCATTCGGCTGTTGTCGCCATCCAATTGCCGGTCGGGTCTGATCCTGGCAACTACGACTCGGTCACAATTAACCGCATCATCCTGGCGCAGGCGCTGCAACAAGGCGTAAGCATTCCTGCAATAAGTTGACCCCCACGCAGACGAACGAGCGGGCGAGGCGACTGCAGCCCCTTCAAACGGGCGAGTTTGCCCGTGATCGCGGCGTTGAAATAGCTGCCGGCTTGGCAGGGTGCCGGTTGTTATCGGCGGAAGCGTGAAGAACCAGGTGGTCGGCCTTGTTGAACGAGAATCCAAGGCTATTGCGGGTTGATCGCACGTCCGCGGCGGCGCCCGGCGGATGGCGGCGAACGACAGCGAGCAGGTCTGCCCAAGGGCACGGGGCGGGCGGTTAGGGTTCGCGACCGGCTGCATCGGTGACCAGGCTGCCTGTTCGCATTCGCTGCCCCGGCGTTCACAACCCCTGCGAACATTGTAACCATTGATGTGAAGGTAAGTTACGTCATGTTTGTTGATCTGTTCACACCTTGCAGTCACACACACGATGTCCGTCAGCAAATGAAATCGTTGAAACTGGACCGTCTCTCAGTTTTATTGCGCCCGCGAGCTACTATGGTCATTGCGAACAGTGCGAACATGCGAACAATATGACGTAAGTACAATGTTGACAAGATATTTGTAGTGTTCGCACCTTGCTCCATTTTTTGTGAACAGTTGCGAACGGTAGCCGAGTCAGGGGTGTTTCTGCACCTTGCCCAGAGTCAGCAAATGGTCGAGCTGCTGCAAACGCAAATGGTCCCGAAGTGTATGCCCGTTCCTCAGTCCGAAATCGCGGCCGCAGCATGATTGCCGTGCGAAGTGAAGGCCCTGAGGCCCGAGCCGATCCGGTAATTGGAACAGGAAACGAGCCGTGGCCTTTGGTCGCCGTGGCGACACGTGCGGTTAACCGTTGACGAAATCCGACGAGCGTGTGGTACCCCGAACGGACGCAGGGAACACCCCCACATCCCCCACGTCTTTGTCGCCCAGCAGGCTGACCGACGAAGGCCGCCAGTCCGTCCAGAGGAGCATGCCGACCGGACAGGGATTGGCCGCAACGCCCACCACGGCGATCTTGTCCAGCGGCCGGACGAAGGTGCAGGCAGCGTCATAGCGCCGTACGCGAGAACTTCGACAGCGTGAACTCCCGCGAGAGGTATTCGCCCATCGCCACGGACGCGAACCCCGTGGTGGAGAAACTAACCACGAATCGGTTGCTGAGTTGGGCGTATAGACCCCGGAGGTGCCCCTGGCAGGTGGCCAGCACAGCCGCGGCTGCCGCCAGCCACGCGTGCCAGAAGATCCTGGTAGGCCGTATCTTGCGTCGACTCCTTCCGCCGAGCTTGGACGGTCCGGCGCTCCGTAGAATCGTCGGCAACGTACGCCACAGCACCGGGATTCAGCAACCGGTAGCACGTAGGATTTGATTGCAGAGCCCTGGCTGCTCGAGGGACGCAGCCCCTTAGTTGCTGCGACTGCGCAGCGACAAAGCCGGCGGCGAGAGGCGAGAACCCGATAATTAGAAATCGAAGGGGTGTACGGCCCCTTACAAGTCGTGATCGAGTCTGAGCCATCCCATGAGCAAGTCCATTACAGGCAACGCAGCGCCTAAAGCTGTGACGGCTCGGATCCGTGATCAGCGGGGGTAAGTCAAGGGCGCAGCCCCTTAGAAGCTGCGACTCCGTCACCAGGTAGGTTTCCCAGAAAAGGGAGCCCGGCTCCTGCCGCATGGCGGCCCGAGCGTCGAGCACCGGCCGGTGCGTCTCGGCGTGGATTCGGTCCCGCGCCGCCACAATATCCGGCCGCGTCTTGCGTCAGGTTGCTCGGTTCCCGCAACGCTTGAGCCCGGTGCCGAGTGCGGAAATCCGACGAGCGAATCTTCACTTCGACGGTCCGCGCCCGCAGGCCCGCGTGGCGCAACGGGCCGGCCAGTTGGCTCCCACAAGGGAGGGCTCGCTGCCGTCAGCAGGGCCACCCATTCGGTCGTCCAGGCCCTCGTCGCCAAGCAAAACGTTGAGTTTGGCCGATGTGGAGCCGTCTCCAGCATTTCGAGTTGACGCCAGCCCATGAGCGTGACGTTGTGCTCACGTCGTGGTCCCCGATCGTTCCTTTTGTTGCAACTGGCTTTCGAAGCTGGCTCAGCTCGGCGACGGCCTGTTCGAGTTTCTCCTCCAGGCGTTTGCGATCGGACACGTCCCAGAAGATGCCTTGGGTCCCGACAACCTGACCGTTCGCATCGCAAATCGGAATCTTCACGACCTGGACAGTGAGTTTCTGACCGTGGGCAGTTATGTGCTCTTCAGTTGCCTCGAATTTCTTCCCCGTTTCAATCACCCATGCATCATCGCTTCGGTACTTTTCGGCCAGTTCTGGTGGAAACAGATCGAAGTCCGTCATGCCGATGATTTCCGACAAAGGCCGTTTTGTGGACTCGCAATACGCCTTGTTTCCAAAGGTGGCCCGGCCCTCCACATCCTTGCGCCACACGTTTAAAGGGAGCGTTTCCACCAGTGAGTGGTAGAGTGCCTCTGAGGCGCGCAGAGCCTCCTCCGCTTGCTTTCGCTGCACGTCCTGCCACTGCTGAACCTCCTGTGACAGCTCAGCGGCCGACGCGTAGCGGTCCGCCGGGTTTTTTGCCAATGTGCGTAAGCAGACCGTCTCCAATGTCGGGGGTACGTCGACCGAAAGAGACCGAGGCGGTGTCGGCTCTTTTTCACAGACGTTTTTCAACACCTCTGCTGTATCGGATCCACTGAAGGGTGGCTGACCCGTGAGAATCTCATACAGCATGGCGCCCAAGCCATATACGTCGGTCCGCGCGTCGATCTCATCGAGACGGCCGGCGGCCTGTTCGGGCGCCATGTAAGCCGGCGTGCCCAGCGTCTGCCCCTGGAGCGTGAGTCCAACCGGCGTTGGTCCCGAGGGGCCGTAATCGACCAAGTCCCCCAACGTCTCCGCCTCGAACCCGCCGACCACTTTCGCGAGGCCCCAGTCGAGCACCACGACCTCACCGAAATCCCCGACGACTACATTCTGTCCCTTGAGGTCACGGTGGATGACACCGCGAGAATGGGCGTAGGCGACCGTGTTGCAGACCGTGACGAAAGCGTTCAGCAGGGTCAAAAAGTCGAGCGATTCCGCTTCATTCCTTGCCCGCTTTTCTTGGAAAGCTTGGGCCGCCTCGGTCAGGGTCCGCCCCTTGATGAAGCGCATGGTGTAGAACGGCTGTTGATTGTCCCGCCACCGCGAGAGTTCATAGACGGGCACAATCCCGGGATGTTCCAGTTGCCCGGTGATCTGGGCCTCTTTGAGAAACCGCCGACGCAGGACGGCGTTGCTGGCCTGCTCCGGCCGCAGTTCCTTGAGCGCGACGCTACGTCCAAATTCACTGTCGTGGGCCAGCCAGATGCGCCCCAGACCGCCCGTGGCATGCAATCGTTCCAGATTGTAACGCTGCCGTTCCTCAGGCACGTAATTTACGGTGGTCGTTAATAGCTTATCCTGAGGTCGCGGAAGTTCGGCCAACGACCGATGAATATCGGCGTCTCCCAAGGCTGCCAACGAGCGTTTGATCTGATCAGGGACAAAGGCGAGGCTGGCCTTCGCGTCGCCTCCGTGTCTTTGCAGTTTGCGGTCGACCAAATACTCGACATGCGATTTGTCGGCCGGCAGCAGCCACCCTTGCTGCACGAGCAAGTCGGCCAAAGGCACGTCCTTGTGCGTTGCCCAAAGTGTGCAGGCGTCGATGAACTTACGGGAGTCAATTAAATCCGACTGGAGGGCCAACACACCGAAGAGCAGATTGCGATCCGTGTCGATCGGGCACACCATGTTTGTGCTCCGGCAAGTTGATATTGCCACGCGGGATCATTTGCCGCCCGTAACAACGGCGGTTGGCACGATGCTAGCCCTGTCGAGGAACGCTTTCCACAACATTTCGTCAGCTTGCCCGAGTCAGCAAATGTCCCTGACCAAAACGCAGGGCCGCCTCGGGAATTCAGAAAGATCGGCGCTGACCGCGTCCGAGCCAACCAGGCTTGCCATGGTCGCTGGCGAGCTTGGCCAAGAACTTGTTTGGCGCCACGCCCACCGAAGCCGTCAATTCCATCTCGTTCTTGATGCGGGCCTTGATCTGGCGGCCGATCTCCGGGGCGGGGCCGAACAGACCCTCGCAACCTTGCACGTCCAGGAAGGCCTCGTCCAGGCTGAGCGGTTCGACCTGGGGCGTGAAGCCGAGGAGGATGTCCCGGATGCGACGGCTGATCTCCGCGTAATGCCCCATCCGGGGGATAAGTACACGGCCTCCGGGCAGAGCCGCCCGGCGGTTGCCATCGGCATGGCACTATGAACGCCGAAGTGGCGGGCTTCGTACGAGGCGGCGCAAACTACGCCTCGACGGCCGAGCCCGCCGACGATGACCGGCCGCCCGCGGAGCTCGGGGCGGTCGCGTTGCTCGACGGACGCGTAAAAGGCGTCCATATCGACGTGCAGGATGGTCAGTGCTGCGTTGGGCATCGCAACGGCAATTGTAGCTTCCGCACGATCTCTTCCGGACCGTGCCGTCTCCTTCCCTTCGTCATCCAAGGTCTCCTTGCCCAATCGGTTCAGAAACCCTCATAACGTCTGGATCAGCTTTTCAACAGCAGGCCAGCACAAGCACACGAGTCCACTCAGTGCCACATGCGTTAAGCCGGCAATTTAATCGGCAGAGGACGTGCGCGGTGATGCTGTTCGATGCGGCTCGGCGGGTGACGAAAAGATGGACCGATGAGGGACTCGAAACAACCTCAAAAACACCGGGAAAAACTCAAGGCGCGGACCGATGCGGTGCAAAATCCGGTGCAGTTGGCGCCCATGTCGGCCCAGTTGACCCCCAGTTGGCGTCGGTCGTTGACGCATGGCCCCGCCTGCCCGAACCGGTCAAAGCGGGTATCCTGGCGATGATCCGACCGGCGGAAGTCGACTTGTGGTCGCACACGAACCAACGATCCCGCTAGAATTCAGTGAAGGCGGTGACCCTTGAAACACTTTTTGAGGGACTGGCAAACACCCCATTCGCGGGGATAACCAAAGCCCAGCCAGAGACGCCGAGCGGGGCGACGGAATGGGCAGCGCGCTCTGGTCGATCAGAGTGGTGTGGGATCGCGGCGACTCAAGTCATGGGCCGGAGTCCGCTCGCTCCGGCTTTTTGTGCAGCCGCCCGCCTTTTTGTGCAGGTTGGCGTCTCTGTACAATGCCAGGTCAGGTCTTCGTTTGGGACATGGCAACCTCTGTCGAAGAGAGAGCGGTTCGGCTGGAACAACTGCTCAGCGCCGTCGCCTTATCGCGCAACGGCAAATGCCACGCGGCCTGCGTCGATCCCGGCGAGCCTAGCCTTTTGCTGCCCATTGGCGTCATCGAGGAAGCTCGTCGTGTCACCGTCGGCGATCGAAACGGCCTTACCGGAGATCGTCTTCACACCATTTGCCGAAACAACAGCGCTGTGGAGCAGAAAGCATTTAACACAGGAGTGCCCTGCCGATTGCGTTCAGGACGTGACTGCCACAAAATGACGACAACTTTGCGGGGGGGGTGAGGTCAACGCATCAAAAGCGTCCGAGAGCTGCGGTCGAAAACCCGAACCGTCTGTCCCGAGCAGGTTGTACGGACGATTTTAGGAAAGAAGGGCTCGTCGAATCGTGGGAATGGATCCGAGCCAACAAAAGGAGCAGTTCAGCAACGCTTATCTTCGGGCCATCGCAGCCGCGGCCGGATACAACGTGTACAAACCCGAGGTCGACGATGAGAGCGTGGATTGGGGAATCGGAGCGCGCGGAGGCGGGGGGACGATCCGTTCACCGAGGGTCGAATTGCAGCTGAAGTGCCGAGGTCGCAGGGTTTTGACGGCGACAGAACTGTCTGTTTCGCTCAAGCGGAAAAGCTACGATGATTTGAGATATGACGACCTTCAGGTCCCGCGGATTCTCGTGGTGGTCGTGGTTCCCAAAGACATCTCCAAATGGTTGCGCCAGTCGGAAACGTCGTTGGCGCTGCGTCATTGCGGTTACTGGGCGCAATCCGAGGTCTAAATTCCATTTCGGCAAAATCCACAACCGTCAAAATGCCGAGGAAGGTGTTTTCGGTGGACGAACTTATGCAGATGATGACACGAATTGCCGCAGGAGGTGTCCCATGAGGGCGACCATTCGCGACCGTCAGACACTTTCCGCAATTCGTCCCCTCGAGTTGGTCTCATATTTGAGATCCAGGGGATGGTCCAAAGGCGACGAGAACGCTGGAAAATGGGCTAGCTGGCAACTGAAAAACAAGGCGGACGAGGAATTCGAGATTGTCGTCCCCCTTTCATCGACGATCCGCGATTTTGCGCTTCGCATGGGAGACGCACTGACGGCCCTTGAAGCCGTCGAGAAACGGTCGCAGCTCGAAATTCTTCGTGATTTGCTGTTGGCCTCGGCCGACCTGGTTCGAATCAGGCTTGACGATAAAGAGCTGGCTGACGGCAGCGTACCGGTAGAGGAAGGCGCTCTGCTATTCCAGCAGGCAAAGGATATGATTTTGGCTGCCGCCTGCTCAACCGTGAGCCCGCGTGCGTACTTCCCCAGCAAAAGGCCAGGAGCGGCGACAGACTATTTGCGGAAGGTCAGATTTGGACAAACTGAGCGTGGCAGTTTTACGCTCACCCTGTTTTCCCGCGTCCCTCCCAGTCTCACGTCCAAATCGGGACAGTTCTTCGAAATGGAGGAGCCTTTCGAGCGGCGCGTAACGCAGACGCTGGCGACAGGGCTTTACGAGATTGTATTTGCCGCCGAGAAAGCGATCGCAACTGGAGATGCACAGAGCTTCGTTGAAGGCATCCGAAACGGCGTGAGCGCCAATCTATGTGATTCAGTCGTCGGATTGGCCACGCATCCGGAAGGCACTCGGTCGCTGGAAGTGAGCTTTGGTTGGTCTCTAAGTAGACCGTTGCTCCATGGCATCTCAATTCCGAACAGAATTGTTTTGCCCTCAGACCTTTTCCCGGTGATCGATGAGGCTGCTGCCCATCTGAAGGAATCAGCGCCACGCGAAGAGTTCGAGGCGACCGGTCCGGTGGTTAAACTCGAAAGGCCCGAGGGCGCCCAGGTGGGAAAAGTTACGATACATTGCTTCGTTGATGGTCAGCCCAGAAAGGTGAGCCTGGAGCTTTCTGATCCGAAATACGTAGACGCAGTGACGGCCCACCGTGAAGGGAAACTTGTGCGGTGCAGCGGACGTCTCGTCCGTGAAGGGCGCGCTTTTTTTCTGACAGAGCCATTCGATTTCGCGGTCCTTAGTGAAAGCGAATGACAATCGGAGCGAACTCGCCCGGACCCAGGCGCACGACGCTGTCTGGACAAGCACCTGTCTTGTGAGACTGACCGGAAAAGCTGCGTGCGTTCGCTCCATGACAAAGCCGTGGCTCGGGGCCGACCGTTCCTGCTGATGCCGCCACCGGGTTAGGAGCGTAACACCTGCCCGCGCCACTATTTCAAACACGATCGTCGTCGCCGTCGCCCGCAGAATCAACGACGAAGCGGATGGGTAGAGGCCGCAGCTAGACCGCCGGGGGAGCTTCCTGTCAGGACGGTATCCGATGACGCGATCGAGAATCGCCGAATCACGCGCCTTGCGAAAACCGGGTCCGTGGGAACTCCTTCACCACTCGACGGCACGGAGGTTGGGGCAGCCGGGTTCCAAATTGGGGTCGAACTTGTACGGTCCAGCGATGCGGCCGATGTGGATTTGACGGTCGCCTTTTGACGGATAGATGACGAAATCGCCGATGGCCATCTCGTGGACGAATCGAAAGAGTTGCCCCGCATTGTTGGGGATCGCTCCCGCCTTCTTCCCGGGGTACGTTTCGGCGATTTTCTTCTTGAACGCCTCGCGGTCGGGCGCAAGTTGGCTCAGGTTGCCGCATTGATGCCAACCGACCGCAATGTATTTCCTCTTGAGAAACAACGCGTCTGCGTCGCCTGTCGCACCGGCGTGAATGCCCCAGAGCGTCGGTAAAGTGGTCGACATTGCGCTTCCTTTAGATCAACGTGGCTCGCGCGGCGGCTGATCATTTCGTCGCTTCCGTGCGACCTCTTCGGGGCTTGCCGTTCTTCTGTGGCCGAGCCGTTGCGGACCCGCGTCCGGCGCGAATGCGTTCCAGCAGCGCCGACGCGGGCTCATAGTCGCGGCCCTCTCAACGCGCAAGCTCGGCTTCGGTCGGAACGAGTTCGCCCGCGAATGCACGTGCGAGAACCGATTGTGTAATCCGCTCGGTGCGGGCAATCGCGACTTTGAGCCGTTGCTCGATCCGATCCGCAAGGACGAAGAATCGCTCGATGCGACGGACGATCTCTTCTTGCTCGGAAATTGGCGGAAGTGGAATTGGAAACGCTTTGATGTCTCCCACATTCAAGTGTGGTGAAGACGTCCCGCCGGTTTGGTCGCGAACGATGGCAAGAATCAACGGCGAATTCAGCACATAAGTGAGAAACCCCGGAAGACACACATCTGTGGCCGTCCGCATTAGCATCATCCGTTGGCCAAGGCAGGCCCTCAAACCGTCTGGCATGATGCAGGCGATGCCGAGGATGCCGCCTTCCCGACTGTAGACGACATCTCCAGGTTCGGGCTTCAGTCGCTCGATCCGTTCAGCATACCGTCTTCGGCGACACGAATCGAACTACCGTCAGGTCCAGAGCTCCGGGTCGAAAATTTGTCGTTCTAAGGCAAATCTCGCCCTCGTCGGCCCACTTGGGAGTTGAGTGCGGACAATCGACGATTGAATCGCACAATTCATCGGGCGAGGCCCATGCCCACTGTTCCGGAAGGTCCGATTCATCAGCGATCAATTCGATTTGCGGCCGAATCGGAGGCTGATACGTCTTGCTCTTTCGAAGCAACTCCCATTTCTTGCGGTTAGCAGTGTCGCGCACTGCAAGTAGTTCGTGACTGCTTTCCTTACTTGGGTTCGATTCGCGCCAGTCGGCGGTGAGTTGGCCGGAGCAGGCGGCGGCGAGGACGGATTGGCGGAATCGCTTTAGTATTGGCGGCATTCGCGTTAAATGCTCGCGTGCTGCGTTCACTCTGGCCAGTAACAACTCGACGCTGGCCACAATGCGTTTCTGTTCGGCTAGCGGGGGAAGCGGGAACCCGCCGCGCAGTCGCGGATCGATGCGTCGCTTGCGAGTCTGGCGTTCAGACTCGTGGATTGACATGGCAGTGCCCCGTTTCGACGCCGAAACCTCGGACAGCAACCAATGTACAGCCGGTCGGTGCCCCAATCCAACGGTCAGCCGCTCAGGATGAGGATCAGCCCGCAATCCACGTCGATGCTCGCGGGCTTCCGACTCGGCGGCCGAAAACTCGCCGGGCTTGTCGTAGCGCACGTATCGCTACGCGAATCCGTCGCGGACCATTTCGAGATTGATGAATCGGTCGCCAAGGTAGATGCGGCCCACCTCGCGCCTGTATCGATCGTCGCCCGTCACTTCGACGCGAACGATCTGGCCGAACACTTTACTTGCAAGCACCTCACGGGCCTTTGTTCCGAACGCTTGTTTCTTCTCAGGGGCATCGATCCCGGCCAATCGAATCTTGTGTTGCACATTGCCCGAGTCGAGGACCGTTAGTGTGTCGCCATCCGCGATGGCGACAACTTTTCCTGAGACCGGATCGGGAGTTTTGCCGAGTGCGGCCGACGTGGCGAGAACGAGAGTGGCCAGCACCGGCAATAGGGCGACTCGGCGGTTCATGGCTGCAGTCTACCGGACTTTTTATGCAAGCGGGTGGTTTTTGTGAAAAGCCGTTGATGATACGCTGGGCGACCACGTCCAGAGGGACTGTTTCGCTCCTGGCCGTCGCATTGGAGGCAGTTTGTGCGTATCGACGATGACCTTCTAAAGAACATTGTGTTTGTTGGGTCGGTTCCGGCGGACGCAACATTTCCCGAATGGATGGACGACGAACAGGTCACGGAAGTCGACAGGTCGATCCACTGGCGCGGGACCGGCTTTTTTGTCACGGTCGATCATCCTCCCGGAAACCCGATCATTTTCAATTATTTGGTGACAGCCAAACACGTTGCCGACGCCATTGAAGGCAAGCGCGCCATTTTGAGAATGAGCGCCCAGGAGGGCGGACCTGCGTTCTTCAATGTGCCACCCGAAGCTAAATGGTGGAGACATCCAGTCACGCCCGATTCGGTCGACGTGGCAGTTCTGCCTTGGATGCCGCCATACGACGTAGCAGATTTTCGTTTGATGCAGTCGCACGAATGGCTCCTCACCGACGAGATTATAAAGACTCGCAACATTGGTCCCGGAGACAATGTGTACGCGGTCGGGTTATTCAGTTTGGCCATTGGTCGCGAAAGAAATATCCCAATCGTGCGTACTGGCCACATCGCCATCATGTCGAAGGAGAAGATCCCGGGAATCCGCATTGGGGATTGGAGGGGCGAAGCAGAAGTTTACGTTGTGGAAGCCCGGTCCATCGGCGGATTAAGCGGTTCCCCGGTATTCGTTCGCGGAACCATTAATGCGCCAATCAAAACTGGCAAAGACGGGGAAAATGTTGTCATGCATGGCATTGGCCACCCGTATTTGCTGGGACTTGTTCATGGTCATTGGGTGATTCGATCAGACGAAATCAATGAGGTGCGGATAAAGCCGACAGGGGAGCGATCGGAAGCAAATCTGGGGCTAGCCATCGTTGTTCCGGCGCAAAAGATTGCGGAAGTGCTCAACCACCCAGGACTCGTTGAGATCCGAGACAAAAAGGTCGGTGAGACCCGTGGAACCAACGATAAACCCGCCTGATGATTCAGCAAGTCGGTGGATCGGCGAGCGCGATGTGTGACGACGAACGAAACATTTTTGGGGTTCGGCGCCGAGAGGGTCCTGGCGGCGATGTGTGGGCCAACGAACATCGATATCGCCTTAGCCGCTGGTTCACGATGCTGGATCTCGATGGCATCATGGGTGTTCACTTATGGTCACAAAACCCAGAGTCGCAAATCAACAGGAGGTACGGACTCGTTTCTCTCTTCGATCGGAAAGGCGGGAGGGCCTCGCTCGATAAGCCTTGGGTTCCCCTCAGCCGCGCATTTCACGTCTGGTTGTGCAACGCAGTCGGTTCAGTCCAGCGTGTCATGCCGAAGTTCTTTTACACCGTGGGGGAAAGCATCCCTGGTTGCTGCTCGACCAGCGACTGGATAAAGACTCTGGTGTCTCGGAGAGGCTCGATATTGAAAAACTAAACTGGAACGTCTATTGGAACGCGTTCGGCATGACAGGCATCCGCGACCGCTTGGCTGCCGCCCTGCTGCCGGCTGGAGAGTCAACGACAGGGCCTGGCGTGTTGACGAAAGAGATGGAGGAAGACGGGGACCAGAGAACGCTCATTCTCCGCGTCGACAGCAAGTATGACGCATTCATTCATTTTGGTGCGGACCATCTGTTCGCGGAGTATTCGCGGGAATGGGGAAAGTTTGGCGTAGTTTCGTTGTTCGACAGAAGGCCCACACTCGAGACCACTGAAGCCGCCAAGCTCGCAACTTTTTTCTTTCTTTGGCTCTGTCGGTCCCTCGCGAAGGTGCAGCGCAGTTCCCCCAAAGTTTTTCCATGTCGTCGGCCAAGGTCCGCCATGGAACATGTTTGAGCGGGACATCACGTCAGGTGAGCTTTATGATCGGGGCACGCTTGAAGGAGAAAGCTGGCTGCCCAAATGGAAGGATCTCGGGTTGTTCGGCCTTCGGCAGCAAGTCATTTAAGCTAACGGAGTGAGCCAGGCATTTACGCCAACCGGAAAGCGCGTCATCGCGGCCGGTGAGAGTGGGCCTTTAGTTCGCGCAATACTCCTGTCGTCTCTGCGGGCGGAATTCCCATAGCGAGATCGGTTTCGGAACCGGCTCTCTGGATCCGGCGATGCTCGCGCCCGTAGATCAAAAGGCGAGGGTCGCGTTGGTGCTCATCAACTGTCCCGACTAAGCCAGGCGACGTGACGGGAGTGCCGATCCGAGCACCAGTTGCACCGCTTGGTTCACCGAAGTGCTCGATTTCGCGATTTTCTCCCGGAAGTTTCTCGAGTCGTTCGGGGCGTTCTACGACTCGCCACGGCTGAGCGGTCCAGCCGGCCGTTGACCTTCTTTGCGGCCGTGGGAAAATGCGCCAAGGGGTTGCCGTTCGGCGCGTGCAGCGGCGAATGGGGGAGCGCATCGACCCACAGCGCAGTCGCTCCCCACCCTTCAAGTCATCCCGTAAAGTCGACCTATTTTCACACAGTCTCAGGAGCTTTTTGAAGAATCTCAGGCATGGCCGCCGGAGAAGACGGCCCCTTCTTTCGCTGCTCGGGCACGGTTGCGTTCCTGGGGCAGGCAAGAGCTCAGGGAGCGGATTCTGGGTAGTGGGTCAGTTTAATAATCGTTTCCGGCCGGGGAGCGGGCCGCGCGATTGACTATGCGTCCGGCTGCGTTTCACCAAATGGCTTTGCGGCAATGAGAGCCAAGGCGCGCAGCAGTGCTACGCATCTCCAGACCCTGACAACCACGAGCGCGAACGTAAGGAACGAAATGGCCTCAAGCCAAAGACTAATCTTGCCACCGTTGTCGTGATCCACGACGAATCCAACTGTGGCAACAATGAGGCCGATGGCCAGCACGTAGACGGCGTGAAAGAACGTCTCGAACACAGCTCCATACTGCTTGGATTGCCGCAACAACTTGAATCGCGGAAGTCCACCAATCAGCAGGACGATTGAGACTGCCGTCAGCACAAATCCGAGCAGCGAAGCATAAATCGAGGCGATAGTGCCGTACGCAGTTGCGCGGTTTCCGTCCAATAATCGCGCAAGATCGGTCGATGAATCCCGATAAAAAACGATCCCGATTGCGCAGGCAGCGGCTGACGCGGCAAGAATGGCATCGGCGAGAAGGAAGTGCACTTCCCCCCATGCTTTTAGCTTTCCAGTCTTCATGAATTTTCGCCCAAGCCGATCGACACGGCGTTTTCAAGTTCCTCCTTCATTGTATTGTACGCTTGTTCAATAGCGTGGAACATGGCGTCCGCTTGGACCGATCTCGATCGCGTCATCTTCGTCACTTGCACGGATGAGACAAACTTGTCTGCAAGAAAATCGAATGTTGCAGCTTTGTTGGTCGCCTCGACTCTGCCGCCAACGCGAAACGTTTCGAAATCGCCAAGTGGATCATCGGACGCCGAGAATATCCTGCGAATCGCTTGCCTAGTTCTTTCGGCGAGTCCCTTTCCTCTCTCTGATTTCAAGATGATCTCGATTGTGTCGGCGCCGGCTTGATCCGCAGTCGCCCGCATCGCTGCCGGAAGACTTTGGCTGGCACTCGCAAGAAGAGAGGCTTCGCTAGGCTGGATGCGTATATCCAGCATTGTCAGCTCACCCAACTCGTCGAGGTGCCGCAGGACGTCATCGTTAATCAGCGGTCGCAGACGGAATTTTGGCAGCGATGGGAACTTCGTCTCGAAGTAAAGTGGAAAGGCGGTCGCACGCGGTCCAAAAAAATTAAACTCGGCGCCGACGATCATTTTGCTAAAAAACTGGAGGTGGACGAGTTCGACAATGCCATCCGTCGGGTCGATGGGAAGGGGCTTGATTTGACCCCCGTCATCCAGGCTTGGCAGATTGTCGCGTCGAACCCTTCCGAACTGAACCCGAACCTTGTTCGCCGCTAACTCTGGCCACAGGCACAAAAGTCCATTTTGCGTGTCGGCATAGCGACTCGATGGGCCGGTAGATGTTCTTTCAAATCGAAGACGTTGTGTTGCTGACAGAGCATTGCGGATTGAAAACTCTGGAACCGATCCGTCTTCCCTGGGCAGAACTTCGAGGCGAAAAAAATAGAATCTTGCGCCGACCGTCTCGTTTGCCATTGAACGCACACCTTCCCATTGGTTGTGGCCTCCGCGATCAGACTGGACACGAGATGGTTGGCGTTCAATAATCTAGGCATGCCAAAGCGCTCAAGCAAGCACAAACTGCCCCGCGACGTGAATCAGCGGGCGCATGCTATCGGTGAAATGGCAACATCTGAGGCGGCTCCTGAGCCTCGGGCCGACGATGGTAAAAACCCCGCCGCCGTCGCGCTGGGACGTCTTGGCGGACTCAAAGGCGGTAAGGCGCGGGCCAAGAAACTGAGCAAGTCAAAGCGTTCAGAGATCGCGAAGAAGGCTGCCATGACGCGCTGGAATAAACGTAAATAATATGTCTGTTTGTACTTACGTGACGCACCAAATCACGCACCAAAAACGTTGACTTTTCTCGTCCGGTCAATTATCGTCTCCATATGAGACAGAAAAGACTCTTCCCGTTTCCCGAGCTTGAGACGTTCGACACCGCTGCCGCACTGCTTCGACCAGCCGTGGTGCCGCTGATTTGGAAAGGCATCTTCGACGCCATTGACGACTTTTCGAAAAGGCGCCATGACGATCCGTGCTTCCAAATTCTGACTGACGGTCAAGCGGCGCAATTCCTTCATCCGCAGATTGTGCATCGCCTGAAGGTTTTAATTTCAGACTTCATCCCCCACGACGCAAATTGGTTTGAGCATCAAGGGCTCCAAGTTTTCAACTTTCAGGATCGGGTCTGGTTCAGTGTCAAGAAGCTCGATCATGATCTCAAGCGAAGCAATGCCCCTACCGAGCACAACACGGATTTCTGGAAGCAGTCAAGCGCGAATGAAAAGCCGATCGCACTTCTGGCCGGTTATGTTCCGAGTGCCAACTGGAGTCACGCAAACGTCTATCTAACGTTGCCAAACGGAGAAAACGTTGACGAATGGGAACTAATCGGCAATCAACTCGCCGCCTTCGGCACTTTGGCGAATGCACGGACGCAATCGCAACGGTCTGAAACAGAGAAAGGATTCAATGTTCGACCGAAGAAAGATGCTGATCGAAAGAAGAAAGCGGATGGGGAGGATGTTGGCTAATCCCGAGATGTTGGCGCTGGCACGAGAGGCCGAGGGGCATACCGTTAGGGAACTGGCGGAGAAGCTCGGAATAAATCATTCGACCCTTTCTCGCTACGAGGGCGGCCAGCTTCCGATCCCCGACGTTCTCGTTTCGCAAATCGCGAACATTCTTAACAGACCCGAGCGATACTTTTATCGCTCGGGCAAGACCTACGGGGCCAGCGGTTCGTATCACCGCAAACGCAGCGGCATCCCGGTTCGAGAACTCAATAGGATTCATGCGGTCGTAAACGAGTTGCGTTTACAGGCGGCAGCACTCTTGGAATATTCGCACGTCGATACGACGAACGAATTTTTCCGGATGGAGTACAACGGCGACCCGGAATGGGCGGCTAAAGAGTTGCGCCGCGTGTGGCAGCTCCCTGCCGGTCCTGTCCGTAACGCGGTGCATGCGATCGAATCTGCTGGGGGCGTCGTCTTTCGATGCGGATTCAGAAACTTGTCCGTTGATGGCATTAGCCAATGGCCACTTGACGACCCTGATATGCCTCCAGTTTTCTTTGTGAATGAGTCGATTCCTGGGGACCGCGAACGATTCACTTTGTGCCATGAACTCGCGCACGTTGTTCTCCATCACAAGCCAGCAAAGGATCCTGAAGCCGAAGCGGATCGATTCGCAAGTGAATTCTTGATGCCAGCGAACGAAATCAGGGCTGAATTGAGCCGGCTGACCATTGAAAAGGCCGCAGATTTGAAGATTCGATGGAAAGTGTCGATGCAAGCGATCATTCGTCGGGCGCGAGACCTCCGTGCAATCGACCAGGACCGCTATACGAATATGATGAAACGAATGAGCGCATTGGGCTATCGGAAATGCGAACCAATTCCAACCATGCCCGAGGAGCCTGAGTTGTTTGCAGCCATGGTCGATTTGAGCAGGAGCCACTTTGGGCACACCGATGACCAGCTCATTGACCTGCTTTGCGTCAAAGCGGATGACTTCTTTGCGAGGCACGGCCGCGGCAAGTCAGCCTTGCGATTAGTGGTCTAAAACAACGCTCTTTTTCGGCAAAATGTTCTGATTTTCTAGACCACATGCTTGACCGCTCAAGCAATCACGGTCATAATGATTCTATGAACAAGCTGACCATCGAGAAGCGTTGTGCGGTTGTTCGGGCCTTGGTCGAAGGGTGCTCGATTCGGGCAACGGTCCGCATGACCGGCGTTGCCAAAAACACGGTCGCCAAGCTGCTGGTCGATCTCGGCACGGCTTGCTCGGAGTACCAGTACCACAACCTGCGGAACCTCAACTGCAAGCGGCTGCAGCTAGATGAGATCTGGTCCTTTGTCTATTCGAAATCCAAGAACGTCCCGGCCGAAAAGGCTGGCGAATTCGGAGTGGGCGATGTGTGGACGTGGACCGCGATCGACGCTGAAACAAAGCTGGTCCCAAGCTGGTTGATCGGGACTCGCGACGGCGAAGCGGCCAAGGCGTTCGTTGCCGACTTGGCCAGCCGGTTGAATCACCGCGTCCAGATCACGTCAGACGGACACGGCGCTTACCTCAAGGCGGTTGACGAGGCGTTCGGATGGGACGTTGATTACGCGATGCTCGTCAAAGTCTACGGGGGCAACGGTGGCCAGCCTGAGACACGCTACAGCCCCGGCGAATGCGTTGGGTGCAACAAGCATCGGATCACCGGCAACCCCGATCCGAAACATATCTCGACCAGCTACGCGGAACGCGCCAATCTCAGCATGAGGATGCACATGAGAAGGTTCACGCGTCTAACGAACGCCTTCACTAAGAAGCTTGAGAACCACGGCTGCGCGATCGCGTTGTACTTCATGTGGTACAACTTCGGCCGGATTCACCAGACCTTGCGTTGCACTCCGGCCATGCGAGCGGGCGTCACCGATCACGTCTGGTCGATCGAAGAAATCGCCGGCTTGCTCCCCGAACTAAAATACGACACCCGGCCCGAAAAGCGGAAAACACATTAAACTGACCCACTACCGGATTCTGAGGGTCCGGGCAACGGCCGGTCAGTCGCCACAACGGAGGGACTTAATCCGACGCAACTTATCCAAAATTAACAGTCGTCACTTTCGACGGCTGGATGAGCTCCTGCAGGATCGGCGGCTGGCATCCCCAGCCGGTGTCCATCGATCGACAAAGCCTCGGATTCTGGCGGCCTGCTTTGCGTTGGGGCGCTCAGATGACTGTTTGGTCGGCCCGCCATTTCGGAATGCGTCGTGTCCTTTCGGCAAGCCTGCAATTTCTTTGTCGACTGGCGACCCGGGAGTTTGGGCAGACTGAGGGCCGTTCAGACTACGCGGCAGCCGGCTCGGCGAGTTTGGCCGTGTAATTCCACGGCATCCACGCGGCCGGAGCAGCGGCCACTTCGGCGGCGTGTCGGAGCAGCGCGGTGAGGTAGTCGAACGGATTGGCCCCGTTGAGCTCGCAGGTGTGGATCAGGCTCATGTACCGATCGCCGACGGCGGCGCCGTTGCGGGTCTTGTAGAAGTAGGCGTTCTTGCGGTGCAGGATCGCCTTTTTCAGCGCCCGTTCGCAGATGTTGTTGTCCAGCGGGGCACCCGGCTGCCGGAGAAATAGCGTCAGCTTCTCCCAATGCCGGACGAGGTAGCTGATCGCCGCGCCCAGTCCCGAATTCGGTTCCACCCGCCGTTCCTCGAACTGCTGGGAGAGCCACGTCCGCAGCCGGTCCATCACCGGACCGCTTTCGGCTTGATGAAACGCCAGGCGTTCCTCGTCCGTCATTTGACGCTGTCGCGCCTGTGAGTCGTTGCGGTAAACGACCTCCAAGGCCTCCAGGACATACCGGGTCTCGTCAGGGAAGCGCTCGTTGATGTCGACGAACTGCCGTCGGCCATGAGCCAGGCAGTTGGCCACGATCGTCGCAAATTCTTTGGGCAGATTGCGGGAGAGGGCATCGCACATCTGGATCGGGGGCGGAAGATCGCTGGCGCACTGCCGGAGGACGTCGGCCAGGTTCTCGCCCCCGTGCTTGCGGCCGCTGAAGAACAACGCGATGCGGTGTCCGGCCGAGGTCGCGACGATGCCCGACGTGAACGTTCCCGTTCGCTGGGACGAATCCGGGAAGGGGTCCTCTTCATCGGATGCCGTCTTTTCCTTGGCGTGCATCAGTTCCAGGATTTTGACCGTCGTGTCGTCGTTGTGGACGACCGTCCCTTGCGCCGCTTGACGGATCAACTCGTCCGACGCGGGCGTCAGCTCCGGGGCTGCGGCCGCGACGATGTCCCATTGCGTCGAGGCCGGCAGCGGAACTCCCAGGCTTTTCTGCAGCTTGTCCTGGCGATGGAAGGGTTGGCCGGTCCCGTACTTGAGCAGAGCCACCATGCTGGCGACCGTGGCGTCGTATTTCTCGGCACCGGCGACCGCAGGCGGTGCCTGCGCCGTGAAGATCTCGCCGCACAGATTGCAGCGCAGCTTCTCCAGTTCGTAGATCGCGGCCGTGATCGGCGGCTGCCCCACGAACCGGATCAGTACTCCCGGGCGGCTCATGGCGTAGACCGTTCCCTGTTCACAATCCGGGCAGGGGTCTCCGGCCTGGAGCGATTCGTGCGGAACCTTCACCCGGTTGGCACCCGGATAGCTGTCGGCCCCGTTGCGGCCATGTCCCCTTTTCCGTTCTGCCGGCTCTTCAGCAGCCAGGGACGCCTGTTCGGTCGAGGGCGTTTGAACCGGCTGATCCCGGCCGATCACGTTGGCCGTCTTCTCGGTTCGCGCTCCGAACAGCAGCTTTCGCAGCCGACCGATGCTGGTGTTTCTGTCGTCGATCAGATCGGTGAGGTAGGCGTAGGATTCGAACACCGCCCGGATCAGTTTGAAATCGCCCTCCTCCAGGCCGGCCCCCTCAATGCGGCGCAGCAGCTCTTGCTGCTTCTGGTCATTCATCTCGATGATCTCCGGCGGCGGACGTCTCATGGGACAGCCGGCATCGCACAGGAACAATCGCCTTGCCGGCGGAAGAAACTCGCGAGCCGCCGACGGCCGGAGGGTGTAGCAAGAAATGGCCGAAGGACGCAAGACGAGCCTGGAGCAAGGCTTCTCCAAAGATCATGTGGGTGCCACAGGACGCCAATTCGGTGCGGCTTTGGTGCTCTCAGGATCCCCCGCACACAGCAACACCTGCAGCTGATGGGCGGCCAGGGCTTTGGCGTGCTGATCGGCGCTGACCGGCCACCAGCGGAACCGGCCCTCGGAAAGGCGCTTGTACCTCGTGTCACAAAACGCCCTTTCCGATTGCATTACGGGACTGGTTGGCAAGCGACCGGTGCTTTCGCCTGACATAAACGAGGTGCTTTTAGTCTAGCCTTTCCGAGCCTTGGGAGTGACCAACTCGGGATTTCGTTGGGCCGTGTACGAGTTGGATTGGACCTTAAGCTTTTCGAGGCGTTTCAGCTCATCCTTGTCCGCCCAAACGATCCAGTGCTTTCCCGAGCGTGTCTTGCGTGAATGGACCCAGCCTTGTGTTGTCCAGTAATAGACCTTGGGGATGGGTGCCTCCAGTCGCGCAGCCAGGTCGCGGATCCACCACTCATCGAGGCCGAGCAGATCGTCGCGATAGAGTTCTCCCATCAAGCCTAGCCGCTGCATGAGGGGGAACAGGGCGCCAACAGTGAAGGCGCCCGGCGGCGCGGTGGTACGAAGCCTTCCTGGTTCAACCGTTCGACGATCGCCGGTACGCTCTTGCCTTCTTGATGCAGCGTCTTGATACTCGCGATCAGCAGGTCGTAATCGCGCAGTTGCGTGTAGCGGCCCACCGGACGGACTATTTGATGCTGGCTCGTAAAGCCACCGTGCCAACGAATCGAAACGTCCACATGCTCGCTGTTCTGTTCGACATGCACCACCACCTGATCGACAAGGCAACGCACGATGGCCTTCCGATCTTCGGGAGTCGTATGCGGCGCATTCCAAAGTGCAGACATGTTCTGGGTTGCGGCTCGGATGCGCTCGGCGTCAGAGTCGCTCAAGCTCGCTGGCGTCGATACCAGGAAGCGGTCATATTCTTCGCGGAGCTGACGCTGCTGACATAACGAATCTTCCCAACGCCGTTCGAGCGTCCGCGCCACCAGGCGGTTCTCCGGTTCGACGCTCTGATACTGACGCTCGGCGCACTCTGACTCGTACTGGGCTCGCGCTAGACGCTGCCGCCAATGTTGGTGAAGGCGATCGCGTTCTTGTTGGATCTGGGCCGCTGCTTGCAGACTCAAGTCAAGTGCGGCCGGCTCCAGGGCGCGGAGCACTTGTTGGGCGACCAACTCGTCCACCGGCGGCGCTTTCAGCCCAAAGCAAGGCTGTTCGCGATCTTCAAAATAATGGGTGTCGCACCAGTAGTGCGCTTCTTCCTCTTCTCGGGATGGTAGCCGACGTTCATGCGATGCCCGCAACTACCGCAAACGATCAGCCCGCTCAGCAATGCCCTGCCGGCACGAGCCGCGCCTTGAGAGCCCGGAAAGGAGCGGTTCTCGCTGAGGCGCCGCTGGTTCGCCAAGTACTGTTCCCAACTAATGTACGCGGGCATGCGTCCTTGGATCAGCACGCGGATTTCACCGGGGGACAAGAACCACTTGCCGCCGTCAACCTTACCAGAGGCCGGGTTCTTGCGACCGGGCCGGTGGAATCCGTAAGCGTAGGCGCCGGCGTAGAACGGATGACGCAGTATTGCTAAAACGCGGTTATGCGTGGGACGACGCCATTCCAACTGGCCGCGTTTCGGCCCGCGCAAGGAGCGATAGCCGAATTGAACGTTGTTCTGCTTGAGATAGCAGAAGACCCGCCACACCGTCCCAAATTCCTCGAATTTGTCGAATACCAACTGGACGACGCCGCGAGCCTGTTCGTCCGGTTCCTGCGTGACTTCACCCGACGGCGACTTGACGTAGCCGATCGGCACGTGCAGGAACAATTCCCCACGTGCCGCCTTGTTGTCGCGGCCACGCTCCAACCGATTGCGCAACGTGATCAATTCGTACTCGCTCATGGCCCCTTTCATTCCCAACAGGAGCCTGTCGTTGCTGTCGTTCGCATCGTAGACGCCATCCTGGTCGTACAACAGGGTGTCGAACAAGGCACACACTTCCACCAAGTGGTGCCAGTCCTTGCACGATCGCGCCAGGCGACTCAATTCTAATCCCAACACCAATCCCACGTGGTCGAGAGTCACTTCCGTCAGCAGTCGCTGAAAGCCCGCGCGATTCTCGGAAAACTTCCCGCTCAGTCCCTGGTCCTCGTCGATCACAAGCACGCGATCAGCGGGCCAACCGAACTGCTGCGCCAATTCGGCCAGCGCGTATTGCCGCTCCCGTGACTCGCGGTTCTCCGAGACCTGATGCGGCGACGACTGGCGGATGTAAACGACTGCCAATCGCTGCCAATGACGATCCCGAATCTTCGATGATGGTCGCCATAACGACGATGTCGCTGGACCTTGCTTCGTTGGGATTTTCTTCGCCGCCGTTGCCCGCTCTTTCGAAGCGGCTGATTCAAGGCGCTCAACGTTCATCGTCCGCCTCCTTTTCGGGAGACGGCACGATCTGCCGACCTACGACGCACGCCAGGATTCGCAGCGCCTGCCGCCGCTTCTCCGGTGCTAGCTCGGTCCAGAGCTGCTCGAGAGGAACGACTCCCTCTGCCGCAGGGCGGGGGGGGACGCATGGACTTCCTTTTCCGGACATGACTCACCTCCTTGGGCCGGATTGATGCGAGATTCCCACCATTCGGCAAGCTTCAGCAATGCCGACATGCTGATTATGGGTGCGCCGCCCGATTCCTGTGAAGACGAAGATTTGGGTGTCTTCTGCTTCGAGCTTCTTGGCGAGCAGCCAAAAACCTGTCCGTCGCAATACAACACTTTCACGGCCGTTCCCCGTCGATTGCGGAAAGCGAACACGCTTCCCTGAAAGGGATCCCGGCCCAGAGCCTCCTTGCACAACCGCACGAGCCCATCGATGCCGTTGCGGAAATCCACGGGCTCGACGGCCACCAGAATCCGCATCTGGGGAGTGAGCTGCAGCATCAGCCGACTCCCCAGAAGTCGCGTCCCAGAGCCGCAACATCCGGGGCCGTGTTCCCTCGCCACTCGATTCGTAGTCGTGCGCCTCGCTGTTCTCGAATTGGATGACGCATTCAAGCGGAGCAGCGAACGCTGAGGCGGGCAACTCCTCAAAGCGGACAAGTCTGCTGCCGACTTCCGTGGTCCGGTCCGGGACGACGTCTTCATACCCGCTTCTTGAGGTGATAATAGTCGAGTCCCAGGGCCCGGGCCGTGCGATTGACACCGTACCGGCTGGCGAGCTCGGCGGCTTCACCCCAAAGAGTTGCGGGGATGCGGTCGCCTCGTTTACGCCCTTGCCGCCACTGCTCCAACCGCTCCGCCACGCCGACAAATCGGCCGGGACTTCCCGTAGTTGCTGCGCTGCATCGGCTGTCCTCCACAAATCCAAGGATCTGGACAGCCACGTTACCAGCGGGGCGAAAACCGTTCATACGCGCTTGCCGGAAGG
>CAWHWU010000036.1:0-58430 GCA_963833105.1 uncultured Planctomycetaceae bacterium
ACACCTTTTCTGGGGCACCTTTTCTGGGTCCCCGCGTCAGGCGGCAACCGCCGACCGCCTCGAACCCGTCCTGCAAGTCGAATAGGGCGGAAATCCATCGAGCGGGAGCAATTGGGGCGAGGGTTGCCGGCTCGAATCGGGAAACAGGGCGTGATGCATCAAAGGCCTTTCGGTGACCCTTGGATGTGCCGGAAGAATTCCGGACGGTGGCAGGTTGCGGACCGCCTTTTCCAGAAAGATGTCGGACTCTTCTGCGTGATCACCGGACGCCCCGCCTGCGCCTGACCTGGGCTGTACGCGCACGATGCGGATCCCGTGAAGGGAGCCAGACGCCAGGAGCGATTTCCTTTAAGTCGCTGACTTCGCCCGTGCCGATGTGTAGCTTCTCGCTGAAGTTCGGGCGAAACGATTCCGTCTTGATTGCCAAATAGTTGCGGTCGGCCTTCCCCTTCCACCCGAACCAGCTCCGATGAGCGGAAAAAGCAATCGAGCGATAGCCACTTTTCTTGGCCAGGTCCATCGCGTTGCGCACCGATTCCCGCACGGACCACTCCGAAGACCGCCAAAGCAGGTTGATGCCGGCGACATGAATGATGGCCCGAAACGGCAAATTGGCTGCGCCGGTTTCGACGGCGCCCCCCAGCGGAATCATTCCCCCGTCGCGCCGACCTTCACGAAATGGACCGTTTCCAGCCTTCCTTTTAATCGCCCCGGACACACCTTGAGGGATTAAAAGCCACCAGGGAATCAGATTGCGGTTCCACGCATTGACGATGACTTCCACGTTCTGATCCAGTAAGTCCCCGTCCACCAAAAGCAAGTTCATACCCGCGTCCTTCGAGGCGGTAAGCTGCTCGCAAGGGCACAGAAAGGGGGGCGCAGCTCTTTTTCCAGAAGAGCTGCGTCCCCTTTCTTTGCCCTGAATCCTTTTGAATCGCGCAGCGGACTACCACCAGAGGATAAACACGTCTTGCCCGGATTGCTGGATTTGTCCGAACCACTTGATCAGGTCCAAAGCAAACTCTCTACCGGCGTCGGACAAGCTCATCGCCATCCTCTTGGTGAGTTCCCCCGGATGGCCCTCTGGCAAAATCCTCTTAAAGTCGGCGGCCGCCTGAAAAACGGGGATCATCGTCTCAAGGTCGCTGTTGCTGAACAGCGTGTAGAAGGACCAGTCCGTGCGAAAGTCGTCGCCAAACAACGGCGTACCGTTGCTGAGGTCCGACATCCAAGAAAAGAACTGAACGCGACAACTCTTGGACTTCGTGAAGCCGCATGACGCCAAATCGCGATAAAGCGACCCGACCGCTGCATAGTCCAATTCGAAGATTCGCCCGCGAGGTCCAGGTATTCGTCACGCGCAATGGCGCGAGCCAGGCAATACACTGTGAAAGCGTGAACCTCCGTTTCCATTTGCACTGTCAAGAGCCCACCATCGGTAGGTTCCGCTGACTGCTCGCGACCCTTTCGGAAAGGAAATCCATTCACGATGAGAGTACGAAGCCACGCCTTTGCCTTGGACTGCGCCGGTTCCTCCGGCAGCGTCTCGGAGATCGCGCGGTCGCTTTCTCCAGCACGGCAGAGTCCTTGCTTCCGATGACCTGGCTGAAGGCGGGCAGACTCCAACCGTAGAGGTTCATGCGCAGTGACAAAGCGACGACCCTCACTTAAGCAGGTTAAGTGGTAATTATCTTGCAGAACCTCGTTGATTAATAGAGGCCGGCACAAGAAACAAGAAAACCGAAATAAGAAAAACGGACATTCTACTTTTGCGAATGCTTCCGAGGACGGTCATAGGGAAATCTCGGCGCGTTGACGAAGTGTCCCGCCCGGTCGGCCGCGGCCGACGTGACCTAGAGCCGATTGCCCGCTCGTGGCTTGCTGGCTTGGGACGCGTCGGCGGCACGCATTCCGCGGCAGGCAATCCAGTGGTCGGTTTCGGCGATCGGCGTGAGGGACTGGCGAATGGCCGGTTCCATCTCCTGCCACTCGCGGCGGCGGAGCACGAAGATTTCGGGATGCGGATGGTGGGTTGCATCGACCAGCAACTTGAGACCGGCGTGCGCATTGTGCTCGAGCCGGCGGCCGAGCCAGGCCTCCTGGTAGAAGTCGGCCGAGTATTCGTCTCCGAACGGCAGCACGACGTCGCACGCCGCGTATTGCGGCAGGCGGGAGAGGGACGCGAGGATTGTCTTGGCCGAAAAGGCCTCTTCCACGAAGCCGGCCGAGGCGAATATCGCGATGGCGATCAACAGGGCCGCTCCCTGCGCATCGCCGCCATCAGGTCCGACGGCACGGCCCGCGTATGTCCGTGCCAGGCGATCGCTCCGAAAAAGAGGAACGCCAGCGTCGTGCCGGCAATCGCCCACGGTGCCACGCCCATCACACATTCGGCGACCAGGCCGGCCACGATCGCCAAGCCCATGCCGAGAGCGGTCCACCGCAGCCCCCGAAGGAGCCACGTCGTGTCTTTCGCTTCCAGCCAGCGATTGAGAAATACAGCCATCGCCAACGCCAGGCCCGGAAAACCGGGCAACAAATACGTGACGAGAATCTGCCGGCAGAACGTGAAGAACAGGACCGGCGTCAATCCCCAAATGAGGGCGAACAGGACCCACGTGTCGCGCGGCGTCTGTCCCGCTCTTGCGATCCCGCCAGCGTTCAATGCCGTAGCGGACGAGCAACGGCGACCACGGCAGAAACGTGACGGCGAGCATCAGCCAACTGGCTCCATAAGGCTGCGTCCGGCCCGCGCCGTACAAATCGCCGTACTCGGCCCGAATGTACCGCAGCAGGTGCTCGTTCAGCAGGAAATAGTGCAGGAACCCGGGCGTGGCCCGCTCGGCCGCGATGTACCAGGGGCAGGCGACGACGATCAGGATCGACAGTCCGGTGATCCAGGGGAGTCGCCGCACCAGTCGCCAGCGCCCGGACGCGGCAATCCACGCTCCGGCCGCCAATCCGACCAGGACGAGCGCGACGGGCCCCTTGGCCAGTCCGCCCAGTGCCAGTGAAAAGAAGAAGGCCCGGCCCCACCACGTCCCCCGCGAGGCGTCGGTCTCTTCGCGACTGGCGAAGAGGGCAAAACTCATCAGGGCGACACGTCACGCTCGCGGCGAGCGACATGTCGAGAATGCACGTGCCGGCCAGTCCGAAAAAGAGGCCCGACGAGGCGAGGATCAGGCCGGCCAACAAGCCGACGCGCGGCCCCAGAAACGGCGTCCAAAGGCGATCGTCATCAGCACCACGGCAATGGCGACGAGCGCGTTGGGCAGCCGGGCCGACCATTCGCTCGCGCCGCACGTCTCGAACGATAAGCTTGTCATCCAGAAGAACAGCGGCGGTTTCGCCCAGAAGGGGACAAGCTTGCCCGAAAGGTAGACCCGCGGCGTCACCCAATCGCCCGAACGGAACATGTTCCAACTGATGCCGGCGTAGCGTGCCTCGGTGTTGTCGGTGAGAGCCATCGTCCCCAGCGTGCCCAGCCGCAACAGGCCGATCACGACCAGGCTCGCCACGTGGAGCGCGGTCGGCGTCGCCAAACGGGCGATGAACGGACGGGCGGTGAAGGGCGCCGGAATCCTCCGCGTCGCGGCACCCGCACCGGTGGCGTCACTCATGCGACATCCTTCCGGACGGGGTGCCACTTGGGCCGTTAATCCTTCTTTCAGCGAGAAAAGCACACTCGGAGTCGGGTGCCACGTCCACGGCTTTGCCTTTGTCTTACCCGCATTTTTTGTTGCCAAGTTGTCGACCTTCGATCAGGAGCAAGAGTTTGGAGACGCCGCGCCAGAGGGTGATCCAACCGGGAACACCGTCTCCCTTGCGTCCGAGGAATCCGCCGAGGCCTGCCAAGCGTCGGATGAACTCGAGGACGGTCCAGTTGGCGGGCGTCCAGCGCTGTTTGTACTTCGGAGATTTGGAGGCCGTGTATTGATACAACGTGTTGATCCATTCTTGGGGAGCGACCTCCTGCGCGGCCCGCTCCGGCTCGACGCGGGCGATGGCTCGGATCTGCAGCAGACGCACCGCCACGACCGACAGCACGGCCGCAATGCGTTCCAAGCGGGCTGCGGTGCCGTATTGCCGCTCCTCCAACTGGCAACCTGTCTTGATTCCCTTGTGATAGTCTTCGATCGTCGGACGTCGCGCGTAGTCCTGGGCGACTCGACGCGCTGCCTGTGTGTCGGCGACGCCATCGCGTGTGTAAAGCACCCATCTCAGCGGCTTCACTCCGCGGGGAGGTTTGACCTCGCAGACCTCGACAGCCGTCATGCGGATGAAGTCCGGAGCGTTTTTCTTGGCCCACACGCTGCACGGAGTAGGACGGGGCATCCAGAACGAGGTCCAGCGAAGCTGGACGTGCACGTGGCGGCTTGGTCTTCTTCGTCGCCGGCACCGCGACCTCGTAGCCCTCTTGGAAGCCCTGCCGTGTCAAAAGGTCCCCCAGCGTCGTCATCGCCTCGGAACGTGGTTGATCCGGCTCTGTCTGTCCGACGGGACGCACCTTGCGATGCAGTTGAGCCGCGCGGATGATCCAACCGGTGCCGCAGATCACGCTCTGCGCATAGACTTCGTAGTTGTCGGCTTCTCGATCGCAGACGTGGACGAAGGTCTGGCCAGCGGGGGCGGGTCCCACTTGTTCAATCAAACGTCGCCACACCTCCGATTCCCGGGGCCGCCGTTTGGCGTGCAAGACCGTCTGCGCTGGCCGTCGCGGCGTTTCGGCGCTGCCGTGCGATAGAAGAGCAGTTGGCCGGCCAGGCCCAGGATCTCTTGATCCTCGTCGGCGATTTTCAGGGCTGTGTGCAGGTAAAACCCTTGCCGCTTGTTGTTGCCCGTCGGACCGAGTCCCTCGATGGGCTCTCGCCCCGGGGAGAACGAGATCTCGGTCTTGTCATGAATCAGCAGAGCCCGACCCGTCTTCGACGCACGGTCTCTCGTCTGCCGACAATGCGGAGCGAGGATCGCCCCAAATTCGATGTCATCGCAATCCATGAGTCGATACGCCGCTTTACAGTCCGCCCATTGGCACGTCTGATCCGGGGTGCTCGCCGACGGATTGGCCGCCACCTGTCGGGCGAATTTCACCAACCGCACATTGCGTCGGCGATCACCCAACTCACACGAACCAAACTGCTCTTGAGCCCAGCGCTCCACATCCAACGTGATGCTCTCCATCGAGGATCCATTTGCTTCTCGACGCCGTTACACACGGCCGTCCGACCGTAGCGATTCATGACCCCCGACATCTCCTTGGGGCCAGCCACCCCTGGTGCACCTCTCATTCCAACAAACACGAACGCCCGAAGTTCGTGCCTGTCAACGATCTCCCAATCCACCGCGCACAAAGCAGTCTGTAAAAATGTGGGCAATACAGAGCGGCTTTGCCGTGGGCGTGCGAAGCCGTTTGAGTTCAGCGAACGAAAACATTGGCGGGTCAAGGCCCCCGCCAGGTGGCACCCCGAGTGGCCCACATCCTTCCGCGATTCGACGAACTCACGAAGGCTCTCATTGTTGTTACGCGGCTCTGAGCGCGGCCGCCGTTGCCGTTCCGCCCAGGCGGCCCAGCGACATACCGTGCGATTTGACGATTTCGACGAGTTGCGGACTCGTCAGCATTTCCAGTTCCCTGGGGCGAACCGTCGCCAGCGGATCGCTCCAACCGTCGGCCGGGCTGTCGGCGGTGACGCCCGGGAAAGCCGGGTGCAGGCCGATTTCGATCAGCCGCGCGCGGCGTTTCGACGCCAGAAACTGCCGCACGAGTGGCAAATCGACGCGGCCGGCGTGGCTCGTGCCGAAAAAGGCGTCCGGAAATTCGACGTTCCAAGCTTGGACCTCTCGCTCGAGGCGAACCGCATAAAAACGTTTGACGTGAGCCAACGCCCAGTTGGCGGCCTGCACGCGACGGAACAAGGTCGTGCGGGCCAGTCCCCGTTCCCGCGCGATGCGGAGGCGATCGATGCCGTAACGGGCCATCAATCCCCGCAGTGTGTCCCTCAGGCCGGGGAGTAGCTCGACGTACTGGTGGCCGTTGATGTGCGTCGGGTGAACTCCGCGCATCTTCAGGAACTCGATCTGCGCGGCAGCCTCCGACCGCAGTGCGGACTCGAAAATCGGCCGCGTTCGGCGGAGGTGGCGAAATAGTTTTCCGATGCCGCAAAAACGGCCCTCCTCGTCGAGGAGCGGGACTGGATAGGTTTTGGTGAGGGGGCGTCCCTGCGTCAGGTTCAAATGCAAGCCGAGTTCAAACGGGAGCGAATGGTCGCCGAGGCCGGCCCGCGCGGCCGACGACGGCAAGCGGCCGGCCGCCCGCTGGAGCTCCAATTGCCGCCAGGCTTTGAGCGCATGGGAGGCGTCGGGAGCGTTGGCGAGAAGCGACGTGCTGGTTAACAGGCCGTGCGTAAAGCCGCGAATGATGCCGTCGGTCACCGAACGATTCATGCCGAAATCGTCCGCGTGAAAGACGACGGCGCATGCCGGAGGGAGAGTTCGCGGCTCCCGCGCGTTCGCCGATCGGCCAGTCAACGTTTCACGTCCCTGTGAACGGTGCCTACTCACGGAATCAATGCAGCGGTTGTCCAACGGGGACCGCGTGAAACCGGCCCCATAGGGACGCAAAGTGTAGCGTTACATCGGGATTAGGGGGATAGCGATTGAGGACGGCGCGAGAGGGCACGCCGATTTGCAATTTTCAAGGCAACAGTCGAAATGAGCGGAGGTTAGATGGCCCGCGCGAAGTGGCCTTCTCGCGCCGATTATACAGTGACATTACAAATCGTGCAAGATCAACTTTCTGCGGTAGATCGATTTGCGGGAACCCGCAGCGTTTACGAGCACGGTCGAGGCCGTTTTTTTGGCCTGCTGGACCTTGTTCAAGGACTGGATGGTCGCGCGATTTTTCTGTGGTGGTCGACCCTTTTTTTACGCCGCAGAAAAACCAGAAAAATCAAAAATCCTGCGGTTTGCGAGGGGGCCCGTCGCCGGGAAACCGCAGAAAATGTCCCGATTTGCCCCCTTAATGTCCCGATTTGCCCCTTATCGAGCCGGAGCGAGGGGGAAACGGGCACGTCTTGGGGCGTGACGCCCACGACTCGCGACGGCGGGAGGCCTGCCGCCAGCGTGACATCCGAGGCCGCCTGGGCCACCTCGTTCAGCAGATCGAGGTACGTCCGATGTTCCTGCAGCAAGTTGTTCTGAATGGTGAAGACGTACAAAATGTCGACAAGGCCCGCATCGAATTGGTGGCGGACGCGCTCCAATTGCTCGGGGATCATGTGGGCGAAATCGGCCCGTTCGCGGGAGGCCAGCCGCCGGGCCCGTTCGTAACGCTCGATCGCCGTTTGGGCTTCGACCTGGGCCTGAGCCCTGAGCCCTTGGGCGGTCGTCGCCTGGTGAGTGGCTTCGGCCGCTCGCTGGTTGGCGAGGGGACGGCCGCTGTCCCAAATCGGAAGATTCATTTGGGCCCGGAATCCCAGGAAGAGGGTTCCATAATCGTCCCGCTCGTAATAGGGACCGACCGCGATATTCTGCACCATGTTGGCTCGCGCCAGGTCCGCGTTCGCCTGGGCCATATTGGTCCCCGCCTGGGCGGAGAGCACATCGGGCCGCTCGGAGGCGAGGCGGGCGGCGACCTCCTCCGAAACATGAATCGGGCCCGCGTTGTCGCCGGCATCGGCGTCGACCCCCTCGATCGGCGACCAGGTGAAATCCTCGAGCCGGCCGGTGAGATTGAGAGGTGCGTCGTTGTCCAGATTCATATGCCGCCGCAGGGCCAAGAGGGCGGTCTGATAATTCGCTTCGGCAAGGCCGGCCTGTTTTCGGCTCTGACGGGCGGCAACGCGGGCGGTGGTCTGCTCGGCGGGCGTCCCTGTCCCGGCATTGAACCGCCGTTCGACCACGCCGAGCAACTCCTGATTGAGCGAGGCGGTGAGCTTGGCCAGATCCCGTAAATCGCGTTGATAAAGGGCGGTGAAGTACAGCTTTTCGGTCAAGGCGGCGTTGGTGAGCTCGGCGTGGACGATGTTCCAGCAGACTTGGTTTCGAGACGCCGCGGCACTCGCCTCGCGAAAGCTCTGTTGGTGGGCGAACTCGAGTGTCTGCAAGAGGTACACGTAGTTGAGTGTGGCCCCCTGACCGGTTCCCAACTCGTGGTCGACCGGGCAGACCTCGACTTGCACCACCGGATTAAACGGATAGGTCTTGGCCACCCCCAGAGCCGCATCCGCCACCTGCTGTGTCGCCCGCAGGGAGACCAAGGTCGGATTCTGCTCGAGGCCGGTGGAAATGGCCTGTTCGAGCGTTAACGGCAGGGCGACCGGGGTATTAGCAGCAGCCGGCCGGTGCGGGAGCGAACTCTCCGTCGGCAATGCGGTGACCTGGGAGACTTCTCCTTCCGCGCTCATTCTTTGAATGGCCGAAGTCGGAGCCGCCACGGTGGTGGTGGCGCTGGCGGCGGCCGGGTTACCGTGGAAATTGCCTGCCGACCGATCGACCGGCGCGAAGGAGCAAAGGGACCGATTCTGGCTCGAATCCCCGTGGCTCACGGGACTTTGGTAGGCAGCCGCCAGGGCACCCTGGCCGGCCGGTCCCGGTGCCTGCACCGTTTCCGCCGGGCCGCCCGTTCCCTGGCACCCCCAGGCGGCCAGTATTGAAACCGCCGCCGGGAGGAGGCTCCATCCCCCCTTCCAAACTCGCATGGGACGCCTTTTTTAGTGGACGGCCGCGCGCAAAAATCCCAAATCGCCGTTGAAAGTCATCGGCTGTCGCTGTTTCAACCTTCGTATATGAATGAAAACTCACTGTTTTTCGGCCTGGTACGATGGAAGTTCGGGTTATTCTGTAAGTTCCGATAAATCCGGTTAAAGCTCTCGATGGGATTGTGACGATGGCGGTCCGTTTGGCGGTTTTGGCGGCGCTCTTTTGTGTGGGCTGCAGCACGGCCCTGCCGGACAGTGCCCCCGTCAAAGGGAAAGAGGCGGGCGCCGCAGCGGCGAGCAAGGAAAAGCCCGCCCCGGAGAAAAAAGAAACCGCGGAAGCTCCCGCCGCCGGGGAAAAAGAGGAGGGTAAGGACAAAGAGGACGAGGTTAAGGGGCACGTTACGGTGCAGTGCGCACCGGCTCAGAAGCGGGCCCTTTCGGTCACCGTGGACAGCCTCGGCCGCACCGAACTTCTTCCGGAGAATTTAGGCTCACTCACCGCCACGGTTGAGGGGCACGTCCATCGGTTGCTCGTCAACTTGGGAGATACGGTCAAAGCGGAGCAGCCGATCGTCGAGCTCGATACGACGGTTTCCCGGACTGCACTGGCGGAGAAACTGGCCACCCTCGACAGTTTGAAGGCGGCTCTCGTGCTGCTCGAATCCAAGCCGCGGGTTGAGGAGTGCCGGGCCGCCGAACTGGCCGTCGCACAAGGGGAAGTCGCTGTCGAGCACGCGCAGTCGGTGGTCGACCGCTTGCGCCCGCTGGCCGCTCGGCAAGAGGTTTCTCCCCAACAATTTGCCGATGCTCAACAGGTCCTCAAGCAGGCCGGCCTGCAGCGAGAGACGGCAAAGGCTCAATTGGTTTTGCTCAAGCTCGGACCACGGCCGGAAGCGGTCGCCGAAGCCAAGACCAAAATCGAGATCGCCGCCCAGGCGGTGGCGAACGCCCGGGCGACGCTCGATCTGCATACGCTGCGCTCGCCGATTGCCGGCCGGGTTGATTCGCTGTTATGTCATCCGGGGCAGACGCTGACGGTCGGGACACCGATCGGCGAGGTCGTCAATCGGCGACGGCTCCTGGTCACGGCGTATTTGCCCACGCGCTCCGTGCGGACCGTCGAGGCCGGCATGCCGGTACGAATTGACGTCGTCGACCGCGAAAACCAAGACATCTCTACCGATAAATCGGACGAAATCAATGGTCAGGTGGCTTTTGTGGGAGCGGTTGCCGACCCGCAGACGGGTAACTTCCCCGTGCGGGTGCTGATCGACAATGCGGAGGGACGTCTCCGCGTCGGGCAGGTGGTGCGGGCAACCATTAAGCTGCGCACGGAGCGATCGGCCATTGTGGTCCCGCAGGCGGCCGTGTTTGACCAGGGAGCAGGGCCGATCGTGGTCGTCGTGCGAGACGGCAAGATCAAGCAGCTCCATCCGGAGCTGGGAACCGTGGAGGGCGGTTTCGTGGCCGTGATGAAGACCGATCTCCATGAAGGAGAAATGGTTGCCACCGACGGGGCCTACAGCGTCAAGGATGGAACTGACGCCACCATCGCTCCGGCCGCTGCCGCCGAGGCTCCTAAAGGTACGGAGACCGCCAAAGCGGGTGAACCCGCCAAAGGCGGAGAGCACGAATGACGGCCGTGCTTCCGGAGGCGTCGGCTCACGGGCAGCCTCAAACGCAACACCGCGGCATCAATCTTGTCGCGGCGGCGCGTCCTTACTTCGGGCTGCTGATGCTCACGTCGGTCTTGCTGAGCGCGGTGGGCATTTACGCCATGCTCCACATGCCGAGCGGCATTTATCCCGAGGTGGCGTTCCCGCGGGTTTCGATCATCGCAAAAACTCCCGGCCTCGGCGTCAAAGACGTCGAAGTCTCGATCACGCGACCGGTCGAAGAGCAGGTCAGCATCGTGCTCGGCGTGATCCGCGTGCGGTCGAAAACGGTCCGCGGCGCCAGCGAGCTGTCAATCGATTTCGCCCCCGGCACCGACATGGTGCAGGCGCTCAATGACGTGCGGGCCCGCATAGCCGAAGTGGGCTCACAGCTGCCGGCGGGGACGTCGACGATTATCGAGCGTCAGACGCCTTCGGTCTTCCCGATCATTTCGTTTGTCGTGACGGGGGGTCGTGATCCCTCAGAGTTGCACGACTACGCGTATTACAACCTCCGACCTCGGATCACCAAAATCCCTGACGTCTCCTACGTGACGGTCCAGGGCGGCGATATCCGCGAGATTGTCGTCGAAGTTGAGCCCTCTGCGCTCGTCGCCGCCAATTTGTCGATCGCCGACGTCGCTGACCGGTTGTCCCGCGAACATCGTTTGAAGGCCGTCGGCCGGCTCGATCGCGAACGTTTGCAATACCAGGTGCTCGCCGACACAGTGGCCGACCGGCCCCTCGATCTTGAAAACATGGTGATCGTCGAAAAGAACAGCCAGCCGTTACGACTGCGAGACTTGGGCCGCGTGACCATCTCGCACGAAGACCGCACTGTCGCGGTCCGATCCAACGGAAAAAACGCGGTTGCGCTGACTGTTTTTCGCCGCTTGGGAGGCAACGCGCTCACGATTTCGCGAGAGTTGACTTCGGTTCTCGACGATGCCCGCAAGTCGGCCCCGTCGGGAATTGCGATCGAGCCGGTGTACGATCAGGGAACTCTTGTCCGCACGTCGATCGACAGCGTCCGCGACGCGATCCTGATTGGCGGCGCCTTCAGCGTGGCCATCCTGCTGTTGTTTCTCAAAAGCATTCGCGCGACGCTGATTGCCTCACTCGCCATTCCGCTCAGCCTGACGATCAGTTTTGTATTCCTCGCTCTCACGGGCGACACGCTGAACCTGATGTCGTTGGGAGGATTAGCCGTCGCGATCGGCCTGATTATTGACGACACGGTGGTGGTCATCGAGAACATTTCCCGGCACCTGGCGGCCGGCGAGACAGGGGACGTCGCGATCGACAGCGCGAGCCGCGAGATCAGCGGGGCCGTCATCGGATCGACGTTCACCACGATCCTCGTTTTCGTGCCGCTGGCCTTCGTCCGCGGCGTGATCGGCCAATTCTTCCAGTCGCTGAGTCTTGCGCTCTCGATATCGCTTTTGGTCTCGATGATAGTCAGCCTCACGATCATTCCCGTGCTCGCATCTCGCTATTTGGCGCACCGACCGATGCCGACGACCGGGCCGATTTACGACAGGGCGGCCCAGGCCTACGAGGGGATGCTGAGATTCGGCCTCCGCTTTCCGCGTCTCGGCGTGCTCGCGGCCGTCTTGATGATTTTTCCGGCCTGGTTTCTCTTCAACCATGTGAAGACCGGTTTCATGCCCGACATGGACGAGGGGGCCTTCGTCATCGATTACTTCATGCCCGTGGGGACGTCCTTGGGCGAAACGGACAAAGTCGTCCGCCGCGTGGAGACAATCTTGCAGAAAACACCCGACGTGGCGGGCTATATCCGCCGCACGGGAGCGGAACTCGGCTTCTACGCGACGGAGTCGTTTCGCGGCGACATTCTGGTCAGCCTCAAGCCGAGCAAGGAACGGCGGGCAATGCCGGAGATTCTCGAGGACCTGGAAAAGCAGATCAAATCGGGGGTCCCGGAACTCGACCCCCTGGAGCTGGTCCCTCTCGTGCGGGACCAAATCAACGATCTTTCGGGCGTTGATAAGCCGATCGAAGTCAAAGTCTTCGGCCCCGACTTCAACGTGCTGAGGGAACTGGCCCAACAGGTCGCCAAAATTGTCGAGAAGACGCCAGGGCTCAACGAGGTCAACTCCCACGTGGAACTCGGCAACCCTGACATCGTGGTGCGCACAAACAGCGCGAAGGCGGCCAGGATGGGCCTCACCGATCAGGACGTCGAAATGCAGTTAAACGCCGCCCTTTATGGACAGGTGGCGGCCACGATTCCGGAACAGGATCGCATGACAAAGATCCGCGTCCGCTATCCCGACCAGGTCCGATATAACCGCGAAGGATTGGGCAAATTGCCCATCAGCTTTATCGCCACGGGAGGCTCCACGCCCACTGGGACGCACGGGGCGTCGAACGGAACGTCCGTTCCGGCTGCGGGGGCTGTCAGTTTCGTGCATCTGGAGGATCTGGCCACGGTCACGGTCAAGCGGAGCGCGAATGAGACGTGGCGCGAAAACCAGCAGCCGATGCTGAATGTGACCGCGGAACTCGAGCCCAACAGTAGTTTAGGAGCAGCCAACGAGGCTTTGGCATCGCAACTCGCTCAAGTCCATTTTCCGTCCGGCTATCGGTGGGAATTGGCCGGCGCTATCGCGCGCAGCAAGAGTCGTTTGCCAGCCTGTTCAGCGTGCTGATCGTCGCGACCGCCCTCGTGTTTTTGCTGCTCGCTTTGCAATTCAAGAGCCTGACGTTACCGCTGTTGATCTTCCTGGCGCAGCCAATCTCGCTCGCCAGCGCACTGTTTGCTTTGTGGATCACGGGGACGCCGCTCAACGTCTCCTCGTTCATGGGAGCCATTCTGCTCATCGGTTTGGACGTTAAGAACGGAATTCTGCTGATCGAATACATCGGCCAGCTTCGCCAGGACGGTCTACCGCTGCACGACGCGTTGCTCGTGGCGGGCCGCATGCGGTTCCGCCCGATTCTGATGACCAGCCTCACCGCCATCTTCGGCCTGGTCTGGCTGGCGCTCGGGATTGGTCCTGGTGCTCAGATGCAGCAGCCGCTCGCGGTGGCCGTTATCGGCGGGCTCACCGTAAACATGCTGGTGACGCGACTCTTGATCCCGATCGGCTACCGGGTGCTGCACAGTTTGGGCAGCCGCACGGCTTTCAGCGCGGACTGAGCCCGTCCGATCGCGGCGGCGTGCTCGCTTTTAGAACGGACGCACCGTCACCTCGGGCTGGCTTGCCGGTTCTTGACGGACGCTTGCCCCGGTGCTGAATTCGTCGGGTTCCGCCATTGCGGACCGCGCGGGGGCGAAGTTCTGGAAATCGCTCTGACCCGTTTTCGGCACATTCGCAGGCGGCAAATTGGGCGCCGGCGACCCTTCGTTCTGAGGCGGCGTGGCCCTCGGTGGTACGGCTCGCGGAGGCCCAGAGCCGATCGGAGGCACGTTCGTGCCCGGCCTCGTTCCCGGCGCGATGGAGACAGGCCGCTGCGTCGGAAGAGGCTGAGCGGGCGGCATCGGTGGCGTCGGTGTTCGTGTCATCGGTGACGTGCCGGGAAGGCACATCACGCGCCACGTCGTCTCGTAATATCCGAAACTGGGACGCGTATACGCCGGAACAACGGGATACCGCGTCTGCGGCCAGACCTTCGGCGGCCGCCAGGGATCGTCAATCCCCGTGCCTCGTGGATTGTTGAGCCAACAGCCAGGGTTGCAAGGGGGCAACGGACCGCGTCCGCAGCCGGCAAACCGTGGATCGGCCACCGCGTTATTTTGCAGGCGGTACGCGGCCGGCGAATTGGGGAGCGTGACGTCCGCCGGACAGCGTGCAACCGCAAGCACGGCCACAAGTCCCCCCAAAGCCAGGGAGCGTGTCATCGCGATCATCCTATGACTCCGATCTGTCTTCCGTGACAGTCGATGACGTGTTTGCGGCACGAATTCCTGAGATCAACGTTCGACAAGCATCATCGCCGCCCTGGGATGGGCGGAGTGGCCGAAGTGCCACTGCCGCGGCCCGAGGAAGCGCCGCCCATCGAGCCGGCCCCGCCGCTCTGCCTATTCGTTTGGAAATAGACGCTTTGCGTCATGTAAGACGCCGGATGGCCGGTGGGCCCAATTCCCAAGGTGAGGGCCTGCTGCTGCAAGACGGATTGCTGTTCGGCGCTCAAATTACTCAGTCCTCCAGACGCCAGCGATTGTGTCGCCTGAAGGCGGCTGACTGAGTTTCCCAAGGATCCGATTGCACGGCCTGCTGCGATCTGCGGTTGGACGCGAGTGAAGAACTGGTATCCAATTCCACTGTTTGAACCGACGCCGGCTCCCAAAAGGCCGGTATACGGACTGACGACAGGACGCGTGCTCCGTTTGAGCGTCGGGCCGCCGCCTCCGGTCTGAGGACCTGCCGTGTAGCGAGGTATTTGAGCCCAGGCAGCGTCGGTTAATCCGAACGCAACGAGCAACAGGGATCCGGTGATGGCCAGAATCGTCCTCATTCCGTTCTCCCTCCGGCCCGGTGTTCCGTACTCCGGCCAAATCATACTCGTTGCCAGTGGTTCATGGCTAGTAGTCAGGAGAGCTTCATCAGGTGAAGTGCGGTCCATCCGGCAAGCCAGCGGCCGCTTTTAGCTCTGGTTAAAATCCGGCGGTTCCCGTTGACGAGCTGCTGCTGGTGACAACGCCGGCATTAAGAACCCGGTTATACGTTCCGGCTCCCAGCAGGATGCCACCGAAGACACGTTCGACGGGCGTCGTGACCTTCACAAGCCAATTGTCCAGTGCGATCATGTCGTCCGCCTTGATGTAGATCCGGTCGCCAGGAAGGACTTGGTAGTTCGTCGCGGTGAGCCCGTCCTGCGTAATGCCGCGCCAGTCGACCATCATCACCTGAGAACCGGCACAACCCGGGGGCGAAGGACGAGCGACCCACACCCGCTTCGACGAGATATCGGAGAGGCCCTGGATCTGGGCGACGGCATCGAGAACCGTCTCGTTGCCCGTGAACGGAATGCGATCGACGCGCTCGCCGTTTCCACCGCCGTCCGTCACCACGTAAAAGACCTTGCTGTTGTAACCGAGTACGTCGACCCGCACATCGGGGTCGCTCAGATAATTCCGCAAATGCATCGTGACGAGATCGGCAATCTGATCCAAAGTCATCCCCGCGACGCGGAGGTTCCCGTAGATTCCCAGCGAAATCTGACCGTCCGGTCGAACCAGGTGTTCTCCGGCAACGACCTGCCGTCCGCTGGTGTCGGCGTAGGAGACGGAAGCTTTCACGTCGGCGATGCCGCTGCTTGTCCGCAAAGTGCTGGCGATGATTTGACGTGCCTGGTCAGGAATCATCCCGCCGACTTTCACGGAGCCGTAAATCGGGCCCAAGTCGACCGAGCCGTCAGCCTGCACACGGTAAAAGCCGTTGATGAGGTGATAATCGGTCAAACCGATGACGCCGAGGTTGGCCGTATTCTGTGCGGATTGCGCGGCGTTTTCGCCCGGCAGGTCGGCTCGGATGGTGAGGTCGTCCCCGGGTTTGATTGGTTCATACGGGCTGCGGACATTGTGAGCCACTTCGATCAGCAGAACGTCCGGGGGCTCAACTCGATACGCGGGGAGCGTCGCCTTCTGCAATTCGCGGGGCACATCGTAAGTCGCGGCGTGCGCAAAAGGATCGAAATCGTGCTTGATGGGGCTCGTACAGCCGGCGGCCACGGCCGCGCTGATTCCGAGCGCCCAACTGATCCGGCAACCGAGAGACCGAAGAGTATTCATTTGGACCCGTTCACAAGCCCGAATGCGAGACGCTCGACGCGAGTCTCCTTTTCAAATCGGTTGGCAAGATAGGAAAACTTTAACGATTGTCACGACATTAGGGCCACCGCCGTGGAGATTGGAGATGGAACGGCGAAGGAGCTAGGGCATGGCAATTCGCGGAAAACAGGCTGGAGATCAAAAATACTCGGGACTCGACGGCATCGGATCCCAGGTGAACAGGGCGTCAGCCTGCCGGATCGCCTCAGGCGATCCCGAAATCAAACCGCTCCGTGCCAGCGTGGCGAATCGATGGCCGCCCAAATAGACCATCCCCAGCGTTTCGGCAGTGAGTTCAAGAGTCGGTTTGGCATTCGTTCGGCCGCACTGCGCGTTTCCCTGCGGATCGACCTCGAGCGACCATACGCCATCATTCCAGGGACATATCGAGTCGCGGATTCGCAGCGCAAGCGAACCGGCGCAGGAGTATTTCCGGCCGCTCAAAGCGATCGCGACGTCGACGGGGCGCAGCCACAACCCGTCTTCGACCTTCCTTTCCAATCGTCGCGGCTGTTCAAGCCACCATCGCAGAGGGTCGTCGACACGCTGATTCCAGCAGTCGATCGACGTCGCCAGGTCGATCCCGAATAAATACTGCCAGAGTGCCTTTTCGGCAGGCGGGTCGATGCCGATTAACTCGATCACTTTGACTTCCATCGTCCCGCGTTCCCACTCGGCCCGCGTCCGATACAGCGCATAGCCGGCGGGAATGCCGTCACGCACATGGAGCACGCGCCGGTGTGCGGTGGCGCCTCGGCGCAGGTACTCGGGATCGGCCAGGGTGCGATGCTGCCACCAATCCGCGTTGCGCTCGAGCAGGCCGGGCCGATGCGGGGCGACCTTGCTGTAGATTGCCGGAAAATGCTCCAGCGCCTCCTCTCGTTCGACCAGTCGCATCTTCCCGCGAATGTCGAGCGGCTCGCGCAGGCGCGCGTGGACCTTGTCCAGCTTGACGATCACACGTTCGCACGCCGGCCCATAGCCGAACCGGCCATAAATCGAACTTTCGGACGACCAGAGCACGGCCAGCGGCTCGCCGTTTTGGTGAAGTTCGGCCAAATGCTCCGTCATGAGCGAACGCAGCACGCCTTGGCGACGATGCGTGGCCAGGACTGTGACGACGCTGGTGGCGGCGACAGGCAGCACATTGCCCGGAACCGCAATCCGCGTGGTGAGCGCCCCGAAAGTGGCGACGATTTGCTCCCCATCGACGGCCGCCCGCAAGCGATCGATCTCAAACGCGGTTCGGAACCGCTCGGAGGCGTCGGGCGTCGGATCAAACCCGAATGAGACGCCGGCCGCTCGTTCGAACGCTGCGACTTCGTCGGCCGAAATCGGCCGGATCTGCACACTCATGGCACACCTCTTCCGCTCGCGTGGGATTCGGGCAACGACGAGTATATGGCTGCGTCAGACATTTTCCGCCGAGCGCGTCCGAAAGTGGCAGGCAACGCGAAACGCCGGCAGGACACGGCCAACGGGATTCAGGTTCGCCAGCGCGTCCGGCGACTTTCTTTCTCTGCCAGACCGGCACGCTTGCCGTTATACTCTTGAAGCTTTTCGGGCATTGATCGAGTTTGGAATTCAACGGAGACCAGACAATGGGCGCCAATCGCAGTGGTGAAAGACGGAAACGCAGAATGAAACGCAGCAAGCGCAACCTGGTCACGCAAATGAAAGCGGCGACGCCAAAGAAAACGAAACGTAAGACTCGCCAGTCCGCTTGAATGGACGTTTTCGAGACATGAGCCACCCGACTGTGACCACTCAGAGCCGGTGCGATTTAACGCACGATCTCGTACTGCCGACGCTCCTCTTTGCGGCACTCGGGGGAATGACGTGGGCCGTTCGAGGTTGCTCGGGTTTCGGGGCCGTTCCCGGATGCTTATTCGCGGGCGTGACATGGGGGACGGCGTGGTGGTACATCTCGCGTGACCCGTCCCGGGAACAATCGCGCCGTTATACGTCGGGTTGGATTGTGTTGGCCGTGACGCTCGGCGTCGGCCTTTCCGGCGGCCGCGGCTGGATGCAATGGCCCAGTTTCTTTGCAGGCCAGATCCAGACGAACTCCGAAATTGGCGAGACGCTCCCGATTTCCCGCGACTACGGCTTCCTGTGGATGTTTATCGCGGGAGTTCCGTGGGCCGGTCTCGGCGCCTGCGCATTGGCGTGGTGCGGCTCGCAGCGCGAAACACGGATTTGGCATTGGATCTTGCGGATCGCATGCGGCGTCGGCGTCGCAGCCTTCCTACGCTGGCTGATCCACACGTATCCGCAGCATTTTCTGCCACTCTACGGGTCGCTCGAATCGCGGTACCACGACGCCGAGGCGAATCCCAATCTGCGGCGGCTGGCCAACGATTGCACGGCGGCCTTTGAACATTTGGGCTATTACCTCGGCTTTCTGCTGTACGAGCTCATTCGCCGCGATTGGAAGAACGCCGTTTTAATTCTGACCGTCGGCTTGGTGAATGGAACGGGATGGGCACTGTGTCAGAACTGGAACTGGTCGCATGAAGTCTGGCCGAAAGCCAGCTTTAATTTCTGGCGCTGCTGGGAGTCCTCGGGCGGAATCAGCATCGGCATTGCGTACGGGATCGCCTACTTCCTCGTCAACCGCCGCATGTCGGAGCGGGAGCGGGCTATCGTCGCGTCGCAACGTGCGGTCGCAGGGCCAAACTTCGAATGGCTGCTCGTCTTTCTCGGGCTGGCCGTGTTCGTCGGCTACTTTTTCCGGTTTCGACTGGGCGGCTGGGGCAACACCGAGTTCGGGATTGTCCTCGTGACGGGGGTCCTTTACTACTTTGTCAGTCGGCGCAGCATCGAATGGATGGCACTCCTCGTGACCGTCGCAATCATCATCTGTTTCTCCACCCCCGCGATCGTCGGTCTCTTGCCGGCAAATCTGGCCCACCATTTTCCGTCGCCGAGAGCCTTGTTTCGAGACAGTTCGCTTTTCGCCGGCATTCCCGTGGCGATCGGGCTCTTGTGGTATCTCCTCAATTGCACATCGTTTGACGAAGAAAAGCAGCTCACGACACCTACCGACGGCGATCCCAATATTGAGCGGCTGGGGCTGTATCTCGGCCTGCTCACGGGGCTTGGCCTTTCGATCCGCAACGGACTGAAAGGCTGGTTCAATATTTACTGCGAGAAAAAAGACCAATATTGGACGCAGTTCTTCTGGCAGCATTTCCACGCGCGGGGCGATGAGCACTACTGGGACCGGCTGCTGTGGCGGGGCGCCTCGCCGATCTTCGTCGCCTGCCTCCTCGCGATCGCTTATGCGATCCTTTGCCGGCCGCGTCCTCGCGATTCTCGCAGCAATCCGTTTCCCCACGCTTACGGCTGGATATGGCTCGTCCTGATCGTGCAGAACGCCATTGCCCAAATGATCACAGGGCCGCTCGATCAGTGGAACGAAGTCGCTTTCAGCATCTATTACGCGATTCTCTTCGCGCTCACCGCGGTCATCGTGATTCACTACCAGTCGCTAAAGTCGGCTCAGGCGTTGAAGGCGTCCTTCGCTGGAGAGTCACCACGAGACCGTCCTTCGGACGGAGTGTGACGCGCGGCTGAGGAATCACCGGGGCTCCCGGGACGAGGTTGAGTCGCCACCGCGAAACGACGGCGGCCACGATCAGGACCGCCTCCAGCATGGCGAAATGGTTGCCGATGCAGATCCGCGGTCCGGCGGCGAAGGGGAAATAGGCGTACGGGTGCCGTTTTTCGACGTGCTGCGGCAGAAACCGCTCGGGGTCGAAGCCTTCGGGGTTGTCCCAAAAATCGCGATGCCGATGCGTAACGTACTGGACCAGCAATACGGGTGAACCGGCAGGAATGAACAGGTCGCCGATCTGGTCGTCCTCCGCCGGTAGCCGGGCAATTCCCCACACGGGTGGATACAGCCGCATCGATTCCTGAACGACCATTTTCGTGTAAACAAGCTTGGGCACATCGTCGATGGACGGGGACCGGCCCGCAAGGACCCGATCGACCTCTTCTTCAAGGCGGCGCCGCGCCTCAACGTTCTTCGACAACAGGTACCAGGTCCACGTCAGTGTGACGGCCGTCGTCTCGTGGCCGGCCAGGAAGAACGTCATCACTTCGTCGCGCAACTGTTGGTCGGTCATCCTCGCTCCGGATTCGTCCTTGGCCGCCATCAACATGGAAAGCAGGTCGCCTCCCTGATCGGGGCGCTGTCGGCGATCGTTGATGATCCGATGAACGGCTCGGTTCAGACGTTCGAGCGCCTGATCGTAGCGGCGGTTTTTCGCCGTCGGCATCCGTTCCTGAAAGTCCCACGGAGTGTGGATCCGCCGGCTCGTCTCTTCGATCACGAACGTGAGCGCCTCGCCAACCCCACTCGCTTCGTCGGTGACGTCGGTCCCCAACAGGGTCTCGCCGACGATTCGCAGCGTGAGCCGCATCATGTCGCCGGCGACATTCACGGGTCGGTTCGTGCGAGCCGGTTCGCTCCAATTGGCGGTCATTTCTTCGGCCGCCTGCACCATCGCGCCGGCAAAGCCCGCCAACTTCTGGGGAGTGAAGGCCGGTTGTGCCAGCCGCCGCTGCCTCAGCCAGAAATCACCCTCGCTGGTCAACAGGCCGTTGCCCAGGATCTTGCGCAGTTTCTGGTAACCGCGGGCCTGCTTGGTGAAATTTTCCCGGCGTTTCACCAGGACGTGATAAACGTGGTCCGGATGAAACAGCGCAAAGGCCGTCCGCGGACCTAACTTGAGCCGGATTGCATCGCCGTATTTGTGATGCGATTCGAGCAGAAAATCGGTCGACCGGCGGAGCATCTGGTTCGCATGCCCAACCAGGAAGTTACCCGGCGGCGCGGGCGGATCATGGCGTCCGTTCGTGCCGCTGCCCTTGGCGACGTCGGTACCGCCTTCGGCGAAAACTTGCGGCGAAGGCTCAGGAACCGGTTGATTTACGAGGCCGACGTTTCTGCTCGAGGAGCCATTCGTAGAGTTTTGGATTGTCATATGTCGCTGTCCAGGAGTCGTGAGCCGCGTCCGGATAAACCGTGAAATTGACGTTGTCGCCGGCCTTCTTCAAGGCGTCGACCATATCCTGCGAACGTTTGAGCGGCACGCCGGGATCCTTGGCGCCGTGAAACACCCAGGCGGGCAAGTGCGCGATGCGTTTGGCCCACATCGTTTCGCCGCCGCCGCAGATGGGGACGATCGCGGCAAACCGGTCGGCGCATAGGCCGCCAGTTGCCAGGTCCCAAATCCGCCCATGCTCAGGCCGGTGAGATAAATTCGGTCCGTATCGACTTTCAGTTTCGAGATCACGTCATCCAGCAGCACCGTCAATTCGAGCGGTTCCCAGTGTCGATCCTTCGGGCACTGCGGACTGATGACGATGAACGGAAACTCCTTCCCGGCGGCGATCAGCTTCGGCGGTCCGTGCCTTTTGACAAGGTCCAGATTGCTGCCGCGCTCGCCACCCCCGTGCAAAAAGAGCATCAAGGGCCATTTCTCCTTTGCCTCGTAATTCGTCGGCAAGTAAAGCAGGTAATCCATCGTGATGCGGATTTCTTTGTCGAGCCGTTCCGCCTTTTGATTCGCAGCGGCGTGCAGCAACCGCGCTGCCGACAGGACAAAGATGCGCTGTTAAGCCGAAACTCACGATGCGTCGCATGGCAAACCTTCTATGGGACGGGGAAGCGAGTGAGAGACCCTTCGTCGGAACCATTTCGCTCTCCGTGGCGCGATTTACAATAACAGCCGGACACGTCCCGGAACAATCGCCGCTCATCGGAAGCCGGAGTGCGCAAACAGGCTGTCACGGCACTGCCAGCACCGAAAGGAACAAGTGTGATCAAGCTCACGGCGACCGTCTTCGTCGCACTCTTTGTCGCGGCCGGCCCTTTGGCGGCGGATGATGCTCTGTTCGACGTCGCGGCCCTGAGCAGCACCCCGCTAAGAGCAAAGACATTGCGGCGTGTCGATCGACACGGCGTGATCACCGAAGAGGTGCGGTTCCATTCCGAGACCGATGCCGGAAAAGACGTCGAGATCTTCGCTTATTTCTCGTATCCGCGGTGCCAAGCATCGGCCGGCGTTCATCTGGAACCCGGGCGGCCTCGGGCAGGCGAGCACTTCGTACACCGAGCCCCAAGCACAGCGCGGATATGCCGTCTTGTGCATCGATTTTCCTCAGCCGGGCTACCGCTCGACCGGCAACTATCCGATTAATCAAGGCTTGGACATCGGATCGGATCCGAAACACGCGCCGATCGCCCACGGTGTCGTGGCGCTCCTCAAGGCGGTTTCGTATCTCGAATCGCGCCCGGAGGTCGACAAGAACCGCATCGGTATGGCCGGCGCCTCGTGGGGTGGTTTTTTCACAACGCTCATGGTGGGCATCGATCCGCGGTTGAAGGTCGGTGCTTGCCTCTACGGCACCGGGAATCTGCAGCTCGGCAACGCCTGGTGGGATGGCGTGAGCCGTAACGGCCGGGAGCCACGCACCAACGAGGGACGTGTGCGCTGGCAAAAGACACTCGACCCCGCATGGCGGCTTCCCACAAAGACAACACCGATCGCGTGGGTCACAGGCACCAACGACGCCTTCTATTCGATGCCCGCCTTAATGAAGACCTACGAGATGGCCCGGGGCGACAAGCATCTCTGCCTCGTGCCAAACTGGGATCACGCGTTGCCGAGCGATGACACGAACCGGCAGCTCTACAGTTGGCTCGATGTCTACCTTCAGGGAGCGCCCGCGCCCGCGAAGGTCGCCCCGGTTACCGTGCGCAACGCCGGCGGCCGGCTGATTGCCCACTGGACGTCAGATCGACAGGCCGTCGCGGCGGACTTGATAGCCAGCTACGGCGAAGCGGGAAACTGGCGCGGTCGTTATTGGCAGACACTCCAAGCGAAAGTCATCGATCGCGCGTGCGAAGCCGAATTGCCCGAAGCGGCGGTCCCCTGCTACGTGAGCGGCTCCGTCACCGACGAGAATGGGCTCCGCTCGTCGACGCCGCTCCTTCGCGTCGATCCGGCCGAGTTCGGAATCAAGACCGCTCGCCCGTTTCCCGACTACGACGGATGTTCCAAATGGGGCGGATTCGAGAAAGCTCAAATTGAATACCTGGTACGGCACGACCGCTCAGGCCAGCGACGCTGGATCCCCCGGCTGTCGTCGGAAACCAGAGAGGGAGAACCGGTCGCGATCCTCGATCGCAGCACCACCGTTCTTCCGCCCATCCTGTCGACGGCCGGTTTTCCGCATCGCTTCACCTGTTTTCTCAAGGCGAACAAACCGTGCCATGTCGCCGTGCAACTGGCCACGCAACACAAGGAGTTTGAGATTGGCCGCCAATGGACGGAAGTCGCGATGGACTTCACGCCGCCAAACGAGCTGATGGGAGTCTTCCCCGCCGCCGTGACGGTGCCTTCCGAAGCGAGCGTTCTAATTTCCTCGGTCCATTTTCGACCCGTGCTGAGAAAGCCGAACGGAAAGTAATCGTCCTGTCGAACCAACCGATCTGGACTACGCCAAGACTTCGCCGACGATTCGCGCCGGGAAAGTCGAGGTCAGTTTTTCCTTGAAGCCGTTCCGCTCGAAAAAAAGATCTTCGTGATGCAGTCCGAGCAGGTGTAAGATCGTCGCATGCCAATCGGGGACGCTCACCCGGTTCTCGACGGCCGCGAAACCGAATTCGTCGGTCCCGCCGTACGTGATGCCACCCTTGATGCCGCCGCCGGCCATCCAGACGCTGAAACCGTGCGGACCGTGGCCGCGCCCGGCCCTCTTGAAATCGGTCGTTCGCATCTCGGCGTTGGGGAGTCGGCCAAACTCGCCCCCCCACAGGACGAGCGTGCTGTCGAGCAGCCCCCGCTGTGCGAGATCGCGCAGCAAAGCGGCAACCGGCTGATCGGTCTGCCCGCAAGCCGAACGGAGACTGCCCGCAAGGTTGCCGTGGCTGTCCCAAATTTGCCCCTCCGTGTAAAGCTGCACGAATCGAACCCCATGCTCGATGAGGCGGCGAGCCATCACGCAGCGGCGGGCGTAGTCGTCCGTCCGCGGCTCTCCCACCCCATACATTTCCAATGTGGCTTTGCTCTCGCGCGAAAGATCGAGCGCCTCGTGAGCCTCGAGCTGCATGCGGGCGGCCAATTCGTAGCTGGCGATCCGCGCATCGAGCCACATTTCGCCGGGCCGTTGCCGCTGGTGGATGTGATCCAGTCGTGACAGGAAGTCCCGTTCCCTCCGCACGATTTCGGTCGGCTGTGCCACTTCGGGCCGCAGATTTAATGCGGGCGAGCCAATCGAGCGGAGCCGCGTCCCCTGATAGAGGGGCGGAAGATAACCCGACTGCCAGTTTTGCACGCCGTTGGTCGGAAGCCGGGCAATCGGATCGGCCAGGACCACGTACGCCGGCAAGCTTTGACTTTCGCTCCCCAAGCCATAAACGACCCATGAGCCCATGCACGGGTGGCCCGGTTGCAGGCGGCCCGACTGGATTTTGTAGAGCGCCGGCTCATGATTCGGATGCGTCGTAAACATCGAGCGGATGACGGCAATGCGGTCGACCTCGCCGGCGAGATGCGGCATCAGTTCCGAAAGCCAAATCCCCGATTCGCCGTGCCGGGCGAAGTGGAAGGGACTTGGCAGCCAACCGCCCATCTGGTCGGGCTCGAGATCGGTATTGGCCAACTGCTCTCGCGACAGGGACTGCCCGGCGCGCTTTTGAAGCTCCGGCTTCGGATCAAAAAGATCAACCTGGCTCGGCCCTCCCTGCATCATCAAATGGATCACAGCTTTGGCGCGCGGCTCAAATTCCGGGACCCGCGGTTTCAGGTCGAACGTCCGGCGCCGCCCTGTGCTCGGCAGCTTTGCCGATCGTGTTCCGCCGTAAAGCTCTTTATTGAGCAGGAACGCGAGCGCAGCGCCGTACGTCCCGCACTGCATCCGCTCAAAAAAGCTGCGCCGGCTGATCACGTCGTCACTGGCTGAAAAAGATCGATCGGCGCTCGGCACGTGACACCTCGACTCAATCCACTGTGAGGAATGCGGCAGAATTCAGGATCGCGTGACAAAACGTTGCCAGCGCCGCTCAGAGGGACTTGCGCCGTGATCAGACGATTTTTGATCGCCCCAGCTCTGCGCCAAACGGGCGAGCGATTCCCGGGCGAGAGCCATTTCTTCAGGCGTCGCCGGACGGCTAAACCCCGCCAGCCAAATCCATTCGATCTGCCGCGCCGGATCGGAGCCTGCCTCGCGCACTGCGCGGCGAGCAAAGGCAGTCGCGAGCTCATAGCCCTGACGGCCGTTCATCAACGTGAGAGCCTGGGTGGCGACCGTCGAAGACGTCCGCTCGATGCAGTTGGGGGTCATGTTGGGAAAGTCGAAATTCTCGAGCAACGTCGGAATTTCCTTGCGGCGGTGCAGCACATAAATGCTGCGCCGGTAGCCGCGGGGAGTGGCGACCGGCGTCACCAGTCCGTCGGCCCTCACGTCGACGGGATCGGGCACGTCGAAGCAGCGGCGGTCGAGACGCCCTCCCACCTGAAGCAGCGAATCGTAAACAACTTCGGCCTCCATACGCTTGAGCGGCATCCGCCCGAGCAGCCGATTGTCTGGGTCTTTGGCTTCCAGCTCGGATCGGCGGACGGAAGACTGCCGATAGACAGCCGATGTCATCAGCAGCCGGTGGATCGCCTTGATGCTCCAGCCACGTTGAACAAATTCCCGCGCCAGCCAATCGAGCAATTCCGGATGCGAGGGCCGCGCACCGGTGTGCCCGAAATTATCGAGCGTCTCCACCAATCCGCGGCCGAAGTGATGTTCCCAAATCCGGTTGACCATGACCCGCGCGGTGAGCGGATGATCGGGCCGTGTGAGCCACCGAGCCAAAGCCAGTCGCCGACCCGTCTTCCTCGCCCCTTTCCAGGGAGCACAAACCACGAATAGCGTGCGTCCATCCGTCAGGACGGACGGCACCCCAGGCCCGACGACGCGGCCCGGTTTGAAGCAATCGCCTTTGGCGTAAACGAAAGTGGGGGAAGGCTCTCCGCGGTCCCACAGAGCCACAATCTCCGCACTGGGGAGCATTTTTTCTCCCAGAACGTCGATTTTGGCGGCCGTCTCCTCGCTCGCCCTGTTGAACTCGGCGTCACACTGCTTGAGCCGCGCGTTATCGAATTTCAGGTCCTGCTCGTACTTTTGGGCTAGGCGCTTTTGTCGCGGACTGCGCTGATCTCGAGGGGTCGCCAGCATCTGGCGGACATCGTGGCGAACGTCAGGCGGCAACTTTGCCAGGACGGCCTCCTGCCGTTTCTTCCGGCGTTCTTCCGCCTTCTGGCCCAGCGCCGTTTTCAGTGCGTCGACTTTTTCGCGGAACGGCCGGTTGTAGGCGTACGGCTTTTGACGCTCGTCAGACGTCACGTTCGGCAGATTGCGGTAGTACGGCTTGAGCCAGTCGTACTCGTCGAATGCCCCTTTGAAGTCGGCCACCAGTCGATAGTAGTCACGCTGCGGAATCGGGTCGTATTTATGGTCATGGCAGCGGGCACATTTAATCGTGAGCCCCATCACGGCCGAGCCGAAAATCTCCATCTCGTCGGCAATCACGTCGACCCGCTCCGGCACATAGTTCAACTCGGGCGGATTTGTTCCGTCCGGAGCCATGCGCAAGAACCCCGTCGCAACCAGGTTGTCCATCAACTCCGGTGTGATAACGGGCGCATGCTCGCAGTCGGCGAGTTCGTCGCCCGCAATTTGCTCCGTCAGGAACCGATCGTACGGCTTGTCGGCGTTGAACGAGCGGATGACGTAATCCCGATAGCGGTAAGCGTAAGGCCGGATACTGTCGGCAAAATGCCCGTCCGAGTCGGCATAACCGGCCGCATCCAGCCAGTGCCGCGCCCACCGCTCGCCGTAAGCGGGCGAGGCCAGCAAGCGATCGATCAATCGCTCGTAGGCATCGGTGGCGCGATCGGCCAGAAACGCCTGGATTTCGCTCGGCTCGGGCAACAGTCCCGTGAGATCGACCGTGGCCCGCCGCAAGAGAACCAGCCGATCGGCCTCGGGCGAAAGATGTAATCCAAGGGCGAGCAGCTTTTCGCCAACAAAAAGGTCGAGGGGATTTCGGCGCCCTCCTCGGTGGATCTGGGAAGGGCGACCGGTCGCGGAGGCTGAAAGGACCAGAACTTCCGGTTGGCATCCGTGACGGCCCGATCCGGAATTCCCGCTTTGATGTCGGGGTCCACTGGCGTTTCGGGCGCGCCGGCGGCAATCCAGCGAGTCAGTCGCTCCAATTCGTCAGTCGTCATCGGCTTGACGCTGACCTTGAAGGTCTGACTCCACGGGGGCATTTGCCCCGTCTCAATTTTTTTCACGATCAGGCTGGCTTCCGGATGCCCCGAAACCACTGCCGCCCCTGATTTTCCCCCTTTGAGCATCGCCGCCCGCGACCGCAAATCGAGGCCGCCCTCTTTTTTGCGGGCGCCGTGGCAGACGGTGCAGTGCTGCAGAAGGGAAGGCAGAACGTCGTTCTCCGTCAGCGGGGCGACCCGCGGCTGCCTGTCCGCCGGCAGCGGCGAGTGTGGGAGCGCCGGCTTGTATCCACCGGCGGACCGTTTCGATCTCCGACGCCGAGAGGGGCGACTTTTTGTCGGGGGGCATCCGGCCTTCGTGGAGCACCGAAAACAGCAGGCTGTCCCCGGGTTTTCCGGGAGTAAGGATCGGGCCTGAATCACTTCCGCGAAAGACCCCCTCGCGCTTGGTCAAATCAAGCGACGCCTCGTGACGCTGCGACCCGTGACAGCGGGCACAGTGCGCGACGAAGAGCGGCTTCACGTCGGTTTCGAATCGCGGCGTGCGATTGGAAGAGTCGGAGCCCGACCAGGCACGAGAAGGTTGTCCCGTCACCACAGCCAACAGAGACACCGCGAACACGACCGGACCGAGCAGACGTCGTCGGGCAGGTTGGCGGGCGAAACGGCAGGCGGGCAGACTGGCGGGTCGCATAAACTGGGATGCCCCAGCCGGAATTTTCGAGTGCGACAATTCCGTTCGTGGCTGATCGTAGCCCCCTTCGCCCCTGCCTTCAAGCCGCCGACCGCAGCCGCCGGCTTCGCAATCAACCGATCGACGGCATTTTTTTCACTGAAACGCCCCCCAAAAAGGCCCGGGCGACCACAGAAAAATCAAAGCAGCAATGAATTCACCCGCAGCCGCTGCGTTCATGCGGCCATTTTTCTGTGGTTTGGGGCATTTTTCTGGTTTTTCTGCGGTAGTAAAAAAGGGGGCGTCGACCACAGAAAAATCGCCGAGCGGCTCCCTGCCTCCCGTCTCCCCTCAACGTGCGGAAAAATTGGCAAAACTGATCTTGAACGAACACGGACGATCCGGGTATAAATGAGTTACTGCCTGTTCTTCCGCACTTCCGTTCTCTTGCTCGATTGCCCGCCTTGAAGCGTCTCGAACTCGAACGGCCCCCGCCGCGCTGACACAGCCTGCCTCTCGTCCGACTGACCCTGACTCCCCCCATCAATCCGCGCTGTCGATTCCAAGCGGTGGATTCCAGGGAGCGTGCGGCCGTCGTCGGTGCTCGGCCCCGTCGCCGCCACGAGTTCTCTCCCTGCCCCGCGCGAACGTTTTGCTACTCCGACAGCGCTGAGTCGAGTCATTCCGACGAGCCGCCGGGTCGTCACCAAACGCGGCGCTGTAGAACTACCAATCGCCCGTTTCCGTCCCTCACGCGAATCTTCTGGCACGCGTTGCCGTCGGAGAGTAGCATGATTTTTCGTCTCCCTGCCTCAAGGAGCCGCCGTTGACCAAGCTGCGGGAAGGTCTGGAAAGCCCGAAGGAAGAGCGGCAGCTCGGATCCGGTTGGATCAGCGGCACGCTGGCGCTCGTGCTGGCGATCGCCGGGCTGGGGACGGTGCTCTGCTTGCGGTATCCGTATGTCCTGACTGTGCCGCAGGCCCGCGCGGTTTACGACGACCGGCTGATCCGCCTCCTGTTGCACCTCGTGTTGATTGGCTCGTTTGTGCTGGCGATCGTCAGCATCGTGCTGCGGCGGCAGAAGGTGCTGGGCTTTTCGGCGATTTCCCTGGTGTTTGTCGCCGTCGCCTGCGGCGGTTCGCACACAGAGAGCCGCACCGACCTCAACAGCGACGTCTACCTTGGCCTCGACTGGTTCCTGCTCAGCCTCATCCTGACCGGCATCGTCTTCATTCCGATCGAGCGGTTGTTGGGCAATCGCGAGCAGCCGATCTTCCGCTTCGAGTGGCGGGAGGATCTCCTCTACTTCCTGATCAGCACGCTGTTCGTGCAGGTGCTGACTTTCATCACCATGCTGCCGGCTACCACGATCCTCCACAACACCGACTGGGCTGGCTTTCGGCACGCGGTGGGGAGCCAATGGGTGCTCGTGCAGTTTTTGGAGATCACGCTGCTGACGGACCTCGTGCAGTACTGGGTGCACCGCGTCTTCCATCGCGTCCCCTGGCTGTGGAAGTTTCATGCCGTGCATCACTCGGCCCAGGTGATGGATTGGCTGGCCAGCTCGCGGATGCACGTGGTCGAGATCGTCTTCCTCCGCGGGATGACGGTGATCCCGATGTACGTGCTCGGCTTCCGCGAGCCGGCCCTCTACCTGTACCTCGTCTTCGTGTTTTTCCTCTCGGCCATGGTCCACTCCAACGTGCGAATCAAGTTCCACTTCCTCGATCGCGTGCTGGTGACGCCCCGGTTCCACCATTGGCACCACGGCATCGAACAGGAGGCGATCGACGTCAACTTCGCCGTCCATTACCCCTTCCTCGACCGCCTGTTCGGCACCTACCACCTCCCCGCGGACGGCCGCTGGCCGACCGGCTACGGCATCAATCATCCCTTGCCAAAGGGCTTTCACCGGCAGTTCCTCTACCCGTTCGTGCCGACGCGCCGCCCCTCTGAAAGCAGTGCCGCGCCGCAACAGCCAGGTTCCTGATGGACGTGAACGATCGCCGACCGGTCGACGCACCATTTGCAGGATGGATTCTCACGAGACGTCAAGCAGGCACCTTGTTGAAGCAATGTGGCGCTGTAGAAAAAAATTCGCCGCCCAGCGATATTTCGCGTCGCCTCAACCGAGCGGCGCTTAACAGCCTGCTGAAGTATTCGCCGGTAAGGGCGAGGCTCCCGCCGAGCCGGATTTCGCTTCGAAAACGGTGAAGACGGCTCAGCAGGAGCTTCGCCCTCCCATACTTCAACAGGCTGTTAGGCCTCATTTAGGCATTGCTGAAGAGTTGGCGAGTTCAAATCCTGTCGTCCCGACTACTTTTAGAAACGAGCCATTCGGCACGCAGCCCGAAGGGCTTTCTTACTTCTAATTCCCCGTGAATTTCGCGCGTAACGCCGAATTCAGTCGGAGTGCAGCCGGCCTGGTGTGTTTTTTGTCAGTCGTCGTAATCCTTTGTCGCCGGAGGGGGTTTTAGCAGTTCAAACGCTCGGTCTATTCTTGGCTCCCCGCGGGGAAGTCGATTCATCGGCAAGCACCTCGGCCATCCATCGCTGCGCCTCCCGGACGAGCACCGGATTCGTTTCCAGGGTGTAGTAAGCCAGCGCGATGAGCGCCTGGGAGAGCGCCAGCCACGCGCCCGAAGCCGAGTGGCCTGGTCGATTGAGAGTGCGGTCAGAAAAGTGTCACGACTGCCTGCGGAAAGCATCTTCCAGGCGACCATCACATCGCAGGCAGGATCGCCGACTCCGAGGCAGCCGAAGTCGATGGCGGCGGTGAGTCGACCGCCCTCGGCAAGCAGGTTGCGCACGTCGAGGTCTCCATGGATCCAAACGGGCTCGCTCCCAGACGCGAGCGTTCAAAGCTGCCTCCCACACTGCCGTCACTGCTTCAGTGTTGATGGCGGAGCCCAGCGAGGCGATCGCTGAGCGCATCGCCTGGTCTCGCAATACAAGCGGCACGCCGCGCCAGGCATTGTGCTCACCCGGCGGCGGCCCGCCCGCGCGATCCACTCGTTGCAGAGCAGCAACAAACGTTGCCAAGTCAGTCGCCGCCTGTCCCCTGTCGAGCTTGTCGCTGGCCGCGGATTCGCCTTCGAGCCAGCGGTAGATTGCCCAATCAAACGGATAGCCCTCGGCCGGCTTCCCGGTCGCAAGCGGAACGGGAACGGTTAGCGGAAGTAGCGGTGCGAGCTTTGGTAGCCAGTGAAGCTCCTTCTCCAGTTGTTCGGCGTTCTTCTGTCGGCGGGGAAGGCGCACGACCAGATTGCTGCCTATCCGGTAGAGAGCATTATCCGTCCCCCGGAACGGGACAGTTGCGACTGTCAGCTCGGCCCACTCTGGAAACTGAGAGACGATCAATCGACCAACGAGATTACGGTCGATGTCAACCTCGTCGGCGTGCATCTTCTTTGGATTCAGAGTCATCTCCTTCAGCTTGTCGAATGACGTCGCTCATGCCTCGATTCGCGCTTGATGTGTCAAGCCGTCCAATACGACATTCCAGTTCGCTTCGCAACCAGGCGAATTGCGAGGCCAGGGGGCTGCTTGCTCCCGGCCCATTCTTAATGGGACACGACCGAAACGAGCGCGGTTACCAGGAAGGAGGATTCGTGTGCGCTTCGCGATGACGTGAACCGTCGGCTTGACGTCACCGCCTTAGTGCATTATGGTAGTAATACACTTATGCAATCCGGCGCGTCTTACTTCCAGGTGAACCCCTCCTCCGGCGTGCCGATCTATCGGCAGTTGATGGACCAGGTCCGCGCGCTTGTCGCCAGCGGGAGGTTGGCGGAAGGGGACTTGCTTCCGTCCGTGCGGCAGGTCGGCCAGGACCTGCAAGTCAACCAGATGACCGTGTCCAAGGCATATTCGCTGCTGGAGCGCGAAGGGGTCGTCGAGCGCATGCGCGGGCAGGGGATGCGCGTCAACCATAAATCGCCCAGGGGAACGATCAAGGAACGGCAAAATGAGCTGCGGCCGCTGTTGGAGCAGGTGGCCACCCAGGCGTATCAGTTGGCCCTGACACGGGAGCAAGTGTTGGCGGCCCTGGATCCTCTCTTAAAGGAACTCGGTCGTGAATGAAACCATGCTCGAGCTGCGCGGAGTTTCGAAAAGTTTCGGCGACAAGCTCGTGCTCAAAGAAGTCGATCTGATTTTGCCGGCAGGCTCGGTCCTGGGCCTCGTGGGCAAGAACGGCTCCGGCAAGACGACGCTGCTCAAATGCGCTTTGGGCCTGCAACACCCTCAGCGCGGCGCCGTCCGCATCCTGGGCGAGCCGGCTGGGGAGCTCAGCGCCGCGGGCAAGGAACGGCTCGGCTACGTGCCGCAGAAAATCGACCTCTATCCCTGGATGAACATCCGGCAGATCACCGCCTACACGGGCGCTTTCTATCCCAGGTGGAACAAGGCCCTGGTCGAACGGCTGCTGCGCGAATGGGAGCTGAACCCGGAAGACCGCGTCGGGCCATTGTCGGTGGGCCAGACGCAAAAGCTCGCCATCATCCTGGCCCTCGGTCATGAGCCGGATCTGCTGGTCCTCGACGAGCCTGCCGCCAGCCTGGATCCCGTGGCGCGGCGGCAGTTCTTGCAAACGCTGCTCGACATGGTCGGCGCGCGGACGGTGCTTTTCTCCACGCACATCACCTCGGACTTGGAGCGCGTCGCCGACCGCGTCGCGGTCCTCAAGGACGGCAAGATCATCTACAGCAGCGAACTGGATGCGCTGAAGGACAGCGTGAAGCGGCTCCATATCCAGGCGGCCGCGCCCTTGCCGAACGGTTCGTTCCGCGTGCCCGGCATGTTGCACGCGAAGGTGACCGGCAACGAGGCGGTGGTGAGCGTGCAGGACTTCACGGCGGATTTGCCCGAACGAATCGCCCAAGAGTGGTCGGCGTCCGTGGCGGTGCAGGATCTCAATCTCGAGGACATTTTCCTGGAGCTGCATCATGCGTGATTACCTGCGGATCGCCAGAGCCTACCTGAGCCGAACAACAGCGGCGGTGTGGTGCTTTCTGTTCGTCTGCCTGTTGACCATTTCAATAATCGATGGAGAGCTCGTGCCACGTGCCATACGAGCGGGCTTCGATGTCGCGCAACCAAGGTGGTATCTTGGGCGGCGTCCTTTCGAGAAAATCCTCGCTAGCAATGTTTGCGTACTTCAATGCTTGTCTCTTAGGTGTCCTTCTCAGAGACAACATCGCGCACCCGTGGGCGTCCGTACTGCCGCGTTATCGCCAGAAGCATCTCCTGGTCACGATGCTCATCGCATTGTGTTTCCTGGGGATCCCGATGTTCGGGATGGAGTTTGTGGGAACAAGCGACATCGCGCCGACGAGCGTTGCCGTGATCTTTCTGACTTGCCTGGCGGCGGGATTGTGGACGCTGCACCATCCGCTCCTGGGCGTTCTGGCTTTCCCCTTTTTGGTCTTTGTAATGGCGCGCTCTTCATCCTCCCCCGCGCTCGCCGCTTTCCTCGCGGGAACAAACCCAGCTGCCTCTGCGGCTTTGGGATTCATGAGTCTGCTGGCGCTCGGGGCCTTCGCCTGGCGGTTGCTGGCGTTGAAGGAAGGCATGTTTGAGTATGCGATGGCCCGTCTGTGGGGCGATGTACTCCGCGGGCGGGGTCAAACCGTCAGGTTTGTCGGATGGGCCACCGGCTTCGTGTGGGGCGATTTACCCCGCGGGCGGGGTCAAACACTGCAGGGGCGGATCGATGACTATTTGCGGTTGCGATTGTCAACCGGACACTACGGTGGGCAAACATTGCAGAGGCGGATCGATGACATTCTCGCTGCTTTGCCGGCTGATCGGCGAGCCACCCTTCAGAACGTCGACCTGCTGAAAAACTGGTTTGGCAACCTAAAACAAGTCGACAACCTCTCCGGGTACAGCGAGCGAAGCCTGTGGCAACGTTTACAGCTCTGGCGGCTTGGGACCGCTCCGACGCGTACCTCCGTGTCCGTGGGGTCTCTCCTGATGTGCACGCTCATCATTATCCCGTCCGTGGTGTTTATCTCGCGAGTGGCGGGGGTGGAATTTCTTCCAGCCAAAGACGATGTGGTGATATTCTCAGTGATGGTCATTACGAATCCCTTCAACATTTGGCTCCCCTGGATCATACGCCTTCATCGTCTGGGTTATGAATCCTTGCGGCCGCGAACGCGACCAGAATTCGTTCGAGAGCTCGGCCTGGCGCTCTTGTGGGACATCATCCAATGGTGGCTCGGGGGCGTTCTGCTGATGGGAATCGCCGCGGCCTTCTGGCGCCGGAGCTCCTGCAAGTCAAAAACGTAATCCTGTTCATTTCAGGCACAGGGGTGGGGCAACTTTGTGTGTACGCCATGTACGCCATGATGGGAATCTGGCTCTTGAAACGAGGAATGGTGGCAAGCGTCTTGTGCGCTGCCTACGCGTTCCCGGCGATGTTGATCTGGATCGACTGCGTCGTGATGAACGGCAGCATCGCCGTCGAAGTCAAAATGGCAATCGCGTCGATCCTGGCGGCGGCGAGCGGGGCCACGATCCCGCTGGCTTACGGCCGTTGGTGCCGGGCGGATTTGGATTAAGAATGTTGTTTGCGGACGATCCGGTCCCCAGAGGCGCGGACCTCGACGGGGTCGGGCTCATCGCCGTGGCGCTGGCCGAGCGGATGCCCCACATCCTGAGGCGCTAATTCGCTTGCCCGACAGGCTTTCCGCCATCCAGCCGCCGACGCAACCCGCTTGCCAGCCGCGGACACCAGCGATAAAAAGTTCAATAGCCGTCTTGTCGCCCCGACTCGTGGCTGAAAAGCACGACTCTCTGGGATCGAGATCGAGACCCGGGGGCCCTGCCGAACGAGGTCGAGGAAAACGCGCAGCGGCTTTGTATTTATGCGGATGCCGAACCTGTCGCGGGCGACGGTCCCTCACGATCATGAAGCCACCGTCAACAAGTTCGCCCGGGTCGTGGCTCCAAGGTGGTCGTCGTGACCTTGACCGCGGCTGGATGCGTCGGTCAAATCGACCGCAGGCCCCGATTTGGAGGCTCGGTCATGCCACGGCAATGCGGTTGGGACGATGAATGGGATGAGTCATCGCCTTTCCAGGATGCGGACGACGATGAACCCACCGTTGCGTGTCCATACTGCCGCCGCGAGATTCATGAAGACTCTCAGCGCTGCCCTTATTGCGAGCAGTATATCTCCCGAGAGGATGCTCCAGCTGCGCAAAGCCCTGGTGGTTAATAGCCGGAGTCGTGCTGAGCCTGCTTGTCGTTTGCCTGTGGATCATGTCGCGCTAAGGGCGCGCCGAAGTCGAAGCCACCTGCGAACGGGGTAAGAATGACGACTGGCTGCTGAGATTCTCCGACGGCAAACCGCTCAATTCCGCGGTTCAACGAGAGTGTCCTCTCCGGCAGAGAGGACCTACCGGGCCGCCTCGATGCCGATCACGATCGGAATTTCGTCGCCAAGTGATTTGAGGTCGGCACTCACGCCGAAGTCGCTGCGGCGGATCGAAAACGACGACACGAAGCCGATCCGCTTCTTTCTCTTGGGAAATTCGACCACTTTGTCGCCCCCCTTGAGGGTGAACGTCACCGGCTTGGTGACTCCGTGCAGGGTCAAGTCGCCGGTGACCTCGTAGCCGCCGTCGACGGCTTTGACCTTGGTGCTTTGAAACGACATGGTCGGAAACTGCTTGGCGTTGAAATAGTCGGGAGCGCGCAGGTGCTGGTCGCGTTTCACGTTGTTGGTATCGATGCTCGCGATCGGAATCGACAGCGCAAATGACGACCGGGCGGGATCAGCCGAATCGATCGTGAATTTTCCGGAGAAGTCGTTGAACCGGCCGTGAATGTTGCTGATTCCCTGGTGTGCGATCATGAACGAAATCGACGAATGCACCGGGTCAACGGTGTAAGTGTCGGCACCCCGCGCGAGCGTGCCGCCGATCGTCAGAATCATCGCCAGACTGAACCACCGAATTGCCGCTCTCATGTCAACACCTTTGCCGGACTTGGAGGAGGAAACGTCCGAACATCGTAATGGGTCGACGCGACGAACACCAACCGTGCCGCGACAACAGGAATGGAGCGCGCCGGAAGCGGGCCGAGCAGATCGTCGTTACGAGCCCTGTTTTGATAACCGCTCAATCTCTGCCCACTGCTTGTCTGTGACCGGCATGACAGAGAGTCGGGAAATGCGCACCAATGCAAAATCCGCGAATGTTGCATTCTGCTTGATTTGGGCGAGCGACACGGGCCGGTCGAATCGACGAAGCGGTCGAACGTCAACGACAACGAACCGGGCATTGTCGCGTGCGGGATCCGGATACGCGCCTTTGACTGCTTCCATCACACCGACGACGGCTTTTTCTTTTCCCGTGTGATAGTACAGGACGTGGTCCCCTTTCTTCACGGATCTCAGGTGCTTGAGTGCGAGGTTGTTCTCGACGCCAGCCCAAGCGGTCCGTTTGTCGCGGAACAGATCGTCAAGCGAATAGTGGTCGGGTTCCTCTTTGAAGAGCCAGTATGCCATCCGCGACTTTCTTCGGGTTGATTTCGCAAGCTGTGCTCACCGATCGCAGCGGTTCACTACTCGAACGGCTCCGCCGCGCACTGCCGGCGCCGCATGGTACCGAGTGTCACCGGAGAACCACCAGAGTCCAGGAACGAGAGGCCTCTGTCGAATGCGGACGCTCCCGAAAAAGTTCAATAGCCGTCCTGTCGCCCCGACTTCTCATTGGCGGAAGGCCGCAGTCGATCTGTCGCAGGGCCTTTTCATTTCAGGGCGCGAGTTGCGCCATCGAGTGAAGAATTACCCGCTGAGCTTGACGAACTATTCTAATTCTTTAGTATTAGAACTATTGATTTCAGAGAAGGAGATCTTTTGATGTCGCGTCCTGCCAGTTCGGAGCCAACAACCGGCGAGTTGGAGATCCTGCAAATCTTGTGGGACGCCGGGCCCCTCGCGTTGAGCCCGTTGTGCGAGAGGATCCGCGCCAGCGGCCAGTCGCCACCACGACGGTCGCGACGATGCTCAAGGTGATGCTCAATAAAAAGCTCGTGCACCGCGCACGCGTCGCGCGGGGGTCGCTCTGGTCGGCGCGCCTCAGCCGCAAGTCGACGGCGAATGGGATGGTCTCCGGACTGGTCGATCGGCTCTTCGATGGGTCGGCGAAGACCCTGGTGGCCCATCTCATTGAGGAAGGCCGCCTGACGTCGGCCCAGCGGCGCGAGATCCTGGACCTGCTGCGCAACGGAAAGGGGGAGAGCCCGTGAGCATTATCTCGCCCTGGTTCCCCTCTTTGTGGGACGCGCTGGGTTGGACGATGGTGCATTTTCTGTGGGCCGGTGCGCTCGTCGCACTTTTCGCTCGGCTCGTGCTGTGGGCGGTCCGGCGGCGATCTGGGCAGGTGCGGTATGCCGTGGCGCTTGCCGGATTCCTGCTCCTGGCTCTCACGCCGGCCGTGCTCTGCGCCTGGAGAATGGCCGACCCCGCACCGGTTGCCGCAATGACCGTGGGGATTGAGAGGCCTCGTCACGCCGGCGAGCGGATCGTCGACGAAACGGCTGCCTTTCGACAGCCTTCTGCAGCGAAGAATCATCAAGAAAAAACCGCAAATGCGAAGCCGGCCCAACCGACCGAGGCGCTCGGTCGTGCGGCGTCGGTCGCCGCGTCCTCTGCCGCAGAGGCCCAAACCAGTTGGCAGAGTTTCCGTCTTTGGATCGGGAACCACTGGCAGAGTGCCGTCGGCCAAAGCTACGGATTCGCCCTCCGCATGCTTCCCTGGCTCTGGGTCTGCGGATTTCCGCTGGCGTGCGCCTGGATCTTGCTGGGCGTGACGGGAACCGAGCGGCTCCGCCGGGCGTGCCGTCCGCTCGACAACGAAGAGTGGCTGTCGCTTTGCCGTCGCCTGGAACAACAGTTGCGCATCCGGATTCCCGTGCGGTTTGCCGTCTGCGACCGGCTCGCGGTGCCGCTGTTGATCGGCATCGTGCGACCGCTCGTTTTGCTGCCGGCGAGCGCCCTGTCGGGCTACTCGCCCGAGGAGGTGGAGATGATTGCGCTGCACGAGTTGGCACACGTGCGGCGATGGGACAATCTTGTCAACCTGCTGCAGCGGCTGGTCGAAGCCGTGCTGTTCTTCCATCCGTCGGTGTGGTGGCTCTCCCGGCGCGTGCGGCTGGAGCGGGAGCACTGCTGCGACGCCGTTGTGCTGGCGTACACCGGTGCGCCGCAGCGATACGCGGAATTTCTCGCGCACCTCGCTCTTCCCGGAATTGTTCCCCAGCGCGCTGGGCGTCTCGGCCGGCGAACAACTCGTGGCTCGTATCCGCCACATCTTGAACCAGGAGAACGAATCGATGACGGTCTCGCGCAGCTCGGTTTTCGGCACCTCTGTGTTCTTTGTCGCCCTGATCGCCGTGGCGATCGGTTGGGTCCATCTCAAGGCGGCGGCCGCGCCGGTCGGAATCGAGACGGCTGGTCGAATTCCGCTGTTCCGTCGGGAGGGCCGCATATCAACGACCTCGCAGCAGCCACACGCCGGGCGCGACGTCTCTTTCGTGAGAGCCGTGGCCAGGCGACGACGCCCGGACCCTCGGAAACTCCGCCGATCAGAGGTTCGGCCACTCCACCCACAGTCAAGAAGACCGATGACCGTCGACCATCTGGCGGGACGCGGATGGGCGGGCGGCCCGGCGTCCGAGAGAAATTCGCCGAGGTCGGAATCGTCGACCTCGACAACACCGGTGTCGGCGACCGCGACGTGTTGCACAATCTCGTCGAGGCGGCCAATGGAGAAATCGCGGACGAAGTGGACGACCATGGAGTGCGTCATCCGCCGGGGGGCAGTATCACCGTCGCCACCAAGTTCCTGGTGATCGGAAAAATCCCCGATTACTCGCGGAGCAAACCGAACGAGGTCGAATTCCACAAAAAAATCGCCGCATTGAAGACGAAGATGGTGAACGAGGCCACAGAAAACGGCGTGCGCGTCGTCTCGATGGAGGATTTCCTCAGATACATCGGGTACGACGCCGGCCGGCGGCTTGGGCGTCCTGGCGCCACCACGAAATGGAATTTGCGATCGGGCGCAGAAGGGACCGTTGCTCGCCTCGGGCCTGCCGGCGGCCGCATCGGAATGATGCCGATGGGCGGAATGGTGATGGCACAACCATCCGACCGTCTGGCTCGCGGGGGACCTTCCATCCCGGTGGAGAGGGATCAATTGCGATTCGCGGGCCGGAATTTCTCCCAATGGGAAAATCTTCTGATGACCGAGCTGGACCCGAAAATGCGAGCCGAAGCGCTTTCCGCCCTGGGCCGGTTTGGAGCGTTCGGCTATGAGCAAGAGGCGAGCGCCGCCATTGCGAAATTCCTGTCAAAAGGCCGGCTGATTTCCAGCGACCAGGGGGATCAAAAAGTCGAAGAGGCGGCCAAAGAGGCATTGCGCCGGATTGGCCCTCCCGCGGTCAAAACGGCCCTCGAATTGTTGAAGGACAAGTCACCAGAAGTCCGCCGCCTGGCGACCGAAATCGTGAGCACGTTACTGAGAGACGTTCCGGAGCCCAAACCAAGCACGCTCGAGGCGTTGGCGGAGGTGACGAACGACCGGGATGAGTACGTGCGCTTGGCGGCCCTCCGAGCACTCGGTCAAACATTTGGCCGCAAAAAAGGAGTCTACCGCGACCTGCTCGTCCCGGTTGTCATCAAGAAACTTCAAGACGACTCGCCGGGAATCCGCCTCGAAGCGGCCGCCTTCCTGGGCAACCTCGGCCCCTCCGCCGCTGGGGTGGTTCCCGCGCTGCTGGCCGCCTTGAAGGATCCGCGCAACGAAGAGACCGGGGTCCGCGACTACTACATTCCCAGAACGGTGATCGAGGCCCTGCGGCAATGCGGCACTCCGCCCGGCGTGCTTGTCCCGGCATTGATCGAGCTGCTCCCGAAAGCGCAGGCCGATTTTGGCACTCTGTCAAGTATCACACTCGCTCTCGGGAGCTTGGAATCCCGAGCCGCCCCGGCCGTCCCGGCACTGATCGAGGCCCTGAAGCGTTCCGACCGTACGGAGTACCAATGGGCCGGCGGCGTGACTCCGAGCCAGCAGCAGCACGAGGCCGTGAAAGTGATCGCCACCGCGTTGGGTCAGATTGGGCCGACGCCAGAGAGTCCAACCGTCCGAACCGTGTTCAAGGAGAAAATGTCAAAGCTGGCAAACTCGGACATGGACAACTCAACCACGGCAGCCATGCAAGCGATCCAGCATGCGACGCGCAGGCTCAGCCCCGTGCGCGATGTGGTCGAGCCTTCAGGCCCCTAATCTCGGCGCAGTCGTCCGCGCGCACGTCGCGCGGCACGGACTACTCGTAGCGCAGGGCTTCGATCGGATCTAACTGGCTGGCGCGGCGGGCTGGGTAGTAACCGAAGAACACGCCGACCGCGGCCGCGAAGAGAAATGCCAGCACGGCGGCTGTGATCGAGATCTGGTTCGTCCATTTCTGGCCGTTCGACACGGCATTGATGAGCGACACGATGCCGATCGAGGCGCCGACTCCCAGTGCAAAACCGACGATGCCGCCGATCGACGAGAGCAGGACCGCCTCGACCAGAAACTGGCGGAGGATATCGCCCGTTTTGGCCCCAACGGCCATGCGGATGCCGATCTCCCGCGTGCGCTCGGTCACCGAAACGAGCATGATGTTCATGATGCCGACGCCCCCCACGACGAGCGAGATGCCGGCGATCGCGGCGAGCATCGCGGTCAGCGTTCCCGTGACGGCGCCAAACGTATTGGCGATTTCGGTCGTGTTCTCGACCGTGAAATCGCGCTTCTCGCCGACGTGGACGCGGTGCCGTTCCGAAAGCAGCTCTTCCATTTCGTGTTGCGCCTGCGTCATCAGCAACAGCGAGCGGGCCGAGGCCAGGATGGCGTTGACGTTGTCGAACTCGGAACCCTGCAGGCGTTTGCGGACCGTGGTCAACGGCATGAGGATGATGCTGTCCTGGTCCTCGCCGACCATGTTGGCCCCCTTGGCCGCCAGCACGCCGATCACGCGGAACGGAATGTTCTTGATCCGCACGCTTTGTCCGATGGGGTCGGTCGTCTGAAACAGCTTGCCCACGAGCGTGTGGCCGATCACGCAGACCTTGTTCGCCGAGTGGACGTCCCGCTCGCTGAAGAATTCCCCGCTGTGCAAGGGCCAGTTGCGGACCACCAGGTAATCGTTGTTGACGCCGTGCAATTGCCGCGGGCTGTAATTCGAGCTGCCGTAGATGACCTGCGAGGTCGTCCCCACGATGGGCGACGAGGCCAGCACCGAAGGGCAGCTTTTGGCGATGGCGTCGGAATCGCGGGCGGTGAGCGTCACCTCGGACTGCATCACGCCGCTGCGGCGGCGGACCTCGGGCAGCACGATGATCACGTTCGTGCCGAGGGCCTCGAACTGGCTTTGCACGAGGGCGCTTGCGCTCTGGCCGACCGAGACCATGGTGGTGACGGCGGCAATGCCGATCACCACGCCCAGCACGGTGAGTCCGGCTCGCATCTTGTTCTTGCCGAGCGCCCGCAGGGCGATCCGGACGGTAATGGGCGAAATCATTTCGTCTTGGTCTGCGCCGTCGGGCTTGCCGCGCGGTCCGGGCGCGAATTCCCGTCACCACGTCGTCGCCGGGCTGCAGGCTCCCCTTGAGCACCTCGGTGTATTCGCCGTCGGTCAAGCCGGTGATGACCGCGACGGCCCGCAGCAAATTGCCGTCAACGACCCAAACGTAGCGCCGTTCCCGCTCCTTGTGGAGCCGGGCACGTTCGTTGACGGCGATAGCCTGCAGCGAGGGCTGGCTGTCGTCGTTGGCTTCGGCGCTCTGTTCGGCCCGGCCTTCGAGAATGGGCACGTCCTCGGCGCGGACCTGCTTGGCGACCGGATAGAACCTGAGGGCCGCGTTCGGGATCTTGACGATGTCCTCACGCTGGTCGACCTGGAAAGACAGGCTGGCGGTCATTCCGGGGAGCAAATCGAGGTTCGGATTGGGAGTGGTGACGACGACCGGATAGGTGACGACATTCTGTTCCGTGGTCGAGCTCAGACGGATCTCGAGAATCGTGCCGCAGAAGATCTTGTCGGGGTAGGCGTCGACCGTGAAGGTCACCGGGTATTTCTTGCGCTGGGCCTGTTTGATCAGTCCGATGTCGGCTTCGTCGACCGAAGCGTGGACGTGCATCTCCTTCCTCATATCGGGGGCGACCACGAACAGCTCCGGTGTCTGGAATTGGGCGGCCACCGTCTGGCCCGGGTCGATTTTACGATTGATGACGATGCCGTCGACGGGCGAGCGGATCTCGGCATAGTTGAGATTCGCCAGGGAGGTCTCGAGCGACGCCTTGGCCTGGTCGACGGTCGCCCGCGAGATCTGCAGTTGGGCCTCGAGCGACATGCGGGAGAACTTGTACTTGTCGAAGTCGGCCTGGGTGATGATCGCGTCGCCCCGGTCCCGCAGAATGGTGGCGCGTTTTTCGTCGTTAATCGCCTGCTGCAACTGCGACTGCACGCGGAGCACGTCGGCCTGCTGCATCGCCAGCGTCGCCCGGTCGTGCGCGACGGAGGCCTGATACAAGCGAGGATCGATCTTCGCCAGCAAATCCCCCTTTTTGACCTCCTGATTGAATTCGCAAAAGAGCTCCAGAATCGGCCCCGAGATGAACGAGCCGACTGAGACTTCGATCTTCGGCTTGACGGTGCCGGTGGAGTTCACCACGGCGACGACGTTGCCCTTCTCGACCTTGGCCGTCCGCCAGAGAGTCCGGTTGTGGGCCGCCCAATAGTTCATCGCCGGCCGGTAGGCCGCGCTCCCCAGGCCGCCCACGACGACGACCGAAACGGCCAGCAGGGAGATCGTTCTCATGAAGATGCTTCGATGAAAAAGGATCAAAAGATGGAAAACCGGCGGATTCTGTGCAAGGATACCGGAGCGAGGAACGAATAGTCTCAAAAATTCCGCACCGCGGGCGCGGCCTCTCTCAGGGTGCACTTCGCCGCGGGACTACGAATCTTTGCAGCAACTTTCCTTGATTTGGGCGCTTTTTGGAAGGTCGATCGTGTCTTTGATCGAAATCCGCGACGTCTGCAAAGTGTATGATCTGGGCGAGGTTAAAGTCGACGCGCTCAAGCACGCCACGCTCACGATCGAGCAGGGCGAGTACGTGGCGCTCATCGGCCCCTCGGGATCGGGCAAAAGCACGCTGATGAACACGCTGGGCTGTCTCGATCGGCCCACGAGCGGCAGCTACAAGCTGGCCGGCGAGGAAATTGCCACGATGTCGCGCGACGAGCGGGCCACGATCCGCAACCAGCGGATCGGATTCGTGTTTCAGAACTTCAACCTCCTCGGGCGGACGTCGGCCCTCGAAAACGTCGAATTACCGCTGCTTTACGCGAAGCACATTTCTTCGGCCGAGCGCCGCCGGCGGGCGATCGACAAGCTCTGCATGGTCGGACTGGGCGACCGGCTCAACCACCAGCCGACCCAGCTTTCGGGAGGACAGCAACAGCGCGTCGCCATCGCCCGTGCGTTGATCAACAATCCCGCCATTTTGCTGGGCGACGAGCCGACGGGGAATCTCGACTCCAAGACGAACCGCGAGGTGATCGCCTTGTTTCGCGAGCTGAACGAGAAATCGGGGATCACCGTGCTGCTCGTGACCCACAACCTGGCGGTCGCCCGCAACGCAAAGCGCGTGGTCGTGCTGCGCGACGGGGCCATCGTTCGCGACACGACCGAATTCCGTCTCGCCGCCGAAGCCTTGCAGGCGGAAATGGATGACTTCGCCGACGCTTGAGTCGCAGCCGTCCGGCGCGAGGCACCATCTCGCGTTGCCGGTCGGTGTGGCTACTTTTTGTCGGTTGGCGCAGCGAGCATCAATTCCTGGATCACCGCGGCGATTCTGGCGGGGGGTGCTTTCTTCACCAGGTACGCCTCGTCGTGATCGGCCGATTCCTGCCAGGCGTCGCTGCCGTCTTTGTTGACGACGAGCCGGCCGCCCGATTTGACGGTCCAGAAATCGGCGAGGCCCCCGTCGAGGCCGCGAACGGCGTAAAGGACGGCCGTCTGGTCGTAGCTCGCGCGGTTCGTGAGGCCGTTATAGAGTTGGTAGCACCGGCGCACGGGCGACGTCAGGGGTGCCTGCTTGAGCCCCGGACCGGTGAGGATCTCGACTCCGATCTCGTTGCCCGAAAAAACGACCGGCGTCGGCCAGTGCTGGACGACATACGCGGACGCCGGCCCGTCGCATTCGAGGTTATATTCCTTCCCCTTGGGAAATCGGCCCCCCATGCAGACCCAGGCGCGGACTTTCTGCTTCACCAGATCCCGGCCGTCCAGCGGGCTGTACTTGTCCGGACCGCTCTTGAGCAGATTGCGGAGGTTGGTGAGCGGCCCGATGCTCACCATCACGACACTGTGGTCGGGCTGTTGGGCCAGGACCTGCCGATAGAGGAGAGTGGCGTCGGGAGCATCCTCGGCCCGCTTGAGGGCGTGAGGAAACTCTTGAGCGATCTTGTGCGCATAGAGGGAGAGATCGTTGAAGGCCGGCCCTTTGACCACGCCGATCGGGATCTCCGGACGCTTGAAATACGTGTTGAGCGCATCGAGACAGAGGGGAGTTGACGAATTCTTGACAGAGACCCCCATCGCCAGGATCTTCGCCTCGCCGCGGTCGGCCAGGGTATGCAAGACGGCCACCGAACCGACGTCGTCGACATCGCTTGCCATATCGGTGTCGAGAATCACGGGGACCGGGTGACGCTCGGCGGCTCGGACGGTGGTCGATGCCACGAGGAACACGGCAAACACGGCTCGTTTCATGGAGAGGCAGCTTCCCGTTGTCAATCAAAGGTGCAAAGACGGCACGGCTCGGCCGAGACTCTGTTTTAACACGAAGGCGGATGGTGACCAAGAAAGGCGAGCGGGCCGAGTGATACGGGGACGTACGAGGAGTCGCCCCACGCGAGGGAGAGTTCGGCTGCCCCGTCTCGGAAAAATTGCAAACCTGTCATGACTATCCATCGACCGAAAGGTGCGGCCTCCTTATGATCTCCGCTGGAAGGATCTCTGCCGCTCGCAGGACGTGTGGAGAAGTAAGGATGCTTGAGGGGCGGTATCAGCCTGGCCGCACTTACGCGCTCGCGGCCTGTGTCACGGCCCTGGTGCTGTTGGGACGCGAGGCCGTCGCGGGTCTCTTGGGACGATCGGATCCCTTTTTGCCCTTCATCGGGGCCGTCTTGATCGCCTCGTGGGCGGGGGGACTCAAGCCGGGGCTCCTGGCCACGCTACTCAGCGTGGTGGCGACCGATTTCTTCTTTGTGCCCCCGTATTTCAGCCTGCAGATCGCCAAAATCGTGCATGGAGGCGATCTGCTGCTGTTCGTCGTGTTGGGCGTGCTTATCAGCTACGTGAGCGAAAAGCGGCTGCGGCTCGTGCAACAGCTCCGGGAGGCCGACCGCGGCAAAGACGAATTCCTGGCCACGCTGGCCCATGAGCTGCGTAATCCGCTCGCGCCGATCGCCAACTCGATCGAGTACCTGCGGCTCAATCCGAGCAGCGATCCCAAAAGGCGGAAGCTGAGCGATGTGATCAAGCGGCAGGTCGACCACATGAGGCGGTTGGTCGACGATCTGCTCGATATCTCCCGCATCACCAGCGACAAGCTCGAGCTGCGGAAGGAATCGGTCACTTTGTCGCAGATCATCGAGAGTGCCGTGGAAACGGCCCGGCCGCAGATCGACGCGCACGCACACGAACTGGCGGTCTCGCTCCCCGCGGAGTCGATTTCTCTCGAAGCTGATCCGGTTCGGCTGGCCCAGGTCTTTTCCAACTTGCTCAATAACGCCGCCAAGTTCACTCCCCGCGGCGGCTACGTAGAGCTTCTCGCCCGACGCGAGGGGACCGAGGTCGAAGTCACGGTGCGGGACAACGGCATCGGGATTGAGGCCGGCGATCTGGGCCGCATCTTCGAATCGTTTGCCCAGGCGAGCCATGTGCCGCGGAGGACGCGGACGGGGATCGGCATCGGCCTGGCGATCGCACGGCGGCTGGTCGACATGCACGGCGGCACGATCAACGCCGGGAGTGCGGGCCCCGGCCTGGGCAGTGAATTCACAGTCCGCCTGCCGGTATCCGTGGCCGGGCAAGGTGCCGAGGCGAATTCGTCGAGCGAAAAGGCCGCGGCATCCGCCATGAGTTGCCGCATTCTCATCGCCGACGACAACAAGGATTCGGTCGAAAGCCTGAGCGTGCTGCTGGCGGCCACCGGCTGCCAGGTGGAAACGGCCTACAACGGCGCCGAGGCGCTCGAAAGCGCCCGCAACCGGCGGCCCGACGTGGCTCTCCTCGATATCGACATGCCGCTGCTCGACGGATACGAAGTCGCCCGCCGCATCCGCGAACGGGACGGCCGGATCGTGCTGATTGCCTTGACCGGCTGGAGCCAGCAGGAGGACCACAACCGCTCGGCGGCTGCCGGCTTCGATTATCACCTGACCAAGCCGCTCGACCTGGCCGGCCTGCGAGCGATTCTGAGCAACTTGAAAGCGCGCGAGACAACTCCCGCATAGTGGCGGCGAGTGCTTGCCCGCGCGAGTGGTCAGCGGTGGGAAACGGGGGCATCGAAGGCCTGGATGTAGGCAATCACGTCGGCCAGCGCCTGCGGCGAGAGATCTTTTTCCAGGCCTTCGGGCATGAGCGATTTCGACGTGCTGGTCAGCTCGTCGATTTCACTTCGCAACAGCTCGACGCGCTCGCCTTTGGGACCCACCAGGACCAGACCGTTCGCCGATTCGTCGGCCAGCACGCCGGTATAGGTGCGGCCGCTGTCGGTGACGGCGACATAGGCGACATACTTCGGCTCGACGCTGCGATTGGGATCGAGCACAGCGACCAGGAGCGAGGCGGACGATTTATCCTTCCGCGATGCCAGGTCGGGGCCGACGTTCTGCCCGGCTCCGCCGAGCTTGTGACACGTGGCGCACGTCTTGGCAAAAAGAGCCTTGCCCCGTGCCGTGTCACCTCGCAGGCTCAAGGCCGAATGGAACTCGTTGACGACTTTTTGGCGATTCGGGTTGATGAGACCGGCGAGGATTCGCTCGGCCCGCTGCTCTTGTGACGGCTCGCCGCTGTGAAGCAGTTCCTGCCAGCGCACGGTTTCAATTTCGCCAGCCGCGACGGCATGCTTCTCCAGGGCGCTCAAGAGGGCCCTTCGCCAGGAACCGCGACGCAGGAGGACCACGACGATACGGTCCCGCACGGCAGGCGGGTGCGACTTCCACCCCCGCAACAGCAGCTCGGGCACCTTGCCGTCCTTCAGGTCGCCCAGTCGCTCGATCGCGGCAATCTGCACGGCGGACGAATTCTGCGGGACCAGGATTTCGCCAAGTGCCGCGACGTCGGACCGCACGTCGAGGTTCCGCACGCCCATCACCTTGACGGCGGCGATCCGCAGGGAATCGGGGGCGCTCGTGTCTTTGAGTTTTTTCCGCGCGTCGGCGAGCAGGGCGTCCATCTTGTCCAATTCGGAGCGGATTTCGGGCGACCCCTCCTCCTTGACGCGATCGAATGTCTTGCCCAAGCGGTTGAGCGCCTCCCAGATCGCCGCCAGACGCAAGAGTGCGACCGTGCGATCGGCTGGATCGGCACCGAGTCGCGTCACGGTCGAAAAGGCGGTCGCCAAGGCGCGGTCGTTCTTGAGCAAAACGGCCGCGGTCAACAGGCGCGAGACCAAAACCTCCGGGACAGTCCCTCGCGAATTGGACAGCGCTTTTGTGAGAACCGTGTCGATATTGTCGCGGTTGAGCGAGCTCAGCAGGCCGGAAACAAAAAACGGATCGCTGGCATGCCGCAGCGCGAGCCGGCCCAGCGCCTCGGCCGCGCGCGGGTCGTGCCATTCACCCAGCGTGTAAGCCGCCTGCAACTCGACGGCCGCATCGGGATCCGCGGCGCAGCGGAGGACGGCCGACTGGAGTTCAACATCTTTGGCAAGGAACCGTTCGGCAAGCCGCAGTGCGTTCTTGCGGACTCCCCAATTGGGATCCGCGAGGGCAGTCTTCAGCAAGATAGGTTGCAGCGCCGCAAGCCCTTCGAGCGTCCAGAGCGCCTGCAGCCGGCCCTGCGGATGTTTCGCCTGTCGCGCGAGCCTTTGCAGCGGCGCGACGGCGGACGGGTCTTTCCGCTCGACCAAAAGTTGCTGAGCCGTGTCGCGCTGCCACCCGTGCGGCGAGTCGAGCGCCGCGACCAGCGTGGCCATCTTTGCTCCGGCAAGTTTCGGAACGGGATCCAGTTTTTTTCCAGCCGGAAAAACGCGGAAGATGCGGCCCAACTCGGAACCCGCCCGGAAATCGAGCCCCTTTTGCAGATCCCTGGGGATATATTCGGGATGTTCGATCACCTGGCGGTACATGGCGGCGACGTAAAGCGCCCCGTCCGGTCCGACCTTGAGCAACGTCGGACGGAACCAGTTGTCCCGCGAGGCAAGGAATTCGGACTGCTTCTCGTCGACGGCTCGGCGGCTCGTAAAGAGGATCCCTTCGCGGTGCATCACCTCCCGATGGACAAGATTGTGCACCGGCTCGCTGACGAAGCTGTTGCCAACGAAGTCGGGACCGAAAAGCTCGTCGCCATAAACGATCGCGCTGCAAGCCGAAGTGAAGTGATTGGCCGAGTTAAACGAGTTGAACCGCGGTCCCGTCCAACTGATGGGATAGACGCGCGACGCCCCGGGATCGATCGACACGTCGTGCCGCATTTGAGCCACAAAGAGCATAGGATTTCGCCGCAGGTCGTGTTCTTCCAGAACGTACTGCCAGAGCGGGTTCGTATTGTCGTTGCCGAACCAATCGCCCCAATCGTCACGGCTGCGCAAAAACTGCGTGCTTCCCGCCTCGGTTTCCATCTCGCCCGTGGAGGGACGAATTCGCAAATCGCGTCCGCCGAGACCCAGCCGTTTGCGGGTCTTGGTCGAGCGGATGTTGCCGCCACTTTGCCCGTTGGCGCAGTCAGATCCAGTTGTCGAGCCCCCGCACGAGGCCATTCACGCGATGCTGCGGATTCCCCTCGCGGAAACCGGAATACAGCACTTTGACATTGTCCGCCCGACCGTCGCCATCGGTGTCGGCGGCGTAAAAAATGTCGGGAGCCGCCGTGATCAACACCCCCTTGCCCCAAGGCAGGATGCCGTTCGGCATATTGAGCTTGTCGAGAAAGACGGTCGCCTTGTCGTAGCGGCCGTCGCCGTCGGTGTCTTCCAGGTATTTGACGCGGCCGCCGGGCGTCCCTTCGCCGTCGATGCCAAGCGGATAATCACCCATCTCGACGACCCACAGCTTGCCGTCGGGTCCCCATTCGAAAGCGACCGGGTCCTGGACGAGCGGCTCGGAAACAACGAGCTCAACCGTGAAGCCAGGCCGCACGCGGAACGCTTGAAGCGAACGTTCGGGAGAGAGGGGGCCGATTGAGGCGTTTTTCGGCCATTTGTCGACCGGACGCTCGTCGTACGAGTCCCTTTTCTGGACCGGCCTGTTGCCGGCCCAAACGGAATCCGCGGACGGAAGGACCGCCGCAATCGAAACGACCACGACCAAGAGGCTTTGCCGCCAATTTCCGCGTACGGCGTTTGATCCCTTCTTCCGCCAGTTCGGCATCGCGACGCTCCGGAACGCTCAAGTGGATTTGCGGCGAATTCATCCTACAAAAAAAAGACGGAACGGGCAGCCTGCACCGAGACGCCTTTGGAAACGCGACCGCCCGGGGTGTGTTCAAAGAGAGGGGATTCGCTTCCGCGGGATTCCCCCGATATGCTGAACATCGGCGACCGATCTGAGGGATTTCAGCCCGAAGCGGCTGCTCTGAGCGGCGTTTTCCGGCCGGTTTGACCCGGCACTGCGTTGGCCCGCGATCCCTTCGATGACGCGCACTCGATCCATCGACGAGCTTTTGGGAACGCCCCCGGCTCCAGCCACGTCGGGCACCGTGCAGAACGGTCCGCGGTTTCTCGCCGGACTGTATGCGCTGGCCATCTTCCTCGGCGCCTTCCTGCTGTTCCAGGTGCAGCCACTAATCGGCAAATGCATTCTTCCCTGGTTCGGAGGGACTCCCGGCGTCTGGATGGCCTGCCTGTTGTTTTTCCAGGTGTTGCTGTTCTGCGGCTATGCCTACGCACACTGGGCGACGAGCCGAATCGGGCCGAAGGTCCAGACGCTGATCCATCTCGGGTTGCTCCTGGCGGCCTGCGCCGTGCTACCGATTGCTCCAAATGCCGCGTGGAAGCCAACGGGAAACGAAGAACCCGTCTCGCGGATTCTGATCCTGCTGGCCGTTACGGTTGGACTGCCGTTTTTTGTCTTGTCGACGACCGGTCCGCTCTTGCAGAGCTGGTTTAGCCGGACATTTCCCGGCCGCTCCCCATATCGCCTGTACGCACTCTCGAACGGCGGATCGCTGCTGGCCCTGCTGACGTTTCCGGTCGTGTTCGAGTGGGCGTTTCCCACCCAGGTGTTGACGAGCGTGTGGTCGTGGACGTTCGTCGCGTTTGCCGTTATCTGCGGCTTTTGTGCGTGGAGGGCGGGCCGCCGCGGTAACCAGACCGCCGAGACGATCGGCTCCGCCGCGCCTCCGGAATCCGGACCGTCCGCCGCGACCGGGACCCGGGTGCTGTGGTTTGCGCTGGCGATGGTTCCCTCCGTCTTACTGTTGGCGACGACCAACCAGGTCTGCCTCGATGTGGCCAGCGTCCCTTTCCTGTGGATCGCACCCCTGATGCTGTACTTGCTGACCTTTATTCTCTGTTTCGACAGCGATCGGTGGTATTCGCGACGGTGGGTGATGCCGGCGGCGATTGTCGGGCTGGGCAGCGTTTATTACGTCATTGGAGCGGGATCGAATATTTCACTCTTCAAGCAGGTTGCCGTTTACTTTGCCTCCTTTTTTCTGTGTGCATTTGTTTGTCACGGCGAGTTGGCACGGCGGAAGCCGCCGGCACGCGACCTGACCTTGTTTTATTTGCTGATCGCCGGCGGAGGAGCCGCCGGAGGCATGTTTGTCGCCCTGATCGCCCCGCTCCTCTTCTCCGACTATTTGGAATTGCACCTGGGCCTTTTGGCCTGTGCCGGCTTGATGGTTGTGGTGTTGTTTTCGGACAGCCGCAGCCTGTTTTACCGCGGAGGGCCGGCCCTCGCCGGGCTGCTGTTGATTGCCGGCTGGGGCGCCTTGGCCTATGGACTACTTTCGGAAGCCGCCGAGCAACGCGCCCGCGTCATTGATTCGGCCCGCAATTTTTTCGGCGTGCTCCGCGTCACCAAGGCCGATTCCCTGTATGGCGGCGCGGTTGAACCGATCCTGGCACTCTGGAGCGGCCGCATCGCCCACGGCTTTCAGTACCAGCGAAACGAATTACGCGACCTGCCGACCGCCTACTACAACCGCCAATCGGGCGTTGGGCGGATCCTGAGTCAACCCACCGACGGCCGCCCCCGCCGCGTGGGGCTGGTCGGATTGGGCGTCGGAACGCTCGCCGCCTACGCGCATCCCGGCGACACGTTCCATTTCTACGAGATCAATCCGGCCGTCGAGCGGCTGGCTCGCGCTCACTTCGACTTTTTAAGTCGCTGTGCCGGCAAGGTCGAGGTGACCCTCGGCGACGCCCGCCTCGCCTTGGAGCGGGACCAGCAATCGCAGAACTTCGACGTCCTGGTTCTCGACGCTTTTTCCGGCGATGCCATCCCCGTCCACCTGCTGACGGCGGAGGCCTTCGCGATTTACGAGCGGCATCTGGCACCCGACGGGGTGATCGCCGTCCATATCTCGAACCGGCATTTTTCGCTGCGCCCCGTCGTGGAGGCGGCTGCCGAGCGGTACCACTTTTTCACGGCGGCCGTCGACACGCCGCCGAATTTTTCCGGGCGCGACGGCACGCGGTGGGTCAGCTCGTGGATCCTGCTGTCCCGCTCAAAAAAGCCGCTCGAGGTCAACGAGATCCGCCAGTGGACCCTGCCGCCGGACGATCGACGCGTCGTCTGGACCGACGACCATGTCTCGCTGGCCGACGTCTACTGGCTCAAGATGCTGGAACGCGAGCAGCGGGAGGCGGCCGCCGCGTCCGGCCGCTCGTCTCCGTAAGCATTCCGCGGGCGGTAATCAACGACGACCCGTCTCCGCCTTACGGGCACCAGAGTGCGCAGTGATGGCCGTAATTGGCCGGCGCCGAATACAGCGGTGCATCCCCGTAGACGTAGCAGGCTCCGCCGTAATACGGCGTCTTTCCGTTGCAGGGATAGAAGCCCTTGTACGGCCCGCCGAAGCGCGGATGATAACCGGGCACGTAGGTACCTGGATCGGCAGTCGTCGGGGTCGTGTAAACCGGCTGCTGCGGATCGCCGGGGGCGACCAGGCGGTCCTGAGCCAATGCGCCGCTACAAAGCACCGCCGCAAAGCCGGCCGCCAAAATCAGCGAGACTCCGCCCCGGACGAGCCATCCACAGGAATGCTTTGGCATTTTTTCCCCAATTTGCACGAGAAAAAAGGACCCGGGATCGGCCCTCCGCCACAGAATATCGACCCGACCCGCATCGCGGGATTTTCCCGCATCCAGGCAAAGCGGCGTCCGCCGGCCGATTGTCGCGAACGTATCAGTGACGCAAACTCGTCCGCCGCCACATCGTGCGCGCCGCGTCGCCCCATTGTCGAGCCCGCCCCCGCTGTCCAATTCTTGGCCAACTCGGCGATTTTTCTGGTTTTTCTGCGGTGTAAAAAAAGGGACCCCCACCACAGAAAAATCGGCGGCCAATTGAACGGCCCATTGATTGACGGAAAACTCGACCGGATCAACCTCAAACTCCCAGTTCTACTATGCTACCTGACTCGCGCTTTCCACCCGCCAGCTTGGTACGAACCATGCGTATTCCAAACTTGAACGAGTTGCCAAAACGGTGCCTACGGAGGCCACGATGCCAGGCCCTAAACGCAATCCTTCAAAGGATTAGCGGCACGTCTTTTACAGCTGCTGTAAATTCGATATTGAACGACTCGCGTTTGACTCCGTATTTTGAAACCAGTGGCAGTCCGCGGACGGATTGTTGCCCACGGAGATCGATTCAGCAGAGGGCGCGACCCGTGAGCGGCTGAATAACTCGAAAGATTTTCGAACCGTCAAGGTCGTAGCGTGGAGCAGGTGCTTCGTGGCGCGCTGGTGCCCTGCTCGACGGCTTCCGTTGAGCAGCGTTCACTTCAAATGCAGATCGCGCGTGCTCTCGATCACTTTTCCGACGGCCCGTGCAGCGACAAATGGTTCCTAGTAATCGAAGTGAGCGTTCGCTTCTGCAAGGAAACTCGAAAAGAAATTGCTAAGAGCTGGACGGATCTTCGCTCGAACTGGAGTCGATCGGTGCGACTCGGCAAGCTAAGGTGATCCGGGCTCGCAAAACCCGTCGGTTTTTCCCAAGATTTGCGGTCCCCCGGCGAATGACTCGCTTAGGGGCTTGCAGCCGGCAATTCGCGGGAGATCGTCGCGTGCCGGTGGGATGACCGCCCGATCTCGATCGTTGCGAACATCGCTGTCGAGGAGCGAGTTCGCGACCCGATTCAGGTTTTTTGACGATGGCCGATGTTGTGCTTCGGGCCGAATCTTTGAGCAAGTCCTACGGCGACGGCGGCGTTCGCGCGGTGGATGGCATCGAATTGACCGTGCGGGCCGGCGAGTTCGTCAACATCATGGGGAGTTCCGGCTCCGGAAAGACGACGCTGTTGTATCTCCTCGCCGGGCTCGAACATCCTTCGGAGGGTTCCGTCTGGGTTGACCAAAGCCGCATCGACCAGCTCGGCGCCAAGGAACTGGCGCGGTTGCGCCGGCATTCGATCGGCTTCGTCTTCCAATCGATGAACTTGCTGCCTCATCTCTCTTTGCGGGAGAACCTCCTGGTGGCGGGTTACCTGACCGCACGACCCCGGCGCGAAGTCCAACTCACGGCGGACCGCTTGCTGCAAGAAATGGGCATTGCCGAAGCGGCCCATCGCTTGCCGGCGGAGGTGTCGATCGGCCAACAACAGCGTGCTGCAATCGGCCGCGCCTTGGTGAATTCGCCGCGGATGGTCTTCGCGGACGAGCCGACCGGCAGCCTCAACTCTTCGGCCTCGGCCGGCGTGCTCGACCTGCTGGAAGCCGTCAATCGCGGGGGGACGACCGTGGTGATGGTCACGCACGATTTGAAGGCGGCCTGTCGAGGGAAAAGGGTGCTCTTCATCCGCGACGGTCAGGTCGAGGGCCAATTCGATTTCGAGCAAGAAAACTGTGCGGCGGCGGCGGATCGAGAAAAGCGTCTCTGTGAGTGGCTCTTTGGGAAGGGATGGTGACGTGCAGAGCATTCGCCTGCTCGTCGGGGCAAATCTCCGGCGTCGGAAGGGCGAAATCCTGTTGGTCGCTCTTTCGATTGCGGCCGCGACGATGACGTTGGCGACCGCGATTCCCATTCTGCTGGGGGTCTCGCGGTCGATCGACGTCACGTTCGACAAGCTTCACGCCTCGCAGCTGTTGATGGTCTTCGACACCCGGACCGTGAACCCGGCGTCCACGACGCGGTGGTGGAGCCAACGCCCCGGAACGATCGCCGTCACGAAGACGATGCCGACGAAACCGATTTGGGGCGGGTTCTGGCACAAGGATCGCCACATCGACCAGTCGCTGATCCTGTTCGAACGGCCTCTCGACGGCGAAGAAAACGATCGGCTGGTCTTCATCGAGGGGAAGAAGGCCCCCGTCCCGGAGAGCGGCACGATTTGGCTGACGAACACGCTGGCAAACGGCAACCACATTTCGGTCGGCGATCGCATCCAGATCCCGGTGATCCAGGGAATTCACGAATTCCGAGTGGCCGCAATCGTCGTCGACGCGGATTATAGCTCGGGACTAATCGGGCCCGTGCGTGCCTGGGTGGCGCCCGGCGACCTCGCCATGCTGTTCCCGATGGAACAACTCAATCAGGCGGCAATCGGCGTCCGCTTCCGCCACCCCGAGCAGATTCGATCGGACTGGAACGCTTTCGTGATCTGCGCGGCGGCACGTACGACGGGTTTACGCTCGATTACGACGTCTTTACGACCTGCTACCTCGTCGTGTTTCGATTGCTGGGCGTGATCCTCATGCTGGTGGCGGGAGTCGCGTTGGTCCTCGTCCTGGGCTTCGTCTTTGCGACGATCCAAAGTGCCGTTCTCTCGGATACCCGATCGATCGGCGTCTTGCAGGCGGTGGGAATGACGATTGCCGGCATCGAGTTGATGTATGCGGTTCAGTTTGCGCTCGTTTCTCTGGTTGCCGTGCCGCTCGGGTTGTTCGGAAGCTACTTCGCGCTCCAGCTCGTGTTGTCGTTCATGCTGCAATCGCTGGGGACGGCGGGAGCCGAGGTTGAACTGGGAATGCCGCTCGTTCTGACGGGTCTGGGCCTGGAAATCATCATCGTGGCGACGGCTTACTTTGCCGCACGGCGCTGTCGCCAGGTCAGTCCGGCCGAGGCCATCCGCTATGGCGTGCGGGTCCTGGCGCGGCGGAGTCGGCTGGCCGAGCGAATTTGGAACCTGCCGCGACTGCCGATGGTTGCCGGATTGGCTTTGCGAAGCGTCGTGGCGCGCAAGCGGAAAGCCGTCGTCCCACTCCTGGCGATTGCCTTTGCGGCCACGATCGCGTCCTTTTCCATCAATGCGGTGCATTCGATCAATCGGATCGGTGCAAACCTGGCCCAGTGGGGATGGGATAACGCCGATGTGAACATCGTGCGCGGCGGCCGCCGATCGTCGATCACGCACGAAGAGTTCCTCGAGCGGATGCGCCAAGACCGCCGCATCGCGGGAATTGTTCCGCGCAACAATTCGAAGCGCAAATCCCGCCGCGCGACAACGTCCACTCGAGCGTGATTCAAGGGACCGTCTATCTCGGCGATATGGAGCTGTTGGGCGTGGTCAACGTCAAAGGACGCAATCCACGAACCGATTCCGAGATTGCGATTGGCGTCGCCACCGTGCGCGAGACCGGCAAAACCGTCGGCGACGACTTCGAACTCAATATCGAAGGTCACACCTTGCGATTCACGGTGGTCGGCGTCTATCAGTCCATTCAAGACCTCGGCCACGGATTTCGCACGCAGGCGTCGGCGGTCTGGCGCGCCGATCCGCTGTTCGAGCCGACGTTTTATGGAGTGCACCTGGCCAATGCGTCCCAGGTGGATGAGTTCATTCGCGACGTGGAACGTCAATTCGGCGAAGCGGCACGCGCCCGACGCATCACGATTTCGGAACTGTCCTTGGTCACGGATAACATGTCGTTGGCGCTCAAGGCGATCTCGGGTCTGTTCTTGCTGATGTCGCTCGTGTTCGTCGTCGAGTCGGCGTATATGAGCGTCCAAGAGGAACGAGCCTCGTTCTCGATTCTCAAGACCCTGGGCATGACGCCGCTGCAAATGCGTCTCATCGGCGTCTTGAAGTTGTCGCTCATCGCCTGTGCGGCCCTCGTCCTGTCGATTCCCTTGGGAACGCTTTTGGCTCCTCTGGTCTTCAATCACCTGCTGCCATCGTTCGGCATTACCGCCTTTCCGATGGAGGTGGCGATGGTTCCGATGCTCGTCCTCATCCTGGTCGTGGTGGCGTTGACGGCAGCCGCCGCGTGGTTGCCGGCCGGCAGGGCAACAAAAGCAAGTCCGCGCCAATTCAATTTGGAGTAGAACCGTGACTCGGCTCCTGGCCTTTTTCGTACGGGCGCTGGCCGCTTCGACGCTGGTCGCGGTTCCCGCGGGGGCGGGACAGCAATCCGCCGCGCTCGACGCGGTCGACAAATACCTGGCCGAATGTCACGAGCGGTCAGAGAACGCGACCCCGGGATTCGCGGTGGTCCTCGTCGACCACGATCGGGTCGCGTATTTGAAGGCCTTCGGCGTCGACTCGATCTTCGGTCGACATCCCTTCTCAGTTGACTCCGTCTGTCCGGTGGGGTCGCTGGCGCAGTCGTTCACGGCGCTTGCCGTCATGCAGTTGGCACAGCGCGGCGCGCTGGACCTCGACGCTCCGGCCGTCAAATATCTCCCCTGGTTCCGGACCGGCGATCGCGAGCGCAGCGACCGGATTTCGGTGCGGATGCTGCTGAATCAGACCTCCGGGCTGCCGAGCCGGGACGAATGGTCCTTCGACGAGGGCTCGGAGGAGGATGCGATGGAGCAGGCCCTTCGCATGCTCCGCGCGCGAAAGATGTCTCGCGAACCGGGCCAGGCCTACGAGCCCTCGAACGAGGGCTACACGCTCGCCGGGTTGATTATTCACCGGGTGACGGGCATGACGTATTGCGATTACCTTCAATCCGCCATCTTCGATCCGCTGAAAATGAAACGATCGGCCGCGGACGAAGAGGGGCTCGATCGTCTCCATTCGCTGACCGGCCATGTATCAGGGATCGACCAGGCGATCCCGGCCGGGTTCGCTTACGCCCCGGCGACCATACCGTCCGGAAGCACATTGGCCTGTAGCGCAGGAGACCTGGGCCAATACCTGAAGGCGATGGTCAACCATGGCCGGGTTGGCGACGTGCAAGTCATCGCACCGGCTGTTTTGGACGAAATGATGACTCCGTCCATCGACTTCCCGTGTCCGATCCGCTACGACGACGGGGGAGATCGCAGCACGTGGCACAGCGGCTTGGGATGGAGGATCGCCCAAATTGACGGACGTCGCCTGGTGCTCAAGCAAGGCGACACGGGGCTTGCCGGCTCGATCGTCCTGATCGATCCCGCTCGAGCCTTGGCCGTCGGCATCGTCCGCAACAGCTCGGAGGTCGATCCCCACCGTTTTCCGACGCTGATCACCATGGCCAACAACGTTTTGCATTTGGCGGGAGGCGAGTCCCTCACGAATTTCGGCGTCCCGCGGGGGCCCGATCCGACCCTCAACGACTTCCGCCCGTCACAGGGCTTTTTGGAGAAATGCGTCGGCAGCTATCTCTCTGAGACTGGAACCGGGCGGTTCGATCTCGCATTACACCCGGACGGGGACGGATTGTTCGCCAAGGCTGCGGGGGGAGTCGGCGGGGGCGAGGCGCTGGTCGATTTCCGTGACGAATCCCTATTCGAATTCCGGAACGTTCGAGGCACACGCCACGGATTCCTTCGCAAGCTGCCGGATGGGAGCGTGGCGGGCTTTCAGTTAGGGGCCGAGAAGTTCCGACGCGTGAAGAAATCGGTTTCGGATGGGTATCGCGAGGTTCGAGCGAAGGACATGCGGTTTCTCGTGATTCCGGTCGATTGGAAGGTCGATTG
>CAWHWU010000037.1:0-16222 GCA_963833105.1 uncultured Planctomycetaceae bacterium
CCTGCGGAAATCGCAGCCGCCCTCTCCGACATGCTGGCCGCCTGGGATGGCGTCGACATTCTCGTGAATAACGCGGGCGTCGCGTTCTATGGGCCGACGGAAAAGATGACCGCCGAGCAGTGGGATTGGCTGCTGGGCATCAATCTGTTGGCCCCGATCCAAATCACGCGGGAACTCTTGCCGACGCTCATGTCGCGGCCTGAAGCCCATATTCTCAATGTCTGCAGCGTGGCGGGGCTTGTCGCCGGTGCCCGGACCACGGCCTATCACGTGAGCAAGTTCGGCCTGGTCGGGTTCACGGAATCGCTGCGGGCCGAATACGGCCGGCGCGGCATCGGCGTGACGGCCCTCTGCCCGGGGCCCGTGCGGACGAACTTATATCGCGCCGGAGTCATCGCCAAAAAAAGGCGATCCTCCATCCCCGAACCTCCCGCCTGGCTCACGACGTCTCCGGAGCGTGTCGCGGCCGCCGCCATGCGGGCCATCCACAAGAACCAGCGATTCGTGCTCATGACGCCGATCGCGTACGTCTTGCATAACGCCAAGCGTTTCGCTCCGGGATTGCTCGACTTGCTGCACCACATCGGCCGCCGAAAAGTCCGGCCGGCAGTGGCTGAGCCCGCCTGGCTGCAGCCCTTCGATCCGAACGCTGCGCCCCCCGACGAAGGTGAAGTCCGCCGCGCCGCTTGATGCCGTCGGCCTGCCGATTTTCTCATTCACCCAAGTGTCCAGGTCGCGAGCGCTGAACAATTTTTGCACAGAAACCCTCAAAAACGCGATTTTTCTGGTTTTTCTGCGGTGTAAAAAAAGGGATATCACCACAGAAAAATCGGGGTTGGGGAAAGCCCCCCTTGACCCTTGCCTAATAATTGGACAGTGGGAAGCGTGCGGCATTCCGATCCGCGGGAGACGGCGAGCCTTCCCGCGAGGGGGAACCGCGCAGCAACCATGCCGCCGCCTACTGCCGTTTCGGCAGCGGCTTGAGCTGGCCCAGCAGCTTGTAGAGACGAATGAGGGCCGTGTCGAGCATGGCCTCGCCCGCGCCGACTTCGGCTCTCGCCATGAGCCCCTCCGCGCCGTAACCTCCTTCAACCGCCGCGCGGATCGTGGGGAAGTAGCCGAAGTATCCGTTCGCGTAACCAGCAAAGAACGAAACCTTGGCAGGTGAGCGGTCGCGGAAACTCATGCCGAAATCGGTGAATGGCTCGCCCGGCATGCCCGCCACGGCAATCTCGCGATTGATGACGAGCGTCGTCACCGGACAGTCGAGCGGCGTCTCCAGATATTTGCGACCGAAGGCGTCCGGTCTCACCGTCGGCTTCACGAAAGCCAGCAGTTTCTCCGGGTCGTAGCGCAGCTTGAAATGCCGCACATCGAGCGCGAATGTGAGTTCGGGATGAGCCGGCGAGCGCGTCTCGATGGAGCGGGCCACGCGGATGCCCTCGTCGCCCAGTTTCTTCCCCGTCTCCTCCATCAGCTTGTCGGCGTCTTCCTCGAGCCGCATCTTGTCGTAGTACGGATTGATGTCGCCGGCCGCCCCCTGCAGGAACAGCGACAGGGCCCCCTGGCCGAATCCCTCTTCCACGACGCGGGCCGTCGCGCTCGGATAATCGGCCGAGTAGCGCAGGTTGTCGGGGCCGAAGATGACCGGATGGCAGGCGTAATTGACCACAACGGCGATCACGCGGCCACCGGCCCCGTCAACGCGAATCACGCTCACTCGCGGGTCGACCGGATGCGTGGGCGTCTTGGTCGCATTCCGCCACAGCATTTTGACCGCGCCGTCAGGAAAGACGTAACGGCGATTGTGGCCGATGAAGACTTCCCCCTCGCCGGTCCCGATCTTCGCCGGTTCGAGCCGCGTCGCCGCCTGCTCGATGGCGGCGGCAATCCGCTCGAGGGCCGTCGTCTCCCACGCGGGCCGCTTTCCGGGCGGATACGCGTCGTCGATCACCGGCGCCGAATGCGTGTGCGAGGCGAAAAAGAAGACCTGCTCGACGCCGGCCGACTTGTGCACCCGCTCGCGGACGAAATTCATCGACTCGAGCCCGAATGTCCGGCCCAAATCGAGCGTCACGAGGGCCAGCCGATGCGTCCCGTCGTCGAGCAGCAGCACTTTGGCGAAGAGCGGGTCGCGCTTCCCCGTGGCCGGCCCCGACCGGTCCGAATACCCCCACAGGTCGACGCTGCCCGACGGTGTGATGTCGGTTTTGGCGGCCGAGGCGCGAAACTCCGCCGACGAAGCAGAGGCCGGTAGGCAGGCCAGAGCGAGGAACAGTGAGAAAGCAGGCAATCCGAATGCCGAAGGTCCGCCGTGGCGGAACGCACCCGCGAAGCGCGGGTACCTGAGCACGAAGGACCGAATGACCGAAACAGAAACCAAGCCGGCCACACGCATGGTTGTTCCTTCGTGCTTGGTGCTTCGGATTTCCTTTGTCATTCGTGCTTCGTCATTGGCGCGTCAACTTGAGCGGCGCCTGCCAGTCCCCTTAGTGGGCCACGTTCGCCGTCTGCTGCCCGTGCGCCTTCCGGTTCCGGCTCGACAGGTCCTTCCCGTGCTTGCCCATCAGCAATTCAAAGGGGGCCTTGGTCGGATCGATGTCCTTGTGCGGCAGGATGTCGGGCGTGATGCGGACAGCCGTGGTCACCTTGAGCGGCACGGGAGCGCCCACGTTAAACGTCAGTTCGACGAACGAGGCGGTCCACCCCTCCTTCGGCTTTTCGATCTTGGCCACATAATGCCCGCCCCCCAGGTCGGTGAGCGGCGTGTCTTTGTACGCGGGCCCGATGGTCATCAGGCGGAAGTCGCGAGCCTTGGGATTATTCGCCTGCCACAACCGCGCGGCACGGGGCCGATCGCTCGTCCGTACGTCGATCGAGCCGTCCTTCTCGAACGTCCACGAATACTTGGGCCGCGGCGTGTTGTGGATCAGGGTCCAGTAATAGGCGACGAGTGTGTCCTTCGCGTCCGAGCCCTTGAGGCTGTGATCGGTATTCGGGATGTAGCGGATCAGCTTTTCTTCCGGCAGCTCGGGGTAATAGAACTGCGATGAATCGGGGCAGAAATACTGGTCCCCTGCCGCCTCGACGACGAACTTCGGCATCGTGAACCGTTCGCGATACGAATACGGGTCTTCGATGTCGTTGAGCAGCTTCATCCGCGGGTCGCGGCGCGGGCCGTGATTTTGTGCACGTAGTAATCGCCGACCGCCTCGGTGTAAAAACCATAGACGGCGACGTGGTGCGCCAGCGAAAGCGAACTATTCAAGCAGTCGATGGAGAACGGCATGATGGCGGCGACGCGCTTATCGACGGCCGCCGTGCACCACGTGGTCCAGCCGCGCTTCGAGCCGCCGGCCACGAGGAATTTCTCGACCTTGAACTTGCCCCCTTCGCCGCTGGCACACAGCTCCTGCACGCAGTCCATGGCGCGGACGGCGCTCTTCACCATCGGCAAGCGGGCCGGCCACTCGTCGTCGCCCCCTTTGAGGAACTTGTCCCACGTGTAGGCGATCAGATCGTCTTCCTTGCGGGGGACGCCGTCGTGGTCGAAGACGAGCGGCTCGTTGGGGACCATCTTCAGCTCGGCGACGACGGTGTTGGTGATCGAGGCGATGGGGCCGAGCTCGCTCCGTTTCGGCGGTTTGTCACCGTTGCTGCCCCCCGTGATGAACAAGAACGCGATATTCGAAGCGGGATGCGCGGGCACCACGACCGAGAGCCAGTGTTGCCACACGGGACGGTCGACCTCTTTGGCAGTTCGCCAGGTCTGCGACTTGAGATCGATCATGAACTGCGTCGCCGTCGGCCCGGCCGTCTTCTTGACGATTTTCCACGAGTAGGTCGGGTCCGGCTTGGCGACGTAACGGTCAAGCGCCGTGTCTCCAGCGGAAAGGAGGTTGACCGAGCAAAAGAGAGCCAGCGCCGCGACGCAGGCGGCGACACGACCAACCACAACCAACTTCCGCATGCCGCACCTCGACAAGACAACAAAACCTGGAAACACGGTACCTTCAACCTAGCGAATCGACCGGGCCAAAAAAAGCGACTTTCGCCGGGTTCCCGGCCCGTTGGCCGCAATTTCCCCGTCGCGACCGGTCGTGCCGTCTGCACTCCCGAAGACTCCAACCGGAGATCTCCCGCCCACGCGCAGAGCCCGCAAAGACAACGAGCCCGCAGCAAAAGAGAGAGACGCGGTGTTTCGCCCCTCTCTTCCGGCCCGGTCTCTGCGGACTCTGCGCGTGTGCGGGAGAGTTTTCCCGTTCAGAGCATCCGATTTTCTGCCGGCGCGGGACGAAGCAGCGGGGCAGACGGTGGAAGCGAGTTCACTCCCAAATCCCGTCGGGCACCGGCTTTTCCTCGACGATTTCAATCAGCACGCCGTCCGGACCTTCGACAAAGAAGCTCTTGAAGTGGTACTTCGGGTCGATCTGGGGAGTTTCAGCGATTTTCACCCCCGACTGCTTCATGGCTTCGTACACCGGCTCGATGTGGCGGTACGAGAAGGCCAGATGGTCGATGGGCCGTCCCTTCGTCGGCTGCAGCGACTTCAAGGGCGGCTCGGGCCACCACGGAGGACTCGGCGACACGTCGGGCTTGCCGAAGACGATCAGGATCACGTTGTCGCACTGCATGAAGTTGAACCAGATCTTGTCGAGGGTCGCCATGTCCCCCTTCGGCTTGGGCCGCTCGCCGAGCCGCGGCTTCAGGCCCAAGTGGTCGCGATACCAACGGCACGTGGCGTTGACGTCCGTGGCGAAGAGATGGACATGCGCGAAGCGGTGGTGCCCCATCGTGTTGATCTCAATCAACTCTTTATCGGGGCCCCACTGGTAGAAGTAATAATTGTCGGCACCGGGCAGCGGGCTCAACGGCGTCTGAATGTCGGCCCCGTGCTTGCGGTACCACTCGTACTCGGACCGCAGGTCGACGCCCCCCCAGCCGATGTGCCAGATCGCCGTATTGAGCGCCGTTTCCGGTGCCGTCTCGACCTTGTTGAACAACAAGAACGACCGCTCGACAAACAGCGAGTCGCTGTTCCCGCGATATTTGATCGGGACGGCCCCGAAGAACCGCTGATAGAACCGCATCGACTTCGACACATCCCGCACATTGAGCCGCACATGATGAAAATGCGCCGGCTCCGCCGCGCAGCTGACCCGGCTCAGCCACGCAGAAGACAAACAAAAGTCCAAAAGCCAAAAGTGTCCGTCGTTTCATTTTTCTTCTACCCTTTGTGTCCTTCGTGTCCTTCGTGGTTCCAATCTTTTTAAACCACAAAGGGCACAAAGGACACAAAGAAAATCAGAGGACGACGCGCTTGATGCCGTCGTTAAGCAGTAGCACTTTGAAGTTCAGCAAGAGGCCCAGGCGCAGATTTGTGGCTTTCAGGTAGGACATCAGTTGCGCCTGGTGAATCGCGCGGAAATCATCGACACATTTCAGTTCCACGATGATGCGTTCGCCGACGAGGAGATCAATCCGATGGCCGCGAATCAGAATCTTTTTGTATGGCACAAAGAGCCGTTTCTGTGTCAAAAACGGAATTGAGGCTTCCGTCAATTCGTAACACAGTGCTTTCTCATACACGTGCTCCAGAAATCCCGGTCCCAACGTTCGGTGAACCTCAATCGCGGCCCCGATGATTCGCTTGGCAAGTTCCTCATCAGCTGCTGGAATCGGTTCAAAATCCATCTCTTCCTACCCCCTCTCTTCCCTTTGTGTCCTTTGTGTCCTTCGTGGTTCCAAAATCCTTAAGAGCCTATCCGAAAACCTATGTCGCCCAGCTCAATAAAGCCCATTTTCCAGGGTTTTTCCATCTTGCCCAGTCGGTTCTCGGATAGGCTCTAAACCAAAAGTGCACAAAGGACACAAAGAAAAAATCAAACCAGAGCAGGCGGCCGGCCTGTCGCCGGGCCGAGGGGGAAGAATTGGCCGGTGAGCCATTCGCCGATGCCTTGGCCGTAGCCGGGGCCGAAGCGGCGTTCGGAGGCTCCGCCTGGGATGTGGAACCAGGCGCCGGGTTGGCTCATGTCGATCACCAGATGAAAGGCCGGACCGAAATAGAGCTTCATCCCGGCGAACGCCACCTCCCGCAACTGGAACGGCACCGTCGGACCGCCGGGCGGCGCCACGACCTGTGAGTCGAATCCCAGCGGCCGCGGTAGCTTGCCGCGAAAATACTCGTTCACGAACGCGAACCGCGCCGGCACATTCCAGCCGGAGCTGCACGCCCGTTTCTGCGCTGCCGGCCACGCGGCGGCCAGCACGCTCCGTAGTGTGTTCTCGTCAAGGACATCAGGCCGGCCAAGCGCCAGGGCCTGGTCGATGTGGTATTGGAACAGCAAAATTCCCGAAGCCGCGTCGACAATCTCCTCCACCGACTCGGGGGGAAGCCAACGTTTGAGGAGATTCGAGACGACTTCCTGGTGGAGTGCGTGGAACAGGCCCATCATTTTCCGACCCGTCTCGAGGGCTTGAGCCGGTTGGTTCGCCGCCCAGTCGGCCAGCGCACGGGCGTCGGCATCGTCCGGCAAGAGGGGCTTCCAGGCGGCCATCAATCGCTGGGCACAGAGGTCGACGCCGTCGTACGAAGCGCGGACCAGCGCGTTCTTGTCCGGCTTTTCCGAGGCGGCCAGAATCTGCCGCAGCCGTTCCCAGCGATAGATCGGCTCCGGCAGCGTGCTCCACCATTCGCCGCGGCGGCCCCGGTTGAACTCGTTGGCCGAGACGACAAAACCTTCCGCCGGGCCGAGGACGAAGGGCCGCGCCTCTTCGGGCAGCGGCGCCGGTTGCCGCGAGGACAAGTCCCAGCCGCGGCGCGGATAGGCCCCCGTCCAGCCAGGAGGCCGCTCGTCGATCTGCCCTGTTTGCACGTAGGCAATCTGCCCGGCCGCGTCGGCGATCACCGCTCCCAGCGAGAGCGTCCGTGCCGAGCGGTGCCGCTCGGCCAATTCTTCAGCCGACGTCGGCAGCGCAGCGCCGAGCACTCCGTTCAAGTCAGAAGCCGATTCACGCAAGCCCGCCCAGCGGACAAACGGTCGACGACCGTCGGGCAACGGGTCGCCCCCCGTCGTGGTGCCGTACTCGTTCTCGAAATAGACCCACTCTTCGGCCGGTCGTCCGCGAACGGGAATGCGTTCCACGCGGCGGGCGAGCGGTTTCCAGTCGTTCCCCGCGCGGTAGCGGCCCCCTTGGCACTCTTCGACGAGGACGTCGACATTGTCGGCGTGCCCGTACGTGTACGACCAGGCGACGCGCGAGGTGCGGCCAGCCGCCAGGAAGCAGAGTCCCGGCATGCCGACGCCTTGGTAGTATTCGCCATTCGAATACTCGATGTGGGCCGCGTAGAGCACGGGGGGCAGGCGACCGCTCTGCATGTGGAACTCGCCCATCAGCAGCGCGCCGCCGGTCGCCGATTTCTTTCCCGAAACGGCAAAAGCATTCGACCCGGCTGCATGCGGCAGGCGGAGGAACGACATCTCTGCGGGAAACTGCATTCCCTGCAGCGATTCGAGATCGAGCCCGGCGGCGGCGTCTCCCAACAGCAAGCCGAACAGCGGATTCTTGGATCCGCGGGCGACAAGTTCCGACACCACCATCTCCGCCGTGTGCTGCAGCGACGTGAGCCCGAAATAGGCCAACAGCCGAAACAGGACAATCGTCGTGACGGCATTCAGATCGGCCGGCGGAACGCCCAAGAGCCGCAACAGCGTGGGCCGGCCGCGGCGGGCCAGCGTGTCGTTAAAACCGCGGCAATAAGCGTCGATCTGCGAGCGGGCCTCTGGATTGAGTCGGGCAGCCTGCTCCTCGGCATCGACCCGAAAATTGAAGAACCGGATCGACCGGTCAATGGCCCGCGCCACCGGCTCATCGCCCAGAAACTCCAGCAACCGTCCCTGCGCGGCCAGCAGCGACAAATGCACTTGTATCGGCCGGTCGATGGCGTGCAGGCAGCCCAGCGCATAGCTTCCGCTTGCGCGGTCGGGAGTCTGAATGTGCGGATACCCCAGTGCAGCCCGGCGATAAAAGACAGGCCCGGCCAGATCAGGTGGCGTCGGAATGCGTTTCAAGGTGTTCCAGTCGTGGGGTAAGCTGCCAGCTTGCCCGTATTCGTCCAAAAAATCCACGCACTGGAAGGCGGAAAAACCGCAGGCCGAAGATCCGCAAGCGGGATCAGAGATGAAAGCCGCGGAGCACTGCCGGTGTGCTCAACGGGGTGCCACCCTACGCCGTTAACCCTTTTTTGGGTGGGAGAAAACAAGTCTCGATGCGATTTGGAGTTTCGATCATGCTTTTAGTCGCCAAACAAAAAGAAGGATCGGACTCCAACCCGAAAGGAATCGGGAATGTCGCATCGAGACTGTGTGTGCCTGAATTCGTCGTCGTTGCGTGCGGCCCTGAATTGGTTGGCGGCCGGCATCGACTGGTCGTCGATTCGGTTGCGGGCGGATTGTACGTGGACGCCACGCTTGCTGGCTACCACGGCTTTGCTGTGGGCTTGGTCCGACGAAGGGACTTTGGCCGATCGATTCTGGGCCGTTCGTCGGATCGTGCAGCACCTGTTCACGCCGGCGACGGAGTCGGCCCGCACCTACCAGGCCTTCACCAAGCTTTTGCGTCGATGGACGGCGGAATTGGTCGGGTTGCTGCAAGGAGCGCTACGGGAACGGATGCGGAAGGAACTGGCCGGCTCTTGGCAGGTCAGCGGGTTTGTGACGTTCGCCGTCGATGGGAGCCGGGCCGAACTACCCCGGACGCGGTCTCACGAAGAGGCGTATTCGTGCGTGCGTCGAACACGTCGTTCCCGCAAGGGACGCCGCGTCCAAAAGAGCGGGGGAAGGCACGCCAAGAAATCGAACTCCCCGCAGTTGTGGCTCACGACGATGTGGCATGTCGGCACGGGGTTGCCCTGGGATTGGCGGATCGGTCCTGCCGACAGCAGCGAACGCGCACTGGCTGGAAATGCTGCCGGCCCTTCCGCCCGGGTCCGTGATGGCCGTCGATGCCGGGTTTGTGGGGTACGAGTACACCCGCGCCGTCCTGGACAGCCAGCGTCACGTGCTGTTGCGGGTCGGCTCGAATGTCCGCCTGCTGAAAAAGCTGGGGTTTGCCCGCGAGCGGGCCAATACGGTTTATCTCTGGCCGGATCGGGAGGCCAAGCGGCGAGAACCCCCGCTCGTGTTGCGGCTGGTGGTGGCTCACACCGGCCGACATCCGGTGTTTCTGGTGACCAGCGTGCTCTCGACGAGAGACCTGACAGACCAACAGGTCGTCGAACTGTATGCACGCCGTTGGGGAATCGAACTCTTCTATCGCCATCTGAAGCAGACGTTTCAGCGTCGCAAGCTCCGCAGTGCCCGTGCCGAGAATGCGCTCTTCGAGTTGGAGTGGTCGCTGGCCGGACTCTGGGCCATGGCGCTTTATGCGCTCATCGCGAACCGCGCTCGGGACCTTCCCCCGCCGCGGCTGAGCATTGCCGGCACGTTGCGTGCGTTCCGCCGGGTGCTGCGCGACTGACTTGCATCCGCGCGAACGGGGTCGCGGCTTATGCGACGCCCTGAGAAAAGCAGTGGTCGACGACTACCCCCGAGGACCAAAAACCAGCCGCGACTATCCTCGCAAAAAACAAGAACGTCCTCCCGGAGCGCCCCGAATCCTCAACGCTTCGCCAGCGCAACTTCGTTGGGCAAAACTACTTCTCAACCGAACGATCCAAAAGGGTTAACGGCGTAGGGTGCCACTCTACGCCGTTAACCCTTTTTTGGGTGGGAGAAAACAAGTCTCGATGCGATTTGGAGTTTCGATCATGCTTTTAGTCGCCAAACAAAAAGAAGGATCGGACTCCAACCCGAAAGGAATCGGGAATGTCGCATCGAGACTGTGTGTGCCTGAATTCGTCGTCGTTGCGTGCGGCCCTGAATTGGTTGGCGGCCGGCATCGACTGGTCGTCGATTCGGTTGCGGGCGGATTGTACGTGGACGCCACGCTTGCTGGCTACCACGGCTTTGCTGTGGGCTTGGTCCGACGAAGGGACTTTGGCCGATCGATTCTGGGCCGTTCGTCGGATCGTGCAGCACCTGTTCACGCCGGCGACGGAGTCGGCCCGCACCTACCAGGCCTTCACCAAGCTTTTGCGTCGATGGACGGCGGAATTGGTCGGGTTGCTGCAAGGAGCGCTACGGGAACGGATGCGGAAGGAACTGGCCGGCTCTTGGCAGGTCAGCGGGTTTGTGACGTTCGCCGTCGATGGGAGCCGGGCCGAACTACCCCGGACGCGGTCTCACGAAGAGGCGTATTCGTGCGTGCGTCGAACACGTCGTTCCCGCAAGGGACGCCGCGTCCAAAAGAGCGGGGGAAGGCACGCCAAGAAATCGAACTCCCCGCAGTTGTGGCTCACGACGATGTGGCATGTCGGCACGGGGTTGCCCTGGGATTGGCGGATCGGTCCTGCCGACAGCAGCGAACGTGCGCACTGGCTGGAAATGCTGCCGGCCCTTCCGCCCGGGTCCGTGATGGCCGTCGATGCCGGGTTTGTGGGGTACGAGTACACCCGCGCCGTCCTGGACAGCCAGCGTCACGTGCTGTTGCGGGTCGGCTCGAATGTCCGCCTGCTGAAAAAGCTGGGGTTTGCCCGCGAGCGGGCCAATACGGTTTATCTCTGGCCGGATCGGGAGGCCAAGCGGCGAGAACCCCCGCTCGTGTTGCGGCTGGTGGTGGCTCACACCGGCCGACATCCGGTGTTTCTGGTGACCAGCGTGCTCTCGACGAGAGACCTGACAGACCAACAGGTCGTCGAACTGTATGCACGCCGTTGGGGAATCGAACTCTTCTATCGCCATCTGAAGCAGACGTTTCAGCGTCGCAAGCTCCGCAGTGCCCGTGCCGAGAATGTGCTCTTCGAGTTGGAGTGGTCGCTGGCCGGACTCTGGGCCATGGCGCTTTATGCGCTCATCGCGAACCGCGCTCGGGACCTTCCCCCGCCGCGGCTGAGCATTGCCGGCACGTTGCGTGCGTTCCGCCGGGTGCTGCGCGATTACTTGCATCCGCGCGAACGGGGTCGCGGCTTATGCGACGCCCTGAGAAAAGCAGTGGTCGACGACTACCCCCGAGGACCAAAAACCAGCCGCGACTATCCTCGCAAAAAACAAGAACGTCCTCCCGGAGCGCCCCGAATCCTCAACGCTTCGCCAGCGCAACTTCGTTGGGCAAAACTACTTCTCAACCGAACGATCCAAAAGGGTTAACGGCGTAGGGTGCCACTGGCGGCAGCTTTGGGCCGCCAGTGCCGACGCGGCTTGGTCTAAGAACGAGAACACTGGCGGGCCAAAGCCCGCGCCAGTGGCACCCGATTCCACCAGTTTGGGATCGTCGGACAACGACCGCAATCAGCCGCGGAGCACGTCGAGCACCGGTTGTCCCTCTCCGTTTTTCGTGACGTAGAAGGGGCGCTGCTCGACTTCGATGCGGTACTTCGGCGAGATGCCGAGCGTGCGATAGATCGTCGCGTGCAGGTCGCTCACGGTCACTTTGCGTGTCACCGACGTGCAGGGGCGTTCGTCGGCCGTCTTGCCGAAGAGGAAGCCCCGTTTCGCTCCGCCGCCGAACATCAGCACCGAGCCCGCGCCCGTGAAGTGTCGGTGCATGCCGTAGTGCTTGAGCTCGGTCATTTTGTCGGGCTGGGCCACCTGATTGGGGACCGGTTTGTCGGGCTTCCCCTCGACCATCATGTCGCGGCTGAATTCGCTGGCGAGCACGACGAGCGTGCGGTCCAACAAGCCCCGCTCTTCCAAGTCCCGGATCAGTTGGGCGATCGGCGCGTCGATCATGTTCTTCAGGCCGACCGTCCGCGTATGGCCGTTGTCGTGCGTGTCCCAGCCGAGGAACGGGACGTATTCGGTGGAGACTTCGATGAACCGCGCCCCCGTCTCGACGAGCCGTCGGGCCAGGAGGCAGCCCAGGCCGAACCGGCCGTTGTTGTAGATGTCGTACGACTTTCGCGGCTCGAGCGACAGATCGAACGCCTTGGCGGCCGGCGCGTTCATCAGGCGATGTGCGTTTTCGAGGGAAGCCAAGAGCGACTCGCGCTGATAATCGCTGCCGTGCCGCATCACGGGGCTTTCGGCCAGCAGCTTTTTGTAGGTTTCGTATCGCCGGCGGAAGCGTTTTTCGCTCATGCCGGCCGGCGGGCGGACGCTCAATACGGCCTGCTGCGGGTCGGGGACGCGGAAGGGGCCGTATTGGCTGCCCAGGCGCCGCCGGTCTGAAAGGCCTTGAGCTCCTCCGCCTCGCCGTTGCCGCCGTAGCGCTGGCCGATGTCGATGAAGGCGGGCAGGGCGGGATTTCGCGGCCCTTTCGCTTGGGCAATCCAGGCGCCGAAGTGCGGAGCGGCCACCGTCTGCGGCGGCTCATAACCGGTGTGCCAATGGTACTGGTGCCGCGAGTGGAGGATCTTCCCCATGTCGCCGGCCACGTGCGTGCGGATCAGCGTGCCGCGGTCGAGGATGGCGGCGATCTTCTTGAGCCCCTGCGAAATGCGGATATTGTCGACGGCCGTCGGGATCGACGGAAAGGTGCTCAACACCTTGTTGGAGGCGAGCCCCTTTTCGAACGGCGTATAGCGCTTGGGGTCGAACGTCTCGGTGTGGGCCATGCCGCCGGCCATCCACAGCACGATGAGGCAGTCGGCCGTGGGCGTGATTTTGTCGTCTTTGCTGCTGTCGTCGTCATCGGCTCTGAGGACGCGGGGCCGACCGGCGGCCAGCGCCTCGAGCAGGGCGGCACTCGTCGTTGCCAGAAACTCACGCCGATTCGGTGTCATCATGGTGATTCGCACTCCCGCAATTTAATCTACACAACTTAAGCGTAGATCCCGCGGGCCGATTGTGCCAGCCGTACCATGAAACGAGTTTCCGCCACTCCTTTGCATTACGAGTTCTCCCGGCATCTCGAGCCGCGCGTGCGGATTGAGCCGGGAGAGACGCTGTGCGTCGAGTCCGAAGACGCCTTGTCAGGGCAGATCCGCAAACCGGGCGACGTCCGCGACAAGTCGAAGATGCCGTACAGCAATCCCGTCGCCGGGCCGATTTTTGTGAACGGTGCGAAACCGGGCGACGCGCTGGCCGTTCGCCTCCGCGAAATCCGGCCGACGCTGGGCCAGTGCGCGACGTACACCGGGTGCGCCGAAGCAGCTTTGCGAATGGCTGGGGACCGACGTTCCGCCGGGGGCCCACGTCTGCCCGATTCGCGACGGATTTATTCACTGGAGCGACAAGCTCAAAATCCCCTACGCGCCGATGCTCGGCTGCATCGGGACGGCACCGGAATGGAGCGTGCCGAGCACACTGCCGGCCGGCGTCCACGGCGGCAATATGGACCTGGTCGAGACGTGCCCCGGCAGCACGGTCTTTTTGCCCGTGCTCGTTGACGGGGCGTACTTGTACCTCGGCGATGCCCACGCGGTGATGGGGCACGGCGAACTCTCGGCGACCGGGCTCGAAATGCCGGCCGAGACCACCCTCACGGTCGACCTTGTGAAAGGGAAACGAATTCCCGCTCCGCGGATCGAGTCGCCGGGCGAAATCATGACGGTCGCCAGCGGCTGCCCGATGGAACGCTCCATCGCCCAGGCGATGGCCTGGCTCATCCTGTGGATGGAAGAAGAGTACGGTTGGAACCGCTGGCGGGCGTACGATATCTTGACCCACGTTGCGGAAATCTCGGTCGGGTATTACGGCATCGGCACCGTGGGCGTGAAAATCGCCAAAGAGTACGCCGCCGCGGCAAGCTGACAGCTCAGTTGGACGCCATGGAACTCCTCACCAAAGACGATCTGCGCCGCTTGGCGCGGGCGAGACGATCGACATCCTTTGTCACGCGGGTGGAATCAAACGCGAGGAATTTCTCGAGCGTTGGAAGCGCACGGCCGCCCGCGTGTGCCGAACTTTGCAGGAGGCGTGAAGGCTCCCGTCAGCCGTCCGGTCGAAATCGAGCGGGACAAATTCGGCATTCCGCACATCTACGCCACGAGCGATGCGGACCTGTTTATCGCCCTGGGCTACGCGATGGCACAGGACCGGTTGTTTCAGCTCGATTGGCTCCGCCGCAAAGGCGCCGGGCGGCTCGCGGAAATCGTCGGCAACGACGGGCTCGAGCAGGACGTCCTCGCGCGGACGGTCGGCCTCAACCGCATCGCGCGGGCCGAGTGGGACCGGCTCCCCGCCGAAACGCAAAGCGTGCTCACCGCGTTTAGTGCCGGCGTCAACGCGGTGATCGAAGAGAGCGGCGACCGCCTGCCGATCGAGTTCGATCTGCTCGACTATCGCCCCGAGCCGTGGCAGCCGATCGACTGCCTGTTGATCGAAAACGAGTTCCGCTGGTACCTCACGGGCCGCTTCCCCGTCATCGCGATCCCCGAGCTGGCCCGGCGACATCTCGGAGACGGGCCGCTCTACCGCGCCTTCCTCACCGCGGAGGCCGACGACGAAAGCATCTTGTCGCCCGGTGACTACGACGCGAAAGGGAAAGGCGTCCAACCGGTCGGTGAAGCGGTGGGAGAACCCGATTCGGCCCTCGGCAGCAACAACTGGGTGGTGAGTGGCTCGCGCACGGCGAGCGGCAAGCCGCACGTTGCCAGCGACCCGCACATCGCCTTCGAGGCGGTTTCGTGCTGGTACGAGGTGCATCTGCAGGGAGGTTCGTACGATGTCGCCGGCTGCACGTATGTCGGCATGCCGGCCATTCTCATCGGCCGCAATCGGCGGATGACCTGGGGCATCACCAACAATATCTCGTCGCAGCGCGATCTGTACCAGGAAAAGACGAGCCCCGACGAGCCGGGCTGCTTTCTCAACGGCGACCGATGGGAACCGGCCCGCGAGCTGACCGAGCTGATTCACGTCCGCGGCTTCGGCCCAATCTCGAAGCGGATCGTCTTCTCGCACAACGGGCCGATTGTGTCCGAGATTTTGCCGCCGCCCGCCAACGAGACCGGCCCGGTCTCGCTCAGATGGCTGGGCACGTATCAAGGCGGTTGGCTGACCGCACTTTTGGGCATGAATCGGGCCGGCGACGTGCCGTCGTTCCGCGAGGCGCTGCGACCGTGGCATGTGCCCACGTTTTCGGTGGTCTTCGCGGACATCGAAGGGAATATCGGCTATCAGACGACCGGTCGGATTCCGCTGCGAAAATATTGGGAACGCGGATACCGCCCCGGCTGGGACGCGGAGCATGCGTGGCAGGGGCTCATTCCGTTCGAGGGGATGCCCCGGGCCGAAAATCCAAAGCGAGGCTTCGTCGCGACGGCCAATAACCGTGTCGCCGCGAACGATTTTCCCTATTCGCTGGCCGGCACGTGGTCGAGCGGCTATCGGCGCGGCGAATTCGCGAGCGAATCGAATCGCAAACGTCGCTCGAACGTTCGAATCACCGTGACCTGCATCAGGATGCCGTCTCGCTCCGCGCGGTCGCCTGTCTGCCCGGATTGTGTGCCGCTCTCGAACACGAGAGCGATCCGGTGGGGCGCCGCCTCGTCGGACTTCTCAAGGACTGGAACGGCGACTGCCGCGACGACCTTGTCGCGCCCGCCGTATTTAACGTCTTTTTTGTCGACTGGTGCAAACGGGTCGCGGCCGAGCGATTTCCGGAGGCGGCGATGGCCTTTCTAGCTGGCGGAATCGAAGGGCTGGCAGCCGAATTGCTGCGGGCCGACGACTGTGGCTGGTTTGCCCGGCCCGCGGCGAACGGCGGAATCAATCGCGAAGCGCTTGTTCGCGAAACCTTTCGCGGCACGCTCCAGCATCTGGCCGCCCGTTTTGGCGACGACCCGGCACAATGGACCTGGGGCCGCCTGCATCGGCTCGATCTGAAGCACGTGCTCGCCGCACGCGGCGATTTGAGCGAATTGTTGAACCACGGAGGGGCCGGCGTCCGCGGAGATGCGACGACGGTCTGCAACACGGGGCGCGGTCCCGATTTCGAGGCGACTGCCGGAGCCGGATACCGCATGATTTGCGACCTGGGAGAAGGGCCGGCCGGCCTGTGGGCCGTTGACTGTCAGAGCCAGTCAGGCCATCCCGGCAGCCCGAACTACCGCGATCAGTTCGAGGAGTGGCGGACCGGCCGATACCATTTCGTGCCGCTCGATCGCGCCGAGGCGGCGGGTCTGGCCGTTTCCAAGCTTCGCTCAAGCCTCGCTGACGCGGGCGATCGCGAGTGGCCGAAC
>CAWHWU010000038.1:0-615190 GCA_963833105.1 uncultured Planctomycetaceae bacterium
GCGGATCACCACCTCGTGCTTGCCAAAGGCGGTCACAACCCGGCGATAGGCGGCGAAATGGTCGTCCTCGGTCGGTTCGCGGCCGCTTTGCAGGTACAGAAACTCGGTCCGGTAGAGCCCGATCCCGTCGGCGCCGCGCCGCGTACAGTGATCGACTTCCTCGGGAAATTCGATATTGCCCAAGAGCTGGATGCGGACGCCGTCCTTGGTCTGCGAAGGTTGCTGCCGCAGCGAATTGAGCCGATCCGAGACGGTTTTCAGGCGGGCCTGCGAATCGCGGTAATGGCCCAGCGTCTCTTCGTCGGGATCGATGATGACTCGCCCCGGGTCCCGTCGATTACAACCATCTCTCCGCCGGCGACGTCGGAGAGAAAATCCCCCACGCCGTCGACGGCGGGAATCTTCAGCGGGCCGGCCAGAATGGCCGTGTGGCTCGTCCGGCCGCCGACCTCGGTCGCAAAACCCAGGACGAAGCCTTTGGGAAGCGTGGCCGTCTCCCCGGGAGTCAGGTTGTGAGCCAGGATCACGACCGGCACCGTCAATTGCCGCAATTCCTCGCGCCGCTCTCCCAACAGGTGACGCAGGATGCGTTTTTCCAGGTCGAAAATGTCGTCGGCGCGGTCGGCGAGATAAATGTTGCCGAGGTTCTGGAACATCTTCGCATAGCGGCGCAGGACCCGGCTCGAGGCGAATTCGGGGGAAAAGTGCCGGTCCCGGATCAATTTGATGATTTCTTCGGTGATCTTCGGGTCCTGCACGAGTTGCAGGTGAGCGGCGAAAATCGCTCCGTACTGCTTCCCGAGGTGGCTGGTCGCGAGTTGCTCGTTCTCGGAGATCTCGTTGCAGACCATCTGGATGGCCGACTGGAAGCGGGCGATTTCGACCTCAACGGCGTCGACGCCGACGTATACGCTGGGGAATACGGAAGTCGTCGGCCCCCAGGACCAGGGCGGGCCCGCTGACGACTCCAGGAGAGACCGGGATTCCGCGTTTGATCAGCATCGTGTGTCCAGCGTCAACCGGCGTCGGTGACGGGATCGTCGAAATTCGATTTGAACAGGCGGACCAGCTTGTCGAGGGCCTCGGCCGCTTTGTCTCCCGTCCCCTCCAGGACGAGCGTGTCGCCGAATTCCGCCCGCAGCGGAATCAGGTCGAGCACGTTTCCGGCGTCGGCAGAGAGGTCCCCCTTGGAGATCCGCACGGAGCAGCCGAAGCGGCGGACCGTCTCCACAATCTGGGCGACGGGACGAAGGTGCAGCCCGTCTTTCAGATTGATCGTGACCGTGGTGCGGCGGCAACGGGTGTCTTCGACCATGCGGTTGTTGAGGGTTGGATTTGTCGCTCGAACGTCCCGCCTCTCACGGCAGGCAGCGCGCCGAGCATTCGCGTCATGGGAAGGATTTCTGACGCGGCGCGGCGTTCTACAGTTCGTTGTTATCGGCCTCGCGCAGCAAATCCCAGATGGCTTCCTGAGAGTTTGACTCGCGCAGGATCTGCAGAAGTTCTGGTTCCGGAGGTGCCTCGAGATGTTCTCCAGCCCGCGGAGATGGTCGCCGGGACGGTCGGGAGGTGAGACCAGCAGGAACAAGATATTGACGTCTTCTCCGTCGAGACTGGCAAAATCGACGCCCTCTTTCGAGAGTGCGATGGTCGCGATCAGCCGGTCCACGGAAGGATGTTTTGTATGAGGGACGGCGACCCGCATGCCGATCCCGGTTGAGCCGAGCTCTTCACGCTTCAAAATCGCCGCGACGATGCTTTGCTCGTCTTCGGCGCGGATGCTGCCGCATTTGCGCAGGCTCTCCACGAGCGCCCGAATTGCCGACTCTTTAGTCGTGGCCTGCAATTCGGGCAGGATGGCCTCTTTGACCACGAAATCAGTCATCTTCATTCAATGCTCCTTTGTGCATAATCATGGTGCGCGGGCGGAAGCGGGGCAATAACAGACCGGCCGGCTTTGCCCGAACGGGGCAACGCACCGACGGCATCCCCCTCGTCGGGGGCAGATGGCCGCACCGGGCCAGCACATTCAGGCTCTTTCTGCGGATGCTCCAGCCGGCTGAAGGGGGTTCACCGACGGCCCAGGCGACATCGGACCAACGCACGACATCACGCGGTTCTGGGGCCGTCACTCCGATGTGCTCCGCCGGGCATTCTCCCGGAGGCGACCGTCGGAGTCACCCTGATTCAGCCTGCGGTTCTTCCTCCTCGGCAAATTCGTTCATCCGCGCATCGCGGCGATGGTCTTGAATCTTGGCCTTATATTTCTTGACTTGCTGCTCCATCTTGCCCAAGGCGCGATCAAACGTCGAGGGGACATCGTCTCCTTCGTCGATGGCGACGAAATTGTGCTTGTGTTCGGCATCCAGCAGAATTTCGACGCGAATCCGCCCTTTCACCCGCTCGGGCTCAAAAATCACCGTCACACCAATGGCCGTGACGCGCTCAAAGTAAGTCAGGAGCTTCTCGGATTTGCGCGAGATGTTTTCGCGAACGTCCTCGGAAATCGATCCGTGACGGCACGTAATGGCGATTTGCACCGAGACACACTCCTCACTGGCAAACGATTTACGAGCGCTCCCGACGAGAGCGTTCGGCAATTGAATGAGTTCCGATTGTAGTTGGCGACCTTCGAGCGTCAACGACCAAAGCCGCCGCCGGCGCCTCCAGGGCACACGACGTGCCCCCTTTCAACGCCCGAGACAGGATTTTCGATCGCAACCACGCATTCTAGTGCTCTCAAAACGGGTTCGCCAGCAACCCTCATGAGCACATCGTGCTGCCGCCCCTTCAACTTAGAATTCGTTGGCCGCGGTCTTGTCCGCCGCTCCATTTTCAGCGGCCTGGTCATTGCGAGGCAGAACCAAGTCTTCGGCCGAATCTTTGTGTCCGAAGAAACTGCCCCAGCGCGAACCACTCGCGGCCGTTTGCGACGATTGCGGCCCACCGCTTGACGACCCGTTTGCCGTGGTTACGACGCTGCTATTCGGACGAGTCGTTGCCGACGCCAAAACGGCCGTTTCGTCGCCTTTGGCAGGCGCGATCGACTCCGCGCGAGTCTGCTTTGTGGCCTGTAAGCTGGTCTGGCAGCCACAGACAATCAGCGCGGCGACAGAAACGAACCCGACAAAGAGAACGGGTCTGTCCGCCCAGCTGCCGGAATGGTCACGCCGCGGTCGTCCGCCGCAATGCGTCGGCTGAACAATCGACTCCGAGAGCCCGGAGACACGCCCCGGGGGGGGGTGATGCGGATCGTCGGAAGGTTTCGACGCCTCAACCTGCATCCCGGATTCCTCGCCCCTCTTGAAAAACGCCGCTTGATAGCAATTTAGGGCGAATAGGAAAAGACCGAAGCGGGCCGGTAAGCCGGGTTCTGTCGAGAGCGGCCATTTCTCTAGGACGGCGGTTGCCCGCCGCCTCAAGCGACCTACCCGGGAGGATTTGCGAGCCGGACCAGCTCGCGACGGTTGCCCGTGCTTCTCCCTGCGTGGTCTTGCTCCGGGTGGGGTTTGCCGAGCAGGCCGGTCACCCGGTCTGCTGGTGCGCTCTTACCGCACCGTTTCACCCTTACCGCAAGGCCGCGACCGACGGATCGGCCAGGGCCTCGAGGCGGTTTGCTTTCTGTTGCACTTTCCCTGTCCTCGCGGACGGTGGGAGTTACCCACCACCCTGTCCTATGGAGCCCGGACTTTCCTCTCCGAAATCCACGATCCCGAAAGATCGCCGACTTCGCAGCGGCCGCTTGGCCCGCTTCGGCCTTGCCTAATTATTGTACAGTATCGAAGAGCGTTCTGCGCAAAAGGGAGACACCGCGCTTCCGACCCGGTTCTCGCCTCGAATGAATTCCCTGCAATTCAGGGGAGCAAAGATTTTCGTCAATTGGTCCGCTTTTTGATCGCCAGACGAACCACAAGTGATTTCTGAAGGGCCACTTAAGTGGTTTCCCGGGGGTTTGGCCAATTGACGACCTCAGAACGTGCCGATAAATTGGAAGCTTGGAAGACGTTACGAACGAGCGCGCCGCGAAGTAGCCCCCCGATCCAATCCGACGCGGGTCATTTCTCGTCCCAAAATACTGAAGATTCGCTGAAAGATCGCCTGATGTTTGGCGAGTTGAATCCGTGCGGCGGGGGCGACCCCATTCCGTTGCAAAAGCAACGGCTGGTCGTCGGACGCCAACCGAGTTGCGACATCATTTTGCGGTTTCCGAACGTCTCGTCCCGCCACTGCGAGTTCCAGTTGCTGAATGGATACTGGCACGTGCGCGACCTTGGCAGCCGCAACGGAATCAAGGTCAATGGGATTCGCTGCGAATCTCATTGGTTGATGCCGGGCGACGTGCTTTCGGTCTCAAAGCATCGATATGAGGTAAATTACAGTCCCGAGGCCGAGGCTCCGCCGCCTCCCGAAGCCGAGCCCGATCCGATGTCGATGAGCTTGCTCGAAAAAGCCGGCTTGAGCGGCCGAGGCTCCCCCGACGCGTCCCGTTTGCCGCAAGCACCTTCCGAGGCCCGCCGCAGCTCGCCCCAGCGCCATGCGATCGACGCGGGACGCAAACGGGACGAAGATGATGACGACGACGTCGACGATGACAACCTGGTCTGGCTCGACAAGTAAGGACGGTTATTGCCCCGCAAGAAACCTCGCAAGGTCCGCGTTTCTCTGCGGAAGAATCGGCAGAAGAAGCCGCGACTTCGCGATATCACTCGTGAGGGGCGTGGCGACGAGCCGGGTGCCATCGACCGGCCGAACGTCGAGCGGATCAGCGGTAAAGGCGATCTGACTCGCCAGCGCACGATCATCGCCGCCTCCGAGGGTGCGGATGCCGGGGTGCTCCGCGCCGTCGACGAAGCAAGCTGCCGCACGGGTCGTGTCCTTTCCGCGGCCGGCTTGAATTGCATCGTCGCCGACTCATCGGGGCACCGCTTCGAATGCACCGTGCGACGACTCGTCCGCACGATGAGCCGTGCCGAGCGCGGCGCCGTCATTGCCGGCGACCTGGTGCAGTTCAAGTCCATCGATCGCGAGCATGGAGTGATCGAACGGGTCGATCCCAGCGGCACGACGCTGGCCCGCAGCACAAAACGGAAAGAGCAGATCATTGCCGCCAACATCGACCAGGCTTTGATCGTCGCCTCGGCTGCCGACCCACCGCTCAAGACCAACCTGGTCGATCGGCTCTTGATCAGCGCGCACAAAGGAGGCGTGCGGCCGATCCTGTGCATCAACAAGAGTGACCTGGTCGATGCGATCCGCCTCCAGCCGATCTTGGGAATGTATGCTCGGCTCGGATACGAAGTGATTCTGACCAGCGCGGCGACGTCCACCGGCATTGAAGAACTGCAGCGTCTGTTGCGCGGACGCGAGACGGTCACGGCAGGCCAAAGCGGGGTCGGTAAGTCGTCCTTGCTGAATGCCGTGCAGCCCAACCTGCGTCTGGAAACCGACACGGTGAGCAACTGGACCCGCAAGGGCCGCCACACGACGCGGATGGCCGTTCTGCACCAGCTCGAATTCGGCGGTTGGGTGGTCGACACGCCGGGCATCCGCCAGATGCAACTCTGGGACGTGCGACCCGAAGAGGTCGAGGGCTTCTTTATCGAATTCCGGCCGTTCGTCCCGCGGTGCCGCTTTCCGGACTGCTCCCACACTCACGAATCGGGCTGTGCCGTGAAACAGGCCGTCGATCGAGACCTGATCTCGCCGGTGCGCTATGCGAGCTATCTCAAGATGATGGCGGGTGAGGACTAGCTCTTCGTGCGGCGTGTGTCCTGCCTCAGATGGAAATGGACTTCGGCTCCGGTTGGGTTAGCATAACCTGAACCGGAGGTCTTGTTCATGTCTCGTCCTCGCAGGAACTTCACCGCGGAGCAAAAGGCGGAGATCGTCCGCAGGCATGTCGCAGGCAAAGAGCCTGTCTCCAAGCTGGCTGAGGAATTCGAGCTGCTCCCAACCCAGATCCACACCTGGGTCAACCAGGTGCTGGCGCAAGCCGCTCGGGCATTTGAGCGGTCGGCGGGCAACGGCCGCGTCGAGAGCGCCAAGGAGGCCCGCATCGAGCACCTGGAAGCCAAACTGGCACAGAAGAACGAAGTCATCGCCGAGCTGTTGGAGGCCAACGTCCGCGAAAAAAAACGCAATGGGGTGCTCTGAACGGGCGTTGGGTTCCCCACGACACGCGCGACCAGATCGTCGATTACATCGGCCACTGGACCGCGCGGGCCCAACTGCCAGCCAAGAGGCTCTTGAGCTGGCTCGGCCTGGGCAAGAGCAAGTTCCACGCCTGGAAGGAGCGCTACGGCCATGCCAACGAGCACAACGGGAAGATCCCCCGCGACTTCTGGCTGGAAGACTGGGAGAAGCAGTCCATCCTCGACTTCCACGACCGTCATCCGCTAGAGGGCTATCGGAGACTCACCTTCATGATGCTCGATGACGACGTGGTGGCCGTCAGCCCAGCCAGCGCCTACCGCGTGCTCAAATCGGCCGGACGGCTGGACCGCAGGTGGCAAAAGCCCTCGAAGAAGGGGACCGGCTTCGTTCAACCGCTTCGGCCGCACGAGCACTGGCATATCGATATCTCCTATCTCAACCTGGAGGGAACGTTCTACTTCCTGATCAGCCTGCTCGATGGATCGAGCCGCTACCTGGTGCATTGGGAGCTGCGCGAAACCATGAAGGAATTCGATGTGCAGGTGATCGTGCAAAAGGCGCTCGAGAAATATCCGGGTGCCCGACCGCGCATCATCTCCGACAATGGACCGCAGTTCGTCGCGCGGGACTTCAAGGAGTTCATCCGCCTGGTGGGGCTGACGCACGTGCGCACCAGCCCCTATTACCCTCAGTCGAACGGCAAGAAAGAACGCTGGTACGGGTCACTGAAGCGCGAGTGTCTTCGGCCGGCTTGTCCCGCGACGGTCGAGGAAGCTCGTCGTCGTGTGTCTTCCTACGTGGACCACTACAACCACGCTCGCTTGCACTCGGCGTTGGGTTACATCACGCCGGCGGACAAACTCAATGGCCTGGAGGAGGTGATCTTCGCCGAACGCGATCGCAAGCTGGAACAAGCCCGCGAACGCCGGCGACGCGCGCGTCAGGCGGCACGAGGAATTGCCTGATGGTTCCCACGGCGGCACAATCAAACGCGGCCTGGACGGAGGATAGGGCAACGCAGAGGTGCGACCCGAGCGCCGTTCCAGGGGCTGAGACCGAAGGCCGGGCGGCTTCACTGCCGCCCGCCTTCACTCCCCTTCGGGATCAGCATCCAAGCGAAAAACCTTCGCGGCACGAGGCCGCGACATCTTCCACAGGATGTGCTTCTCAACTCGCTAACGTCAACCGGCCCAAAGTCCAATTCCCGCTGAACCAGGACACGTCGATCCTCATCTTTCCGGGGCTCAACGTCTCGCTGAGTGCAGGTAACGAATGCTAACGCGCCGCGGTCTAAACGATTTCAAGAAATTGCTACAGCGTGACGATGTCACGTCACTCGTGCTATTTCTTTCGACAACTGCAACCGCGGATGACTTGAAGACAATTCGAGAGCAAAAGCTTTTGATGCACGTTCGAAACAGGACAGCGCTGGCACAACTCACGATCGCCTATGCACAGGCCGCTGTTCGGCTCATGAGTGAACCAGAGTACCACGTCTTCAGCTCGTACGTCAGCTTCCTGACCTTGGCAACCGATGTCTTTCGCGGTCTCGCTGAGCTTTCCAGGCCACTATTGGAGCCTTTGTGACCGCTGCAACGAGCGGGTTGGCGGTAGCCAGGCGCGGCCATCCTCACGAGGCAAATCGAGCGCGACGTGATAGGGAGCGGGAGTCCGGTCGAGTGGGGTTGGTAGAACTCGGGGGGCGATTAGCCGCTGGGGACGGCGGACCGTCGCCGGGCGCGTCGCTGGCGTTTTCGGGCGGCAGCGGCATGCGATTCTTGGACACGCTGCCTGACGCGGGCTTCCGGATGGTTTTGGATCCAGCGATCGGGCAGAAGCGATTCCAGTTCGGCCGGCGTCGCGGTGCGGATCCGGCGGAAGACATCCAGCAAGTACGCCTGCACGTCGATGTTGTGCCGCTTGCAGGTCATCGTCAGCGTATAGAAGACGGCCGCCGTCTCGCCGGCGTGTTCGTTGCCGAAAAACAGCCAGGCCTTTTTGCCCATGACCGGACCTTTGATCATGGCTTCGGTCCGATTGTTGTCGATCGGGATTCGGCCGTCTTCCAGAAATCGCTCGAAGGCTTCCCAGCGATTGCGGAGGTAGTTGATCCCGGCGCGAAGCGGCGATTTGGGCAACTCGTCTTGATCCCGCGCATCAAGCCAGGCCTTGATCCCCGTTACGATCGGCCGGGACTCGGCCTGACGCAACACCAGGCGCTCGTCGTCCGTCATGTCCCGGGCGCGATCTTCGATGTCGTACAGCTTTTGAATCTCCCCCAAGATCCAGGCCGCTTGCGGATGAGGTCCCGCCTCGATCAACGGCTCGAATTTGCGACGGGCGTGAGCCCAGCAACCCACAGCGATGATGCGATTTTTTGAAGCGGCAGCAATCAACTCGTAGCAGATGTAGGCGTCCGACTGGAGGTAGCCTTTGTAGTTCCCCACGATCCGACGAACATTCTCTTCGTCCTTGTGCGAGGCAAAGGCGAAGCACACATAAGGGTGGGCGGCGTCTCCGTACTGGGCGTACAGGTAGGCGCTGCGCGTGCGGCCGAGTTCGGGGCAGAGGATGTCACATGGCGTCTCATCGATGCCCTGCACCCAGGATTGCGTCGTCCGTTCTCGCATCAGCTCGACCAACGGCAGCGCGATGCCGGCCAAGCCCCGCATCCAACGCCACTGCGTCGCGCGGTGAATGGAGAAACCGACTCGCGCCAGAATGTCCTCTTCCCGGTAATACGGAATGTGATCGGCGAAACGACTGGCTGCCAGGTAGGCCAGAAACGCCACTCCCAAATAGCAGCGATCGATGAGCGGCTCGGGCGCGGACGCCGCCACCAAGCGGCCCTGGCCGGTCGCCTCATCCTCCCAGGCGATGACTTCTTCATAGTGCTCCAGCACCCGCACCCGTGCCTCTTGCAGTTCCACTTCTTCCCGAACGAAACGGAAGAAACGCTTCGCCCGAGGGTTATTCCACAATTCCGGCGGAACGTCCCGCTCGTCGAGCCGATGCAGGACCTTTTCACGCGGAATCGAGGCGTCCAGGACTCGCTTTTGCCGGCCTTGGGACGTACGTCGCGTTGGGCCCGCAGCCGTTGCGGCGAGCAACTCACTCGCGGACGGCCTGCCTTCCATGACGAGCATGCCGCGATTCATCGCGGAGGCTTCCGCGGCGGCTTGACCTGCCGCATCTTCTCCGTGGCCGGGCTCGAATCGTTCTCGACGCGAGCCGAACAATTGTCGTTTCAGGCTGGCCAGGTCCCGGTTGAGTTGCTCGATTCGTGCTTCGAGTCGCTCAATGGCTTCCGCCTGCCGAAGGATGATGGCATGGCAAGCCGGAAGATTGTCGGGGAGTTCCACGGGCGTGGAGACCATCGCCATGCCTCCTTGCATGCGTGATCTGCTCGGTCAGCAAGGCCCCGATTATCGCGATCCGGCTGAAGCGGGAAAGCTCAAAATCCGTCGCCACGCCTGGCCGTCGATTCGGTGGGAAATCGCCGAAAACGGAGCCGTTGCCGTGCCGACGTCAGGTCAATCCCTTCCAGCATCAGCGACAACTGGGCCGTACTCAATTCCAAACCGGGTCGCTCCTCCCCGGCAACGGCCGGCGGCCTTTGAAAACTTCCACGCGCCAATCGCTTGTACCAAATGCAAAAACCTGACCCGTCCCAATACAGGATCTTCATCAAGTCCTGGCGGCGATTGAGAAACACGAACAGATGGCCCGAGACCGGTTCCTGTCGGAGCACCCCTTCCGTCAGCAGGATCAGTCCTCGAAAGCTCTTGCGCATGTCGGTCGCGTCCCGGGCGAGGTACAGCTTGGTCTGGGCGGAAATGGCGATCATGTCATTCCTCCCCGGAGGAACCCGCCGAGATGTCGAGCACGGCCAGAATCCGCTTGAACGCGACCGGGTCGAAACTCGCCGGAACGCGAACGACATGGCCACGCGGATGAACGATCTCGATCGGGGCTCCGACGGTAAAGGGAAGAGCGATGGGAAGGAAAGGAGAGGTATCCCCCTGGCCGCCGCGATCACGGCCCGAGTCCGCCGCCACGCCGTCCCCCGACGCTCGGGCTCGGTGCCGACCGCGCTGACGCAGGGTTCGTCGCCACCAATAGAACCGGTGTTCGGAAATCCCCTCCTGGGCACAGAACCGCTTCGTTCCCAGGCCACTGGCTTCCTGCCGCCGAATCGCCTCCCGCCAATACCTCTCCTTCGCCGCATCGCGTGATTTCGCCATCTCCGCACCCCGCGCCGTTTTGGTGAATTCCTGAAAGCCCACGCCTCCAGGTTATCACCCGACACAAGATGCGCCGGTTGCAACGGTCACAGCCTTTTGCCGATATATCGCTTCTTGATCTTTTGAATGTCGCAGAGGACGCACAAGCGATAGCCTTGAACCAACTTGCCGCTGGCATGCGACAAGCGTTTCGCGTAACGACCGACACCTCCGACCAGGCAGCCCTGGCGATGGAACACGAGCAAAGCTTTCATTTTTGGGCGGTGCGCCGAACAGACTTCGCATTCGCGCGAGCGATAAATGAAGCCTCACGTCCAATCAGACTGGATGCTCGCAAATGTACTCGCAAAAGTACTTTGCGACTTGTGCGGAATAACTTTGTCGAACTTGTGACTCTTGCGAATTGCTACGACTCTCTTGAATACGCGTTAGACAAGGTGACTTTTGGGGAATGGGTTGTCCGATCGGTCGAAGAAGGAGACCGTCCTAGAGTGACGTTTGACGATGTGGACCCTCTTCTTAGTCATGCACGTGATTGTGGACTTCGCCGCACATTGGTCAACGCGGCGTTCGAAGGTGAGACCAAGGGCACGGTTTTCTCATTCCTCGAATCAGCAATCGACCGCGCGGTTATCTTCGTCTCCGGAGACTTTAAATGTCGCTTTTCGGGCATCGACTTCACCCCAGCCGAACTCGAGCACGTCGTAAGCGCTCACACGCCGTGGTGAATCGGCTGGGAAATTGCTCTTTCCCAATTTGACGATTTCGGCGACATCACCGGCATGGACCGGATGTCGCCGGAGCTCTGGAACCGCATTCCGCCCGAGGCCCAGGCGATCTTTCTGCAGATGGCGGAAACGATCGCCCGGCTGGAGCGAAGGGTTGCGGACCTCGAGGCACGGCTCAACAAAACTCCGCGGAATTCGTCGCTGCCGCCCAGCAGCGAGCATCCGCATGGCAAGCCGGCGCCTCAGAAGAGAGTGAGCGGTAAGAAGCCGGGCGGTCAACCGGGCCATGCCAAGTACGAACGGGCGTTGATTCCCGTCGAACACTGTGCGCACATTGTTTCCCTCATCCCCGAGACCTGCCGCCGCTGTGGCGAACCGCTGGCTGGCTCTGATCCGGAGCCGCTGCGGCACCAGGTCTGGGAAATCCCCGAAATCGAACCCCTGGTGACCGAGTATCAACTGCACCGACTGACGTGCCCCGGTTGCTCGACAAGCACCTGCGGCCAACTTCCGGCAGGTGTGCCCCAGAGCCAAGCGGGACCGCGGCTGGTCGCACTGGTGGCCTTGCTCATGGGATGCTTCAAACAGAGTAAACGACGGGTTGCCCTGTTCCTGGAACAAGTCCTGAATCAACCATGTTCGGCGGGTTGGGTCGTCAAGCTGCAGAATCAGGCGACGGCCGCTCTCACGCCGGCTTATCACGAACTGGCGGCACAATTGCCGACCGAACCGGTGTTGGGCATCGACGAATCGCCGACGAAGCAAGCTCGGCTCAAGTCGTGGCTGTGGACGTTCGTCGCCGGTTCCTACACGCTCTTCGCGCTGCGGACCACGCGGGCCGCCACGGTACTCGAGGATCTGCTGACGGACGCCTTCCACGGCGTGGTGAACTGCGACCGGGCGAAGATGTACTGGAAGCTCGGCAGGCCCCAGTGGTGCTGGGCGCATCTGAAGCGGGACTTCCAGGCGCTCGTCGACCATCCGGACCATCAGGTGAAGCGGCTGGGACGCGACCTGCTGCGTCCCACAGGCGAGCTGTTTCGGCATTGGGTGCGCTGCCGCGACGGGACGATCACCCGTGCGGGAATGTTGCGCCTGATGCGACCGATCCGCCAGGAGATCGACAGCTTGCTGCTGCGCGGCGTGTTCAGCGGCAACTCGAAGCTGGTCGGGATGTGTGAGCCGCTGCACGATCATCGCGACTGGTTGTGGACGTTCCTGGACGTGGAGGGGGTCGAGCCGACCAACAACGTCAGCGAGCGCGCCCTCCGCCCCGCCGTTATCTGGCGAAAGCTGTCCTTTGGCACCCAAAGCGCCCGCGGCAGCCGTTTTGTGGAGACAATCCTGACAGTCGTTGAAACCTGCCACCGACAATCTCGCAACAGCTTCGAGTTCCTCACCGCCGCCGTGCAGGCCCACTTCGCCCGTCAACCGGCCCCCTCATTACTCGCCAGGGTGTGAACGGTTACAGCCCTGAGGAAGAGAACTAGTTTAATCTGCCGGTCCCTAGTTTATGCCGAGGCCCTCGCGGCAGCCCGCCCTTAACGCCGGCCGGCCGCCCCTACAACTGACCGCAATTCGCGACGACGATCTTTGCCTTGTTTTCGCCCGACTCGGAGCCCATGGGTTCTATCTTTTTGGCCCGGCGCCGAGGCTCCGCATGACTCAGCGCGGTCCAAGGATTTGCTCGTAATATGGGACGTCCGGGTGTGAGCTGTAAATTCGACTTTCGTCCATTTTGCGCAGCTTCACCCAGATTCGGTTGCTGTGGTCTTTGCCGTACGGCATGAAGGCGAAGAGCTTCCAGTCCCAGACGCGGACGAACTCAGCCTGGACGAGGGGCTCGCCGCCGCTTGGGTCGTGCGCGACGCGGCCGTAGATCCGCACCAAGGCGAGCCGCTTGATGCGATAGCCCGTTCCCGCAATGCTGACCTGAAAATCGCCGGCACCGTACAGCGAGACCACTTGCTGGTGCAGATCGGTCAGGCCGTCGGAGAATTTCATCTCGACGTCGAGCACGGTTTCCCGCCGGTTCTTGTGTTCCTCGACGTGGCGGACGATGCCGAACCAGGCGACCCGCTTGCCGAAGTGTCCGTGGAGCGATTTCATCTCCGGCGAGCCGGAATTGAGCTCCTCCTCGCTCCAGTCCTTGATCGCTTGCGCTTCGTCCGGCAAGGGAGCGTACGCCCGCGTCCCCAGCGCCGAACCGACACGTCCCGGACCGGTACGTGCGAGCGGCTGGGAATGCTCCACCTGCACGACATGCTCGTCCCGGCCGTACAGCGGGGAACCAGCCATCAGGACGAGCGCGAGCGTAAGGAACGCGAGAGTCAGGCAGGGGAGAAGTTTCATCGGTTGAGTCCTCATGGTCCGTTGCCACACCGTGCACGCCTCAAAAGAGACTTCACCATCAAGGAAAGGCAGAAGAAAAACTTTTTTAACAGGAGGCCACAGAGGTCGCAGAGAAATCAAGACCAATGCTTTTGTCTCTCTCTGCGATCTCTGTGACCTCCTGGTGCGTCAGGCGAAGCTTGACGGTTCTTGTCAGTTGAAAGGAACTGATCCTGGTAGTTGTTCGTTCGCCATGTAGCTGCCCGAGCGGCTGCCGGAGTAATCCGGCGGTCGGAGCCTCGGAAGGCAATGGCGTCAGCCATAATGCGCAAGCGTGAACCCGAACTCGGCCTCGTTAAACACGTGAGAGTGGCCAGCCCCCCAGGAGGGGTGAAGCCTGTCATCGATCGCGAAGCAACGAACGCTTGCAGCGGTCGGGCTCTCCGGGGTGAGAGGGGACGGCGGATGCCGACAGAATCGTCAGGAACCTGAGAGACCCGTTCGAGTAACAGCTCGCGCGTAGGCGAGATGTCAACGGGGCGCGGGAACCCATAACCGCGCCGCGGCTCGATCGGGAGTCGGAGGGGCTCATAGTAGCGGTGAAGCGGGGTAATGCCCGTGGAGCGAAGGGGCCCTGTCGAATGGGTGTTCCCACAAGAGGGGGAGAGCGCCGCTTGGATGAATTTCATCCCACTACGGAGCGCAGCACGATCTACGGCCGGAGCGAGCCGCCGGACAAGCCGGAGGTCCGCCACGACGTCACGTTCGTGCTGGCCGTCTCTCTTCTGAGGTGGAAGCTGTGGCGAAAGGCCAAGCAGGAGCCGAAATTCCGGTTCTATACGTTGTATGACCGGATCTACCGGCTCGACGTGTTGACGGTGGCGTGGTGGCTGGTGTGGAAGAACGACGGCGCCCCGGGGATCGACGGAATGTCGTGTCGCGACATCATCGACGGCCCGGGAGCCGGCAAGTTCCTGGCGGACCTCCAAGAGGAACTGCGTTCCAAACGCTATCGACCACAAGCCGTCAAGCGGGTGATGATCCCCAAGGCCAACGGGGGCGAGCGACCGCTGGGCATTCCGATCGTCAAGGACCGGATTGTCCAGATGGCGACGCTGCTCGTGCTGGAACCGATCTTCGAAGCGGATTTCCATGAGTGTTCTTATGGGTTCCGTCCGGGAAAATCGGCCCACCAGGCGGTGGACGCGATCCGCGCCCACCTGCAAGCCGGCCTGCGGGAGGTCTACGACGCGGACCTGAAGGGGTACTTCGACACGATTCCTCACGACCAGCTGATGAAGTGTCTTCAGATGCGGATTACCGATCGCTCGGTGCTGCATCTGATCCGCTCGTGGCTGGAAGCGCCGATCGTGGAACGGGACGAGCGAGGCCGCACAGCGGCCCACCGCTCGGAGCGAGGGACGCCGCAAGGGGGAGTGATCGCTCCTCCAACAATGTTGCAAAAAGCTGGTTCGTTTTCGATACGTTAATCTCCAGAAGTCGCTTGCAGCCGGTGGATCGCCGGAAGCGACGGCCGGGCTAAGTCGATGTCGCAGGCCGGCTTACATTTGGAGAGTCGAAGCGAGGACGAAGCCATGGAAGGGACGGGACGGAAGAAGTGCGGATTGGGAGCCATTGAACGGCGGTTTTCGGGTGGGCGACTGGAAAAGCAAATTCTTGCTCGGGCCTTCGAGCTGGCGGTTCCGATGCTCATTCGCCATCTCGGTCGACGAACGACATCGGACCCGGGTGGCGTGCCAGACCGCTCGCCAGCGGTGGGTTCGGCGGCGAAAGGAGCGTGATCGTCATGAAAAGCCATGACATTCGAGTGGCGATTTACGCGCGGGTTTCCTCGGAGCAGCAAGCGAAAGAGAACACGATCGGCAGCCAGCTCGAAGCGCTCCAAGAGCGCGTTGTCACCGACGGCTGTTCTCTTGCGGAAGAACTCCGATTCGTCGACCAGGGCTACAGCGGGGCATCGCTGGCGCGTCCCGCGTTGGAGCGATTGCGCGACGCGGCGTACGCGGGCGCCTTCGATCGCTTGTACGTGCATTCCCCCGATCGCCTGGCCCGGAAGTACGCCTACCAGATTCTGCTTGTCGAGGAGTTGAGGCGGTGCGGTGTCGACTTGATCTTCCTGAATCGAACCATCGGCGACAGCCCCGAAGAAGATTTGCTGTTGCAAATGCAGGGCATGATCTCCGAGTACGAACGCGCCAAGATCCTCGAGCGAAGCCGTCGCGGCAAGCGCCATGCGGCGCGCCGAGGGCTCGTGAGCGTGCTTTGCGGTGCGCCCTATGGATACCGGTATGTCTCGAAGCGGGACGGCGGAGGCGAAGCTTTCTACCAGATCGTGCTCGAACACGCCCAGGTCGTGCGACAGATCTTCGAGTGGGTCGGCAGGGACCGAGTGTCGCTCAGAGAGGTGTGCCGACGTCTGGAAAGCCAAGAGATCCCGAGCCCACGCGGCAAGACATGGTGGGATCGAACGACGGTGTGGGGAATTCTCAAAAATCCCGCTTACAAAGGAGAAGCGGCCTTCGGAAAGACACGGATCGGTGAACGCCGCGCCCGACTTCGTCCGCAGCGCAATCAATCCGAGTCGCCTCGTCGCACCTACTCGATCTACGATACGCCGTCCGAGGAACGCGTCTCGATTCCCGTTCCGCCGTTGGTCGACAAAGAACTGTTCGAGGCGGTTCGTGAACAACTTGTGGAGAATCAAAAAGGGAGCCGCCAGCGCAAGCGCGGCGCAAGGCATCTCCTGCAAGGTCTGGTCGTGTGCGACTGCTGCGGCTACGCCTACTACGGCAAACCCGTCAGCCGGGCTTCCGCCAAGGGAAAAGTTCCTTATACCTACTACCGTTGCGTGGGAAGCGACGCTTATCGCTTCGGCGGCCATCGCGTCTGCCACAACAAACAGGTACGGACCGACGGTCTGGACGCAGCGGTCTGGAGCGACGTCAGCGCACTGCTCCGCAATCCCGAGGTCATCCGACGGGAATACGAACGGCGGTTGACCGAACCTTACGGGCAAGAGAACGACCGCGATCAGTTGCGGCGACAGATCCAAACCGCCCGTCGGGGAATCAGCCGACTCATCGACGGTTACGAGGAAGGTCTCCTGACAAAAGCAGAATTCCTTCCACGCATTGATAAGGCGCGGGAACGGCTCAAGCGAGTTGAAGACGCCTCAACAGAAATCGACCGTCGAGAATCAGAAGAAGAGGAGCTTCGGCTGGTCATCGGCCAACTCGACGATTTTGCCAAACAAGTTCAACATGGCCTGGAAGATGCGAACTGGACGACCCGTCGCGAAATCATTCGGGCCATGGTCAAAAACGTAAAGATCGGCCCCGACCAAGTCCGAATCACGTATCGGATCAGTTCGCTCCCTTTTGCTGAAGGCCCCCGTGGGGGCCAATTTTTGCAACATTGTTGGAGGAGCGATCTCCCCCTTGCTGGCCAACCTGTACCTGCACTGGTTCGAGCATCGGTTCCACCGGTCCGACGGCCCCGGCACGTGGGCGAAAGCCCGCCTGGTGCGGTACGCGGATGACTTCGTCATCCTGGCCCGTTACCAGAGCCGACGGCTGCAGGAATGGGTGGAATCGACGCTGGAAGGCCGCTTCCAGTTGTCGATCAACCGCGACAAGACGCGTGTGGTGAACCTGAAGGAACCGCGTGCCTCGCTGTCCTTCCTGGGCTTCACGTTCCGGTACGACCGCGACCTCAAAGGACGCGACCGCCGTTACTTGAACGTGTTCCCATCGGACAAGTCGCTGGCACGGGTGCGGACGAAACTGCGCGAACTCCTCCATCGCCGACGCGTGACACCGATCCCGACGCTGATCGCGGAGGTGAACCGGATGCTCGGCGGCTGGTCGAGGTACTTCGCGCATGGCTATCCGCGCCGGGCGTTCCGCAAAGTGAACCGCTCCCTGGTCGAGTCGCTCAGGAGTCACCTGCACCGCCGGAGTCAACGACCCTACCGGCCACCGGCCGACCGATCCTTCTACGCCCAGTTGCAACGCCTCGGCCTGCGACTGTTGTAAGGACTGCCGTGGACTCACTGTGCATGCCATCGCCGAAACCGTTCGAGCAAGCCGGATGCGGGAAATCTGCACGTCCGGTTTGAAGAGGGGAGCGGAGCCATGTGGCTCCGCTCCTACTCGACCCCGCTTCCCCCTGCCCTCTTCCCTCAAGCGCAGCGCCCATTTTTCTGTGGTGGCAAGCCCTTTTTTTACACCGCAGAAAAACCAGAAAAATGCTCGGCGCAAGTCAAATCACGCCATTTCGGCAGCCGGCCCGGTCTCGATCAGGCGGCTTTGGCCCGGCGTTCCGGCTCGGCGGAGCGTTTGGAGGACGATTCACCCCGTCCGCTCGAGGCTCCGCGGGCCGATTCGCTCTTCGAGATGACGCTCAACAGCGAGGGGACCAGCACCAGGGCCACGAACAGGCAGCTCGAGATGCCGATCGCCAGGGCGACCCCCAGGCTGAACAGCCCGCGGTTCGAGGCGAACATCATGCTGCCGAAGCCGACCATCGACGTCAGGGCCGTCAAGACGACCGTGCTGAAGACGTTGGCCGAGATCTGGTAGGGGCCTTTTTGTCCCCGGTAATCGTGGACGACTTGCACGCCGTAGTTGACGCCGATGCCCAGCAACAGGGGGAGCACGAGGAGGTTCGCCGGGTTGAGGGCGATGTGCGTGCGGGCAAAGATGCCGAACATCAAGAGACCGCCGGCCAGCGGCACGAGGTAGGCGATGGCCGCGTTCCGCAAGTTGCGGGCGTCGATCACCATGGCGATCGCCCCGGTGACAATCACGTAGGCGATGGCAAACACCATCGGGTCGACCTGGATGTGCCGGGCGTGCAGCATCACGACCGCCATCACAGTGACCAGCAGCGTCGGCAGGAGGGCCAACCAGCGGGCCTCGCGCCCCAGGAAATCGATCAACAGGACGATCCACACGACGGCAAAGGCGTACAGGGCGGCCGTTTCGTAACTGTGGCGGATTTGATGGACCGACTCGTGGTTCTGGATCGGCGTGCCGGTGACGTTCGGGTCGACCGACCGCAGGTCAGTCACGAACCGGGTGAGCGGCGCCTCATCCCAGATCCGTTCCTTGGGATAGATTTGCAGAAGCCATTTGCGCTTGCCGTCGGCATCGGGCGGGCTGACGTAGCGAGAGACGAGTTCGTTCGGCAGGTCGGAGGCCTGGATTTCCTCGTCGTTCGAGGCGTACCGCAGGGCCTGGAAGCGGCCCAGCAGGTCGACGGCCATGCGGTACTGGAACTGGTTGAGCAGCCGCGTCTGCTCCGACTGCGACAGTTTCTCGAAGCGGTTGAGAAAGCCGTCGGTCGTCTCGGCGACGCGCTTGGCGTGTTCCTCTTCGGCGTACTTCTTGACTTTGACGTAGAAATTTTCGATCGCTTTGCCGGTGGCGATCGGATCGGCACTGGGAATGGCCGGAAGTTGAGCCGGCACATACGACAACTGCGAGCGGACTTGGCCCAGCAACTGTCGCGTCTCATCGGTGGGTGCGGGGGGAAGCCGCATGGCGAGGCTCTCGACGTGCCCCACGCTGGGAAGCCGCTCGAACCGGGCGTGCAACTCCCGCATCTGCCGTTCGCTGTCGGCGACGGAGACGGCATACAGTAGCGGGTTGGAGGATTCCTCGAACAGCCGCCGTTCCAGGCGGACCGAATCGGCGTCTTGGGCCTGCAGGTTGAGCAGATTGGCGTCGAAGCGGAGGCGGGGGACGATCCGCCGGTGTTCGAATTTGACGACTTGCAGTCCGACCACCAACACCATGGCGGCCGAAACGGCCAGCGTGACAAGCGGGAATCGGCTCAAGAGCCGCCGCGGCACATTCCCCTCGAGCGGTTTGGGCAGCCGGGACGAATCGGTGTTCTGATCGGCCAGCGAAATCAGCGCGGGCAGCACGAAGAACGTCGCCAAGGCGCACAGAATGATTCCGGCGGCCGCGATGATTCCGAGTTCGGCCACTCCCACATGATCGGTTAAGAGCGTGCACAGGAAGGCCAGCGCGGCGGTCACGGCGGCCGTGATGGTTCCCGTGCCGATTTTTCCGGTCGTTTCCATCAGGGCCGGCCGGAGTTGCCAGCCGTCGCGCCGCAGCTGCAAATACCGGGACGCGTAAGTAATCGCAAACTCAATTCCCAGTGCGAACAGGATCGAGACGACGGCCAGCGAGAAAATATTGAGATGCCCGATCATCTCGGTCGTGAAGCCGAGCGCCCACGTAATGCTGGCGGCCAGCATTACGAGCACCAACATCGGGTGCCGCACGCCGCGGAGACCGATCACCATCAGCACCAGGCACCCGCCGGCCGCAATCAGGATGGCGAAGGCCATATCCCACTGCGAGCGGTGCATCTCGTCGCTTTCGAGGACGCCAACGCCCGTGAGGCCGATCTTCGAGCCCGGATGGGCCTCGGCGACCTCGGCATTGATCTCTTCCAGGCGAGCCAGCGATTGCCATTCGCCCGCGGCCTCGGCCGGATCGCGGCGAGGAACAACGCGGAGGTAACCCATCGTGCCGCGGTCGCTGATGAAATACCCAGTTTCTTCTTTCATCGCCCGGGTCTGCGTGTCCAAGGGGACCAGGTCAGGCCAGGGAGAATGAAACTCCGCCGGATTCGCGAGGTAATGGCTGAGACTCGCGGTGAGCAGGTCGGAGTGCTTGAAGATCTTCCGCATTTCGGCCGGAGTCGGCGTCTGGGATGACGCGGCGGGCGTCTCCATTCGCGCTTCGATCTCTTCGCCCAACTGGTTGAAGAGGCCCTCCAGCTCGATGCGGCTCCAGTCGCCTCGCAGGATGGGCGAGTACTGGTTGATCCGCCGCAGGCCGGTTTGCAGTTGTCGCGGCTTGACGTACTGCAGCCATTTTCGCTGCAGGGGACCCGCCTCGAATTTGCAGAGGATATTGCTGAAGTGCTCGGGTTCGCGCTTCAGGTGATCGGCGACCTCGTCGAGGATGCGTTTGATTTCGTCGGTCGATCCGGCTTCGACGACGACCATCACCTGCGAGGCCTGTTCGAAGGCCGACGAATACTTTTCCCAATGTTTATGGAACTCGGCCTGAGGGTCGAGCAGCTCGGCACGGTTGGTCTTGAACTTGAGGAAAAAGAACGTGTAGCCGGCGCAGGCGCACGAGGCGAGGATCACAATCGCCATGATAAATCGCGGCCAGCGGGCCGAGATGCGAGTTAGCGTGCGCAGCGAGTGGGCCACGGCAGACATGTGTGCGCTGCCGGGAGCGTCCTGCCGCGTGGTGATGTTGCGCTGCATCCGTGCCAACGCCTTGGCGGTCGTAATGGCGTGCGGGCGTAAAGCCGCCCGGTGCCGATCGTTGGGTCTGCCGAGCGAATGCTCCGCTTCCCACTGAGCGCAGTGAGAGCCGGCGCACCGGTTCGGCGCCTTCCTTTTGTGCTAGCATCGGCATCGGTCTTGCGCCCGCTTGAAATGAAAGCCCTGGAGCGGACTAACCCCGTTTTTCGGAAGGATGTCGGAAAGCAGAAGGGACAAGCCAGACCGACTGAGCGGCAACAATTCGGGCCAATCCCGGCGCGTGTTACTCTTTCTTCAGCATTTCGGCTTCGTGTTTGCTGCGAGCGCTTTGGCGAGCCTCGCGAATTACCACGAGAAAGGCGAGATAGTCATACAAGCCGTGTGCCAGGATGGGTCCGAGGAGATTTCGCGATCCGGTGGCATCGAGCAGCAGGCCAAAATAGACTCCCATCAAGCCAGCCAAAAGCGCGTACGTTGGCGTGATGAAATGCAATAGGGCAAAGATCACATTGCTGAGGATTAAACCGGCCACAAAACCGTAACCCGTGCCAAGGGTCCATCGCTCGAACAGGGGTTGGACGAGACCGCGGAACAAGAATTCCTCCCCGACGCCCGCGAATGCGGCCAACAGCACGATGTCATACCAACGACAGGCGGCGAGCGAGGGGCCGAGCGTTTCCAGCAGCAATTCCTTGATCCGTTCGAGCGGGGCAAACTTGAACCGTTCGCTGATCAATAAGAGGGCAAACGGAGGAATTGCACCGCCCAGGCCGACCCAAGCGGCCGCGAGGCTCGGTTTCAGCCCGGCCAGAACGTCGATACGGAAAATCCATCCCAGTACCAGCGCAAGGATGACGAGGGAGCCTTCAAACACCAGGGCGATCGCCAGGAATCGTTCGCGGTCGGAGCGTTCGCTTCGTAACGGTGATGGCGGTGGCGATGGGTCGCTCAGCGTCGGTCCCCGCAAATTCTTTTTGAAACGTCCAACGGGCCTCGAGCTTGCAAGCGGCGGCGCTTCCGGTCTGTTTGCTACAGCACGACGCGATGCGGCTTTCCAAAAAACTGTTACAACCGCTGCCAAGCGTGATGCGTTCGAATCACTTAAATCTCAGCCGACGCCCGTCGATACAAATAATGAAAAGTGCGAAAGACCAGAGTCACGAGAAACCGCCGTCATCGTTCACCCCCCTCGGAACGGTGACGGCGATTTCGTTTGTGCCGCCGCGAATCGGATCACAGAACCGACTCAGGTGTTTCGCGGCCGTCGCTCCTACGACCGGCGCTCGAACACGATGATGTGCTGCCACGGCAGGACTTCGATCGTCTCGAGCCAGTGCAGGCCGAATTCCGGCTGCCCGGCTTCGCGTTTGACCTGCGCCTCGGTCATCTTGTGCAACAGTTTGATCGGGACGTTCGGGTCCTCCTTGCGATACTCGACGAAGATCACGCGGCCGCCCGGCTTAAGCGACCTGGCGATCTCCCGCAGCATTTCGTACGGATAATTGAACTCGTGGTAGACATCGACCATCAGGGCCACGTCGACCGAGGCGGCCTTCAGATTGGGCGATTTGACCGTCCCGTGGACCGGCTTGACGTTGGTCACATTGAGTTGTTTGAGCCGCTTCGAGAGGACGCTCAGCATTTCCTCCTGAATGTCGACGGCCATGACGGTGCCGGTCGGCCCGATCTTCTTGGCCATTTTTAGCGAAATGACGCCGCTTCCCGCGCCGATGTCGGCGACCACCATACCGGGAGCCAATTTGATCGAATCGACGAGCTGCGTCAGGTGTTCTTCGCTTTCTCGTTCCGGCCTCTCGAGCCAGGCAATCCCCTGGTAGCCCATGACATGGGCAATCTCCCGACCGAGATAGAACTTGCCGATCCCGTCGCGGGACTTCGCGCGAAATTGATAGCGCCTGCGCGGAGCGCTCTTTGGCGGCCTTCGGCGGTGAAACCGTTGTCTCCCCCGTCGGCTGATCGGCGGCAAACGCCGGCACGGCGGTCAAGAGAGTCACGATCAGAGCCGTGGCGCGCCAAACGGAAACGAGTTGAGCCATCAATGCGTCTCCCTCCGCGGTCCGTTCGTGCGGTCGCCAGAATGGCGCTTCATGACGTGCTCCCATTCCTCGGCAGAAAGTTGGACGGCTTCATCCACGAGCATAATGGGAATGTTGTCGCGGATCGCAAACTTGAGCCGACACGCGGAATCTGTGCAGATGAGAGAATCTCCTTCCTGGATCAACTTCGACCGCGATCCGGGACAGACGAGCAGGCTTTCCAGTTCTTTGAAATTAAAGGGCATCGATTTCTCTTACTCTGCGTTGAGTTGGCAGTTTGACGCGCTGGACGTGACCCGCATCGATCGATCGGCTCCGGTCTTCCCGGAAGCTCGGTCGATCCCAGCTAAAACCCGCGGGCTTTGCGGATGTCGTCGAATTCACGCAACGAATACCCGATCCCGACGTAATCAAGCAGGCGGCACAAGGAGCGTACGGCGACGCCCATTCCATCCGGACCGCTGAATCCGCCAAACTGTCCACCCCCCTTCAAATGGGGTTCCGTCTCCAAAAAGAAACCGGGGGAACCGAGCTTTTTGATCCGTTCTTCGAGTTGCGGCAAGTGGGCTTTCAAATCTTTGAGGACGAGCTCATGTCCCGCGTCGCCGCAGTCGGCCGGGACGAAATTCCGCAGACGTTCTTCGTCGACAACTCCGGTCCACTCCAATTCCGGATCGATGCGATAATCCTTCACGTGCATCCAGCCGAGATACGGCCGCATTTCCTGATATTCCTGGAAGCACTCGATCGGGTTCTTGTTCTGGCACGCCACGTTGCCGCCGTCGAAAATCAACACGAGGTTCGGCCGATCGACCTGGCGTGCCAACAGGGCCATCAGCTTGCCGGTCGAGCCGACGAGGTTCGGTTCGATCTCAAGCCCGTAGATCAATCCCTCGCGCGCAGAGATCGGCAATCTGCCCGAGCTGATCGACGGCCTGCGGCACGTACGGCATCGGGTCGGCCCCGAGCGGCGGATAAAACGAAAACCCGCGGATGAGCTTCGTCTCCAGCTCGTGGGCCGCGCGGATCGTCGCGGCCAGCTCCGTTTCGAGATACTGGGCAAAGGGAACGAACTTGTTATGCGATTTGTCCGGCTCGTCGCGGAGTTTCACCTTACCGAGCCGTGCGCCGATGCTCGTGACGTGGAAACCGTATTCGGCGTTGAGCGCCTTGAGCGTCTTGTACTGATTCTTGTCCAAGTCAACGACGTGCTTAACCGTGCCCGTCCCTTCGACATCGATGAATCGCGGGCTGTAATAGCGGAGCCCGATCGCGGCGAGTGCGGAGAGCTGCTCGAGAGCCGTTTTGCGGTTGGCGGCCTCGTCGGCAAAGGCACTGAGCAGGACGCGCGGGACGACGGCGGATTCAGAGACTTCCTGGGACGGCATAGGGATCGCTTTGCGCCACTTTTTATCTTGGTGAAAGACTTCGCAGCCCCATTGTACTCGGGAACCGCGACTAGCTCACTCGCTCCGCTGCGGCCGACCGGGCCTGCCCGCCTGTTCGCCGGTAGGCAGCCAGAAACAGGACCGCCATTGCCAGGTCGCCGAGACCGGTGAAAAACGTGAGGGCAGGCGAGCGGCCTTGAAAATAGAGAATCGCGGCCGGAACGCCGTAACCTAGTTTTTCGAGGACGCCCGGCAGCATGATCGCCCGGTAGCGAAGCGGATCGACGGAAATGATGAGGAAGGCCACCTGCCAGGCCAACGCCACGCCAATCGTGGCGTAAAAGAACTCGGCATGCGAGATCGGCGGCGGATAATCGTGGCCCAGCTTGCTTTCCATGAAATAGAGGGGCGCGAGAGCCACGATCCCGTAGATCCCACAGACTGCGAAAACCCACCGCGCGAATTTCATGGTTGTTTTCCCTGGATGTGATCGACGAGCGAGCGGGATTCTAGCGGGACACTTCTTGGCGATGGTCAGCCTTTTCGACCGTCGGCCGGAATAAAACCGTAATAGCGACCCATCCAATAGGCGTGAAGATAGTCGGCCGCTCCGGTTTCGTTTTGCGCCAGAACGTCATTTCGGTCCACGAGTCCGCGTCGTCCGAGCGATAGACGCCACCCGGCCCGCTGGCGATGACTCCCCACGGCGTGCGAAAAACCGAGCGGGCCAACGGAATTCGCCAGCCTTTCATCGCCGTCGCGCTCGTCTTGCCGCCGTCCGTCGATCGTTCGAGCAGACTTGTCTTATTGTTGATCCGCACAGAAATCGAGTCGGTGACGGGGAGCCACTTGCCGAATTTGTACTTTGGAAAACGAGGCGATTCCTCTGACGGGATCATTCGCCAGCTCAGGCCGCCGTCCCGCGTGACGTAGATCCCCTTGTCACACTCGGCCCACAGGACAAACGTGCGTTCCTTCGAGGCAACCAGGTTGCGAATGGCCGCGCCTGCCAGGCTGGTCGTGATGCTCTTCCAGGTTCGGCCGTGATCGAGGGTTTCGTACGCGCCGCCGGCCGAGTCGCGAAACCAGGCCACCTGGGGATCGTCGCAGGAAAACTGGATCACTGTGACGGTTGGCTTGATCCAGCCATCGAGTTCGCAGGGGTTGCCCTTCCAGGCATATTCATTGTCGAGTCGCAGTTGGTTGATCGGGATGGGCTTCACCGCTTGACGATTGCCGTTTCGATCCTTGAAGGGATTGATTTCGATGTCCTTGCGGATCGAGTTCATTACCGGGTGCATCACGCGGTCGACGGGATAGAGTGCCAACGTGTCCTTGGCTTGTTCCAGCGCTTCGGCAGCATGGGGCACGTCCGCCGGAGGCGGGGATCCCGCCGTTCCAGGCCCGGCTACCCGTCCATCCGGTAAGAGCGCCATCGACATGTAAGTGAAAATCGGATTGTGATCATTCCAGCCGACTTCCCATAAGTCGCGGACCCATTTGCGGTAAACCGCCAAGAGCGCCGGGTCCTTCTCATAGCGGATCGCGCGATACAGCGCCTCGTACGCCTGTCCTTCGGCACTGTGGTTGCGGCGGGCCAGGCGTTCGGGCGTGCGCGGTCGGCGGTCAGCATCTTCGTTCGGGTCGGGTTTGAATCGCTCGATCGCCCGACGATACGTGTTGAGATAGCGGTCCTTTCCCGTGACGTGGTACGCAATGAGGAGATCGGGCAAGAGCATCAGCTCGGCCCGTAGTGAATTCCGCCCGCCTCTTCGCGTTCCCTTCGATCCTGCGGGCCGATTCGTGCGCACTCGATCCGTCTGGCCTTGAGGAGCATCGGGATCTCGTCCGATGCGGCCCCACTCCGTCGGCTCGCCGTCGAGATCGATGATCCGGCAGTGATTATCGAGAAGATTCGACATCAGCCGATCGACGTCCTTGGCAATGAAACGCTTTTGTTCGTCGTCGGCCGCCAAATCGTAGTAGACGCCGTAGCCATAGAGGACGGCGTTGAAGTTGTCGACGCTCACGTCGCTGTACCAGCGGTAGTTGGCGTATTGACCTTGCCCCTGATGCCACTTCACCGAGTTGTTGCCCTCGCGCTCATACTCGGCCACGGGGCCATGGCCCTTCATGTAGCCGCGGGCAAGCAGGCCCGGCTTGCCGGTTACCTCTTGCAGGATGCGAAGAGCTTTGAGAATTTGCCCTCCCATCGCGCGGACCTGCGGGTCTTTTGTCACGGCGTATTGATAACCGACACCGGCAAGGTATCGCCCCGTCCAAACCCCCGAATGAATGATGTTTCCGGGCTCGTTGACCGTGTGTTCGAGCCGCGTACCGCCGGGCAAGTGAGGGACGATCGAAACGTAGAGCCCGTCCTCCGAATGCTTGGTGACGAGGTCCTGCTGCAGGAACGCCGCCTTCTCGCCGAGTGGACTGCTGTCGGTCACGGAGTGAATTTCCGCGGCGCTCGCCAGTCCAATCAGCGTCCCGCTCACGAACGCCAGCAAGAACAAACTGCGGGCCGTTCTCGCGCCGGTTGTTCGAGATGGCGGTCCCCAGGAAATGAGGCGGCCAGGACAAGTAGGAATCATTTCAGACCTCGAGTCATCGATTCGTCGTTCGCAGCCGAGCCGTTCGATTTTGCGACGGAGGAGCGTCATTCACAAGGCGACAGGCTTCACGACAGCCGGTCGCCCGCGAGATGCCGGTAGATCCGACTTTTTTTTCTCCCTACAATGGCCCAAATGGCAACAAAAAATCATGGTGGAGCGTCGAGCGGTCCCCTGGGAAGTCAGGCCCCGCCACCTTCGACGGGCCGCCGGCTCCGAGCCGGCATGGTCGGCATGGGGATGATCTTCGACGAAACGTATCGCCCTTTTTTCGAGCAGGCACAGCGTCGCGGCGTTTACGACCGGATCTTTGGCGACGTCAACGTGCCGCTGACCGCCGTCGCCTCCCGCACCGGCGCACGAGCGCAAAAGTACCTGCAATCGGCCGGTCAACTGGGGGCTGGAATCAAGAGCTTCTCAGGCGCCGACTCGGTTTCGGCGATGCTCGATTCGGGCGTTGACTTTGCCTGTGTCGCCACACCCGACGACCGTCATTTCGATGCCGCCCGCACGATTCTCCAGGCGGGCTGCCATGTGTTGATCGAAAAACCGTCCGTGCTGCGGCTGGACGAACTCGACGAACTCTTGGCCCTTGCGCGCAAAAGAACCTGCTCGCCAAAGTCGTCTATCACAAACTGCTCGACCCGGACCACAAGAAGCTCCGCACTCTCGTCGCGGACGGACAGTTGCGGCACGTCAACAATGGTTATTGTTCGCTGTTGGAGCCCAAACAGATCTCCGGCGCGCAGTTCTCCGAGTGGATCCGCGGCCGCAATCCGGGAACGTACGTCGCCGTCCACTACATCAAACTGATTGATTTCACGTTTCCCGGCCGACTGAAGACGGTCACCGCCACGGGGCAGCGCGGCCTCATCGGCCCGCTCGATGGCCCGACCTGGGACAGCTGCCAGTTGCGACTTGTGTACGAATATGACTCGGGACGGGAGGCGGCGTTCGACATTCACACGTCCTGGGTCACGCCGGACAACTTTCCCGGTTACGTCGAACAAGAAGTGCAATTCCGCTTCGACAACGGCGTCTGGAACGGCCATTCACGCAAGCGGGGAGTCGAATGCACGGTCGAGGGGAAGACGCCGATCTCGCTCAAGACGACAATGAACAACCATTACAACGGCTCGTTTCTCGAACCGTGGGGCGAGCGGAGCCAACGCGGATACGGAATCGAAGTCATCGATCGTTTCGTCCGCGAATTGGCGTCTGTCGAGTACGGCGGAGAGGAACAAGGACGCAATGGTCGGTTGGAAGAGGTTCGCAAGCTCCAGTACAACGATCTGTCTGCCGACCGCCAAACCGTGGCGGCCGTGCAGGCGCTCGAATCGATCCTCGATCGGCAAGCGGAGGGGGAACCCGATTGCGTCGTCCGGGTCAATGATCGGCACGGCGGGCTTGTGCTTTATCGTCCGGGTTCGTCCGAGCCGACGATTCTCTACTCCGGCGAAGTTTGAGACTGGCTCTGGCTCACGATTCTGTCGCGCGAGAGACGCTGTCGACGACGACGCCCGCGGGGGCGGGCGTCTGGCCAGCACGCCGTTTGCGCTCGAAACGGTAATAGGTGAGGCCCAAGCGACGAAACGTAAAAGCGGTCAAGTAGAGCCCCGTGGTGGCCGCCGTGCACAACAGGGCAAATGCGACGAGGGGACGGTCGTGCAAGTGGCCGATTCCATAGACCGCGGCAAACAGATGGGCGAGAGAAACGCCGGTCGCCAGCAGGGCCAGCTCGACGGTCTTCCAGCGCATCGCCAAGGCCGTTTGCATGACTCGCCGCGGTGTCGGCACGCGCACCGTGCCGTCGGCGTTAATGAGCAGAATGGCGATCAACCACCAGCCGACGCCGGCGAACCCGAGCTCCGCCAGGATCAGCCAGTCGATTACCGTGAGGTCGCCGCTATAAAGCCAGTAACCTAATGCCAATCCGAACAAGAACGCCGGCCCGGCGAGGAAGCAGGCCAACCATTGCCCGCAGCTTACGATCGCTTGAATGGGAGCAAAATCGATGGCCGCCTCGTGCTTCACCTTGCCTTGCGCCGCCAGTGCCACGATCGCGTTGAAGTAATTCAACGTGCGACCGAGGACCAGCAGCAGCAAGAAGAGCGACACGCCCAGCATCTCGTAGGGCCAATTTCTCGGCTGATCCGGATCGATGGAGAGCCAGCCCACGAGGGCAATCGCCGTCAACACGGTCAACATCATTGCCAGCCGAAAGAAGATCGGCACGTTGGCAGCGGGATAGACCAGGCTGTGATACCACCGCGGCTCGACGCGCCGCGAAAGCAGACGCGACCACCGCGGCGGGTGACGCAGTGAAATGGCGGTCGCCTCCGGGTCGAGGCCAGCCGAAGGCGTGCGAATGGGGACAAAAGTTGATGCGCGGGAACGTGGCTTTCTGCGATGCATCGATATCCCCGCATCGGCGACAGTCGGTTCATCTGAAGTGGGCGGTGTCGGACTGGGCCGGGCGTCTCTCTCGGCAGAAGCGGATTGATCGTCAGTGGGGGGGACGGCTCCCTTTCGCTTGAAGAACGGTCCGAGCGAACGCCGGGCGGGGATTTGGATGGACGTAAAGCAAGAGGGACACTGTGTGCGGTGCCCGGCCATTTTGTCGGGGGCTTGCAGTCGTTTTCCGCATTGGCAAGCGAAGCGGATCGTCATCTTCGCCGTTCCCTGGCTCACCACGACGCGACGGGCGCGCCGAGAACCCATTTCTCGCGCGAACCGCCGGCCGGTGCCAGTTTTTTACGAGCCTCCAATTTACCACAAACGGCCGCCGGTGGTCATCGGTGCTACAATCAAAGGACAACAGCCGGGAGGTTCAACACGACGCGGAGACGTACATGTCCGATGAGATTCGCATCAAGGGTCTTTTCCTGCGGACGATTATCGGGATCAACGACGACGAGCGCGAGCACAAGCAGGACGTGCGCATCAACCTGTCACTGGCCGTCGACACACGCCCCGCCGCCCGCACTGACCACATCGACGATGCCGTCAACTACCGCACGATTACCAAAGATGTGATCGATCTGGTCGAGAATTCGAAGTTCTTCCTGGTCGAACGGATGGCCGAGGAAATCGCCCGGGTCTGCCTGGCCGATCCGCGGGTTGAGCGGGTGAAAGTCAGCATCGAGAAGCCGGCCGCCCTGCGCTTCGCCCGCTCCGTCGGCGTGGCGATCGAACGGAGCCGCAGTGATGTCTGAAGGCCGGTGGAACCGGGCCTACCTCTCTCTGGGCTCGAATATCCAACCGGAGCGGCACTTGCCCGCCGCCGTCCGCGCGCTAGCGGAGTTCGGCAGGCTGCGGGCCGTCTCCCGCGTTTGGGAATCGCCGCCCTTCGGCGTCACCTGGCACGCGGAATCGGGCAATTTTCTCAACGGAGCTATCCTGTTGGAAACGGAGCTTTCGGCGTCGTCGATTTGCGACGAAGTCGTTCCGCAGGTCGAACGGAAACTCGGCCGGGTGCGCGACCCGCGCGACAAGAATGCGCCGCGGACGATCGACGTCGACTTATCGCTGTTTAACGACGAAGTGCTGACGGTCGGACACCACTTGATTCCGGACCCCGCAATCGTGACTCGGGCGTTTGTCGCCCGACCGCTGGCAGAGGTCGCGCCGGACTATCGTCACCCCGTCGCAGAGAGGACGCTGGCGGAGATTGCCGACGAACTGGCCGTGAGGCAAGAGTTGTGGCTCCGCGAAGACATCGCGCTCGCGCTCAATTCGTCGAGGCCGGAATCGTCGCGATGAGATCATCGGCGAGCTTTTCCAAAAGCTCGTGCGTGGTCCGCAAATCGACGTGCTCGCGCGGAGCCCCCTGACTGTCGCGGCGATAACGCCGGAGCGTAAACAGCCCCGCTCCCTGCGACTGCAACAGGACTTCGTAGAACGTCGTCGAGTTGTCGCGCTTGTCGGGAGACTTGGAGCGAATGAGAACTTGTTTCCCTTCGCTGTCAATTTCGAGCGGACCGAGTTGCTCCAGCAGATAAGTGACGCGCGAGCAGAGGTCGTGTGCCCACTTTTTGAGCACATCGGGGCCCGCTCCGCTCAGTGCCGGCACGCGCATGCGGATCTCGCGGCACGAGCAGCTCATCGAGTCGGCGGCCGTCACGTCGACGGCCAGGTCGACGCTTCCCGCGGCGATGGCGACCGTTTTCGCTGCCGGCCCGGCATGACCGGCAAGTTTTCGAACTTCGTCGGCGAGTTGGCGTCCGGTTGTCATAACAGGCCCCTCATCTATTCTATCGTCCAATTGGACGGTTTATTTTGGTTTCGTTTCGTGCTGCGAGCCATCGAACGACATTACCGTCGGTTTGTCGTCGACGACCGTTTCGATGAACACGGGCCTGCCCCAGAGGCGCTGCGAGGTTGGCCAGCGTGTCGCGGGCGTAATCGAGCTTGAGCTCGACCCCCTGGTATTTGTGCTTTAAGTACAGCTCTCCCCGGTTTTTGTAGTTCCCGTCCACGACATATATGAACGGGCGTCCATGATTGGTGAGCCCATCGAGGAGCTGCTGTTTAATCTTGGGAAATTCGCGGGAAATGATCTCGTAATAGTTCGACTGGTCGTTGAAGGCGAAGGAAAACAGCTTGTGCTTGATGCAGAACTCGGGGGTCAGAAAGGCATCGATAAACGTGACGTCGTTGTAGATGCGGCGGACCTCGAAGATCTTATCCCGACCCAGGCCGAGCTGTTTGTCCCATTTCTCCTTGGTATGCAAGTCGTCGCACGCGTCGAACTCCGGCCCGAAGCGTCCGGTGTTCCAGCGTTCTTCGATATCGCGGAAGAGCTCGATGCCGAGCTTGTACGGATTGAGCCGATGCGGGCTCGTCGCCATCGTGCCGCTGTGATGGTCGGCGTAGTCGACGACCTCCGCGTCGGTCAGTCCGTGGCGGGTCATGATGGTCGAGTGCCAGTAGCTGGCCCAGCCCTCGTTCATGATCTTGGTCTGGCCCTGCGGTGCGAAGTAGTACGCCTCGTCGCGAATGATGGCCAGCACGTCGCGTTGCCAGTCTTTGAGCGGAGCATGCTCCAAGAGGAATAAGAGCACGTCGCGGACCGGCTCGGCGGGGAAGGAGCGATTGTCTTCCTTCTCTTGCTGTTTCTGCTGGCGTTCTTTGGCCTGGCGCTCGATCACCTCGGGCGGATTGATGAAGGAGTCCATGTAACCCTTCGAGGGGAACCGCAGGTCGTAGTGGGTTTCCTCGGTCTTCGGATCGAGTGGACGTCGTTCTTCCGCGGGAGCAGGAGAGCGACGAATGTGCGGCGCGTGCGCGTCGATCAGGTCCTCGAGCGACAGGCACGCGTCGATGAACACCTCCACGGCCTCGGCCCCGTAGCGGTCGCAGTAGCGATTGACCCGTGCCGAGTGGTTGGCCATCTCGTCGAGCATCTTGCGGTTCGTCGGTGCGAACCAGGCGTTGTTCTTGAAGAAATCGCAGTGCCCGTAGACGTGGGCGATCACCAGCTTCTGGTCGAGGAATTGATTGGCGTGCAGCAAGTAGGCGTAACACGGATCCGTGTTGATCACCATTTCATAGATCTTCTGCAGGCCGTACGCGTAGCCCTTCGTCAGCTCGTCGTACTCGGCCCCGAACCGCCAGTGCGGATACCGCAGCGGAAAGCCGCCAAACGCGGCCAGCATGCTCATCTCTTCGTAATCGACGACTTCAAAAATCGTCTTGAAGAAATCGAGCCCGTAGCTCCGCGCCCGTGCTTCGATCTCGTCCTGGGCGGCCCGGATTTCCGGCGGAAGCTGGTGGGGCACGGTGAGCGTCATGGCGATCTTCCAGGTCTTCTGCGGGGTTATTTCCCCGTCCCCAGGAACTCCTTGATCGAGTCGTAGATCGCCTCTTTACTGTCGATCTCGGAAAGGATCAGGTTGTCGAACTTGTCGCCGATCTTCCTCAGCTCGCGGATATAGTCCCCCGATCCGTAGGGGCTCTCCACCTGGCCGTAGCAGAACAGGTTGAGCGAGGGGAGCAGATCGGCCGTGAGCGCCTTCAGGCAGCCCTCGTTGTCTTCTCCCCAGTTGTCGCCGTCGGAAAACTGGAAGCAATAAATGTTCCAGTCGGACGGCGGGAAGTCGCGGGTGATGACCTGCCAGGCCACCTGGTAGGCCGACGAGATCCGCGTGCCGCCGCTTTCGCGGGTGCGGTAGAACGTGTCTTCGTCGACTTCGTGGGCCGCCGCGTCGTGCACGATGTAGCGTCGCTGCACGCCGTCGTATTGCCGCTTGAGCCACGTATCGATCCAGAACGACTCGATGCGGACGATCTCTTTCTGGTCGTCGGTCATCGAGCCGGAGACGTCCATGATGTAGATCACGGCCGCGTTCGATTCGGGCTCGGTCACCGTCTTCCACGAACGGAACCGCTCGTCCTCGCGCATGGGGATGACCACCGGGTTGTCGTAGTCGTAGTTGTCGAGCGTCACCTGCCGTTTGAGGGCCCGCTTGAACGTCCGCTTGAAGTGCCGCAGCGAATCGGGCCCCGACTGGCGGATTGACGTGTAGCGGTCCTTGCGGCTCTTGATCGACTCTTTGCCCTTGGGCTCGATGTTGGGCAATTCGAGCTCGTCGCCGAGCATATCGGCCAGCTCGTCGAGCGAGATTTCGACCTCGCGGATGTGGGAGCCCGCCTGGTCGCCCGCTTTGCCTTTGCCGTCCCCTTCCTGCCCCTGCCCCTTGCCGATCGGCTGCCCGACTTCTCCCTCGCCCTGACCGACGCCGCCCGAGCCTTTTTGCCCGTGGCGGAAATGGGGGATGTCGATGGCCGGGACAGGGATGCTGACCAGCTCGCGGCCCGTGCGGCCGATCATCTCGCCGTGGGTGATGTACTTCCGCAGATTCTCGCGCACCTTCCCGCGAAGGATCTGCTTGAAGCGTCCCACGTCTCGATCGATATTGCGAGCCATAGCCTTACTCGAAATGACGAATCCGCACGTCTTCGTCAGGCATTCGTCATTAACTTTTCAGTCGTTCTTGGCGTCTCCCCGGGCGAAGATGCTGGCGACGTATTGCAGCACGTCGGTCGCCGACTCGTCGTTGTAGCCGTAGTTGCGGATCAACCGGCTCTTGACGATGTCGATCTTCTGCTGCGTGTCGGCGTCGACCACGTTCGAGACCAGGCTCGTGAGCTTGATCGTGTCCTTCTGGTCCTCGAACAGCTTCATTTCGAGCGCCTTCTGCAGCCGCTCGTTCGTCTTGTAGTCGAACGTCTTGCCGTCGAGCGACAGGGCGCCGATGTAGTTCATGATCTCGCGGCGGAAATCGTCCTTGCGGCTGTCGGGGATGTCGATCTTTTCCTCGACCGAGCGCATCAGCCGTTCATCCGGCTCGTCCGGATGGCCGGTGAACTTGTTGCGGACCTTTTCGCGCTGGGTGTAGGCCTTCACGTTGTCGATGTAGTTCGAGCAGAGCCGCTTGAGCGCCTCCTCGTCGGCGGCGATCGCCCGCTGCACTTCGTTCTTCACGATGTCGGTGTACTCGTCCTTCACGACTGCGATCAGTTGCCGGTACTGCTCGCGGATATCGTCGCTGTGGATCAGCGAGTGATGCTTGAGGCCGTCCTCGAGCTCGTTCAGCACCATGAACGGGTTGAGGCACGTCGATTCGCTGTTGGCGACGAGGGCGTTGGAGATTTTGTCCTGCACGTACCGCGGCGAGATGCCGAGCATCCCCTCGCTCTTGGCCTCTTTGCGGAGCTGGGCCACGTTGTCCGACGTGAAGCCGGGCAGCGTCTTGCCGTTATACAGCTTGAGCTTTTGCAACAGCGTCAGGCCGGCGTTCTTGGGATCTTCCAGCCGCGTGAGGACGGCCCACATCGCGGCCATCTCCAGCGTGTGCGGAGCGATGTGCTTGCCGCGGACGCGCTTCGTGTTGTAGTCCTTCTCGTAAATCTTCTTCTCGTCGGCAAGCTTCGTGACGTACGGGATGTCGATCTTCACCGTCCGGTCGCGCAGCGCCTCCATGAACTCGTTCTTCTGCAGCTTGCGGTATTCCGGCTCGTTCGTGTGGCCGACGATGACCTCGTCGATGTCGGTCTGGGCGAATTTCTTCGGCTTGATCTTGTGCTCCTGCGACGCGCCCAACAGGTCGTACAGGAAGGCCACGTCGAGCTTGAGCACTTCGATAAACTCGATCACGCCGCGGTTGGCGACGTTGAACTCGCCGTCGAAGTTGAACGCCCGCGGATCGCTCTCGCTGCCGAACTCGGCAATCTTGCGGTAGTTGATGTCGCCGGTGAGCTCGGTCGAGTCCTGGTTCTTTTCGTCCTTCGGCTGGAACGTGCCGATGCCGATGCGGTCCTGCTCCGAGAGGACGAGCCGCTTCACCACCACCTGGTCGACAACCTTGGTCCAATCGCCGCCCAGGCGTTCCAGCCGGTCGCGAAATGTGAACCGGCACAACGGGCACAGCTCGCCGGTGATTTCGATTCCGTAGGAGCTGCCGTTCTGGATGTCGTGTCCCTCGTTCAGGTAGCGGACGATGTCGGCGCGGCTTTCGTTCGGCACGAGGTTGAGCGGCTCCTCGTGCATCGGGCACCACAGCACGGTTCCGTCGTCGTTTTTCCATCCGTACGTGAAGAGGGCCCCTTCCTCGCAGCGGCTGTACCGCTCGAGGCCCCGTTTGAGCAGCCGGGCGATCGTGCTCTTGGAGCTGCCGACCGGCCCGTGCAGCAAGAGCACGCGGCGTTCGCTCCCGTACTTGAGGGCCGCGCTCTTGAAGACGTTGACGATCTCCATCAGCGGGCGGGTCAAGCCGAAGATCGCGTCGCAGCCGTCGTTGTCGGGATCGTCGAAGAACTTGTAGCGGACAAGCCCGTCTTTATTTCCTTCGACGGGGACGACTCCGTACGACAGGATCATGTCGTACAGCCGCTGATACGCACTGCGCGTGACGCGCGGTTCCTTGCGGACAATGTCCAGGTATTGGTCAAACGTACCGTGCCAATGTTCTTGGCGGTAACCCTCGAAGTTCTGAGCCTTCGAGATGCGTTCGAGGATCGCGCGAGCGTCTCCCACGAAACCACTCCTTGTGTCGCCCCTAACCTTGCAGTTCTACCGGGGGCCGGCTCAGGGCACTCAACCGGGCCGGTCACGACCGCGCAATTTCAAACCCCTCGACGGTCTATGAGCCGACTCATAGCCAGCGGGGTGCGCGGGTGCGACCATCCATGGTCTCAGATCAACTTTTAAGGAAATGGAAACTGGTTCTGAGCTTGAGCCGGCGATTGCTCAAGCCGCTTAAGGGGCCACTTCCACGCAGATGCCACATTTTCGGTGAGCACCCTGAATTATCGCACATCAAGGACATGTGGCAATATCAATGTGCGTTGACGCCACTGCGAAATGGCCTTTCCATACGCTCGTTCGGCGGTGAGGCAACCACAAAGAACACGAAGGACACAAAGGAAAAAGACGTTACGAACGGAACCCGATGGGTAGCTTTCCGACAATTCGTCCGGTTACCGTTTGACCGTCTCCGGTTTGTCTGTGTGCTTTTTCTTTGTGTCCTTCTCGTGGTTCCCCTCCAGGACTGCAAGATTGGGCCGATTGTCCCTCCCCGTCGGCCACGGCTAGAATCGGTGCCTGGTTTGCGAGGCTCGTCAAAAGCCTCTTCCCTCCGTGTTCCAGTCAGAAAGTTGCGTTGGTGACCGCACCTCTCGACACTTTGTCCGGCGATTCGTCGCGCGTGATGGTGGCGCTGGGGCCGCGGAGTTACGAGATTGTGATCGCCACCGGGCGGCTTCACGACTGGGCGCCGCTGCTAAAGACTTGGAGGACGCGGGCTTGGGGAGAGGGAGCCCCTGCCGCCGGCAAGGCCCTCGTCGTCAGCGACCGCCACGTCGCCCGCCCGCATGCCGAGGCGGCCGCCAACAGCCTGCGGCAAGCCGGCTGGCAAATAGGCCGCTTTGATCTGGAACCGGGCGAACAGGCCAAGTCGCTCGCCGTCATCTCTCAATTATACGACGCGCTCGTCGAGTTGAAGGCCGACCGCCGCACCCTGGTCGTGGCGGTGGGGGGGAGTCGTCGGCGATTCGGCCGGCTTTGCCGCCGCCACCTACGCCCGCGGGATTCCTTTCGTCCAAATACCGACGACCCTGCTGGCTCATGTCGACAGTTCGGTCGGAGGTAAGGTCGGCATCAACCATCCGCAGGGCAAAAACCTGATCGGCGCGTTCCATCAGCCGCTCGGCGTGTTTATCGACACGGCCACGCTCGATACTCTGCCGGACCGCGATTACCGATCGGGCCTCGCGGAGGTCGTGAAGTACGGCGTGATCCTCGACGGCGAATTCTTCGCGTACCTCGAAGCACATATCGAGGAACTCAATCGCCGCGATCCCGACGTGCTGCGGCACGTCATCGCCCGCAGTTGCCGGCTGAAGGCCGACGTCGTCGAGCGAGACGAGCACGAAATCACCGGTCTGCGGGCCGTCCTCAATTACGGACACACCTTCGCTCACGCCTACGAGGCGCTGACGGGGTACGGCGAGCTGATGCACGGGGAAGCCGTCGCCATCGGCATGATCCACGCCAGCCGCCTGGCCGAGCGCTTGGGCCGCATCGACCACTCGATCACCGACCGGCAAATCGCCTTGCTCGAAGCCCTTCATCTTCCCACGAACCTGCCCGCCGGCCGCCGGCTCCCGGTCGACGAGGTGATCGATCGGATGCGACTCGATAAAAAGACGCTGGGCGGGACGATCCGCTTTGTCTTGCCTTCGCGGATGGGCCAAGTGGAGTTGGTCGACAAAGTGGGTGTCGAGAAAGTCCGCGACGTCCTCGATAACGTCCTCTAAGCACGCGGGGCGTACGATGCCCGAGGAGACGAATCCCGACGAGACGAGTGAACTGCTCGACGCGCTCCGGCTCAACCTCGTCCCGGGAATCGGGCCGCGATTGCAGCAAGCGCTCCTCGAGGCCTTCGGCTCGCCGGGCCGCATCCTGGCGGCCAGCGTCCAGGAGCTGCAGCAGGTCGAGGGGATTGGACCCAAACTCTCGGACGCAATCGTCACCCGCCGCGATCCGGCCGCCGCAAAGCGCGAACTCGAGCGGTGCCGGCAAGCCGGCGTGCGGCTGCTATTAAAGGGCGAACCCGACTATCCGCACCTGCTCGCCGAGATCTGCGATCCGCCCCCCATTCTCTATTGCCGCGGTTCGCTCGAACCACGGGACGAACTTGCCGTGGCGATCGTCGGCTCGCGGCGGTGCACCGTCTACGGACGACAGCAGGCCGAGCGCTTCGCCTCGGGACTCGCCCGCGCAGGGATCACCGTGATCAGCGGCCTGGCCCGCGGGATCGACGCGGCCGCTCATCGTGGCGCCCTCGAGGCGGGCGGCCGCACGATCGCCGTCGCCGCCACCGGCCTGGACCAGGTCTATCCGCCAGAGCACAAAGAGTTGGCCGATCAAATCGTCGAGCACGGCGCTGTCGTGTGCGAGTCACAGCTCGACCAGGAACCAGTCGCCGGCCTCTTCCCGCAGCGGAACCGGATCATCAGCGGCCTGTCGCTGGGTGTGATCATCATCGAAGCCGACCGCAAAAGCGGGTCGCTCCACACGGCCCGGCACGCGATGGAGCAAGGTCGCGAAGTTTTCGCGCTGCCGGGCCGCGTCGACAGCCTGACCAGCGAAGGCTGCCACGACCTGATTCGCGACGGCGTGCCCCTCATCCGCGGTGTCGACGACGTGCTCCAAGCGCTCGGCCCAACAATCGGCCCCGTCTCTCGGAGCGAGACTGAAACCGTCCACTCGCCCCGAGAGCTGACGCTCAGCGATCAGGAGCGGGCCATCCTGAATCTCGTCACGGTCGAGCCGCGGCTGATCGACGAAGTCGTGAGAGAATCGGCGCTCGAATCGTCCCGCGTGCTGGCTACGCTCACCGTGCTCGAAATGAAACGCATGTTGCGGCGCCTTCCCGGGGGACACGTTGTTCGCGTGTGACATTCAATCCCGCGTGAAACCCGCAATCGGCGCCCCACCAAACCCGCCGACCGCGTCCGTGGGAACCGCTTATTTGTTGTCGACGCGCAAGACGTCGATGGGGACGTGCTGTCCATCGTTGCGCAGGATCAGCCATTTGAGCTGATCCTTTACTTGATCCGTCTTGAACCGCGTAATCCACCCGTCGCACATCACAGCCGCGAACTCACCGGGCACGAAGCCTCCGAGTGTCGGCAGCGGCTTGTCCGGATCGAATGGAATATCCTCGGGTTTCGTCCACGGAATGTTGCGCTTGGCCGCAACGAGCAGAATCGTGTTGGAGGTGCCGTCCGTGATATCGCGAATCTGCGCCCGGCGGCCGTGTCAGGGCCCGCGATGAAAAAATATCCGCTGTTCGTCGACTTCGGATCGTCATAGGGGCTGCGGAAAGCGGCGGGCATCTGCTCCAGAATCTGCTTGTTGGCCGGGCTGTCCCAGGGTTCGTCCATGCGATACTGGTGGTACAGGGCCCCTGCATTCATAAAGGGGAGCACCTCCACGCGCCAACTGTGCGGCGTCTTTCCGTCAGGCCCGATGACGACGGACTGCGGAAAGTGCCGATTGACATCGTGATAACTGTACATCGCCAGGCCGAGCCTTTTCAGGTTGTTCTTGTCGTGCACCGCTCGCTTCCCACCGGGACCGGGTACAAACTGAGTGAAACGTCCGGGCGATCCCACATTCTCGCGGCGTTGCATCTCCACGCCGCGTTGCGGCGGCACGATTTTTTCCCAGAAAATTGGGTGACCGTCGTTCCGTAGGATGAGCCACACGAGCTGGTCCTTGACCTTGTCGTTTTCCATCGCGCGGACGGAGCCATCTGCAAAGGCCGCAAAGAATTGGCCTTCCACGAAGCCGTGAACACTCGAAGGGGGCTTCGTCGGATCGAAGGGAATGTCCGCAGGCTTGGTCCAAGGCACGTCCTGTTTCGCTTCCACCACAAACAACGTATTGCTGGTGCCGTCGATGATATCGGGTATCGAAGTTCCCTTGCTTCCGTCAAACACGGTTCCCGGCCCGGTGAAGACGTAGTAACCGCTCTTGGTGGATTTCGGATCGTCGAACGGGCTGCGGAAGACGGCGGGCATCTGGTCGAGAATTTTCTTGTTGGCTGGGCTGTCCCAGGGCTCATTCATCCGGTACTCGTGATACAGGCTTTCGCCTTCCAGAAAGGGGAGCAGTTCCACGCGCCAACTGTGGGGCGTCTTTCCGTCGGGCCCGATGACGACCGCCGGCGGAAAGTGACGGTAGACGTCGTGGAAGTTGTGCATCGCCAGCGCCAGTTGCTTGAGATGGTTCTTGCTCTTCACAGCCAATTGCGCCGCCGGAAAGCTCGGCTGCGCCGCAGCCCCGGACGGGTCGCCGAAGGGCGCCGGGGTGACTTGTTGATCGTCGCCAGCCGCGGATTCGCGAAGGCCCGCGGCACAGAGAGCGGCGGCCGCCACGGCCGCGATGCCGAGATAAAAGCCGGGCGCGAAAGGTCCCCGCGCAGCGATTTCGATCGGTGCAACATCTCGATTCTCCTGAGAAAGGTTTTCGATGTCGGTAGAAACGCGCGGGCGGGCCACGCCGCAACCGCGTCCGATTGCCGCAACGCCATCGCGGCCAGCGTCGTCACGTATTTCCGCTGCCCGCCCAGTACGCGGGCGGCCGCCGCGTCGGCCGCCAGCTCCTGCTGCAGCCGCAAGCGGGCCGCCAGCCAGTGGACGAGCGGGTGATAAAAATGCAGGGCCAATCCGAACTGAGCGACGACCCACGAGGCGAAGTCGCCACGGCGCACGTGCTCAATCTCGTGCGCGAGAACCGCCAGACACTCCTCGTCGGTCCAAGTCCGCCAGTCCACCGGAAGCAAGAGCATGGGCCGCCGCCAGCCAATTGTCGCCGGTGTGGTCGACAGGCCGCATTCGCGCACTTCGATTTCCTGGCGGCAGTCGAGCTGTGCGCGAATCTCGCCGACCAAGCCTAAGAGCCGTCGATCGGTCAGCGGGAGGGAACGGCGGCGATAACTGCGGACGGTGGCCAGCCCGAGTGCGATCCGGGTCGCCATCGCGCACAGGCCGACGAGATAGAGCGCACCGAACACGAACAGTCCGTGGTCGGCGATCGCGTTCGATAGACGTTCGCGAAATGACTGCCTCTCGACGATTGGGCCCGTCGGATCGACGTCCGGGGGATCCGGAGAATCAGCGGCGTTTTCGGACCGCTGCGCCGCCGTTTTGAAAAATGAGTTGAACGTCGCGGCGCCGATGAGATCGTTATTGGGAGCCGCGGCGTGACTTGTTCGCAGACGGTCCCAAGCCGAGTGCCAGCTGGGCCAGGGGCTCAACGCCATCGCCGTCAATCCCACGACGGCAAAGAGCGCGCCGCCCGCGACCAGCGCCTCCGGCGGCAGGCTGGCGGCGCGCGAAGAGCCCGTTGACGACCAACGTGGCGAACGCCAGAACGGTGACTTGAAGACAACACCACAGGAGGGGCTGTGCGATCGCGCTCATTGTTGTTGCTCCCGCAGAATCTTTTCGAGCAGGGCCCGCTCCTTCGGCGTCAGCTTGCGGTTTTCCGTCAGCCGCATCAGCAGGTGCTCCCGCGAGCCGCGGAAGACACGCTTCACCAGATCACCCAGGAGCCGCCCCGACACATCGTCGAAGGAGCGGATCGGCTTGTAGCGGAAGGGCCGCTCCTCATTGGTCTGCTCGATGAATCCTTTTTCGGAGAGAATCCGCACGAGCGTGGCGACGGTGGTGTACGCCAGATCGCGCCCCGCTTTGGCGAGCGTCTCGCGGATTTCGGCCGCCGTCGATTCGCCCCGCTTCCAGAAGACGTGCATGATCTCCAGCTCGCGCTCGGTCAGTTCGGTCGCTTTCGGCCGGGCCATCGCACCTCCCTCTTCTGTCGACTCATTTTTACATTTGGTTTTTTAGATTTGGTTTTATAGTAATGCGGGTCGCTGCGCGTGTCAAGCGGCGCGTGTCAACGGGAATTCGTCACGCGCACGGTCGGTCACCCTTTTGCCGTCGGGAACACGTTGCCGTGTTCGCGGCGGTTCGCTATAAGGTGGTTGGCCCCTTCGGGTCGGTCTCTGGCAACGAAAATTGCCTTGTCGCGCTTTCCGAGAGCGGAATGTCTGCTGAACCGAGTTACGCGTGTGACGCTGAGTTTTTGAAGCTGTTTACGCGGCGGGCCGATGTCGATTTGACCTTGGTGGCGCTGGAACTCGCGCGACGCCCAGCCCGGACTCGATTTCCGCCCCACGCTCGAATGGATCGACCAGCGGGCCCGCGAACTTTCCGGCTCGGTCGCCCGCTCGCGCAGCGATGCCGACGCACTACGGCTGCTCGTCGAGTGCCTTTCCGAGCAACATGGCATCTTCGGCGATGTGGAGTGCTACCAGCGGGCCGAAAGCAGCTTCTTGAATCGCGTGGTCGAAACGGGACGCGGGCTGCCGATCACGCTGTCGATCTTGTATATGGCCGTTGCCGATCGGGTCGGAATCGACCTGCGGGGCGTGTCGGCCCCGCGGCATTTCCTGACGCGGTTTGAATCGGTCGACGGCTCGCTGTTTGTCGACCCCTTTGCCCGCGGCCGCATCATTTCGCAGCGCGAATGCGTCCGCTGGCTGTGCGAGATCAGCGGCTTGAAGAAGGCCGACGTCCGCGTGTCGCTCAAGCCGGTCGGGTCGCGAACCATCGTGATTCGCATGCTCAACAACCTCAAGGCCCTCTATATCCGGCAGGAGAGCTGGCCCGCGGCCTGGATGGTGCAGCATCGCCTGGCCGCCCTGTTGCCCTGTTCGTATCAAGAGCGGCGCGACCTGGCCCTGATTTCGATCCGCGCAAACCGCCCGGGCCATGCAATCGATCTGTTGCAGTCGTGCCTGCGCACGTGCCCGACCGACGAAAAGCCCTCCCTGGAGCTGCATCTCCAGGAAGCCAACTCGCAGCTTTGCCGCTGGAATTGATCTGGTCGGCAAGCCGGACGGGGACGTAATCTACCGCGTCGACGGGCGAATTGATGGTGCACGCTGTCGCGGTCCCATGCGCCGCCTTTCGCGCAGGACTGACGAGCCGCCGGCTTCACGCCGGCGGTCTTTGAACGCGCGACGAGCGCCAGCGAAAACCGCCGGAGTCAACCCGGCGGCTCGTTTGGGAACGAGAACGGCGGCGTGCCGCTGTCGTCACGAAAGGGGAACAAACATGAGCCAGGGATCCTACCCGCTCTTCGTGAAGCGCGATCTCGACGGCTTTTTCGGCCTGTTCGTCGACAACCTCGTGCAGCTCTTGTTGATCGTGCAGTTGTGCGCACTGTGCGGCATCTCGGCCGGCTCGCCGCTGATGCTCTCGTACATCCTCCCGGGAGCGGCGATCAGCATTCTCATCGGTAACGTGTTTTACGCGGTGCAGGCCCATTTCGTCGCGCGGGCCACCGGACGCAGCGACGTTACGGCCCTCCCCTTCGGCATCAATACGCCCTCGCTGTTGATCTACATCTATTTCGTGATGCTGCCCGTCTACGAGCGGACCAAGAGTGCCGAGACGGCCTGGCAGGCCGGCATGCTGGCGTGCCTGGGAAGCGGATTGATCGAGTTCTTCGGGGCATTCGTCGCCGAAACGGTCCGCCGCCGCACACCGCGGGCGGCCCTCTTGTCGACGCTCGCGGGGATCGCCATCGGTTTTATCTCGATGAAGTTTGCCCTGGAGATCTACCAGCGGCCGCTGGTCGGCATGCTCCCGTTGGCGATCATTCTGATCACGTATTTCTCGCGGACGGGCTTTCCGCTCGGGCTGCCGGGCGGATTCGTGGCGGTCCTCTTGGGCACACTGTGCGCGTGGGTGTTGCCGAGTTTGCTGCCCGTGGCACTCGCCGGCCCGGCGATGAGCGTCGAGGCGGTGAAAACGGCGTGGGGCCTGCACGGGCTGTATTTGCCGCATTTCGCGGGGAGCCAACTGTGGAGCTTGCTGCGGGACGTGGGGCACCATCCGCAGGAATGGGCCGGTTATCTGTCGGTGATCGTGCCGATGGGCCTCTTCAACGTCCTGGGCAGCCTGCAGAACATCGAGTCGGCCGAGGCGGCGGGCGACCGCTTCAGCACGCCGGCCTCGCTCGGCGTCAACGGGCTGGCGACGATCGCGGCCTCGCTCTTTGGAAGCTGCTTTCCCACGACGATCTATATCGGGCACCCCGGCTGGAAGGCACTCGGCGCCGGGCGGGCTATTCAACACTCAACGGCCTGGTCGTGACGGCCATTTGCCTCACGGGGACGGTCAGCCTGATCAGCAGCCTGATTCCGATCGAGGCGGGAATGGCCATCGTGCTGTGGATCGGCATCATCATCACGGCCCAGGCCTTCCAGACGACGCCGAGTCAGCATGCACCGGCCGTCGCGATTGGCCTCTTTCCCGCCATCGCGGCCTGGGGTCTCACCGTTGCGCAAGGGGCCTTTCTGGTGGCGGGCGGAAACGATCCGCACGCTCTCACGATGCAAAAGGCGCTGGAAACCATTCCCAACGTGCAGTTGAGCGGGTTTGTGCTGCACGGCCTGTTAGTGCTGGAGCGGGGTTACATCTTCACGTGCATGATCCTGGCGGCGATTGCCGCCTTCCTCATCGACCGCAAGTTCTACACGGCGGCCGTCTGGTCGCTGATTGCCGCGGGGTTTGCCGCCTTGGGCCTGACGCACGCCTACCAGGTGAGCGGGAACGTGGTCGATTTTCTGTTCATCTTCGCCGACCCGCATCCGGGCGCATTGCCGACGCATACGTTCGGCATCGCGGTCGGTTATCTGCTCTTCGCGGGGGTCTTTGCGCTCTTCGGCTGGTATGTCGGCAGAAGTCGGGAGCCCGGCTTAAGCAAGATGCCACTCGAAGCGACGATCACCGGCGAAGAGCCGAGCCGCCAGGCGATTATTGCATCAACGCATGAACATGTGTGATTGCGATTAGGCCATCTGCGTCTCGCTGATTTTTCTGTGGTGTCGGGCCCTTTTTTAAGCCGCAGAAAAACCAGAAAAATCGCCCAGAACGCAGAAAAATGAGCGCTTCGAGGCCGTTCCGCGTCAGGTTCGACCCTGAATGTACTCGGTCATGACGTGAATCGTCTGCTCCTGACTGAATGCCTCGAAGGCATTGAGGTCGCCAATGGAGATCAAACCGTGGAGCTGGCCGTCGTCGTCGAGCACCGGCAAGTGCCTGACCCGGCGGTTTTTCATGACGGCCCGGGCTTCTTCGATCGAGGTGTGCGGCTGGCAGCACAGCACTTCGCCCGTCATCACATCCTCGACGAAAGTCTGGTCGGGGTCGCGGCGTCCAGCGAGGACTCGCTCGAGCAAGTCCCTTTCGGTGATGATGCCCACGACCGTCTCTCCCTCCATCACCAAGAGAGAGCCGACCTTGTGTTGATTCATCAGCAGGGCGGCGTCGAGTGAGCTTTCACGCGCCCCGATCGAGAGGATCTGCGTGCCCTTTTTTGAGAGGATTTCTTGGACGGTTGCCATCGTTGGCTCCTTGAGAACATGGCCGGAACGGCCCTTCCGGACAATGACAGAACGTCAAGAGGGTGTCTGCCTGTCAGTAGACACCTTTTCCGCCGGTAAGTCAAAAGAAATTCGGGCTTTGCAGGCGGAAGATCAGGCGCGGAGCGGCCGTCGGATTCAGGCCGCAACCTTGAGCCGCGATGGTCCTGCGCTCAGCGGTTTTGCGCTCACAATAACGTCGACGGCGCCCTGACCGGTCGAGCGGGCTTGTTTCAACAGAGCCCTGTCCAGGACGGCGCACGTGGCAAAGAACCAGGCCGTCGTGGCCAATCCGAGCAGGCCGACTCGCCCGCTCCCGGGCAAGAGCAAGTAGTGCAGCCACACGGACGCCGCCGGAGCAAAGGCGAGGAGGCGGGCGATCCCGGTCCTTCCCAATTGCACCAGCCACATCGAGCTAAAAATCACGGCCGGCAACATCAGAGCGAAATAGGTCGCCCGCGCGACGGGACACACGACGAGCGTCGTGACGCACGCCAGTCCGAAAACCGTCGCCCGGCCCAGGAGTTGGTCGTATCGCGCCGAGCGGATGACAAACAGCAACAGCAGGACCAGGGTGACGACGCGGCCGAGCACGATCAGGTCGCCGGCCGGCCAGGCGTCCATCGGCAGTCGGAGCTTCGCCGGATGCGGGCGATCGATCGCCGAATCATCGGGGCCGCCGGCAAACTCGTAGTCGATCCAATTCCCGAGACGGTACGCGGCATTATCCAGGCTTTGGTTGCGGACCGATCGCACGTCCTCACCGAAATCCGAAGTCCGCACGTCGACAACTTTTGTCACCACGAGCGAAAACCAGGTGCGGAGATGCCGCAAATTCGCGTTCCAACCGAGAATCCTCGCCGGGACGAGCAGAGCGAAGACCACCAAACCGGTTCCGACGCCGGCGCTCAACGACGCGGGCCGCTGCCAGGCGAGGCGGTCGGCCCGCCGTCTCACAGTGAGCACGCCGTCGTAAAGGATCAAACACGCGACCGGCAGGAGGGGCGTCAATTTCAGGATTCCCGCCATGGCGAACAGCACGCCCGAGACGAACCAAGCACGCGGACCGCGTCCCCAAAAGTAGACCCGAAAGGCGAGCAACATGAGAAAGAGCTTGAGGATCTCGACCTGGCCGCGCTGCAGACAATTGAAGATTGGAAGCGCCGCTGCCAGCAGGGCTGTCACTCCGAGCCAGAAGATCAAGCGGCTTGATCCTTGTCCGAAGCCCGTATTCTGCAGCCGCGTGACGAGTCGCCGCGTCTCAAAATAAGAACCAAGCACCATCGCCACGCTGAGCACGAACCAGATGCCGACTTGTCCGGTCGATGGAAGCATGTGCAGCGGCGCGATGAGAATCGCAAACATCGGGGGATAAAGATAATGCCAGCCGCGCGGATTGCTGACCTCGTACGGATTTCGACCGTCGAAAAAGGCGGCACCGGCTTCCGTATAAACGGTCAAGTCAGTCCGATGCTCGAAGATTCGCCGTGGATTGATTCCTCCTCGAGGCACCACGTCCACCACGCACCACACCCCGAGCCCCGCGATGAGCGCCAGGTAAAGCCAGCGATACTGACGGATTTCCGCCCACGGGCTGTAGTCAGCCGTTGCCACATTCCCCCCCCTTTTTTGTGCGGCATTGACGCAATTTATACGGGCGCCATTCATTCAGCGTTCGAACGAAGCGGCGTGCACGGCCGGAGCCGGCTCAGCCGTGCTTTCGCTGAAGTCCAACTCGGCGCAGGCGACGGGATGATCGGACGCCGGGTTCACTCGCCATTCGGCGTGAACCGTGCGGAAACCGCGCGTGAAGATCCAGTCGATTGGATTGCTTTTGACGGTCGGTCGCGCGATGCCGGCGAGTGCGTTGCGGACGCCGGGCGTCCCGATCAGGCGAATGATTTCCGGATGCGAGCCGAACTCGTTCAGATCGCCCATCAGGATGGCCGGTTCCTGCAACGACAAAAACAGGTCGGCGATGGTGTGGAGTTGGTTGTCGTGCGTGTTCTGCTCCATGTCCTTATCGATGTGCACGGCCAAGAGATGCACCGTGCGCCCCGAAACGGAAAATTCGCCAGGAACGCCGCGCGAAAGCGTTGGCGGCTCGGCGTCGGCATGGGAATTCGCACGCAATCGGTGAGGGGAATACGCGTGACGAGGCCGGTGCCGTAATCGTTGCGCCACCAGTGTTTCTCGGCCGGCACGAAGAGCCACGCCATTCCCAGCTTGTCGGCGACGTTGGAAATCTGAGGGCCGTGAACACCGAAGAGCGGATTTCGCACCTCCTGCAATGCAGCCAGATCCGTCTCGGCAAGCGCCGTGGCCGTGCGATTGAGGTCGCGAACTCCGTCGCGTCCGACGCCGGCGTGGATGTTGAACGTGGCGACCCGCAGCGACGGCGCCGCGTCGAAATTGGTGAGGCGGTCCGACTTCTGCAGGACTAACGGCTCAACAGGATCGGCCGGCCGCGACGAGGCGCCAAACGTCACCAACGCGGCAGCCACGAGGACGGCCAATCCGCCGATGGCGATTCGACGGCGGCGCGTGGTTCGACGGCCGGAGATCGCCGTCGATTCGACCGTGGCGGACGTGGGGTTCGATTCGCTCATGGCGTCCCTCTCCTTGCGGATCGTCGTCCTCGCAATCGCGGCCATGCGCCGGACGTGGCAATCCGCTGCGGTTCGATCTCGCGAAAGGCTCTTAAGGTATCGTCGCAAGTCCGTCAATCGCAGGTTGTTGACCGACGGACGAGTTACGCGACTTTTAATCACGCGGCGGAGGAGATCGTTCGGCCGTTGCGACCTCGGACGTGCGGCGGCCGACGATCGTCACTTCGGTCGGACGACCACTGCGGTTGCGATCGCAAGAGATCGTCGCCACCGGTTCCCACGAGAATCCCAGCTGCGGAGGATCGGTTCCTTTGATCCACATGCAAAAGTATTCGGCGTTTCCCCAGGCGGCCGGTTCGATCTCATCCGCTTCCAAAAGCCGCACCGGCTCTTGGAGGTGAAACAGGAACAGATGATGCGCGGGTCCCAGGCTGACAAATTGCGCGTTGGCCGGGATTTGGTGCTTCATCTGAGCGACGACGTCGCCGGCGTCCTCACTGATTCGCTGCCGGATGTTCACGACGAGCGTCCCCTCATTCAAACCCAGAAAACAGGCCACGGCGGTAAAGCTGAGGAGCAGGGCCCGTCGCGTGAGCTGCGACGAAAACCACCAGATCCAGCCGGCGGCCAAGAGGCAACCCGCGAAATAGAGCACAAAGAATCGCGGCGTTTGCGAGATTTCGGCATCGGGGCGGATCCAGGAGATGGCGGCGACAACCGCTCCGACCAAAAAAATGAGGATGGCGATGGCCCGCTGATACCAGCACAGGAACTCGGCCCATCCGTCCCGTGCCGGCAAGGTGACGCGAGCCTCGATCAGAATCCCCACGAGGCACGCGAAACAGGGAAACAAGGACATGTAATAGCGGAGACTCGCGCCCGGCGCGATCCAGACGGAAGGAAACGCCACGGCCATACAGACGACCAGGAATAACACGTCGTCACGCCAGCGGCGCAAGTGCTGGCGGAAAGCCGGGCTGGCCAGGCAGATCAGCCATACCGACCAGGGGAGCAACGACCCGGCCAGGAGTTCCAAGGGGTACGTCAGCATGTGCTGGGCGACTGTGCCCACGTTGAAGTCGAAAAACCGCGGACCCACATCGTGAAAATAGATTTTCACCGAGGCCACAAGCCCCATTTTGATCGCGTAAGGAATCTGCCACAGTCCGACGATCCCCAGACCGGTCAAGAGCCCAATCGCATGATCGCGCGAGAAGAGCTGGCTGCGGCGATTCGTGATCAGGCAATAGAGCGTGACCGCGCCCACGAAGTACAGGGGCGCCTGCGGACCTTTTGTCAGGGTCGCCAAGGCTGCCAGCGCGTAACCCAGACACCACGCACGCCGCGGCGAGGTCCCCGTGTTCTGACACCACTTCCACGTCAAAAGTGATCCGGCCAAAAAGAGCGTAAAGAGCGAATCCGTCTCGCCCAGCCGTCCCAACTCCAATACTTGCCCCAGGCTGATCAAACTCAGCGCGCAGAAGAACGCCCCGAATCGCGAGAGAACGCTCCGTCCATAGCCGTAGATTACGACGACCATGAGCAGCATGGCCGCGACGCTGGGAAGACGCAGGGCCCACTCGTCGACCGTTCCCCGCGCCATGCCCACAAGAGCGATCAACCAGTTTTGCAGAGGGGGACGAAAAAAGACGGGCTGACCCTGGATGCGGGGGACGATCCAGTCGCGCGTCTGCCAGATTTCCCAGGCAATCCGCCCCCGGCGTGATTCCTCGCCGCGAACCGAGAGATCGGTGACGCGGATCGTGTAAAAGCAAGCCGTCATCAACAACAGGACCCACAACTCCGCTTCCCGCCACCACGGCTTGTCTTGCGCACGCTCGCTCGAGTCGTGCCGCGTGGTCGGACGGCCGGTCTCCCCTGGCAGTGGCTCCATGGTCGCCATTCTCCTCGTCGGACTGCGGAAGTGGCCCTGGAGGGCGTCTCTGAAGAAGGACGCATTATTGCCAAACAGGCTTTGGCGCGAAGACGAAGATGAGTTGACCTGTTTTCGAAACGAAGCTAAAGAGCACCTGATTCTCCGAGACATCCAACCGCGAGCGTCGCCGGCCCTGGCGCCGCCCGCCGGTCGGTCCACCACGGCCGAGCGGCGGGGCCACCATTCAAGGGCAATCTCGTCCAGTACGGCATCGTCGCGTTCCTCAGATGGCAGTTCGCCGTATCACGGGCCGAAATCAAAGCATGTCGCAGTCTCCTGAAATCTTGAAATTGGCGCCTCGCGCGCCCGATCACGACCTGACACTCGTGATTCCGGCGTATAACGAGGAGGCGCGTCTGCCGCGCACTTTGCGCCAATTGCGCGAATACCTGGACCAATGGGGCATTAACTATCGCGTCGTCGTGGCCGATGACGGCAGTCGCGACGCAACGGCCACGGTCGCCAACGAGTTCGGTCCACGGTTTTCCACGCTCAGCCTGGCGCAGAACCGCGGGAAAGGGGCCGCCGTACGGGCCGCCATGCTGAGCGCCACCGGCCGCGTCGCCGCGTTCACCGACGCCGACTTGCCCTATGCGCTCGAAAGCTTGCGATCCGGTTATGAACTGATCCGGGCCGGGCGCTGCGAAGTCGCCTTCGGAGCCCGCGACCTGGAGGGTTCGCGGCGTTTTGTGCATCGCCGTGTGCTGCGCGTGGCCGCATCGGCCGTCTTCAGCCAGGTCGTGCGGTTCTTGATCTCGCACGATGTCACCGACACGCAGGCCGGTCTGAAACTCTTCAGCGCGGCCGCGAGCCAGGCAATATTTTCCCGCACGATGATCAACGGATTCGCCTTCGATGCCGAGGTCGTGTATCTCGCCCGTCATCTGGGGTTCAATTATCGCCGTATCCCCGTGCACCTGATCAACGAGGAATCGTCGAGCCTTTCGGTTTGGCGACACACGCTCCCCATGCTCCGGGAAGTCATTCAAATCCGGTTGCGCGGCATTCGCGGCATCTATCCGGCGCTCGAACGGGAGGGACCGGAGGAACGGAAGGCCGCGGCGTGAAATTCGTCGGCCGGGCTCGGAGGCTTCGACCATCGACGCGGATTCGTTTTTCAGCGCGCCGGCGGACTTCAATCTGGTGAAATGAGGCGGCGATGTTGGGGGGCGGTCGAGCTGCAGAGGCACAGGCGTTTCCGGAGATCAAGCCGTTCTCCGCCGCGCGGACTTTCTGGCACAGCCCCGCCGCGCAGCAATTGGCGTGGCTCTGCTGGGGAGTGCTCATCCTCACGATCGGCCTCCTCGTCGTGTTCGGCGCCGAGCACACGGTGGTGGGGGCTTATCGTGACGCGGCCCACCAGTGGTTTGCCGGACGCGACGTCTACAACGCCACCGGGCATGGATTTCTGTACCTTCCTTCGGCCGCGATCCTGTTCGCGCCGTTCGCCGCACTCCCCTTGCCGGCTTCCGAGATTCTGTGGCGCGTGCTCACCATCGGCTCCTTCGCGATTGCCACGCGGCGGCTGGCGACGTTAGTGGGACGCGGAGCGGGTCGCGAATTTTTTGCGCTCCTGACTTTGGCGGCCCTCCCGCCTGCCTTGTCCTGCGCGGAACGGCCAGTCGACGCTGATCATGATGGCGATGATGATGCTGGCCGCCGTCGACCTGGCCCCGTCATCGTTCGAGTCGCCGCGCCGCTGGCGGGCGACGCTCTGGCTTTCGCTGAGCCTGGCCTTTAAGCCGCTCTGTATTGTGATGATCCTGCTGGTCGGAGCGCTCGACCGGCGCATGGCCTGGCGTCTCGTCGTGGGCGTCGCCCTGGTCCTCTTGTTCCCCTTTTTGACTCAAGATCCGCACTACGTGACCAGACAGTACGTGATGAGCCTGCAGATGATCCGGGCCTCGTCACTCTGCGGAATGAATGAGCTGTGGGCCCAGCCCTTCAGCATGCTGACCCTCGTCGGAATCAATGTTCCCGAGTCGGCTCAAACGGCGACTCGCTTTGTGGCCGGACTGGCCACGCTCCTGTTGTGCTGGCAGGCCCAGCGCCGCCATTCGTCCGTCCGGGCCGTCGAATACCTGTTGTCGTTCGCGACGCTTTATATCCTGCTGTGTAATCCACGCACCGAGAACAACACGTACGCGATGCTCGGTCCGGTGATCGGAATCGTCGCGGCCCCCTTGATCGGAAATCCGCGCCATCGCCTCGCCATCGGCTTTCTGTCGCTGCTGTTGCTCGCACTGGCCACGGGCGACGAAGTCGTGCGGGCCTTCGCGCCGCCGGGAGAGCACATCTGGCTCAAGCCTTCCTTGGCGATCCTCGTTCTCGGCTACCTTGTTTGGCACGTCTTCGCCGCGAACATCGCCCCGCATGATCGAGCTCCGGGTGACGAGGAGATGCGGACGAAACGTGCCGCGCGACCGATGCTGGCAGGAAGCGGGTCGGCTCATGGCGGAGGCCTGTCCCTGCCGTGAGAACGACGTTTGACCGCTATCTGATTGCCCGCTACCTGCAGATCTTCGTGATCCTGTTCGTCAGCATGTTCGGGCTCTTCGTCGTCATCGACGGCTTCTCCAATGTCGACGAGTTCCAGGAACATTCGACGAGCACGTTGGATCTGTTGGGTCGCATGGCGTCGTATTACGGTTACCAGTCGACGCTGTTTCTGGATATGTGCGGGCCGATCCTGACGGTCATCGACACCATGATCGTGTTTGCCCTCTTGCTGCGGAATTCGGAGCTTCAACCGGTCCTGGCAGCCGGCGTTCCGACCTGGCGGCTGCTCGTCCCCGTCATCATCAGCACGGCCTTCATCAACGGCATTTTGACCGCCAACCAGGAACTGGTCATTCCGCGGATCGCGGACGTCCTGCAAACGCCGCGAGACTCCCTGATGAAGGGGGCGACCGAAATCGAACCGTTGACCGATCCCTCGAGCGGCATTCATATCGCCGGGCAGCAACTCTCCCTCAACCCGCAGCTGATCAAAAACGCGGAGTTCGTCCTTCCTCGCGACATCGCACAGGAAATGACGACGCTGCAGGCCAGTGAGGCCTTCTTTTACAAGGCGACGGCCGACCGGCCAGCGGGTTGGCTCCTGAAGAACGTCCAGACTCCGTTTTCCCAAATCGCCTTAACGGAAGACGGGAAGAAACTCGTCCGCCGGATGCAGGAACCAAAGCAGCTCTTTATCGTCAGCGAGCTCTCCTTCGACCTGCTGTATAACCGCCTGCAAAGCTCCAAGCTGATCTCCACCGCCGAGCTGATTCGGCGCCTGCAAAGCCCGGCATTCGGTCAGGCGACGGTCCGCCTGTCCCAGCATCTGCACGCGCGGCTCGTGCGGCCGCTGGCAAACATCCTGGCGGCGCTTCTGGCAATCCCCCTCGTGCTTCGCAAAGAGAGCCGGGGGCTGATTACGAATATGGCCCTCTCGGCAGGCGTGTTGACAGTCATGCTCGGACTGTCCGAGGCGTCAGCCTATTGCGGACGCACGGGAAGCGTCACGCCTGAACTGTCGGCCTGGATCCCGATCTTCGTGGCCGGGACGCTCTTTTCCTGGCTGTCGGGCCTGATGCAGACGTGACGCGATCAGGCCGCCTTCAGGACGCGGGCGTGCCGGGCCGACTCGATCCAGTTTGTCACCACGTCGAGGTCCGGCTGGCTTCCGCCGCGGATCGCCCGCTGTCCTTCCGACGTCGAGATAAACAGGTCGACCCGGTCCAGCAGTTCGAGCGCCTCGCATTGGGCCAGATCTTCCGGCTCGGTAATTCCGCAGGCGACGAGGATTTTCACATCAAGGCTGCGAAGATTGGGAACGCGGCAGGCCAACCGCGCCTGGACTTGCCACTCGCGAACCGTATCCGGTTTGACATGTCCCAGCTTGAGTCGGGCAGCAACGTCCTCGGGCTGTTTCGCCAGCAGGTCAAACACGCTGCGGATACCGACAGCAGCCAGTTTTTCCGCGGTCCGGTTGGCGATTGAAGGCGCGTCGGCCAGCGACGACGACGGATCGAGATGAAACTTCGCCAGCCGCGGCACGGGCTTGCCCGGCTTTGAGGCTCGCCCCTCGTCGGGCCCGTTGCCGGAGGCGGCACGTTTCGATGCTTTGGTCGCGACGGAGGCGCTCCCATCGCCTTTCGCTTGCGCGTGCTCCGACTCTTCAAATGAGACGGGTGCGATCGCGGGCCCGACTTTGGCGGCCACAACCATCGGCCTCAGGTACGTCCCCGTTCCATGTTTCGAGCCGACGGGGCGGGGCTTGATGGCGTCGAGTGTCTCGAGAGTCGTTTTGAGGACTTCCTCGGCGTGCAATCGGCGCACGGTCCGTTCGTCTTCCGGCAGGGCCTTGATCACTTTGCCGGTTTTGCGGAATTCTTTGTAGGCGGCTTTGACGAGTCGCGTATTCCGACGTCCCGCGCGCCATCGCGACCAGCGCATCACCGGAATCCGCATCCGGCGCTGAGCGAATCGAAGGCGAGCCAGACTTTGCGCGGCGCGATTCCCGATTCAAACGTCGCCCGGTCGAGAATGCGGGCAAATCCGACGACGGCATGGCCCAGGCACTCGGCGAGACTCACGCGAATCTCGTCGTCGAGGCCCGCCGCCGCGTTCCACCGCCCCTTGGCCGGATTGTAATGGTCGATCAGCACGTCGTAGTGCTCGTGCGAAAGACGTGCGCCGGTCTTCACCATCTCCGAGAGCCAGCGCGGGCCGGAGGGCATTTTGATGTCCGGATATCCGCCCAGGTCGCGTTCGAGAATGGCTGTTAAATGATCGTAGGAGCGAAAAACGCTGCGCTCGCAGGCGCGGTGAATAATGCCCGCCTCTTCGGTCATCGCCGTGTGCAAGGGCATGAGCGGATCGGAATAATAATGACTCAACACGCCAGCGGCGTACGCCGCTTTGGCCCATTGCTGTTCGTGGAGTGCGACGACGGTGTTTTTAAACCAGGTCTCCGCCGATTCGACGGCCCCCCCCAGCACTTCTCGCGCACGTGGAGCACATGATTGCCGAAATCCTTGAACGTGTCGTCCGGCGCACTGGCTCCCGCTAGCAGGGATTTCGCCTGCTTGAGGAAGAGTCTGCGCCAAGTCTCCGCATGATCGCACTGGAGGTGGCGCAAAGAGTCGAGCACGATCTTGTGGTGGGTGCTCGCGCAGCGGTGGACAAACAGCAGCTTCTGAAGCGATGACATCCGTGTCACTCCGCGGTGGTGCAACCACTTTGAAACGGCAGGCGAGATGACGGCTTTGTCGTCCGCGAAACTCGCTGTTGCAGGCTGTCGGTGACCGTGGGACGGCGCGGCAGTCGGACGGGCCGGCCTTCCTGCTCGCTTACGGCCGCATTCGTTTGTCTTTCCCCCTCTTTTTCGGCAAGAGACCCGACGCAATCTGATTCGGGATTTGGCGATCCGTACAACCAAACCTCGCCGCACCCTCTCGCAGGGGGGATGGTGGCCGAGAGGGACCGCGTCGGTTAAGTTGGGAAAAGCCTCTGAAGTTGACCGGGGAACGAGGCTTTATTTGCGGAGAATCTTTTGAAGACGTCGAAAGCCGTCAAGTTCTATCGGTCCTGCCTCCCTGTTCTTGCCGCGGTCGCGACACTTCTGCCGCTCGCTGCCGCGCGCGGCGACGCCATCGACCGACTTAAGCCGGATTATCTCAAGTCGTTACACGCGACCATCGAATCGCTCAAGCACGACCGCCAGTCCGTTTCTCTCCCGAGCAAGTTTGTGGACTACCGGGCCGCGATGCATGTCCATTCGGGCCTGTCGCACGACAGCCGCAGCAAAATCGAGGAAATCATCGCCGCCGCCAAAAAAGTCGGCGTGAAGGTGCTCCTCTTCACGGAGCACCCGGCTCCGCACCACGATTACTTCAAGGAGGGGCATCGGGGGATGAGGGACGGCGTCCTGATGATCCCCGGTTACGAATATCAGGGTCTGCTCGCCTTTCCGAAGCGGAGCGTCCCGCCCGGCATCGACGCCGATCCGCAGGGCTGCGTCGACGTCATTCGCAAAACGGGGGGCCAGGTCTTCTTGTGCCATCTGGAAGAGCGGATGGACTGGGACTTGAAGGGACTCACCGGCAGCGAGATTTACAATCTCCATGCCGACTTCAAGGACGAGACGCGGTTGATCAAATCGATGCGGTCGCCCCTGGGCCTGTTGACGCTCTTGCCGATCAGCCGGCAGTACCCACAAGAGACGATGGCGGCACTCATGGATTATCCGGCCGACTACTTGCGGCGCTATGACGAGTTGTGCCTGAAAGAAAAGCTGACCGGCATCGCCGCCAACGACTCGCATCACAACCAGGGACTGAAAGGAATCGTCACCGAGGACGGCAAGCTGCAACTGATCGATGCGCTCGGTGAAAAACGCGGCAAGGTCGATCCGAAGAAAATTCCCCTTCTGAGGATGCTTTTGCCCGCCTCCGCGAAGAAGGGGGACGTGGCCTTTCATCTCGACCTCGATCCCTACGAGCGCAGCTTCCGGCACGTCTCAACCCACCTGTTCCTGACAGAGCAGACGGAAGAGGCGGTGCGCCAGACACTCGTCGCCGGCCGCGTTTACGTCTCCTTCGAGTGGATCGCCGATCCGAGCTGGATTTAATTTTCAGGCCACCCGCGGCCCCGAGACGTTTGAAATGGGAAGCGAGGTTCCTCTGGGAAAGGGGCTCGTCCTCCGCTCGGTGTCGCCTTTGCCTTCCCGGTTCCGCCTGATCCGAAATGGGAAGGAGGTCCATTCCGCACTGGGCCGAACCTACGAGCACCCAGTCACCGAAGCCGGAAATTACCGGCTGGAGGTCTGGGTCAACCTGGCGGAGAACCCGCAGATTTGGATCCTGTCGAATCCGATTTACGTCCGAGGATGACGTCCGTCCCGGTCGAACTCGCGCTCGGCGACAATCGATCGACAGGAATTCAGGCAGAATCGAAGAGATCAGCATGAGATGGATTCCGGCAATCGTGGTCGTCCTCCTCTTCGCGGGGGGAGCCGCCGCGCCTGCCGCCGCAGTCGACAATTCGGCGCCGGAAGGAATCGAACTTTTCGAGAAGAAAATCCGCCCCCTCCTCGTCGAGAAATGTCAGAAATGCCACGGTTCCGAACGGCAGAAAGGGGGACTGCGGCTCGACTCACGCGATGCGGCCTTTAAAGGCGGAGAGACAGGGCCGGTCATCGTGGCAGGCCATCCGGAAAAAAGCGAACTGGTTCGGGCGATCAACTACGAGGCCGACGGCTTTCAAATGCCCCCCACGGGCAAGCTCGACGCCGACTCGATCGCCGCGCTGACCGATTGGGTGAAGCGCGGCGCACCGTGGCCAGCTTCGGGCCCGGCGACGGGAGCGACGGGGCCTCCGTCGCGATTCAATTTTGCGGAGCGCGCGAAGCACTGGGCGTTTCAGCCTCTGCGGCCGGACGTCCCGCCGCGAATCGCCAACTCGGCGTGGCCCGACAACCCGGTCGACTGTTTTCTCGGGCATCGACTGAACGAGGCCGGATTGGAGCCCGCGTCCGCCGCGGACCGCCGCACCCTGCTGCGGCGCGTAACGTTCGATTTAATCGGGCTTCCGCCCACGACGCGCGAAATCGAAGAGTTTCTGGCCGACAGCTCGCCCGCCGCGTTTGAGCGGGTCGTCGAGAGGCTCCTCGCGTCACCGCACTACGGCGTGCGATGGGGACGTCACTGGCTCGATCTGGTGCGGTTCGCCGAAACCTACGGGCACGAATTCGACTTCGACATTCCGGCTGTCTGGCCTTATCGCGACTACGTGGTGCGTGCGTTCAATGAGGATCTTCCTTACAACGCGTTCGTCACCGAGCACATCGCGGGCGATCTGCTTCCCTCGCCGCGCCGCGATCGGTGCAACGGTGCCAACGAATCGATCAAGGGGACGGCCTTCTGGTGGTTCGGGCAAGGAAAGCAATCTCCTGTCGATATTCGCGCCGAGCAATGCGACACCGTCGACAATCAGATCGACGTGATGGGAAAGACGTTCCTCGGATTGACCATCGCCTGCGCCCGCTGCCACGATCACAAGTTCGATGCCATTCGGACGCAGGATTACTACGCGCTCGCCGGCTTTCTCAAAAGCTCCCGCCGCCAGGTGGCCTTTGCTGATGAGCCAAGGCCGATCGAAAAGCTAACTGAATGCCGACGCGCCGAGTCGACGCGATTCGTCGAACTTGTCGCAGCCTCCTTGGCCGCCCGACTGGCGACGAATTGGCCGACCCGGCAGAGCTCGTTCCGGTCGAGCGATGCCAACGCGGAGACGGAGGAAGTTCTGCTTCCTTGGCGGACGCTGGGATCGCTTCACGCGGGCGCGGCGTTTGTCGCGAAACGAAGAGAGCTCGCGAATGACTTTCGCCGGCGCACCGCCGAAAGTCGCAGGCAAGCCTCGCAAGCCATCGTCTTCGACGATTTCGCGAAGCCCAACTTCGCCGGCTGGCAAATCTCCGGGCCCGCATTTGGAAATCGCCCCTCCCAGGCGGGCGATTTTGTTCCCGGGGTCGCTGCGGAGCGACCCATCGAGCAGTTCGCGCCGCACGGGGCGGCTCACAGCGGGTTGATCGCCGGCCGCCTGCGCGGAGTCCTCCGCTCGCGAACGTTCAGCATCGACAAACGCTTCATTCTGTATCGCGCTTCGCGCCAGCACGCGACCGGAGGAGAAGCTCGGGCTTTGAAGGCGGGGCAGATCAATCTGGTCGTCGACGGTTTCCAGATCATCCGCGACCCGCTCTACGGAAACTTGTCGATTTCCGTGGCGAACGACGCCCCCGCGGCCTGGTACGTGCAGGATGTCTCAAAACTTCACGGCGAGCGGGCCTACATCGAAATTACCGACGAAGACGATGGGTGGATTGTCGTCGATTCGATCCTGTTTTCGGACACTCCGCATCCGCCCGAGCTTCCTCCCAACCGGTTGCTGGCGAAACTTCTGGACGACGATTCGCTCGACACGCCGCAAAAACTGGCCTCGGGTTATCGGCAACTCTTCCGGGAAACGCTCGAACTGTGGAAATCCGGGACGCTTGCCGCCGATCCGCAGGCGGCCGACCGCGTCGCGATTCTTGATTGGCTTTGTCGCCAACCCCTGCAGTCGCTCGACCGGCACACATCCGACGAATTGACCGGAATGCTCGCTGAGTGGCACCGCCAGGCGGCGTCGCTCAAGCCGGCTGCACGCGTCGTCGCCATGGTCGACGGGACAATCGAGAACGAGCACGTCCTCATTCGGGGCAATCCTAAAAAGCCGGCCGCCGAAGTGCCGCGGCGGTTTCTCGAAGTCTTTGGCAGCCGGCCGGTCCCTGCAGACCCACCCGGCAGCGGCCGCCTGCAGCTTGCCCGCAACATGACCGGCTCGCCTGCCCCCCTTCTGGCGCGGGTGCTTGTCAATCGGCTCTGGCAGCACCATTTCGGGCGGGGCCTCGTCTCCAGCCCCGACAATTTCGGCAAAATGGGTCCGCCGCCGACCCACCCCGAACTGCTCGACTACCTGGCCGCCGAATTGATCCGCAGCGGATGGTCCCTCAAGCACCTGCAGCGACTGATGGTCCTTTCGTCGGCGTACCGCATGGCGAGCCGCGACGTTGATGTGAAGTCCGCGACCGTCGATCCGGACAACCGCCTGTTGCACCGCATGCCGGTCGTGCGACTCGAGGCGGAGGCGATCCGCGACGCGATCCTCGCCGCGTCGGGTCGGCTCAGTGAGCGGCTCGACGGACCAAGCGTTCCCGTTCATCTCGACGAGTTCATGACGGGACGCGGTCGTCCGACGGTTTCGGGCCCGCTCGACGGAGGCGGCCGGCGCAGCATTTACCTGGCGGTCCGGCGGAACTTTCTCAATCCGATGTTCCTGGCCTTCGACTATCCGGCGACCGGGACGACGACCGGCCGCCGCGGCACGTCGAACGTTCCCGCTCAGGCACTGGCCCTGCTTAATAACCCGTTTGTCTCCCAGCAGTGCGACGTGTGGGCAAAACGCGTGGCGGGCCACGCCGCACGATTGTCTTCGTCGCCGGCCGAAAAAAGCCTCGTCGAGGCGCTGTACGAGACGGCCTTTGGCCGGCCGCCGACGATCGCGGAGCAAACCGCGGCCCGGAGTTTCCTGGAGGCGCAACAGCGCGAGCGCCCGTCGGCCGAGCCCTGGGCGGCTTGCTCCGATCTGTGCCACGTGCTCGTCAACGTCAAAGAGTTCATCTATATCGAGTGACGACTCGCATATTCCGCTCCTCGGGCGGTCGTGGTATGCTTGGATCGGCGGATCTTCCCGGACGGGTTTACTTTACGACGGCACGGGCTGTTCGGCGAACCTCTCTCGTTTTGCGAGGTGCAGGAGCATGAGCCGACGACGCGGTTTTACCTTGATTGAGCTCTTGGTGGTGATTGTCATCATCACCTTGTTGGTCGCCCTGCTGTTACCGGCCGTGCAGGCCGCCCGCGAGGCGGCCCGCCGCACGCAGTGCCGCAATAACTTGAAGCAGATCGGCCTGGCACAGCAGAACTACGCCGACCTGTATCATCAATTCACGGTGGCGACCACGAACCTGTCCGGAAGCGGCGGGTGTTTTGACTCCATCCTGCTGTGCAATCCGTCGGGCAAGAATGCCACTCTGCAGTACGGCGACCCGAATTCACACGTCTGGTCCGAGCTGCTCTTGCCCTATATGGAAGGCTGTACCGTCTACGCGAAGATCGACTTCAAGAGCGCGCACTTTTCCCCATGGACCTTCGGCTCGCTCCACCCGGCGTACACGTCCAAGAACGCGGGCTGTCTGAGCTGCACGACCGCGCACAACTACGACACCTGTGCCGCGACGCGTGCGGCGGCCCAAATCGTTCCCGTCTTTATCTGTCCCTCGTCCGTGCACACGGCGAACCCGTTTACCGAGGACGAATCGCTGGAAATGTGTTGGGGCAAGTGCGTGTCTTGCTCCGCGGCGCTCGGTCACGTGCGGTTCCTCGCGGCGGCCAGCGATTACAAGGCGATCGGCGACATCTGCGGGGCCTTTCAGGGCTATTACACCTGCGTGAATCACATCACGCTCAAGTGTCGCAAGCCGCTCGCCGGCGTCTTGAGTTCCGAATTCCCCACTCCCACCTTGGTCCAGATCACGGACGGCTTGGGTACGACGCTTCTTTTGGGCGAATGGGCCGGCAGCCCCGATATCTGGCAGCGCGGGCCCCGACGCGTCCCGCTGGGTTCCTCGAACCCCAAGACGCTGCATGCCGGCAAAGCCGCCTGGATCAACGGCAAGAGCAACCCGGGGGGCTGCTGGATGTGTTTCAGCAATGCGATCAACTACATCAGCGGATCCGCCTTCGACGGGAGTCCCTTTACATTTCTGACGGGTTCGCAAATCTCTCCCTGCATTATCAATTGCACGAATGAAGATTACGGAGGCCTCTTCTCCTTCCATCCCGGCAGCGTCGGCGTGGTCATGTGTGACGGCGCCGCACGAATGATCAGTGAAAACCTCAACGCCAACATCTTTGCTCACCTCATGACCCCCAGCGGCACCGACCCCGTCCCCGACAACTTCTGAAGAACTCATCTGGATTGGACCACACGGTACGCATGCGGGCTCCACGTTCAACGACTCTCTTGTCGCTCGGTCTCGGCTCGGCGTGGATATTTTTCGCAATTGGTTGCGGCGGCAGCCCGAGTGCCGAGCAGGCCCTGGAGGCGCACCTCAAGCAAGAAAAGGTCATTCGCCAGAGCGTCTTTCCGCTCGCCGGTCACGTGACGATCGACGGCCATCCGCCGGGCAGCGACACGAACGTCGTGATCCTCGTCTTGAACGATACGAAATCGCCCCAGGTGCCGGTGGAAAAACGCCCCCGCATCATCTGCACGCCGGCCGGCGAATTCTCGTTCTCGACCTACCTCGGGGACGACGGCTTTCCGGCGGGCGACTACGTCGTCACGTTCGCCATGCTGGCCGACACCAAGCGCGGACTGCTCGGCCCCGACCAATTGAAAAATCTCTACAACGACCCGGACAAGAACAAGTCGATCCCCGAATTCCACATCGACCACAAGGCGCCCGGCCGCAAAGACTACGTCTTCGACCTCAAACTGGCGGGCAAGGAACCGGTCGAGCCGCCGGGCCAATTCGCCCTCACCAGCCTCGCCGATCCGCTGAAGTTGAAGGGCAACGGACGCTGAAACCGCGGGGGTCCGGCCTCAGGGGCCCGTCGTGCCGCTCGATTCGATCGGACTGGCGACAAAGCGGTATCCGGTGCCGCGCACCGAAAGAATGTGCCGCGGCGCCGCCGGGTTGGCTTCGACGATCTTTCGCAACCGCAGCACAAAATTGTCGATCGTCCGCACGGTCACGTCCGGGTTGTGGTCCCACACCACGTCGAGAATGTCGAGCCGCGGCAGCACTTCCCCCTCGTGGGTGATGAAATGACGCAAGAGTTCCATCTCCTGCGTCGTCAGGCTCTGCGTGCGGCCGTTGGCGGTCACCTCGAATTTCTTGAAATCGACTCGCACCGCTCCGAACTCGTACGTGGCCGATTCGGGCGGCGGAGTCGGCCGCGGCACCTGGGCCGTGCGGGCCGAGCGGCTGAGCAGGTTGCGGACCCGGCTGAGCAGCTCCGGCAGCTTGAACGGCTTCGTCATGTATTGGTCGGTTCCCGCATCGAAGGCCATCGTGAAGTCTTCGCTCATCGACCGGGCCGAGAGGGTCAGGATCGGGACCAAATCGTCGATCACCCGAATCGCCCGGCACGTTTCGTAACCGCTCATCCCGGGCAGCATTAAGTCGAGGATCACGATGTCGACCGGATTCTCGACATCCTGAAAACGCTCAAGCGCGGTCGGGCCGTCCCCCGCCAGGACGACCGCATAGCCCTCCTGCTCGAAATTGAATTTGAGCCCTTCCGACAGGGCCTCTTCGTCTTCGACGATCAAGATTCGCATAGCTCGGCCCTGCCCGGGAGGCTCACCTCGAACACGCTCCCGCTTCCTCCTTCCCGTTCCCGCACCGTGATCGTCCCCTTGAGCAGATGCACGAGCGTGCGGACGATGTACAGTCCCAACCCCGTCCCCTTCTGCGTCCGCTCCAGCTCGTTGCCGCCGCGGTAGAACATCTTGAAGATCTTTTTCCGCTGGCTGGCCGGCACGCCGCTGCCATTGTCGCAGACCCGCGTCAGGATCCGGCCCCGCTTCTGGATCCGCACCTGCACCTCGACGATCGGCTCGGCCGCCCCGTACTTGATGGCATTGTCGAGCAGGTTGCCAAAGATCATCTCGAGCACCATCGGCCGCGCGTGGACCACCGCCGGCTCGATATCGAACGAGAAGACCTGGCTCTCCTCCCGCTTGTGATGGGCGCTGGCCGACTTGGCGCACCGCCTGAGCAACGGCTCGAGCGGCACGTCGATCGGCTCCGACCGATGTCCGATCGCGTCGAGCCGCCCCACCTCCAGCAACTGGTTGATCAGATTGCTCAGCCGCTGGACTTCCCCCTCCATCACCTCGTAGAAGTGGGCCCGCTGCGGCTCCTCGAGGTGCCGCATCTGCAGCGTCTCGAGATAGAGCTGCAAGCTGGCGATGGGCGATTTGAGTTCGTGTGTCACGCTGTCGACGAAGTTCGCCTGCCGCTGATTGAGGCGGATTTCCTTGACCGCGATCACCATGTAGGCGGCGATTCCGCACAACAGGACCGAGAAACCGACCGTCCCGATCGCCAGCCCGCCCCACAGCTCGTCCCGCGCCAACAGCACGATCCAAAACACCATCAGCAACACGTCGAGCACGACGAGCACGACGCTCAACGTGATGGGAATACTCAGCCTGCGGCGCTTGCGGAAATGAATCGGCACGTCGGATTACTCCGCGGTCCGGCATCGCGCCATCGCGCGCGGAACCGCCGCCTTTCAGAATAGCAGAGCAATTTTTCGTTTGAAACATGCCGCACGCGGGCATCAAACGGCGAGTTGCGTCGGTTCCCGGTTTCTGGCACAGTGCAGAGACCTTCCCGAGTAGTTCCCCGCATGGATTTTTTGCAGCTCTCCGGCAAGACGGTTCTTGTCCTCGGACTGGCAAACCGCAAAAGTGTCGCCTGGCACGCGGGAACGCTCTTGCGCGAAGCGGGCGCCCGCGTCCTCTGGTCGGTCCGCTCCGAGGAGCGCCGTGCCTCGGTAAAAAAGCTGCTCGGCCCCGAGGAGCCGGTCTTCGTCTGCGACGTCGAGCACCAGGTCGAGATCGACCGCCTCCGCGACGAGGTCTCGAAAGCCGCCCCCGCGCTGCACGGGATCGTCCACTCGCTCGCCTATGCCGATTACTCGTTCGGCCGGCGTCCATTTCATCAGGTCCCCCGCTCGGCCTTCCTGCAGGCCGTCGACATCTCGTGTTACTCGCTCGTCGCACTGAGCGAGGCCTTTCGCGAGCGGCTCGACCCGGCCGAAGGGAGCGTCGTCACGGTCTCGATCTCGACCACGCGGATGGCGGCCGAGAACTACGGCTACATGGCCCCCGTCAAGGCGGCGCTCGATGCGACCGTCTGCTTCCTGGCCAAGTCGTTCTCCGAGTTTTCCCGCGTCCGCTTCAATGCCGTCTGTCCCGGACTGCTCAAGACGTCGGCCTCGGCCGGCATTCCCGGCTATGTCGACAGCTATCTCTTCGCCGAGCAGGCCACCCTCCGCAAACAGGCCGTCCGCACCGAAGAGGTCGCGGCCGCGATCGCCTTTCTGCTCAGCCCGCGGGCGAGCGGCATCAACGCGCAAGGCCTCGTGATCGACGCCGGCATGGGGATCAACTATTTCGACAGCCGGTTGATCTCTGGCCGCAGGGACGAGGCGCCTGGCTTCTAACGGCGTGGCCGCTCTGGTAAAACCGCCAATTATGGGCGGGGTGATTTACTTTCGGGACCCGCGCAATGCGGGCGACGTCTACGGACCGGTCCCACTGGACCAGGTCCGCCAGTATGTCGAGCAGGGACGCGTACGGGCGGCCGACCAGGTCTCCTTCGACGGGCATTCGTGGATGCCGGCGACCGAGCTCGAGCCCAGTCTCTTTCCCGGCTCGCGGGCCGATTGGCTGGCGGGTCAGCCGCAATGGAAACGGACGGCCCACCAGGCCTTCGAGTGGTGCCGGTCGGCCGCGCTTGTCGCCTGGAACTACGTCAAGCGGACCGCCGATTTCTATTGGTCGCAGCGGAAAGAGCTGCGGGAGATGGCGACCGAATATCTCACCTTCCTCAAGGAGCCGGGGACGCGCCGCGAAATCCGCGTCACGACCAATGAGCAAAACGACGCCGTCACGTTCGAGAACGACCAGTGGCAGGTCGAGCTGCCCGATTGCTGCGTCGTCTGCGGCGAGCCGGCCAACTTCGATTGGAACCGCGAGCAGCGCTCGATCCCCGACCTCACCTGGCCCTTCCTGAGCCCGATTTTCGGCCTGCTCATCGGCATCGTGTGTTGGATCTTTCTCTGGAACAGCCAGGGGCGCTGGCTGATTCCGCTGGGCCTGCTCGCCGGTTTTCTCATCGGCTACGGCCTCCGCCGCGAGCGGATTGTCACAATCCGCTTCCGCCGCTGCCGCGAGCACCTCAACCGCACCAAAACTCCCTCGCTGCGGGTCTTTCGCAAAACGCTGATCATCGGCGTCGGCGATCGCAAGGTGTGGCGGCGGTTCTATCACGGCGACCGCGATCTCGAGACGCCCCTTTCGGTCCCCCCGATTTCTCGCAGGCGGTCCGATCGGCCGAGTTGACACCGGGCGATCCCAATCGCGGCCCGAGCTACCCCACGATCAAGCTGATCGACGATTCCGAAATGGAACCCCGCGAAGGCTCCGGCCCCCCCGTTTAAGTTCACAACGCGACCGACATTTCGTACCGTGGGACCATCGTTGTTGTACGCTGTGTACTTTGAAAACGATGGCGACCACTTGGGTGCCACTGGCGGCAGCTTTGGGCCGCCAGTGCCGATGCAAGTTGGTCCACGAACGAAGACACTGGCGGGCCAAAGCCCCCGCCAGTGGCACCCGACCACGAACTCACTGATCGAACTCGAAGTCCCACTCCCGAATCGAAGCCTCATGCACAAACGAGCCGTCACGCTTCTCGTCTTCTCCAGCCTCCTCAGCACCGCCGCCGCGTCTGCCGACGAAACCTTATTCGTCGCCCGACCACTGACTCAGCCGGGTGAATTCACTCCCGGCATTGAGGGCCCCAACTGCGACGCCAAGGGAAACATCTACGCGGTCAATTTCCGCACGCAGGGGACAATCGGCATCGTCACGCCAGAGGGGAAAGGCGACGTCTACGTCAACCTGCCCCCCGGCAGCGTCGGCAACGGGATCGTCTTCGATCGCAAGGGAAACATGTACGTCGCCGACTACACCGAGCACAACATTCTGCTCATCGATCCGGCCACGAAAAAAATCCGCGTGTACGCCCACGAGTCCGCCATGTCGCAGCCGAACGACATTGCCATCGCTCCCGACGGCACGATCTTCGCCAGCGACCCCGACTGGAAGAACGGCACGGGCCGCGTGTGGCGCGTGGACACCGACGGCAAGGTGACGCTGGCGGCCGACCGCCAGGGGACGTCCAACGGCATCGAGGTCAGCCCCGACGGCAAGACGCTCTACGTCAACGAGAGCGATCAGCGGAACATCTGGCGATTCACGATCACGCCCGACAGGCGGCTCGTCGACAAGACCTTGATCCGCCGTTTCGACACGCACGGGTTCGACGGCATGCGGGCCGACGTCGACGGCAACCTGTACATCTGCCGGATCGGCGGCGGGACGGTGATCAAGATGACGCCCGCCGGAAAAATCCTGCACGAAGTCGACGTGCTGGGCAAACGGCCGAGCAACCTCTGCCTGGGCGGGCCGGACGGCCGCACCGTCTATGTCACGGAAGTCGAGCACACCCGGCTCGTCGAGTTCCGCGTCGACCGGCCGGGCCTCGCCTGGAAGCGCTGGCACGAGACCGATTGACCGCCCGTTCACGCCGACCTGACGAACCGCCGGGGTCATGCCTGGCGTCAAGCCGGCGGCTCGTAATCAAGCGTGGCGCGAACGAAAAGCCCCCAGCGAGCGCCCCAGGACAACTCGGCGTCCGCGAGTGTCCGGTGGCACATTCATCACGTGTCCACATCCGACGAACCAGCCGCACTCGGAATTCCGGCCCTCCTCGGATAGAATGGAAGTGTCCAACCAATTAGTCCGCGGAGTGGCATGATGAGCGCGGCAGCCGCCGGCCTCAAACGATTACACGAGCTTCACATTCGGTTGCAGGAACTGCAGCAGCAGCTTGAGCACGGTCCACGGCAGGTCAAGGCCCGCCAGCAAATCCTGGCGAAAAAACAGGCAGAGATCGACGCGTTCAAAGCCGAGTTCAAGCAAACTCGCATGGTGGCCGACCAGAAGAACCTGCAGCTCAAAACGAACGAAAACAAGATCGCCGACTTGCGGGTCAAGCTGAACCAGGCGGCGTCGAACCGCGAGTTCGACATCATCCGCTCGCAGATCGACGCCGACACGATGGCCAACAGCGTGCTCGAGGACGAGATCCTCGAGGTCCTCGAAAAGGTCGACCAGATCCAGCAGAAAATCAGCAAGGGAGAGGCGGAGGCGGCCCAGGCAGCCGCCGAAGTCCGCCGCTATGCCGACGAGGTCGAGTCGACCGTACCCCGCGTCCGCACCCAGGCGACCGAGATCGAAGCCTCGCTCCGCGAGGCCGAGAAAATCCTCCCCGGCCCGACGATCGAGATGTACCGCCGCCTCGTGCAGGCGCACGGAGCGGGCGCCCTGGCCTCCGTCGAAGGCCGATCGTGCACGGCGTGCAACGAGATCCTGTCCCCTAATTCGCTCGTCGAGCTCAATACGGGGAAATTCATCTTCTGCCGCTCATGCGGACGGTTGCTGTATCGGCCCGTGGAGAGGGTGAGGGACGAGGGGTGACGAGGGGGAAGAGCGGAGAGGGCGGAGAAGAAAAGGCACGCTTGGCGTGCCTTGTTTTTTTGCGCGGGAAGCGATGAGCGCGGTTGGCTCTGGCTCGATGGCTTTGCCATCGGCTTGTGGCGCGCGGGGTTGCTCTTGCCGATCGGCATGAGGGACGCGAGGACGCTGCCTGTCTGAGTGACCGCAGTGCGCTGCGCTCCGTTGTGCCATTATTCGACACGAGTCAAGGGGGGCCTCCGTGCAATTTGCTTTTTCTGTGGTGATTCCCCTTTTTTTGCGCCGCAGAAAAACCAGAAAAATACCCCTGCTGTTCAAAGATTGTGCAGACGGCGCGAGCTGGACACTTGGGTGAATGAGAAAAACCGGGCCGCGGCCCGCGGGTCTGCCGGTCCGATTCGAGGGCGGGCGGTTGGTCGGGTTGCCGGGGGTCTGTTTATTCCGGCTGTTTCCAAACCGGAAAAACCCGGGCGGCGTGTTGCAAAACGGCAACATCGAGCGGCGGCCGCCGGAGTCTGGGCGGTCCGGTGGGACGCGATTGTTAGCCCTGGTCGCTGCTTGAGTTAGGCAGGTTGCTGCGGCGGGCGGCTCTTTCTCGGCCCGGAATTGGTCTGTGCTTTGCGTTTCCAGTTGGCCGTCGCACCCAACTGATCGCAGACCCACTTCTCAGCCCTTCGCAGATTCCGGCAGTCGAACTCAACGAGGAAGAGCATCGCATGGCTTCACGCAAGGACCGGATGAAAATTCGCAACGAAAACGGCGTCACCATTCTCGACCTGGGAGCCGTCGAGATTTGGGACGGTGCCGACCTGGCCCTGTTGCGGGACACGTTCACCCGCCAGCACACGGGCCGGCGTTGCCGCAGCCTGGGCATCGACATGACGAGCGTCAAATACGTTCCCAGCGGATTCTTTGGCATGCTGTTCGACTGGCACGAGCAGGGGGTCGCGATTCGCCTCTTCACGCCGCAGCCGCGAGTCGCCAACATGCTCTGGTTCCGCCAGTTCTTCGAGGACGAGACGAACGGCTCTTACCTGCTCCAAAGCGAGCCGAAGGAATTTCTCGTGATTGACGAGCCGGAAGGGTGGGACGAAGACGAGGCGTGGGTCGAAGAACCCCAGCGCCCGGTCGCTGCCTTCGAACATCGGTGATTGGCTGTCCCGACACAAAGCGGTCCGGTGGAACATGGCCACCGGACCGCTTTTTTTACGCGCGGTTTGGCGCGATTTAATCGCGGATTTCGGCGGCGACGCTTCCCCGCGTACAATAGCGGCGGAGGTTTCCTGTCCTGATGCCGCTATCCGGTTTCCATCCGATCCTTGCCGAGTGGTTTCGCTCGCGGTTTTCCGCGCCGACGGAGGCCCAGACGCAGGGCTGGCCGTCGATTGCCGCCGGCCGGCACACGCTGATTGCCGCCCCGACGGGAAGCGGCAAGACTCTGGCCGCGTTTCTGGCGTGCATCGATCGCCTGCTGGTGCAGTCGCTGGCGGGGCCGCTCGAGGACGAAGTCCGCGTGGTTTACGTCTCGCCGCTGCGGGCCCTCTCCAACGACATGCACCGCAATCTCGAGGTCCCTCTGTTCGAGATCAACGAGCAGGCCCAGGCGATGGGCTTCGGGCCTCTCCACATCCGCGTGGGGCTGCGAACGGGCGACACGCCTGCGTCGCGGCGGGTGGCCCTCGTCAGGCGGCCGCCGCATCTGTTGGTCACGACGCCCGAATCGCTGTACCTGATGCTCACGGCCGCCAAAAGCCGGGAAACGCTCCGCAATGTCGACACAGTGATCGTCGACGAAATCCACGCCATGGTGGGCAACAAGCGCGGTTCGCACCTGGCCCTGACGCTCGAACGTTTGGAGAGCCTGTGCGGTCGGCGCGTGCAGCGGGTCGGCCTGTCGGCCACGCAAAAACCGATCGAGCGGACGGCGAGTTTTCTCATCGGCGCGAAGCCGGCGGCTGCGGCGCCCGACGCCTGCGAGATCATCGACGTCGGCCACGCACGGGACCGCGATCTGCAAATCGAGCTGCCGCGGACCGAGTTGGGTGTCGTCTGCACTCACGAGCAGTGGGACGAGGTCAACGACCGCTTGATCCAATTGATCCAGGAGCACCGCACGACGCTGATTTTCGTCAACACGCGGCGCCTCGCCGAGCGGCTCACGCACCAGTTGACCGAAAAGCTCGGCGAAGGACACGTCGACAGCCATCACGGCTCGCTGTCGACGATCAAGCGGCTGGAGACCGAGCGGAAGCTCAAGACGGGCGAGCTGAAGGCCGTCGTGGCGACGGCGTCGTTGGAGCTGGGAATCGACATCGGCTATGTCGACCTGGTGATTCAGATCGGCTCGCCCCGGTCGATCGCCACTTTTTTGCAGCGGATCGGACGCTCCGGGCACTCGCTGGGACTGGTGCCGAAGGGCCGGCTCGTGGCCCTGTCGCGGGACGAGCTGTTGGAATCGCTGGCCCTGTTCCGGGCCGTCCGCGCAGGCCTTCTGGACAGCGTGGCGATCCCCGAGGCGCCCCTGGACGTCTTGGCCCAGCAGATTGTGGCCGAGGTCGCGGCCCAGGATTGGGATGTCGAGGAACTCTTCGCGCTCTTTTGTCAGGCCTTTCCGTATCGGCATCTGGCGCGGTCCGAATTCGACCGGACGATCGAATACCTTTCGGAGGGAATTGCCCGCAACACGGGCCGCGGCCGGGCCTATCTGCACTACGACCACGTCGGCCGCCGGCTGAAAGCCCGCAAGGGGGCCCGCCTGGCGGCGATCGCCAACGCCGGTGCGATTCCCGAGAACGGCCAATACCGCGTCGTGGCCGAGCCGGAGGAAACGGTCGTCGGAACGCTGGATGAGGATTTCGCTGTCGAGAGCATGCGGGGCGACGTGTTTCTGTTGGGGAATACGTCGTGGCAAATCCTGTATGTGCGAGGGGGCGAGGTCCGCGTCGTCGATGCGCACGGGTCGCCGCCGACCATTCCGTTCTGGCTGGGCGAGGCTCCGGGCCGCTCTCTGGAACTGTCGGAGGAAGTGTCGCGATTCCGTGAGGATCTCGAATCGCAGCTCACCGACCCGCCGGCCGCTGAACGGTGGGTCATCGCCGAGACCGGCTGCTCGGAGGAGGCCGCCCGGCAGGCGGTGGCTTATTCCCTGGCCGAAAAAATGGCGATCGGCCTGATCCCTTCCTGCCGCCGGGTCGTTTTTGAGCGGTTCTTCGACGAGACGGGGGGCATGCAGCTTGTGGTGCACGCCCCTTTCGGCGGGGCCGTCAACCGGGCCTGGGGTCTGGCGATGCGGAAGCGGTTTTGCCGCTCGTTCGATTTCGAGCTGCAGGCGACGGCCGACGACGATGGGTTCCTGCTGTCGATCGGCCCGCAACACAGCTTCCCGCTGGAAAGCCTGTTTCCGATGGTGACGTCGGCCAATGTGCGGGAACTGTGCGAGCAGGCCGTGCTGCGGATCCCCATGTTCCAGGTCCGCTGGCGGTGGAACGTGACGCGGGCCTTGCTCGTCCTCAGGCGAAAAGGGAGCCAGAAAGTCCCCCCCGCCCTGCAACGATTCCGCTCGGACGACCTGCTCTCGGCCGTCTTTCCCCGTCTCACCGGCTGCCAGGAGCACACGGCGGGCGAACTCGAATTGCCCGATCACCCGCTAGCCCGCCAGACGATGGAAGACTGCCTGCACGAACCGCTCGACATCGACGGCCTTAGGGACATCCTGCGCGGGGTCGAGCGAGGTGAGATCACCTTCGTCGCCCGCGACACGCGGGAGCCTTCACCGTTTGCCCTCGAGTTGCTCAACGCCAATTTGTACGCCTTCCTGGATGGCGGAGAAATCCAGGAACGGCGGGCGCGGGCCGTTTCCACGCCCCGAGCTGTCTCGCTCGAGACGGTCCGTGATCTGGGACGGCTCGATGCGGCGGCCATTGCGCAGGTCGTGCAAGAGGCGCAGCCGTTCGTACGGGACCCGGATGAATTGCACGATGCGCTGCTCAACCGGATCGTCCTGCCGGTCGACGAGACGCTCCCCGAATGGAAGCCTTTTTTTGAGGCGCTGGCGGCGGAAAAAAGGGCCGCGGAGATCGTGTTGCCGGACGCCTCCCGCACCGACGGCACCCACCGCATGGCTTGGATCTCCGCGGAACGGCTGCCGGCGGCGCTCGCGGTTTTTCCGGACGTCTCTCCGATCCCGCCGATCACGGCTCCGGCGACCGTTCGTCACGATTGGACGTCGATCGACGCACGCGTGGCGATGGTGCGGGGCCTGATGGAGATTTGCGGTCCCACGACGGGGCCCGTCGTGGCCGAGCGTCTCTCGATTACACCGTCACAGGCTACGGCCGCGCTCGAAGCCCTTGAAGGAGAGGGGATCGTGCTCCGCGGCCGCTTCACGCCGCAGGACGAACCGGCTGCCGGCTCTCAACCCCCCCTGGAATGGTGTCATCGGCGGCTTTTGGCCCGCATTCATCGGCTCACGGTCGACGGATTGCGGAAGCAGATCCAGCCGGTCGACGTCCGCATTTTTTGGCGATTCGTCTCTCGGCACCAGGGGCTCGTTGCCGGCGCAAAAAAACAGGGGCCAACGGGTTATTCGATGTCATCGCCCTGTTGCAGGGGATCGATGCGCCGGCCATTTGCTGGGAGCGGGATCTGCTGCCGGCGCGGATTTCGGGCTATCAGCCGCAGTGGCTCGACGAGTTGTGCCTGGCCGGGGATGTCGGCTGGGGCCGACTGTTTCCGCCGCCGCAAGTCGCCGACAACAGCCGTCCGATGGCCTCCATCACGCGGGTCGCGCCCGTTTCGCTTTTTTTGCGCTCCGATTTGGAGTGGCTCGTGGCGAGCCGGCCGCGGGAACCGCAAACCGAATTGCTCACGAGTCCGGCCCGCCAGGTGTTGGAATTGCTAACGGCTCAAGGGGCCATGTTCGCCGCCGACCTCGTGCGGCAAACGCAAATGCTCGCCGCCCAGATGGATGAAGTGCTCGGGGAACTGGTGTCGCGGGGCCACGTCACGGCCGACGGATTTGCCGGTCTGCGGCAACTTATCCAGGAACAACGGAGGCTCAACCGTGCGCATTTGAAGCGGCGCCGCGCGGGCTCGTGCGACGCCGCAACACAGTCGGCGGGACCGGACGATGGTCTCTTTGGCGACCGGAGGCCGCGGCACTCGATTCGGCGACGGCGGATAACCTGGTCGAGCAGTGGGCCTGGCAGCTTCTGCGCCGGTGGGGTGTCGTTTTTCGCGACCTGCTCGTCAAAGAGCCGGGAGCGCCCGGCTGGTACGAGCTTTCGCGGGTCTACCGGCGTCTCGAAGCCCGCGGCGAAATCCGTGGTGGACGGTTCGTGGCCGGCGTGGGAGGCGAGCAATTCGCCACGGCCGACGCGGTGGCACAACTCCGGACGCTTCGCGACGAACGGCCGCCCGGCGAGCTCGTAATCATCTCCGCGGCCGATCCGACCAATCTTGTCGGGATATTGAACGGCGAGCCCCGCATCCCCAGCACGGCCTCAAATCGAGTGGCCTACTTCGACGGCGCGCCTGTCGCGACTATGAAATCCCGCGAAATTGTTTTTCTCGCAGAGGTTCCCGAATCGACGGCCGAGGCGATTTGCGCCGCATTCGGACAGCCGGGCCGGCTCGGCAGAACGGAGGAAACGCCGAATCCTGAGCCGCAGCCGCTCGCGAATGACGCGGCCCCGCCGCCAAAAGACGCCGCCCCGCGGGCGCGCCGTCTGCCTCGGCCTCCCTCCGGTATTCCGCGTCCCCTGATCCGCTAGCGGTGGCACGATTGTTGCCCCAGTGAGCATCAGGGAATCGATGTCGGCATGTACATGGAGATTCGGCCATGGCCAATTTGAACGGTTTTCGCGTCGCCGTGATCGCGACGGACGGATTCGAGGAACAGGAATTAACCGAGCCAGTCGGCGCCCTCAAGGATGCCGCTGCCAAGGTGACGGTTCTTTCGCCCAAGTCGGGGAAACTGCAGGCGTTTCGGCATATGGAGAAGGGGATCACGGTTCCGGCAAACAAACCGCTCGCCGAAGCCGACCCGGAGGAATACGACGGCGTGATGCTGCCAGGGGGCGCGCTCAACGCCGACTTTCTGCGGGTGTTGCCTGAGCTGAAATCTTTTCTGCGGACGATGCAGGACGCCCACAAGCCGATCGCGGCGATCTGTCACGCCCCGTGGGAGCTGATTTCGGCCGGTCTGGTCGAGGGAAGGACGCTGACCAGCTATCACACCATCCAGGACGACATTGAAAACGCGGGCGGCAAATGGGTGGACCAGGAGGTCGTCGAGGACGACAACTGGGTGACCAGCCGCCAGCCGGATGATTTGCCGGCCTTTAACAAGGCGATGATCAACCTCTTTGCTCACAGCATGGCGGGAGCCGGTCGCCAGCACTGAGCAGCCAGGATTTATGGAGGCTCTGCGGTTGCGCCTTCCCGCAGAGCCCTTTTTTATCGCCTATGACGCGCAAAAAAGGGGCCGCGGGGCGGACTGCGTGCCGTCCTAATCGGCAAGCGCCCGGGCCACGTCGGTGCGATAGGCCGCGAGACCCGGAACGACACCGACGATGGACGCCAGCGCAATGAGCGCGGGAAGCAGGACGAGTTCGATCGGCTCGAAGGCAAAGGGACTGATGAGGAGCCCCGTCTGCTGTTGCACGATCGGGGCGGCGCCGAAGACGAGGCCGTGACCCAACAGAATGCCGAAGATTCCGCCGCCGAAGCACAACAGGATCGACTCGGCCAGAATGATGGCGAACACGGTGCGGCGCTGCGCCCGAGGGCCCGCATGATGGCGATCTCTTTCCGTCGGTCCGACATCGAGTTGTAAATGCTCACGAAGATCCCGACGCCCGAGACAATGATGATGAGGGCCGTCATCACGACGAGCACCGTGCGCACGTTGCCCAAGATGTCGGACATCAGCCGCTGCATGGGGATGATTGGATTGACGGCCTGGACTTTGTGTCCGCGCTTCATTTCGCCGCTGAACATGGCGGCGGCCGTCATGCTGTCCCCCTTCATGTTGACGAGGATCGCGGTGACCTCTTTTTGCACATCACAGGCGGCATGATGGTGGTGGTGGTGATGCGCGGCCCCTTTTTCTTCGTGTTTTTCCTCTTCCTCGTCGGCGTCCGTGATGCCGCACTTCTTTTTCCATTCGGCGGTCGCCGCGTCGAGGGCCGCGTCATCGGTCGGCTGCCCGCTGAACTCGTGCCAGCGTTTGACCGCCTCCCGCATGGGGGCGTCGTGTCCCGAGATGGCGTAAAAGCCGTTGAGGTGGATGAAGACGGTTTTGTCATTGGGCGTGCCGGTCGGCGCGAGCACGCCGGCGACGGTGAATTTCTCGTCGTGAACGTGGGATTCGGCCCCGCCATGGACGAGCTGGAATTCTGTCCCGATGTCCCAGCCGTTGGCCCGGTGGACCTGCGAGCCGATGATCGCGTCGAACGAGTGAGTAAAGGGTTCGCCGCGGATCAGGAATTCGCGACCGGGAGCGTACTCGTTGCGGAAGTAGTCTTCGGTCGTGCCCAAGATCGGGAAACCACCTTTTTGCGTCGTGTCGCCCATGCAAACCGGAATCGCCACTCCAATCCGTGGGTCCTTTTTGAGCTCCTCGTAGTAGAGATAGGGCAAGTTCTGGATCGGAGCGCCCACGCGGTAGATCGTGTTGAGCACGAGCTGCATGTCGCTCCCTTTGGGCCCGATGATGAGTTGGTACCCGACCGCTTGCTGATTGAAGACACGATCCATGATGCCGTAGATCACGAGGACCGCGACCATCAGCATCACGCCCAGCGCGACGCTCAAGGCCGTTAGCGACGAGGACAAAAATCGCTGCCGGATACTCTTCCCGGCGATGGCAAACAGATTCATCGTGCGGCTCCGGCGGCGCGGTTGAAGTTCTCCAGGCGGTCGACTCGCTGGAAGCGGGAGGCGACCTCGGTCGAGTGCGTGACCATCAACAGGGCCACCTTTGATTCGGCACACGCCTCGCGAATCAGGTCCAGAATCACATCCTGATTGCGGACGTCGACATTGGCAGTCGGCTCATCGGCCAAAAGCAGCGAAGGCCGGTTGGCAAGCGCCCTGGCAACGGCGACGCGCTGCTGTTCTCCCACTGAAAGCTGCGGCGGCCGATGCGACGTGCGATGTCCCAAACCAACACGTTCGAGCAGGTCGCGGGCCCGCTTGGAGTCGACCCGTTTTCCTGAAAAACTCATTCCCAGCAAAACGTTTTCAAGGGCCGAGAATGCCGGGAGGAGATTAAACGTTTGAAAGACGAACCCGATGCGCTCGGCTCGAAATCGATCGCGGGCGACCTCCGGCAGGCGGGTGATCTCGGTCCCGTCGACGGTGACACTCCCCTGATCGGGCGTGCTGATGCCCGAAATGATGTTCAAGAGCGATGTCTTTCCGCCGCCGCTGGCCCCGACAAGCACAACCTGCTCGGCCGGGCCGATTTGAAAATTCTCGATGTCGAGTACCGTGAGAGTATTTCCGTCCGGTTCGCGGTAGGTTTTGATCACATTGCGGAGTTGCAATGACATGAAGTATTCCAGCGGCGTTTGGCGGCGGTGAGGGAGGGCACAATGCGGCGAGCGGTCAATTTGGGCATAGATCCACCGGGATGCTTACGTTGAAACGCGCCTTGGCGTTGGGACAAGCCCGTTCCGACTCGCGGGTTTTGTCACGGGATCTGCCATCCTGCCTCGCCGATCAGTTTCACGAACCGGCAACCGCATAAGATCGTGGTTTTCGGTCCGGAATCGGTCTTCTCGACTCGGACCAGCTCCTGCGTCGATTCGTCGCCGATCGGCGCGACGAGGCGCCCGCCGGGCTTCAGCTGGTCGTAAAGAGGCGGGGGGATGGAAGGAGCGCTTGCGGTCACGATCACCCGATCATAAGGCGCGTGCTCTGGATTGCCGAGCGTGCCGTCCCCCTGCAAAAGAAGGACGTTGTGAATGCCCATTTCCGCCAGCACGCCCCGGGCCGACTCGGAGAGCGCGGGAATCCGCTCGATCGTCACGACCGTCCGGCACAGGCGGGCGAGAATCGCGGCCTGGTAGCCGCTGCCCGTGCCGACTTCCAGGACTTTCTCGTCCCCGGAGAGTTCGAGTTCCTGCGTCATGAGCGCCACGATATACGGCTGGCTGATCGTCTGCCCGTTGCCGATCGGCAGGGCCGAGTCTTCGTAAGCCGCCGCGCGGATCGCTTCGGGGACGAACAGGTCGCGGCGCGTCTCTTCGATGGCGTCGAGGACCCGCGCGTCGGCGATTCCCCGCAGCTCGAGCTCCTCGCGCAGTTGGTGCCGCAGTTCGGAGGTGGTCGTCAAGCCGGTTGCATTCCCGCCGACCCGGACGGCGTGACGGCGTCCGGCTGCCAGTCGATGAGCTGAAGCTCTACGTTCTCGTTCCCGCGGAACCGATTGATACACGGCGCAAAGCTGATCGAAAACGGGCGCTTCAGCCCGGCGATCGGCTCGGCCCAATCGGCCCGCGAAAAGGCGATCGCTCGCAACGTCGTGTTGTAGTGCTGCACGCGCAGCGACAAGTGCCGCTCGCCTTCCCCCATTTTTCGCGGCGGCTCCGCCAGCTCCACGCGGCTCGTCGCAAAGACCGGCCGCGGGTTTTCATGGCCGAAAGGACTGAGGCGATCGAGTTCTCTCACCGCGTGCGATGTGACGTCGCACAACCGCACCTCGGCGTCGATCCGCAAGTCGCCCGCGCTGGCGCTCGGTGCATGGTTTTCACCCACGAAGCGGCAAAAGTCGTCCCGAAAGGCGTCGATTCGATCGGGGGCGATCTTGAGTCCGGCGGCCGCCTGGTGTCCGCCGAACGACACCAGGTGCGTCTGGCAAGCCGCCAGGGCGGCGTGCAGGTCGAAACCGCCGTGGCTGCGGCCGGATCCCTGACCAATTGCCGTCTGCGCATTGACGGCGATCAGGATCGCGGGACGCGAAAAATGTTCGGCCACGCGGCTGGCCACGATCCCGATCACTCCCGCGTGCCAGTCGTCCCGGTGAAGGATGACGGCCGGCGAATCGTGCCAGTCCGGGCGGCTGGCCATCAGCTCGCGGGCTTCTTTGAAAATCCGCTGCTCGACAGTCCGGCGGTTTTTGTTCAATTGGTCCAGGTAGCTCGCCAGTGCGGCAGCCCGCTCCGCGTTTTCCGTCGTCAGCAATTCGACGGCCAGTCGCGCCTGCCCGAGGCGTCCGGCCGCATTGATCCGCGGAGCCAAGGCGAAGGCAATCTGATCCGATTCGATCGTCGACTGGTCGCCCAACTGGGCCACGTTCAAGAGGGCTTTGAGGCCGGGAGTCGCCAGTTCGATCAGGCTCTTGAGACCATATTTGACGAGGAGACGGTTCTCTCCTCGCAGCGGCACGACGTCGGCCACTGTGCCGATCGCGGCCAATCCAACGGCCCCCATGAGGAACGTGCGCATCTGCGGGGAGGCTTTTTTTCCGTCACCCAACCGCTGGCAAATCCCCCAGGCGAGCTTGAGCGCGACGCCCACGCCGCACAGGTCGCCGAAAGGATAGTTCGTGCCGGGAAGCCGCGGATGCACGAGGCATGCCGCCTCCGGCAGGGAGGGCCCGATCTGGTGATGGTCGGTAATGATGAGCTCCAGGCCCAATTCGCGGGCCAGGGCCGCCTCGGCAAGGCTGCCGATTCCGCAATCCACGCTGACCAGGAGGCGCTGCGGATCTTCCTCGTAGAGTTGCCGGACGGCGTCACAGTTGAGTCCGTATCCCTCTTCGAGGCGCGACGGGATGTAGAAGTCGACGCGGCCTCCCGCCAGTTTGATGCAGTGCCACAAGAGGGCCGTGGCCGTCACGCCGTCAACGTCATAATCTCCGTAAATCGTGATGCGGCGCTGCGAACGGATGGCCGAAACGACTCGATCGGCGGCATCCGAAACTCCCGGCAGGACTTCCGGGTCGTGCAAGCCGGTGAGCTTGGGGTTCAAGAACTCGGTCGCCTGGTCCCCGAGGTCGCGGGCGATCAGCACCTGCGCCATGAGAGGCGAGACTTGCAGATCCGAGCTGAGTTGCCGCACGCGTGATGGATCGTGGGCCAGAAACCGCCAGTTTCGAGGCATTCGCGATCCTTCCCTGCGAATCGACTCCTGAAAACACACCGTTCGAATTACACCACAGACTTGCGCGAAGTGTCAAAGCTCAAGGGAGACGGCGGATGCGAATGTTGCGCAGGGCGGCTTTCGTCTCGTAGGACGCGATGCCGAAAGGCTTCGACTCTTCCACTTCGATACGGATCGAGATCGTATGCTCGGCCAGGTCTTGATCGACGATTTGCTCTTTGTCGAGCCACGCCTCGATTTTTTTATCGGTGACGCGGAGCCGGACCGAGTACCAGTGCCCGTTCTCGAACTTTTTGTACTTCGTCGTTTCGTTTTCCGAGGCGTCGTTACCGTCGATGCTGGAAAGGCCGCAGACGCCGCCCCCCCAGCCGCCCAGAATCAGGCTGCAGGGGTCTTTCTTGACGGGGAATGTGAGCCCGCAGAAGAAATCCGACCCTTCCACGCGTTTGGCCTCGAGCGTCACCTCGTAATTCGATCGTGGTATCGGCCGATCGATCGTGACTCCCGTAAGATTGTTGCCGACGCCGAGAATCAGCTCCCCCTGCTTGACTTCGACCTTTCCTTCGCCGCCAAACTCCGTGGTTTTCCAGCCGCTGAGCGTGCGACCGTCGAAGAGAGGGGTCCATTCGCGTCCGATTTCCTTAACGGCTTTGTGTTTCTCCCCCTTTTTTGCCCGAGCATCGTCGGGCCGCGCGGCGGGAAGCGTGGATGCGAGGCCGATCACCAGCGCCGCACGAAAAAGGACGCCACGCGACAGGGTCAGCTCAGCGATTTTTTCCATCCGCAACCCCGTAAAAAAAGAGGCCGGACCGGTCGAGCGGGTTTGCGCCACGGCCTTTTCTGCGATCGCTGCGCCCCCTGGTTTGTCCGTCCGCTGTTGGATTATCCGCTGGCTTCGGATTCTTCCGCAAGCTCGGCAGAATCGAACGGCGTATCCATCGTGATTCGCAGTCTGCGGGCCGCCGCATGTGCTACGATTCAGAAATAAGGACGCTGGTCACACGGCCGGCCCCGTCTCCTTTTTCCCGCATCCAATCATTGACTCGGAGTCTCCTGTGGCGGAGTTGACGTCCTGGGCCGATCATGTGCTTCGCTTCTGCGATCAGGCTGTGTCCGGCGGATACCTGGTCGCCCTGGTCCTGATCTGCGCCCTGCAATATCTCTATCAGCTCATTCGCGGCTACCGCGCCGCCGAGGTGAAAGAGCAGCTTTGCCGCCAGATCGACAATGCAAAAAATGACTTGCGCAGCGTCAGCCGGGACCGCACGCTGACGTCGCTTGAGAATCAAATCCTGCGTGACTTTGCCGGCGAACTCGACCTCGAGCGCACCTTGGACCAGCTGATTCGCCGCCTGGTCGAAGAGACAAAAGACGGTTTTGCCGCCTACGTGCCTGCCGGCGCTCTGCAAGGCGATGTCACGCTCGCCCGCGGACTGTCCGAACAGTCGCGCGAGCTCTTGCTGGTGGATGCCCCCTTGCTCGAGCGGGTCCGCAAAGAGGGGGTCACGGTCGTCTCGAAAGTCGAGCTTTACGGCACCCGGCTTTACGAGAACCTTTCCGCCGCCGACCGCGGCCGGTTCGAGCGGCTGTTTCTGGCGGGAATCGGAAACGCCGACGATCTCGTGGGGGTGATCGTCACCACCTCGTTGCTTCCGGTCGGCATTCCACTCGATGAGCAGATCGAATTGGCCAAACGGCTCATGCGGAGCTTAAGCGGCATCGTCAAGCGGACCGAAGAGCTGGAAATGCGCGACCAGCAGCTGCAGTCGATGCGGGAAATCATGGAATTGCGGACGGTCACCGACCAGAAGCACCGCTCGCCCCTCGACATGATCGAGGCCTTCGTCGATCGGCTCCGCGAGATGGCCCAGGCCGATCGGGCCGTCCTGTTCCTGGCCAACGGCGACGGCAAAGCCTCGTACAAACCGCTCTGCCGCTGCGGCGTCGCCCTGTCGACGACGAGCGCCAAGAAACACGCGGAACTGGAAGCGACGCTCGCGGAAACGGCCGCCGCCCGCAGCGAGCCCGAGTTCCTCAACAACGGACAGCTCGAGCGGATCGGCATCGATTCACTGATCGGCGCGGCAATCGTCGCCCCCGTCGTCAGCCCCAATGGAATTGCCGGCACCTTGTGCCTCACCCGCAGCGCGAAAAAGCCGTTCGTCGGAGTGCGGCCGGAACTCGTCAGTTGGGCCGCGCGGTACCTCTCTGATACGGTCCTGCGGGTGCTGCATCAGGCCGTGGCCGAATGGCACGCCCGCCAGGATGCACTCACCGACCTCTCCAACCGCCGCACGTTTGACCGCGAATTCGCCGCCAGCCTGCAGTCGGCGGCCGCCGCGGGGAGTGCCTGCGGCCTGTTGATGGTGGACATCGATCGCTTTAAATCGATCAACGATCGGCACGGGCACCTGGTCGGCGACGAGGTGCTCCGCCTGGTATCGCGCGTCCTCAAGGAGTCGGTCACCCGCCTCAGTTCCGGTTCCCCCGGACTGGCCGCCCGCTTCGGCGGCGAGGAATTCGCCATCCTCCTGCCCGGCGTGCAGCGGCAGGAGGCGACCTGGATTGCGGAAACGCTGCGGGCGGCCGTCGAGGTCTTGCCGATTCACACGCCGCAATCACAGATCAACGTCACGATCAGCGTCGGTGTGGCCGTCTTCCCCGAGCATGGCCGCTCCCCCGAGGAATTGCTCGCCACGGCCGATGCCGCCCTGTACGAGGCCAAAGAATCGGGTCGAAACCGCGTCATCACCGCCACGCCGGTAACGGCCTCTTGAAGCCCGATTAAATCGCGTCCGGGGGCACCTAAAAAAAGGCGCCGGTCGGCCCCGGTTTCCTCTTTTCGGTTGTGTTGACCGTTTCGCGCGACGACAATCGGACTCGTGCAAACGATCGACGTGATGCAGGACACCCAGAATCGGCAAACCGTCCAGAGCGGCCGCACCATCGCCGTCATGCCGGCTTACAACGCGGCCTCGACCCTGCATCGGACGGTGCAGGACATCCCCCCGGGAACGGTCGACCAGATCATCCTGGTCGACGACTGCAGCCGCGACAACACGGTCCAGGTCGCCCGCGACCTGGGACTGACCGTCATCGAGCACCAGCAAAACCGCGGCTACGGCGGCAACCAAAAGACCTGCTACCGCCACGCCCTCGACGCGGGTGCCGACTACATCGTGATGATCCATCCCGACTACCAATATGACAGTCGGGTGATCCCGCTCGCCGTTTCCATTCTGCGGCTGGGCATTTGCGACGTCGTCCTGGGGTCCCGTATCCGCACGCGGAAGGAAGCACTCGCCGGCGGCATGCCGCGGTACAAGTACATCTCCAACCGGGGCCTCACGATCGTCGAGAACATGGCCCTGGGCCAGAACCTGGGAGATTTTCACAGCGGCTTCCGGGCCTACCGCCGGGCCGTGCTGGAGACGATCCCCTACGAGCGGAACAGCGACGACTTCGTCTTCGACAGCCAGTTCCTCGCACAGGCGGTCCACTTCGGTTTTAAGCTGGGAGATATCCCGGTCCCAGTGCGGTATTTCGACGAGGCTTCGAGTATTAACTTCCGCCGCAGCGTCACTTACGGCCTATCGACGCTGAACGTGCTGCTGAAGTATTGGACCAACCGCATCGGCCTCACGAAGAACCCGCTCTTCCAGCCGCGGACCAAGAGCTGACTCGGCTGGCCCTCGGGCGATTCGTCAATTTTCGCCCGGTTTTTGCCCTTTTTCTGCGATGCGGGGCCTGACGAGACAAGACCGCGGAAGAATCGTAACCTGATATCGCATCAGGCGTTGCCTGCCGCTTTCCCGTCATTTTTTCCGATTTTTCTGTGGTGCAGAGGGGGGTCCAGGAAAATGCGCAAACGCCGCAACGGACCGTCGCAATTGGATTTAGATGCTGTGCAGCCAGCTTGGCCAACCACAGATAAGTATTATTTTATATGAACGTAAAGTGTTGTAAATAAATCGCTTGCGTCTAATACTGCCGCTTGAATTTCTGGGGAATTCGGCCCGCTTTCGCCGCAGACTCGCTTACGGCTTTTCCGCCGCGTCGCAGCGGCAGACCATCTGGCCGCAGCCGGGGCAGCCGCGGCCGTATTTGTCCATCACGGCCCGCTCTAAGTCGACGTGGGCCACGTTGGCAATCGTGACGAGCCACGCCAACACGTCGGCAAACTCAGCGGCCAGCTCCTCGGGCGTGCCGTGCCGCAGGGCGGAGGCCAGTTCGCCCACCTCCTCCATCAGCCACATGAACGTCCCGTCGACGCCGCGGGCTTCGTCCTTTTGCGAATACATCTCAGCAATCAACGATTGCAGTCCGGCGATCGTCAGCCGGCCTGCCGCAGCGTCGGGATTCATTAGGGACCTCAGGGGTTAGGGGTGAGGGACGAGGGGTGAGGGGGCGGGAAAAGGGACTGAAAGGCTTTGCCTTTCTGGGTCTTTGCTGACACCTGATCCCTGGCCCCTGACCCCTCTTGTCATTTGAGCGCTTCGAGCTGGGCCCGCGCTTCGGCGTTCTTGCCGTCGCGGTCGAGGATGGCCTGGAAATGGGTCTTCGCCTCGTTCTTTTTGCCCGCCGCGGCGAGGGCTTTGGCCAGGGCCAGTTCCACGTCGTCGTCTTTCGGTTTGAGTTGGGCCGCCGCTTCGAGTTCGGCCAGGGCCTTTTGCGGTTCGTGGACGCCGAGATACGCCTCGCCCAAGACCCGGTGGACTTGCGCATCGAGCACGTCGACGTACAGGGCCGACTTCGCCTCGCGGATCGCCTCGGCGTAGTGCTTTTGCCGGAGCGCCAATTCGGCCAGCGCCCGCCGCGGAGCGACGTCGTCCGGCGTGCTCTCGCAAAGTTGCTTGAGAGTCCGCGCGAGATGCGGTGCGTCGTCAAGCTGCGCATAGGCCGCCGCCAGGCCCTGCAGGAATTCGGCCTGCAGCGGGAAATGCTCGATGCCGATCTCGGCCAGCTCGGCCGCCTCGGCCGGCTTTTCATCGAGCAGTTTGAGCTTCACCAACGTCAACAGGACCTCCCGCTGCGGAGCCGACCGATCCAACAGCGGACTCAGCCGGCCGATCGCCTTGCCGTACTGCTGTTGGTCGGCCTCCAACCGGGCCAACACCAGCGAGGACCATACCTCGCCGGCCTTCTTGGCCAGCGTGTGCCGGGCCGTGCTCTTGGCGAGATTCGCGTTGCCCGCTTCCAACAGGGCCCAGGCGTACGCCCCGCCGACGGCCGGATCGCCCGGTTTGGCCTCGAATTCTTTCTCGAGCTGCTCGACGGTTTTTGTTGGCCGCGATTCCAATTTGGGAAGGCTGGCCACCTTTCGCTCGAGGAACGCGCGATACCCCTTTTCGAACTCGGCCAGCTCCACGCCGAAGACTTTTTTGATGGCGGCCGGCGTCGAAACCTGGTCGTGGTACTCGGCCAGCATCTTTTTGAGCGCGTCGGGCCCGCCTCGTTCGAGCATGTACTCGGCGTACAGTCGGCTCTGGCAGTAGGTGAACTGCCAATCGTCCGAGTTGGCCGGCCGTTGGAGCCCCGTGTCGATCGTCTCCAGCGTGCGCAGGTTGCCTTTCGCCAGCCGCTCGACCAGCAGCTTGTCCCAACTCGCCGGCGGCGGATAGCCCTCGTTCAGCACGGCGAGCGCCTCGGTGAACCAGTGCGGGATATTGAACCCCGTTTGCTGCACGGTGATCACGTGCACGAATTCGTGCCGCAGCACGCGGGCCCAATTGAACGGCACGGGGGCCGAGGTCGGCGAGGCCATCGCCACCATCACGCCGGTCGACGCGCCGATCGTCTGGATCCAGGGCATGCCGACCATCCGCGCGCTGAACCACTCGTGTCCCGACGTGCCCCCCGACTTGTTGAAGACCTCGAACTGCGTCCGCTGCGGCGGCGCAAATCCGAACTTGGCGACAAGCTGCGGATAGATCTCCTCCAGGTACTCGGCCATGTAGCCGCCCAACAGCTTGTCGAGCTGCGAGTCGACGCGGATCACGAAATGCTCGGTCGTGATCACTTGGTAGCCGTCCAACAGCTTGAGCACCTTGCGGAAGTTGCTCACCCGCATGTGGAACGGATCCGCCTGGAACGCCTCGTCGAGCATGGTGTGCGCTTCGCCCAGCTTGCCGATCCGCATCAGCAGCATGCCGAGGGCACTTTTGGCCTCGGGAAGCTGCGGCGTGACGGCGACGGCCCGCCGATAACAGACTTCCGCCGCGTCGAAACGAAACCGCGATTCGAGCAGCCCGCCCAGATCGTTCAGGAACACGCCCGGCTTCGGATTCCAGCCGGCAAGCGCCGTCCAGATCGCGGCAAAACGCCCCAAGGCGGCCGGCTGTTTGGAGGCGTGCATTTCCGACGGCTTGCGGAGCCACTTCTCCAGCTCGGCCCGCGGCGGCAGCCCCTCGACGACGAGGGCGCACGCGGCCGCGACGGCGAGCGCGTGCGGATCGCGGGAGTTGACGGCCAACGCCGCGTCGGCCGCCGCGTTCGCCTGGCCAATCCGCCCGGTCGACCAAAACGCGTTCGCCTGGAGTCGCAGGGCCGAAGGCAGCCGCGGATCGATCTTGAGCGCCTCGGCCGCTTTCGCCTGTGCTTTATCAGAATCGTTCTGGTCGAGCGCATCTTGCCCCAACAGCACGATGGCCTCGGCCGCCCGCGGGTTGAGCGTCAGCGCCTGCTCCAACTCGGGGACCGCCTGCTCGCGATTGAATTTCTCCAAGAGCAGACTGCCGCCGAGCAGGTGCGCCGCCAGGCATTCGGGTCGTTCTTGAGCGCGTCGGGGCAGAGCGTGTTGACCACGAAATGAAAGATCTGCGTATTGTGATTCCAGCGGGCGTACTGAATCGAGCCTTCGGCCACCCAGAGCAGGCTGGCCGCGTCCTCGGGCTGCCGCTCGTTGTAATAGCGGATAAACCAGCGATAAGCCTCGTTGGCCTCTTCGCTCCGCCCCGTCTCGGCATAAACGTCGGCCAGCACGAGCCGTGCCAGCAGGTTTTCACGGTCCCCCCGCCGGGCACTCTCGGCCACTTTTTCCGCCTCGGCCAACCGCCCGCGGAGCAAATGCAACTCGCTCCGCCGCGCGAGCAGTCGGACATCTTGAGGGGCATGGCCGAGTGCCGCGTCGACCGTTTTTTCCGCTTCCTCCCAAGCACCAACCGCCTGCCGCGCCTGGCTCTCGCCGATGGCGACGAGCACCGGATCCGCTTTCACCTTGCCGGCTCGCTCGAAAACTTCGATCGCCTCTTCGTAGCGTCCCTTGGCAAGGTGAGTTCGTGCCTGGGCCAACAGCGCCGCACCCTCGTCGGCGGCAAGCAACGGCGAACTCGCCGCGATCGTCAGCAAAAGGGCGAGCAGGAAACCGGGAAACGAGAGAGCGCCCCTGACGAGCCGGCGGGTTAACCCCGCCGGTTTTGCGCGGGCGTTAAGCCCGCGGCCGGGGACGTTTGACACCAGAAAGCACACCGCAGCGAGCCTCCTCCGCGCAGGCGACTCGGTTCCTCACGAGGCCGACGTCTCATCCGCCGCACGACCGAGTGCCAGCGTGCAGTATACGCCCGGCCCGTCGCAACGTGTCAAACGGCACAAAACAGAAGCATCTCTGCTGCTCGAGACTTTTCAACCAAACAGGCGGTTACGATTCCATCCGCGACTGGCGCGGGCCCGTCCGGCAGGGTATAAATCTGCTGCGCCACCAAGACGCGGGGCGCTCTCCTGAATCGAAGACAGAGATCCGGCCGGGGATTCCAGCAGGACGCTGGAGGCAAAAAAGTGTTCGCGGCGGCAGCTTTATTTCGATAAAATTTAGGAAGGGAGTGTGGATGTCAAACGGCCACGAAAGACCGCCGGTAACGCCGTTTTCGATCGCGATGGTGATTTGCGATTTCATCTATCGCGATCCCTATACCGCCAAAATGACGCTGATCGGCACGTTTTCGACGATTTCTGGCCCTCACTTCCCGCTCCTGCATCCTGGAATGTACGTCTATTGTGCGCTCTCCGGCGGAAGAGGCAGGCTGCCGATTCGGTTAGCGCTGACAAACGCGAACGACGATCAAGAAGTACTTTCCGTGAATGACGAATACGACTTTGGGGACGACCCGCGTGCGATCCAGGAACTAGGAATTGTTTTGGCGGGAATCCCGTTTCAGCGACCCGGAGAATATCGCCTCACGCTTTACGTTAACCAAGAGTACATGGTCGAGCGTCGTATTCTCGTTTTCAGTCCGGAGACCAAGGTGTAACATGACGACCGAAATCAAAACGATCGCGGCTGAAACGGCGACTATCGGAATCGCACCGCCCCGAACTGGAATCGTACGCACCCCGCGGTCACATCTCAAACGGTGATCGCCGACTTCTCGAAAATATCCCACCTGTTGTCAAATAAGGAACTGCGCCGACCTCGCACGGGATGGCCATCGGCGGCAGAACTGAAGCGCATTGCGGCCAAGAATCCACCGCCGCCAGAATGGTTTGAAGGCGAAGAGGAATGCCCGTTTTGAGGATCAGGCGTGGCGCTTCAGCAGGGCAGCATCGTTTGGATCAATCTGGACGACCAAGCGGGACGCAATCCTAAATGCCGACCCGCCGTAGTGGTGACGCCAACGCACGAAATCAACCCGGATGGAGACATCCAGCTCGTGGCCGCCGTTGGCACATTTAGCAAGCCGCTGCCGCCGAACCGGGTTCCGCTCCCCTGGCAACACGGCGGACATCCGAGAACTCGTCTCTACAAGCCATGCGTTGCGGTTTGCGACTGGGTCGTTAACGCGAAGGCGTCCGCCATAATTAGCATTGGAGGGGTCTGTCCGCGGTCTGTTTTGTCGAAAATACTCGCGCAACTGCCGCCGAGTCCACAGCCAGAAGAGTGAGCCCAGGCCCAACCGCGACGACCGAATCGAGTGCAAGCCTGGCGGCGCGACGAAACCGAGCGGAACCGACTCGACAGCCTGCGGCCGGCTCGACCGCGAGATGAAGGATGAATCAAAGGCCGTTTTTCATCCTTCATCCTTCCGCCTTCATCCTTCCCCTTCTTGACCGTTCGCCGAGTGTATTGATACTATAATACACCATGCCGATCGACGGGCGGTTTCGGTTTCATGTGGCGCCGAGCTCGGGAGTGCCGATCTATCGGCAGCTTCTGGATCAGGTGCGGGCCCAGATCGCCACCGGGCGGCTGGCCGCCGGCGAGTTTCTGCCGTCGGTCCGCCAGGTGGCCGGCGAGCTGGCCGTCAATCCGATGACCGTCTCCAAGGCGTATTCGCTGCTGGAGCGGGACGGCGTCGTCGAGCTGGTCCGCGGCCAGGGGATGCGCGTCGTCGGGCAGCCCGTGCGTGAGCGGCAAATCGTCGATCGCGACGAAGTGGTCCGTCTTGTCCGCCGGCTCGTCAAACAGGGTCGAAGCGCGGGCCTGTCGGCCGAAGAGATCTGCGCGCTGGTCCAGGCAGCTTTCGAGGAGCGTCAACGTGAGCGAATTCGTCCTCACTCTCACTAACGTCTGCAAGTCCTTCGACTCCAAGCGGGTCTTGGACCAGGTGTCGCTGGCGATCCCGCCGGGCTCGGTGGTCGGCCTGTTGGGGAAAAACGGCACCGGCAAGACAACCCTCATCAAGTGCGCGCTGGGCCTGCTCAAACCGCAGTCGGGCCGCATCCATGTCTTCGGCGAGCCGGCCTGGACGCTCAGCGACGCGGCCAAGGCGCGGATCGGCTACGTGCCGCAGACCCCCGCGCTCTATCCGTGGATGCGCGTGCGGCAGATCGTCGATTACCAGGCGTCGTTTTACCCGCACTGGAACGACGAGCTGATCGACGGCCTGCTGGCCGAGTGGAACCTCGACCCGTCGGAAAAGGTCGGCCCGCTTTCTGTCGGCCAGCAGCAGAAGCTGAGCATTCTCCTGGCGATCGGCCACGAGCCGGATTTTCTGGTCCTCGACGAGCCGGCCGCCGCCCTCGACCCGGAGGCCCGCCGCAATTTCATCCGCACGGTTCTCGACCTCGTGGGCAAGGGGCGGACGGTCCTGTTTTCGACACACATCACGTCCGACCTGGAACGGATTGCCAATCGGATTGTGATCCTCGAGCGGGGCTGCGTTGCAATCGACGAGGAGCTCGATCGCCTCAAAGAGCGAATCAAGCGGCTGCACATCACATCCCGCGATCCGCTGCCGAGCGCGTTCGCGGTCGCCGGTGCCGCGCGCTGCGAACGCAACGGCACTGAGGCCCTTGTCACCGTCCCCAATTTCTCGCCGGACCTGCTCCGCGAGATCGAAAGCCGCTGGACGGTCCAAGTCGAAGTTGAAGATCTCAGCCTCGAGGACATCTTCCTGGAGGTGACGCGTGCGTAACCGCTACGTGATGGTCTTGGGCACGTACGGACGCTGGGAGTATGCGTGGACGCTGGCGGTCATCCCTTTGTGGATCTTCATCACTGTAGTCTCAAGCCGGGTCGACGGTGAGGAGAATTTTCTGTTTGGCCCCGGATGGGCATTTATCGGCTTCTTCTTCCTCAACTTCTCTGCCCTCCTTCTCAATGGACATCTAATTGGAATGATCAGCGCGGCACGCGGCCGGCTCACTCCTGGACTGGCGCAGTGCATCTTGTCGTTGCCGCCGCGATCGCGGGCCTCCTGACGATCGTCATTCCGCTGGGCCAGTCTCTCGCAGTCTCTGGTTGGCGTGGTCCGCATCTGGCAGCGATTTCCCTCGCGCTGGCCGTTTTCTCGATTGCTTGCTATCTGCCCTATTGGAACCGCTGGGCGGCAGTCCTCTGGTTGCTGCTTCCGTGCGCGGCCCCGATTCTAGGATGGAGGTTTGCCGCGTGGGTCCCTACGAACGCGGAAAGTCTGCTTTTGTTCCCGGTCTCGTGTGCCTGTCTTTTCGGCGTGGCAAAGCGTTGTCTGAACCTCGAGGCCGCCGACATGACGCTCCAAGGTCGGGCGGGCATGGATCGACGACAGGCGCTGGGTTCACCTTTCCACCGCCTCTGGGTGTTTGCACCGGCCCGATTACGATGGCCGGGCCGCGGCGGCTCTGCGGCCGACGAAGAACTTTGGCAGCGGGCCAAACACTGGGACGCCGCCTGGTGGAACATGCGGATGGCGACGTTGCTGGGAACGCTCGGCGGAACGCTGCTGGCCCTGATGGCCTATTCCGGAAAGACCTCGCAAGGCAACGTGTTCATTGAGTTCGGCGGCTTGATGTTCTTCCTAATACCGCTGTGCGCCTGCCTTCCCTTTGCCTGGGTTGTCAATCCTCCGTGGCGCACGTATTGGATCAACGAGTTCCTCCGCCCCTATTCGCGGCGACAACACGTTGGGACCACCGGATTTGCATTGGCGGTCTCGTCGCTGGTCGGGTCGTGCTTGTTGATGGGGATTCCGTTCCTCGCGATCTGGATCGCGACGGGAGTGTGCCCGGCGACGAGGGAAACGCTGTGCGCAGTCGCGATTTCTTTCTGCGGCTCTCCCCTGTTCGTTGCCCTCTGCGCGGCCAACTGGCCCGCTTTTCGTGGCTTCCTGTGTTTGGCTCTCGTGGTGATCGTTTATGCGGCGATGGTCTGGACGCCGCTGCGCGATCCGCACAGTGTTTCGAATGTGGGAGTCGCGATCAGGGCCATTGTTTTGGTGGTCAGCGGTGCCGGCCTGACAACGGCGGCCTATCGCTCCTGGCTGGATCGAGACATCGCATGACGGCACCAGCACGGAAACGCGTGCGTAACCCGTATCGCGCGGCCTTGCGTACGTATCTGCGATGGCCCTTAATCCTGGTGGCGATTCTTGAGGCGATGATGGCGCTCATCGCGGGGCTTGTGCTGGCAATCGAGCCGCCGCCCAGGATCACATTCGAGGGTATCTTTGCGTTCGCACTTTGCCTCATGTATTTGGGGATCGTTGTCGCCGAGCATCTCAAAGAGGTGCTCAGCCCGCCCCGATCCCGCGTCACGCCAGGCTTGCACAAGACGCACCTTCTCGTCGCCGGCGCGATGACGGCGATCGTTGGGTTCGTCGTCCCGTGCCTGATCGCCGGCTTCACCGTCGGATTCGGCGAGCGCGGCCTTGCGGTTGTGGCGGTGACGTTGGCCGCCTTGACGGTTCCCGCGATGCTGTCACAGCGTCCGTTTTCCGTGATCCTTGCTGGAACGATTTATCCGTTGTGCGTGCTCGCTCTGTATGTGTTCTATCAATCGGAGGGGCCCGCGATCATCCCGGTCTCGTTCGTGTCGTCGATCGCTTTGCTGGCAGCCGCGTTCGCCTCGTTGTTCGTCTTGGCGATTCATTTCCGGCAGTTGCGGGAAGAGACGCCGGGTTACGCGAGGCGCGGGCTATTGCGACCGCTTTGGGGCCCGGGGGCCGCAATCGGCGACAGCCGCAATCAAGAACGGTGGCACTGGTCGCGGTTGCGCGTTTCCGTTCCGCGCAACTTGCGCGGCTTGGGCGGCAAGTCGCCCGGTGCCGGCGAGAATCTCTTGCGGCGAGCGCTGCACTGGCACGCCGCCTCCCAATTTGGATGGAACATGCTTCGGCAGTGCGTGTTGGCTGGCGTGGTGATGTTGGGGATAGCAATCTCCCAGGGAGCGAGGTCGCTGGGGGACATCGCCAGCCTGCTTTGTCTCGCTGCCCCACTCGTCGGCTTGATTCCCGCCTTTGCCATCTCGCTGCAGCCAGCCGTGCGGGCCCGTGTGGCCAGCGAGTTCTTACGTCCCTTTTCTCGCACCGAACACGTACAGGCCGTCGCTCTCGTCCTGGTTTTTTTCCTGGTGGCCGTCGTGCTCGAAATCAGCGTGCTTCCGCTGGCCGGATTTTGGCTGGTGGCGAGCAAGCCCGTTTGGTCGCAGCAACCGTTATGGCCGCTGGCCGCCGGACTCTCGGCGGTGCCCCTGTTTCTCGGAGTGGGGTTGGCGAATCTGCGAGAGCCAGAGGCCTTCTGGGCGATCCTTGGCAGTTGGATCGCGTACCCGCTGTTCCTGTGGCTGGCCGCCTCGTGTGAGGGCAAAGCCGAAGGCTTGCCACTTTTCGGTTTATGCACCCTCATGGCCGCGATCGGCTGCGGCACCATGCGAGGCGCCTATCGCTCGTGGCTCAATCGGGACGTGGCATGATGGGCACCGTACGGAAACGACGATCGAGGAACTCCTATCGGGAGGTGCTCCTCACGTATTGTCGTGGGCGGTTTCTCCTGAACGCCGTTGTCTGCGTCCCTTTTTATGCCTTAACTCTGCAGGAGTCCTTCGCGAGACTCAGGGACTTTGCCATCGTCGGTTTCGGTGCCATCGTTTTTCCCATGCTGCTCTCCATGCACTTGAAAGAGATGTTCAGCACTTCGAGGGCACGGCTGACGCCTGGATTGTACCGGGCGCACTTTATCGTGGCCGCGGCGTGGATTCTGGTCTTCGCCGCGTTCCTGCCGATCGGCCTTTCCTTTTTCATGTTGGATGGGGGCGGCCAGCGATTCGCCAGGGTGGCCGTGTGTTGCGCGCTCTCCGCAGTTGGCTGTTTTCTCGGTCAAACTCCCGGTTTCGCGTTGATCCTCATCTACCTGCTAATCTCTTTCGGCGAATTCCGCGTCTCCCAGATCCCTCGATCGCTTTCGTGGGTCGAGTCCATCGGATTGTGCGCGGTGTCCGTTATTTTGTTCATCGGTGCCGGCGTCAGGCTCGCGCACTTCGATGCGGAGCACACGAACTCGGCGGACAAATGGCTACTGCAACGAGCCGGACGGTTGACGGCGCAAATGATTTACTTCGTGCGTTTGCCGTTCAACAGGCGCGCCTTTGCCTTTCGGCAAGTTTTGGTGCGCCGCAGCGGCGCAGTGGATGTCGACCGCGGGCAAGAGCCGCGGCAGCTCTCCCGATCGCGAGCGGCCGCTGCGCGCCGTTTTCGCGCGTTGGGCGGCGTCGCTCCCGGGCCGTCGGAAGGCTTGTGGCGACGCGCGCGGCATTGGGACGCGGCGTGGCAGATCCGCAGCAAATCGACGCTTCTCGGTGTGGTCACTGGCGGCGTGTTCATCGCACTCGACCTGCGTTCCCCGCGGTCGGATTTCTCTGCTTGCGCCATGCTTGTCGGTTTGCTGCCGATTGTCGCGCTCCGTTTCGGTGCCATCGTTGTCAACGGCGAGTCGTGGGTCCGTTTGAGGCTCGAGGTCGTGCGACCCTTTTCACGAGAGCAGTTCGTGCAGGCGGTCGGACTGGCGATCATTGCGGCACTCGTGCGATTCATCCTCCTGGCCATCGCGGTTCCCGGCGTCGTTCTCTAGCTGCGCGGCGGTTTTTCGCTGACGGGCAGTGCCTTCTGGTGGGCCGTCGTGGTCATTGCCTGGCTGCCTCTGTTCCTGGCAATCGGCCTGGCCAATCTCCCTTCGTTTGAAGCGAACTTTTTGGGCCATTCTCTGGCTCGTGGCCTACTGCATCTTTCTAATTGTCTGCGCCACTAATGTCGACGAAATCAAGCCCTATCCGCTTGGCCTCTTGTCCGCGATCCTGCTCGTCGTCGGCGTTCTCAGCCTGCGAGGGGCCTATCGCACGTGGCTGAATCGGGATGCGGAGGAGGGGAGAATCTCCTAGCGCTCCAGCGATATGTCGCGCAGTTCCTACGAGCCGCCGGCTTTATGCCGGCGGTCTTCAACGGAGCGCCGAGCGCGCTCGAAGACCGCCGGCGTAAAGCCGGCGGCTCGTAAGGACGTCTTGACGGCAAGTCGACAAGTAAAGGCTCAGCAATTGACTTGGCAATGTGATACTAGGAAGCCACGCGGATTCCGACGGTGTTCCCTCAGCAGTCGCGCCAAATGAACACCGCGGAGCCCCGATTGCGAATCGATTGCGAGATGCACGTCAATCGGCATCGCGAGCGTGCCGCTCTCGGCGAGCCGTCTCCAATTCACGAATGATTTCTGCGGCTCGTTCCGCGTCGGCGGCGTCGACAAGAATGCGAGGAGAAGACCACCACATGGGAAGAGTTTCCGTGGCGGACATCGCTTCACCCGTGATGTAAGCTGCGATCCCGGCATCCTCGAGCGCGTTCTTGAAGAAATGCGCGGCGATGCTGTTTTCTGCCCGGAAAACTTCGACAAGATGAGTCCCTGGTTCTTTCCTGGGTGTCTCGTCGACCATGGTCAGGCTCCCGCCGATTCGGTGAATCGATATGTTGATGTTCGCGTCTGCGTCTGTTGCCGACTGCAAGTTTACCTTCTTTTGACTCCGGTAGGGGTCGAATTGGGTAGTCGAGGGCCGTTGGCACCCGGTCTGTTGCCGCGGTGTTTTGGTGCCACTGCTACAACGGCTTCCGTTGTAGCAGTGCTCTTCACGAATTCACGTTCGACTCGATTCGCAGCTGATCGAGCAGGAGCCCTCGCGGCGACTGGTGCAGAGCTTCAATTCCAGTTGAGCGATCGCACCAGCAAGCACGCCCGGGGGGGACACTGCTAATCCGAAGCGGCTTAGCAGTGGCACACTGCAGATGACGTCCCGTGTGGCGCGCGCAACAAAAGCCGCGAGACCCTGGCGAGTCCCGCGGCTTTTTTGTTTCAAACCTCTTGCGAGTTTGCGACGGTGGAGTCGCTTTGAGAAGGATGCGGATCGAGGCGTGACTAGCACCCCCCTTAGTGATCCGGACCCTCAGTTTGGTTTTGGCACCTCCGTCGGAACCGTGTGCAGAGAGGTTTGTATCGTTCCCTGCTTCTCGGCCAAGCTCTCTCGGCCGAGACAAAGGGCTCTCGGCTGTCAATTTTCCCGGTCGGCAGGGTTTTTCTCGTTTTGGCCGCCGTGGCGGCCGGCTGCATAATGATCGGTCAATTCGATGCTCCGGCTGTCGCCGAAATTTGAAAATTCCCAAGCCGGTCCCCTGCCGCCAATTCCCGCTCCCCGTGTCGGATCGAACCTGCGGTTTCATGAGCCGAACCGTCCCAAATACTGACGGGCCACGTAGAAAAGCATGTTCCCCGAGCAGACGACCGCCAGGAAGATCTTGATGCGACCGCTCGCGGAGGAAGCGGCCGCTGTCGATGCCGATCGTCCGCCTCTGCCCGTCGGGCGAGAAAGCCAATTCCGTCACCGCCTGTCAGAGGGTGCCGGGATTGGGCGCCAAGACGACGAGGGATCACGAGCAGCACCCGTCCACTTCCGAGCAGCAACTGTCCGCGTGTGCGGCGGCTTAACGAAGATTTCACGAACGAGCCGCTCATCGCCCGAGGGTTTCCGGCGGTCGGGGTTTTCTTACGGATAATCCAAGGTACACTAAACCGCGATTGGAAGCGGGCGGCTCAAGCTGCCAAGGGATGGGAGCTCAAGCGTGGCCGGTCGCGTTCACTTTCCGGTTGAATTGCATGGGACGACCATGGCGAAGAAAAAGGCGAGTGACGAGTTGGCCGTCGGGGCCCGCGTCCGCGTCAAGGAGGGAACAACCGTTCCCGAATTCCCCGAAGTCTCTTGTGCCGGGTGGACGGGGACCGTCGTGGAGGCCACCGGCAAGAAGCCGAACACCAAGTACGTGGTCGAGTGGGACGACGCGACGATCGCGGCCCTTCCCGAATCGTATCTGAAGACGTGCGAGGCGCAGGGTCTGTTCTACCGGATGGTGTGCCTCGACGGTGGCGCGATCGAACCGGCCAACTAGTACGACAGCGCGACGTCGGGCCTTGGTCGCCACCGAGCGAAGCCTGCGGCGACGCAAGGACGCTCGCAAGAACACGGCTCGTCCGCGGCGGCTCGGCCGTGGCACGCGCGCGGACTTCGATCAAGCATCTTTTTCCGAGCCCGACGGGAACGTGACCACGTCGGCCGTCTGCGGCGGCGCCTGAAAAAATTTGGCAGTTGCGGCTTGACAGGCGAAATGGCATCTGGCACTGTACTATCTCTCTAGTACAGTTTGAGCGGAGCGGGCCAGGCGGCGAGGGCCAGCATGTTGTTTCAGTTCGAGGGGGTCACCAAGCGTTACGGAGCCATTGTCGCGCTCGATGGCCTTTCGGTGACGGTCTCGTCCGGCGCGGTCGGGCTGCTGGGCCCCAACGGCTCGGGGAAGACGACCCTGATTCGGGCCCTGCTCGGCCTGACCCGCGTCAATCGGGGGACCGGGCAAGTCCTGGGCATGGATTTCCAGCGGCAGCAGCTCGACATCCGGCGGCGGATCGGGTTCGTCCCCGAAGACGAATGCCTCTTTCCGCGCGTGGTGGGGGTCGAGTTCGTCTCGTATGCCGGCGAGCTGGTAGGCATGTCGGCCAAGGACGCCTTGCAGCGGGCCCACGAGGTGCTCAACTACGTCGGGCTGGGCGAGGCCCGCTATCGCAAGGTCGATTCGTACTCCAGCGGGATGAAGCAGCGCCTCAAGCTCGCCTCGGCGATCGTGCATGACCCCGAGCTGGTGATCCTCGACGAGCCGACGAACGGCATGGACCCGGCCGGACGCGAAGAGATGCTGGAGCTGGCGCGGGACCTGTCGCGGAACAAGGGCATGAGCCTGTTGTTTTCCAGCCACCTCCTGCCGGATGTCGAAACGGTTTGCGACGAGGTGATCGTGCTGGGCGCGGGCAAGCTGCTGACGCAAGGGAACATCCAGCACCTGAAGCAACTGCACAACCGGTGTTTCGAGCTGCGGCTCAAAGCCGACGCGCCCCGCTTTGCCGCGCGGGCCGAGGCGGAGGGCTGCACGGTGGAGGTCCGGGATGATTCCTTGATCGTGCGGATGCCGGAGGGCCGTTCCGAGCGATTCCTGTGGGAAGTTGCCGCGCTGGAGCAGTTACAAATCCGGCATCTAAGGCCACAGCGGAGCACGCTCGAGGAGGTGTTTCTCAAGGCTCTGGAGCACGCCTGATGCCGATCTTCGACCAGGGGCTATCAACATTGGAACGGTCCCTTGTCGGGCCACGCCTGGCGCTCGGTGGCCATCGCGCGGCACGGCGTGCGGATTGGAATGCAGCGCCGCGTTTTCCGCTCGATGCTGCTGGTCGCGCTGCTGCCGGCCGTGGCGCTTGGAGACGCGCTGTCGATGTGGGCGCTCGTCGAGCGCAAGTTGGCGATCGCGGAGCCGATCGTGCAATTCCTGAGCTCCAACGGAATTCTCAATCCGCGGATCTTCAGCGATCCCCAACAGTACCGGACCGTGGTCTGGACCTTGTGCTACAGCCTGTTTCTGTCGAGCGAACTGATCCTGTCGATGATCCTGGTCCTGCTCGTCGGGCCCGATCTGATCAGCCAGGACCTCCGCTTCCATGCGCTCCCCTTGTACCTGTCGCGGCCCCTGCGCCGCATTGACTATCTCGTCGGCAAGCTGGGAGTGATCGCGGCGTTCCTCGGGCTGGTGGTGATCGTGCCCTGCGTGCTGGCCTACGCGTTGGGGCTCCTCTTCAGTCTCGACCTGACGATCGTGCGGGACACCTGGCGGGTGCTCTTGGCCAGCATTGCGTACGGGCTGGTGATTATTGTCTCGGCCGGAACTCTGGTGCTGGCCCTCTCGTCCCTCTCGCGCAATTCGCGTCACGTCGCCTTGTTCTGGCTCGTCCTCTGGGTCGTCAGCGGCGTCTTTTCCTCGGTCCTGGAATTCAGTAACCAGGTGCAGCGCCGCCAGGAGCGTTATCGGCTCCAGGCCGTCGATGGGCCGGCGCGGCCCTTCGCGCGGCGGGGCGGCGGGCGATTTCCTCGACGGTCCGCGCCGCCTGCCGCTCCGGGAGGGCCGATCGGCGATCGTTACTCGGCGGAGATCGAGGCTTCCCAGTCGGACTGGAGGCCGCTCGTTTCGTATACGGCCAACCTGTCCCGCATCGGGAGCCAACTTCTCGGGACCGACGACTGCCGGCGCAAGCTGAGCGAATTGATCGATTCGCCGTTTGAGCGAAACCGCTACCTGGCGGAATCCCTGGGCCCCCAATATCCCTGGCATTGGTCGGCGGCGGTGCTGGCCGGTCTCTTCGGAATTTCCGCATGCATCCTGAGCCTTTCCATCCGATCGCTGGATCGACTGCGATGACGCCGATTGTCGAGTTTCACGACGTCTCGAAGTGGTACGGCAACGTGATCGGCATCAACAAGCTGAACCTGCGAATCCAGGCCGGCGTCACGGGGCTGCTCGGTCCCAACGGCGCGGGCAAGTCGACCCTGTTGCAACTGGCCACCGGACAGCTCTTCGTCAGCCAAGGCACGGTTCGCGTGCTGGGCCAGAAGGTGTGGAACAACTCGTCGCTCAACCGCCTGATCGGCCTGTGTCCGGAGCAGGACGCGTTTTACGAGTGGATGACGGGCTGGGACTTCGTCCGCACCTCCGCGCGGCTGGCCGGGCTCGGGCGCCCTGCGGCGCGCGACGCGGCCCGGCGGTCGCTCGAAGCGGTCGGCATGACCCAGCATCAGAATCGCGCGCTCCGCGGTTATTCAAAAGGGATGCGGCAGCGCACGAAACTGGCTCAGGCCCTCGTCCACGACCCGTCTGTCCTGTTCCTCGACGAGCCGTTGACGGGAACCGATCCGGTGGCGCGGCACGATCTGATGAACATCATTCAGCGCCTGGGAGACGAGGGGCGCAGCGTGCTGGTTTCCAGCCACGTGCTGCACGAGGTGCAGTCCCTCACTCCCAATATCATTCTCCTCAATCACGGGCGGCTCGTGGCGGAGGGACACGTCCGGAAGATTCGGGACCTGATCGATACGCATCCGCATCACATCGTGTTGGTCTGCGACGACTGCCGCAAGCTGGCCGGACGCATCCTCGCCTGGGAAGACGTGGAAGGAGTGCGCGTGCTGCCGCAGGGGCAGGGGTTGATGGTCGAAACGCGCAAGCCCGACGCGTTTTATGGTCGCTTGCCCGCGCTGTCGCTGGAAGAGGGAATGGAAATCAAAGAGGTCTACTCGGACGACGATTCGCTGGAAAGCGTGTTCAAGTACCTGGTGAATAAATGAACGTGTCGCCTCCGGTTCTCGCCGCCGATCGCACGGACCTGTCGGATTGCGCTCCCGTAGGCCGGGCGCCCCAGACATCGCGGCTGGCTTCGCTGTGGGCCCTGTACGTGTTGACGCTGCGGCAGCATTTGCACGGCAAGCGGTGGATGCTGATGGGAGCGCTGTTTTTGCTCTCTGCCGGGCTCGTGGGAGTGGTCCGGGCCACGTCGCCCGACGTGCCTCCGCGCGTGCTCGAATTTGCCTTCGCGTTTATGCTGATCCCGCAGGCGATTCTGCCCCTGTTGGCGCTCGTCTACGCTTCAGGAATTGTCCGGGACGAGCAGGAAGAGCAGACGATCACCTACCTCTTGATGCGGCCGATCCCCAAGTGGGCCTTCTACTGCGTCAAGCTCCTGGCCACGCTGTCGACCACGGTCGTGCTGACTGCGGCACTCACGGTGCTCGTCTACGCGGCGATCTACGTGGGCGCGGACTCCGGGGGAGAGCATATTGCGTGGCGCTGCCTGCAAGCGGCCTCGATCCATGCGGTGGCCGTCGTCGCCTATTGCTGCTTGTTTGGATTGATCAGCCTGGTCACGAAACAGGCGTTGGTGGCTGGAATCCTTTACGCGATCTTCTTTGAAGGGTTGCTGGCGAACATGCCCTTCAGCCTGCGCCTGGCGACCGTGATCTATTACACGCGCTTGATCGCGTACCGGAGCATGGATTTCGTCACCACAGTGCCGGGCCGCGCGATTAAGGAAAATCTGGCCGCCGATTTCTGGAGATTGGACATCCGGAACGATCCGGGCCTGCTCGAACACCCACAGATTCGCGCCTGCCTGACCGTGCTGCTGACAGCCAGCCTGGTCTGTGCCGTGGTGGGAGCATTTTTATGCTCGCAGCGCGAGTTCTACGTCAAGACACCGGAGAAAAGCTAAGCAGTTGGGTGGCACTGATCCGCTTGGTGCCACTGCTACAACGGCTTCCGTTGTAGCAGTGCTCTTCCCGAATCGACACGTGCCAAGCTTTGCCAAACGTTTCACACTGACTCTTGCGGCCATCTTTGCCGCGCTAGAATCCGCCCGGAGCCTTCGCGGGTGCAAGGAAACTCGAAAGAACACTGCTGAGCCGGACCCAAACGGTACCCCGCTCAGGCAGTGGCACCAGGCGGCACCGGGCGGAATTGAGCCGTAGGGTGGGGCAAGGCCGCAAGTACCCGTGCTTCACGGGTGGCGGCCGCCGGCCCACCGCCTCGGGACACCAGTCGCGCACTCGTGGTGGGCCGGCGTTCGCTTCGCGAGCTGGTCCCACTCTACAAAACTGAACCGAAGCGCCTCACGCGGTCAATCCGGAATGACGCGGGCCCCCGGCTCGACGGGGGCCACCGGACGGGAAAGCAGGCGTTTCGACTCGGCCAGCATGAAGTCGATGTCCAGAAAAGGCTCGAAGCTCACGTCGTGCCAGCGGCACAGCCCCGCTCCGTCGATCAAAAACGTTCCGTGCAGGGCAATTTGCTCGAACGTATCGTAGGCCCTGTACGATTGAAAAACTTTCAGCTCCGGGTCGGCCAACATGAGAAAGGGAAAACGCGCGGACCCGTAGTCGGCCAGCGATCCCTTGATCCCCGCTTGATTGTCGGTGCTGACGGCAATCACTGTCAGGCTCTGTGCGGAAATCCGTCCTCCCTGTTTGGCCAGCGCTTCGAGCTGCTGTTTGCAATGCAGGCAGCCCCGCCCGAGAAAGAGGACCAAAAGGAGCGGACGTCCCCGGAACTCTGCCAGCGAATGTTCGCGCCCAGCGGCGTCGCGCAGTCTCCAATCCGGGGCCGCCCACGGGCGCCACAACAGCGGGCCCAGCGAGGGGAGCGGCGGCCGGCCGGCCAGCGTCTTTTGAATTTCCGCCGGGAGCCGCCAATCGGTCGGAAATCCGAAATCGCGAGCGATGGGCGCCAAGCGGGCAAAGGGGGGCGAGTCGAGATCGGCCATCCCGGCCACGCTCCGCAGGGCATCGAACGCGCGGCGCGCTTCGTCCGGCTTGCCCACCCGATAAAGGACCTCGACCAGGTTCGCCTGCGCCAGCACGATCGCGGCACCGTCTTCGGCGTATTCGCGCGCACGCGCTCGGCCGACTCGGGCGTCTCCGCCTCGAGCAGCTTCCGTGACAGATAGGCGAGGTCGACATCGGTCAATGTGTCTGGAAGACTGACCAGCGCCCAATGCGCGTGGATCAGCCACACACTCACGGCAAGCGCCGGAACCACGGTGAACAGAGCCAGCCGGATGTGATGCCTGAGGAGCCAGAAGACGGCGACCTCCAGGGCCAACAGGACTCCCAGCCAGACGACCAACTGGGTGCGGTTGAGGTAGAACCCGGACGCGAGCCGATGATATGACTCGAGGGCCACCAGGCTCGCTCTCATGTGTCCGAGCGGATCGTCGTAACGGCGGGCAATGGCGCCGACGGCCCTGAATCTCTCGCCCGGTGGGACTTTTCGGACCGCGGCCAGCGAGGCCCCGATCTTGGCGCGTTCCTCCGCGAACAGCCGCCGCAGCGAGGCCAGCTCGCGATCCCCTGCCGCCACCTCGCCGCGGGCATAATGGGCGATCCCCAGGTTGACATGCACGTCCCCCTGTTCCTCGTTGGGACCGGCCAACTCGATGTAGCCCGATCGGCACGCCTCGATCAACTCGTCCCAGTATTCGTAGCGGCGGAGCGAGTCGAGGTACCGCCGGCGGCCGTAATAGGCGCTCGAGCCGTCCGACTCGACGGGCTTCGCGTCGTCGTGCGATTCCTCCCCGTGCGACTCGGGCTTGGTGGGCGACTCCAGCATGTTGTAGAGCGGGTGCCGCGGAAGGTCGATCATCTGCGAGGAGAGCGCCGCGCCAGGTGGACGCGGCCGAGCAAGAGGAGCATCCGCACCAGCCATTCGTTGTTGTGCGCGTATAGAGCGACCTGATCGGGAAGGACGCGGTCATGCATCATGCGGGCGTGCTCGGTGCGGATCGAGGCCTCCATGCACCAGGCTGCTTCCGCGCCGCGTCCGAGGCCGTAGTACAGATGCGTCGGCATGTGCCACATGTGGCCGATCGAGGGGGCGCTCGGTCCGCATTTGAGCGCGGAGTCGAGCCCGTCGTCCGGCGAGTTCGTCACGTCGGCGATGTGGATCACCGCGTGGTGAATGGGGTGCATCGGCGAAACGCGGAGGATTTCGCGGGCCAGGCGGAGCGCGTCGCCCAGCTCGGCCGGCGGCGGAGTGATCGCTTCGTCCTTGTGCCAGATCCGCCAGACCTCGAAGGCCTTGGCCTCGAGGTCGTCGGGGTACTTGGCCATGATTGCGCGGTAACCCGCCTCGTTCGAGAGTGCGTCGATGTACATCTGCTCGCGGTCGGTCAGTCCCGATTTGTGCCGGGCCGCTTCCTGCGCCAATTGCCGCGCGCGCGACTTGTCGGACCGGTTGGCAAGCGCCATGCCCCAGTAGGCGATGCCGCAATTGGGGTCGAGGGCCGCCGCTTGCCGGAACGAGCGTTCCGCCTCGACGTACCAGAAACCGTGCAGTTGGCCGATCCCCTGCTCGATGAACTTTTGGACCAGCGGGTTTTTGCTGGTGACCGGAAAATGGACGTCTCCGGTCCCCCCCATCAGATAGGCCGCCCAGCGCGGCCCATGATCGAACGCCGCGCCGTGGCGAGAATGGCCGGGAAGCGGCCGGTCGTCGGCACGACCTGGATCGGCCGCCGACAATCCGCAGACCACCAGCAGAGCCGAAACCGTCGCGGCGCGCATCGACGGTGGCCTTTCCACAATAAACTCAAACAGTTTCGCTCAAGCGAGGATCCGACGGCCGGCCTCGCCGAACGTTACTCAACCATAGTCGGGACGGCCCCGGCGATCAAACAGAGCCGGCCTACCACGACAGTGCTCAGTTCGTTGGCGAGAGTACGATTGTTGACGGGCCGCGAGAGGCCCTTACGAGCCGGCGGCTCGTAGGAACTGCGCGAGGCCAGATTATTTCGTGCGCAGGTGACTCCGCTTCGAGGTGACGCACACGTCAACCAGGCGTCCAGTGTCGGAGAGCGCCACATGAAACCGCTCGCGTCCTTCAATCCGATGCACCGAAAGGTGATACGCCTCGTCGGTGACCGCCAGATAAGGACGCGTTGCCGGACTGAACGGCTTGCGGATCTGTCCCCACGAGCCGTCTCCCAGATAGACGATTCCTCTCTCGTTGACCCGCCCGTCGAGAAGGGGGTGCGTGCGTTTGAACGCGTGATCGTGGTGCTCGAAAACAGCATCGACGTTGTAGCGTTCAAATAACGGACACCAGTGCTTGCGGCTCATCGCGCCGATGTGGCTGGCCATTCCGTCGTTGCTCACGTCACTGGCCGGAACCGTGAACGTCCGATACGAAGGGTACGAGGGGACGTGATTGAACGCGAAGACAGTCGGAAACTCCTCGCGCTCCTTGAGTGTCTTGGCCAGCCAGTCTGTCTGAGCTCCCTCAACCGGCGAGGTGTGGTTGGAATCCAGAAAGATGAGCGACAGGTAATCTCCGAAGTCGAGGCTGGCGTAACCGGTCTCGGGGAACAGGCCGTCGAAGAAGGCATAAAAGAACGGAGCCTCCTTCCGCGTCTTGCCGTAATTTCCCGCGACCTCGTGGTTGCCGACGCAGCCCAACAGGGGGATCAGGCGGTGGCGATCGTCCCTGAGGTCACGCGAATAGTTTTTCAGGAGCTGCAGAAAGATCGCGGGGGCTTTCCCGCTCTCGTAGGCGATGTCGCCGCCGAGCACGACGAACATCGGGGACTGAGCGGCGGCCACGTGGTTCGTCATCACGGCGTGCGGGCCGATGCCGCTGTCCCCGCCGGAGACGAAATGAATCGTGTCCGTCGCCTTGGCCGGCATGGTTCGAAAACGCTCCTCGGCGGAGTCGAGACCGACGCGGAACCGATAGTCGGTCCCGGGCTCGAGGCCGGTCAACTCGGTCCGAAAGATCCAGCGGTCGGTCATCGGGAATCGACGAGCCGTGCACGGCTGGTTCTGCCAAATGGCGGTCCCGTCTTTGGCGTACCAGATCGGTCGCAGGGCGCCGTCGCGTTCCGAACCGACCCATTGGACGGTCATCGTCGTCGTCGGATCCCGCTGCCAGGTCAGAAAGAGAGCTGTCGGCTCGAAAACGGGACCCTTGGCAAACGTCGGGAGGGCGCGGGAGCCGGCCCCAAACGCCAACGGCGTCGACATCGCTCCCAAGAGCAGCGGGGACGATTGGATGAATTGCCGGCGCGTCAGGTTGACCATCACGTGTAACCTCAAGTCGAAGATTGGGGGGAGGAAGTTCTCGTCGCCCAATTGACCCGCGGACGGCTTTCCGCAAGCCGACGAGGCCGCGGGCGTCAGTCGTTGGCATGCTCGTAGGGATACTGCGTCACGGCACGCGGCGCGGGACTGGTGACCGGCTCTTCACCCGCCACCTTCAATTCGAACTGGTAATCGGTCTTTCCCGGCGACTGGTGATCGATGACAAACTCCCGTCTCTCGGCGTTCTTGTCGGGATCGTTGTAGCGATTCTTCAGTTCGTCGAGGCCCCGGCTGTCGGCGCCCACACGGCTTTCCACGGGCAATTGGGCGATGGCGACGACATATTGGCCCGCTTTGACTCCGTCGCCGTTGCCGTAAGTGCTGAAGGTAAATTCCCCCTGCGGATTGCACTCGGCGATGGGTCGCTGGTTCACGGGAAGATCGGCTTTCGCCCGATCGAACAGCACGACGACGGTTCTCTCGCTCAGCGACGCGGTGCGCGCGGGCAAACCATCGATGAGTACCTTGCCGGCAAGCCGGAAGACATCGTGCTTGGTGGCGTTTGCGGCCTTGAGTTGCACGCCGAGCCTCTGCTCGGCGGACGAGCGACTGCAGCCGCTCGTGGCGAGCAGCGCGAACCCGGCAAGAATCGCCCAGACTTGAAACAGCCAGACTCGAGAAATCGGACCCGGTTCCGAATTCATAGCCCAAATCTCCCTTGCTCGACCCCCTCACGACGTTTGGCGACGTCCGAGGCTGCCTTTCTCACGCAGCGAGGGGGTCATGAACAACCAGTGGACCGCGATGCGTTTCAGAATTCCGAGCCGGTAACAACATCGTGTCCCCGCGCGGTGAACAATTTGTAGAGCACGTAGACGCTGATGTCCTCGCTCACCATGTGCGCCGACCCGTCGCAGAAATTCATCCCGCCGGTGCCGGGGTGGAAGCTGAAAATCGCGTTATACGAAAGCTCGTTCGTGCAGTTCATCAGACAGACGGGAATGATGTCGCTGGCCGTGGAGCTGGCGGGCTTCGTCAGTCCGTTAAAGGAGCTCCCATGGATGCACATGCCTTTGTTCCCATAACAGGCCCAACAGCCGCCGGTGGCGCTGCCGACGTCTTTGCGCAGCGCAGTCGGGTTGGCGCATGTCGGCAGTCCGTGGTTGACGAGCCCGGTGCAGGCGCCTCGAGTCCACCACTGCGGCCGCCCGGCCAACTCGCACAAATAGACCGTCGTTGAGGTTCCGTCGGTGATCTGCTCGATCGGCATGCCGCCGCTCGTGCTCATGGGATGTAACACGCCGTCTTTGCATTGATAACACTTGCCGGCGTTGAATGCGTATTTGACGTAACAGCGAATCGGAGACGTGCTGCCTGTGACACCTTGATAGCAGTTGGCGCCGAGCAACCGGTGCAAGGAGAGAGAACCGTTCAGGCTGCCGCAATCCTTGCAATTGCCAAGATTGTCCGTGTGCTCCACGAAGGGGTTCGCGGGTCGAGGAGTCGACGGGCAGACATAGGCCGGAATGACCGCGGCCTCGGGCATGTTCAGGGCGCAGGCGTTCGTGCACGGGCAAGCGGAGTTTTGGGCCGTGTATTTCCTGCCGTGTGTCCCACAGATGCTGGCACTGCAATACGGAGAAAAGTACGGCGCGTTGAAGCAGATTTTGTTGTAGACCGTCGTGGCTTCCATGAACGGCAGCAATCGCTCGCCCCACATGTGCACGTTGACGTCGAACCCCCCGCTACCGCACGTGATTGTGCCGCATGATGACATCTTGTAAGGGCAACATTTGCTTTCAACCCCCGACGTGCTCAAGGGGAAGCAGCCGCTGACATCGACGTAATTCAACGCCGCCATTGCGATTTGCTTCAGATTATTGCGGCACTGCGTGCGGCGAGCGGCTTCCCGGGCCGCTTGCACGGCCGGCAACAAGAGTGCGATCAGCACCGCGATGACGGCAATAACGACCAACAGCTCAATCAGTGTGAAAGCCTTTCGGGATTTCATGGGTTGGTTCTTTCCCTGAGAAAAGGAGGACAAATTCTGTGCAGGCGTCCCCATTTCGAGGGACTTCGGACGAAACGATGAGTATCAGGACGGTCGAGAGCGAAGCCACAGACCGCGTTTGACACCTCTTTCTTGATGAATGAGGTTCAGGTCGTCGAGTGCGCGACGGCTTGCATCGCTCACCCTCTAGTGTAGGGTCAACTTTAATTTTTGGGGTTCACGGAGTCGCAAGATTTCTCTCCAATTGCGGAAGTCATTCGGACCCAAGGAGGGGAGTCATGAACAAGCGGTATCTTGTCAAGCTCGACAAGGATGAGCGCAAAGAACTCTCGCAGTTGGTGAAGAAAGAGAGAATCGCGGCGAAGAAACGCACGCACGCCCAGGTGTTGCTGTTGGCGGATGCCGGAAATCTTGGGCCGGCCTGGAAGGATGAAGCCATTGCCAATGCCTGCCAAGTGAGGGTGCAAACGGTCGAAAACATCCGCAAGCGTCTGGTGCTGGACGGCTTGGAGGCGGCCTTGAACCGTAAGAAACAAGTGCAGCCCTCGCGTGCCAAGATCCTCGATGGCGAAAAGGAAGCCAAGGTCATCGCGCTGTGCTGCGGCGCCGCGCCGTCAGGCCACGCGCGTTGGACGTTGCGGCTGTTAGCCCAACGCGTCGTCGAATTGGACATCGTCGAAGCGGTGTCACACGAGACGGTGCGGCGTTGCCTAAAAAAAATGGGGTGCGATCCGGCTGTGGCGGGTGAAATCGGCGTTTTGGGGGGTGTTTCGAGAGACACCGGCTCGGGAGTTGGCTGGCTGATGAAAAGAGGGTGTCCTTCTGTCAGGCTGTGTTCAGGAAAAACCGGCCTCGACAGGGAAAGGACACCCTCATGGCATATGGAATCGTTTTCTGTCTGCTGTTGCAAGGAGACGTGGTTCAGGCAATCGCCCAGGCGCGAGCGCTTCAAGAGCGGCACGCGGAGAGGCTGTGGCCGCTGGTCGCAAGACTGATGCAGGGTCAAGTCACTCCCCAGACGATCTTCGAATTCGAGCAGGAGTTGCAGGCCGTGTTGCGGGAGATGGGCCGCGAGATTCTGGAGGCCGTGCTGAACCGGCTGGAAGTTTCCAGCCATGCGGACTGGCCCACGCACGTCAGGCACGAAGGCGAAACCTACCGGCGTCGTGCGGAAGCCACGCCGCACGAGATCTCGACGCTGTTTGGTCCGGCCACGCTGCGGCGGCTGGGATACCGCTCGGATGCGGCCGGGGAGCCGTCGCTGTTTCCCCTGGAAGAAGCGCTGGGTTTGAGGCACGGCTGCACGCCCGCCCTGGCCGAACGGGTGGGGTTTCATGCCGGCCAGGCAGGAGCCACGCAACGCACCCTTCTGGATCTGTTGAAACGCGATCACGGAGTGACGATGGGCGTTGGCCGATTACGCCAGTTGCTCTCGAGCCTGTCCGACGCCACAGCTCCCTTGCGGCGGGAAGCGCAGGCCCGGCGGATCAGGGACCTGCTCCAACGGGCCTTTGCCCGGAAGGGACGCGGCCAGCCCACGCTGGCCGTAGGCCGTGACGGGATCACGGTCGGCAACCAGCCCCACGGGTTCTTCGAGGTGGCCACCTGCGCAACGGTTTCGGTGCATGACCGGCGGGGACGGCGGCTGGGAACCGTGTCGCTGGGCTTCGCTCCGGAACTCGGCCAGCAGACGATGACCGAGGAACTGCTGGCTCTGCTGCAGGAGATCCTGCGGCAGTGGACCGACCCGCTCCCGCAACTGGCGTATATCAGCGATGCGGGCGATCAGGAAGAAGCGTTCTACACCAAACGCCTGTGCCGCATGCGACACCCGGTGACGAAGACGCGTCTGAGGTGGCAGCGGGTGGTGGACTACTACCATGCGGCCTCGCGGCTGACGACAATCGCCGAATCCCTGAACCTGGACGAGGCCTCTGCGACAGCCTGGGTGCGCCGCATGCGCCGGGTGCTGAAACAAGAACCGAACGCCGTCCACCGGATCCTGCACTCGGCCGCGGCGTTGGAATCTCGGTCCGGAACGAAGAACAAAACCCAGGCTGCCGCATACGAAACGGCCTGCTCGTACCTGCGGCGACGCAGCGTCTGGATGCGGTATCACGCGTTCCGTGACGCGGGGCTGCCCATCGGCAGCGGCGTGACCGAGGCCGCCTGCAAGACACTCTTCACGCAACGGGTCAAGCTCTCTGGAATGCGCTGGAAACGTCACGGACTCCAGGTCGTCCTCAACCTCCGCATGCTGGTCCTGAGCGGCGTCTGGACCGAAGTCTACGCCCGCACCCTCACGCCACGCAGTACCCATCCAATCCAGGCCCGCGTCCACATATCCCATGAAACCCTGCAAAACGCAGCATAAACCTCAGCCATGCAGGGACCGTACCCAAAAAATGAGTTGAAGCCCTGGCAGAAAAGCATGTGGTGCATCCCTCCGAAGCACAACGCGGAGTTTGTCTACCACATGGAAAACGTGCTGGAAGCTTATCAACGCCCGTACGATCCGCGCTACCCGCTGATTTGCATGGATGAGCTGAGCAAACAACTGACCATCGAAACGCAGACTCCGCTTCGCGCCACGCGAGGGCGACGTCAGTGTTTCGACTATGAGTACGAACGCAATGGAACGGCTAACGTGTTCGCGTTCACGGAGCCGCTGATCGGCTGGCGGCACCTTGTGGTCACCGACCAGCGCACCAGGTCCGATTGGGCCGAGGCCGTTCGCCAGTTGGTCGATATCCATCGGCCGCAGGCGAAGCGGATCACGCTGGTGATGGACAACCTCAACACGCACAGCCTCGGCTCGCTGTACGAAGCCTTTCCGCCCGAGGAGGCGCGCCGGCTGATTCGGCGTTTGGAGGTCGTCCACACCCCCAAGCACGGCAGTTGGCTCAACATGGCTGAAATCGAATTGAATGTTCTGACACGGCAATGTCTCGCCCGGAGGATCCCTGACAAACAAACGCTCGCCAATGAAACCGCTGCTTGGCAGAACGAACGAAACTGCAGTCAGGCAGCAATCGATTGGCAGTTCACCACCAAAAATGCTCGAACAAAACTGAAGCATCTGTACCCCAAAAATCGAAGTTGACCCTACACTAGTCCGTGCGACTCCCGTAGAACCGGCGCAAAAACTCGAAAAAACGTGCTTTCACACAAAAAGAATTCACAAACCGGATCTTGCGTCACTGCTAAAGCGGCCGCATAATAACCCGGAGATGATCTCTCGGTTCGGCTTCCCGAACGACGCAAGTAGCGATGGGCCTCTCGATGTGTGCCTCGCTCAGCAGCCTTTGCGGCTCCAGTGTACAGCCCGTGGATGAGCGGCTCCAGGTGGCCCGCCAAGGGTCGGTGGATGCACGGGGCGAGTTGCTGGAGGGATGTCGAGCCTATTTGCTGCTGATCGCTAATACGGATCTCGCGTCCGACTTGCGTGCCAAGGTGGGCGCCTCCGATCTGGTGCAGGAAACGTTCCTCGCCGCTCACCAAGACTTCAGCCGCTTTCGAGGCCGATCCAAAGGCGAACTCCTGGCGTGGTTGCGCGCGATCCTGATGGGCACACTCTCCGATTTCAGCCGCCACTACTGTCAGACGGCCAAACGCAAGCTGGCCCGCGAAGTGCCGCTGGACGGCAGCCAACAGGTTCGCGCGGGCAATGCACGGCGCGTGGCGGACAACTTCCCGTCGCCGAGCGGGGTGGCTGTCTCGCGGGAAGAGGCGCAGGCGGTCGACGACGCCCTCGCGCGGCTGCCGCCCGACTACGTCGAGGTGATCGAGCGGATTCACCGCGACCATGATTCCTTCAGCGAGGCGGCCGAAGCGATGGGCCGTTCAGTCGACGCGGTCCGCCGTTTGTGGACGTGCGCGGTCGAGCGGCTGACGCGAGAGATCGAAGCCAAGGCATGAAGGACGATGAGCAAACGGCTCCCGAAGATCCGCTCGTCTCGTCGCTGACGGCCTATCACGAGAGCCGCGCAAAGGGTTCCACCGAAATCCGACCGAGCGACGCCCCGGCAGAGGGCGATCCCGAGTTCGCCGAACAGCTCTTGCGGGCCCAAGCGTGCGTCCGACTGCTGGACCGGCGCTGGTCCGGGGCCAATCGCATCGGCGACACGGGAGAGATTGTCTCGCCGCTTCTGTCTGCATCTGCGGGAGTCTTGTCCCCCGGTGACTCGGCGCCGGCTCGAATCGGTCGGTTCCAGATCCGACGAGAGCTCGGGCGCGGCGCTTTTGGAATCGTGTTCCTGGCGCTCGATCCGGCCCTCGGCCGCGAAGTGGCGCTCAAGGTCGCCCGTCCAGAGACGACCGTCACGCCGCAGTTCCGCCAGCGCTTCTTGCGGGAGGCACAGGCCGCGGCGGCGCTCACCCACCCCAACGTCGTCAGCGTCTTCGAGTCGGGCGAGTGGGGGCCGATTTGCTACATCGCCCAGGAGTATTGTGCCGGGCCGACGCTCGCGGCGTGGCTCGAGCAGCAAGCCGAACCCGTCCCTGTGGCGGCGGCGGCCGCGCTCGTGGCGACTCTCGCCGCGGCGCTCGATTACGCACACCAGCATGGGATCATTCACCGCGATCTGAAGCCGAGCAATGTGATGCTCGTTCCGAAGCAGGGGGGCGACTGCTTCCCTGCCAGCGGCGACTGCGTCCTTCCCGGCGGCGAAAAGGACGGGCTCGACTTCGTACCGAAGATCGCCGATTTCGGACTGGCCAAGCTCCTCGAGAGCAGCGCGGCGGAGACTCGCAGCGGGCTGCTCCTGGGAACGCCGGGCTATATGGCGCCGGAGCAGGTGGAAGGGCGATTCGGAGCGATCGGCCCCCACACCGACATCCATGCCTTGGGCGTGATCCTCTACGAGATGCTGACCGGCCGTCCCCCCTTTGCCGGCGCCACCGACGTGGAGATGTTGAAGCGTGTCGCCCTGGATGAACCGGCGCGCCCCCACGGGCTGCGTGCGAGCATCCCCCGCGACCTGGAGGCGATCTGTCTCAAGTGCCTCGAGAAGCAGCCGTCCCGCCGTTATCCGACCGCCGCGGCCTTGGCGGACGACTTGGCCCGGTTTCTCGCGGCCCGACCCACACTCGCGCGCCCGCTGGGATCGTTTGGCCGCGCCGTCAACTGGGCTCGCCGCCGACCCGCGGCCGCGGCGCTCTTGGCGATCAGTCTGATGGCCGGCCCTGCGGGGTTGACCGGCGCCTGGTGGTATCGCACGAGTTTCCGCAACGCTCTGGGCGCGGCCGAGCAAAGGCGCCAGGGTTTCCAAGACGAGCGCCGCTTGATCCTGCAGCACAAGATGATCGCCCGAGACCGTGAACAGCATCCGGGCGCTATGCGTATTTCGCCGATGTGAAATCGGCCTTCGCTGCCTGGAACAAGCATCACACCGCCGGGACCATCGAGCGGCTCGCCCCCCACGTCCCCAAAGCCGGAGACGAGGATCTACGGAGCTTCGCGTGGTATTACCTGTGGCGGCTGTGTCATGCCGAGCCGCGCACGTTGGGCGGTCATGTCATCTCCGGATTGGCCTCCACTCCCGAATTCCTCGCCTTTTCGTCCGACGGCAGTCAGATTGCGGGACTTTCGCCGCATCAAAACGGCAACAAGGGGAGCTTCCGAGTCTGGGACACGGCGACCGGGGAGGGGAAGAGCCGGTCGCCACTGGACGGGTTTGTCGGCGGGGTCGCCTGGTCGGACGGCAGGCGGATGGTGGCCCGCGCGACCGACCAACTCGCCACGATCACGTTCAAGAGGGTCTTCTGGGAGAAGGACCGTTGGCAATCCCTCCCTTACACACTTCACCCCTTGTCGAGTGAACGTCCTGTCGCGCTGGTCTCTACGGTGGTTTCCCCCGATGGTCGAACGTTGGCGACCGGTCACGCGCACGAGAAAGTCAGCCTGTGGGCGCTCGGCACCGGACGGAGAATTGCCACGATGACTCCGGACGGGGACAGCGACGTTTCGGTCCTGCAATTCAGCCCGGATGGCAAAACGGTGGCGTCCGGAACGACCGACGGCGCCCTTCGACTTTGGGACGTGGCAACCGGCAAGGAAAAGGGGGTCGTCCTCGGCGATGGGCACTCGATCAACGGTATCTCGTTTTCACCCGACGGCACCCGGCTGGCGGCGGCCAGCACGGGCCGAGCGGTCAAGCTCTGGAACACGGTCGCCGACACCGAGCCGGCCATCTTGCAAGGGCATGCCAACGAAGTGCGAACGGTCGCCTTTTCGCCCGACGGCAAGACTTTGGCAAGCGGCAGCAAGGACGGAACCGTCAGACTTTGGGACGTCGCGACCTGGCAGGAGCTGATGTCGCTGGAGGCCCAGCGAGGCGGAGTGTATGTGATCGCCTTTTCGCCCGACGGCAACATGCTCGCCAGTAGCGGGACCGCCGCCGATGGCCGCGGGGAAATGCTCTTGTGGAGCACCGCATCGGGCGATCACTAGCTGACTGTGGCAGACCAGTGCCACCCAAGGGCTGTATGTCGGCTCATGGTCGGGCGAATCGACATAGGTAAGCCCTCGCGGGCTGTCCCTGTCACACCACCGTGCGTACGGGTCCGTACACGGCGGTTCGGAAGGCATTAACGGTTCGGAGTCACGAGGAGTCGGGGTAAAACCCAGGAATTTTCGCTCCCACGGCCGGGCCGCCGCGCTTTTGGCTTCGTTCACTGTCATTGGACGCGGGACGGATTTTGCCACACCTTTCGGAGTGGCCCTTGCTGCATCTCCGCCGGGCTCGAAATCACGCGGAGCCTTCGAAGAGACATGGACGTCGCAAGAACACTGCTGATCCGAAGCGGCTCAGCAGCGGCACACAAACCAAACCCGGTTCACGATCCTCTCTGTGACCACAAAAAAAGCCGCCGGTCGGGGGACCGGCGGCTCGCGGACTCAGTTGGTGTCAATCGGAAGTGAGATCAGTTCGCGGCGTTGGCCGTCAGGGAGTCGAGGAAGCCCTTGAGCTGCTTGCTGCGCACCGGGATGCTGCAGCTTGCGGACCGCCTTGGCTTCGATCTGGCGGACGCGTTCGCGGGTCACTTTGAAGATGCGGCCCACCTCTTCCAGCGTGTAGGTGTAGCCGTCGCCCAGGCCGTAGCGCAGCTTGATGATCTCCCGCTCGCGATAGGTCAGCGTCTTCAGCGACCTCGTCGATCTTGTCCTTCAGCATCTCCTGCGTGGCCGCGTTGACGGGGCTTTCGCTCCCCTCGTCCTCGATGAAGTCGCCGAAATAGCTGTCCTCGCTCTCGCCGACCGGCCGATCGAGGCTGATCGGATGCCGGCTGATGTCTCAGCACCCGCCGCGTTTCTTCGAGGCTGATGCCGGCCGCTTCGGCCGTCTCTTCGATCGTCGGCTCGCGTCCCATCTCTTGCAGCAATTGCTTGCACACGTTGCGGAGCTTCGACATCGTCTCGATCATGTGGACCGGAATGCGGATCGTGCGGGCCTGGTCGGCGATGGCCCGCGTGATCGCCTGGCGAATCCACCACGTGGCATAGGTCGAGAACTTGTAGCCGCGGCGATACTCGAACTTGTCGACCGCCCGCATCAGGCCGGTGTTGCCTTCCTGGATCAGGTCGAGGAAGCTCAGGCCGCGGTTGCGATACTTCTTGGCGATCGAGACGACCAGCCGCAGGTTGCCTCCCGACAGCTCGCGCATCGCGTGCTCGTAGCTGGCAAACCGCGAGTCGATGCTTTCGATGCGGGCTCGCAGGCTCGCGGGGGTCTCGAGCGTCATCAGCATGAAGTCGTGCAGTTCGCGCTGCAGGTTGGCCCGCTCGTCCTTGGCCGACTTGAGCCGCTTCAAGTGCTCGATCTGGTTCTCGAGCTCGGTCATGCGGAACGAGATCTGGCTCAGCCGCTTCATGCACGGCTGCAACCGCTGCGTGCGGACGCTCATCTCTTCGATCAAGGTGACCATCTTCCGCCGACGCACGGCCAGCGCGTGAGTGGCCGACTTCCGCTCCTTTTCCGGCGTCTCCGGATTGCTGATCTTTTCGAAGTCGGCGATGTTCTTCTTTCGCAGGTACTCGAGCGTTTTCAAGTTGTGCGGCATGCGGCCGGTGATCTGCTCCTTGTCGAGGCCTTCCGTCACCGAGACCTTGATCGTGCGGTCGAAGGGCAATTCGCTGCCGTTGACCTTCGACAGAATGTCGATCGCCGCCTTCATGGCGTAATCGCACTCGAGCAGCTGGCGGCGGAACCGCTTGCGCGTGACTTCGATTTTCTTGGCGAGGGAGATTTCCTGTTCGCGGGTCAACAGGGGGATTTCACCCATTTGAGTCAGGTACATCCGCACGGGGTCGTCGATGCGGCGGGACTTTTCCTCGCCTCCTTCTTTCCCCTTCTTCCCGTTCTTACCGCGCTTCTTTTCCGGCGGCTTGTAGGGGAGTTTTTTATCGGCAACGATCTCCATCCCGAGCTCTTCGATCGACATCAGGAGCATGTCGAGCTTTTCGGGATTAACCGCCTCGTCCGGAAGATAATCGTTGACCTGGCTGAAGGTGAGCCATCCCCCCTGCCCCTTCCCGATCGCAATCAATTCGCTGAGTTTGTCGTCAGGCCGCTGCTGCACGTGCGAATCCTCCAGGTTCAGTTCATCAATTTCGCGTTCGCGCGCTTCAGGGAGCGCCGGCCGCGCGCCACCGGCACGCTGGCTGTGAATTCCCGTTGCGCGTCGCAGCATCTCCCTCTGCGCCGCGTCCAACGTTCCGGCAGGTGTGGCCTGTGCAGGGTTTCCCCCCGCCAGGCCCGACTGGATGGCCATCCGATCCAGCGACGCGTCCCTCGCGTCAGCCCGCCTCTTCAACAGTCCGATCAGCTTCACCAGCAAAGCATGCCGACTGCCGGGTTCATCGACCGCGCAGTCCAGACGCAGCTTCGGGGCCTTCGACTGTGCCGAACGCTCCAGCGTGACGACCAGTCGTATCAGGATCGGGTCTTCCACCGCCGACATTACATTGTCATACGAAGGCTGCTTCCCCTCCTCAGAGAGTCGATAACAGATCGCCAACAGTCGCCGGTAGTGTTCGTGCTGGAAGTCGTCGATCGCGATTTCAGTTCGCAGCACGTCGATGGCCGTCGGATCGATGAGCACGATCTCGAGCAGCTCGCCTTCCAGTTTTGTTTCGTGCGAGTTCGCGTTGGCTGACGCGACATTGACTCCCGCTGTATTCTCGTTTGTTTCGATCCGCGCCGCCACAACTTTCGACCGCCCGTTCGACGCGGCCGCCTGGTTCGCCTTGCGGCGGCTGGTGACGAACATCTCGCGAATTTGCGACTCCGATAGGCCCACGCGGAACGCGAGCCGGTTGAGGACGATGTTTTCCCGTGCCGAACCGCCAAACCCCGGCGCGAGGCGGAACAGTTCGAGCATCTCGGTCACCACCTGATCCCGCGCGTCGACCGAGTCGAGACCGTTTCGCCCGATCAACAAGCGTAGCTTGTATTCCCAGGCTTCCACGGCTGTTTCGAGCAGCTTTTGGAAAGGTTCTGCCCCTTGCGCGATCAAGAAGTCGGCTGGGTCCTTTTCGCTGGTTAGGGTGAGAATCCGGAGATCGACTTCTTGCGAAAGGAAACGGGGGAGCGATTTCTCTGCCGCGTCTTTGCCGGCCTTGTCGCCGTCGAATACGAGAATCACCTTGCGGGTGAATCGTTTGAGTGCAGAGACGTGATTTTCGGTCAAAGCGGTCCCCAGGGTGGCCACCGCGTTCGTAATTCCAAACTGGTGTGCCATGATGCAATCGGCGTACCCTTCCATCACCACGGCCGCGTCACGCTCGACGATCGCACTGCGCGCCACATCTAAGGCGAAGACCACGCGGTTCTTCGAGAAGAGCACGCTCTCGGCGCTGTTGACATATTTCCCCACATTGGTCGCGGCGCCCGGCAAAACGCGTCCCCCGAACGCAACAGTGCGTCCCGCAGGGTCGCGGATGGGGAACATCACGCGTCCTCGGAAATAATCGTAATATCCGCCCCCTTCCGCACGTGCGGCAATCAGCCGCACCGTGGCAAGCTGTGCCGTGATCGCCTGCGACGATTTGAAACGAGCGGTAGCACGCTTTTGTAAGAATTGCCCGTCGGCCGGCGCGAAACCGAGGTGAAAATGCTCGATCGACTCCCGCGTAAAGCCGCGCGATTCGAGATACGCGCGGGCGGCGGCCCCTTCATTCGACGTCCGCAGGCACGTGTGATATTCGCCCTCGGCCCACGTCGAGCGCGTCGAGCTGCTCCTTCCGCGTCGGCTTGCCGTCGGAGTTCTTCCCGTCACCCTTGTAACGGGGCAGCTCGAGATTGGCCCGCGTCGCCAAGAGTTCCAGCGCGTCGCGGAAGCCGACGTTCTCAATCTTCTGCACGAAGGCGAAACAGTCGCCCCCTTCGCCGCAGGCCCAGCACTTGTACGACTGGCGTTCGGGATTCACGAGCAGCGAAGGCGCATGGTCGTCGTGAAACGGGCACAGTCCGACAAGCTCGCGTCCACCACGCCGCGATTGCAGCGCCACGCGTTCCCCGACAAGCTGCACGATGTCGGTCCGCGTGCGGACGAGCTCCTTGAAGTCGTCGGACAAAGCGCCGGACGGCACGCGCATCTCCTGATTGCTGATCGGGGCGAACTGGGTTCGGCTTTGGCGTTCACTTCCGGGCAAGAAACGACTTGGCCGCCTGCGAGGGATCGAACGAAACGTTGAAAACCAGCGATCCTTCCGGCAGTTCCAAGGGCGCCCGCATCCGCGTCCGGGCAAGTCAACAGAAGTTCAGTTCAGGCATGCGTCCGTGCAGCGATCAAAAGGCTGCGAAATTGTACATGCTCCGCGGCAGTCGTCAAGGATTGAGGGCTTAAGTTACAGAAGTGTTAAGAGCCGCAACATCAAAAGCGGCAGGCAATTAAAAGCATTCGCACATCCGCAACTCGCAGCCGATCAGCACGCTTTGCCCATCTCCGCGCCTCGCCGGAACTCTAATCCCTTAACGGCCATAGGCCGGTCCTGCCAAGTGTATTGGACACTTGGTTTTTAAGACTTTTTCGGGCCTCCGGCAGGGGGCGGTGGGGCACTTTGAGATTTCTGCAAACGACTCCGCCTCGCATGCCAAGCTGTGAATCCCGTTTCACCCAACAAAGTGGACGGTCGCTAGAATGACGGCATGAGCTACGCAGTCGCAGACTGGATTCAGGTCGCCTGTCTGTTGCTGGCCGCGATCGCGTTGTTTTGGTGGATGGGATCGCCACCGCGTTGGGCGCGTCAACGACGCGAGCGCTGGCGCCAATGGTTTAATCACCATGACGAAGACGCGTGCGCGATGATCACCCGGTGCCAATCGCCGGAATTCGCGTTTGAAATAAGGACACCAGCCCCTCTCACGCCAAGTTGTGGATCCGCTCGCGCAGCAAAACGGACGGCCGCTAAAATGACGACAGGAGCGACGATCGACGCGAGAGACTGAAACAATTCCCTTCGGCCAATAGACGACCTTTCCGCCGGATCGAGTGGGAAACATGAAGTTTCGCTGAAGCTCGTAGAAATACGACGATCGTTCGGATGCTCATGGAACCCAGCTCGTGTTGCCCGCACGAAATCCTTCTCTAGTTTTCCCAAACGGTATCCGCGCCGAGTTGACTCAAGCCTTTGTGACGCATCTGCCGATGAAACGATCTGCAACGGCCAAAATGGCTGCCCGGTTCCCGCCTGTTAAACGTGCCGCGGATCCGCAGAATGAGCGGCTACATCATCCAAATCACGTCCGCGCATGATCCCCTCAGGCCCAGTGCCTGGCTGGCGGAGCCCGAGGGGACCACCTTGCGAGTCGTCTACGACCGCAAACAAGCGCGAGTCTTCGACACGGCCGCAGAAGCCCGCTCGGTCGCTGCCCGTCATCGCGAGATCAGTCGCCTGCAAGCGGCTGCATACCTGGTTCGTCAGAGGCGCCGAGCCGTTTGACATGGGGACGGCGTCCTACCGAAGGAGTGAAACCGCAATCAGCCCCGCTGTGGTTGCTTGCGCACCGCCTTGCGGACGATGGAGCGGGCCCAGTCGGATGTCGTCTCGCCGGCCGCTCGGGCCGCCTTTTCGATCGCCGCGCGCTGCGCGGCCGTCACCGACAGGCGGAACACCTCGCTCTTTCGCTCGGTATCCGGCAACTTGTGGCGTCCCATAACGATTAGCGTAGCCGCGCGATTCTGAGAGTCAATTGCAAGATCCGTGGCTCTCACTATTGCGTACTCCCGGCAATTCGAGAGTCGCGGAACCCGCGGTCATCGGCGTTTCGAGCGTTTTTGGGCCGCTTTGAGAATGACAGCGCGGGCCCAGCCCGATGTGGTTTTTTTGGCGGCGCGGGCTGCCTTTTCGATCGCCGCTCGATCGTCGGCCGTCACTCGAAAGCGGAAGACGGTGTCTTTTCGCTCGTCATCGGGCAGCTTGTGGCGTCCCATACCGATGAGCGTAGCCGCGGTTTGCTGGCTGTCAATCCCCAGTCGTGCGGCCCTGCGCCCGCAGGAGAGTCGCGGGGCATGAACGAAGAGAAGGTGGGGTTGCCCAGGTCATCTTGCGCTGTCGGGGGCCATCACTCCCCGTCCTGCGTACCAAACCCGGGCAACCCCGCGGCGCGTTGGCTGGAGATGGAACAACCGGCGCGATGCAGATTCAACCGGCACGCCTCCGGGCCTGCCTGGCCCATCGGGTCGTGGTCTGGACCGTCATCCGTCCGCGGCGGGCCGCGCTGTGATCGCGCTAGCGCTTGGCGCGTTTGCAGGCCTTGAGCAGGACGGCTCGAGCCCAGGTAATCGGCCGCTCGTCCAAACGTTGGGCCGTGGCTTTGATTTCGCGTTTTTCTTCCGGCGTCAACGGGATTTTCATATTCTCGCTGTGCCGATCCTTCGCCGCTTTTGGTGGTCGCCCTCGTTTCATGTCGACATATTCTACCCCTCACAAATTTGAGTTCAAGCCCCCGAGAAAAATTGCCGGCAGATTTGTGGGCTATGATAAATCGTTGACGGCGGAGGAGGCATCCCCTCGAGCGGAGCCGGGGGGCGAATCGGGAAGCGGCGAGAGTTTCCCCGAGGCCGTTGTGCGCCGCGTAGCCCGGCCAAACCCACAGCCCGATCCGTGGTGGCCCGATTCCGAGAAGAGAGATACCTCAAAGGTTCCGCTCAGCGTTTGGCGCGTCGGCACGCTTTGAGCAGAACGGACCGGGCCCATGTGCTGGGTTTGATATCAAGTTGCTGGGCCGCCGCCTTGATTCGCCGCTTTTCGTCGGCGGTCAGCGGCAGCCGCATGCTTTCGCTGTGGCGGTCTTTTGGCGCCTTGGGTGGTCGTCCACGTTTCATGTCAAAAAAATAGATCCCTCAAAATGCGGATTTCACTCGACAAGTCACCGGCAAACGCACGTAACGGAATTCCCCGCCGCAAGTGAGGGAAACCCCGCGGCTGATCGCTGAGACCCCAGCTCGATTTCGAGTTCGGCTTTTCTTTCGTGATTGATACGACGCAAAAGCACAACTCGTGCCGCATCAAAGGGATTGCCCGAATCCATGACGCGTCGCCACGTTCCCATCCGGTACCGCAGCGATATAGAGACCCGGGCAATCCCAAACGTCCATCAGTTGAAGAGGGTGCTTGCGCACAGGCGCTATGTTTAAAAAGCACATCATTTTTTGTGCCAAAAGAACACCGTTTGTGCGCACGCAACTGCGGCAACCCGCATTCAGATTGTGGTGAATTCTGCGACGAATGGATGTGGTCTGCGTCTTATGCTTGTGGTGGTTCTTCGTACGCGATGTTCAGCTTGGCGCGTCTTCCGCGCGAAATCACCCGGATATAAAATTGCCCTCTCGATCGACTGGGGATGATCACAAGGAGGTTTCGTTGGAAGCCATAGCGAAATACCTCGAAGCGATCCAGCAAATCAACGTCGCCGATCGGGAGCTGGAACAGATGCTGGAAAGCGTAAAACAGACCATGCAGGCGCTCCCCGATCGTTGGGCGACGCTCAGCGTACCCGACATTGCCGAGCCTCTCGTGCCGGACGTTCCGAGCTCTCACGAGCGGAGCACCCTCAGTTCGGCGCAGTGGCCCACGATCGACCAAATTGCCCGCGTCCTGTCGCAAATGCACCAAGCGTACGATGCGGCCGAAGTCGCCTGGGAAAACGTGGATCCGAAGCTGCGCGGCTTTCTTTTCTCGCCACCGAAGCGATTTCCGCCGCGTGGTTGCTTGAATGCGCTCATCAGAACTCCAAGCGCGAGCCCTGTAACTCAAACGACGATCGTACCGTCCCCGACGACGTTCGAGGGCTGATTGGGCCACGCCTGCCAGTGAGCAGCGAGGGAGCACGTCTTAAACTGATCCGCGGGCGCTCCGCATTGCCTGACGGTCATCGACCGTCCACCGGGGTGAACGTTCTGCTGTTACGTCGATGGCTTCGGCACCAAACGTGCATTGCCAGTAGTTGGGGTGGCAAGCGAAAAGGAACACGAGCCATGGAGCCGGAGAACGTCCTCAAGTTCTTTTTGAGTGTCGAGACGGGAATCCTCGTCTATTGCGTGCTGGTGCACTATTTGACGCTGCTGTCGATCGCCTGAAAGAACCCGGCGGCGGACCATTCCTCGAACCAGGCGCGGAGGTCTTCCGCCAGGTGATCGACACTCTGCCCGTTTTCGATCGCGGTGTGGGCCGCTTTCTCGATTGCGGCCTGCACGGGCAGGCCGGACATCAGGCTCTCGAGGAGTTCATACTGGACTCGAGTCAGGGTCCAGCGGCGAACAACGTACTCAACGCGGCTGACGGCAAGCCATGTCGGCTCAGGATCGGGGAAGGGCGGATTCTCTTTCTTTCGCACTCCGGTGGCGTACTCCTGAACCGGATACCGCAAGGCCAGTAAGCGCAGGCAGGGAACGGAAACGAGCCGAGCGGCAGGCCAGGCTTCGGGCGGAACGGCCTGGATTTCGTCCGCATTCAACAGCGTCAACCGTTCCGCGCCGGGTCCGTCGAAGACTTCGCTATACGTACGCTCGAGCCGGGCCAGGTCGATCATGAAATCGGGCCACGCGGGACTCGGATCGTCCTCGTCACGCGGCCGCGTCTCCTCGAGGAAGCGGGCGAAATTCCGGCTGAGGTTGGAAAGCGTGTAGCTGGTGGAGGGGTACGTCTGCAGGTAGCCGAAAGCGAGTCCGTCGAAGACCTCGTCCCCCACTGCGTGCAGCAACGCCGGGAATTCGTCGCGGAGGCATTCGAGCAGACGCGCGTAATAGGCGTTTGCGTAAACTTCGAGCCGCTCCACGCTCGTGCGGCGTTTCGAGGGGTCGACGACCTGCTCAATTTGGTCGGTACCGATATCGACTTCCGAGCGCGCCTCGCTCGACTCGATGCCGGCGCTTACCCCGTCCGGGTGCATGATGACGGCCTGCAGCCACCGCTGGATCTGGTCGAGCCGAGGAACCTGGCTCATTCAAATTCCGCCGTCGCATAGGTAGCCGGCTGAGGGATGCCGAGCGTTTCGTGGCTCGCGTCCGCGGACTCTCCAATCGACGCGTCGTTCGAGGGGGGAAAGTCGGGTAACTCGGCCTGCATGAAGTTGCGGGCCTTGAGGACCTCGGCATGGACCACGGGAAACGGCGGAATCTTCGCGTCCCACTCGAGCAAGGTCGAGACGCCGCCGGTCAGCTCGTGGGCGAGCCGGTAGAGTTCCCAAACGGGATGCACCACGTGCCCGTCGTGCGTGTCGATGAGGTGCGTGCCGCAGTTCGTATGGCCGGCAAGATGAAACTGGACGACCCGCTCGTGCGGGAGGGCGCGGACGAATTCGAACGGATCGAGATCGTGATTGAAGCACGAGACGTAGACGTTATTGACGTCGAGCAGCAGGCCACAGCCGGTCGCGTCGGTCATCCGCGTGAGAAACTCCCACTCGGGCATGGTCGAATGAGCAAACGTGATATAGGAGCTGGGATTCTCGAGCACGAGCGGCCGCTCGAGAAAATCCTGCACGATGCGAATGCGCTCAATCACGTGCCGCAACGCCTGCTCGGTGTACGGAATGGGCAGAAGATCGTGAGCGTTCTTGCTGGCGATTCCCGTCCAGCAGACATGGTCGGAGACCCACAAGGCATTCGTCGCGCGGGCCAGGTCGCGAAGTTTGCGGAGGTACTCGAAATTGACCGGATCGGTGCTGCCGATCGAGAGCGAAACACCGTGACAGACGATGGAATAGCGCTCGGCCACCTGTTCCAGCACGTAGCGAGGCCGCCCGCCGGAATCCATGTAGTTTTCGGAGATGACCTCGAACCAGTCGACGTTGGGCGTGCGATCCAGGATGTGCTGGTAATGCACGCTCCGTAGGCCGAGGCCCAAGCCGAGATTGGGATGTCCGAGGCGTGCCGCGATCATGTTTAACTCTTGGCCGGTGCCGGCGCCGGACCGAACTTCTTGCCGGCCGCTGTCTGACGCGACTCGAACGCCGCGCGGGCTTTTTTCCACACGTTGTTCTCGGCGATCGGGAAGTGGCCGCAGCCCCCTTTGCCTTTGCAAGCGTTCATGCCATTCTCGCCGCCGCAGCCACCTTGATATTTGCAATTGTTCTGGCCGGAGCACTCGTGTTTGACCGTATAGCAGTCGCCTTTGCCGGCGCAGTCGTTCTTATGGCTTTTGCCCAAGCCTTTGCACTCGTTGAGACCGCGGCAGGCGTGCAGAGCGACCGTCGTCACGGCCACTGCTTCCTTGCTGGCCGCTTTACTCGGAGCCGCCGGGGCAGGAGAAGCGTCCGAGTTCGTGGCCGTCTTGGTGGGTGGCTTTGTCCCCTGGTCGCCGCAACCGAGAACGGTTCCGGCAATCAGGCCGCACACAGCGGCGGTTGACAGCCTGTGAAAGTCACGTCGCGTGAATTCCTCCGGTCGCATGTCTCTCCTCTCAAGGCGGGTATACCCTGGAACTCGAACGAATTCGCACAGACACGGCAAAGAATCCCGCGGATTCTCCGCGAGGCGCGAATTGGCTCTTCATTAATCTTTGAAGGTTGCGGGGCCATCGTCAAGCGCTGTCGGTCTTTGACGTCGCTGGGGCCGCTTTGCAGTCAGAAGAGAAAATACCGCTGAGCCAGCGGCAGGACCGACGCCGGTTCGCAGGTGGCCAACTCGCCGTCGACGGTGACCTGGTAGGTGTCGGGGTTCACCTCGATCTTCGGCATCGCGTCGTTGTTCTTCATGTCCTTCTTGCCGATCGAGCGGCAATTTTCGACCGGAACGACTTGCCGTTTGAGGCCATAGCGTTCGACGATCCCTTCCTTGATCGAGGCCTTCGACACAAACGATAGGCAGGTCTTCGAGAGGCGCCGCCGAACGCGCCGAACATGGGCCGGCTGTAGACCGGTTGCGGGGTGGGGATGCTGGCGTTGGCGTCTCCCATTTGCGACCAGGCAAGAAACCCCCCTTTGAGCACGAATTCGGCCTTCACGCCGAAGTAGGCGGGCTTCCATAAGACGAGATCGGCCCATTTCCCCGGCTCGATGCTTCCCACGTATTTCGAGACGCCGTGCGTGATCGCCGGGTTGATCGTGTATTTGGCGACGTAGCGCTTGGCACGCGTGTTATCGTTGCGACGGCTGTCCCCCGCGAGAGGACCGAATTGTGTCTTCATTTTGTGGGCCGTCTGCCAGCAGCGGATGATTACTTCGCCGATGCGACCCATCGCCTGCGAGTCGGAGCTGTACATGCTCAAGACGCCCTTGTCGTGCAGCACGTCCTCGGCGGCAATCGTTTCGGGCCGGATGCGGCTCTCGGCGAAGGCGACGTCTTCCGGGACCGAGCGCGACAAATGGTGGCAGACCATCAACATGTCGAGGTGCTCGTCGATCGTATTGATGGTAAAGGGGCGAGTCGGGTTCGTGCTGGACGGCAGGACGTTCGGCTCGGCGGCAATCTTAATGATGTCGGGGGCGTGGCCGCCGCCGGCCCCTTCGGTGTGATACGTGTGGATCGCCCGGCCTTTGAAGGCGGCAATCGTGTCCTCGACAAAGCCCGCCTCGTTGAGCGTGTCAGTGTGGATGGCGATCTGCACGTCGTATTTTTCCGCGACGCCGAGGCAGCAATCGATCGCGGCCGGCGTCGTCCCCCAATCTTCGTGCAGCTTGAGCCCGAGCGCGCCGGCCTTGATTTGCAGTTCGAGCATTTCCGGCAGGCTGCTGTTCCCCTTGCCGGTAAATCCCAGGTTGATCGGCAGTCCCTCGGCCGCCTGCAACATGCGTTCGAGATTGAAGGGTCCGGGACTGCAGGTTGTGGCCCAGGTTCCGGTTGCCGGGCCGCTCCCTCCTCCGATTAGCGTTGTCAGGCCCGATGCGATGGCCGTCTCGACGAGTTGCGGACAGATGAAATGGACGTGGGTGTCGAGACCGCCTGCCGTCACGATCATCCCTTCGCCTGAGATGACCTCGGTCCCCGGGCCGATGACGAGCTTCGGGTCAACGCCTGACTGGATAAGCGGGTTGCCGGCCTTGCCGATCCCCACGATCCGACCATCACGGATGCCGATGTCCCCCTTCACGATCCCCCAATAGTCGAGAACGACTGCGTTGGTAATCACGACGTCGAGGTGAGGGGGGGCCTTCTTGTCCCAAAACGGCGACTGGCCCTGTCCGTCGCGAATGACTTTGCCGCCGCCGAAGACGACTTCCTCGCCATAGACGGCGAAGTCCTTTTCGATCTCGATGATGAGATCGGTGTCGCCCAGGCGGACGCGGTCGCCCACAGTCGGCCCGTAATGCCCGGCGTAGGCCTGGCGACTCAGTTTCTGACTCATGCGGGACGCTCCAGCGATGGCGAAGGGGGGCGGCTACTTCTTTTTCTTCTTCGGCCGGGATTTTTGTTTCGGTGACTTCGCTGATTGCGGAGCGGGCTTCGTGCGCTCCGCCGGCTTCGATGACTCGGCCGTGTCGCCGAATCCCGCGGCCCGCAGGCGTTTGACGCTCGCCTGGCGATTGCGCGCGTCATCGAGAGGGCCCGAGACGAGCGCGTTGCCGCCAAAGACGCGGCGTTGGCCTCCCAGGGCGACGAGTTGGACGCGTTTGACCTCGCCCGGCTCGAACCGCACGGCCGTTCCGGCCGGCAGGTCGAGCCGCATGCCGTAGGCGGCCTCGCGGTCGAAAACGAGCGCACGGTTGACCTCGAAGAAATGGAAATGAGCACCGACCTGAATGGGCCGATCGCCCGTGTTCTTCACTTCGACAGAACAGGTCGGGCGGCCGACGTTGAGTTCGATCGGCGGCCCGTCCAGCAGGTATTCCCCTGGGATCATGTTCGCCCTCCAGGCCATCAGGAAATCGGATTGTGCACGGTGACCAGCTTGGTGCCGTCGGGGAAGGTGGCCTCGACCTGGATTTCGGCGACGATGTCGCCCACCCCCTCCATGACGTCGGATTGTTTGAGGATATGGCGGCCGGCCGCCATGATTTCGGCGACGGTCAGGCCGTCGCGGGCCATCTCGAGCAACTCGCTGGTGATGAGCGCGGTCGCCTCGGGGCAGTTGAGCTTCACGCCGCGCGCTTTGCGGGCCCGGGCCAGCTGCGCGGCGGTGAAGATCAGGAGCTTGTCGCGCTCCTGGGGCGTCAGGTGCATCGGTTACTCCCGTGATCGAGCGGGCGAACGGCGGCGGGCCGCGCGAGACCAGCCATTTGAGACCGTGAGCTTAGAGTCGACGCTCGTGGAAAATCAAGGCACCCCGCGCGAGAAATGTGTCTCGAAGGTGACCTGAAAAACGCAAAAGCCTGGTTCACGATCCGTTGATCGCGAACCAGGCTCAGTTGCGTGTTTCGGCGCTTCCAGGTCAGGCTTTCGTTTGCGTTTGCAGTCCCGCTGGCCGAAAGCCGCGCCGCGTCAGATCACAGACGAGTCAGATCACAGACTAGAAGATCAACTGCAAACCCGTGCGGAGCAGGTTGTCGTGTCCGCCGCCATCCAGGTCCTGATGGCCGTAGAACAGGTCGATCCTCGCGTTGTGGCCTTTGATGACGAACTGCGTACCAAAGTCATACTCTTGCTTGGCGTCACCCAGAGTGGCCGCGAAGGCCTCGTTGTCACGATCGTACTTCTGGTAGCGGACATACGGACGGAAGCGTCCACAGAATCCGCAGCAGCCAACTTCGTGCGGCAAGAGCCAGCCGGCGAACAAGAGGTAGGCGTCGCCGGCATTGTCGTTGAGGACGTTGTTGCTGACGGCGTAGTGGTAGTACGCCGCTTCAAACGTGCCCGAACCGAAGGCCGTCATCTTGTTTTCGAGCAGGAAGTCGAAGTTCCAGCCCATGAAGTTGCCGTATTCGACGCCATCAGTCAGGCAGTTATGCTGATCGGTGAGCGAGAAGCCGATGGCGGCGATGTTCTTTTCACCGTAATAGGTGCTGGCATTGTAGTAACCGGGCTCCGGATCGAGCAGGTTGGCCACGAACCGCATCACGAACTCAGGATTGCCGTTCGTGTTCGGCGCGTTGGACGGCCCGGTCGGCCAATCGTTGCCGGCGTTCTCACGGCCCTGGCCGTTGTACAGGCCGAACTGCCACTTGAACTGGCCGCCGCCGTACTGACCCCAGTAGGCCGCTCCGTCGTCACGACCCTCGTACGTGCCGAAGTAGTTCGAGACGAAGGGATAGTCCCAGCCGTTGATGAAGAACGGTCCAGACAGGTCAGACCGGTCGTTCGGAGGAAGCATACGGCCAAACCAGAAGTTCACGTAGTCGTTGAACTCGAACTTGATGATCGAGTCGAGCAGGTGGATCGAGTCTGGCAGGTTAGTGCTCGAGTTAAAGCCGTAGCCGCCGGCTCCCGAGATGTCGGTGTTAAGCTCGAAGCCGATCACGCTGGTGACTTTGCCCGTGAAGAACATACGGGTTTCATCCACCGCGAAGTAGTTCCGGTCATTGAGAGATTGCGAGGTGCTGGACTGCGAGTCGAAGCTCGTGCGGATGCCGAGTCCGACGTTGCACCATTTATCCGGCGACCACGAGAACGTGCAGCCCCCCTCAGGACCGCATGAGCAGTTCGGAGCCCAGAGCGAGCAACCCGGCTGGCAAACCGGGGAGCACGCGGGACCGCAGGGCGCGGCCGGAGCCGGAGCCGCCACCGGCGCGGGCGCCGCGGGCGGAACCATGTTCGTGTCGTAGCTGTTGGTGTCCATAGCGATCGTCTGGATCGGTCCGGACTGGCCGGGGGTGGCCGGCGGAGTCGCGCTGCCGCTTGGCACCATTGGTCCATCGGCCATGGCGACCGGGCCGACCGCGACGGCCAGCACCAGGACCGGCACCTTGCCGATCAAATTCCAGAGTCCCTTCTTCATTGTTTCACCATGAAAAGTGTTGCCGTTAGTTCTCGCGGAATCGAGTCAGTCGAAGCCGCGATTGTCGGTTTGCGACGCCAAACACGCGTTTGGACCAGATTCGCGCGGAAACGGAGAGTGACCGCCATAAAGGGCAAACTGTGCATTCGCGGTCCCATCATCGAATCTGTCGCGTTCATATTCGGCTTAAAAATCGAAAAAACTTGCACGACCAGTCCTTAAGCAGCAAACTCCGAGCGTCTGGACGCCTCACGGCCCGCACAGGCGTTTCATCCGGAAAAAGTTAAGACCGGAATCTTTCTCTGGCCCGCAAGGCTTGCCAAATCCAACAAGCCGTCACACTCGGTACACGCCCTACCTTCGGATCGCTCGGAGCGGTCGAAACCCCTGACCGGCCATTGGTTACGGCGGCCCCGTCCGCCCGAACTCCGGTCTCGCGGAAATGAAAAAAGCCCGGTCCGCGATCACCGGAGTCGCGTGGCGAGGAGGGACGGAATCCTCAACCACATCACATTCCGGCAGTCGCGAACCAGGCTCACTCACGCGCGGCTGACACGCTCGGCAAGTCAGCACATTGTTAGAAGACCAACTGAACCCCTGTTCGAAGATTTCTTCCTCACAGCCACAAGCGTCTTTGCGCTGTCCCCAGAACGTCGTCCATTTGGCGTTCGCGCAGCAGATCACATAGTCCAGACCCACGTCCCACTCACGAGTCGGAGAGTGGTCGTTTTCTGCCACGGTTTCGTCGTCATAGTTGTAGCGCTGATAGCGGACCCACGGTCGGAAGCGGCCGGACAGCCCGCAATATCCGATCGGTTGAGGCAAGAGCCAGCCGGCAAAGAGGAGCCCGGCCTTGCCGCCCACGTCGTTGGCCACGTCCCCGCCTACGTCGTAGTTGTAATAGGCGGCCTCAAACGTTCCCGAACCCCAGGCCGTCATCTTGTTTTCGAGCAGGAACTCGAGGTTCCAGCCCAGGAACGTTCCAGTGTGAACACCGTCCGTAAGGGCGTCTGGCTGGTCCATCAAGGCAAAGCCGATGGCCGCGACATTCTTTTGTCCGTAGTACGTGCTGGCGTTGTAATAGCCGGGTTCCGGATCGAGCAGGTTCAGGACGACCCGCATCGCAAACTCCGGATCGCCATTGGTGTTGGGCCCGGTTGTGCTCGTGGGCCAGTCATTCCCAGCCCCGAAGCGACCTTGGCCGTTGTAAAGGCCAAACTGCCATTTCAGCTGTCCCCCTTGCTGTCCCATCCATTGGCCCCAGTACGCGACGCCGTCGTCGCGTCCCTCAAACACGCCCGGATAGTTCGAGACGAAGGGATAGTCCCAGCCGTTGATGAAGAACGGTCCGGAGAGGTTCGAACGGTCACTGGGGGGCAACATGCGGCCCATCCAAAAGTTGACGTAATCGTTAAACTCAAATTTGATGATCGCGTCCAACAGGTGGATCGAGTCCGGCAGGTTAACGCTTTGGCTGAATCCGTCGCCGCCGGCGCCCGAGATGTCGGTATTGAGCTCGAAGCCGATCACGTTGGTGACTTTGCCCGTGAAGAACATACGGGTTTCATCGATAGCGAAGTAGTTCTTGTCAGTAACTTCATTCCCTTGCAGAGAGTTGAACGTCGTGCGGATGCCGAGACCAATGTTGCACCATTTGTCGGGCGCCCATTGGAACGTGCATCCCCCGTCAGTTCCGCAAGCGCAGGTGGGTGCGCAGATCGAAGAACAGGGGGCCGCGGCGACAGGCGCCGCGACCGGTATTGCCATTGGTGCCGTCATCACAGGAGCGACCGGCGCGACGGGGGCCGCCGGCTGAGCGGGAGCCAGGGACGGAATCGGAGCCTGCGGGGCATAGTTCGCATCGTATGCGGGGGAAACCGCCGCGACCGGTTGGATCGGCCGGAAGGCATGCATATCCAACACGGGGATGGCCGAAGGACCCGCCGGCCCGACCTCCGCCGAATTGTCATATTGCAGCGGTCCGTCCGCGACGGCGGCCGGCGCGACGGCGACAGCCAACGCGAGAGCCGGCATCCTGCCGAGGATTTTCCAGAATCCGTTCCTCATTGCATCACCGTTAAATCTGATAAGCCCGAACGGTCCCTCAGAATCGGAACATCCGACCCGTCCCGGACCGATATAAATGACCCTTTCCGAATCGGTTGACGTAGGATTACGCGGCACGAGCGTCACTTCGGACAAACCGTGCACGCGCGCTTTCCTCGTCAAATGAGGCGCGTTCATCTTCGACCTAAAAAGCGAAAGAACTTGCAGGACCGGCTCTTTAGGGTCAAAGGCTTCGAGACCGTCATGCCGTGCAGAGGCGAAATCCCAGGCACAGGCGAAATGCTGCGCAGAATCGCTTCAACCGGACTGCGAACGTGCAGGCGAGTTCCTGTTTCGCCGGGCAGAGTTTTGCCCGCGTCGCCTTCAAGCGGCGGTGATCGCGCTGCGAAGAACCGAGCGCGAGGATCCCAAGAAAAGCAGCAAACAACAGCAGTCCCGAAGCGGGCTGTCAGCCCTGCTGACTCTGCTGGGCAACGAGCGGGGGCACGCCGAATGGGCGACGGCGCTGCTTCATCAGTTCCTCGAAGCGCCGTCGAGCCTTGTTCCAGAGGCGCGGCTTTAGGGGCACATCGCAGGAGCCCCATCCCCGACATTGGTTCTCACCCGGGCTGTCACCGCATCCGCCTTGGCCACGACAATCGTTGTGCATCTTGCAGGGGTGGTAGCGGGCTGTGGCGCAGACTCCGGTTCCCGCGCAGCGATTGCGATGATCGGCCCCTTTGCCGCGACACGTGTTGAGACCGCGGCAGACATGGGGGTCCGAGAGCAGGGGATTCTCGTTTCGCCGCGGATCGTAAGCCGACACAGCGGGCGCACCAGCGGTAAGGCCCGCCAGCGCAGCCAACGTCAGCCTCGCGAAGTCACGACGACTCAGGTCGTTGTCGACAGCCACTTCCGTCTCCGCCAATCAAGCTGCTGACGCCAAGATGTCCTCAGCACAGCGAGCAATCGTCGAGCCGAGATTGAAAAAAACGATAACCTGCTCTCCAATATCCAAAATAGCGACGTAAAGTGAGCTTTTGCAAGAGCATACGTGGGAGTAGCGTGCGCCCTCAGAGAGGCCGAAGATCGCTCATTTTGGACGCCGTTTGATCGCGGCACAACCAAACGGCCACCAGCCTTCCCCCACGCGGGCCATTGGCAAAAGCAGGCTCCCGGCGGCGCTCTGCCCTCGTACGAATCCCAAAGCGGTTTGGCTGCAATGGGTTGCTAGCGGTTGCTGACGACAATCACATCGACCTCGGGGATCGATTGCAGCAGACGTTCGAGAATCGATTGACCCAGCCAGCGGCGATACCAGGGGCGCTGCGTGCGGCCCATCACGAGGTGCGTGATACCGTATTCCTTAGCAAAAGTTGCGATCGCCTCGACGATATCGGCCCCCTGAGAGGCAAGCGGGGTCCCCCCCATCTGTTGGGTCAACGTGAGCATGTTGGTGATTTGGCGCTGCGTGGCGGCGTCGATCAGGTGGGCCTCCTCGGTCGGAGTTTTCACGTAAACGACGTACCAGGGGGCGTTCAGTCGATCGGCCAGACGGGCGCCGCGCCGCAAAAGCCGTTCGGCGTTGGGACTTCGCGAACTCAGGCAGACCATCACGCGTTCGGAGCCGCCCGGCGCGTCTCCTGTCTCTTGCTGGACCTGCCGGCGGTCGAGTCGATAGGCAATCTCCTCGAAGGCCAGCTCTCGCAGCCGTGTCAGGTTGGTTTGCGTAAAGAAGCTCGCGAGCGCCGTGTTGATCCGCTCGTGGGGATAAATCTTTCCCGCGTCGAGCCGCTCGCGCAGATCCTCAGCCGAGACGTCGACATTGACGAGTTGATCGGCCATGCCGAGCACGTAATCCGGAAGGCGTTCTTTGACTTTGACGCCGGTGGCCCGTTCGACCGCGTCATACAGACTTTCGAGGTGCTGGATATTGAGCGTGCTGATCACGTTGATTCCGGCGCGAAGCAATTCCTCGACATCTTGATACCGTTTCGCGTTGCGGCTGCCTGGGGCGTTCGTATGCGCCAGTTCATCGACCAACGCGACGCTCGGGTGCCTCGCGAAGAGCGAGTCGAGATCCATCTCCTCCAGAATCACGCCGCGGTACTCGATCTTGCGGCGCGGGACGCGCTCGAGGTCGCCGATCTGCTCTTCGGTTTCGGCACGGCCGTGGGTTTCGACGTTTCCAATAACGACATCGACGCCTTGTCGCTTGAGGCGATGCGCCTCCTGCAGCATTTCATAAGTCTTGCCGACGCCGGCGGCGAACCCGAGATAGATCTTGAGCCGCCCGCGCTGCTGCTGGCGGATCATCGTCAAAAATCGCTCGGGAGCGGGTTGCGTCTGTTCGAGAGGCACAAAGCGCCTTTGGCGTTAATGTCAAATGACGAATGACAAATGACGAATAAGCGGCGGATCCGCCTGCAACGAGCGTGTGCGAGCTTGCTTTCGTGACTGATCCTGACTTCGATATGCGGAACTCAGCATCCGTCATTCCTCTTTCTGGTGGTTGGCGACGGGCAATGTCATACGGAAGGTCGTTCCCTTGCCCGGCGTGCTTTCGCAAGCGATCGTTCCGCCGTGGGCCGCCACGATCTCTTGCACGATCGCCAGGCCCAAACCGGTGCCGACGCCCTTGCTTTGACTCGGGACGCGGAAGAATTTCTCAAACACATGCGGAAGCGACTCGGTAGGAATCCCCACGCCCGTGTCGGCGACCGACAGCGTCACCGCATCACCGTCGGCCCGGGCGCCGAGAGTGATTTTGCCGCCTCGATCGGTGTACGTCAGCGCGTTGTCGAGGAGGTTGCCCAGCGCGCTACCGAGGCGCGCGGCGTCGACTGCCACTTTTGGCAGACCTTGCGGCATGTCGAGCACGACCTCGATCGCCTGGTCGTCCGCGCGGGGGCGAACGGCGTCCGCCGCGGTCCGCAGCAGCGATTCCGGCTGCTCGGGCTGCAAATTGAGCTGACGTGAGCCCTGCTCCAGCCGCGCCAGGTCGAGTAGGTTGTTGATCATCGCCAGCAGCCGCTCGCTGTTCTCGCGCGCGTCGAGCAAGAGTTCGGTTTGCTTGGTGGTGAGCGGTCCCACGCTCTCCTCCAGGAGTAGATGCACGGCCAGCCGGATGCTGGTGAGAGGCGTTTTGAGTTCATGGCTGGCCGTGGCGACGAGGTTGCTTTTCACCTGGTCCAACAGACGCAGCCGCGTCACATCTTGCAACACGACGGCGGCGCCCAATGTGTTTCCGTACGGATCGCGAATTGAAAGGATCCGCGGCAACACGGCCCGCTCCCGACCGTTGGAGCCGAGCAAGATCACCCGGTCGAAACTGTCCGGCGAATAATCGCGCTGCGCCTGCAAGGCGTCGGCCAGCGGCTGGCGGAGCGGTTCCGGCGGCTGCCACGTCCCCGACGTGGGGTGGCCGTGCTGTTTGGGAAGAACGCCGAGCAGCCGCCGAGCAGCCGGATTGGCCGTTTCCACGTAACCTTCCGAATCGATCACGATCACGGGGTCGGGGAACGAATCGACGGTCGCCTGCGTAGTCTGCTGCGCCCGGAGCAAGCGGGCCGATTGCGACTGCCGGACGTCGCGCAGGTGGCGCGTCATGGTGTTGAACGCCTCGGCCAACTGGCCCAGCTCGTCGCGAGAATGGTAAGGAACGATCTGATTGAGATTGCCCGCGCTAATTCCCAGCGCGGCGCGCGTCATTGCCTGGATGGGCCGCAGAATGGTGCGGACCGTCTGCCAGGCGGCAAAACCCGCCAGCACGAACGCTCCTGCCAGCGCGACGGCAAACCCGATCGAGGAAATCTTGCCCAAGCGCCGCGCGTCGTCGCGCGCGTGCTCCATGTTCTCCTGGTTCAGATGCAGGATCGCGCCCGAGACGCTTTTGATCTGCTTAAAGAGATCCAAAAGCGCCGAGTGCCCGTAATAGGCCTGCAGCGCGCGCGGATCGCCGGGAGGAATCGCATAGAACGCGTCCCCCTGCTTCTGATAGGTGGCAGTCAGACGCGCCAGCTCGTTGTACAAATCCTGCTCGCCGGGCAGCGTGATGTTGTTTTGCTCGACCTTCAAGTTGTCGAGATACGGACCCCAGTTGTCCTGATACTGTTGCCGCGCCTGGTCGAGTCGGCCGGAGAGTGCGAACTGGTACGACGAATCGATCCGCTCGAGCGCTTCGTTGAGGCGCTCCATGGCGATGACGCTGACGTAATTCTCGCGGAGAATTGCGTCCACGCTGTTTCCCAGGCGCAGTAAAAGGACGATCCCGGCGCTGCCGATGCCTGCCAACAGCAATAACAGCGGTATCAAGGTGAGAAAGATACGCCGCCTGAGCGTGAGCGTCATGCTCCGCATTGTAGTCTTGGAATCGTCGCCGATTGCACTCCGGCAAAGCCGTCGTGCAAATTGCAATTCGTCACGGGTACAATGCAACGCACCGACGTGTCCGACGAAAACCGCCCACCGCTAAAAATCGGCTGACGAAAGACTTACAGGTTCAGCCCGCTTCGGCATAGCGATTGCCTAAAGGTTGGGGATCCTCGAATTGCGGCCGGAGGGTTCGCGGTCGTCAGGCGGTGATTTGGTCCGCCGTTCTTCAGGCCCGGGATTGCGACGATGGATGTGATGATTTGGCTGCCGTGCCTGTTCGTGCTGGGGCTGATCGCGATGGGCCTGATGTTCGCCTTCGTCGCGGCGTGCGATCACGTTTAGTGCCCCGGCGAGCGCTTGCCGACGTGTGCGGAGCTGCCGCCTCGCCAGCCGCCTTTCGCGAAGGCCCACGGGTGACACCGTTTAGAGGAGTCCGATGATTGTTCTGACCGGCATCGTAACTCTGCTTTTATTTGTCTATCTCTTGGCCGCCTTGTTGCGGCCGGAATGGTTCTGAGTCAATCCCATGTGGACGTTACCCGCCCTCATCGTCATTACGCTCGGTCGTGTTGTCGATTCCCTGCGGTTTGTATCTCGCTTGGATCGCCGACGGCCGTTTCCGCGCGTTTCGTTGGCTGCGGTGGATCGAAAGTCGCGTCGACACGGGGCCGCAGAGCTGGAAGCAGTACACGCTGTCGCTGCTGCTCTTCAACACGGTGCTGTTCGTGTTCGGTTTTGCAGTCCTTGCGCTGCAGCCGTTTCTCCCTTTTGCACCGGCCGGCAAGGGGATGCTGGCACCGACGACGATCTTCAACACGGTGACGTCGTTCTTCACGAACACCAACCTGCAGCATTACGCCGGCGAACAGCACCTTTCGTACTTCAGCCAGATCGCGTTCGTTGTGGCCAACATGTTCCTCTCGGCGAGCGTCGGGCTTCTGTGCTCTGGCCGCCGTCGTGCGGGGCCTGCGCGGCGACGCCCACATGGGCAATTACTACGTCGACATGTGGCGGATCGTCGCTTACGTCTTCTTCCCGGCCAGCCTCGTGATGGGCGTGTTGTTGATGGCTCAAGGCGTGCCCATGACGTTCGAGCCGTCGGCGAAAGTCGCCACGCTCGAAGCGGGAGCGATGGGGACCGACGATTCCGGTCGCCGCCAAACCGCAGGAAATCGCTCGCGGCCCGGTCGCCGCCGTCATCCCCATCAAGCACCTGGGCACCAACGGCGGCGGTTTCTTCGGCGCCAACTCGGCCCACCCCTACGAGAACCCCGACGCCTGGACCAACTTCCTCTCGTGCGTGAACATCCTCCTCTTCCCGTTTGCGCTGGTGATCATGTTCGGCCGCATGTTGCGGAACATGCGGCACGCGGCCATCATCTACGGCGTGATGATGGTCCTGTTCCTCGTGACGATCGGATGGGCCGTCTATTGGGACACGCTCCAGCCCAACCCGGCCTGACTGCGCATCGCGCTGACCGACGCGACTGGTAAGCCGTATCAGATCGACGTGCTCGGCGCCGACGGCCGTATCGCTCCACAGTCCGTCAACGTCCCCGCGATTGCCGGCCTGCCCGTCGATCAGGAGCTGGGCAACCTCGAAGGGAAGGAGCTGCGCTTCGGCACCTCGGCCGGCGCGACCTATTCGGCCGTGACGACGGCCGTCGCCTGCGGTTCGGTCAACTGCATGCACGACAGCCTGAATCCGCTGGCCGGCATCACGCCCCTGGCCGGCATGTGGCTCAACTGCATCTTCGGCGGCAAGGGCGTGGGCATGATCAACCTGCTCGTCTACCTGATCGTGGGCGTGTTCCTGGCCGGGCTGATGGTCGGCCGCACGCCGGAGTATCTCGGCAAGAAGGTCGAGGCCCGCGAGATGAAGCTGGCCATGCTGGCCCTGCTTGATCCACCCGATCATGATCCTGGGACCGACCGGACTGTTTGCGGCCGTCGATTGGGGCTCCAAGGCGACCAACAATCCCGGGGCGCACGGCTTCTCGGAAATCCTCTACGAGTTCAGCTCGCGCGTCGGCCAACAACGGCTCGGGCTTCGAAGGGCTGGGAGACACCTGGGGCTTCAACACGCCGTCGCAAAACAACTCGCCGCCAGCCCCCTACAGTCGCGCACTGGGACATCGCCACCGGCCTGGTGATGCTGATCAGCCGCTTCATGCCGATCATCGCCACGATCGCGCTGGCGGGCAGCCTGGCCGCGAAGAAACCGACGCCGTTCACCGCCGGCACCTGCGGACCGACACGGTGACGTTTGGCTTCGTGCTGCTGGGCACGATCCTGCTGGTGGGGGCCTTGCTGTTCCTGCCGGCCGCCGTGCTGGGACCGGTGGCCGAGCATTTGGGCCCGCTCCCCTTCGGCGGATGACCGCACGCAACGTTTGCGACTCGACGGAAAAGACGACCGATGAGTCAAACAACAATCGACCCGGCACCTGCTTGTCGAAGGGCCTTCGCCCGAAGAGCTCGAAGCTCACGCGCCGCGCCGACGCGACGGTCCGGGCTGTTCGCTCCGGAGTTGCTGCAGGCGGCCTTCAGGCAGTCGTTCGTCATGCTGCGGCCCGACATCCAGTGGAAAAACCCGGTGATGTTCGTGGTCGAAGTGGGCACCGTGCTCAGCCTCGTGTTCACACTGGCCCGATTCTTCGGCTACCAGAGTCAGGTGCGGCTCACCTACCTGCTGGCGCTCGACATCTGGCTGTTCCTGACGGTCCTGTTCGCCAATTTCGCGACGGCCCTGGCCGAGGCCGCGGCAAGGCCCAGGCCGATGCCCTCCGCAAGACGCGGCGCGAGACGCCCGCCTATCGACATGCGCAGCGACGGAACGATCGAAGAAACCTCCTCGACGACTCTGAAGGCGGGCGACATGGTCGTCGTCGAAGCGGGACAGGTCATTCCCGGCGACGGCGAGATCATCGAAGGCGTCGCCTCGGTCGACGAATCGGCCATCACCGGCGAATCGGCCCCCGTGATTCGCGAAGCGGGCGGCGACCGCTCGGGCGTGACCGGCGGCACGCGCGTCCTCTCCGACCGGATCGTCGTGCGGATCACGGCCGGCGCCGGCAGCTCGTTTCTCGATCGCATGATCGCCCTGGTCGAAGGGGCCATCCGCCAGCGCACGCCCAACGAGATCGCGCTCTCGCTCGTGCTGTCGGCGTTCACGCTGATCTTCCTGATCGTCACGGCCGCCTTGTGGCCCATGGCTCTCAATGCCGAGAACTACATGCAGTCGTATCTCGGCGTCGCGCAACCGATCAAGAGCCTGGGGACCGACGTGCCGACGCTCGTCGGCCTGCTGGTCTGCCTGATTCCCACGACGATCGGCGCGCTGCTGGCGGCGATCGGCATCGCCGGCATGGACCGCGCCTTGCGGGCCAACATCCTGGCCAAGAGCGGCAAGGCGGTCGAAGTGGCCGGCGACATCGACACGCTGCTGTTGGACAAGACCGGCACGATCACGATGGGCAATCGCCGCGCGACGCAGTTTCTGCCGATGGGCGACTACACCGCCGCCAAGTTGGGCGAACTGGCTGCCATCGCGTCCGTCGCCGACCAGACGCCCGAAGGCAAAAGCATCGTCGACCTCTACCGCAATCTCGCCATCGACGCGGGCATGAAACTACGGACGACCGCGGTCGAGTCGCTGGTCCCCACCGGGTCGCGATTCATCGAATTCACCGCTCAAACGCGGATGAGCGGCATCGACCTGCCCGACGGCCGCCAGGTCCGCAAAGGTGCGCCCGACACTGTGATCAAGTACGTGCAGAAGCTGAACGGCCAGCTTCCCCAACGCGTGCAGGAGCAGGTCGACGAGGTCGCTTCGCGCGGCGCCACGCCTCTGCTGGTCTGCGAAGGATGCAAGCTGGCCGGCCTGGTCGTGCTGGAAGACATCCTCAAGCCCGGCATGCGCGACCGCTTCGAGCGGCTGCGCCGCATGGGCCTGCGCACGGTGATGGTCACGGGCGACAACCCGCTGACGGCCAAGGCGATCGCCGAGCAGGCCGGCGTCGACGACTTCATCGCCGCAGGCCACGCCGGAGGCCAAGCTGGACTACATCCGCAAGGAGCAGGCCGGCGGCAAGCTCGTCGCCATGATGGGCGACGGCACCAACGACGCCCCGGCCCTGGCCCAGGCCGACGTCGGCGTCGCCATGAACTCCGGCACGCAGGCCGCCAAGGAGGCCGGCAACATGGTCGACCTCGACAGCGATCCGACCAAGCTGATCGAGGTCGTCGAAATCGGCAAGCAGCTCCTCATGACGCGCGGTGCGCTCGACCACGTTCTCGATCGCCAACGACCTGGCCAAGTATTTCGCCATCGTTCCGGCTCTGTTCGCCGCGACGCTGCCGTGGCTCAAAACGTTCGACATCATGCACCTGCACTCGGCCACGTCGGCCATCCTGTCGGCCGTGATTTTCAATGCGATCATTATTCCGATGTTGATCCCGATCGCGCTGAAGGGAGTGGCTTACAGGCCGGTGGGGGCCGACGCCCTCTTGCGGCGAAACCTGCTGATCTGGGGACTGGGCGGCGTGATCGTCCCGTTCGTCGGCATCAAGCTGATCGACGTCGCCCTAGCGGCAATGAATTTGGTGGCCTGAAAGGACGGACGCGGTTTCTTCGCAATCCGGCACTCAAACCATGCTCAAACATCTTCGCGCAAATTTGTGGCTGTTGGGCCTCTCACTCCTGTTGTGCTGCGTGATCTATCCGGGACTGCTGCTCTTTTGCGGCGCAGACATTTTTCGCGTCGCAGGCCGACGGCAGCCTGATTTTCGACTCGACGGGCAATCCAGTCGGCTCGCGATTGATCGCCCAGCCCTTTACGGGGGACGAGTATTTCCAGCCGCGCCCTTCGGCCGTCTCGTACAACGCGGCCGCGTCGGGAGCCTCGAATTGGGGAGCCAACAACTACTTGCTGCGCGACCGCGTCGCCCGGCAGTTGGGGCCGATCGTCAAGTACCGCGGCGGAGCCAACGCGGGCAAGCTTGTGGCGCCCGACATCGAAGCCTGGTTCCAGAAGGACCGAGCGAACGGAAAGTCCGGCATTGTCGCCCAATGGGCCGCAGCCCATCCGGCCGTCGCGCAGAACTGGGTCAAAGCCGATCCTGCCAACTCCGCCTACGTGACAGCCTGGCAATCGAAGCATGCCGACGACGTCGCCCGTTGGATCAAGCAAAACCCCGACACGCCTCAACCAAATGCCCGAAGATCTGGCCGTCGAGTTTTTCACCGGCTTCTCGCATGAGCACCCAGGCACCTTCCCCGCAGCTGTCGAGCACAAATCGGCTGGACGGCAAAACGGAAAAACGCATCGAACCGGTCAAGGAAGGGACCGACATCCAAGCGACCTTTTTCGACCTTTGGCGCCAGGAGCATGCTGATGCGGATCTCGAACCGGTGCCGGCCGACATGGTGATGGCGTCCGGCTCCGGCCTCGATCCGCACATCACGCTCAAGAATGCCCTGTACCAGCTCGATCGCGTCGCCGGAAAATGGGCCGCCAGTACGCGGCTGGAGCCGGCCGAGGTGCGGCGCGAAATCAAATCCCTCCTGGAGCGGAGCGCCGCAGCGCCCTTCGATGGACTGGTCGGCGTGAAATTGACCAATGTTCTCGAAGTGAACCTCGAGCTCCAGCGGCTTTATCGCCCGCCGGGCGCGAGCGAAACCGCGAAATAGAGACTCGCGATCACTCGCGACCGAATGCCGCTGTCTCACGGTTGCACCAGTAACCGAATGCGTTCCGGCAGACGGCGGGCGACGTTGTGGATGATGTCCCCCTTCACGGCGCGCCAGATGCGCCCTCGCCGGCGACTTGGCAGAATGACGACGTCAACGCCCCGTTCAACCGCGAAGTCGGCAATCGCCGCGGCAACATTCCGCGCCACGAGGTAGGAGGAATGGACCGTCACGCCGGCGACCCCAGCCTCTTGCCTCACGATGTCAAAGAACCGGCTGGCCGCCAGATCGACGCCGGCGTCGGGCGACGTCGGTCCCAATATGGGGACCGCAATGTGCCGCACGAACAGCACGTCGAGTTCCACGTTGCGAGATTTGGCCTCGGCCAGCGCGAAGCGAAAGACGGGCAGCCAGCCGGGCGTGGCGACCATCATTCGTTTCAGCGACGGGCTCGGTGTCCACTCGACCTGGCCGACGGGCTCTTCAGCCGGCGGCTGTTTGGCTTGACCGACATCGCCCAACACCCACTCGCTGACGTGGGCGCGACTGCGGACGATATATCGGACCGTCAGCCCCAAGCCGAGTACGCTGAGCGCAAAGATGAGGGCGTGGGGCTTTTCATAGGCGACCGTGATCCAGACCGCGATCATCAGCCCGGCCAGCCCCGTCATCCCCACCCGTTCGAATCGGGATATCTCCACCTTTGGATTGGTCGCGCAGGAACCCAGGTTGATTGCCACCGCGCCGACCACCCCGATCGCATAGAGATCGGCCAGCTTCTCGACGTCCGAAACTGCGATCAATACGGCGGCCGGCACCAGGGTCGCCGCCACGAGGGGCAAAACAGGCATCCCCCACGAGTTGAGCAAACCCAATGGGGCCGGCAATTCGCGATCCCGCGACATCATGAACTGGATGCTCACAAGATCGGTAATGGCCGTGTTTGCCGCCGACAGCAGCAACGCCGCGAACGCGATCGCCGAACCGGCGGCAAACGCGGGGCCAACGTAGTATGTGGCCAGTGCCCGCAACATATCGTCGCGATGCAGGGTAAATGCCTTCTGCGGATCGCCACCCCCCAAGACGTCGAGCGGCATGGCCAGCATGGCCACGGTCAACACGAGGTTGAGGACGACGATTTCGCCCAACACGGGCCAGATCGCTCGCGCCGCAGTCTTCGCCACCGGCTCGACCATGAGACCCGTCATGTTGGCGATCGCCTCAACGCCAGAGATCGCCAGAATGAGCGATGTAAACTGGGCCCACCAGTGGAACGGACTCCCCGCAGGCCGGGCCGGCTGCGCGTGGCCCAATGAGGATGCCGCAAACGACGCCACCACCAGGGTGAGCACGACGGTGATCACGGCCACGACGAGGGCCAGCATTCCCGATTTGCGCGGACCGAAATAATTGACGCAGCCGATGGCGAGCAGGCTGCCCAGTGCGAACAGTTCAGGGCGCGGGATGTTGAGGTACTGAAACGCGTCGAGGGCCGAGATGGCGGCCGTCACGATGTAATCGGCGCACAGGAGTAACCCGCCGATCATCGCCAAGGTCGGCGAACGGTGCCGGGCTGACGAGTAGACGCCCCCTCCGTCGGGATAGATGCGGCACACGATCTTGTAGGCCCAGCCGACGCCGATCAGCAACAGCGACATGGCCACCATGAACCAGAGGGAGGCCTGCCGGGTGTAGAAGAAGGCAAGACCCAGCACGTAGAGCCGGCTCGTCCCCCAGTCGCCGAACAGCATCGCCGCGGCGTGGTACCAATGCAGCTCGCGAGGTCGTTGTCCTTCGATCAACAATCACACACGTGAGTTAGGCGCCGCCGGTCGCGGCGGCGCAGGCTGAAAGCATCGGAGGTCGAGTACGACAGCAACAGCAACCCGAGTGCCGGACCAAACGAATTCCGTCACGAGACGGCCCGCCACACCAGCTCACCGGACTCGGGACAACCTTGCGGTTCGATAACCGCCTGGCTTGGTTCAATATAGTAGAATCAGGAGCTCGGATTGGCGCCGGTGTTTGCGCGGAATTTGATTGCGGGCCGTCGTGTGAGGGAACTCAAACCACGAGCCGCTCGGGCCGCGGTGACGAATGCTGTTTGATTCGTTTCAGTTCGCTCTTTTTTTTCCGATCGTCGTCGGCCTTTTCTGGTGCACGCCGCAGCGGCTGCGGTGGGTGCTCTTGCTGGTCGCCAGCTACTACTTCTACATGTGCTGGCGGCCGCCGTACGCGATTCTGCTCGTCGTGATCACGGCGCTCGATTTTTGCGTCGGGAGGGCCCTCGGCGTTGTGACGGGGGCGGCGAAACGGCGGGCGATCTTGCTGATCAGCGTGGCCGCCAATCTGTCGATCTTGTTCGTGTTCAAATACTACCCCTTCGTGGCCAACACGCTGAACGGCTGGCAGCGGTTCAATCTGTTCCCCGACCTGGCGATCGTGCTACCCATCGGCCTCTCGTTTCATACGTTTCAATCGATGGGCTACATGTTCGACGTCTATCGCCGGAAACTCGAGCCGGAACGAGACTGGGGAACGTTCGCGCTGTTTATCGTTTTCTTTCCACAGCTGGTGGCCGGTCCTATCGAACGGGGGGGCGAGCTGTTGCCGCAGTTGCGCCGCTTCAAGAATTTCGACTACGACCGCGTGACCAACGGCCTCAAGCTGATGGCCTGGGGCCTATTCAAGAAAGTGGTGGTGGCCGATCGCCTGGGGACTTTGGTCGATCCCGCCTATGCGAACCCGGACGTCGTTACGGGGCCGACGCTCTTGTTGGCGACGCTGGCCTTCGGCTACCAGATTTACTGCGATTTCTCGGGGTATACCGACATGGCGCTCGGGGCGGCCGAGGTGCTTGGGATCCGGTTGCGGCCCAACTTCCGGGCGCCGTATCACTCGGCCAGCCTGCAGGAGTTCTGGACGCGCTGGCACATGTCGCTCTCGACATGGTTCCGCGATTATGTCTACATCCCGCTCGGCGGAAATCGTGTCTCGGCGGGCCGATGGGCGCTCAACATTTTCGTCGTGTTCGTGCTGAGCGGAGTGTGGCACGGGGCCAACTGGACGTTTCTCGTCTGGGGTCTCTACCACGGCGTTGTGCTGATCGGGGAACGCGCGGCTGGGCATCTTTCGAGTGCCGCGTCACGTTCCGCAGTGCCGACGAGCGGCAGAAGGGCCGAATTGTTCCGCATCGTGCGGACTTTTTGTCTGGTGACCGCTGGCTGGGTTCTGTTCCGCGCGGCCAGCCTGCACGTGGCGGGCTCGATCTTTTACAAGATCGGGGCCGATTGGGAATCGTTTTTGACGCCCGAGCGGCTGCTGGCCGAGCTGTCGCGATTCAAATGGCGGCCGATCGACATTGCCGTCACGCTGATGGCCATTCTGGTGGTCGAGTTGGGGGACACGTTTCAGTCGCGCGTTTCGGTGCGGGACTGGTTGTCGCGGAGGCCGCTGGCCGTGCGGTGGACCGGATATTATTCGCTCCTGCTTTTCATCCTGTTCTTCGGCCACTTCAACGGGGCGCCTTTCATTTACTTCCAGTTCTGAGCCGTCTGTCCGCATGATTCGATTCTTGCTGAAGCTGGTGCTCCTTTTGCCCCTCTTACTGGGAATGGCCTGGGTGAACTGGTCGGTTGATCCAGCGATTCTGTTTATGGAGCACCAGGAGGACCCGTCGCGGCACCCGTACGTGAACCTGGTTGCCCGCGACCTTCTAGCCGGCCGGCCGCATCGTCTGAAGACGGGTTACTCCGATTTCCTACTCGATGAGCTGGTTTTCCGCGGGCGGCCGCAGATCGACACGCTGGTCTTTGGAACGAGCATCGCCAAGCCGATCCACGAAGGCCTGTTTGGCAGCCCGCGATTCTGGAACGCGTCTGTCACCGGCAGCCGCATCGAGGAGATGATCGTCGCGTATCAGTTGGCCCTCGACTGCGGTTTGCATCCGCGGCATGTCCTCATCGAGATCGACGGACGATCATTGGGACAGCGCGCACACGTACCGCCGTCGAAGGTACTGCGAAGGGCCTTCCGTCGACTCGGCTTCCCGGATGAGACCCAGAGCGAATCGATTTGGCACATGGTCGCGCAGGCGATTGTTCCCGGACGTGAGGCAGCCGGCCCTGCGAACGAACACGGTCCCTTCTATCCCTACGACGAGCTCGTTTCTCCCCGTTACTTTCAGTTCACGGTCGCCTTTCTCGCGCGGCAGTGGTGGGCTCCCGTGAAACGATCGCAGGAACCTGCTTCGCAATTCGGCGAGGCGAACGAGGCACTGGTCTATCCGGACGGGTCAGTCGAATGGTGGAACAACGCGCTGGCACAAACGCCGGAGACCATTCGCCAGAAATTCGACGAGCTGCACACCACCGCGATTGCCGACGAAGCGTATCGGCCTGTGCCCCAAAAGTGCAGCCTGTACGAAGCATTCGTCACGGACCTCCTGCATGCGGGAGTCGAGGTTGAGTTCGTACTCCTGCCGCCGAATCCCTGGTACTACGAACGGGCTGAGCAGAAGTGGAAAAGAACGGGGACCCCGCTCCCCTCCGTCGAGGCCGAAGCGGCCATTCGCTCATTGGCGGCGAAACACAACATCCCCGTGCGGGGCTCGCTCGATCCACGCCGAGTGGGCGTGACCGAGGCCGATTACATCGACGACGTCCATCTGCGACGGGAGGCCGTGGAGAGAATCTTCAAGATGGCGGCGTCAAATCGGGCTGGCTGAAAAAGCCTCTCGCGCGAGTCGTAGCCCCTCTATAATGAAAGCTGGCTCCGACCGAGGTCCTTTTGCAATTGAAATGGTCAATGTCTGACTCGCCTTCTTTGCTCTATTCCGATCACGGGCGAACTTATCGCGAAAATAAGTTCGTCTATCCGGTCCTCTCACGGCGGAGTGCGGGGATTTCGATCGGGGTCAATTTGAATCCGGACAAGGTGTGCAATTTCGATTGCATCTATTGCCAGGTCGATCGCCGCAGTGAGGCCGAAACGCGATTCGTCGAGACGGATCGCCTGCTGGCCGAGTTGGATGTGATGTTCCGCTTCGTGACTTCGGGCGACATCTTTCAGGATCCGAAATTCTCCCACGTCCCCGCGCCGTTGCGTCGGCTGAATGACGTGGCCTTCTCCGGCGACGGGGAGCCGACGACGTTTCGGAATTTCGATGAAATCATCGCCGCGGCCGCCGCACTCAGGACGAAGCACGGCCTCGACGGCGTAAAAATGGTGCTCATCACGAACGCCACCATGTTCCATCGGCCGGCGGTCGAGCGGGGGCTGGCGATTCTCGACGCCAATAATGGCGAGATCTGGGCCAAGCTCGAGACGGGGACCGAAGAGTATTACCAGCTCGTCGAGCGGACGAAGATCCCGTTCCGACAGGTGCTCGACAACATCGCCCGCGCGGCGAAAACACGGCCGCTCGTGATCCAAAGCCTGTTCATGCGAATTCACGGCGACCCGCCGCCGCCCGAGGAAATTGCCGCCTTTTGCGACCGACTCAACGAAGTTGTCGCCGGCGGCGGAGCCCTCAAGCTCGTCCAGGTCTATACGGTCGCCCGGCAGCCCACGGAGAGTTTTGTCGCCGCTCTGACGAACGCCGAGGTCGACCAAATCGTCCAGACCGTGCGCGAACGCACCGGGCTCCCGACTGAGCCGTTTTACGGGAAATGATCCCGTTCAGCGTTCACAGCCAATGAATCCCGTTGCCCGAGTTTTAGACGCGCACGGCCTCCGTTCCGCCCATCAGGTCGGAGCTGTATTTGGCGCGAATCGGCTCGATCACTTCCCGGATGAAGGTGTCAACCTGCTGCGGGGCGCGGCCGATGAATTGGCGGGCATCGAGGGCCGCGTGCAGATCGACGGCCGCGAAGGCCGGGTCCCCCTTCAGGCGCTCGATCAGATCGTTTGACTCACCTTCATCCTTCACGCGTCGCGCGGCCTCCTGACTGTGAACGCGGATCCGCTCGTGGAGAAGTTGCCGGTCTCCGCCGGCGCGAACGCCCGCCATGAGGATTTCTTCCGTCGCCATGAAGGAAAGCTCGTCCCGCAGGTTTTTCTCGATCACCTTGGGGTGGACAACCAGTCCGTCGACAATATTGCGATAGAGAATCAAGACAGCGTCGATCGCCAGGAATGCCTGCGGCAGGGCGAGCCGGCGGTTGGCGCTGTCATCCAGCGTGCGTTCCATCCACTGCGTGGCCGTCGTCTGCTCGGCGTTAGCTGTGAGGTTGATCGCGAAACGGGAGAGTGCGCACATGCGTTCCGAACGCATGGGGTTCCGCTTGTAGGCCATGGCGGACGAGCCGATTTGCTTCGTCTCGAACGGCTCGTCGATCTCCTTGCGGCTCTGCAGGATTCGCAGGTCGGTTCCCGCCTTGTGGGCCGATTGACCGATGCCGGAGAGGGTAGCGAGCACCTGCGCATCGACCTTGCGAGAATAGGTTTGGCCCGTGACGGGGTAGCTTTTGCCAAAGCCCATTTTTTCGGCGACCAGCAGATCGAGGGCTTCGACCTTCGCGTGGTCGCGGTCGAAGAGGGTCAAAAAGCTGGCCTGCGTGCCGGTCGTCCCCTTAACCCCGCGGAATTTGAGGTGGGCGAGCCGGTGCTCGATCTCCTCCAGGTCCAGTACCAGGTCGTAACACCAAAGCGTGGCCCGCTTGCCGATCGTTGTCGGTTGGGCCGGCTGTAGGTGCGTGAAGCCGAGGCACGGCAGATCGCGGTTCGCAGCGGCGAATTTCGCCAGGACGTCAATGGCTGTCACCAGCCGGCCGCGGAGGATTTCCAATCCCTCCCGCATCAGGATCAGATCGGTATTATCCGTGACGTAACAGCTCGTCGCGCCGAGGTGGATGATGCCCCCCGCATTCGGACAACGGTCACGATACGCGTGGACATGGGCCATCACGTCGTGCCGCAGCTCCCGCTCGTACTGGGCGGCGCGGTCGAAATCGATGTCGTCGACGGCGCCTTTCAACTCGGCGATCTGGGCTGCGGTGATGGGCAGGCCCAACTCATGCTCGGCCTCGGCCAGTGCGATCCACAGCTTGCGCCACGTCGTGTGGATTCGCCGGGCCGACCAGAGCCGGCACATCGTTTGCGACGCATAACGGGAGACAAGAGGATTGTCGTAAACGTCGTGACGCGAGGCGCTTTGACTCGCCACAGGGGCACTTTCCTCCTAAACTGCGCGGTGCGAAACTGATAACGGCGGCATAATTTAGTGAGGGCACGCCGCGAACAGCCTAAACCGGGGGCATTTTATTGTAACCTAGCCCCCGGCCGCGCGGGAAATGGGCCGGCAAGTACGCTCGTCCGCAAACCGACACGCTGGATCAAAAAGCAGGAGACACGCGATGACTACTCCGCTGGAATCTCTGGTCGCCACCGGGACCAAGCTCTGGCTCGACAGTGTCGATCCCGACCTGGTGAAGGAAAACCGCAAATTCGGCGCGACGGGCGCAACCTCAAACCCGATCATCATTTCCGACCTGATCAAGACGGGCCGCTTCGACGACAAAATGACGGAGTTGCTCGAAAAAGGCCGATCCGACGAAGAGATTGCCTGGGAAATGACCGATTTCTTTGTCCGCCAGGCGCAGGCTGTGTTTGCCGACGTCAACGCGTCCACAAAGGGAAACAACGGCTACGTCAGCTTCGAGCTGGATCCTCTGCTCGAAGATGCCTCGTGCAAGCTTTCGGTGCCCGAGAAAGCGTCACGTTATGTCGAGTTAGGGAAAAAATGGGCGGCCGGTCACACCAATCGCATGATCAAAGTCCCCGGCACGCCCGGCGGGCTGGCGGCGCTTGAGGAATTGGCGGCCGCGGGCATTACGCTGAACGTGACGCTGCTGTTTACGAAGCGGCAGTACGTTCTGGCCCGCGATGCTGTCTGGCGCGGCGCCAGAAGCGCAAATCGCTGGATCGTTTCAAGTCGGTCTACAGCATCTTCATCAGCCGCATCGACGTCTACACAAAGCAGCATCTGCCCGACTTGTCGCCGGCCACGCAGGGACAGGTCGGCATCGTCAACGCGAAGCGGCTGTGGGAAGAGAACCAGAAATTCTGGAAGGACAAGAAGCTTTCATTGGCGCAGGAGTTCATCTTCGCCAGCACGGGAACGAAGGATAAGTCCGATCCGCCGGACAAGTACGTCTCGGCAATGGCCGGTTCGGACATCCAGACGAACCCGCCGGCGACCAATGAGGCGATCCAGAAGATGCCGAATAAGAAGTTCACGCGGACCATCGACCAGTTTCCGCCGAAAGCTGTGCTCGATGAGATCGACAAGAAGGTCGATTTTCAAAAGCTCGAAACTGTGCTCATGGACGAGGGAACGAGAAAATTCGCCGATCCGCATAAAAAGCTTCTGGCTCTCATTGCGGAAAAGCGGTCGTCGCTGGCTCCGACCGGCCGGTAACGAACGCCGCTCGTCCGACTTCCGATAGATGCGCCACGGGCGGGAGCCTGGCCCCGCCCGTGCGTTCGCGCAGCGACATGAATGGCACAAAAACAAACTGCTGACAGACAACCGGGAGCGGCATGGGCAGAATCGAGACTCATTCGACGACGATCCTGAGCGTTCGCTCCCAGGGGAAAGTGGCCCTGGGCGGGGACGGTCAGGTTTCGTACGGCAACACGATCATGAAGGCGGACACTCGTAAGGTCCGTTGGATTCTTGATAACAAGGTGCTCGTCGGCTTCGCAGGCTCAACGGCCGACGCGTTTGCCCTGTTAGAACGCTTCGAAGCGAAGGCCAAGGACTATCCCGGCAATATCGTGCGGGCGGCGACCGAACTGGCCCGCGATTGGCGCACGGACCGCGCCCTGCGCCGGCTCGAGGCGATGATGGTCGTCATCAGCGACGAACACAGTCTGCTCATCACCGGCCAGGGAGACGTGGTCCAGCCCTCCGATGGGATCATCGGCATCGGTTCGGGCGGGACCTACGCGCTGGCGGCCGCACGGGCCCTGATCAGCAATACCAAGCTGCCTGCGGCCGAGATTGTCCGTCGCGCACTGGCAATCGCGGCCGAAATCGACGTGTACACCAATGCGAACATCATCGTGGAGGAAATGAAGTGTTCGAAATGACGCCGCACGAGATCGTGGCCGAGCTCGACAAGCACATTGTCGGGCAGGACGCCGCCAAGCGGGCGGTCGCCATCGCGCTACGCAACCGGTGGCGTTGGCAGCAGCTTCCGGAAGAGGTCCGCAAGGAGGTCACGCCGAAAAACATCATCATGATCGGTCCCACAGGCGTCGGCAAAACCGAGATCACCCGGCGACTGGCCAGCCTGATGGGCGCACCCTTCGTCAAGGTGGAGGCGTCTCGCTACACGGAGGTCGGCTATTACGGCCGCGATGTCGAGAGCATTATCCGCGATCTCGTCGAGGCGGCATCGAACCTCGTCCGCAACAGAAAGCGAGCCGAGGTCGAACGCCAGGCGATCGAGCGCGTTGAGGATCGTCTGCTCGAGCTGTTGCTCCCCTCTTCCAACGGACAGCTGCTCGAGGAAGATCGCGATACGGTCCTCTCGCCGGAGACATCTTCTTCCGAAACGACGCAGCGGCGGGAACGGACGCGGGAAAAGTTTCGCGCCAAGCTCCGCGCGGGGGAACTCGAAGACCGCACGATCGAGTTGACCGTCGAACATCGCGGCTCGCCGGTGCAGATCTTCTCCAACATGGGAATGGAGCAGATGGACCTCGATCTCCAGGGAATGCTCGAAAAGATCATGCCCCGCCAGAGCACCAAGCGGCAGCTGAAAGTCCGCGAAGCGCGTCGCGTGCTGCTCGACCAGGAGATCGAGAGCCTGGTCGACAAAGACGCCGTCAACGAGGAGGCCTTGCGCCTCGCCGAGCGCGCGGGCGTGGTCTTTATCGACGAGATTGACAAAGTCTGCGGCCCCGAGGAATCACGCGGGCCCGACGTCAGCCGGCAAGGCGTGCAGCGCGACTTGTTGCCGATTGTCGAGGGGACGACCGTGCAAACGCGTTATGGGGCCCTTAAGACCGACCATATCCTGTTCATCGCTGCCGGTGCCTTTCACAAGTCGAAGCCAAGCGACCTGATGCCCGAACTGCAGGGCCGGTTTCCGATCCGCGTCGAATTGAAAGATCTGACTCGCGACGATTTCGTGCGGATCCTCACCGAGCCGGCAACATCGCTCACTCGGCAATACGAATTGCTCTTGTCGATGGACGGCGTCAAGCTGAAATTCAAAAAGGATGGCGTGGAGGAACTTGCCGACATCGCCTATCGTGTCAATCAGACGACACAGAACATCGGTGCCCGCCGGCTCTATACGCTCTTGGAGCGACTGCTGGAGGACGTCAGTTACGAGGCTCCCCACGCGTCGAAAAAGAGCATCGTCATCGATGCGGACTATGTGAAAGCCAAGCTTGAGACGATCACGCGGAACGAGGACCTGACGAAGTTTATTCTGTAATCGACGTTGTGATGTCCGACTCCGACGAAGTTCCCGCCCCCGCACCCGACGACCCTCAACGGCCGCCCAAGGCCAGCTCCACGGCCCTGATCGTGCGCGAGTCGGACAAAATGCGAACGGGGACCGACGCCGCCGTACTCGATATCTCCATGTCATCTCTGCTCCTCTCGACCCGCGGCCCCTTTGCGGTCGACGAACAGATCAAGATCCGCTTGCGGAACATCGTGCAGCGATTCGAAAAAGAGGCCCGCGGCGTCGTGCGGACAGTGGACGCGAATGCAGACGGTTCAACGATCCTCACCCTCGAATTGCTCACCCGGCTCTCGGCCCTGGAAGTTTCGCTGCTGAAAATGGGGATCGCGACCGGGCAAGCCGGATCGGGCTCGAGATGGGTTTGAAGACGCGGCACTCCTTCCGGTCGAGCGTCTGCTGAACCATCGGAAGGCGTCCCGAAGTCACGAAAAGGCAACCATGGCGAAAGACATCACGAAACCGGACCCGACGAACATCCTCGATCTGTTGTTTGCGTTTCGTCGTTCCAAAACGATGTTCGACGCCGTCGCGCTGGGCGTCTTTGATGCGCTGGCCGACGGCTCGAAGACGGCTGCCTCGCTGGCAACTCAGCTTGGAGCCAAAGCCGATTCGCTGGAACAACTTCTCGACGCGTGCGTCGGTTTGGAGCTTTTGACGCGGAACGAAGACCGGTATGCCAACACGCCGGCCGCCACCGCCTACCTGACTTCGCAAAGTCCGGATCGGCTCACGGGCTACATCAGCTATTCGAACGACGTGATGTGGACGCTGTGGGCCCACCTCAAGGATGCAGTTCGGGAGGGGACCAATCGCTGGAAACAGGCCTACGGCTGGGATGGACCGATTTTCTCGCACTTCTTCCGCACCGACGCCGCGCGGCGGGAATTCCTGATGGGAATGCACGGTTTTGGCCGGATCAGCTCGCCGCATGTGGCCGCGGCTTTCGATCTGAGCCGGTTTCGCCGCCTGGTCGATTTGGGAGGGGCGACGGGACACTTCGCGATCGCAGCCTGCCAGCGCTATCCAGATTTGGAAGCAATTGTGTTCGATCTGCCCGAAGCGATGCCGCTGGCAAAGGAGATCGTCGGCGAGTCGCCGGTCGGACGCCGGATCGTGCTGGCACCGGGTGACTTCTTCAAAGACCCGCTGCCGGACGCCGATCTGTTTGCCCTGGGCCGCATTCTGCACGACTGGTCGGAGGAAAAAGTCCTCGCCCTGTTGGGGCGCGTGTTCGAGCGGCTGTCGCCGGGAGGCGGACTCCTCATTGCCGAGAAACTCCTCGACGATGATAGGGCAGGGCCCGCATCGGCGCAGATGCAATCGCTCAACATGCTGGTTTGCACGGAGGGGAAAGAGCGCACGCTGGCCGAGTACGAGCGGCTGCTGAACCGGGTCGGTTTTCGCGACGTGCAAGGCTGCCGCACTCCCTCTCCGCTGGACGCGGTTTTGGGGCTTAAGCCCGGTCGCCCGGCCATCGCCGGCCAACCGACCTCTTGAAGACGACGTCCGTGCCCTTTTTGCGATTCCAATGGCTTTTCGGCTCGCGGCCCCGAGCGACGCAACGGCGCACGGGCGACGGACGCCTGCCCGTGATTGCCTTGGCGGTGCATGCCGCCCTCTTGTGCTCGCTCACGTTGAGGCCCGCTGCTTTTGGCTGCAATTCACGTCCATCGCCGTGATGGGCGCCATCGTCGGGTGCCTCCGCCGAAACCAAGACTCCCTGCCACACTCAGGCCCCGCGGGGGCTTGTCCCCCAAGGCCGCAAGTGGTTGAAGGGGATAGAACATTCTGTTTAGCATGAAGGATTAATCAACTTCGGATCCGCATCGACGGCTTGAATTCCCCTTTCAACGCTGCAAAGAAACAGGCGATTTGCGTGCCGATCTGTGAAGACATGCAACTGGCCGACGGAATGCGGATTGCGCATCCGGAGCTGGTCAATCTGTACGGATGCAAAAACGGCGCCGGGAGAGCCCCCGCTGCGGGAGTACGAGCGTTTGTTGAACCAGGCGTGTCTCAGCGACGTGCGCGGCTACGGGACGCCCTCCCTACTCGACGCGGTTTTGGCGATCAAGAGATATGGAAACGGATTCGAGCCTTGCGGCCTCGTCAGGGTCTCGGCCGATGATTTCCGATTCTCTTCACGCGATTAAGACAATCGGGGTCGCGTTCAGACGCGACCGGCTTGGGTACACTCTGCGAGTCGCCTTGCTGGTCTGCACGCCGGCGATCGGCTTTTACGCAGTGCTCGTTTATTTCAATTACTCGCTCGCGGACTTCACTCCTGCCACCCCGAACGACCAGGTCGATTATTTTCTGGAGTCGCAGTCCTTTTGCCACTATGGATGGAACGGCGGCTATTTCACGATTGGAGAGGAACCCCCCCCCGCATCGTTCAGCCGCATGGGAGTGCATGGTCCTTTCTTCCCTGCGCTGTATGGGCTGCTCGGTCGCTGTGTTGGTTTTTCGTATGCGTCGGGGCCCCTCTTCAATCTTTGGATCCTCTGTGTCGCAGTCGCCGTCTACTGTGCACTCAGTCGACCTTCGGACAAGCAGGTCTTGTGGCTGGCGCTCTTCTTTCTGACGTACTGGCCTTACTATGCATTTGTCTATTCCTGGATGCAGGACATCTTGCATCTTGCAGTGGCGGTGATACTGGCAGGAATCTTCACGGCCCTCTTGTCACGGACCCCTTTGTTGTGCGCCGTCTGGTTCCGTGTCGCGGCCGTCGTGTTCGTCTGTGCCGCGGCCCTACTGCGAATTAGCTGGGCATTGATATTGCCGCCGCTGTTTCTGCTGTTCCTTCGTCGGTACACCTACAAGACCGTTGCGGCGGCGCTGTTGGCGTCGGTGCCCAGCATTCTGGCGTTAACGACGATCTTCCGTTGGCTTTGTGCACCCTATTCGAAAGTCCCGACGGCATTTCTCATGAATAAGCTATTGACGCTCGACGTCAACGCCCGGGTGCTCATCGCGCACATTTGGACGAATCTGGGGGAATTCCGGCGATTTTATCTCGGCGTGGAAAAGATGGTCGGCTACGAGCATTTGGGGCTGCTGGGACTCTTCGTCGTTTTGGCCGCCCTCGTCCTCGGCGCACGGTTTTGGCCGTCGAAATGGACCGCCTCGCTGCGTCGCTTTGATCTGGTCGACCGGCCCGGAGCGACGCTCTTCTGTTGCTACAACCAACTTGTGATTACGGTCGCGACGGTCACGACCTATTGGGTCGGCAACGGCGGCGCCATGCGTCTCTTTTCCACGTATGTGCCACTCGCGCTTCTCGTCGCCGTTGCCAGCGGGAAGCGAATCTTCCACTACTTACTCGTCGCTGTGATCGGTTTCAATCTGCTCATGTCGACTCGCTGCTTGAGGCAGGTTCACGAGCTGACGCGCGATTCCTTCTCGTATGCGGCGCGGACGGCAGCCTTCAAAGAAACCATTCGAAAGGACATCGTCTTTACTCCGGGTGCGAATGGTTGGGACAACACGCTCTTCTCCGATCGCGTGCCTCCGGAATTCGCTGGCCTTCCGCCGGGTATCGGCGTGAGCGCCATCAGTTCCATCGAATCGCTTGCCAGGCCCAAGTCCCGTTATATCCTTGCCTCGCGCGAGGTCATCGAAAAGGCCAAGACGAAAGTCAGATTCTTGCGAACGCTGAGGGGGTTGGGGGGGCATCTCTGGCTGGCACGAGGGGACAATCCGAATCTGTATCTCAATTTATCGCCCTCGCGCTGAGCGGGAAGCAAGACGTCCCTGACGTTCGTCGAGCAGCGCTCGGGCGGTTGAGGAAGCTCTGATGCCTCGACGTTACGATTTCCTTGACCACAAGCGAAAACCAACGTTTCTTCTGCCACGAGCCTGCCGCCGAATTCGTTGAATCCTTGCATCAAGGTTTGTACCCGACGGCGGCGATATTTCCAGCCGGCAGCGACAGCGCGAGATTGCCAATTCCGGTTCTCTCGAGAAGTCGAATCAATCGGGATTTGATCCGAGAGGGCATCGGGAAAAGTCTCGCCCAATACGAGAGCGGGTATCGGTTGATGACGCGTGTCACTCGCACATCGCGATATCCCGCCGCCTCAAGCAGATTCAAAAGGCTGCGGGGTGAGAAAAGCTGCAAATGCTCGATATCGAAAATGGGCGACCGGCGACCGAGCACTCGCGCCGACAGAGAGCGGCGATTGTGGCCGATCACAAGCAGTGCACCGCCGGGACGTAGCAAATGGAAGGCGGCCTGGCACAGTCTCAGCGGATGATCAACGTGCTCGATCGTCTGGAAGCAGGTCACCAGCGAAAGCGAGTCGGCGACAAAATCGCGCGGATCGAACATGACCGTGCGGATCAGCTTCTTGATCTCCCGTGGGGCCATCGCAACGGCCGCAATCGACGGCTCGACCCCTGTCACGTTCGTAAAGCCGTGCCGCACCAATTGACTCACAAACGCGCCATCTCCAGCACCGACATCCAGGCGCCTTCGAGGCTGGGCAAGCGAGCAATCAGCCCAGGCAGGTAACGGGCGTAGGTTTGAGCAGCCAAATGGGCAATGGCGGCACTGTCATAAGCCGCATCGCGATACGCCACGGCAAGTGTTCCGGAGGCAAAAACTGGTGACGCGTAAAGAGAGTCGCACCGACGACATTCGTGGAGTCGCAGGTGCATGTGTTCGGGAAACTTGCGTGAGGCGAACGCGAAGCCGTTGAGTCGAGTGAGATCGAAGTTCGCCTCGGCAAAGAGCCGCGAATTCTCCTCGGTTCCGCAGATCGGACACGGTCGTTGAATGTCTGGCTCCAGGATCGCTGCGCCACCAAAGACGTGTGCGGAGGAGCGACAGAGCCGTCAGGAAACGAAGGTGCGCTCGACATGGGCTTTCATTTGAGATGGCAAGGCTTGACGGAATCATTCAATGACAGATCGGGGCGGCGCAACAATAGTGTAACCTAGACCGTCATCCCCTTGTTCGCAAACGGTCAGGGCTGGCCTTGTCACGGAAGGGGAGGTCGTGAGAGATTGGCGACAGCATGGAGGAAACGTCGACTTGTCCGTGTCGAGTTGTAAGCCGAACCTGTTGTCGTGATTAATGAACGAGTCGAATCACAATTTGCCCCCAAGATGTCTGCCCATGTGTGCAAGCTCTGAGAAATTGTCGCTCGTGCGCCGGAATTGCCTCGACCACCGGCCGGAGAATTGGCGACCGATGGTCTTCCAGAGCCGATCGACTTGGCGAGGGGTTGTGCTCGAGCGCCTCCGCCGGTTCCTCGACCTCCAGTACGCGTCGATCTACCGCGACATCGCGTTCCTCGCCCGACGCATGAGAGGAGACGTGCTCGACGTTGGCTGTGGCGCACAACCGTTTCGCCATCTCCTGGCCGGCAAGTGCATCTATCGAGGCATTGATTCGGCTCAAGCGCAAGTCGATTTCGGCCCCCGCTTTCCCGACACGACGTACTTTGACGGCAATCAGTGGCCAGTCGGGCATGAAAGCGTGGATTATGTCTTGACGACCGAGACCATGGAACATGTGCTCGATTCCGAAGTGTTCCTGCAGGAGGCACATCGTTGCCTGCGACCGGGTGGACAGATCATCGTCACGGTCCCCTTTTCGGCTCGTTGGCACTTTATACCCTATGATTACTGGCGATTTACCCCCAGCGCACTTGAGTGGCTGTTAACGCGGGCTGGTTTTTGCGATGTACGAGTGCACGCTCGTGGAAACGCAGTCACGGTCTTGGCTTATAAGGCGATGAGCGTGATCCTGACTTCGACTCTGGGGCGAAATGTGGCCGGGTCATCGCTTAGCGCCGGACGAGTCATGGGTCGTTTACTGGGAATCGTCGCCTTTCCTCTGGTGCCACTGTTCGCGATCGTGGGCCGGCTATCGTTGTTCGGCGAAGGGGGCGACGACTGTCTGGGCTACACGGTCATCGGGTGCCGTAGGGACGATACCCGCGGTTGACGATCGTGCCGGGAAAGCGAACGGATGCCAATCAGGCCCCCGGGAAGGTTTTACCGGCTCCCGAGGTGTGATCGTCCGAGGCAGCGCGGACCTCGCCGTCCCGAATGACGCTCCGCCGGATATACAGAGGTCGCTGCTTCACCTCCTCAAAGACCTTGGCGAGGTACTCGCCCAGGAGGCCGGTGCCGAAGACCGAAAGGGAACCAAACAGCATAATGGCCAACAGGACGGTCGTCAGGCCTTCCGGGACCAAAGCGGGCCACAACATTCGCAGGGTGACCTGCAGGGCCATCAGCACGATGGTCACTCCCAGCAGGAGCGTCCCCATCACGCTGAGCAGATTGAGCGGTGTGTTGCTGAAGCTCAGGATGCCCTTCTTGGCCCATCCCAGGTTCTTGATGAGGCTATTTGTGCTGCGGCCGAACATTCGCGCAGGGCGCACGTAGTCCACACCGGTCTGCTGGAAGCCGACGAAGGCCCGGACGCCGCGAAGGAACAAGTCGCGTTCCGGAAACCGAAGAATGGCCTGCACGACGCGGCGATCCATGAGCGAGAAATCGCCCGCATCGTGCGGGACAGAAACGTACGAAAAGAAATCAAAGACGCGGTAAAAGGCCTTGTAGGCGAACTGCATGGAGAGCGATGCTTCGCGTTTCACGCGGCGGCCGAACACCACGTCGAATCCCTCCCGCCAGCGGGCCACGAACTGTTCGATGAGTTCCGGAGGATCCTGCAAGTCGCCGTCGAGGAGGACGCACGAATTCTTGGAGGCGATCTGTAGCCCGCTCATGAAGGCGGCCTGGGACCCAAAGTTCCGAGAGTGTGAGATGCCGATGACCCGGCGGTCGTTGCGGGTCACGGCCCGAATCACCTCTTCCGAATCGTCCGGACTGCAGTCATTGACGAAGATGATCTCGTGGTCGACGTTGAGCGCGGCAAACGTCTTCTTCAACCGGTCGTACATGATCGGGATTGCCTGGGCATCGTTGTAACAGGCGACAATGGCAGTCACGCTGTGCCTCGTATCCAGGCCGAACTTCTTCGACGACAACTCGTAAGCCCGTTTGTCGGAAAGCGAACGGTACCAGTCCGTCGTGCGGCGCAGCCCCGTGGTCAAATCGGTTCGAGGCTCCCAGCGGAGCCGCTGGCGTGCCTTGTCGATATTGGCATACCAGTCGGGCATGTCCCAGAGGCGCGCCGGCATCGTGAACTCAGGCGCTCCGGCGATACCGAAGACTTCCCTCGCCACGCCGGCGATTTCGATCATCGTCGTCTTGCGTCCCGTGCCGATGTTGAACGAGCTTCCGTAATCAGCCTCTTGCAGATTCAGCGCCGTCTCGATTTGGGCTTCGGTCACGTCGTCGATGTAAATGAAATCCCGCGAGATCTCCGGCCGCACAAATTGGGGATATTTTCCCTCCAGGCCACAACGCACGAGGTTGGGCACGAGCCGCGACGAGTCCTCGAGGGGGCCGTACACCGAATACAGCCTGAGGTTCGCGGATGGCAAACCACGGTGCCGGCCGTAGTAGTAGATCAGATTGGCGGTCGCGGCCTTCGACACAGCGTAATCGCTGTTCGGGGCGGTCCTCGCATCTTCTGCGGGCGCCGCCGCATTGTCGCCGTATTCCGAAGAGCTGCCGGCATGGACATAACAGGCAATCGATCGCTGCACCAGCCGGGGCAGGAGCCGAGTCGTCAGGGCGAAGTTCGTCTGATAAATGAGCGAACTCTCCGTCTCGAACGAATAGCCTCCGTAGGCCACGCAGTTGAAAACAGTCCGGGGCCGGATGGCATCCAACAGCGAATCCAAATTGGAATCGATCAACAGATCGACCGTGTGGATGCGGTTTGCGGAGAGCCCCTCCAGCCGCCACGCGGGACGCCGCCTCGCCGTTCCGTGCACGTCCGGGCGAATCTCCAGCAACGTCCGGAACAAGTTCGCGCCCAGAAAGCCGCTGGCGCCGAGGACAAGAATCGGACCCTGCAATCGTCGGATGCGCGGTTCCCAGAAAGCGCGCCGTTCTGCCGCTTCGTCGCTCATCTCGTGCCCGCGTTTCCGATCAGGTCTTCCAGCAGGGACTCGGCATCGAGTCGGCACTCGCGGCGATGAAACTTCTGCGAGCCGTAACGTCCAGACGGATACCCCAGCGCCGGGCGATGAACCAGGCGGCGCGGCGGACATCCGCACATGACCAGAGCGGTTGTCAACATCGGCCCGACGCCTCCCTGCGCGACATGCTCTTCAGCCACGCACAGCGAGTCGCCTCCACAGATATCGGAGAGGAGTTCGTTTGGCAGTTCGCCCAAGGGAAGTTCGGACAGACACCAGAGGTTCGGCCGGCAGCCGTCGGGAAGATCGGCGCAGGGCTGCCAGTAGGAACCGGCCAGCGGCCCGACGGCCACGATTGTGCCTGCGTTTCCGGCAACGAGCTTGCGCCAGGCCGCATAGGGGGGAATCGACCATTGCCGCGGTTCTTCGCTGATACCCAGTCGAAGATACGCGGGGCCTTGCGTCATGAACAATCGGTCGACGACGTCAGGCAGATCGGCATCGAACGCCGGGATGTGAACCTGCAGTCCCGCGAGCGAGAGAAGAATGCCATAGTCCTCCAGCGCATGGTGGGTGCTCCCCATGACGCCATATCCGTATCCGCCGCCGTTCCCCACGAACACGACCGGGAGGGCGTGCAGGCATACGTCGTTGCGAATCTGCTCGAAGGGACGGGCGTAGATGAAAGGCGCGATGCTATAGACCCACGGGCGCAACTCCTGGCGGGCCAGACCTGCCGCCACCGACACCATGTTTTGCTCCGCGACCCCCGCATTGATGAAACGGGAACCCAAAACATCGCGGAGCGGCTCCAGTGCCTGGAATCCGAGATCGCCGGTTAGGAACACGAATTCGCGCCGCTCGGCGCGCGAGATCAACGCTTGACACAGTGCCTTTCTCACGACGCGGTCACCTCCTGCACCGCCTGAGCATACTGCTCGGCCGTCATCGGAAGGTAATGCCATTCCATGCGGTCTTGCATAAATGACACGCCGCATCCTTTATGAGTCTGCGCGATGATGAACAACGGGCCTTCGCTCGAACCCGTTTGCAGTGCCGAGACGATGGCCCGTGAATCGTGTCCGTCAATTTCCAAAACGCTGACACCAAATGTCCGCAGCTTTGCCGCAAGGGGGGCTAAGTCGGCAACTTTGCGCGTCGTCCCAAACCCCTGGAGTCCATTCTGATCGATGGCAACCACCAGATTTGATAGTCGCTGGTGCCTTGAGAAGATCAGCGACTCCCACGTGGAACCCTCATTCCATTCTCCGTCTGATGTCAGGCAAAACACGCGCCCCGTTTGTCCATGCAAGCGTTTTCCCAAGGCAAGCCCGGCAGCGAGTCCCAGCCCGTGTCCCAGGCTCCCCGTGGCGAATAGAATGTCAGCGATTGCGCGAGGTGGCGGATGCCCGCTCAGTTGGGTCCCGTCGCGATGAAACTGCTCGAGGTCCGCGTCAGTCAACCGACCGATCGTCCAAAGCGCAATGTACATTGCGCCGGCCGCGTGCCCCTTGGAGAGGACGAACTGGTCATCGTCCGTCATGACATCGTGGAAGAGAGCCAGCAACAGATCGAGGGCCGAGAGATTCCCGCCCAAATGACCGACGCGGCTCTCGTAGTGCATTTGCAAAAGTCGCAGACGGGCGCGTTGCCGCCACGCGGCCCCGCGGGTCGACGCAACGCCGGCATCCAGCGGAGATTGCGCGGTGCGTCCGGAGTTTAGCTCTCCCTCGTCGCGGTTCGCGGTGCTCCTCGGTAAAGGCTCTCGAAGCGACATATTCCAAACCGATACTCGACCGGCCTTAATCCAAACACGAGAGACCGCATCGGTGAACCCGATAAAAGATACCCTCCCCGTTACTATGCGCACATCTTTGCGGCTTCCGCAATCGTGTCGGTTCCCACGCCGAGCGTCCGCTTTTGGCCCTTGGCGGCGGGCGCTTTGGCCTTGTCCAGTGACTTGTCAGCGCGGCGCAAGCCTCTGGGTTGGATGCGCCGACAACGCGGCGCATCACGCTGGTCGGCTCCCGAACGGCGGCCGTCATTAACCACCTGGTTCTGAGCGAAATGCTCCGGATTTACGACCCAAGAGGTTTCCGACGAAGGTTGAGAACCGTTTCGAAAGAGTTTTTGCCGCCGGATTGGTGACATTGTCATCCCGAACGATTTGCCTCAGCCCAAATCAACAGGCACTCGACTCGACTTGGTGCGACGCGAATCGCGGCGGTCGAGGAGAGCCGAGTTCTTCGCCGACGCAGGGCCGGTCACGACGGCGGCACAATCCGCCGCAGGATGAACCATCCGTCCTGGACCTGGCTTTCGGTGCGATACCTCTCTCCCAGGAACTTTTCCCATCTTCGCCGCATTTCGGTCGGCCATTCGTTGCCGAACAAGATGAAGTCGGGAGGATGATCGATGATCGTCTGTTCCACCGATGCCACCTGTCGCTGGTGGACCAGTTGCAGCGGCGAATACCGGAAGTAAGGTGCAGCGTCCGCTAGCAACAGCAAGGGAGTGTCTCCCTGGGCGACCACCGCGACGGAGTGCCGCCCCCCGTTGGCCAATCTCTGCAACGCTTCGACAAGTGGCCGCATCTCCTCTCGGTAGCCGGTGTTCGCGGCGCGCCCCGCGTCGGCGGTCGCGAGCGTCCCGGGTGTGGCCGCCATTTCCGAGCCAACCGACGGCAGAAGAGACGCGAACAACGAGGGATAGATGCGGAACTGGTGATTGTTCGCCAAGGCGACCAGGAGAACGGTGATGATCACAATCGGGACCGCGCGATTCCAGCGGCCGCTCTCGGCTCGCGTTGCGCCGTATGCCGCAGCTGAACCGCTCGGCAAAGCCCTCCATCGCGAGCAATAATGCGTCGAAAGAATGCAAAAGGGAATAATCGAGTGGTAAATGTTGTAGGGGTGAGAGCGATTGATGAACAGGATCAGCATTCCCAGCCCAGAGACCGCCACCAGCGCCAGCACAAGGTCGGTCGCCTCGAGCTTGTGAGTGATCAATCGGAAGAGCGCGTTCGCAATGGCGAACGAGTAGGTCGTGAGCACGGTGATCAACAAGACGAACTCTTGCGGGTTCGCAATCCCCACGCTCATGGGCAGGGAGCCGATCCCTCCGGAATACAGAAGAGACGACTCCCAATAACGCGGCCAAAACGCTGGCTGAAAACACGTTCCACGGCTGGCCCAACTGAGGCCGCCAAGAAACGTGCCAAGCATCGTGACGCCCGTTTTCCACGCAAACGGAATGTTGAGGAAACGCTTTCCACCGGGCCGGTAGCCCCAACACAACAGGCCGTAGAAACTGACAGCTGCGATCAGATAGACACCGGTGTCACTCCCGAAAAGCAGGCTGAGTCCGGCCGCCGCTCCGATCAACAATCCCCAATTCGGCTCTCCGCTGCGGGCATGTTTCAGCGCAGACCAATACACAACCACGTCGAACGGAACACGCAGAATTGTCGACGAGGGCGTGACCCAGATCTGCCGGCTGGTGCCGCTAAACATCTGCAGCTGGAGCGAGAGGAAGAGTCCGACAAACGCCCATGCCGTGCTGCGTGTCAACGAACGGAGGAAGAGAAACAGAAGCACAAAGTAAATGCAGCCGAAGACGCTCGCGGACTGGAGCAGCCACTCATAGCTGATAGGTTGAATCCTGCTAATGGCCGAAATGAGCAGCGGCCAACCGACCCCGTACTGGGTGTAGCATTGAGATCCAAGCGCCGCGCCGTGCTGGAAACCCAGAAAAGGCCCCGCGACGTAAAAGTTCCAATGGTGGAAGTACTCGGTCCAACCAGCCGCGACGAGCGTCGCCGGGTTCGGAATAAAGACCAGCAACGAGACGATGCCGATCGCTGCCATCGTCCACCATCGATCGACTTGCGACTGATGCGCCCGGTCTGTGCCGACCGCATCCGCAAGATGAGCATTGCCGGAGAGAGTCGCGGATCGTGCTTGCGCCGATCGGTCCACTCGACTGCCGTGGCGAGCGCTCGACCCGATCGACGGACGTTGCCGCGCTCGCGTCTCTGCAGTCGGCAGTGCGCTGCCGTTGCCGATTTTTCGCGATTGATACCACAACATCACCGCTCCCAAGGAGGCCAACGCTGCGGAATACACGTTGAGCAGGCGACCATTGGGAAACACGGCAGCAACGGCGACGCTTCCGATCGCACACCACTTGTGGATCTTCAACGGCCGCGCGAGGTCTAAACGGCGACGGTCGGATGACGCCGACTGCCAGCTTCGATGCCAGACCAAGGCCCAGGCGACGGCCGTCAGGACGGCGACGGCGAGCCCGGCGAGGTAAATCGGAATGTCGTATTCGGGACGGTAAAGTCTCGCTCCAATGATCGTGTATTGCGCGGCAGCTGAACCGGAAATGGGCTGCGACGTGAACAAGTTCCAAGCGAAGACAACCGCGAGCCAGACGGAGACCAAGCACAGGCAGATCGGTCCCGAAAAATCGGGCTCGCGTGCGGGGTCGAGGGAGAGCGTTTGGTCGCGACTCGCATCCTTCCCATCGGACGCGGCCGACCGGTTCGGCCGGAGGATCGCCCGGATCCGGTAAACGCCCCCCAGCCCAGCCAGGACAATCGTCACTGCCAACATCACTTCGAAGGAGCGCAACGTGCTCACGATGAGCAGGTGCCCGTTGTTGATCGACGTCGTCACGCTCGCTTCCTCGAAGCGAAAGCATTCCCACATCAGGCTCTTCACTTGTTGGAACGTCGCGCGAAGCCCGTGCGGACCGTAATAGAGACGATTCCGCGCGGCGGCCGAGTCCGTTTGAGCGTAGAACGCATCCCCTTGACGCCGATAGTCCTCCGCTAGCCGCGTGATGTGTGCGAGGAGTTCCTGCTCGTCGACCGAGTCGTCAGTCTGCTCGATGTCGGCCAACCTCTTCTGGAGATCGCGCCAAGTCTGTTCATGTTGTTCGGCGCCGCGCGAAAGGAGCCGTTGAGTGCAGTCTGAAACGACGCATCAATGCGATTGAAATCGCTCCCAATGTCCTCGACGGCAATGACGCGGTCCGTTTTTTCACCAACGGACGCGGGGATGCTCTTCTCAAGCCGGTGCATCAGTCTCAGACCGGCACCGCTGATTGCGGCCACAATCAGCGTGACCGACAAAAGGGTCAGCAGAATCCGCTCTCGAACACCGAGCGCCATCGATCACCTAGATTGGCCGATCAATCGAAGCTTCCCAATGCGGATCGACTCGCGATCGCCCCTGGCGCACAGCAGTCCGCGGCGTCCGGTCGCCTCCGATCGCCGTGCCATCTCGCTGTAGTCTTCTCGTTTTTGGCCGGTGTTGCTTAGATCGAACCTGAGTCGGCGCGTATGCGCCGATGGACGTCCAGAGTACAACGATCTGATTGGTCGATCAACAAGTTGCGCGCTCCCACAACGACTCCGAGCCGGCCTTGGGCCTCGCGCGTGTTGCTTGGACGGTCCACGGCGCGAACCTCGAACGCCGCTGTCGCTGACAAAACGATGATTCGGGCAGAAATCACGCTCACGATCTCGTTCTACCGAGACGGTTACGGCCAATAAAGGCATAATGGTTGCCTCGCCGACGTCGGCCATTTTCCATGTCAACTGGCTCAGTCCCGCGAAAATGCGGCACACGATTATCGGCGGGAGCAAGCGGAACGTTGTGTCTAACGACCTCAATCCGGTCGAACGGATCAAGATTGGCGACTGCGGAATTCAGGTTGAGCAATGGTCGGAAGCGCGGTCCAGTATTCTCGTCGGTCATCGGATGGGCGATATCTGGTCCCCCAACTTGCCGCGCGAGGAGCGTCTGCAGAACGTAGTGCAATATTTTGCTGACTGCATCCAAAGCGGCGAGACGCCCCTCACGGACCGGGAGGCGCACAAAATGCGTTGATTGACCCTCGTCGGCTCGCGCAAGATGGCGGTCTTCGACGATCGGGATCCAAGCGAGAAGCTGCGAATTTATGATCGAGGCGTGGGCGGCGACGCGCCTTTCCGTCGTGAAAACACTCCAGGAAGCAGATCGGCTCCTGCAAGCGCGCAACGACGGTGAGGCTTTCGGTGAGATAACCGCGAGACCACGAACGCCAGAGTGCGTCGGTTACAACTGCAATCGGCAGTTCGATCGCAGAGCTGTAACATAAGGGTCAGAAAGGCAGGTGATCCAAGTGCCGATCTCTGAAGACGTGCAACTGGACGACGGAGTGTCGATCGCCCATCCCGAGCTGGTGAATCTCTACGGATGCTCCATCGGAGCCCGCACGAAGATCGGCCCCTTTGTCGAAATCCAGAAGAACGCTGCGGTCGGCGCGTCGTGCAAAATCGGATCGCACACCTTTATCTGCGAGGGAGTGACCGTTGAGGACGAGTGTTTCATCGGCCATCACGTCTGTTTCACGAATGACCGCTATCCGCGCTCGGTCGCCGAGGACGGGCATTTGCAGACAGAAGCCGATTGGCAAGTAATCCCCACGCGTGTCTGCCGAGGCGCCGCGATTGGGTCTGGTGCAGTGATTTTGTGTGGGGTTACAATCGGTGAAAGGGCGCTGATCGGGGCGGGGGCCGTGGTCACGAGCGACGTGCCGGCCGGCCATGTGGTGGCAGGCGTCCCCGCGAGAGTTCTCTACAAATCCGCCCGCGACAAATCCGACAGCGACGCGACGCCGCCAAGATGACGACTCAGACCAAACTGGCCGTTCCCTTCCTCGATCTGCCGGCCGAGAATCGCAGCATCGCGGAGGAACTGGACGAGGCGATCCATCAAGTCGTCTCGCGCGGCCAGTTCATCCTGGGGCCGGCGGTCGAACGCTTTGAGCAATCTTTTGCCGAATATCTCGGTGCCAAATACTGCGTTGGACTCAACAACGGCACGTCGGCGCTGCATTTGGCGCTGGAAGCGTGCGACATTCGCCCCGGCGACGAGGTTATTACAACTCCGCATACTTGGATCAGCACAAGCTGGGCCGTCAGCTACGTCGGTGCAAGACCCGTTTTCGTCGACATCGACCCCGTGACATACAATCTCGACCCGAAAAAGGTCGAACGGGCGATCACTCCCCGGACGCGGGCGATCCTTCCCGTTCATCTCTACGGCCAGGCCTGCGATCTCGATTCGCTGACGCAAATCGCCGAACGCCACAATCTGCTGTTGATCGAAGATGCCGCGCAGGCACACGGCGCCGATTGCAACAAGCGGCGCGTCGGCACGTTGGGCCGCGTCGGCTGTTTCAGCTTTTATCCCGGAAAGAATCTGGGAGGCTTTGGCGAAGCGGGGGCCGTCGTCACCGACGACGAGCGATTGGCAGCGCGCCTGCGCCGCTTGCGCGACCACGGCCAGGACGGACGGCACCACCACGTCGAAATCGGACACAATGCGCGGATGGAGGGAATTCAAGGGGCCGTTTTGGACGTCAAGTTGCGTCATCTTGACTCATGGAACGCGGCACGAGCCCGCCACGCGCGGCGCTATTGCGAACTCCTCTCCGATCTGCCGGGTATGCAGCTTCCCGCCTGCCCGCGGCCGGAAAGCCACGTCTGGCACTTGTTCGTCGTTCTGGTTCGCGGCATGGAGCGCGGTCGGCTCCAACGCCAGTTGGCCGAACAGGGTATTGCGACCGCCGTTCATTATCCAACTCCCGTCCCTCTGCAGCCGGCCTACGCGGGCTTGGGCTGCAAGCCGGGCGATTTGCCAATTGCGGAAGACGTGATGGGAAGCTGCCTTTCGCTGCCGATGTTTGCCGCCCTCAGCGACGAGCAGATCGACTACGTCGCCGCGACGATTCGACGCCTGATGAGCACCGACGGCAGATCGGCCGAATCCTCCGCAGTGCCTTTGAGAGAAGCGACCCATCAACCATGAAGCTCGAGGGAAAGACCGTCCTGGTGACCGGAGGTGCCGGTTTCATCGGCTCGCATCTGGTCGAGGCGCTGGCGGACTGTCGTGTACGAGTTCTCGATGACCTTTCCACGGGAAGTCAGGCAAATCTGGCCGACGCTTGCCGGCGATTGGACGTCACTTTGATCGAGGGCGATATTCGCGACCCGCACCGCGTTGCCCAGGCCCTTGAAGGCGCAGACGCCGTGTTCCACCTGGCGTGCCGCGGGGTGCGTCACAGCATCGGAAACCCCCTCGAGAACCACGAGGTGAATGCGACCGGCACGCTGGTGCTTCTCTCGGAAGCCCGCCGGGCGGGCGTGCAGCGTTTCCTACACGTTTCGTCGTCAGAGGTCTACGGAACAGCCCGGCACGTTCCCATGGACGAAGACCACCCGACACGGCCGGAAACCGTCTATGGTGCATCGAAGCTGGCTGGTGAGGGTTACGCGCGGGCCTACTTTCGCACGTACGGCTTCCCCACGCTCGTCGTCCGTCCGTTCAACAATTTTGGACCGCGCAGCCATTACGAAGGGGATGCCGGAGAGGTCATTCCTCGGTTCATTGTCTGGGCGCTCAACGGCCGCGCGCCAGTCATTTTCGGCGATGGAACCCAGACGCGCGACTTCCTTTACGTCGAGGATACGGCGTACTGGTTGATTCGGGCGGCCGAGTGCGACCAGCTCGTGGGACAGACGATCAATCTTGGTTCCGGCGAGGAGACCTCAATCGCCACTTTGGCCGAAATCGTGTACGACGAAGTCGCCAAGACGCGGATTCTCCCCGACTTCCAGCCTCGCCGTCCGGGCGACGTGCAGCGGCATCGGGCCGACGTGTCGCTGGCGCGCCAGCGGCTCGGCTTCAGGCCCCGGTTTTCGCTGGCCGAGGGGATTTCTCGAACAGCCCGCTCTTTTCAGGAGAAGTCCGAATACGCCGCCGCCTTGCTCGATCAGATACCGACTGTCAACTGGACAGCTGCCGAGCCGACGCGAACGACCCGGTCGGCCATTCGCACCGTCGCGGGATCGTCGCAGATTCCGATCACGGTTCCGTTCCTCGGCCCCGAAGAGGAGAAGAGCATTGCGTCGGTGGTCCGCTCAGGCTGGGTGAGCCAGGGTCCGCGTGTGGCTGAATTCGAGCGGGTTGTGGCCGACTACTGCGGGGTGCGCGAAGCCGTCGCCGTGTCGAATTGCACGGCCGCGTTGCATCTCTCGCTCGTGGCGCTGGGAATCGGACCTGGCGACGAAGTGATTTGTCCCTCGATGTCCTTCATCGCCACGGCCAATGCCATTCGCCATGCCGGTGCCACACCGGTCTTCGCCGACGTCGACGCGCGAACCTACAACCTCGATCCAGAGGCTGCCGAGTCCGCCGTCACGCCGCGGACCAAGGCCATTCTTCTTGTCCACCAACTGGGTTTGCCCGCGGATCTCGACGGCTTCCGATCGCTGGCGGCCGGGCACGGGCTCAAGCTTGTCGAAGACGCGGCCTGCGCCCTGGGAAGCCGCTATCGCGGCCAGCCCATCGGCGGGCATTCCGAGATCGCGTGTTTCAGCTTTCATCCGCGCAAGCCGATCACGACCGGAGAGGGGGGCATGATTACGACGAATAACCCGGCGTACGCGCGGCAACTCCGCCTCCTGCGACAGCATGGGATGAGTGTTCCCGATACGGTCCGCCACTCCGCAAAACAGGTGATCCTCGAAGAGTACGTGTGCCTCGGCTACAACTTCCGCCTCACCGACATTCAGGCGGCCATCGGCATCGAGCAGATGAAAAAGCTCGACGAAATCGTTGTCCGGCGCCGCGAATTGGCAGCACGCTACTCGGCGGCACTGAAGAGTCATCCCTGGCTCGCGCCTCCCTATATCCCCGACTATGCTGAGCCGAACTTCCAGAGCTATGCGGTTCAGTTGACCGACGATGCCCAGCTTGGCCGCGACCAATTGCTGCAATGGCTGCTCGATCAACAGATCGCCACGCGACGCGGCGTCATGTTGAGCCATGCCGAGCCCGCTTACGCCGGGCATCCGGCCCCTTCGCTGCCACACTCCGAGCGTGCCAGTGCCCGTTCATTTCTGCTCCCTCTCTATCCGCAAATGACGTCCGAGGACCAGGATCGGGTGATCGCGGCCCTGTTTCGAGCGGCGGCCGCTCCGACAGAGGCCACCGCCTCGCGGGCGTCCTAATCCCGGATGATTCGTGCGCTGCGTCGTCTGGGGTGGCATGCTACTGTAGAAATCATGGGCGCTCCGGCAGATCGTGACCGCATTGAGAAGAGTGCGTTTTCGCACGAGATACTGCCCCGGCTCAGCGTGCTTACGGCCTTCTTTAACGAGGCACCCAATCTGCCGCGGCTTCGCGAGCGGCTGGAAGCGGCCCTCGATCAATTGCCGATCGAATCCGAGATTCTGTTAATCGACGACCACTCGACTGACAATAGCCCCGCGATTGCCCGGGAGTGGGTCAAAACGGGCCGTCGCACGTCGTACCTGCGGCTTTCGCGGAACTGCGGTTCGCATGCGGCATTCTCGGCCGGGCTGGCCAAGTGCCGGGGAAACTGTGCCGTCCTCCTGGCGGCCGATTTGCAAGACCCGCCGGAAACAATCCCTGAGCTGCTCTCCAAGTGGGGCGAGGGCTATCAGGTCGTCTGGGCGGTCCGCGACGGTCGCGCGGGTGAGTCGTGGAGCACACGGTTTTTCGCGGGGGTCTACTACCGCCTGATGCGGAATCTGGGTCTGACCGAGATGCCGCCGACGGGTGCCGACTTCCTCCTCGTCGACCGCCAAGTCATCGACGCCTACAACGCCATTCCCGAAAAGCACACCAGTTTTCTGGCGATGATCCTGTGGCTCGGGTTTCGGCAAACCTCAGTGCGGTACGTGAAGCAGGCCCGTCATGCCGGGCAGAGCAAATGGACGCTGGCCAAAAAGCTCAAGCTCTTTGCCGACTCGATCGTGTCGTTCAGCTACGCGCCGATTCGCGCGATCTCCTGGCTGGGAGTGATCTTCATCGTCTGCGGCGTGATCTTTACGGGAATCGCTCTCTCGGCGTGGGTCACCGGCCACCGGCTCGCGAGTGCCGGTCTTCTCGTCGTATTCCTGACCCTGCTGATCGGGCAGGGGGCCGTTCTTTTGAGCCTCGGCATACTCGGAGAATACGTGTGGCGCGCGTTTGACGAAGCGCGGGGACGCCCCCGTTACGTGCTCGAGGAACATGTCATAGGCGACGACGAATCGTTCGCCGGCGCCGGCACGCACGACAGCGATTCGACTGGATCCAGCGGGTGACACAGCGATGATCGGTGTGGCAATTCTCGGCGCGGGCTATTGGGGCCCGAACCTCATCCGCAATTTTTCGACTTGCAAGTCGACGCGCGTGGTGATGGTTTGCGACCGCGAACGCGCTCGGCTCGACCACGTCGCGCCCACGTGTCCACAGGCGATCCTCACCCAAACGGCCGACGACGTTTTCAACAATTCGGATGTTGACGCGATCGCCATTGCCACGCCGGTCAATACGCACGTGTCCCTGGCTCTGGCCGCTCTCGACGCCGGAAAGCACGTGTTGGTCGAGAAGCCGTTGGCCGGCAACGCGCGTGACGCCGAGCGCATCGTGCGGCGAGCCAAAGAGCTGGGTCGCACGCTGATGGTCGATCACACCTACGTCTATAGTCCCGCCGTCAAGAAGATCAAATCGATCGTCGATTCGGGCGACTTGGGCGACATTTATTACATCGACAGCGTGCGGATCAATCTCGGCCTGTTTCAGAACGACATCAACGTCCTGTGGGACCTGGCACCCCACGATTTATCGATCATTGACCGCGTGTTGGGTCGGCTACCGCGAAGCGTCGCCGCCATGGGCGTGTCGCACACCTCCAGCGACCTCGAGGATATGGCCTATCTCAACCTCGATTTTGGCGAGTCGCTGATGGCCACGTTCCACGTCAATTGGCTCAGCCCCGTGAAGGTGCGGCACACGATCATCGGCGGCAGCAAGCGGAGCCTGGTGTATAACGACCTCAATCCGGTCGAACCGCTCAAGATTTACGACTGTGGAATTCAAGTCGACCAATCCTCCGAAGCGCGGTCCAGCATTCTCGTCGGCTATCGGATGGGCGATATCTGGTCCCCCAACTTGCCGCGCGAAGAGCCGCTGCAAAACGTCGTGCAGCATTTTGCGGATTGCATTGAGAGTGGAACGACACCCCTCACAGACGGCGACGCCGGGCTGCGGATCGTCCGCATCCTCGAAGCGGCTCAGCGCAGCATCAAGGCGCAGGGCGGACGGATCACTCTGTAAGGCGTTCGCTCGAGCCGTCACCGCGCACGATGAGTAGTCGTTGCAGCTTCTGGCGGCATTCGTCCCGTTCGCGACAGCGCGTGAGGCTCTTCCAGGTCTCATCCTGCGCGGCCAGGAAATCAGCCTCCTCGAAGGGGGGCGACTTGTGCTCTTTGCGACCGGCTTCCATCAAGCGGGCGATGACGCCGGCGTCTAAGCGGGTCAGCTCAATGGCTCCCTGCCGATAGTCTTGAAACGCTTCCCAGACGATCGGAAACAGGGGCGCGACGATCTGCTGCCCGATGGTGCAGGCATAGTCGCGAATTTCCTGCTGGGCGTGCGCGTCCATCCGCAGGGCGAGGAAGTGCAGCAGATTGTGCAGATCGATCTTCCAGTACGCCTCGGTGTAGGTCGAAAGCGGGAGATCCTTGCGGGCCTGCTCGCGGGCCACGCCTCGCTCCAGCCGCTCTTGATAGACCCGGCGGGATTCCTCTTGCAGCTTCCGTTCGCCGGCGGTCAGTTCGGCCCCCGTTTCCGAAGGAAGCTGCCCGCCGCTTCCCTGGCGGTTCTCCTGTGCCTGGCTCCGCCACTGGTCGGGGGGAGTCGTCTGCGTCGAATCGATGGCGATCGAGTACCGCGTGCTGTATTCGTTGACCGACGCCATGCGGTGGCGGATCCACTGCCGCCAACAGTCCATCGGCACGCGAACGAGTAACTTGATCTCCGCCATTTCGAACGGTGTCGTGTGGCGGTGCCGCAACAGGTAGCGGATCAGCGTGCGGTCGTCCGAGACGCGCTTGGTCCCCGCCCCATAACTCACGCGGGCCGCCTGCACAACGGAACCGTCGTCCCCCATGACGTCGACGAGACAAACGAACCCGTCGTCCAGCACGGGGAACTTCTTCCAGCGGAGATCTTCAATTAATTCGCCGCGCGAGGCCATGACTCTCCTTCTCGAGCGTCCCAGGGGATGCAGGCGGAAGCTTAATGGAGAACGATTGCGTTTGCAAAACGGGCGGGCTATGTTCGAGCGCAGAGCGAATTCCTCACGGAATATCGCAGTCAGTCCGCTCCAAAATCCTGCAGGAAATCAGGAAAATGCCAGACGTTTCAATTCGCGCGAGAGAACGGCCCATTTCTGGTCACCGGCCCGGTCACGGTGGTCGACCACCTGGGAAACGCCTTCGAGTTGGGAGGCAAAGAGACAATCGCGCTCTGCCGTTGCGGACAATCGAAGAACCGCCCATTTTGTGACGGAGCCCACAAGTCGTGCGGTTTCGTCGCCGGAGAAATCGCCGGCCCCCGCTGACGTGCCGATCAGCGGGCTGACGTCGGCTCGCAGTATTTCAGAGCCAGCAGCGCATAGGCCGTCGACAGGTTCGGATCCCCTTCGAGCCAGCGTTCCTTGGGGTTGACCCAGTTTCCGTGCGGCTGCTGCAGGGTGAACAACTGGTCTGCCAGTTCCTTCCGCCAGTCGTGCTGTTTCCCCTGGGCGTCGTCGAACTCGTCAATTTTCAGGGCGGCCAGCGTCTTGGCGAACGTGTCGTAATAGTAGAACAGCCCCTGCTGTCCCATTCCGGGGTTTTCCGTCAACGTGTAGTTGCGGCGAATCCAGTCTGAGGCCGCCTTGACCCGCGGGTCCTTCGCCGTCAGGCCGGCAAAGATCATGCTTTTGAGGCCGGCATACGTCATCGAGCCGTAGGACCGCAGGCCGCCGTCAGCCGTCTTGCCAGCGGGCGAGCTTCCGCCGGCCGCTACGGTGTAAAAGAAACCGCCGTCGTTGACTTTCGAGGCGAATTTCGTCGTATTGTGAGCTGACTCGAGGTTCTGGCAGCGCGAAACGAAAACCAGGGCCTTTTGGATGTTGGGATCGTCGTCCTTGGCTCCCAGCGTTTTTAGGGCCTCGATCAGGAACTGGGTGTTCGACAGGTCGGGCCGCTTCTTCGACGGACCATAGTCGGCCCCGCCGTAGCGGTCGTCCGATTTGTCGATCCCCTCCTCTTCGTCCCATTGCAGGCCGCGGAGAAACTTATCGGCGTGGGCCAGGATTTTGTCATACCGGCCGTCGGCGTCGGCCGCCTTGAACGCCATTACCGAGACGCACGTTTCGTAGTTCTTGTGGCCCGTGCCCGGCGCATAGATCCCGCCGTCCTTTTGCACGAACTTCTCGAGCGCCTTGAGTCCCTTGGCGAGGGTCGGATCATCGAGCGGCACGCCGCTATCGATCAAACCCGTCACGGCGAGGGCCGTCACTCCGCTGGACGTGTTCGAGGTCCACGTTCCATCGTCGGCCTGGCTCGTTTTGAGATAGTTGATCGCACGCTGGCGGACGTCGGCCAGTTTTTTTGCGTCCGGACCGAACGTTTTTTCAGCGGCAACCGCGGTCGCGGCAAGGAGACCCGCGGCGGACAAAGTCACGAGTCCCCGGACCCAGAACGTGCGTCCGATCGTTTTCGCCTTCATCGGTTCGGTCTCCGTTGCTCGCCTGGTTTGAACATGCTCTGCCCGACGTCGTTCGACGACAACACCCACATCCGTCTTTAAGTATAGGGAACCTTCGCGCCTTGAGGAAAGAAGTCCGCCCCTCCCTATTCGTCGCCTGGATGAGCAATCGGCATGCCCTCTCCATCTCGGCGAGATCTGAGGCAGCACAGCCTGCGGTGGCGATTTTTCCGCCGCAATCGGCGATTTTTGCGTCAATCGGCGACCGCCGAATCTGCCAGGCGGTTCGCGATGCCTCATGGAAGTATCCGCAACATTCCTTTCGCCGCTTGCTATGATGAACGGCGGAGGTTGCCGGGTGCGCTGGCCAATTCGATATCAAATCTTCATTCCGTTTGCCGCGCTCGTCCTGGTGGCTGTCGCGTCGATTGCCGTCACGACGGCCCTGCTGGCAGCCCGACGCAGTGCCGAGGAACGGATTGACCAGTTGCATCGGGTCGAGTCGACTCTGGCCGACGCCGGCTTTCCGTTCACGGAGAGCGTGCTGCGAAAAATGCAGGGGCTCTCGGGGGCTCAGTTCGTGGCACTCGATGACGCGGGAAAAGTCGTCACGTCGACTTTTGACCGGCCGCTCGAGCGGACCGAACTGCCCGGACATCTTCCGGCGTCGGGCCCCCCCAAACGTCTGGAACAATTCGAGACGGTCGCCTTCGCAGGCTCGGATTACTATGCGGCCGTCCTTCCCGGCAAGGAATCGTCAGGTATCGCTTCGTTGTTGATTTTGTATCCGCGGGAGAATCTGCGACGAGCCGAGTGGGACGCGGCGTGGCCCCCGCTCGCCGTCGGAATCGCCACGGTCTTTTTGATGTTGGCGATTTCAGCGTGGCTTTCGGGCCGGCTGTCCCGGCGGATCGAGAGCGTGCGTTCGCTCTTTGGGCGCATCGCGGACGGTCAATTTGCCCACGTCGACGCTCAGCGTCCGCTGGACGAGGTTTACGACCTGGTGCTGTCGGCCAATCGGTTGTCCGATCAACTGGCTGCCATGCGGGACCGCATCTCACGAACCGAACGTCTCCGTCTCCTGTCTCAAATGGCGGGTGGTCTGGCTCACCAGCTTCGCAACGCGGCGACCGGCGCGGATGGCCATCCAACTCCACCAGCGCCGCTGTCGATCGTCCATGCATGACGAAAGCCTCGACGTGGCCCTGCGGCAACTCGTCCTGACCGAAGAATATATCCGTGGCCTGCTGTCGCTCGGACAGCAAGAGTCGCAGCCGCCGTCGATGAGTCGTTTGTCGAGCATCGTCGCGGAAATTGAGCGCCTCGTCCTGCCGGCCGTCCGCCATGCCCACGTCGGATGGACGTGCGATCCGATCCCCCCGGATCGCGATTGCCCCGTCGACAATTCGCAAAACGTGCGAGCCGGGCTCTTGAACGTGGTCCTGAACGCCGTCGAGGCAGCCGGAAGCGGTGGCCGTGTCCACCTGTGGGTCGATCGGAATGAGCGGTACGTCCGCGTGCATATTGCCGATTCGGGAAAAGGACCGCCCGAAAGCATTCGCAGCACTTTATTCGACCCCTTCGTGACCTCGAAGCCCGAAGGAGTGGGATTGGGTCTGGCTCTGGCCAAAACGGTGGCCGCCGAGCAGGGAGGCGAAGTTTCGTGGGCAAGAATCGGCGATGAAACCGTCTTTACAATGTCCCTGTTGAACGCGACTTCGCCGCTCGGAACCCTCCACGATACAAGTGCAATTGTTGCCGCGGCCGTGCGGGAAACGAAGAGCGAGCTAGAGGCCCATCCGGACTGCTGCGTCGCCAGAGGATTGCCATGAGTCACGTGTTGATCGTCGACGATGAGCCGAGCATCTGCTGGGGCTTTCGCGAGCTCTTGGCGGAGGACGGACACGAAGTGACGATCGCATCGTCGGCCGAGGAGGCACTCGACCTGGCGTCGCAGACATCGCCCGACGCCGTGATCCTCGATGTGCGCCTGCCGGGGCGCGACGGGCTGTCAGCCATCAAAGATTTGCGCGGCCGGATCGGCGATGCGCCGATCATCGTCGTCACGGCTTTCGGCAATCTCGAGACGGCCGTCCGCGCGGTGGAAGAGGGAGCTTACGATTACCTCGCCAAGCCGTTCGATCTCGAACAGGCGGCCGACGTCTTGCGGCGTGCGCTGCGTGCGCCCGGGCGACGAGCGGCGACGCCTCAGCACCGCTCGACAAGGCAGGGTCCGACATCGGCCTGCAGGGGACTTTGATCGGCTCCTCTTTGGCGATGCAGGCCGTTTTCAAGCAGATCGCGCTTGTCGCGGCCAGCGACGTCCCGGTTTTGATTACGGGCGAGAGTGGCACGGGCAAAGAGTTGGTGGCCCACGCGATTCATGCTCACAGCCGTCGGCGGACGGCCGCTTTCCTGCCGGTCAGCCTGGCGGCACTCAGCCCGGGCGTGCTCGAGAGTGAACTTTTCGGCCACGTGCGGGGCGCCTTTACGGGGGCCGACCGCGATCGCCAGGGATTGCTCCAGCTGGCGGACGGCGGGACCGTGCTCCTGGACGAGATCGGTGACGTGCCGCTGAACGTGCAAGTGAAGTTGCTCCGCGCAATTGAGCAGCGCGAAGTGACGCCGGTCGGCCACACGCGGGCCCGCCGCTCCGATTTCCGCGTGTTGGCGGCGACCAACCGTCCACTGGCCGAGTTGGTGACGCGCGGCGAGTTTCGCGAGGATCTCTATTACCGCCTGGGTGTGTTTCATATTCATTTGCCGCCGCTTCGAGCGCGGACCGACGATATCCCCTTGCTCGCCGCGCATTTCCTCAGGCTGGCCACGAGCGACGGGCTGCCGAAGCGGTTGTCGAAAGCCGCCGTGAAAGAGCTGGTTGCCCGACCCTGGCACGGCAATGTTCGCGAGCTGCGAAACGCCGTCGAACGGGCCGCGGTTGTCGCTCGCGGAGACGAAGTCGATCCCGAGCATTTTCCACCATCGTCTCCGCTCCTGACGGCTGGTCCGGCGACCGTCGAGGCGCAGCTTGGCCGGCTCACAGCGGATTGGGCCGCCGAACAAGAGCGGCAGGGGCAATCCGACGGCGAGCGTGCCGATCTTTATCAGCGATTCCTCGACGTGGTCGAGCCGGCCCTGTTGAAATCTGTCCTTTCGCAATGCGGTGAGAATCGGGCGGCGGCGGCCCGCATTCTGGGGATCCACCGTGGGACGCTGCGGCAAAAGCTCCGTGAGCATGGCCTCGACGACAACCAGCCGGGCGAGGTCTAAAGGAAACGGGTGATTGGCCCGAAAAGGCGGCGTTGTTCGCTCTTTCGCGGCCCTGCTAGAATCGAAGTGAGCCCCTCGTTCGAAGAGCCGAAACAAAGCCAGTGGCTCTGCAGGCAATTCCCTGCCGGTTCCAATCAGATGTGAGACGATGCCTGAACAGGTCCACACGGCGCGCGATGCTCCTCCCGTTTCGGCGACGGAATCGTCCGCCTCGCCAGCGGTTGGCCGCGAGGCCAATCAACACTCGTCGGACGAGGCGCGTGATCCGGCTCTGATCGAGGAGACAGTGATCACGCCGCGAGCGGGCTGGCCGGCGCTAGGCCTCATGGATCTCGTCCATTATCGCGATCTGCTGGTTCAGCTCACGCTGCGAAATATCAAGGTTCGTTACAAGCAGACTTTGCTGGGCGTGCTGTGGGCCGTGCTTCAGCCGGTGTTGTGGACGGTCGTTTTTGCCTTCACCTTGCGGCAATTCATTCCCGGAGCGAACCGGCAGTTCCCGTATCCCGTGTTTGTGCTCTCGGGCATGTTGCCGTGGGTTTTTTTTCAGACTGCGGTCACGGGGGCGGCCAATAGCGTCGTTAGTTCCGAGCAATTGGTGACGAAGGTCTATCTCCCCCGGTTGGTGATTCCCTTTTCGGCCATTGCCGCGGCACTTGTCGATCTGGGCATTTCGTTTGTCGTGCTTGTCGGAATGATGGTCTGGTGCGGAATCACGCCCTCGGCAAGCGTGTTGCTCCTTTTTCCGGCGGTGGTTTTATTGGTGGCGGCCGCGACGGGGATCGGGACGCTGCTGGCGGCCCTCACGGTTTCCTACCGCGATTTTCGGCACGCGGTGACCTATCTGCTTCCCGTATGGATGATCGCCACTCCGACCATCTTTTTGGAGAACAGCCGCGGAGGTCTCGCGCGATTCAATCCCATGACCGCCCCGATCGATTTCTTTCGCTCGGTGACGCTCGGCCTGCCGGTTCCCTGGCAGAGCGTGCTCTACGCCTTGGCTGTCAATGGCGTGCTGTGTCTGGTTGGGCTTTATTATTTCCGCCGCGTCGAAGATTCCTTCGCGGATGTGATTTGAGAAATCAGGCATGAACCGCCAACAGCGCATCGGGGCGATAGTTCAAGCACGCATGAGTTCCCGGCGACTGCCGGGAAAATCGCTCCGCCTGCTTGGCGGCAAGCCGATGTTGCAATACGTGCTGGAAAGTCTGACGCAGGTCGAGGAATTGGCCGGAACGCTCGTCGCCACGTCGACCGATGCGAGCGACGATCCGATCGCCGAGTTTTGCGAACGATTCGCCACTACCTGTTTGCGCGGCTCGCTCGACAACGTGGCGGTGCGGTTTTTAGAGGCGGCGCACACAAACGCCTTTTCCGCATTCGTGCGCATCAGCGGCGACAGCCCGCTGTTGGATCCCCAATTGGTGACGCGGGCCATCGACTTGTTCAAGGAATCAGTCCCCGATCTGGCGACCAACGTCTTTCCCCGGACCTACCCACCTGGCATGTCGGTCGAAGTCGTCAAAACGGAGACTTTCGAGCGGATTGTTCCCGAGTTGACCGAGCCCGACGACCGCGAGCACGTCACGAGCTTTTTTTATCGGAATGCGACAGACTTTCAGATCGTCAATTTTGTCCGCGAAGTCCCCCGTCGCGACGTCCATCTGGCGATCGATACACCGGAGCATTTCGAGTACGTGGCTCGCCTTGTCGGGTTGATGAACCGTCCGCACTGGGACTACGCGGTCGACGACATCCTGCGACTGTGTGACGAGTTGCAAGTCTCCGGCACGCGAAGTCCGGCGCAGGTGCGGCCGTGAATCGCCTGGGCGTGGGAGTGATTGGCCTGGGCGTCGGTGCTCAACACGCCGAAGTTTACGCCCGTCGGTCCGATTGTGAGCTCATTTCGCTGTGCGACTTGTCGCCCGAAAAGCTGGTTGAAGTCGGTGCCCGCTTTCCAGCAGCCGCACGGACAAACGACGCGGCCCAGGTCCTGGCCGACCCGTCGATTCAGATTGTCTCGATCGCCAGCTATGACAATTGCCACCATCAGCAGGTGACGGAGGCACTCGGAAACGGAAAGCATGTCTTCGTCGAAAAGCCGCTCTGTCTCAATCGGCGAGAATTCGACGACATCAAGGCGGCCCTGGCCCGTCATCCAAAGCTGGTGCTGTCCTCAAACCTGATCCTCCGCAAGTCGCCCCGCTTTGCGGAGCTGAAAAAACTGATTGGCGACGGCCACTTCGGCGACATCTACTCCGTCGAGGGGGATTACCTCTACGGCCGTTTGCACAAAATCGTGAGCGGCTGGCGAGGAGAAATCGACGGATATTCCGTCATGCACGGCGGCGGGATCCATCTCATCGATCTGCTGCTGTGGTTATTAGAGGAACCCGTTGTGGAAGTGACGGCGATGGGAATCGCGATCGCTGCTCGTGGTTCCGGCTTTCGCTATAATGACATGGTCGTGTCGCTCCTCCGTTTTCGTAGCGGGGCGATCGGCAAAGTCTCCGCCAATTTCGGCTGCGTCCATCCGCACTTTCACGCCTTGACGATTTACGGGACAAAAGCCACGTACGTGAACGGCGCGGAGGCCGCGCTGTTGTACACGTCGCGCGATCCGGACGCCGCGCCCAGGCGACTGACGACCGCCTATCCGGGAACGCACAAGGGGGATCTGATCGACAGCTTTGTGGAGGCCATCCAAGGAGGTCCCCCGCCGGAAGTCCCGGCAAGCGACGTGCTGCGGGCGATGGCCGTGTCGCTGGCAATCGACGAATCCGTTCGCCGCGGCGCCCCTGTCAACGTCGGCGAGTTCGCCTAGCAGGATCGAAAGAACTGTGGCAACGACGTCAAAGACGCGAAACATCCCCTTCGGCCGACCGATGATCGGCGAAGAGGAACGGCGGGCCGTGCTCGACGTGCTTTCCGGCCCGATCCTCACTCACGGGCCGCGCGTGCACGAGTTCGAGCAGGTCTTCGCCCGCTTCACAAAAGCGCCGTTCGCAGTCGCCACCGGTTCGTGCACGGCGGCGTTGCACCTGGCCTACCTGCACTTGGGAATCGGGCCTGGGGACGAAGTGATCGTTCCGACGCAGTCGCACGTGGCCACGGCCCATGCGGTCGAGTACTGCGGCGCGAAGCCGGTGTTCGTCGATTCGGAACCACGGACGGGAAACGTCGACATCGACGCGATCGAAGGTGCCGTCACCGAACGGACGCGAGCTCTCTCGGTCGTCCACTACCTCGGGCTGCCGGTCGACATGGACCACGTGATGGCGATCGCCGCACGGCACAATCTGTTTGTCGTCGAAGACTGCGCGCTGGCGATTGGGAGTTATTACAAGGGAACACACGCGGGACTCGTCGGCGACGTGGGCTGCTTTTCGTTCTACCCCGTCAAGCACATCACGACGGCCGAGGGAGGGATGCTCATCACGCGGCACGCCGACGTCGCCCAGAGCGTCTCGATGCAGCGGGCATTCGGCATCGATCGCAACGTCGTCAGCCAGCGAAAGACGCCCGGCGATTACGACGTCGAACGCCTCGGTTTTAACTACCGCCTCAACGAAATCGGGGCCGCGCTGGGCCTCGCGCAGATGCAGCGCGTGGAAGGCTTTTTGGCAAAACGGCACGAGAACGACCGGGCACTCCGGAACCGTTTGGCGGAAATCGACGAAGTCGAACTGCTCGAGTCGAGCCGTTCCGGCATCGAGAGCAGCCATTATTGCCTGCCCATATTGCTGAAGCAGCCTCTCGCCGCCAAACGGCTTGACGTGATGGAATCGCTCGGCAAACGGGGCGTCGGCTGCAGTGTCTATTATCCACGGCCCATCCCGCACATGAGCTATTACCGCAAGAAATACGGCTACAGCGACGCGACCTTCCCGATCGCCGCCCGCATCAGCAAATGTTCCATCGCCCTGCCAATCGGCCCCCACGTCGAGGCCGACGACGTCGTATATATCGCCGAACAGGTGAAGTCGGCGATCGCTGAGGTGAAGTGACATGGCGAGCGTGGCAGGACGACGGATCGCGCTAGTCGGCGGAGCCGGTTTTATCGGCCACAATCTGGCCCTGCGCTTGAAGCGGCTGGGGGCCGAGCCGTTCGTCGTCGACAGCCTGGCCGTCAACAACTACTACAGCATCAAGGCCGGGGCGGATGACATCCCAAACGCCTCTCTCTATCTGAAGATCATCGAGCAGCGGCTCGATCTGCTGCGGCAGAACGGCATCCCGCTCGTCGAAGCCGATTCGCGCGACTATCACCGGTTGTCGGCCGTCATGGCCCACTTCAAGCCGGAGGCGGTGATTCACCTGGCCGCAGTCGCGCACGCGGGCAAATCCAACAAGGATCCTTATTCCACCTTCGATCACAGCCTGCGGACGCTGGAGAATTCGCTCGACGCGTCGCGTTCGCCGCGGCTGGGCGTGAAGCATTTCGTCTATTTCTCTTCCAGCATGGTCTACGGCAACTTTATCGAGGGGATCGTCACGGAAGAGACGCCGTGCGAGCCGCTGGGCATTTACGGGGCCCTGAAATACGCCGGCGAGAAGATGGTCATCGCTTATAACCAGGTTTTCGGACTCCCCTACACGATCGTGCGACCGTCGGCCCTCTACGGCGAACGGTGCGTGAGTCGGCGAGTGGGGCAGATCTTCATAGAGAACGCGCTGGCGGGTCTCGATATCTCCATCAATGGCGACGGTTCGGAACGGCTCGACTTCACCTATATCGGGGATCTGGTGAGCGGCATCGTCTGTGTCCTCGAGCACGAAAACGCCCGCAACCAGACGTTCAACCTGACGTATGGACAGTCGCGGAGCACGGCCGAAATGGCCGACATCCTCCGGCAGCACTTCCCCGAGGCGAAAATAAAGTACCTTCCCAAGGATCGCCTCACGCCAAGCCGCGGCACGCTGAGCGTCGAAAAGGCCCGCCGGCTCATCGGCTATGAACCGAAATGTCCGCTTGAGAAGGGCTTCGTCGACTACATCGGTTGGTACAAGTCGATCTGGAGCCAGTTGCGAGAGGACGATTCGCTAGCCGCTCCTCCAGATTCCGTCGATGCCGACCCGTTGAAGCACGATGCCTGGTTGTCGAAGCTCGTGGGCCGCGAGGCGTACACGTTATCGGTCACACCGGCCCTTTTGGAGGCCGCCGCGGGCAAGCACTCGCGCGGCTATTCGCGGCTTCGCGAGCTGCAGGCCAAACCTGTTCTTCTCACCTCGAAAGTTGCGGTCACCAACGGCGCCGCAGTCGAGTTTCTCGAAGAGCACGGGTTTCGACTGGTCGACACGAACCTGCGATTCGAAAAAGAGGCGGAAAGCCCAACGGCCGTCGCTGGTGATTGCGTGCTGCGATTCGCAGAGCCCGCGGATCAAGAGTCGGTCGTCGATCTGGCGCGGCGGAATTTCTTCTTTACTCGGTTTCACCAAGATCGAAATCTTCCGAAGAGCGTGGCCGACGAAATCAAGGCCCAGTGGGCCGGCAATTTCTTCAAGGGAGAGCGCGGCGATCGGCTGGTCGTGGCGGAGCTCACGGAAAAGGGACGGCAGAAGATCGTGGGCTTTGCCCTACTGGCCACACCAGCCAATGGACAGGTGGTGATCGACCTGATCGCCGTCGAGGAGGCGTACCGCCGGCGGGGCATCGCTGCCGAGATGATCGCCTTCGTCGAGTCGCAATTTGCGCCGGCCGTCATCGCCGTCGGCACGCAAGTCGCCAATCTGCCGTCGGTCCGTTTGTACGAGAAGCTCGGTTTCCGCCTGGCCGGCGCCCAGCACGTGTTCCACTTCCACAACCCGGCGATCGCATCGTCATGAAGATCGGCTCGTTCGATACGGACCGCCGGGTACTCGTCGTGGCCGAGATCGGCAACAACCACGAGGGCGATTTTCAATTCGCCGCCGAGATGCTGCGGCAGGCCGCCCGCTCGGGTGTGGGGGCCGTCAAATTTCAGACCGTGCGGGCCGCGGATCTTGTTCGCCGAACCGAGTCGGCCCGTTTCGAGCGGCTGAAACGATTTGAGCTTTCCGAGGAGCAATTCGCCTCGCTTTCGGAACTGGCGCACGGGCTCGGGCTGCTTTTTGTCTCGACGCCGCTGTCTCTCGAAGCGGCCCGTTTTCTCGAGCCGCTGGTCGACGCCTACAAAATCGCATCGGGCGATAACGATTTTTTCCCGCTCCTCGATCGTGTCGCCCACACGGGAAAGCCGGTCATCGTTTCAACCGGAGTGAGTGACCTTGAGCAGATTGCTGCCGCGGTCGGCTCTCTGCGAGCTCATTGGCACGCACAAAACGAGACGGGCGAACTGGGCCTGTTGCACTGCGTGAGCAGCTATCCCACGCCGCCCGAACAGGCGAACCTCCGGTCGATTCCGTTTCTGGCCGAGCGGTTTGATTGCACGATCGGCTATTCGGACCACACACTGGGGACCGAGGCCGCCGTGCTCGCCGTCGTCGCGGGGGCCCGGATCATCGAAAAACACTTCACGCTCGACAAGCAGCATTCCGATTTTCGCGATCACCAACTCTCCGCCGATCCGGCGGAAATGGAAACCCTCGTCGAGCGGATTCGGGACGTCGAATCTCTGCTCGGCACGTGGGGCAAGTCGGTCCAACCGTGCGAGGCGGCGTCTCAAACGGCGATTCGCCGCTCGATCGTGGCAGCCCGCGACTTGAAGCGGGGAACGAGCCTCCAGGCCGCCGACTTTAAGTGGATCCGGCCGGGCGACGGATTGCGGCCGGGCAACGAGGGGCAACTCATCGGCAGGCGGGTGAAGCGGGACATGCAAGAGGATGACGCGATTTCGCCGGGCGACGTGGAGTAACGGCCCGATGTGCGGAATTGCGGGTTATTTCGGCACCGATCCTCCCACTCCCGATCGCGTGGAAGAGTGTCTCCGCCTCATGCGGCGCCGCGGCCCCGACGCGGCCGCATCGTACCGGTTTGCGACTCGGTCGGGACGCGAGGCCCTGCTCCTGCATTCGCGACTCTCGATCATCGATCTCGACGAGCGGGCCAACCAGCCGTTCCGCATCGGGTCGCACGTCATGGTCGACAACGGCGAACTTTACAACTACGTCGAATTGCGGCAGTTGCTCGAACAGCGCGGCGACCCCTTCCGCACGGAAAGCGATACCGAGGTTCTGTTGCGAACGCTGATCGACCTTGGCCCGGCCGGTCTCGATCGGTGCGAGGGGATGTGGGCTCTCGCCGTCTTGAACGAGGCCGACGGTTCGTTGCTCTTGTGTCGCGACCGCTTCGGGGAAAAACCGCTCTACTTTCACTGGGACGCGGGCGGGATCTATTTCGGCTCCGAAATCAAATTCCTGGCGGCACTCCACGGCTCGCCGTTCGACGTCAACTACGAGCACCTGCACCGCTATCTCGTCAACGGGTACAAGGCGCTCTACAAGGTCCGCGACACGTTTTTTCGAGGCGTGTTTGAACTCCCGCCTGCGACCGTGTACCGCGTCTCTGCGGCGGGACGTGAAACGGCCTCGCTCTATTGGACCCCTTCCTTCGCGGCGGATGAGGGGATGGCGTACCCAGAGGCGGTGGAATCCGTCCGCGAGGCGCTTGTCCGCTCGGTCAAGCTGCGCCTCCGCTCGGACGTGCCGCTCGCCTTCTGCATGAGCGGGGGCGTCGATTTCGAATGCGCTGATCAGCACGGCCAAGCGGCTCTGCGGTTACGACGTCCACGGCTTCACCGTAATGAGCGACGACGCGCGTTACGAAGAACGGGCCGAGATCGAGGCGGCCGTCAAAGAACTGGGGGTCCGCCACACGCCGATCCCGATCACGGCCGACCGCTTCCGCGCGAACATGGTCGAACTGGTACGGCAGCACGACGCGCCGATTTATACGATCAGTTATTACCTCCATTGGCTCCTGATGTCGGCCGTCGCTCAGGCCGGCTACCGCATCGCCATCAGCGGAACCGGTGCCGACGAATTGTTCACCGGTTATTACGACCACCACAATCTGTATCTCTACGAGATGCGCGATCGACCGGAATTCGAGCCCGCGCTCGCCTCGTGGAATCGCTCCATCGCCCCGCTGGTTCGCAATCCGTATTTGAAGAATCCGCGTCTCTATTTCGACAACCCTGATCGCCGCGACCACATCTATCTCGACGCCGACGCCTTTGCCGGATATCTCGAGCGCGACTGGCACGAGGAATTCACCGAAACCGACTACACGCCGGCGCTGTTGCGAAACCGGATGCTCAACGAGATGTTCCATGAGTCGGTCCCCGTCATCCTGCACGAAGACGATCTCAACGCGATGTATTTCTCGATCGAGAACCGGTCCCCGTTTCTCGATCGGCAATTATTCGAGCTGGCCTGTCGCATTCCGACGCGGTTTCTCATCCGCGACGGGTATGCCAAGATCGTGCTGCGGGACGCCATGCGAGGGATCGTGCCCGATGCGGTGCTCAACAACCGTCGGAAAGTCGGCTTCAACGCGCCCGTCACGTCGTTCCTGAAGATCGATCAGCCTGATGTCCGCGACTACCTGCTGGCGCCCAGTCCGATTTTTAACCACGTGCGGCGCGATAAAATCGAGAAGCTGCTGAACGACGGCGCCGCGGGGTCTGCGCCGCTCCCCAACAGCCAGAGCAAATTCCTGTTCAATTTCTTCAACGCCAAGGTGTTCCTCGAACAGTTTGGGGCCGGTCCATGACGCCTGATGAACGCCTGCGGCGGAAGAACGAATTCGACGGCAACCTCATGTTCGGGGTCGGCCACTTCAACCGCGAAACGGGCCGCGACAAGCACCTCGCCGGCGTGAAAGTGGGTCACCGCGAGCAGTTCGCCGACCCGGCAACGGGCGTTTTGCGAGCCGATCTCAGCCGGCCACGCGTCTGTCCACTCTGCTCGGCCGATCGGCCGCGGCTCGCTCTTCGTCAAGGAGGGCTTTCCGCACAACCGCTGTTCCGAGTGCGGCATGATTTACGTCGCCCCTGTGCTGCGGGAAGAGCGGCTCCACTCGCACTATTTGGGCGAGGACTCGTACACAAAAGTCCTCATGAACGCCGTGCAGATGGAGATGGACCGGCGAAAGTTCAACTACGGACTCGAGCTGATCGAGTCGTTCGCGCCGAACAAGGGGAGACTGTTGGACGTCGGTTGCGGCCCGGGTGTCTTTTTGGAAGTGGCCCGCGAGCGAGGCTGGCGCGTCGAGGGGCTCGAATTCAACTCCTGGTGCGTCGAGCGGGTGCGCGGGCTGGGAATCCCAGTCTTTGATTCGCCGCTGGAACAGGCGGACTTATCCCCCGGCGCTTATCAGTGCGTGACGTTGTGGACGGTCCTGGAGCACATCGTCGAGCCGCGGTCCTTCCTGCAGTCGATCCGCCGCCTGCTCGCGCCCGACGGCGTCTTTCTGGTCCTGGTACCCAACGTGGACAGCCTGGCGGTCCGCATCCTGCACGAGAAGGCCGTCACTTTCGCGGGCGATTCGCACGTCAATCATTTCAGCCCGGCGACTCTCGGGCGGCTGTTGGAATCGAGCGAGTTTGCCGTGGTCGACTGCGAAACGCTCTTGACCGAGATCGGCACGATCAATAATTACTTGAGCTTCGAAGATCCTTATTTCGGCGACGCACAGCGCGTGCTCGACGTCGTCACGCCCGAATACCTGCACCGGAATCGACTCGGCTATCTGCTGCAAGTCATCGCGCAGCCAGCCCCGCGTTAATCAAATCGCCGCGTCCGTCAGGAGCCTGTTTTCATGTCGCAATTGTCGAGCAAAACCATCCGCCGAGTACGAATCGCGGCCTCGGTGTGCCTGGTATGCGTCCTGCCGATCGGAATGATCGACCGTGTTTGTGCCGATCCGCATCCCGCAGGCGCGACCTCGCAGAAGCAGGGCGGCACGGAGGTGTGGCAGGTGGCCTATCTTGGCAAGAGCCGCATCGGTCACTCGCGGAGCTATATGCGCCCCGTCACGGTCGAGGGCAAATCGTTCGTTAAGTGCGAGTATGAAACGCGTCTGGCCATCAAGCGGTTCGGCCAGTCCCTGCAGGTCGAAACCCGGCGGGAGACGATCGACGCACCCGATGGCGGCTTGCAGTCGTTTGACTATGAGATGAAGAATCCGCCCGCCGATTCGACCCGCACGATCGGCCACATCGACCGGAACCGCCTGGTCGGTGAAATCAACGTCGGGGGAACCGCGCACGAGTTTTCCATGCCGTGGGACCCGGCGACTAAGTCGCCCGCCTACCTCGATCGACTCCCCGTCGAACACCCCTTCAAGCCCTTTCAGACGGTGATCTTAAAAGAGTTTCTCCCCGAGCAGATGCAGGTATCCGAGGTCCATCTGTCAGCCGGCCGCCGGGAATCGGTCACGCTCTTGGACGGACGTCGCAAGACGCTGTTGAAGGTAACCGTGTTGGAGTCGATTCTGCCGCAGACACCCAGCCAGCTTTATCTCGACGACCGCGGCAACGCGATCATGTCGACGGCCGAAATGCTTGGACAAACGCTGACGACTTACACTGTTCCGGCCGAGGAGGCACTGAAGGAAGTCGTCGGCAACGAACTCGACATCGCGGTCAACACGCTGGTCGCGTCGACGGCCATCCCCAACGCCCATCGCACGCAGCGCGTGGTCTATCGCGTGAAAATGAAGGGCGAGGATCCGACTCCCTTTTTTCCGAACTACCCGTATCAGAAAGTGATTCGCACGGGACTCGACGAGTGCCAGATCACGGTGCGGGCCGTCCCCGTGGCGGCGACCAACAGAAATATTCGCGTCGATCGGCAATACCTGGCCACCTCGCGCTATCTGCAAGTCAACGACTCCCAAGTGATGTTGCACGTCGACCGGGCCGCCCGCACGATTGTCGAGCCGGCCAAGATTGCCGTCGCCATGGAGCGGTACGTCAACCAGCAGATTCAACAAAAAGATTTTTCGACGGCCCTGGCGTCGGCGGCCGAGGTCGCCCGCTCGTTGCAGGGCGACTGCACGGAGCACGCAGTGCTGTTGGCCGCCATGCTGCGGGGCCGCAACATCCCGTCGCGGATCGCCGTTGGCCTGGTCTATATCGAGCCGCTGGCCGCCTTTGGCGGACACATGTGGACCGAAGCCCTGCTCGGCGACCGTTGGGTGCCGCTCGACGCCACTTTGGCCTTGGGGCAGGGTGGAACGGGAGCCGCCCACATCAAGCTGGCCGACTCGAGCTTTACGGACAACGGTCCCTCCGCCATGACGACGTTTCTGCCGCTGCTTCACGTCATGGGCAAGATCGACCTGACGGTGGTCGAATCATCGCTCCGCTAATCGACTCGCCACCCTGTGAATGCCGCCATGAGCGGCCCCGACCGCAGGTTGAGTCGTGGCCAGCTCGCCCTCGGTGGTCGTTTCGAGGGGCATGCTTCTTCCCCTTTCACGAGCCGTTTTGTCGTTTTTGCAGGGGCCGGACGTAACGGATTTGTAGAATTTGCACAATTTTCAAGGTGGACCGGCTCGGAACAGGAAGCGTCGGGCAGGTGCGTTTTTTTCAAAAAACCATTATGGCGCAGGACGTTAGGACGACTCCGATGCCGAATTCCGTCGACTTTACCGCCTTTGGCACCGGAACTGCTTTTACTAATTGGCGTGAGTGAGACCCAGAAGTCGCACCACACGCGACCGACGGAGTGAGAGACCGGCGGTCAAATACGAGAGTGAGAGAGACGATTATCCTACCGGCCCGTGGAGACGGGCTACATCCCACCGATTTCGGCATCCCCTGCCGACACACCGAATAAGGCCGAGGTGAGCTTTGCTCCCTCGGCCTCTTTCCTTTCGAACCCGCGAACTGCGAGCGGTGTCAATCCTGGCGAACCGGTTCTTGCCCGCGTTCCATTCGTCCCGTACACTGGATCTTGGAAAGTAAAACGGCGCAATTTCGCTTCGCGAGAAACTGGAACGCAGAATTTAAGAGACGGGCCAATTTGGGAGAAAACGCGAACCTTTGACGACTGATCCGAAACGCGAGGAGCTGCGTGTTCAGCAAACGAAGGCGGTGCTGGTGGCCGTCTTGGATGCTGCTCAAAAAAACGGTCGGGACCATGCCTTGGACGAATTGGCCGGGTTGGTGAAGACGGCCGGCGTCAAAGTCGTGGGGACGATGACCCAGGTTCGCTCGAGAATGATTCCGGCCACTTGCCTCGGCAAGGGGAAGCTTGACGAGCTGAAGCTGTTGCTCGATTCGAGCGGGGCCGACCTGGTCGTCTTCGACAACAATCTCACTCCCGCCCAAAGCCGAAATCTCGAAAAAGAGACGGGGCGGATCATCGTCGATCGCAGCGAGGTGATCCTCGATATCTTCGCCAGCCGGGCCCGCACCTACGAAGCCCGTTTGCAGGTCGAGCTGGCCCAACTGCAGTATTTCCGCAACCGGCTGCGGCGACGATGGAGCCACCTCGAACGCATTGAGGGTGGCGTCGGCGCCGGCCGTGGCCCCGGCGAAACGCAGATCGAAACCGACCGCCGGCTTATCGATCGGCGGATTGCCGAGCTCAAAAAGCGCTTGGCCGACGTGGAGAAACGCCGCGAACGGACCGTCTCGGCCCGCCGCGAGCAGATGACCGTTTCGATCGTCGGTTACACGAACGCGGGCAAGAGCACGCTGATGAACGCGCTCACCGGTTCCGACATGTACGTCGCGAACAAGCTGTTTGCGACTCTCGACACGCGGACCCGCCGCTGGCAGTTGCCGAAGTGGGGCGAGGTCCTCTTGAGCGATACGGTCGGTTTTGTCCGCAATTTGCCGCACGACCTCGTGGCGTCGTTCCGCTCGACGCTCGAGGAAGCCCGGCACGCCGATTTGTTGCTGCATGTCGTCGACGCGGCCGATCCGGAAGCCGAGGCTCAAATCGACACGGTCAATCGCGTGCTGGAGGAGATCGGCGTCGACAGCAGCAATTCGCTGATCGTGCTCAACAAAATGGACATGGTCCGCGATCGGGCGATCGTGGACGTGCTGCGGCGCCGGTTCGAGGAATCGGTCTCGATCAGCGCGGCGACGGGCGAGGGGCTCGATCGTCTGGGCGATGCGGTCGCGGCGCGGCTGGCAGACGGATACGTCGACGTCGAGATCGAAACGGGAGCGGGAAACGGCCGTCTGCTGGCCTATCTGGCCGACCACGCCGAGATCAAGAGCCGCGAGTACACCGATTCGCGGGTGACGCTCGTCTGCCGCGTGCCAAAGGGGCTTGCCGATCGATTGGGCGACGAGGAGACGGTCGTCACCAAGAGGAACGGATTCTCGCCGAGCCCGACCAATGGACGCCCTACCGTCCACGAGCATCAGAATTAGCTGACGAAGGTCGGCGAGCACTCAAAATCGCGTCGAGCCGTTTACGCGCATCGGAAGAGCGTGCATCGATCGCCAGCGCGGCCTCGTATTCTTTGACTGCGTCCTCCGTCCGTCCCTGCATCTCGAAGGCCGCGCCCAGGCTCGCGTGCAAAGGCGCGTAGGGCGCGGCCATCCGAATGGCCTTTTGGAATTCGTCGATGCCGCCCGTTACGTCCCCGTCGGCCAGCAATGCGTCGCCGAGCAGCTCGTGCGCGTGCGAGCTTTCGGGCGTGCAGTCCATTGAATGGCGCAGCAGAGTCACGCTGTCGTGCCAATAGCTGACCTGGCTGAACGTCGTCGCCGCCAAGAGCACGAGAATCGCCGTCGCGGCGACGGGCAAGACGCGAGTCCGCAGCAGGCCCGCCGGAACGAGCAGCGGCCCCGTCCAGGCGACGGCCAGATAGATTCCGATCAGCGGAAAATACGTGTACCGATCGGCCATCTGCTGAATGCCGATCTGCACGATGCCGATCGTCGGCACCAGGGTGCCGAGATACCAGAACCAACCGACAAAGAGAAAAGGAAAGCGGCGTCGCCAAACGATTGCGGCCGCCGTCATCGCCAACAGCAGTCCGGCCGACAAGCCCGCCAGAGCCAAGCTCAAGCGCACGCCGGGATGCGGATAATAAAACGCCAGGTTCTGCGGATAGAAAGCCTTCGCGAGGTAGGCGACGTACACGACGAACGCATTCAGCACGCGCATGCGGAGCGGAAACTGCACGGTCATCGCCCCTCCGCTCGTTTGCGTCACGACCGCGATCAACGAAAACAAGCCGGCCGCCGCGAAAAAGGGGAGCTTTTCGATCACGAGCCACACGCCATTCCGCTGTGAATCCGCTGGTTGTCCTGCGGTACGGGCGCGTTGATTCGCATCTTCCGTCGGCCCCAGACGGCCGAGCGGCCAATAATCCAAGAGCAAATACACGAACGGAAGCGTCACCAAGGTCTGCTTGGACAGGAGGCTGCCGACGTAAAACAACCACGAAACGGCCAGGTTCCTTCCTCGTCCACCGGTCGCGTATAGGACGTACATCAGCAGAGACAAAAGACCGAAAAGCGTGCTCAAGACATCCTTGCGCTCGGCGATCCAGGCGACCGATTCGACGTGCAACGGATGCAGAGCAAACAGCGCGGCGACAAAGGCACTCCGTGCACGGTAGCCCGTTGCGCAGACCAAAGCGGCAAACAGCACGACGACGCTCGCCGCATGCAACAAAACGTTGGTGAGGTGGTAACCCGCCGGACGAAATCCGTAGATCTCGGTGTCGAGCATCAACGACAGCCACGTAAGCGGAATCCAGTTGCAGTCATGAACCGCGGTCCAGGCCCAAGCCACGCTGTCTCGCGTCAGGCCCGCTTGCACGTGCACGTTGCGCGAGGCGTACGCGTGGTCGTTGACGGTGATGAAACCGAATTCCCACACCTGCGCGTAAACGAGCAGCGTGCCGGCGACCAGGAGTGCGGCCAGCAGCAAATCGCCGCGACGTTTTGGCGCGGGAGCCGGCGGCGGCGCGGACCGGACTTTGCGGAGATTCATCGATGCGGGCATTCAGCAAAGCTCAATCCGCGGCACGAGTCATGTCGTCGATGTAGGGAATCTGGCGGCTCTCCAGCCACTCTTTTGCGAGTTGGACCAGGCGCTCGTCGCGAAACTGGAACCACTCGTTCGCAATTCGCGAGCGGAAGAGAGCCGCTTCAAATGCCTCCCGCGCACCGAGTGTGGTAAGAGCCACACGCAGTCGCTGGCGATTTTCCGCGTCCTCAACCGTTTCCGAAAACTGCCGGGCGAACTCGATCTCATCGTGTTCGGCGAAAGGGGGCAGCTGCTCGAAACCGTCCGGAGCCACGGCGGTCGGCTCAAGCGCGAGGAGCCGGCCCGTCGATCGGTCGAAGTAGACAGCCGACTCATCACCCGCTTGCAGCTTATGAACGACCTCTGTGAGTGAAATTCTTTCCGCCACCGTCGCGCCCCCGGATTCGCACACTTTTTGCGAGCCGTGCTATTTCAACAGGAAGACGGCCGCCATTGCCAGTGCGGCTGTTTCGATCCGCAAAATCCGCGGGCCAAGCGAGACTTGGCGGGCTCCCGCCTCCATCACTTCGTGGCGTTCGACTTCGGTGAGGCCCCCTTCCGGCCCGACGATGAGCAGCACGCGTTGGCCCTGCTGCCGCAAATCCGCAAGGTCGGGGAGTGGCTGTCCCGCGGGATCGGCGAGGAAGGCGCACGCCGTCGGCACCGATCCGCTAACGAATTCCCGCCAGGACATGAGCGGCTCGATCGCCATCAGGCGATTTCGCCCCGATTGCTTGCAGGCCTCGATGACCGCTTGCCGCATCTTGTCCAGCTTGAGGGCTCCGGGCGAGACGACGCTCCGCGCCGTCTGCAGCGGGATAAGTCGTCCGACCCCCAATTCGGTCGCCTTTTCGACGAGCCAGCGAAAGCGGTCGACCTTGGGAACGGCCGTGGCCAGCACAATTTCGAGATCCGCCGCGGGCGAATCGCGGCGGCGAACGCCGAGCCGGAGCGAGGCCGCGGTTTTCGACAGGCCCACAATCTCGGCCTCCGCCTCGGTCCCCGATCCGTCGAAAACGGTCAGGTGATCGCCGGTCCGGCCGCGCAGAACGTGTGCCAAGTGATGGAATTCGGTCCCCCCAGCTCACACCGATCGCCCTCTGGCAAGTGCGGCAAAAAATACCGGTCGGCCATCGTCATTTATCCGGGCGTAATCGTGGTGATGGTCGTCCAATCGTCATGCCGCTCTACCGATTTTGCCGATTATAGCTGGTGGTGCGACCACCCTGGAACGCGGTGCGGAAGCTTCAGACATCGTGGGCGATTCGCCACGTCCGACCCGTCACTCCAGCTCGGGCAGTTCACGAGCGCTGACGCACTTGCGTGTCACGGAGGAATCTCTCGACTTCGGGCGCGAAGCTTGCCGCACCCGGTTGCACAGCGTCCGATCGCACGCCGTGAAAAGTTCGATCAGGGAGAGCCCATGTCGGCAGAGCGGGACCTTGAACGTGGCGTCCCCCTGGCGCCTTTCGAGACGCGCCTCGATTTCTTTGCGGGCGCCGCGCATCAAGAGGCCCTGGCCCGGCTCGAGTACCTTGTCGACACGGGACTGCGGTGCGGCGTCGTCATCGGCCCCAAGGGGGCCGGCAAAACGACCGTGCTGCGGGCCTTCGCCGATCTTTCGTCAACGGCCCCGTTCGTGAAGGCGATTGTCGACGTTCGCGGCCTCGATGCCGCCCAGGCCCTCCTGCGATTGGGCGAAGGGCTGGGACTGACATCGCATGCCCGCGGCCGATTGGGCGTCCTGTGGCAAGAGGTGGCCGACCTGCTCGAGGGGCACCGACAGTCGAAACGCTCCTCGGTGATCATCTTCGACCATCTCGACCGCGCCCGTCCCGACTGCCAGCAGGCGGTGGAACGGCTCCTCCTGCAAGAGCGCGATTCCGGTGCGGCGACGTTCGTGCTGGCCTTTTCGGGTGATTCGTTCCCCCTTGTCGCCAGGGAGTGGAGGCAGGCCGCCGATTTGCGGATCGAAGTCGCCCCCCTCACGGCCGAAGAGACGACGCTCTTTATCGAACGGCTGCTCTCCGCCGTCGAACTTCCTCAAGACACCTTCGACAGCGCGGCGGCCGAGAGCCTCTTCCGCCTGACGCGCGGCGTGCCGCGCGACGTCGTCCGCCTGTGCGAACTCTCCGTGCTGTCGGCCCTGCAGGACGACAAGCCGTCGATCTCCGCCGACGTCGTGGAGGCCGCCATGCGCGAGTTGAGCCTGTTGCGCTCCTCGGCCTGAGACCGGCCCGTTCCTCGTTGGACGAGTCAACGCGGCCAGGATGTCTCGCAAGACGTGCACACTCCAGCCGGCACAAATCGCCGCGGCTCGCTCGCTTTCCGCGCTTGTTAAAGTCCGTATTATTTTGTGGCGCACGGTTTCACGTCTTAACACAATCTCCACAATGGGAACACGAAATCGTCATTTGCCGCCACTAGAGTGCTCTCCTCACTCAGACATGCTCAAAAGGAGGGCTGGATGGCAATTTCCTGTGCAATTGGTCGCCGCGGCCGGTGCACGTACGTGGTCTGTGTCGCGCTCTTGACGGCGTCTCTGTCGGTCGGGTGCGGCAAGAGTCGGCCCGCAATCAAGGGCAAGCTGCCTCTCTTTCCCGTCAAGGGAAAGGTGATGATGGACGGCCAGCCGATGGCAGGCGCGACGGTTCTCTTTTATCCCACTCAGGATTTCCCGAACGGGTCGGCCCAACAGCGTCCGCGGGCCGTCGTCGGGGATGACGGCACCTTCCAGGTGTCCACCTACGATAACAATGACGGAGCCCCGGCCGGCAAGTACAAGGTCACCATCTCGTGGAAGGGCGACACCCAGGGTCTCAACAACGAGCAGCAGTCGGAACTTCCTGAAAAGGCGCCCGAGACGGTCCAGCACGCCCGCTCGTCGAAACTCCGGGTTGAGGTCAAAAACGGGGACAATTCGCTTCCGGACTGGGACCTCACCGAGCGCCAAGCTTCGAATACTCCATGACGAGAGGCTGCCTCCGCAGCTCCGGCTCTGTCTTTCTTGTTCTCCGCGTCTCTTAAAGCTCGTATTCCCGCTCCACGTACACCAAAAAGGGGAGAAATGTCGATGCCACGGTCCGTTAAACGAGGGTTCACCTTGATCGAACTCTTGGTGGTGATTGCCATCATTGCCATTCTGATCTCGCTGCTTTTGCCGGCCGTCCAGTCCGCCCGCGAAGCCGCTCGCCGCACCCAGTGCCGCAACAATCTGCATCAGTTGGCCCTGGCCGCCCACAATTACGCGGACGTGTTCCGCGGATTTCCCCCGTCCAAGATCCTGGGAAGTGCCGCGTGGGGCTCGGCCACATGCACGAAGTCCGGCTCTGTCGACGCCACCATGGGCGGCCAGGGCACGACGATCGGAAGCGGCAAGGATAAGTGCAGCGACGGATACATGAGTATCCTCGGCGCCATCATGGGATATATGGAGCAGCAAAACCTGCAACGGCTCGTCGTTCAGGACTTCCCCTGGTGCTACACGCAAAACACGCAGACGTTTCAGAAGACACCGATGCCCATGCTGGTCTGCCCGTCGGCCCCGAATTCGAATCGCGTTGACATCCTGTTCGCCCCGGGCGTGCCCGTGGCTGACTACTCTTCGCCGTCGACCGGCGTCAACCCGAGCTTTTACGCCGCCAACGGGCTGCCCCAGCCGGCCGACTACAGTGGTGCCACGGGCGCCATGGCTGCATCGGGGACCGCCATTCTGCAGGGAACGGTCTGCCCCTTCCGGAATATCACAGATGGATTGACGAACACGATCCTCTTTGCCGAGTGTGCCGGACGACCCTTCTGCTGGGTCTTGGGATCACAGATCACGCCTGCCGTCTATAACACATGGACGAAATCAGGGAACTGGCTGCAGGCCGACTTCGCAGTCGGCCCCGCCCAGGCGGACATCGTAAATCCAGGAACCTACCCGACGCCCTATACCCTCGTGTCGGCAACGACCAGCAACGCCTGGCCTGATCCGGCCGCTTCCGGTTGGAAAATCGACGGCACCGACGTGACCGGCGTCAAGACGCAGCTCGGGCAGTGCGTGATCAACTGCAGCAACGACAGCGAGATTTACGCCTTCCACCCGAATTCGGCCGGTTTCGCCATGTGCGACGGATCGGTCCAATTCCTGAACCAGTACATGGACTTCCGCGTGCTCATCAACCTCGTGACCGCACGGGACGGCCAGTCGACGATTTTCGACAACGGTGGCGGAATTTAATTCCGGTCAGCGGCCGCGACAACCGTTCCGCCGCGAGCGGCTGTCGCGTGCTGTCGATCCCCGCGGCTCTCGCGTCGGCCGCACTTTTTCTCCCTCCCATTTTCCTCCAGACGCGAACCCGGCGCGCCGATCGCCCTTCCGATCGGTGCGCCTTTTTTGAAAAAGGCTCCCTCATGCACTCGATCCGCAACACCTCGCTTCGACGCCTGGGGCCGGTGGGCCTCGCTCTGACGGCGCTCGTCCTTGCGCCGGCGGTCCCTCGCGCGACGGCCGACGACTCGGTCCAGTTTCTGGGCACTGCTCAACTCCCGGGAACAGCCACCGACCGCTCGGGACTGACGGATCAGCTCCAGGACGGCACTCCGCACAATCGCTTGGGCGGCCTGTCGGCGATCGAGTATTCCGGAGCGGACGATCAGTATTACGTCCTCTCCGACCGCGGGCCCAAGGACGGCAGCCTGCGCTTCGTCTGCCGCTGGCACACGATCGAGTTGAAGCTCCCCCAAGAAGGCAAACACGAAGGCTCCGCCCGTCTCATCGGCACGACGCTGCTCACCGCGCAAGACGGCAAGCCGTACGTCGGCATTGCCAGCGCCTTCGATCCGCGGGGGCCCGACGGCAACCACCGGTTCGATCCGGAAGGTCTCCGCCGCGGACCGTCGGGCAACATCTTTCTCTCCGACGAATACGGCCCGATGATCATCGAGTTCGACCCGTCCGGCCATGCCGTTCGCTCGCTGCCGGTGCCGGCTCGTTATCAGATCCAACATCCCAGCGCCAGCAAAAACGAAGAGATCGCCAACAACACCTCGGGCCGCATCGCCAACGCCGGCCTCGAGGGTCTGGCGATCACTCCCGACGGCAAACGGCTCTACGCCTTAGAGCAACTTCCCCTGCTTCAAGACACCAAGCCCGGCAAGTCGGGCAAACCGCAGGGCCTCAACTGTCGCCTTTTGGAAATCGACCTCAAGACCGACGCCACGCGCGAATTCGTCTATCGGCTCGAAGACCATCACAACAAGACGTCGGAGATCCTGGCCGCCGGCAACGGCAAGTTCCTCGTGATCGAGCGCGACGGCCAGACGGGGGAAAAAGCCGCCTTCAAGCGGATTATGGCCATCGACATCAAAGACGCGACCGATACCACGCACGTCGATAAGTTCCCGCACAAAGCGGTTCCCAAGGGCGTGCAGCCGGTGAAGAAGACGACATTCATCGACCTGCTCGACCCGAAGTCTGGTCTCGCTGGCGAGAAGCTTCCCGAAAAGATGGAAGGCCTCGCCTGGGGCCCGGCCCTTCCCGACGGCCGCGATCTGTTGTGGATCTGCGTCGACAACGATTTCAAACCCCACGAGCCGAACCTGTTCTACGCCTTCGCCGTCCGCCGCTCGGCCGCGGTCACGGCGAAGTAGTGGCGTAATAGGAAGGATGAAGGATGAATAAAATGGCAGAGGCCGGTCCTTCTTCTCCTTCATCCTTCATCCAGTAGTTCCAAGTCGGCCTGTTGACGTTGAGGAACGCAAGGCCCCTCCTCAGACTGGTTTGTGTAGAGAACCAGAAGCCCAAGGAGGGAGCTCATGCGTTCAAGGAACAGAAATACCATATCGAGTAGCGAGGTTCATCAGTGGGCCCTGAGTTGGCTGATCAACTCGATGCAGTTGAAGGATCGAGGGCCGAAATGTACGGCGACGGTTGTCTGGAACATCGTCTTGCGCAGCCGCGCAAACGATCTCGGTGTTCGCGGCCTGTCGGGATTTGGCGAACGCTCCGTCGGACACCAGCGTGATGGGCGCGTTGGAGGCGGGACTGCCCAAGACGCTTCGGGTTCTGGAGAAGCGGTTGAATGCTGCGCTGACGGATCATCTGCCGCGGCGCCTCCAGCGTCGCGCTTGGACAGTGGCGATCGACTGGCACTTGGTGCCTTACTACGGGGAGCCGAAGCGCAGCCGCAACGAGATTTACTACGGCAAGCCGCGACAGGGAACCACAAAATTCCATGCCTACGCCACCGCCTGCATTGTCTCCCACGGAGTGCGCTACACTTTGGCCGCCACCTGGGTGCGGCGACACGAAACGACGGTCACGGCGTTGAATCGCCTGCTGGCGACAATCCGCGCAAAAGAGCTGAAAATCCGACGTTTTTTGTTGGATCGCGCCTTCTTCAACGTCACCGTCACGCGGTTTTTACAAGAGCAACAGATTCCCTTCGTGATGCCGGTGATGTTTCGGGGACGAATCCCCAAGAAGCGGCGGAAACTCCGGGGCCTGCATTGGATCCGACGTCAGAACGTCGGATGCTACTTGCACACGTTGAAGAACAAGAAGCAGTCGGTGACAGTCTCGGTTTATGTGGCCTACCGGACTCACAAGAACCGCAAAGACGGCAAACACAAGCAACAAAAGCTCCTGTTTGCCGCTTGGCGAGTCAGCGGTTCCCCACGGGAGATCCGCGAACTGTATCGGACACGCTTCGGTATCGAGACGAGCTACCGCCAAGCCCGCCAGGCGCGCATCTACACCTGCACCCGCGATCCCCATCTGCGGCTGCTATTCGTCGTGGTCGCGCTTCTGCTGCGGAATGTCTGGGTGTGGATTCACGAAACCATGCTGGCTGAAGGGTACGGAGATTCGATGACGCTTCACCAAGAAAAATTGCGACTCCGCCGCATGCTCGAATGGATCGCCCTCGAAGTGGTCGCCCAATTGCACGATGGTTCCAAGCCTTACGTCGACTTAGACGCATGAGTCAAACTGGGAACTACTGTCATCCTTCATCCTTCCGCCTTCATCCTTTCCGACGGCAATCCGCACGTCGCGGCCCGTGCGGGCCGATTCGAAAATGCCCTGCGTGAAATCGTAAACGGGCAGCGCGCACTCGGGCGGAGCGAAATTCTCGGCTCCGTCGAGGAGTGAATTGAGAAACGCTACCACCGGGTTGCAGTCGCGTTCGGCTAAGGCAAAGCGCTCAGCCGGGCCGTTCTGGCCGATCCAGATTTCGCCTTCACGCAGCGTCAAATCGCCCCGCTGGCAGTGAATGGCCAGGATTTCGCTGAAGTGCTGGGCGTGGCCCACAAAATCCATCGTGAGGGGGATCGTTCCGGCGAGCAGTGCCGAGACGGAACCGCTGGTTTCGACATGGCTTCCCCAGTTCGCGCAGCGGGCGAAGACGCTCGTCGGCGCGAGATCCGTGACGAAGAAAGCGATATCGATCTTGTGGCTGCCGGCGTCGCCGATGAAACCGCCCGGGTTCTTTGCGGGATCATCCCGCCACGTGCCGCCGATCGTCTGCTGCCAGTTCTCGATGTTGTGCGACATCACGGCCCGCACGGCTCCGAACTGGCCCGAGCCGACCAGCTGCCGCAAGGCCCGGTACGTCGCCCACCGCCGCCGCTGATAGGCGACCGAAAGCAGCGTCCCCCCGCGACGGGAAGCGGCAATCAGCTCGAAGAATTTCCGACCGCGTCCGAGCCAGCGGCTTCTCGCACAACACGGGGATTTTGCGTTCGAGAAAAGCCGACGCCTGCTCGAAATGGAGCTGGGTCGGCGTACAAACAAGGACCGCGTCGACCCCCGACAGCGAGACGAGGTCCTCAAATCGAGGACAAATCACTGCGTCCGCAGCCAACGCGTCTTTGAGAGCCAGGGCACTCGCCGCGTCGATATCAAACAGCGCCATGACCCGACCGCGGCCATCGGCTAGGATCCGCTCACAATGCAACCGCCCCATCCGCCCACAACCGGCAATTGCGATACGCAGAGGCGGCACCCCCACGCGCTTTGAACCTGCCGATCCATTCATCACAGACTCCCGATGAAAGTTGCACTATACGAGGGACGCGGGGTGCCGGCGAGGGGGGAGGGCAGGGGGCTGAGGGGAGAGGGGAAATCGAAAACCGGCACGCGAAGCGTGCCTTAATCCTCAGCCCTCTTCCCTCTGCCCCCTGCCCTCTTCCCTCACGTCCGTCGCTTGCGGCGGACGCTCTTGCATGCCATATTTCGCACCAGCGGTTTCCGGCGACCGTCCGGTCGGGCCGTCCGGTCGGGCCGTCCGGTCGGGCCGTCCGATAGTGCCGCCCGGTCTCCGGGCCTCGTCGCAGAGCAAGCAGAGACGAATGACCGTTCCTCTGATCGTCAAGCAGGATGAGTTCGAAGAGTTTTGCGTCCATATTCGGGAATCGGGCACGGTCGCGTTCGATACCGAGTTCATCTCCGAAAACACCTACCAGCCGCAGCTCTGCCTGCTGCAATTCGCGACCGCCGAGCGGACGGCCGCCGTCGATCCGTTCGAGGTCAAAGATCTCGCCGCCTGGTGGCAGTTGATGACCGACGATGCAACGACGGTCATCACGCACGGCGGCCAGGCCGAAATCCGCTTCTGCCTGCATTACGGCGGCCAGGCCCCCCGCAAATTCGTCGACGTGCAGATGGCCGAGGGACTGCGGAGCCGCAGCTATCCCCTGGCCTACGCCACACTCGTCAATCGCGTGATCGACCGCCGCGTGCACGGCAAAGAGACGCGGACGAACTGGCATCACCGGCCCCTCTCGAAGGCGCAAATCCAATACGCGCTCGAAGACGTGAAATACGTGCTGGCGATCTGGGAGAAGCAGCGGAACTCGCTGACGCGCCTCGGCCGGCTCGAATGGGCCTTAACCGAATTCAACCACATGGTGGACGAAATCGCGGCCGAGCACGTCCGCGAAGCCTGGCACCGCCTGCCCAAGCTGCACAAGTTATCGCCACGCGAAATGGCCGTCGTCCGCGAGCTGTCGCTATGGCGGGAGGCCGAGGCGGCCCGCCGCGATCGGCCGCCGCGTCGCGTCCTGCGGGACGACCTGGTCCTCGAGCTGGCCAAACGCCAGCCGACGACGTTCGACGAACTCTTTGCCACCCGCGACATGAACCGCAGCGACCTGCGGAAGTCGGGGCAAGAGATCCTGGAGCGGATCGAGCGGGCAGTGGCGATTCCCGAAGCCGAATTGCCACAGCCCCCACGGCCCGCGGGCCTGGACATCGATTCCGACGAACACGTCGTCGGCCAGCTTTTGGGCATTGCCCTCATGAACCAGTGCAGCGCCCTCAACGTGGCCAAGACGCTCGTGGGGACGAGTGCCGACCTCCGCGACCTGGTCCGCTGGCACCAGCGAGGCGGCAAAGGCCAGCCGCCGCGGCTGTTGCAGGGCTGGCGAGCCACCGTCTGCGGCGACCTGCTCCGCGACGTGATCACGGGCAAAATCGCCCTCCGCGTGGCCAACAGCAAATCGGACCACCCGCTCGTCTTCGAACGACTCGAAAGCACGCCCAAGACGGCCCGCTGAGGCATGGTGCCTGGTGGCACTGCTAGACGGCTTCCGGCTAGCAGTGCTCCTCTCGAACGTCCTGCGGATCTCCTTTGTAACTCGTCCGGCAGCAATCCTTGCGGAAGCTCTTTTCCACGGTTCGGCAATGAATGAAGCCCTCGGGCGCACAAGGACACTCGCAAAGACACTGCTGATCCGAAGCGGCTCAGCAGTGCCACCCGGCGCTCCGCATCGTGCCACTTCTATGAGAGTCTGTTGCCCGTCAAGGTGGAAAACGGCGATTTGGGCGATTTCCCGCGGAGTTCCCATTCTTCTATTCGAGCATCGGCGTTGTGGCCTAGCCCCTGTGGGTTTTCCGAGAGTGCGAGGGCTGCCCTATCTGCTGCCGAGAGTGGCGTGCGGCAACCGCAGCGCCATCCCATGTGGCACTCGAGCTCACCCTCGCGAGGCGGGTCCGCGTCGTCTCCTGCGTCGTCGAATTCCCTCTTGCATTGAAGCACGTCCTTTCAAAAAAGTGGGGTTTGCTGGAACCCCGTTCGCCTCGCCCTCGCGTCGGCCTTCACAATCCCAGGACGACGTGAGGGCGAGGCGCAACGGGTTCACCCCCGTTTGCTGAGCCTGAGCCGAGGTCTGAGTTCTGTTCTGGCTGACCGAGCTGCGGGGGAACGATTTGGTAGTACACCCCTCTCAGCCAGCGATTCGCCAGGGCCGCCGTCGCCACGTTGGCCGGCTTGGTGGAGCGCAGTCGCGAATGCAGTTCTTTCCAGCGCCGTCGTGCCCCGGCAAGCGTTTGGCCAACTGGATCATGGCCGCGCGCAGCAATTCATTCCCTTCATTCACGAGCCCCGCGTCGGCCTGGCGCTTGCCGCTGGACGCATTGCAGGGGGTCAGACCACAGAACCGCGACAATTGCTTTCCATTGCGGAAGCGATCGAAGCGTCCAATCATTCGCGGAGAATCACCGCGGTCACGAGGGCCACTCCCGGAAGAGCCAGCAGCTTTTCCACCAGCGGATCACCCTGGGTGGCCTCGGCGAACCGCTGGTCCACTTGACGGACGGCTTCCTCCACTTGAGCGAGGCGTTGCAATTCTTGATTCAGGACCCATTGAGATTCAGGGCCCAAGGGGAGCGTGACAATCCAGGCCATCCACGGCTTGGTCCACGCATTGGCGGCCGAGCATCGGGGCATTCGTTCTTCGCGCAACAGCGACCGAATCCGCAGCTTGATGTTCTTGCGTTCGGCCACCAACCCTTGACGATGTCGCACCAGACGACGCAGTTGGCGTGTGTGACTGTCCGCCAGCCACACTTCTGGGAGATAGTTCACGCGCAACAGGTCGGCCAGCAGCCAGGCATCTCCATGGTCGGTCTTGTCACGGTTCTTTTTCAGGCGCTGAACCGCCGCGGGATGAGCCAGTTTGACGGACCACCCCGTTTGCGCGATCAGCTCGGCGGCGAAGTCCGCCGATCCACAGCAGGCTTCAATCGCCACACCGCGGACCGACGCTCCTCGCAACTGGACGAGGCGACGCACTTCGGCCGGGTCGTTCCCCACGTTACGGTTCACAATCAATTCCCCGTCTTCGGCCAACACGCAAACGCGGATCGTCTCATCGTGATAGTCCAGACCGACGTAGCAGGATACGATTGACATGTCTGTTGCTCCTGGAAAACGATTTTGTACACACCACCGGCATCGTAGCCGGTTCCAGGGCAACAGACTCTCATCCCCATCTGCTAGACGGCTTCCGGCTAGCAGTGCTCTTCGCGAATGTCCGTCGGATCCACTTGGTAACTCGTCCTGCAGCAATCCTTGCGGCAGACTTCTTCCACGTTCGGCAACGAATGAAGCCCTCGGGCGCACAAGGACACTCGTGAAGACACTGCTGAGCCGAAGCGGCTCAGCAGTGCCACCCTACGCCGTTAACCCTTTTTTGGGTGGGAGAAAACAAGTCTCGATGCGATTTGGAGTTTCGATCATGCTTTTAGTCGCCAAACAAAAAGAAGGATCGGACTCCAACCCGAAAGGAATCGGGAATGTCGCATCGAGACTGTGTGTGCCTGAATTCGTCGTCGTTGCGTGCGGCCCTGAATTGGTTGGCGGCCGGCATCGACTGGTCGTCGATTCGGTTGCGGGCGGATTGTACGTGGACGCCACGCTTGCTGGCTACCACGGCTTTGCTGTGGGCTTGGTCCGACGAAGGGACTTTGGCCGATCGATTCTGGGCCGTTCGTCGGATCGTGCAGCACCTGTTCACGCCGGCGACGGAGTCGGCCCGCACCTACCAGGCCTTCACCAAGCTTTTGCGTCGATGGACGGCGGAATTGGTCGGGTTGCTGCAAGGAGCGCTACGGGAACGGATGCGGAAGGAACTGGCCGGCTCTTGGCAGGTCAGCGGGTTTGTGACGTTCGCCGTCGATGGGAGCCGGGCCGAACTACCCCGGACGCGGTCTCACGAAGAGGCGTATTCGTGCGTGCGTCGAACACGTCGTTCCCGCAAGGGACGCCGCGTCCAAAAGAGCGGGGGAAGGCACGCCAAGAAATCGAACTCCCCGCAGTTGTGGCTCACGACGATGTGGCATGTCGGCACGGGGTTGCCCTGGGATTGGCGGATCGGTCCTGCCGACAGCAGCGAACGCGCGCACTGGCTGGAAATGCTGCCGGCCCTTCCGCCCGGGTCCGTGATGGCCGTCGATGCCGGGTTTGTGGGGTACGAGTACACCCGCGCCGTCCTGGACAGCCAGCGTCACGTGCTGTTGCGGGTCGGCTCGAATGTCCGCCTGCTGAAAAAGCTGGGGTTTGCCCGCGAGCGGGCCAATACGGTTTATCTCTGGCCGGATCGGGAGGCCAAGCGGCGAGAACCCCCGCTCGTGTTGCGGCTGGTGGTGGCTCACACCGGCCGACATCCGGTGTTTCTGGTGACCAGCGTGCTCTCGACGAGAGACCTGACAGACCAACAGGTCGTCGAACTGTATGCACGCCGTTGGGGAATCGAACTCTTCTATCGCCATCTGAAGCAGACGTTTCAGCGTCGCAAGCTCCGCAGTGCCCGTGCCGAGAATGCGCTCTTCGAGTTGGAGTGGTCGCTGGCCGGACTCTGGGCCATGGCGCTTTATGCGCTCATCGCGAACCGCGCTCGGGACCTTCCCCCGCCGCGGCTGAGCATTGCCGGCACGTTGCGTGCGTTCCGCCGGGTGCTGCGCGACTACTTGCATCCGCGCGAACGGGGTCGCGGCTTATGCGACGCCCTGAGAAAAGCAGTGGTCGACGACTACCCCCGAGGACCAAAAACCAGCCGCGACTATCCTCGCAAAAAACAAGAACGTCCTCCCGGAGCGCCCGAATCCTCAACGCTTCGCCAGCGCAACTTCGTTGGGCAAAACTACTTCTCAACCGAACGATCCAAAAGGGTTAACGGCGTAGAGTGCCACCCCGCCGTGGACTTAGTATTCAACCCGACCGAGACACGGATCAAAGCGGCTCAATCGTGGTGTCTCTTCCAGGCGACCGTCCGTGATCAAACGGGCGGCGCTCGACCAATGCCACTCCACTGCCTTGCAACATAATTTGCGGCGTACGGGATTCTCATGGAAGTAGTCGATCGCCGCCAGAATCGCCTCCGATTCGGTCATGTTGCGATCGTAACCCGGACCTTCCTGCCAGAAGCGGAATGTGAAGGTGTCCGGCCGCTGTCGCACCGTCAATTGTTGCAGAAGGGGACTTCCAAGAGTGGTGAGATGGCTTTTGACTCGGACGGAGAAGGGCCGCTTGATCTGGGAAAGCAGACCGGCGATCCGTGATTTGCGACGAATCGCTGCCGGAATCGCCAGCGAATTTGATTTCCGTTCAGGAAGCGGCCAAACGAGCAAGTGAACATGTTCCGGCATTACGACATACGCCAGAAGCAGGAACCTGCGACGCTTGCACGCCTGGTCGAGTCCTTCGCAAAACCAGGTTCGCCACAGGTCGTTCGTCAGGAGCGGACGACGTTGAAAGCACGAAAACGTCAGCTCGTGCACATCGGGCTGCTCCTCAAAGTGCTTGACTTGCTTTCGATGCGGCAGAGCCATGCCGACATGCTAACGTCTCAAACACAACCGAGCACGTTGATTTCTGGTTCGAGACCGCATGGAGCCTTCGAGTGCACAAGGACACTCGCAAAAGACACTGCTGATCCGAAGCGGCTCAGCAGTGCCACCCGGCGAGGTGTGTGCCACTGCTAGACGGCTTCCGGCTAGCAGTGCTCCTCTCGAATCGCACTTGGATCTACTTCGCAACATGTCCAGCAGCGGCCCTTGCGGCAACTTTTTCGTGACTCGAGACCAGTGGAGCCCTCGTAAGCACAAGGACGCTCGCAAGAACACTGCTGATCCGAAGCGGCTCAGCAGTGCCACCCAGCGTGGCCACTGCTAGACGGCTTCCGGCTGCAGTGCTCCTTCGAATGTCCGTCGGATCCGCTTGGTAACTCGTCCTGCAGCAGCCCTTGCGGAAGCTCTTTTCCACGTTCGGCAACGAATGGAGCCCTCGGGCACAAGGACACTCGTAAAAGACACTGCTGATCCGAAGCGGCTCAGCAGTGCCACCGGGCCACCAGGCGCTGACGACGCCGAGGCCCCACCACGTATAGAATGGCCAGTGCGGCCTCGCCGGGTGCTGCAAGTTTTGTAGGGCATGCTGTGCATGCCGCTTCGCATCGGGGCGAGACCAGAGCAAATCCAAGCGGCATGCACAGCATGCCCTACCACCTCATCGATGTCTGCCCCTCTCGTTCAGCTTCCCCTCATCCAGAACTGGAGTTGTCACAGTTGTGGCGGCTGCTGCCGGAAGCATTTGATTGAGATCACCGAAGACGATCGGCAGCGGATCGTCGAGCAGAAGTGGTCGGCTGCCGACGGGATCGGGGACGGGCCTCCCGTCGTCTGGCATGCCGGCCCTCCGTGGAAAAAACGTTATCGCCTGGCCCATCGGGAGGATGGGGCGTGCGTGTTTTTGAACGACGACGGGCTGTGCCGCATCCATGCCAGGTTCGGCGAAGAGGCCAAGCCTTTGGCTTGTCAGGTCTATCCGTATGCCCTGCATCCGGGCGGGCGGAAGCTGGCGCTCAGCCTGCGGTTCAGTTGCCCGTCGGTCGTCGCCAACAAGGGGCGGCCGGTGAGCATGCAAGTCCGCGAGTTGAAGCGGATTGCCGACCTGACGGTGCCGCCGACTGCCGACCAGATTCCGCCGCCGCCTGTCTCACCGGGCGTGCGGGTCGAATGGAGCGACTTTCAGCGGTTCGTGAACGCACTCGACGCGACGCTGGCCGAGCCGAGCGAGCCTTTGCTGTCACGCTTATTGCGGGCCCTGTTTTGGGTGCGGCTGGTGGGCGAGTCGAAATTCGATGTGCTGCGGGGGGCCCGGCTCGAGGAGTATTTAAACATTGTGACCGAGGCGTCGCGGCACGCGGTGGATGAATCCCCGAGCGAGCCGCTGCAGCCGAGCCGCGCGGGGCGGATGCAGTTCCGCATGCTGGCCGCGCAATATTCGCGAGTCGACACGTTCGAGAAGGCGGCCCGCGGATGGCGCGGGCGGGTGCGCCTGCTGCGGGCGGCGCTGCGGTTTGCCCGCGGGCAGGGGAACGCCTTTCCGCTGCATCCGGGCTTTCGCGAGGTCCCTTTCGAGCGGTTGGAAGGGGCGTTCGGCGGCATCGGCGGCGAGGCCGAGGCCCTGTTGACGCGGTACTTTCGCGTCAAGATCCAGGGGCTCCACTTCTGCGGGGCCGCCTATTACTGGGTCCCCTTCGTCGAAGGCTTTTACAGCCTGGCCCTGATCTATCCCGTCGTGTTGTGGCAGGCTCGCTGGCTGGCGGCGAGCAACGGGCGCGATAAGCTGGTCACCGACGACGTGGCCCAGGCCCTGGCGATTGCCGATCACCACCACGGGTATTCGCCCGTGCTGGGGCTGCGTTCGTCACGCCGGCGGGTGCGGCTTTTGACCCATCACGACGATCTCGAACGGCTCTGCCGTTGGTATGCTCGATGAACTCCATTGATCTGCGACTCTAAGAAAGGAACGTTCCGTGAGCCGTTTTCTGCTGTCTCCGGCCGCCGTGGCCTCGTTGTTCGCGATCGGAATCTGCCTGGCCGCCGCGGGCCCGTGCCGCGCGGGGGCCGCGGAAGAGGGCTGGAAGAGCCTGTTTAACGGCAAAAACCTCGACGGCTGGGTGCAGCACGGCGGGCATGCGAAATACACCGTGGAGGAGGGGGAGATCGTGGGGCATTCGGTCCCCAACACGGGCAACTCGTTCCTCTGCACGAAGCGCGATTATGCGAACTTCGTTCTGGAACTGGAGTTCAACGTGCAGAACGGACTCAACTCGGGCGTGCAGGTGCGGAGCGAGTGCTTTGAGACGCCCACGACGGTGGTATTGGGCGGCAAGCGGTTCGCCTTTCCGGCCGACCGCGTGCACGGCTATCAGGTGGAGATTGATCCGTCGAAGCGGGCCTGGACGGGAGGAATTTACGACGAGGGACGCCGCGGCTGGCTGTTCGATCTGAAACACAACGAGGCAGCCCGCCACGCGTTCAAGCCCGAAGCCTGGAACACGTTCCGCATCGAGTGCAAAGGCGATTTGATCAAGACGTGGCTCAACGGCGTGCCGGCCGCCGAACTGCACGACGCGGTCACCCCGTCCGGCTTCATCGCCCTGCAGGTGCACGGCGTGGGGAAAAAGACGCAGCCGCTCAAGGTCCGCTTCCGGAATCTCCGCATCAAACAGTTGGATTAGGCGGATTGCAGCCGGCCGCATGCGAAGCGGCAGACCCCGTTATCGCGCCGGCGGAGTGCCCCCTCGGTGCGCTCGCACCTGCGGGAACGTGCCTTCCGGTTTCCGCGCAGCGCATGGCACTTTTCCAGTCTCAATTCTACGGCAAGCGTCAAGGGGGGCTTTGGGCCGGTGCGATTTTTCTGTGGCGGTTTCCCTTTTTTTGCGCCGCAGAAAAAACAGAAAATCGGGCAAACTGTGCAAAAATTGTTCAGCGATTTCGAGCTGGACACTTGGGTGAATGAGAAAATCGACGCCCGCGTGTCGGGGGGCAGCGGTTCGGCGATTTATTTCGAGGGGGGTTCGGCACTCATCTCGAAGCGAAGCGATCCGCCGGCGGCGATCTCCGCGTGCTTGAGCCAGCGGCGATCGAGGGGCTTGTCGTTGAGCCAGACTTTTTTGACGTAGACGTTTCTCGGACCGGCGTTGTCGGCCGTCACGACGAGGCGGGCTTTCCCCATCTGGATTTCGGCTCGCTTCCAAATTGGACTGGCCAGTTGATAGACGTCCGAGCCGGCCGTCGGGAACAGTCCGAGGGAACTCAGGACGTACCAGGCGGAAATGGTTCCCCCGTCGTCGTTGCCGTCGAGGCCGTTCTCACCGTCGCCGTATTTCACGTCGAGGATCCAGCGGACCCATTTCTGACTCAGATCCGGGCGACCGGCCGCGTTGAACAGGTAGGCGGCATACAGGTCGGGCTGGTTCCCGTGCCAGTAGTAGGCGTTCGGATTGCGTCCGACCGCGGGGACCGAGTGGGCGAAAAAATCCTCCAACTCGTGCACGAAGTAGTCCCGGCTCTTGAAGAGCGAGACGAGTCCCTCGGCGTCATGGGGCGCTCCCCAACGCCACTGCAAGGCACTCCCCTCGACATACGCCCGCGTGTATTTGTGGCCCCGGTCAAGGTAGGTGAGCAGCAGCGGTCGAAACGCCTCGTCGAAATCGCCGTGCGAGTTTCGCGGCTGGAAGTATTGCGTCTTGGGGTTCCACAGGTTGCGGTAAAAGCGGGCGTGTTCCTCGAACAGGGCCGCGTCGTCCTGATGTCCCAGAGCCCGGGCCAAGAGGGCCACCGCATGATCGGAGTACGAGTACTCGAGCGTTTTGGCGACCGACTCATCCACGAGATCGGAGGGGCAGTAATGGAACTTGAGGTAGGCGGCGATGCCATCGCGGCCGGAGAAGCGTGACTTGATCGTCGGACCGAGGGCCGTTTTCCGCATCGCCTGGTAGGCCGTCTCGGCGTCGAAATCGCGGATCCCCTTGAGCCAGGTCTCCGCAATCACCATGTCGGCCGGTGTGCCGAACATCGAATTCGAGTAGCCGTTCCCTGACGGCCACCGCGGCAAATAGCCCCCTTGTTTGGCCATTTCGACCAGCGAGACGACCATGTCCCGCTGATCGCCGGGCGCGATCAGGGTGAAGAGGGGATGCGTCGTGCGGAATGTGTCCCAGAGCGACATGTCGGTGTAAAACGTAAAGCCCTCGGCCTTGTGGATGCCCCCGTCGAAACCGAGGTACTCTCCGCCGACGTCGCTGAAGGCGGTCGGCATCTGCAGGGCGTGGTACAGGGCCGTGTAAAAGATCGTCCGCTCTTTTTTTGTCCCCCCTTCCACGCGAATTAATCCGAGCTTTTTCTCCCACTCCTCATGCGCTTTGGCCAAGACCTGGTCAAAAGTCGCGTCGCCCGCTTCGGCAGCCAGGTTGGCCCGGGCGTTCTGGATGCTGACGGCGGAGAGGGCGAGCTTCAGCTCGACGATCGGCTGAGCGTCGGACTTCGGAAAGACCAGGTCGACACCGATGTCGTCGCCCGAGCTGGTCTCCGCCGTCGTGAATTCGTTTCCCTTCCAAGTCCGAAAACTGGCGAAGGGCTGGCTGGCCCGCGCGACAAAATAGACCGTGAGGCCGCCGTATCGCTTGGAAAAAGTGCCAAAGACGCGGCACGAGCCCTCGACCTCGCCGACCCGCGGCAGCACGCGAACTTGCGCCTCTTTGCACGTGCCGCGGCCGAGGGCGTTGGTGACGTCGATTAAAAGATGGGGCGCTTCCTTTCCAGTAAATGTGTAGCGATGGACGCCCACATGCCGCGTGGCCGTCAACTCGGCCCGGAGGCCCTGCTCAGGCAGGTTGACCCGGTAATAGCCGGGGAACGCCACTTCGTTTTGATGAGAAAACTCGACATCGAGCCCGTGCCGATTGCCGCCGAGACCCGCAGCACTGGCAACCGGCACGACCAGGAACTCCCCGCCATCGGTGGCTCCGGTGCCGACGAGCCGCATATGGCTGAACCCCAAGAGCCGCTCGTCGCGGTAGAAATATCCCGAACTGTTGAGGGTCCGTTGTCCGCTATTCGAGACCGTATCGGGACCGAGGCGGACCATTCCGAACGGCACACAGGCCGCCGGCGATTCGTTTCCGCAGAGATAAAACAGGCCACCGGTTCCAATGAAGGGGTTTACATGCCGCCCAAGGGGACCGGCACTCGGCATCGCCGGCGGAGCCGATTGGGCGGAACAAATGTGCAAGTCGGCTGCTGCCAACGCGGTCAGACCGAGGAGAATTCGCCAGATTGATGTCATGAAGAAGATTCTCCTTGTCGGGCCCATCGGTTACAATGGTGCTAGCTCGGCCGGCTCGCCAAACGGGCCGTTACTTGCACTCCGACTGTTTACTCGCCAAACGAACCGGACGTTTCGTTATACCCGACGCCCGGTGCACGCCGCCTGCCAACGATCGATCTCGATAACACCTGCCCAAAGGGTTGCTGCTTGCGTTCACCCCTTCGCCATCACATTGCCTGGGCGGCCTTTTTTTTAGTGCTCTTGGTGGTGGAAATTGCCCGGGCAGCCGATTCTGCGGCCCACTCGGCTCAGGCGGACCGGGCGTTCGACGCCATTGGCTCCGAATACGGACGCGACATCCGGCCGATCGTCCGCCAGTTCTGTCTCAAATGCCACTCCACCGCCCAGCAGAAGGGCGATCTCGACCTCGAGCGATTCTCGAAATTGGAGGACGTGCGGCGAGACACGAAGACGTGGCTCAAAGTCGCCGAGATGCTCGACAACGGGGAGATGCCCCCGAAAGACGCCCGGCAGCCGCCAGCCGCCCTGCGGAAGCAGCTTCGCGGCTGGATCGACCGTTATCTGCATGCCGAGTCGCTGGCGAAGGCCGGCGATCCGGGCCCGGTCGTGCTGCGGCGCTTGAGCAATGCGGAGTACACGTACACGATCCGCGATCTGACGGGGGTCGACCTGAATCCGGCCCGTGAGTTCCCGACCGACGGGGCGGCCGGCGAGGGCTTCACCAACACGGGCAACGCCCTCGTGATGTCGCCGGCCCTTCTCACGAAGTACTTCGACGCGGCCCGTGAAATTTCGCAACACGCGGTGCTGTTGCCGGATGGCTTCCGGTTTTCGCCCTCGATTTCGCGGGCCGATTGGACGCAAGACCTCTTGGCCCAGATTCGGGCGCTTTATCGGAAGCATTCCGAGGCGGGCGGTGCGTCCCGAGTCAACTTGCAGGGGATCATCTTCAACACCAACGACGGCGGCCGCCTGCCGGTCGAACGGTACGTCGCCGCCACATTCGACCTGGCCGCCAAGTTGGATATGGCACCGGCGTCACACCGTTCGGCCTCGTCCGTGCCGGAAGGCGACGTTCAGAGAGCGATCGCCGAGGTGGCGGCCAAAGAGGGGCTCAACGCGAAGTATCTGGGCATTCTCTGGAAAACCCTCACGGACAAAGAGCCGTCCCTCCTGCTCGACGCGCTGCGGGCGAAGTGGCGGGAGGCAAAGCCCGCTGACGCACCGCAAATCACCGCGGAAATCAATCAGTGGCAAAGGGCCCTCTGGCGGTTTAGCAGCGTCGGGCATATCGGGAAAGTCGGCGGGCCCAAGGCGTGGCAGGAGCCGGTCAATCCGTTCACTGCTGCACAGCAACTGCGAATCAAGCTCCCGACTCCGCCGGCCGGACAGAAGGTGGTCACGCTCTATCTCGCGGCCAGCGACGCCGGGGATGGCAACGATCACGATTTTGTCGTCTGGCAGCGGCCGCGGTTGGTTGCACCCGGGCGGCCCGATTTGCTGCTTCGCGACGTGGGCGAGTTCACCCGTGAGATGACGGCTCGCCGCAATCGCACGTTCGCGGCCACCGCGCAGGCGTTGGCCGCCGCGGCCGAAATGAGCGGCGCGAAAACAAACGTGGACGTCGCAGCACTTGCCCGTGCCCACGCGATCGATGTCGATTCGTTGACGGCCTGGCTCGATTATCTCGGCATCGGCTCGAGCAACACCATCAAGCTCGATTACTTCACCGACCATCTGCCCAAAGGGACTTACGATTTTGTCCAGGGTTGGGGAAAGGGCGAAACGCCGCTATTGATGGCCAATTCGTCCGGCCAACACGTCCGCGTTCCCGGGAACATGAAGCCACACGGCGTGTGTGTGCACCCCTCTCCCACCCTCTGCGCGGCCGTCGGTTGGAAGAGCCCAATCGCCGGAACCGTCGAAATCAAAGGCAAAGTGACGCACGCGCATCCGGAGTGCGGCAACGGCGTCGAATGGCGCCTCGAATTACGACGCGGAGCAACGCGCCAACGGCTGGCCGAGGGGACAGCTCAAGGGGGCACGCCGCGGACTTTTGGACCGATCAAGGGCTTGGCCGTCCAGCCGGGCGACCTTGTGTCGTTGCTGGTCGGCCCGCGCGACGGCAATCATTCGTGTGACCTGACCGACCTGGAACTTGTTCTGAAAACGTCAGGTGACAAGCCGCTCGAATGGAACCTGACACGGGACGTCTCCGGTGACATCCTGGCGGGCAATCCGCACGCAGACCGCCTTGGCCATCCGGGCATCTGGCACTTTTACACTGAGCCTGTGAAAACAGCCGAGGCGGGAGCCGTAATACCTTCTGGCTCGCTGCTCGCGCGCTGGCAGGCGGCAGAGAAGTCTTCTGAGAAACAAACGCTGGCGGAGGCGGTTCAAAAGCTCCTGATTAATGGGCCGCCCGTGGGCGCGGACAAAAAAAGTCCAGATGCCGCCCTCTACCGCCAATTGGCCTCCCTGGGCGGGCCGCTCTTTATGCGAGCGTGGCCCCGCGTGGCGGCGGAACACCGGGCCTCGTCGCACTCCGCCGTGAAACGCGAGGGCAATTTCGGAATCGACCCGGCCCTGTTCGGCAGGCGACCGGATGGTTCGGCGATCGACGAGGCGAGCCTGTGCGTTCAGGCGCCGTCCGTGATCGCAATCCGCTTACCGGCCGACCTCGTCGACGGAACCGAGTTTCTCACCGTCGGCGCGCTCGATCCCAAGTTGGGGAGCGAGGGGAGCGTGCAGCTCCAGATGCTGACCGGCCGACCCAAGCAAGAGGCCGGCCTGCTGCCGATCTCGGTGACCGACACCCGGGTCAGCGGCCCGTGGACCTCGAACAAGCATAACCTTTCCGAAACGTCGCCGATCGTCGTCAATTCCGCGAGCGCCGCCCACCGCCGCATCGAATCGTCCTTTGACCAGTTCCGCGCGATTTTCCCCCTCGCACTCTGCTATACGAAGATCGTGCCCGTCGACGAAGTTGTGACGTTGACCCTTTATTACCGCGAGGATGACGCACTGCGGCGGCTCATGCTGAGCGACGCGGAAAGCCGGCGGTTGGACAGGCTCTGGGAGGAACTCCATTTCATCAGCCGCGACGCCCTCAAGAGCGTCGACGCGTTACTGCAGCTCTTGGAGTACGCATCGCAAGACGCCGACCCCAAAGTCTTCGAGCCCCTGCGTAAGCCGTTTAACGACCGGGCGGCGGCCTATAAAAAGGCGCTGGTCGACGCGGAGCCGACGCAAGTCGACGCTTTGCTCCGCTTCGCTGCGAAAGCGTATCGGCGACCGCTCACCGCACTGGAGACGAAGGACCTGCGGACTCTCTATCGCCGCTTGCGTAAAGAGGGGCTTCCGCACGAGGAGGCGTTCCGATTTACGTTGGCGCGGATTCTGATCTCGCCAGATTTCCTCTACCGGCGCGAAGTGGCGCCGTCGGGAGCCGATCCGGCACCGGTCTCCGACTGGGAGCTTGCCAGCCGGCTCAGCTACTTCCTCTGGTCCTCGCAGCCGGACGCCGAACTGTGTGCGGCAGCGAAAAAGGGAACCCTCCACAAACCGGAAGTCCTGGCCCGACAGGCCCGACGGATGCTGGCCGATGCGCGCATTCGACGACTGGCGACCGAATTCGCCTGCCAGTGGTTGCACATCTACGATTTCGATTCGCTCTCGGAGAAAAGTGAAAAGTTCTTCCCCGAGTTCACTGAGCTGCGCGGCGACATGTACGAAGAGTCGATCCGGTTCTTTACCGACTTGTTCCAGAGAGACGCCTCGGTCCTCAACACACTCGAGGCCGATCACACATTCGTCAACGACCGCTTAGCCCGGTTTTACGGCATGCCGGCTGAAGCGACCTCGTCAAACGGCGTGCCCGGCACCGGCTGGCGTCGCGTCGAGGGTGTCCGCCGGTACGGCCGAGGGGGAATCCTGGCTCTGGCGACAACCCTTGCCAAGCAGTCAGGTGCCTCCCGGACGAGCCCGATTCTGCGCGGCAACTGGGTGAGCGAAGTCCTGCTTGGCGAAAAACTCCCCAAGCCGCCGAAGGACGTGCCGCGACTCCCCGAAAGCGAAACGGCGACCGATGGGCTCACGGTGCGTCAGCTCATCGACCGGCATGTAAGCGATACGCGGTGCTCCGCCTGCCATCGGAAGTTCGATTCGTTCGGTTTTGCACTGGAGCGGTTCGACGCCATCGGCCGGTTCCGTGATCGCGATCTGGCCGGGCGGTCCCTCGATACGAAAACAAAGCTGCCCGACGGAACACCGATCGACGGCCTGGCCGGTTTGCGGGAATACCTGGCCGTGACGCGGCGCGACGCGTTCCTCCACCAGTTCTGCCGCAAGCTTCTGGGGTATGCCTTGGGGCGCGGCGTGCAACTTTCCGATGAGCCGCTGCTTTCCGAAATGCAGAATCGGCTGGCGGCGAATGGCTACCGTTTTTCCACGGCTGTTGAGGCGATCCTCCAGGGCCGCCAATTCCGCGAAATCCGCGGACGCGATGCACAGATTGCGGAATCACATTAGACTGGATCCCAATTATGAACACGCATCACTTTTCTCGCCGCATGTTCCTGCGTGGTATGGGCGTCACCATGGCCCTGCCGTGGATGGAGTCGCTGGCCGTATGGGGAGACCAGACGCGAGCCGCACGTGCCGCCAGCCAACCGCCGGTGCGGCTGGCCGTGATGTTTTCGGGGAACGGCTTCCATAGCCGCGAGTGGTGGGCCAAAGGGAGCGGTAGCCAGATGCAGCTGGGCAAAGTGCTCGCGCCGCTGGCCGATTTCCGCGAGAAAATGCTCTTTATCCGCGGACTGTTCAACGCCGAGGCGCTCAAGGGAAATATTCACAGCTCGCAGACGGGCAATTTGCTCTCGGGAGCGCCCCTGGCTTCAGGAGGCGAGATTCATTCCGGCACCAGCATCGACCAGCTCGTGGCCCAATTGCACGGACGTTCGACCAAGGTGCCCAGCCTGGTGCTCGCCTGCGAAAAGTCGAACCCGTCGGTCCACAAGAACTACTCGATGCTCTACAGCTCGCACATTTCGTGGAGCTCGCCGACGACTCCCACGCCGCTCGAGCTGTATCCGTCACTGGCGTTCGATCGGCTCTTCAAGGACGAAGTCGGACGCGGTGACCGCAGCGTTCTCGACGCGGTCCTCTCCGACGCCAAGAGTTTTCGCCTGAATATCAGCTCCTCGGATCAACAGAAGTTCGACGAGTACCTGGATTCGGTCCGCGAAATCGAACAGCGGATTGAACAGGCGGGCAAACGGGGATCGCTCGAAGGTTGGCGCCCCACGCTCGCCAAGCCGAACATCCGCCGCCCGGCCGACGGCATTCCGCAGAATATCGCCGACCATATGCGGCTCATGTGCGATATTCTCGTGCTGGCCTTCCAGACCGACGCCACCCGCGTCTGCACGCTCAAGCTCAACAACGACCACAGCTCGCTGCGGTTTCCGCATTTGAACGTCGATTACATGATTCACCATCTGTTGTCGCACTCCGACACGGCCGACTGGCTGAAGGTGAACCGGTTCTTCCTGCAGCAGGTCGGTTATGTCGCGCGGAAGATGGATTCGATCCGCGAAGGCGAGCGGACGCTGCTCGACAATTCGATGATCTTATTCTGCTCAAGCATGCTGACGGGCGGCCACGACGCGACGAAACTGCCGGTCATTCTGCTCGGAGGCGCGGGTGGCCAAATTCAGGGCGGCCGCGTGCTCGACTACCTCGACAAACCGAATCGCAAGATGTGCAGTCTGTATCTCTCGATGCTCGACAAGTGCGGAATTCACCTGAATAAGTTCGGCGACTCGACGGAGCGTCTGGCGGAAATATAATACGGCGAGGCTTCCAACAAGGAGCATCGCCATGCCGAAGATGCGTGCTGTGCAGATCGCCCGTCCGAAGGGGCCTCTTGAAGTCGTTGAGAGGGAGATCCCCGAGCCCGGCGAAGGCTCCGTGCGAATCAAAGTGCAGGCCTGCGGCGTCTGCCATAGCGATTCGCTGGTCAAAGAGGGAACCTGGCCCGGCCTTCAATATCCCCGCGTGCCCGGACACGAAGTCATCGGCATCATTGATTCTGTTGGACGCGGCGTTGCCGGCTGGAAGCCGGGGCAGCGGGTCGGCGTCGGCTGGAACGGCGGCTACTGTGGCTCTTGCGACGCGTGCCGGCGGGGCGACTTTTTCGCCTGTCAAACGGCGACCCGCGTCACGGGGGTGACCCAAGACGGCGGCTATGCGGATTACATGGTCGCCCATGCGTCCGCCGTCGCGCGAGTTCCCGACGAACTTGCGGACATCGAAGCGGCCCCCCTCATGTGTGCCGGCATCACCACCTTTAACGCGCTCCGCAATAGCGGTGTCCGGCCCGGCGAGGTGGCGGCCATCCTCGGCTTGGGGGGACTCGGCCACCTGGGCGTGCAATACGCCGCAAAAATGGGTCTGAAGACGGTCGCCATCGCCCGCGGACAGGACAAAGAGCCACTGGCCCGGAAGCTCGGCGCCTGGCGCTACATCGATAGTCAGGCAAGCGATCCTGCAGCCGAGCTGGCCAAATTGGGCGGGGCAAAGGTGATTCTGGCGACGGTCACGGCCAGCGACGCCATGCAAGCGGTGGTCGGCGGACTGGCCGTCAACGGCACGATGCTCGTCATCGGCGCGGTGCCGACGCTCGAAGTCTCGCCGCTCTTTCTGCTGAACGGTTGCCGATCGGTGAAGGGCTGGTATTCGGGGACGTCCATCGATTCGCAGGACACGCTCGCCTTCAGCGTGCTGACGGGCGTGCGCTCGATGAACGAGATCTATCCGCTCGAGCGGGCGAGCGAAGCCTTTGACCGCATGGCCAGCGGCAAGGCGCGGTTTCGAGTCGTCTTGACGACCGGCTCGGCAAAGTCGTAAGCCAGCAGAGCGCAGGCCGCGGCGATTGTCGGCGCGGCCCGAGAGTGAAGCCTATCCTCGACCCCTTTTCGCATTTGGCCGAGCTTGTTGATGCGGTTGCTGCAAAAAAGGGTGGGTAACGGGACTCGAACCCGCGCCCTTCGGAGCCACAGTCCGACGCTCTAACCAACTGAGCTATACCCACCGTGTCTGGCGCAGCGCGTAACATATCGCACCGTCAAAACCCCTGCAAGGCTCGATAAAAACCGCACATTCAGCGTCGGACAACGCTTTGCGCTGACAGCGGCTCCGCCCTTGCCGGGAGACGAATTCGTCTAATCCTTGGACTTTCCCAGCATGCGGCGAAAGGACGCGGTGCGCAGCCGCAACTCGAAATACACGAGCAGTGCGGCGGCTCCCAAGAGGGGAAGCAGATAGTAGATCACCCGGAACAGAACGATCGCCGCCAAGACCGCCTGTTTGTGGGAGACGGGCGACATCTTGAGGATGATGACGTCGAAGACGGCGACGCCGCCCGGCACGTGGCTCAGCACGACAACCACGATTGCCAACAAATAGACGCCGAGAAAATCAAGGTAGCTCACCGCGCCGACCGGAAAAAGAACGTAGAAACAGGCGGCGGCCACCACCAGATCGCCGGCGGCCACTGCCAGTTGGGCCGCCGACATGCGGAAACTGGGCAGCTTGACTTCCTTTCCCCAGAGGTGGATCGGCTTTTGCCAGGCGAGCGCGACGGCCAGATAGGCGACCGCCATCGCGACCAGAGGGAACCCAAGCGGAAGCGTTGTCTGAAACGGAAGGTGCCAGTCGCTGCTGATCTCAAAGGGATGAACAATGAAAATCACGCCCGCCAGCGCAAAGACGCCGAACCAGAAGGTGACGCCGAGGATCAACACCAGTTGCACAATTTCGCCCGGCGACAGTCCCCAGGCCGAGTAGAGTCGAAATCGCACCGAGCCCCCGCCCAAGAGGCGCCAAAGCTGTAGCTCGTCGCGAATCCCGTGAACGAGGCGAGCGCAATCCGTCGCAAGGGAAGCGGGTGCGCCACCGACTTGACCGCCAGCACGTCGTAACCCATGAGAACGACGTAGTTAATGACTGTCAGCACGCACGAGAGGATGATCTGTCCTCTCGGGACCTTGTAGATCGAGTCGCGAATTTCGGCCCACGAATAATGGCGGACCTGCCGGTAAAGAAGCCACACGGCGCCGGCAAAGACGAGGACGACGAGAAGCGGACTGATTCGGTGCAGAAACGTCCGTACGGAACCAGTCCGCGACTCTTCCGACATCATCACCTCGCGCCCGTTGTCCTATGCAACGGACGCTATTAGACACGATCCGCCACTGTCAATTCCACTCAGTCTGTGCGGGCCACAGCATGTGGGAGCACAAAATCGGCAGAGGCCGTATTCTTTGCCCCGTCTGCCCGGGAGAGGAGTTGTTCGGAGCCCGGAACCAGCACATGGGTGTGGAATCCGGCCGAAGCACATTGGCGGAAGAGCCGTTTTTCAATCAGGCCGGATGGTTCGGCCGAGGCCTGGCTCGAATTGAGCCCATCCGCCGTATCGAGCGAGCCTTGCGGCTGACGCTCGAACTTCGACCCCTCCGGCGCGGCTCCCGGGCGTTGCTTGATGGGCGCGGGCGGCCCCGTGGGAGGCGTGTCGGCCGGCTCAATCGGCCTCGGGCCTGGTTTGTTGCTCGACGAAGGCTGCGGGACGCCCGGGGTTTCGAAGGTCGGCGTCGGACAGCCACAGGCGCCGCCGCAAGAACCGGGCATTCCCGGGCCTCCGCACGACGGACCGCAGCCGCACGCGGGCGCTCCAAAAGGTGATCCGTAACAAGGGCCGCACGCCAGACCACAGGCTGGACCGCACGGCGAGCCGCATTGGGGAGCGCAACTGCGACAGCAACTACTGCCGGGGAAAAGTGAAAACCGCGGAAAACCGCAGCCGCAGCCCCCCGAGCAACAGCCGGGCGGTCGACAGCCACAGGGCGGCGCACAGCCACACATCGGCGCGCCACACGGCATGGGCATTCCGCATGAGGGCATTCCACATGACGGCATGCCGCACGAGCCGCCGCCGCCGCAGGGGGAGCTGTAAAATGACGGGGAACCACAACATGATCCGCAGGGAACGCAGCTCGGCGCGCCCATGCCGCAGCACTGGGCAAAGCTCGTTGCCTGCCCGATCCCAATCAAGCCGACAGCCGCCGCAACTGACAGCAGAGTGTGCCACGGCCAGAGCCATCGTTGTGGTCTCGCGCGACAGCGCGTCGGCGGAACCATCCAAATCGCGAATAGCCGCAGCACACGGCCAAACTGACGACCTTCCAGGGACTGTCCGATCTGCCGGACGAAGAACTCCGTTTCACACGCCACAAGCGCAAGCCGCTTTCGTGGACCCGTTCATTAGGGATGTCTTCCTGCAATGAGCCGACCGAATGGACCAGCGGCCCCGCAGGGAGTGCTGTCACACGGACACGCCGCGGCAAGTTCTCTTCGACTCTTCGCAATCGGCGTGCCTTACCGCAATGTTGCGCGAAGAGAACTTTATCCACATGGCGTGCGTCGCCGTCCCGCCGCACAACTCATTTGATGCGGGAGACTTGAAGCGATTCGACGGGCAGAACTCGCACCGCGTCCGCTCGAATTGCTGGCATTGCCTAACCGTTCGCGTTTGCACATTTTGCAACGCGATCGACTTGGCGGGCCGATCACGCAGGCGCTATGAGGTCAGGACAGTTTGACGAAGCTCATATGCAACTCCGCGTGCCGCAGACTCAGGCAGTTCGATTCCTCGACCTCCATTGAACCCAGAAACGGATGCGGGGATCGCTTCGTTTCCGATTTAAGACGCACAACCGAGCGGCGGAGGTGATCGAGGGCCGCGCCCGCGTTGATTTCTTCGGGAACGAGAACCTGGGCAGCCCTTTTCGACAATTGGAACCCGGGCTTCAACCCGTTTTTGAGAAGCCGCTTCTTCAGGAAAGTGCCGGCAATCATCCGCACGGGGAGCGGCGCCTGAAAGCCGAATCCGTCGATCGATTTCTCGTTGGCGATCGCCAGGTGTTCAAGGATCCGGCCCAAGGACCAGTTGCCCGTTGTTTCCGCTTTGCCTTGGACGGCCCGCTCGGCGTCCGCCAGGACCTCGTCAAAAGAGTTGTAATGCACCTGCCGTCGCGACGCGGTGGCAATCGACATGGACATGATCGTGACCCCTTTTCGAAACCTGCTCGACGATGGTGCCCGGGCCAGGAAATTATGTTACCGCGCTGTCCGGTTCCGGAAAACAACCGCCGGATCAACAAAAAAAGGGCCGGAGCGTTCGCCCCGGCCCTTTGTCTGTCGAACTTGCTCGACGAGACCGAAGTACGGCTTACTTCAAGCCCTTCGCTTTGCAGAAGGCCTTGAAGTCCTGGACGAACTTCTGGTTCTCGGGCGTGTTGATGCTCTGGAAGTAGTTCCAGGTGGCCAGATGGCCGACCAGCGGCGGAACGTCCATCGCACGCAACTCGTCTTCAGCCACCGAGAAGGCCATGATCGGGCAGTCGCCCGACGTCAGGCCCTGGTTGGCGAATTCCTTGTAGAACGGCACGTTGCTGTCGCCGTTGATCGTCGAGAGAACGCACGCACCGCCACCCGTGGCGAAGCTCTTAATCTTCTGCACGATCGTCTGGTAGTCCTGGTGGTGAAACGGCGTGTATTCCTCGACGATATTGGCGTCGGGAATGCCGCGGTACTTCAAATACGCCTTGAGCACCTTGTTGGCCGTGCGGGGGAAGACGTAGTCGGTCCCCAGCAGGTAGAACTTGCGGTAACCCTCGTCGAGCATGTAGGCGGCAGCCGGATTGAGCTGCTGGTTCGGCGGGGCGGCCGTGTAGAAGACGTTCTTCGACTGCTCTTCGCCCTCGTACTGCACGGGGTAGAACAACAGGGCGTTGTATTCCTCGAAGACCGGCAGCACCGACTTGCGGCTCACCGAGGTCCAGCAGCCTTCAACCATGGCCACTTTGTCCTGGGTGATCAGCTTGCGGGCTTTCTCGGCGAACAGGGGCCAGTCGCTGGCGGGGTCTTCGATCACCGGCTTGATCTTGTAGCTTTTGCCGCCGACTTTGATGCCGCCGGCGTTGTTGATCTCTTCGATGGCGAAGAGGTCCGCGTCCTTGAGCGACGTTTCCGAAATGGCCATCGTGCCGCTCAGGGAGTGCAGGATGCCCACGCGGACCATGTCGTCGGAGAGATCCGGCTGCGGATAGGTCTTGCCGGCCTGCGGGCCGCCCGTCGGGGCCGGATACTTGCCGTCGGTGCCCGGAAGGCTCGGATCATGAAGGTATTTCGAGTAGGAGTCCGGCTTCACGAGACCCTTCATGGCCTTGATGATCTTGAACTGGCCGTTCGGCTTGATTTCGCCGATGTAGACCGGTTTCCAGGTGTGCTGGTTGGACTTGTCCATCATCTTTTCGCCGCCGGGCGCCGGGAATTTAAGCCCGTAGACCGCCTCGCGGACCTTGTCGACGTCGAACGAGTCGGCCTTTTCGCAGGCCATGGCCCAGACTTTGATTCCGTAGTAGGCCGCCTCGATGGGGTCGTCGGTCACGCGCCCGACACTGGCGTCCGGCAGATCGGCGCTCTTCACGTTATCGACGAAGGAGATATCCGGATCGTCCTTGATCTCGATCTTCTTGCTCCGGCGGCCCTTGGCGGTCGCCAGCGAGGGAGCGAGCACGCTCCGCACATCTTCGGCCGACGCCAGGACGGTGACCTTGCGGCCCGCCGCGTCGGTCGACGTCTTCTGAGGGTCGCCTGCATGGCCCAGTCCGGCCAGGCACAGGCCCGCGCCTAAACAGAGTCCCCAATAACACAATTTTCTCATCGCGCCACGTTTCCTTTTCTGAACGAGATCCCGGTCTAGAATCATTGCCTTCCCTCCACAGAAGCCCGACTTCGTTCCATCAAATCTCTCGCCGCGCGTAAATCCAACATTTCCGGATCGAGGGCCCTTCCGGAGATGCCCCGGAGGGACGCTTGAAACGCAAATCAACTTGTTCTCTTGGTCTGACTGCGGCAGTCGATTAGTCGAGGCGTTTTCCCCTGAAGAATCAGCTTGTATCACGCGCTCTGACACGCAACCCTGTTAATGCGCAGAGCCAAAGCCGGCAATGATCCAGTCGGTGCGTGCGCGCAAGAGCCTGCGAGGATACCCAGGTCCCCGGCACTTTGATACCAAACGCAACTGCAAGTCCGACTGATTCGACGGGCCATTCGGCAAGCGCAATCCAATTACCCGCCGTCTCGATAGAGATTCAAGACGGGTTGAAAGCACGAACGAGTCAAGAAGCGAGGGGAACGCAAGTTTAGTGCCAGCCGCAGGATGGACTTTCTCGTTGTGCCGTAAGTGCCGATTTTGACGGCAGTTTTGATTTAGACCTCGTTCAATCGCCTGCCAGACCGACTCTTGTAATTCGTGCATTTGTGCAACGAACCGGGGCAGGCATGCAATTTGAATGGGCAGGCCCTGCGAATGGCGACGGCGGTCAGGATCAAGGCCGCTGCCGCGTGACCGCACTCGGCCTCGTCTTTTGGTCGCTGATCTTAAGTCTGGCCGACCCAGTCCGAACCGGCGATGCTCTGCCAGCGGGCGCGAATCGCCTCGAATTGGCGTTCCGGAAGAGGCCCCGCGCTCAGCAGTTGTGCGTTCTCGTGCCAACGGTTCGGATTCTTCGTTCCGACGATCGCCGTGTGAACGCCAGGGACGGAAAGCGTGAACCGCAAAGCAACCGAAACACCCTCCCGAGCGCCGTTTTTGAGGAAATCGTAATCGAGTTTCCGGAGGCGCTCCCAATAGGGGCGGTGATACTCGTTGGAGGGGGCCTGCGCGGACCGCCAAGCCGCATTGGCGATCGGCCGCTTGGCAATTACGCCCATTTGGGCTTTGCGAGCCAACGGAAGCGTCATCTCCAGCGCCTCCTGGTCCGCGATGTTGACCGACGTCTGGAGCGAATCGAAAGCACCGGAAGCGACCGCGTAGCGGGCGGGTCGTCCGTCGCCGCTGTACCCGATATACCGCGTGTACCCTTTCTCGTGCGCCTTTTGCAGGGCGGCAATGACGTCCCCCTTTCGCAGCTCGTCTTCGGAGCAGCTGTGGAGGTGGATTAGATCGACGCGATCAGTATTGAGCCGAGTGAGACTTCTCGTAATCGTTCCCAACAGGGACTCGGGACGCCAGTCTCCCACTCCGGGCTTATCGGGGTGGCCGCACTTGGTGAACAGATAATACTCGTCGCGCCGCCCGGATATGGCTTCGCCGATCAACTCTTCGCTGGCCAGGTAGCATTCGGCCGTATCGATCACGTTCAGGCCGGCATCAAGAGCACTTGTCAGGAGCCGCCCAACGTCCTCGACCGAAGCCCGCTCGAACCCGATTTCCGCGCCGCCAAAACCGAGCACGCTGACCTGCATGTCCGTTTTGCCAAACTGTCGTTTCTCCATGGTGCGACCCCCCCCGCTATCCTCCTGGCTCTTTCAGCAAACGGCAGGCCGGCCTTGTGAAGAATCGACGCGCGGGTGGTCGGCGCGGCGGACCGACGCGCGACGATTAAGCGGCCCGATGGGGTTTAATTCCGTCGAGTTCTTTCTTGGCCGCCTCGACCGTCTTTGCCCCCTCCGTTTGAGCGGCTTTTGCGGCAACCAGCTTGTCGGCCAGAGGCCGCAAGGCCACCGTCGCGTCGGCCACGACCTTTTGGGCCGCTTCGACCGCCTTTTTCGATTCGGCAAATTTCGCTTCCGCCAGCGGGATTTGAGTCTTGGCGTTTTCGATTGCCTTGGGCTTTTCGGCAGCCGCCTTTTTCATCAGTTCCAATTCGGTCGTTTTCTTCGCGACGAGCGACTTGATCTCGCTCACTTGCGTCGTCACGTCGGCGTCGCCGGGAACGCGCCGCGAGGCCTCTTCGGCCTTGGCCAAGGTTTCGTTCAAGGCGGGAAGCAACGCCTCCAGAGCGCCTGCCTGCCGCAGGTTGGCCGCACGCTCCGCCGTCAATTGGGCGACCAGATCCTGTGCTTTCTTGATGCCTGAGGCCGCCGCCGCCGATTCTTTTTGCGCGGCGACGACTTTCGCCTGCAGCTTGGCGACTCCCGCTTTGCCGGCGTCGAGGGTTGCTTGCGCCGTCTGGACGGCTTCGGCCAGTTGGGCCGCCTTGGCTTGCAGCGCGGCGATCGCGACGAGCTTTTGTTGGAAGGCGATTTCCTCTTTCCACCGGTGGACGTGCTGTTCCGCCTGGCCCATCGTCTGAGCCGACGCGTTGAGAGCGGCCTGCGCCACGGCCACCGGATCGATGGCCTGCCGCCGAGCCGCTTCGAGCACCGATTTCAATTCGGCGACGTGCTTGTCTGCGGCGGCCAACTCCGGCGTGGCTTTCGCGAGGCGCCCTTTTTTGTCGGGCAGCGCACGTTTCGCCTCGTCGAGTTGCTTTTGCTTGTTGGCGTATTGAGTTTTCATGAGCTCGGCCGCCGCCGCGACGTCTTTATCTCCCGAAAGTTTTGCGGCTGCTTGCCCGCTTTTCTCCGCGGCCTCCTTGAGAACGGGGAGTGCGGGCGGCAGCGAAGCGGTGAGCCTGGTCGCCGTCTGAATCTCGGCATTCAACGAGTCGACGAGGTTCTTCGCCTTTGCCGCGACGTCATTCGCGATTTTCATTTTCGATTCGGCGGCCGCCACATTCTTTTGGGCCGCTTCGAGCTCGGCCCGATGTTTCGGCGCCTCGGCCTTGGCGGCGGCCAGCCGGTCTGCGAGTTTTTGATGCGCGGCTCGCCGCTGGACGAGGTCCTGGCCGGCCGTTGCCAGACGTTCCGCCAGTCGCGGCGGATTGGCGTCGAGCGTGCCGAGCAGCTTTCCATTTGTTCCATCGAAGACGCGAAACGCGCCGGTCCAGTCGCCCGCCACGAGACGATTGGTTTCATTGCAATACGCCACGCACAGCGGGAGATCGGCAAAGCCCGAAAAGCCTGCCTTGGCAGCCCATTTCTGGTCCCATAGCCGGGCAACTCTGTCGCGCCCGCAGGAGACGAGCCGGCCGTCGCGCGTAAAGTCGATCGATGTCACGCCGCCGCCGTGCGCACCCCACGTTTTGACCTGCGTTCCATTTTCCATTTCCCAGAGCTTGATCGACCCGTCTTCGCTGCCCGAGGCGAGAATGTTCGAGTCGATTCGCCAAGAGAGAGCGGTGACGGCAGTCGCATGCCCCGCCAGCACGGAGTATTCGCGGCCGGTCTGTGCCTCCCAGATGACGATCGCGCCGTTGCGGTCTCCCGTGGCCAGAAGCACGCCGTCGGGGCTGAAGGCGACCGAGTAAATCCAGTCGGTATGCTTCTTCATCTGCGATTTCAGAGAGCCGTCGGCCGTCGAGTAAACGCGGACCATTTTGCTCGGGCCGCCGAGCGCGATCGAGTGATTGATCGGCACTGATGTCGGCTCCCAGGACGGCATCGAGCTCGTCGCCCACCTCGAACATTCGCTCGCCCGTCTTGACGTTCCAAACGACGACGCGGCCGCTCGCCGCCCCGCGGCCGCCGCCGGCCAAGAGCAACAGCCCGTTGCGGCTGAACTTCAGCACTTCGGGATCGCCCTCGGGAAAAGGCAGCACGCCGACGAGCTCGAGTGTTTTGGTGTTGTAGAGCAACACTTGCTTTTGCCCCGGAATCGCCGCCAGCGGCGACCAGGGGTTGGTCGCCACGGTGCGCGGAGCCGTCGCACGAGTGGTGCGGACGATCGGTTCGATGCTCAGCCGTTCGGGCATCGGCGGCGGACCTTCCGGCCGTCCGGTCGGCGCACCTTTGAGTGCGAAGTCGACCTTCGGCTTCTTGCTGGCCGCGGCCTTGCTCCCCTTGCTTTCCAGGGCGCCGCCGTCGATCCACTTGGAAATTGTTGCCAGATAGTTGTCGGGCAGCTTGTCCGACTTGGGCGGCATGTGCGGCTCGGCCGTGTGGGACACGAGCGAGAAGAGATAGCTGTCCGACGAGCTTCCCGCTTCGATGACGGCCCCCGAGCCGCCCCCCCTCATGACTCCCGAGTAGGTCGTCAAATCGAGCCCGGCCGTTTTCTTTTCGGTGTTGTGGCAGGCAAAACACCGCTCGCGGAAGATGGTTTTCACATCGTCGTCGTACGTCACCTTCGGGCCGTTTGACGCCCCCTTGGCCGACGCTTTTTCCGCTCCGACGAGAGTGGCCGGCACCATCACCAACAGAGCCAACGCGCACGCGGCCCCCGTGCCGCGCATCAACGTGTGATTCCCAAACCTCATCAACTCACCTATCAATGGTTGAACAGAAACTCGCGCGAGTTCAACAGGGCCCAGAACGTGTCCAGCAGCGCCTGCTTTTTGTTGGAACTCTCCGCCAAGAGGGCCGTGAGGGTGGCATGCTCTTTCGCCGTCGGCTTCCGTGACAGGCAGCGGATGTAAAGTTCCTCCAGGATTTCGGCTGGCGCTTTCTTCTCGGCCAAGCGACGCTTGATCAGGCCGCCTTGGATGATCTTGCTGTTGACCGTGTCGCCGTTGAGCAGGTGCGAGTGCTTGCGACAAGTTCGGCTCGACGCGGACTTCGCAGGAACATGCCGTGCCGCGGGTCGCGCGGCCGAACGTCGTCAGGAAGTAGTTTGACGTGTTGCCGTCGGCCATCTGCACGGCCCGGGCCCCCAAAGGCAGGCCCGGGAACTTGTTCTTGGTGTCGGTCGCCTCGCTCACGCAGTCGAGCATCACCTCGGCCCGCATCCGCCGCAGCTCGGCGTGGGCGAAGTTGCGATGATCGTCGACGTTGGTCGGATTGACCGCGGTCGACAACTGGTACGTCCGCGACGTGCAGATGTCTTTCACGAATCGCTTGAAGTCGTAATGGTATTCGGTGAACCGCTTCCCCAGCTCGTCCAAGAGTTCCGGATTGACGGCCGGATTGCTGACGCGGACGTCGTCGACCTCGTGGATGATGCCGCGGCCGAAGAAGTGGGCCCAGACGATGTTGGCCAGGTTCTTGGCGAAATACGGATTCTCGGGCGACGCGAGCCACTTGGCCATCACTTCGCGACGATCCTTGCCGGCCACGTCGGGCACGGCCCCGCCCAGAAACTTCGGCTTCATCGCCTTGTGCGTCACCGGGTGGACGACCTCGCCTCCGCCGCTGTTAAACACGATCAGCTCCCGCGGATCTTCGGCCGGCTTGCGGCCGATCTGCGAGAAGAAGGCGGCGAAACTGTAGTAGTCGTCCATCGTCCAGCGGTCGAAGGGATGATTGTGGCACTGGGAGCACTGAATCCGCATGCCCATGAAAACCTGTGCCACGTTCTCGGCCGTTTTGAGCGTGTCGGTCTCGTTCTGATAGTAGTTCGTCGCCGGGTTGGCGAAGGTGCCCCCCTTCGAGGCTAAGAGTTCCTGCACCATCTGATCCATCGGCACGTTGCCGGCGATTTTGGTCTGCAGCCACGTGTAGTACGAGAGCATCGACTTCGTGCTGATGTTGACGTTCGTGCGAATCTGCAACAGCTCGGCCCACTTCATCAGCCAGATTTCGACGAACTCCTTGCGTGAGAGCAGATCGTCGACGAGCTTCGCCCGCTTGTCGGGCGACTTGTCGGCCATGAAGCGGCGGTACTCTTCCTCGCGCGGCAACGTCCCGGTCACGTCGATCGAGACGCGGCGGAGGAACTCTTCGTCGTTGCAGACGGGCGACGGCAGGATCCGCAGCTTCTTGAGCTTCTGGTGGACGTACGTGTCGATGTAGTTGTTCTCGGCAATCTTGGGAAACTCGAACTTGAGCCCCTTGGGAAGCACGATGAACTGCTTGCCGACCGTGTAGGTCGAGAACCGGGCCATGATGAACGCTTCGCCCCGCGCACCGGCCGTCACCACGCCCTCCTGCGAGACGGCGGCCGAGACGTCGTTGTTCGTCATATAGAAAGCCAGCGACGTCACGTCGCGGTCGGTCCCGTCGGCATATTTGGCCCGCACGGTGAGTTGCTGCGTGGCTCCCTTGCCGTCGAGCACGCCGCCGTTGGGGAAGATCTCCACGGCGACGACCTTGGGAACTTCGCCCGGATCCTGCGGCGCCCCGGCCTTCAGCCAGCTCATCAGCGTCTGGTACATCTCGCACCCTTCGGCAAACCGCTTGCCGCCGGTGTGCGGGACTTTGCCCAACGCCTTCTGGATGAGCAGACTCTCTTCGGGAATGGCGAGATTGATCCGCCGGCCGCTGATTTCGCGCGTCAGCCGCTGATAGTCGCCGTCCGGATCGTAGCCAAAGAGCGACAGGTGGAAGCCGTCTTTTCCGCGGGCCGACCCGTGGCAACTTCCCATGTTGCAGCCGGACTTCATGAAGACCGGCATCACGTCGAGCTTGAAGCTGATCGGCGGATAGGTCTTGGCGTTTTTCACCGTCACGGGGAGCGTCACCTTGAGCCCCGCGTGCTCGACGGTCAACTGCGTCGCGCCGTCGGCGAGCGGATACAAGGTCGCCTTGTCGATCCGCGCGAGCGCGGAGTTCGCCAGCGTGAACTTCGCTTCGGTCGTCACGTCGCGCGTGATGCCGTCGGAGAAACGGGCCTGCACGACGAGCGACTGCCGATCGCGGGCCGTCGTCAACTGGACGTCGGGTGGAGAGACCTGGATCTCGGCCAGTTTCGCCGCGGGAGCCGGCTTGGCCGCTGCAGCGACTTTCAACGGCGCTGCTGCCTTCACCGACGCAGCCGCTTTCGCAGGTGCGGCCGCTTTGACGGGCGGGGCGATTTTGGCCGCGGGCGCCGGTTTCGCCTTGTCGGCCGCCGCCGGGGCGACGGAGACCAGCGCGAGAGTCGTCGTACCAAGAACCGCGGCACACGCCGTCCACTTACGAGCCAACTGCCACATCGATCACGTCTCCGCATTCCGTCGGATGGTTACGATTCCGCCGTCGACCGGCGGCTCGGTTCCTGATGCTTTTCCCGTTATTTGTCGGTGGCTGCCTGGGCCTTTTGCTTGGCGTCCAACCGCAACTGTTCCAACCGCGTCAGTCGTTTCGCCGCGGCCTTGGGCGCTTCCTTTTTCGCGACCTTGGCCGGGGCGGGAGTGGCCGGCTTGGTCGGCGCCGGCAGCGGCTGATCGATCCGCAACTCCGTCCCGCCCACGTTGTGCAGCACCGGCTCGCCGTTTTCGGTGATCACCACTTGGCAGAAGATATTCCGGTGCGTCCCGGCCGGGCTCGCCTTTTCCGTCTTCAATTTGAAGACGAGGTCCTTCATGTCCTTTTTCAATTCGAGCTGCGGCGTGACGACGTGCGGCGGCAGTCCCAGGACGTCGACCTTCGCGGTCCCATTAAAGGGCTTGTTCACCGTCACGTTGCACACGAGCTCTGTCTGCTGTCCCTGTTCGACTGCCGCCCGCTGCATGGTGAACTGCAAATAGGGCGGCGCGATTTCGAGGTTCGCCAACTGCGACGACGCGTAGGCCGCCCCGTTCACGTTGGCCGAGCCGAGGGCGAAGATCTTCCACTTCTTCACCTCGGCCCCGCCGTTGGCATTGAGCGGAAACAGGACTTCGTCCCGCCCCTTCGGAATGTCGACGGCCGGCACGCTGCCGACGCCCGGCGGCAGGAAAGGAATCTGCACATTGATTGGTTCGGTGAAGCCCTTTTTGCGATGGGCGCGAATCTTCAATTGCATCGAGCCCCCCTGCACGAGCGGCACCTTGGGCTCGACGATTTCGAGCGTGTAGGGCAATTCCTCGACGACCACCACGGCCATCCGGTCGACATCGCACCAGCTAAAGAGCGACTGCCCCGGGGCGGCGATCACGAATTCGGCGTGATTGAAAAATCCGCCGCTGATCTTCTGCTTGGGATCGTTGAGACGCGCCTGGAAATCGACCAGGCTTCCCGCCAAAGGTGCATCGGGCGCCGCCTCAAAGACGACGGGCATCGTGGTGGCGTTGGCGGGCATCGGATCGGCAATGATCTTGACCCCCTTCGGCATCCCCTTCGGATCGAGCACCAGCTCGCCGCCGAAGTTCTCGCGCGACGCCGACATCTGGGCACCGAATCGGTTCCCGCGGGCCACGTAGATCTGCTGCCGCAACTGCGAGTAGCGGGCCACCTGCGGCAAACCGGTCGTGATCTTGGGCTCGACCGGCTGGAATTCGACGCGGTAGACAAAGCCCGGCCCGCCGCGCTGCAAGTGGTCGGTAATCGAGAGGCAGTAGTCCCCGTCGGCCGGAACCGTAAAGCGGAAATACGGATCGGGACCGCGCGAGTCGTCGTTGGACGTGATTCCCTGACCGGCCCCGTTGTAGAGCACCATCACCGGATCGATGGCCGAGCGAATCCGCCTGCCGTAGCATTCGACTTCGTATGTTTGTCCCTTCTTCGCCTTGAAGCGGAAGAAATCGATGTCGCCCGGCTTGTCCAGAATTCCGTTCAAGGCCAGCGGCAGCTCGGCGGGCGTCGCTTCTTTGATCGAGTTGTTCGGCTCCTTCTCGAGCACATTCCCGTGATCGGAGAGGCGGAACGGAATTCCCGACGGAGCTGTCCCCGTTTTGTCTTCGGGGACGAGTTCGTAATTCGCGATCTGCTGGTTCGGCAGCTTGACCTTCTTCACGATGTCGCCGGTCGGATCGCCCAAGAAGCGCACCTCGACCTGGTCGCCCATTTTCCCGCCGGCCGGGTATACGGCGATCGGCCGCGGGAAGTTACCGACGTGCAATCGGTAATAGCAGTTCCCATCCCCGCCGTACGAAGTCTCGCGGACCTGGACGTAATATTTGCCGTTGGCCGGAGCGAGAATCGACGCGGCCGCGTCCTGCTTCAAGAGAGGCGTGTCGTCGGCCGTAATCAGCTCGAACCGCTTGGAATCGAGGATGGCGATATACGGATCGAACATCGTGACACCAAGCCGCATCCCCTCGATCTCGGCACTGATCCGCTGCCCCTTCTTGGCGTCGACGACGAAGTAATCCACGTCTTCCGACTGGATCACACCGTTGACGGTCACGTTCATCGGGATGGGCTGCGGAGTCGTAAATTCGGTGTTGGGCTCCTTCTCCTGAATCTCGCGGAACGGCCCCACGTAGAACGTGCGGTATTCGGTCACGCCACTCGCCGTGCGGACGTGGGCCACGTGCTCGCCCAGCCGGCAATCAGCCGCCACCTTGATCGTCGCCTTGACGGCCCCGGCACTCGGCTCGAGCTTGGTCACCTGGAAACCGGGCGAAAAGAAGAGAATCTCTTTCGCATCGGCCAACTGGCCCCCGTGGAAGGTCAGCACGCTTTCGGTCCCGCGCTGCAAGCCGCGGGGCAGAATGATGCCCAGCGACGGCGAGGCGGCACGCGCGGGCAGGACGCCCGCCGCGAGAAACCACAGCGCCAAGCGAAGAAACAGGGCCAATCGCCTCCGTCGCGGCATGGAACATCTCCGGTGCGTGACAAAACGCGGGGATTTACTGGAAGGCCTCAAGGAAACACGAAGGATAGAAGGTCGAAGATCCGCCTCTGGCGGGATCAAGGAGAAAGGTCCGCTCGCGGCGGAACGAAGGCCGAACTCGCCGCTCTGCGCGAGCGACGTGTCCGTCGGTCTCAACCCCCCTCGCCTTCCTTCTTTCCTCCGTTATTCCGATTTCGTGTTGATCAAGGAACGTTTCAGGCAATCGAAAGCATCACTTGCTCTTTCGGGTGCCGCCGTCGATGCGACGCAGCGCGTCACACCAGCAATTCCTTGCGGACCTCTCCGTTTTTGACAATATCGATCGGCCGGTCGCCGGGAGCAATCAGCTTGTTGGCCGGGTTGATGCCGAGACAGTGATAAATCGTCGCGGCCCAGTCTTCGACCGAAAGGGGGTTGTCCTCCGGCTCGCTTGCCGTCGCATTCGACGACCCGTACGAGATGCCCCCCTTGATTCCGCCGCCGGCGAGCACGACGGTGAAGACCTTGGGCCAGTGATCGCGGCCGGCTGTGCCGTTGATCTTCGGCGTGCGGCCGAATTCCGAGGCGATGCACACGAGCGTCGACTTCAACAGACCGCGGCGATCGAGGTCGCGGATCAGCGCCGCATAACCCTGATCGAACGCGGGCAACTGCGAGCGAATGCCGTTCTGCACGTTGTCGTGCAGGTCCCAGCCGCCGTAGACCATCGTAACGAACCGCGCGCCGGCCTCGACCAGTCGCCGGGCTAAGAGCATGCGGGCACCGGCCTGGTTGCGGCCGTACTCATCCCGCAGCTTGGCCGGCTCGGCGGCGATGTTGAACGCCTCGCGGGCGCGAGCCGAGCTCACCATCGAGTAGGCTCGCTGATAAAACGTGTCGACCGCCTTGAGCGAATCGGCCTTCTCTTTCTCGACGAAATAGTTGTTGACCGCATCGAGGATTCGCCGCCGCTTGCTGAAGCGGGCGTCCGTCACGCCGCCGGGCAGCTTGAGATCCTGCACCGTGAAACCCTTGTCGGCCGGGTCGCTTCCCAGACTGAACGGGGCGAACGACGAGCTCAGGTAGCCGGTCCCCGCGTACTCGTTCGGCATGCTGGGAATGCAGACGTACTGCGGCAGATTATTCTTCGGAGGAAATTCATGGGTCACGACGCTGCCAATGCTGGGGAAGGCGAGTGCCGGGCTTGGCTTGTAGCCGGTGAACATGTTGTGCGTGCCGCGCTCGTGCGCCGCTTCGCCGTGCGTCATCGAGCGGCAGAAGGCGATCTTGTCGGCCACCTTGGCCGTGTGCACGAGATGCTCGTTGAGAAAGATGCCGTCGACCTTCGTCGCGATCGACCCCATCGGCCCGCGATACTCGACCGGAGCGTACGGCTTGGGATCGAAGGTTTCCTGATGGGGAGCGCCGCCGGGGAGATAGATGAAGATGACCGACTTGGCCACCCCCTCCTTACTGGGCGTGTTGTGAACCTCGGCCTGCGCCCGCAGACGCAAGAAATCAGCCAACGTCAGTCCAATGCCTCCGGCAAAGCCCACGTGCAGAAAACCACGACGATTGGTGCGAATGGTCATTCCTTGGTTCTCCATTAATCACCCGTACTGGCGGGGTACGGTCGGTCTAACGTATGCAACTTTCGTTCCCCCGCTCAGCAATAGCCCGTTGTCATCTCAACAAGTCTTGCTCAGCCGCCGAGGTCCGGCAAAGTTAGCAACCTCACAGAGACTTACCCACTGAACACCCCGAGTGTTCGTCGTTAATTTTTGATGCGTTCAAGCCGCTATGCGATCAGGCAAATTGATTGCCGAGGTTGCGGGCAGGGCTGGTTCGAGGCGGGCAATTTAACAGGCGGGTTCGACTGCGATTCGTTTCGGGACCATGGTGCAGCATGCCATACTGAGAACAAATCAGATCGAATCGGAGGACCAATGTCAAGAAACTGGGCCCTTTCAGTCTGAACAGATGCACTCACCGAAAGCAATAAAAAACCGAGCGAGAACCACAAAGGACTCGACGGGCACAAAGAAAATTAAAATGGACGATAAAAAAGCGCTCCGCTTTTCGTCCGGCATTTCCCTCATGTTCCTGTATTCTTTGTGCCCTTTGAGTCCTTTGTGGTTCCCTTAATTGATCGAGCCGGTCGCACGCACAAAGCGCGCGTCACTCGCCCCAGCGGGGAACGAGATCTTTTTCCACGCCGAGCTGATCCAGGATCCGCGCGACCACGAAATCGACGAGGTCGGCGATCGACCTCGGTTGGTGATAAAACCCGGGCATCGCCGCCAGCACGACGCCCCCCGCGTCGGAGAGCCGCTTCATGTTCTCCAGCGCGATACTGCCGAGCGGCGTCTCCCGCGGCACGACGATCAACTTCCGCCGTTCCTTGAGATGCACGTCGGCCGCGCGCTGAATCAGGTTGGTCGACAGACCGTTGGCCACGCCGGCGAGCGTCCCCATCGAACAGGGACAGATCACCATCCCGGCCGTGAGAAAAGAACCGCTGGCGATCGGGGCGGAGTAATCGCGGTAATGGTGATAGAGGAGCGAGCCGCGCTCGGGTCGTTCTTTTTGAGACTCTGCCGGAAGATTGAGTTGTGCGACGTCGAAGTTTTCGAGATCGATCGTGACTCCCAGTTCAGTCTTGAGCACTTCGGCGCCGGCTGGGCTGATCGTCAGATGCACGCGCCGCCCCGCGCCGAGCAGGATTTCGAGCAGCGCCGCGCGTAAAGCGCGCCGCTGGCGCCCGTGATTCCGACGACGACGTCGTGCATGCGAGTTTCTTGCCTCACACCCGCTCAAGTCCACAGACAGCTGTCTGTGGGCGTTGTTGCGCGAGTTTTGTCCCCACGTACAGCGTCGCGATCCCGAACGTGAGGGGCGTCCACGTCACGCGTTCGAGTCCGCACGATTCCATCATACTCGCGAGACGCTCCCCGCAGGGAAATTCCGAGACCGAATCGGGCAAGTACTTATACGCCGACTGTTTGTCCCCCGAGACGAGTTGTCCGATCCGCGGGAGGACGTGGCGGAAGTACCAACGATAGACGCTGCCGAGGACGGCATTCGAGGGCATCGAGAATTCGAGCACCACCACCCGCCCCCCCGGCGCAGACGCGGGCCATCTCCTTGAGTCCTTCGAGCGTCTGGGTCACGTTCCGCAGGCCGAACGCGACCGAAACGATCTGGAACCGATCGTCGGCGAATGGAAGCCGCTGCGCGTCGGCTTCGACAAACTCGATCGGCGGCGCGCCGGCATCGAGCCTGGCCGTCTTCTGCCGGGCCAACGTCAGCATCTCATGCGTGAAGTCGGCCCCCACCACACGGATCCGCCCGCCTCCCCGCCGCCAGTACGCGACCGCCAGGTCGCCGGTCCCCGTGCAGACGTCGAGAATGGGGAGGTCCCCCAGAGGCGCGGCCCGGCACACGGTCCGCCACCGCCAGTAGTAGTCGGTCCCGCCGGAGAGAAAGTGATTCAGGAAATCGTAGCGCGGCGAGATTTCGCCAAACATCTCGCGAATCCGGCGCTCCGACTTGTCGACAGGCATTGGGGAATTTTGGATTTTTGAGTTTCGATTTTCGATTCAATCTAAAATCGGCAATCCAAAATCTAAAATCGTGACCTCAGTCGATGATCTTGTTGATCCCGTACTCGACGATCCCGCGGGCACCGGCCGTGCGCAGCTCGGGCATCATCGCCCGCACGAGCGATTCGTCGATGATGGTGTTGACGGCCACCCAATCGGGATCGGACAGGTTCGAAACCGTCGGCGTCTGCAGCGCGGGAAGTTTCGAGAGAACCGCCGGCAGATCTTTGCGCTGCACATTCAGCATGATGCCGACTTTCCCCTCTGCCGCCAGACACGAACGCAGCATGAGCGAAATGTTGTCGAGCTTCGCCTTGATCCACGCGTCCTGGTACGCGTTGCGGTTGGCAATCAGCCGCGTCGTGCTCTGCAGTACCTCGTCGAGAATGCGGAGATCGTTGGCCTTGAGCGAACTCCCCGTTTCAGTCACTTCAACGATGGCGTCGGCCAGCCGCGGCGGCTTGACCTCGGTCGCTCCCCAGGAGAATTCGACCTTCGCGTTCACGCCGTGCTTGGCGAGAAAGGCCTTCGTCAGGCCGACCGCCTCGGTGGCGATCCGTTTTCCCTCGAGGTCCTTCACCGACTGGACCGGAGAGCTGTTGGGGACGCACAAGACCCAGCGTACGGGCCGCCGGCTCGTTTTGGAAAAGACCAGCTCGCAGACTTCGATCACCTTGGCCTGCGTCTCGACGATCCAGTCGTGCCCGGTGATCCCCGCGTCGAGAATCCCCTCGTCGACATAGCGGGCCATTTCCTGCGCTCGGATCAGCAGGCATTCGATCTCCGGATCGTCGATCTGCGGGTAATACGACCGGGAGGAGAATGTGATGTTGTAGCCGGCCTTCTTGAACAGGGCCGCCGTCGCCTCCTGCAGGCTGCCGGCCGGAATCCCCAGCTTCAGTTTTCGGTTATTCATGACTCACTTTTTCGTAGTGCAAGCTGCCAGCTTGCAATTCTTTCGTCGCGCAATTCGCCGTCGCGGCGGTCCTACTATTTCTTATAGACCGTTTTCGGATCGAAGACCCGTTCGCCGATCACCTGTACGATGCCCGGTCTTCGGGTCGATCTTACGGAAGAAACAGCTCCTATATCCCTCGTGGCAGGCCGCCCCGCCGATCTGGTTCACGCGGATCAAGAGCGTGTCGGCATCGCAATCGAAGTAGATCCCTTTGACCTCCTGGACGTTGCCGCTCTCCTCCCCTTTTCGCCATAACTTGTTCCGGCTGCGGCTGTAATAGCACACGCGACCGGTCCGCAACGTTTCCTCCCAGGCGGTCTTGTTCATGTAGGCCAGCATCAGCACATCGCCCGTGGCGTCGTCCTGCGCGATGACGGGCAATAGCTCCGACTTGGAGAAATCGGGACCGTTTTGAGCACTTTCGGACATGCAATTCTCCCGCGGCGGGGCACAAAGGGAAACTCGTCGTTAAGTTAGCACGGACAGCGCACCAAGGCCAGTTGTTCGCCTTAAGGCCCGCCGCCCGTGGAAAAGTCGGTCCGGACTCGCTCAATTTCGGCCAGACGCTGTTGCGCCGCCGGGTCGGTTTCCCCGAACGAGATCACGAGAGGCCGCTCGTCGTCATCGAGCGGTTCGCTCGTCCGCAGTTGATGGTCGAGCACGGCCTCCGTCGCTTCGGAGGCGTCGGCCCGCGCGGCACTCCGCCGGCGAATTCGCTCCCGGCACGTCGACTCGTCGGCCGGGAAGTCGAGAATCAAAAACGGCACCTTCCAATTGGCGGCAACGGCCTGGAACTGGTTCCGATCGGCCCGCTTTAAAAACGTGGCGTCGACGACGGCCGGGAAACCGGCTTTCACGATTGTTCCCGCCAAGTTTGCCAGCTTGTCGAACGTGCGGCGGCTGAAGGCACTCGAATACAAGCCGCTGCCCATGCCGGAAAGCGTCTCAGAGAGCGGCCCGAGGCCGGCCAGTCGTTTTCGCTCGATGTCCGAACGCAGGCGAATCGCCCCCAATCGCTCGACGACCGCCTGAGAGCCGAACGTTTTGCCGCTCCCCGACAACCCGTGCGTGATCGCCAGAAAGGGAACCGGCTTGACGGTCGATTTCTCCGCCAGTTGAAGATAGTTGGCCAGTTCGCGCGAGCCGCTCGCTCTCGTCGTCTGAGAGTCCGCCTTGCTCGCGCCGCAGTTGGGCCACCTTCGCCCGCACGAGGGCCCGGTACGCGAAGTAGAGCGGAAAGACGGCGAGCCCCGCGTAATCACCCGACCATTCGAGGTACGCGTTCAAAAAGCGGCGGGACAAGTCGACCCGTCCGCGGTCTTCCAGATCCATCGTGCAAAAGGCGACTTCGCTGATGACATCGATCCACCGCAGATCGGGATTGAACTCGATGCAGTCGAAAATCGTGACCGTCTCATCAGCCAGGATCATGTTGCCCAAGTGCATGTCGCCGTGACACTCACGGACGAAGCCGTTCCGTTTGCGGACGATCAGCTCGTCGTCGCGGGCCGCCAGCTCGTTTTCGGACCACGAGCGCAGTCGCTCGATGAGGTCGGCCACCTCGGCGTTTTCGGGGCGATCGAGATGCGCGAAGTTCGCGCGGATCGGCTCGGCCACGGCCACCGGGGATCCGAACCGACTGGCCGGCTCGGCCATCGGAATCCTCGCATGAAACTCGGCCACTTGCCGTGCCAGGTGATCCACGTGCTCTGGAAGTAATTTCCCTTCGGCGACGAGCCGGCTGAGCAGCCGTTCCTGCGGGAAGCGTCGCATCCGCACGCAATATTCGATTGGCGTCCCCGTGCCGCCGATCAGCGGATTCTCTGCAGTCCCCGCAATCGGAAGCACATCGAGATAGAGATCGGCGCGAGGCGGCGATTGAGTCTCAATTCCTCCTCGCAAAAATGGCGTCGTCGTTCGAGCGTCGAGAAGTTGACGAAACCGAGATCGACGGGCCGCTTCAGCTTGTAAGCACAGTCTCCGGCCAGAAAGACCCAGGAAATGTGCGTCTCGAGCCTCTCGATCCGCGAGACGGTGCCGGGATAAGCGGCCCGCTGCGTCGCCAGTGATCGACTCAAGATGTCGGAAGCGGAGGGCGAAGGCAACAAATCAATGCTCGTGGTAGAGACACTCGTTTGATACTGCGCTTGCAGCATCGGTTATGCTAAAGCGGATAACCAACGGACTTTCCCATGCAGACAACGCCCGACGGATTGCTGGTCACCCGCGACCTGTTTTTCGCGAGCAAAATCACCGGCACGGCCGCCGAGTTAGGCTTTCGCGTCGCTGTCGAGGGGGACGTTGCCCAGGCGGCACAAAAGCGGCCAATCCAGCCTGCCGCTGCCTGATTCTCGACCTGACCACACCGGGGCTCAAAGTTGCCGACGTGCTGGCCGCCCTGCCTGCAGCCAACGCCCCCCGCGTGATCGCCTTCGGGCCTCACGTTCAAGCTGCCCTGCTGAGTGAAGCCCGCGAAGCGGGATGCGACGAAGTTTTGCCCCGCAGCAGGTTTTCCATGACGCTTGTCGACATTTTAACGCGAGCGCTCGACACGAAGAAGATGAGTTGACGAGTTGCGCGGGGAACCATGCCGCCGGAGGAGACGTGGATCAGGTCGACGCCCACCTCGCGGAGAGAAGCAGAACAAGGAGTGCGACTCGCATCGATGCGGACGTTGCCTTAAGTCCACGTCGACGATTTGTCGTTGTGTCCCGCGATCGCGAGACACCAGGTCCATGACATTCGATTTGCGGCGCCCTGGAAAGGCGAATTGACGGACGAGCGTTCTTATCGCCGTTGCTCGAACTCGCGATGGGTCTGCTCGCTGATGAAGTAGTACTTCTTCCCCTCCTTTTCGAGCGACGATTGCGCATACGTTTTGGGAAAGCGGACGTTCGCTACGGGGTCGGTGACCATGCGGTCCTGGTGGTACTGGTCGTTGAAATGGATCGTCACATAAGTCTGTGCGAATTCGACGAGGCGGTCGTCGAGCCAGTTCTCGACCGCATTCCGATCGACCTTTTCCAGCGGGATTTCGAGTTCCGAGTGCGGGTTGAACCTGACGTAGAGCGGAAGGATCTCCAGATCATACACCAGTACGAGGTTGCGGACTTCGGTGTCGTGCGTCGCCGAAAGGCGCAACTGGACGCGCGCCACGGGCGATTGAAACCGGAGCAGCACGCTCTTGCCGTCGGCGTCTTCGGTCGGCACGGCTTCGAACTTGCAGCGCTCGGCGAGTTTCTCTAACCGCGGCTTGGCGACGCCGCGCAATTCTTCTATCAGCTTAAGAAACGTCTGATACCGCGCCTTGCGGGATTCGTCGGCCTGTTGCAGCTCGGCCTGCTTCTCTTCAACTCCTTTGCGGGCCTTTTCGACTTGCTCGTCGAGCCGTTTCAAATACGTGTTGAGGTCTGCCATGGCATTTCTCCTTCGCCTGAGAGTTGGTCAGTAGAGTTCCGGAATCAGCTTGAACGGATAATCGGGCTCCTGATAGCCGTCGGCCTTTTGGCGCTTGGGAAGCTTCACTTTCTCATGCGGCAGCTTTTCGTGTGGGACGCGCTTGAGAATGTGACGGATGACGTTGAGACGTGCTTTTTTCTTGTCGTCTGACGGCACGACAAACCACGGTGCCCAGGCCGTGTCTGTGGCGGCGAACATCTCGTCGCGGGCGCGGGAATAGTCGTACCAGCGGCCGTAGGATTTGAGGTCCATCGGCGAGAGTTTCCACGTTTTGCGGCCGTCATCGATGCGGGCTTCGAGGCGACGCGTCTGTTCCTCAGGACTGACTTCCAGCCAGTACTTAATCAGTGTCACGCCGGACTCGACGATTGCCTTCTCGACGAGCGGGGTTCCCTCGAGGAAGCGTTTCGCTTGTTCGTCGGTGCAAAAGCCCATCACCCGTTCGACGCCGGCGCGGTTGTACCAGCTTCGATCGAAGATCACGATTTCTCCTGCCGCGGGGAGATGAGGGACATAGCGCTGCAGGTACATTTGGGACTTTTCGCGTTCGGTCGGCGCCGGAAGCGCGACGACGCGAAACACGCGCGGGCTGACACGTTCGGTTATGGCTTTGATCGTGCCGCCTTTGCCGGCTCCGTCCCGACCTTCGAAGACGATGCAAACTTTGAGTCCCTTGTGCTGCACCCATTTTTGCAGGCAGACCAATTCGGCATGGAGCTTTTGGAGCTCTTTGAGATAGGGCTTACCTTTCATCTTCTCCCGCGCGTCGGATTTTGCGATGTCCTGCCTCTTTTGCACCTTGTGGTTTCCCATTCTGTACTCTCGCTGTTGGCTAAATGTGCTCCGCCTGAATTCGGTGACTCGGCGAGGATGTCAATTGCCGCTGCCCTGGAAAGTCGTTTCGTGCCAAAACCGCACAGTCCGCGCGCAAACGGACGCCGCGTTGTGATTCGGACGCTCGCCGCGTGCCGCAGTTTTATCGAGAGCTGCCAGAAGACAGCGAAACGGTTAGAGATTCGTCGAGCAAGATCAAGGCGCAAGTTGCGATCGACGCGTTGCGATTCGAAAGTCGGGACCCGCAGAAGACGGAAAGTGCGAGCGTTCGCTGAGAGTGGCAGTTCGTCGGGCGCCTGACGCTCGAACGGCGTTCCGGCGAGTTTGTGGAAATTTTACCGACGATACTCTTGTTCCCGCAAATGAAATAGCGCTTACTTGGAGGCGAAAGTCACCTCTCGCGACTTCTGATTTTGTAGCGGACAAAACGGAAATGATCCGATTCTCGAGCCATTCGGCGTGTTTCTTGTCGATCGTCTCGGTGTGCTCAATGGTGGGGTGCGAGTCGTCACAAGCCGACTCGAATGCGGCGCCGCCCACGGTCGTGATTGTGAGCTCGCCGGTTGAGGAAGCCGTCGTCGATTATGTCGACTATACGGGGCGGACGGATTCGGCCGAGTCGGTCGATATTCGCTCGCGCGTCACCGGGTTTCTCAACAAGATCCTGTTCAAGGATGGTGCCGAGGTCGAGAAGGATGCGCCGCTGTATCGGATCGACGACCGCGAGTTTCAGGCCGATCTCACTGCGGCCAAGGGGGAGTTGGCCAAGGCCAAGGCCGAGCAGGAGCGAACAACGGCCGACTTCACGCGGATCGAAGGACTGCGAAAGAAGGAGGCCGTCACGGCGGCGCAGTTCGATCAGGCTCTCGCCGCGAAGCTCGAGGCCAACGCGGCCGTTGAGTCGGGAATGGCCAAGGTCGACCGGGCGGAGCTGAATGTCACGTTTTCCAAGATTGCCGCGCCGATTGCGGGCAAGATCAGCCGCAGCCGCATTACGGTCGGCAACCTGGTCGACGCGAACACCACCATTTTGACAACGATCGTTTCTGTCGATCCGATGTACGTCTATTTCGACGTCGACGAGCGGACCCTGCTTTCAATCGCCCGGCAGACGCGCGAAGGCAAGCTCGACGGGAGAAGGGGCACGACCATCGCGGTCTATATGGGGCTCACCGGCGAGAAGGGGTACCCGCACGCCGGCACGATCGACTTCCTGGAAAACCGCGTGAATCCCGAGACGGGGACGCTGCGCGTACGGGGCGTGTTCCCCAATCCGAAGCCCGAACGAGGAGAGCGCGTGATGGAAGCGGGCCTCTTCGCACGGGTGCGCGTGCCGATCGGCAAGCCGAAGAAGGCGCTGCTCGTCACCGAGCGGGCGATCGGAACCGATCAGGGGCAGAAGTTCGTGTACGTCGTCGACAACAAGAACGAAGTTGTTTTCCGTCCAATCGAGGTGGGCGCGATGCATGACGGGCTACGGGTCGTTGCCGAAGGCTTGAATCCCGGCGAAAAAATCATCATCGACGGATTGCAGCGCGTGCGGCCGGGCTCGGTCGTGTCACCGAAGCCGGGCGACATGCGCAGCCGGCCGGGCGAGTCGGTGGCTGCCGTCACGGCAAAAGAATCGGCGAAAAAACCGGATCACGCCGCGGACTCGAAAGCGGCCGGCCAGCACGGCGAATAGCACCAGGGACGAAGCGACATGGCCAGGTTCTTCATCGATCGGCCCGTGCTCGGCGTGGTGATTTCCGCCGTGATTCTGTTGGCCGGGCTGGCAGCGGTCAAAATCCTGCCGATCGCTCAGTACCCCGAAATTACGCCGCCGACGGTGCAGGTGTCGTGCTCTTATCCGGGGGCGAGCGCGAAGGTCGTGCGCGACACGGTGGCCGCTCCGATCGAGCAGGAGGTGAACGGCGTTGAGCGCATGCTGTATATGTCGTCGCAGAGCACGAACGACGGCGGCTACAACCTGACGGTCACCTTCGAGCTGGGCACGAACCTCGACATGGCGCAGGTGCTCGTGCAGAACCGCGTCAATCTGGCGATGCCCCGTCTGCCCGACGCCGTGAAGGCGACCGGCGTCTCGACGAAGAAGAAGTCGCCCAGCATTCTGCTCGTGGTGAATTTCACGTCGGACGAGGACCCGAAGACGCACAAGCCGCTGTTCGATCAGCTTTACCTGAGCAACTTCGCCACGATTCAAGTTCGCGACGACCTGGCGCGGCTCAAAGGCGTCGGGGACGTGGCGTACATGGGGCAGCAAGACTACAGCATGCGGATCTGGCTGGACCCCGAGAAGTTGGCGGCGAACAACCTCACCTCGAGCGACGTGGTCAATGTGCTCAAGGAGCAGAACGTCCAGGTGGCGGCCGGGCAGATCGGGCAGCAACCCGTTCCGACGGGACAGGACTTTCAATACACGCTGACCACGCTGGGGCGGCTCGTCGATCCCGAGCAATTCGAGCAGATCATCGTGAAGACGGGCAAGTCGGGACAGGTGGTCCGCCTGAAGGATGTTTCGCGGAACGAGCTGGGGGCCAAGAACCAGGACACGCGGTGCACGCTCGACGGCAAGCCGTCGATCGGCCTGGTGCTTTATCAGTTGCCGGGGTCGAACGCACTCGATACGGCCGAGGCCATTCGGGCGAAGATGAAGGAACTGTCCGCGGCCCGATTCCCCAAGGGCTTGCACTACAGCATCGTGTACGACACGACTCCGTTCATCAAAGAATCGGTCGACGAAGTGTTTCACGCGCTTCGCGATGCGGTGATTCTCGTGGCGATCGTCGTGCTCCTGTTTCTGCAGGACTGGAAGGCGATGATTTTGCCGATGATCGACGTGCCCGTCTCGCTCGTCGGGACGTTCGCCGTGATGTACCTGATGGGTTTTACGCTCAATAACCTGACGCTGTTCGGATTGGTGCTGGCGATCGGAATCGTGGTCGACGATGCGATCGTCGTGCTGGAGGCGGTCGAGATAAAACTCGCCCAGGGCCTGGATGCGCGCACGGCCACGATCCAGGCGATGGGCGAGATCACCGGCGCGATCATCGCGATCACGCTCGTTTTGTGCTCGGTGTTTCTGCCGAGTGCGCTGATCGGGGGGATCAGCGGCCAGTTTTATCGGCAGTTCGCGTTGACGATCGCCGCCTCGATGGTGATCTCGGCGATCAATGCGATGACGATGACGCCGTCGCGGGCTGTCTTGATCTTCAAGGATGTTAAGCACGGTGGGCACGGGCACGAAGACACGCGCGAGGCGTTGCCGTGGTGGGGATATGCCGCCCTGCTGGGCTGGCTGGGGGCCAGTCTTTTGGAACGATACGCGCTGGCCCCGTTGGGCTGGAGCACTTCGACCGAGGGGCAGCCGACTTGGAAGGCCTGGCTGCTCTGGTTGCCGCTCTTGGTTCCGGGGGCGATTGTCGGCTATCTGATTGCCCGGCCCGTCAACCGAATCCTGTCGCGATTTTTCAAGTGGTTCAATCGCGGCTTCGACTTCGTGGCGAGGATGTACGGCAAAGTCGTCGGGGCGTCATTGCGGCTGTCGGCGATCGTGCTTTTGATTTATGGCGGATTGATCGGGCTGACGTACTTCGGCATGACGCACATCCCGACGGGATTCATTCCGTCGCAGGACAAGGGCTACCTGATCGTCGACGTGCAGCTGCCCGACTCGGCGTCGCTCGAGCGAACGGTCGCCGCGCTCAAGCGGATCGAAGAGCGGGCGCTGGGTTCGAAAGGGGTGATCCACACGATCGGAATCCCCGGGCAGTCGTTCGTGCTGAACGCCGTCGGGTCCAATTTGGGTTCAATGTTCATCATCCTCGACGAATTTGAGCATCGCCACGCTTCGTCTCTCAGCGCTCCCGAGATTGCGCAAGCTCCAGAAACAGTTTTACGCCGAAATCCTTGAGGCTCAGGTCGCGGTGTACGGAGCGCCGGCTGTCGACGGCTTGGGTAACGCGGGCGGATTCAAAGTGATGATCGAGGACTTGGGCGACCAGCCGCTCGACTTCCTGCAGGGGCAGTCGGAGAACCTGGCTGCGAAGGGGACGGCGCTGCCGGGAATTGCCGGTCTGTTCAGCAGTTTTCGCGCGAATGCTCCGCAGCTCTATATCGATATCGACCGGACCAAATGCAAGACGATGAATGTCTCGCTCAACGACGTCTTCAACACGCTGCAGGTTTACATGGGTGGATATTACGTCAACGACTTCAACCGGTTTGGCCGCACCTGGCAGGTCAACCTGCAGGCCGATGCGGCGTTTCGCCTGAAGGCGGAGGATGTGCGACAACTCAAAGTGCGGAATGCCGCGGGCGAGATGCTGCCGCTGGGAACCGTCGCCACGATCGAAGACGTCGGCGGGCCGACGATGATTACGCGCTACAACATGCGCACGGCGGCCGCACTCAACGGAGCGGCCCTGCCGGGAGTCAGTTCGGGCACGGTGATTTCGCGAATCGGCGGACTGGCGCAAGCGGAACTGCCGAAGAGCATGACCTACGAATGGACCGAGTTGACGTATTTGCAATTGCTGGAGGGGTACGCGGCCTACGTCGCGTTCGCCGGCGCCGTGGTGCTGGTGTATCTCGTGCTGGCGGCCCAGTACGAGGATTACACGTTGCCGCTGGCGATCATCCTGGTGGTACCGATGTGCCTGCTCGCGTCGCTGGCCGGTGTGGCGGCGATCAAGTCCGACATCAACATTTTCGTACAGGTCGGCTTCATCGTGCTTGTGGGCCTGGCCACCAAAAACGCGATCCTGATCGTCGTGTTTGCCAAAGCCGGCCAGGACGCTGGGAAGTCGCGGTTCGAGGCGACTGTCGACGCGTGCCGGAGCCGACTGCGTCCGATCATTATGACGTCGTTTGCCTTCATCCTCGGCGTGGTGCCATTGATGATCGCCCACGGGGCCGGTGCCGAAATGCGTCGTGCGCTCGGAACGGCAGTCTTTGCCGGAATGCTCGGCGTGACCTTGTTCGGAATCTTTCTCACGCCCGTCTTTTACTACGTGATTCGCTGGTACATCGAGCGGAAGTCGCCGCAGGGGCAACCGCCGCCAGCGAGTGGGACCACACCCGATCATGCGGCGCCCGAATTTCAAGTGAGCCATGGCTAGCGACTCCCGAGAAACCGAAACGATCCGGTGTTGGATTTCCCCTCGAACAATCTGACGCAAGGGCCAATAGAGGTGACTCCAATGCCAATCGCAACGGGCAAAAAACCGCGCAAAGTGACTGACGGCAGAAAGGTAACCGAACCAGGAGCGACTCTGTCCGCCGAAGAGCTGCGCAAGGTGGACGCGTACTGACGGGCCTTGAACGACCTGGCGGTCGGGCAGATTTATCTCCTTGACAATCCGCTGCTCAAAGAGACCCTGAAGCGGCAACACATCAAGCCGCAATTGCTGGGACACTGGGGCCGAAGCGCCAAGCCTCTGTAGGTTCGCATCCGCGACTTTCGGAAGGACCGAAAGTTGCGGCCAGATTGAAAAGCTCCCCGACTAGGGCTCGAACCTAGAACCTAGCGGTTAATCCGCCAGTGGCGGACTCGCTCGACCGTGCTGTGCGTCGAGCCACGCGCGGCCAACGCCGCTTTTCAGCCACTTCTCGCGGTGCATGGCGGCCGCTCGGGTGGCGAACGTCTCTTGGTGGACGAGCCGCCAAGGACCGGCGTTACGCGAGGTGAACTTTCGAGGATTGTGCGCGACGGAGTTGTGCTCATTGAGTCGGCGCGGCAGATCGTCGGTCTGACCGACGTAACGCCGGCCGGTGGATTCGCTGATCAACACGTAAACAGTGAATTCCAAGCTCCCCGACTAGGGCTCGAACCTAGAACCTAGCGGTTAACAGCCGCTCGCTCTACCAATTGAGCTATCGGGGATCAGTATTCGGGAACTCGTCTCACTCTTTCCTGCGGTTAATCCGCCAGCGGCGGACTCGCTCTACCAATTGAGCTATCGGGGATCGTGCGGAAATCGTTTGATGAATAGATCATCGTTGGGACGGTTGCAAGTGCAGGGGACAAAGATTTTGGCTGCGAGGGGACGTCCCAGAAGGGGGGGCCTAGTCGTCACTGCGATGTTTTTCGAGGACGACGCGATTGCCCCGTTCGTTGTACTCGACCAGGCTCAAGAAGGCCCGCATGAGCATGATGCCGCGGCCGCCTGGCTTTTCCAGGTTTTCGTCTTCGGTGGGGTCGGGGACGTCCGCCAGGCGGAAGCCGGGCCCCTGGTCTTCGATCACCACCCGCACCTTGTCGTGCGAGATCTGACAGTTGACGAAGACCTCTTTATTAGGGTCGAGGCCGTTGCCGTGCTTGATGGCGTTGACGAGGGCTTCTTCGAGAGCCAGCCGGACGCCGAAGATGCCGCGGGCTGGAAAGCCGATCTCCTCCAGGCGCTGGATGATCCGCTCCTGGACTTTTTGACCCTCAGTCGTGGAACTGGGGATACGGAACTCGAATTCGTCGATCCACGCCATGGCGAGAAGTGTGCGCCGTCAAAAACCTTCCAGAGCCCGCTCCTGATCCTCACAAATCTTGAACAGCCTGTTCAGTTTCGTTATGGCGAAGACTTCGTAGATCTCAGGGCGGATGCAGCAGAGACGAAGCTTCCCCTTGGCGACCTTGACCTTTTTCTCCATCGTGATCAGCTTGCCCAGCGCGGCACTGGACAGATATTCCACATTGGAGAAATCGAGGATGATCTTCAGGCGGCGTTCTTCGTCGATGAGGCCGAAGAGCTGATTGCCGATGACCTGTATGTTGTTCTCGTCCAAAATCTTTTTATCGATGAACTTTGCGATCGTGATATCGCCAATTTCCTCGATGTCCAGCCGCCGAGTGCTGCTTGCCATCGTAGACTTCCGATGCCGTGAATCTTACGTGTCCCACCCCATTTGGACGATCATCCGGCTTGCCTGGGGTGGTGTCAAGGTCTTTGCTCCGGCCAACGAGCCTTTTTGACAGCCAGCAAGGTCCAGCGCCGAACGAGTTTGCGGCATCCGTACAACTACCCAGCAGGCCAACGGGCGGCGTCCTCGCCGTCGAGGCGAAGCGTGAGGCATTTCGCGCTCCCCCCGGCCTTGATGAATTCTCCCAACTCGGTGCTGTGCGGCGTGAACCCCGCGCTCCGTAAATCGGCCTCGAGCTGCGGACAGCGCGTGTTGAGCACCACATTCCGCCCGATGACGATCGCGTTGCAGGCGAAACGGGCGGCCTCTTCGCTGCAGACCTCGATTAACTTCGGCACCTGCTGCTTGAGGGACCGCTGGGCGTAATCGTCGAAAGCGGCCGGATAATAAATTGCCTCGGTGGGGCTCAAGGGGCAGAAACACGTGTCGAGGTGATAGTAATACTGGTCGACGAGTTGTAGCGGGATCGCACGACAGTCGATTTCGGACGCCAGCCAGTGAAACGCTCCGGCATCGCTGCGGATGATGTAACCCCCGAAGAGCGTGTCACCGCAAAACAGCGCGTCGCCAGCCCCCTCGAAGCTCCAGCCGTCGGGAATTGTCGCGCATGTGAAGCCGGCCTTCTGGAACCAGGCGTCGTCCAGGGGTGTCTCCGGTTGACGGGCCGGATAGCGAAATCGTGCGAGAAAGACGGTGTCGCGGAGGACCATCCCCGCGTTGGCCGTAAAGACCAGGTCGGGCACCCCCTTCACCGGTTCCATCAAGCGAACGTCCGCATCCAGCGATTCCAACAGGCTGCGCAGGGCCGTCCATTGGCCGCGAGATTCCTCAGGGTCACTCTGTCGGCTGCGGCTCATCCACGGGTTGATCTCGTATTCGATCCCGTAGTAGTCCGGGGGACACATGAGGATCGTGGGCCGGCTGAATTGTGGCATTTTTCTTCATCCAGGCGCGGGGCCGTTTCTGCAGGAGCAGGGTGCCGTGGAAGATATCAGAGCGGCTGGTAACCGGTCACGATCAGTGGCGGCACGCATTTTGACACGTCCTGTGGCATCTGGTACAAGACCGAATTCCGGGGACAAGGAGGTTTTCGATGCGCGTTTATGGAATTATTCCGGCCCGACTCCAGTCGTCACGCCTGCCGCACAAGTTGCTGCTGGCCGACACGGGGAAGCCCCTGCTCCAGTACACCTGGGAGCAGTCTTGCCGGGCCAAATCGCTCAATGGCGTGATTGTCGCCACCGACAGTGATGAGATCGCCCGGGCCGTCCGAGGATTCGGCGGCCACGTCGAAATGACGGGCGAACATCCCAGCGGCACCGACCGCGTGGCGGAAGTCGTCCGCCGTTCGTGCCGGGATGCCCAGATCATCGTCAACATTCAAGGTGACGAGCCGGAGATCGATCCAACACACATCGATTTGTTGGTCAAAACTCTGGCTGATCGACCGGGCATCGAAATGTCGACGCTCGCGACGCCCATCACGAGCCGCCGGGAACTGGATGATCACTCGTGCAACAAGGTTGTCTGTGCCGACGACGGGCGGGCGCTCTATTTCAGCCGCTCGACGATTCCGTACGTGCGGGACGCGGTTTGGGACGAGCTGCTGCAGACCAATTCGCCGTGGCTCTTGCACTTAGGTCTTTACGCGTACCGGGCCGAGTTCCTACTCAAATTAGCGAAACTGCCCCCCTCGCGATTGGAGCGGCTGGAGAAGCTGGAGCAGTTGCGAGTCCTCGAAATGGGTGCGAACATTCAAGTGGCGGTGGTCGAACAACGGTCAGTTGGCATCGATACGCCGGAGGATTATGCTCGGTTTGTCGAGCGGATGCGCGGCCGATCGGCGGCCTGACGCGCGGTTTCGCGGTTTCCTCTTCACTGTCTTGAACGTGGAGTGCTGAAAAAGGCAAGTTGGCAACTTGCCCGACCAATTATGACAAAACACATCTTTGTGACGGGGGGCGTGGTGAGCAGCCTGGGCAAAGGGCTCACCGCGGCGTCGATCGGCCTGCTCTTGGAACGCCGCGGATTGCGCGTGCGGATGCAGAAGCTCGACCCGTATATCAATGTCGATCCCGGCACGATGAGCCCGTATCAGCACGGCGAGGTCTACGTCCTCGACGACGGCTCCGAAACCGACCTCGATCTGGGACATTACGAGCGGTTCACCAACAGCCCGCTCTCGCGCGAATCGAACTACACGACGGGACAGATCTATCTCCGCGTCATCGAAAAAGAGCGCCGCGGCGAGTACCTGGGCCGCACGGTTCAAGTCGTTCCGCATATCACCGACGAGATCAAAGCCGCCGTGCGGAATCTGGCCGGCCCGAACGTCGACGTCGTCATTACCGAGTTGGGCGGCACGGTCGGCGACATCGAGGGCCTGCCGTTTCTGGAAGCGATCCGGCAGATTCCGCTCGATATCGGCAAGCAGAATTGCCTGTTTATCCACCTGACGCTCGTCCCTTACCTCAAGGCGGCACGGGAAGCCAAGACAAAGCCCACGCAGCACAGCGTCGGCCAATTGCGGCAAATCGGTATTCAGCCCGAGATCCTCATCGTGCGGACCGAACGGCCCCTGGGACGTGAGAACTGCGACAAGATCGCGCTCTTCTGCAACGTCGAGCCGCAGGCCGTGATCGAAGAGATGGATAAGGAATTCTCGATCTACGAAGTGCCGACGGGCCTGGCGGAACACGGATTAGACGACCTGATTGTCGACAAGCTGCATCTTTCCGCCGGCACGCTGAAGATGGACGATTGGCAGGATCTGATGCAACGGATTCGCCATCCGCAGCAGGAAGTCACGATCGCCGTCGTCGGCAAGTACATCGATCACCGCGACGCTTACAAATCGATTTACGAAGCGCTCGACCATGCCGGTTTCGCCCATTCGGCCCGCGTGGTGGTGAAGCGGATCGAGGCCGAAGAGCTGGAATCGCAAGGCCCCGACCTGCTCTTGAGCGGCGTCGACGGCGTTCTGGTCCCTGGGGGATTCGGCATGCGGGGTGTCGAAGGCAAGGTGCAGGCGGCCCAATACGCCCGCGAGTTTGGCATTCCCTATTTCGGCATCTGCCTGGGAATGCAGTGTGCCGTGATCGAATTTGCCCGCAACGTGCTGCAGTTGGAGGGTGCCAACAGCACCGAGTTCGTGGCACACACGCCGCATCCCGTCATCTGCATGCTCGAAGAACAGAAGCACGTGACGCACAAGGGGGGGACGATGCGGCTCGGCTCGCAGCCCTGCGTCCTCGACGAGCAATCGAAAGCGGCGGCCTGTTACGGGGCGCATTTGGTCCACGAACGGCACCGCCACCGCTACGAGTTCAATCCCGAGTACCGTAGGCAGTTTGAAGCGGCCGGCTTCGCAATTACCGGAACGAATCCGGACCAGAACCTCCCCGAAATCGTCGAAATCCCGGAGCATCCCTGGTTCGTGGCCGTGCAGTTTCATCCGGAGTTCCGCTCCAAGCCGCAGCAGCCGCACCCGCTGTTTGCCGGCTTTATCGAGGCGGCGATCGAGCGCCATCAGGCACGCCTACAGGTCACCCTTTAGGCGGGCAAGTTGACCGTCGGGAGAGTGCACTGCCCATCCGGCGAGCCGACCCGACCCCTGGCCCACGAGAGACGGGCTTTCGCAATGGCTGGCTCTCGGCGATTCGGCCTGCTGAACATGAACAAGCCCGCGGGGATCACCTCGCGGCGCGTCGTCGATCAGGTGGCAAAGCTCGTGCGCCCGGAAAAAGCCGGGCACGCCGGCACGCTCGATCCGCTGGCGACAGGCGTTCTGGTCGTGTGTGTCGGTAAGGCGACCCGCCTCATCGAGCTGATCCAGCAGCAAGCCAAATCGTACCGGGCCCGATTTCTCTTGGGCTGCCACAGCGACACTGACGACGTTACCGGAAACGTGACCGAGATTGCCGTGCGGAGTGAAATCACGCACGACCAGATCGCGGCCGCCCTGCCGGCATTTTGCGGGCGGATTCAGCAGAATCCCTCCGATCTTTTCCGCCGTTCATGTCGCAGGGAGCCGCGCCTACGACCTGGCTCGCAAGGGCCAAGAAGTCGAGCTATCTCCCCGTGAGGTCGACGTTTATCGGCTCGATCTTGTGCGGTTCGCCTATCCGGAGATCGAACTCGATATCGACTGCGGATCGGGGACTTACGTGCGGTCGATCGGCCGCGATCTGGGCCGCGCTTTGGGATGCGGGGCCGTGATGTCCGCCCTGGTTCGTACTCGAATTGGACCGTATCGTATCGAGGACTCGGTCTCGCCAGAGGATTTGACGTCGGAAACGATCGATCAGCTTCTTTTGTCGCCCGCGACGGCCGTCGAAGCACTACCGAAGTATGTCGCGTCGGAAGAGGACGAAATACAGATTCGGGCGGGACGGTCGTTCGGCTCGGCATTGGCCGGCGGGCGCACCCTCGAAGCACCAAACTGCGCGACCGTCGCCGTCATGACCGGGGATGAGGAACTGTTGTGCCTCGCCGAGTTTGACAGTCGGGAATCGCGACTGCTTCCGCGACGCGTTTTCGTTGATTGAAGACGAAAACGTGGAGCAAACCGCCGGAGAAATCGACGTGTTGCAGCGGGCCGGCCTCGAAGTGACGCAAGCTGATAGGGGCCGCTCGTTCGTGGCGTCCGACAGTCGTTTGGAAGAACGTCTCCAGCGCCGCATTTTGTCGACCGTGATCCCTCAGCTCGCACAAGGTCTTCTCGACAACCGCAAAGATCGGCTCCGCGTCGCTGCAAAGCCGAGCGACGAAGAACTGGCGGAGGTCTTCCGAGCGTCCCTCGTTTTCCTTTACCGCCTGCTGTTCGTGCTGTACGCCGAAAGCCGCGAACTCTTGCCGCTCATTGACGCGAATGAGTTCTCGGTCAGCTTTAAAGAAGTGCGCGACGAGATCGCTGAGCAGGGCGGTGTCACCGCAAGCGAAGTGGCCGACCGTCTTCAAAGGGCGTATTTGGAGACAGGCACTGCGATTTACGACCGCCTTTCCCAGTTATTTCAGAGCCTGGCTCAGCATCAACGCGGCCTCGACATTCCCGCCTGCCTGGGCGGCTTGTTTCCGGCAACGCCTGGATCCGCGGATGATTCACTTGCCGAGCGCAAAATATCGGACCGGCGACTGGCAATCGCCGTCGATGCTCTCTCCCGCGATCAATCGCAGCCGGCATCAAGACTGGCGTTAGTCGATTACGGGTCGCTCGACGTTCGGCTTCTCGGCACGATTTACGAATCGTTGCTCGACTATCGGCTTTGTCTGCCGCCGCGCGACACTGAGAAACGACCCGCAAAACGCTCCGGAAGGAATCGCAGGCAGCATCGATCGGAAGCGGCGATGGCTTCAGCCCAGCGCGAGGTTTATCTGGCGAGCCAAAAAAAGGGCCGTAAATCGTCCGGCTCTTATTACACGCCGCCGGCGATCGTCGAATATCTGGTCGCTAACACAGTCGGCCCCGTCCTGGACGAAAAACTGCAGACCCTGCGGAGCGAGATCCGCACGGAACGCGAAAACCGGCACAAAAAAAAGGGGGCGTCGCCGGACCTGTTCGATCGGCTCTTCGACTTGCGGGTGATTGACCCGGCAATGGGGTGCGGCCACTTTCTGGTCGAGGCGGTGAACTTCGTCACCTCGCGTCTGGTCGAATTCTGGTCGGAATTTCCGGCGGATTCTGCCCACTCTGTTCTCGATCGCGCTCTGATCAAGCGGGGCGTCCTCGAACGGTGCATCTACGGCGTCGATCTCGACCCACTGGCGGTCGAACTGGCGAAGGCGACGCTGGCTCTCGAATGTGGCATCCCCGGTGCGCCGTTCACATTTCCCGACAACCATCTGCGCTGCGGCAACTCGTTGATCGGCAACGTCGCGCAAACGGAACCCAGCCGACCGCTTTCAGCCGCGGTGGATACACCGGCTTTCCACTGGCACCTCGAATTCCCCAGCGTTTTTGCGGACGGGAAAACGCCCGCGTGTAACGGCTTCGACTGCGTCGTCGGCAATCCCCCTTACGTTCGCATTCAAAATCTGGACGATGCGTTCGTCCGACAACTCGAACAGCAATTCGAAACGGCAACCGGCAAATTCGATCTCTATATTCCATTCCTGGAGCACGGCACGGCCTTGCTCCGGCAGAACGGGATCCTGGGAATGATCGTGCCGAATAAGTTTCTCACGGCCGACTATGGTGCCGCCTTCCGTCGCTTTGCCACTCGCCACCGGCTGCTGCGCCAGCTGGTGGATTTCGAGTCGGAACAGGTTTTCCCCGGCGCAAGCACGTATTGCTGCCTGGTCTTTCTCAGCCATCGGCCAGGCGAGCAGGTGACCGTCTCGCGCGGCTCGGTCGAGCGGCCCATCGTGAGAGATGCGGCTCTGGTCGACTCCGCCCGATTCGCTGTCGGGCCGTGGAGTGTGCGGCCGTCTGCTTTGGCGAATGCCGCTCAGGGAGTGCCGCTCAATTCGGCCTGCGGGGTGATCTTTCAGGGCTTGATCACAGGGGCCGATCGTCTGCTGATCGGCAAGCGCGATGGGGATCGGATCCGGCTCGGAACCGATTGGGTCGATTTCGATCCGGAGATCTTCCGCCCCGTACTCAAGGGGCCGGATGTTCGCCGATTCGCGTTGCGCTTCTCCGGGCATTACGTCCTGTATCCATATCGCCTCGCAGACGGCAAAACCGAATTGATTCCGGAAGACGAACTGGCGGCACGACATCCGGCCGCTTACCGATATCTCGTGAAACATCGCCGCGAACTAAAAAAAAGGGGAAGCCCGTCGATGGCTTATCCGGCCTGGTACGCCCATTGGTGCCCGCGGAATGGGGAGCGGTTTGCGGCACCGAAAATTGTGACGCAGGTCCTGGCTTCCCGCGCGTCGTTCGCGTTCGACCGGGGCGGCACCTACACCTTCGTCGGCGGCGGCAACGCCGGCGTCTACGGTCTGATTCCCCAATTCAGTGACGAAGACCGGCTCTGGCTGTTGCTGGCCCTTCTCAATTCGCGAATTTTCGACGCCCAGGTGCAGGAAAAAAGCTCGCGGTTCCGCGGCGGATATTTCTCGTACGCCCGCCGCTTCATCGAAAACGTCCTCATTCCGCCGATCGAGGAAGTCGACGTCCAGGCCCCGCTGCCGCGGCAAATCGTCACTTTGACGAAAAACCGGGCGGAGTCCCCCGCCGAATGCGATAATCGACTCGAAACCGAAATCGAAGCGGCCGTCGCCGAGTTGTACCGATGTGGAACCCGTTGACGCTGTTCTATCAAAACCGCGCCAGCCGGAATGAATTTCTGCGCCGGCGGTCCGAACTCCTGGCCCACGCGCCCATTCCGTGCCTGTGGCTCCTGGGCAAGACCGGCAGCGGAAAGACTTCGATCGTCCGCTATCTCACCGGCGCTCCGGACGCCGTGATCGGAAAGGGATTTCGGCCCGAGACTCGGTACTCCCGCCTGTTCAGTTTCCCGGACGAGGAAGTGCCCATCGTCCGATTTCTCGACACGCGGGGCCTGGGGGAGGCGGGCTACGATGCGGCGTCCGACTTGGCGGCGTTCGACCCGCGGGCCCATCTGGTGATCGCGACGGTGCGGGCAACCGATCAGGCCGCGGACGAAATCGTCGGGCCATTGCGGAAGATTCGCCAGGCCAATCCACAGCGGCCTGTGCTCCTGGCGGTCACCTGCCTTCACGATGCGTACCCCGGTCAGCAGCACCTCGACCCGGACCCATTCGACTCGAGCCTCCGGCCGCTTCCCACCTCAATTCCCGACGACTTGCGGCGTTGCCTCGAGGCCCATTACGCCCGGTTTGACGGCCTGTTCGATCAGGCCGTTCCCATCGACCTGACGCCGCCGAGCGACGGATTTGCCTCGCCCGATTTCGGCGGAGAGCGCCTCAAGCAGGCGATCCTCGATCATCTGCCAACCGCTTATCGGCAGACGCTGCTGCAGATGGAGCCGTTGCATAAACTGCTGAGCGAGATGCACCTGAGCCGCTCGGCTCCGATCATTCTGGCACATAGCGTCTTGGCCGCGTCGGCGGCGGCGGTCCCCATCCCGTGGATCGACTTGCCCGTGGTGACGGCCATTCAATCCCACCTGATCCATCGCCTGGCCAAAGCCAACGACCAGCCGCTCGACGCGGCCACCATCGCGCAGGTCAGCGTGGCGATCGGCGGACGCATCGCCCTGCGGATGGCCCTCCGCGAATTGTTGAAATTCATCCCCTGGGTCGGCATCGCCGCCAACGCGGCCGCGGCCTTTGCCTTTATGTACGCGTCGGGCTGGGTCTGGTACTGGTACTTCATGCAGATCCAGCAAGGACACGTCCCCTCGGCCGACGAGCTGCGGGACGTTTACCGCGAGCAGTTGCAAAAAGGGGTCGAACTCTGGCGCGTCACCCATCGGGAAACCCAGCCGTGATTTCCCGAAGGTCCCTTGTCCTGTGGCTCTTGATCACCGTTCCTGTGGTCGTTTACGCCGTCCTGGCCGGTTATTCGCTGTGGGCGACGGGACTGCTGCGGAAGGTCTGGTGGCTCGGTCCGGCCTGCTGGGTGTTGGCTTGGGGCGTGGCCAAAATCTGGAAAACGGCCCACGCCACGCCTGAGCAGCACGGCGTTGAGATCCCGGGCCATTGGACGCCCCGCGACCAGAAAGCGGCCGAAATCGTCCGCGAATTCCAGCAAAAAGTCAGCCAATTCACCCCCGCTCAACTCACCGACCCCGCCTTCTACCAGAGCCAGATCCAGGCACTCGGAGTCGCCTTGGCCCGCCACTATCACCCGGGGGCGAGTGATCCGTTCACCTCGCTCACCGTGCCGGAGGTGCTGGCCGCCCTGCGGCTCGCCGTCGACGACACGGAACAGTGGCTCTTGACGTCGGTCCCGGGCAGTCGGCTCCTCACGATCCGGCAGTGGCAAATGCTGCAGTCGGCCCCGACGTGGTATCGCCGCATTCAAAACGCCACGTGGGTCGCCTCGATGCTGATGAACCCGGTCAACATCGCCCGGTTCTGGTCTTCGCGCCTCACGGCCGACCCGGTGACGACCGAGATCCAGCAGGAACTGCTGGCCGTGATTTATCTCCGTTTCATGCGGCAAATGGGCTTTTACCTAATCGAAATGAACAGCGGCCGGCTCCGCGGCGGGGCCGACGCGTACCGCCGCGCGTTCCCACAGTCCGCGAGAACACAAACCCCGCCGCCGGCCCACTCGCCGCTCCATTCGGCCGCCATGCAGCCGGTGACCGTGGCCCTCGTGGGGCAGGTCAGCTCGGGCAAGTCGAGCCTGATCAACGCCCTCACCGGCACCGAGCAGGCCGCCGTCGACATCCTTCCCGAAACGCGAAACGTTTCCCGCTACCAATTTCCCGTGGGCGAGCCACGGGTCACCGTCACGCTCCTCGACACGCCCGGCTACGGCGAGGCCGGTGCCAGTGCCGACCAGCTCAAGCAAATCCGCACGGCCCTGCAGGAATCGAACGCCGTCCTCGTCGTGATGGACGCCCACTCGCCCGCCCGCGAGGCCGACCGCCGCACGATCCGCGAGCTGGAGGAGTGGTACCACGCACAGCCGCAGCTCAAGCCCCCGCCGATGCTCGGCATCCTGACGCACGTCGACCTGCTGCGACCCGTGCTCGAATGGTCCCCCCCGTACAACTGGCGAGAACCGACCCGGCCCAAGGAGCAGAGCATCGACGAAGCGGTCCGCTACGTCGATCAGCTCTTCACGGGCAGTCTCGTCGGCCTGGTCCCCGTCTGCTCCGACGCGGCCCGGCAGCGGACGTGGGGCATCCTCGAGGAATTAATCCCCGCCCTCACCGGCATCTTGAACGACGCCCAATCGGCCGCCCTGCTGCAGACCTTCGAGCGGGACCTCAACCGGGACCAGCTCAAAACGCTCCTCAAGCAAGTCGGCCGCATGGGGAGCGACCTGTTCCGCGCCTGGATCGAAGAGCGCCTGCAACCGGCCCAAACCCAGAAATCGGCTGACTAAAAAAGGTCGCTCCGCCAAAAAGCCTTGTACTCAGCCCCCCAATTTAATCGCATTTTCGGGCATTTTTCTGTGTTTTGAGGCATTCGCCGGTTTCGGCCCGCAGGCGCTCTTAACCCATTACGAATAAGGATGTTGCCGCAACCTCTCGCAGGCTTTTCCGGGATTTTTCTGCGTCGCAGCCGGGGTTCTGGAAAATGTCAGGAATTCCGTAAGCCGCAATCCTGTAATGGTTTCTGCAGTTTAAATGCGACCATCGTCACAACAGATAAAGACTATATTATATGACATAAGTGTTTTAACATAAACAACTTAAGATATTATCTGTGGCGGAATATGTGGTGATTTCTGCGCGAAAAGTTGCCCCAATGAGCGAGTAGCCCACGCAGCCGCAATTTCTGCCATCTTCCCGGCGTGCATTCACTTCTTCGCCGCGTCAGCCAGCAGCAACTTGATGGGGGCGGATTCAAAGCAATCTTCATCAGCTTTTTTATCAGTGGAATCAGTGTGATCCGTGGTCGCTCTCCTCATTTTTTTGGTTGCGGCTGAGCGAACCGAAGCCGCGCTGGGTTGTTTGAGAAAGGCGGCCAGGGCCGTGGCGTCCGCCTTTCCTTCGGCCACAACTCGCGGGCTTCATCGCGTCGCGTCGCGTCACGTCACGTCAGTGCTTACAGCATGAGTCTCTCAACGGACGCTTGCGTCGCACGCGAAACTCACACCTTTGGCGGGAAGCCCATCAAATGACCGACTTTCGGCACGCGACGTGCAAATAACTCATGCCTTATCGGGGACTCTCGCGGTGGGCGACCAGAGTCCCGGCTCGATAAAAGCGTCTGAGTCTGAGGAAGCTGAGCGGTTCCTGAAATTTCGTCATAAATTTTCGGGGCTACACGAAATTCCGCTGCGATTTAAGCGTCTCTTAACGTTTGCAAGCCTAAAAGGAACACGGTCGCCAAACGGATCCTGAGGAACGCGACAAATTCTCGCGACACTTTTCGCGATGCAGACTGTTCAAGTGCTTGGCGACCTCTGGAAACCTGGCTCGGGACACGTCGCAGTGTTTCAGCAGGCCGTTTGGTGAACCTTCAGCAATCTGTGGACTTCGGTTCACTGCCGCGAGCGGGCCCGACAGAGAGATCACTCGTTCTTCAGAGGAAGACAAATGAATCCGCTGCTGGCGTACTTCGATCCGAGCGCGGGAAGCTTGTTGCTACAGGCGCTCGTGGGAGGATTCGGAGGTTTAATCGTCCTTGGCCGCTATCTCTGGACGCAGTTTCTCGGCAACAAGTGAACTCCGCCGCGATCACTGCGCCGGCGAGCGTGCGCATGCCGGTGCCGCTGCGTTGCCGGTGAGGTTCGACCCGGGATTTTTTCGCGACCGATCGTGGCGAATGTTCGTCCGTGTGAGTCGAGTGTTTCGGGTCCTGAATGCCGAATCGCTGGCAACCTGGCGTCGCGGGTGCGCGCTGCGGTTTGTGCAGCAACTGAGATCGCCAGGTCCGATTGTCGGGACCCGCGAACTTCCGGCCCTCGTGCTGCGAGCACTCCGGTGACGCGACGAAAGCTTTATTTTCGCCGACGCTTCGTGCCGCGGGACCGCTCCACCTGGATGGAAAGCGTTCTGGAGTGCGCCGGGTTCCGGTTGCCGTCCCGCGCTGCGGGGGTGCTCGAGCACGCTCGAATTCCGTTGATCAGTCGTTGCCGTCGGGAGAACGGACGCTCTACCACGCCGGTCCTGTTCCCTCCCCAAACGGTGCGTGATGAAGCCTGAGATCAAGCCCAATCGGGCGGCGGGGCAATCCTCGCGGTACGAGCGGCGCGCGCTGCACGTGTTTACGTTGTGCGGTTTCGCCTTCACCGCACCGATTCTCGACGCGTTTGCCCGCCAAGCGGTCTATATTGATGACCAACAATTTGGATGGGCGGAAATCGGTGCGCTGCTCGTCGGCCTGACGATCTGTCTTCCCCTGGCATTTCTTCTGGCCGATTACGCGGCCCTGGCGATCTCGAAACGCTGGAACGGATGGGGACGCGATACCGTATTCCTTGGCCTGTTTGTGTTGATTCTCTTATCGATGCTTCGGCCCTATGCATCGGCGCCGTGGATTGCGTCGTCGGGGTTTGCCGGATATTTGACGATACTTCTCTCGCTGACGGTCGCCGCAATGGCCGTCTGGTTTTACGCGAAATCCAGCGAGGCACGATCGTGGTTGACGATCGCGGCCATGGGACTGGTGGTGTTTCCCGGAGTCTTTCTTCGCCAGTTTTATTCCATTCGACAATCAGAATTGGCAGCCGATCAAGTCGTCGTCGCCCGGCATCCGACGCCTGTCGTCCTGGTCGTGTTTGATGAATTCAGCGGGACGACCTTGCTCAATGACCGCATGGAAATCGATGCCCGCCGCTTCCCGCAATTTGCACGGCTGGCCAAAACTTCGACGTTTTATCGGAATGCAACCACCGTTCATCCGCGCACCATTGTCGCTGTTCCCGCGATCTTGTCCGGCCGGTTTCCCGAGACGGATTTGGCGCCGCTCGCGGCGAACTATCCCGGCAACTTGTTTCAGACGATTCAATCGACGGGACAATTTGAGATGGCGGTCTTCGAGCCGGCGACTCGTCTCTATTCGACGCGAGAGCATCGCCACAAGTCCGGACAAACCGCTCTCCAAAAGACCGAAGGATTGATCCGGACTCTTTCCACGATTTATCTCCGGCTGATCCTCCCGGAAGACCTCGCTGCTGTTCCGGGAATTCCACTGGAATGGTCTCCCGTCGACAAAGCGGGAACGGAAGTCAAATTGACTCACGGTTCCGAGAGCCTGATTCACTATTCGGAAGTCGGCGATCGACCTCAGCAACTGGCGCATTTTCTCAACTGTCTCAAATCGTCGGTTCGTCCTCGCTTCACCTTTTTGCATGTCGAACTGCCGCACGTGCCCTGGGTTCTTTTTCCCACGGGTGAGCAGTACGTTCACGAAACGAGTTCTGAGCATCCTGCCGGCGGCTTTGGCGTTTTCTCAGAAGACTGGCTGGGCGAACCTGCGACGATCGAGCGGAATGAGTTTCGCTATCGGCTGCAGGTCGGTTTCGTGGATCGCTTTGTGGGTCGTCTCCTGGATCGGTTAGTGGAGACCAACGTTCTGGACAAATGCCTGTTGATCGTCACGGCCGATCATGGCGTCTCGTTTCGTTCCGGTCATTCTCGGCGAGTGCCCGACGCGGCCAATCTGGCCGATATTGCCAGCGTGCCGCTGTTTATCAAGCTGCCTGGCCAAAAGCAGGGACGCGTCGACGATCGCAACGTGGAATCGGTCGACATCTTTCCCACGATCGCCGAGTCGCTGGGGATTGATCTCTCCCGGGACGTCGACGGAATTCCCGTTTCACAAGCACGCCGACGTCACCAAAAAACAATGTATAACGGCGGGCGGAAGACCGTCATCGATGCGGATCTCCCGCAAAGACGCGAAGCCGTCTTGCGGCAGTTCGAACGCTTCGGCCACGACGACCTGGATCACTTGCCCGCCAGCATCCCCACGCACCCTGAATGGCAGGGCCGTCAAATCGCCAGCTTTGTCGTCGCAGGGAAACCGGTTCCGGCGACCTTGATCGATCCGCTTCGCGACCGGTCAAACCCATCGCCCTACTCCTGGATGAAGGGAGTCGCGACCTCGCGAAGTTTTCTCAAAGGGAAACTTGATGGACGGGAACTCCCCGAAACGCCGGCGGAACTGATTGTCGCCGTCGACGGGATCGTTCGCGATTCGGAGAGGACGTTCCGATTGTACGGCAACCAGCAGGGGTTTGAATTCTTGCTACCCAAATCCGTCATTCAGAACGCCTCGAACGTCGTGCGACTCTATCTCGTGAATCGATCTCAGAATCCTCCGTCCTTGCGGCCCGTCTCGACATCCTCTGAGAATCCGCTTTGAGACGTCGTTCCTCACGACAGCGACGACAGTGCGCTCTTTCCCCCTGTGGTCGAAGGCGAGCCTTCACTTCTTCGCCGCATCAGCCAGCAGGGTTTTGATCTCGCTGTCCGAGAGATGCCGGGCCGTGGTGCGGAGCATTTTCTCGAAGTGCTTGATTTCGTTCGGCTCGCCGGGATAGCCGATGTTCCCTTGGGCGGCGTCGCTGGTGATGAGGGGCTTGCCGTCGGCGTCGAGGATCGCCATCCAGGGGATGCCCCCTTCCGCCTTGGGCCGCAGCTTGTGGATCACGGCTGCGCCGTGCGTAAACCGCGGATCGACCACGATCCAGACGTAATCTTTGTCGATCAATGAGCGGTGGCGATCGAAATACTTCGCCAGCACGTGGCACCAGCCGCACCAACTGGCGCTCTGTTCCACGAGCACGCGCTTGTTCTCCCGTTTGGCGCGAGCCAGCGCGTCGGCCAGCCGCTGTTGGGCGTCGGGAACGGGCCCTTCGTGTTGTTTGAGAAAGGCGGCCAAAGCCTGGCCGTCCCGTTTCTGCTTGGGCCACAACTCTTTTGCCGTCGTGGCGGTGACGAGTCGACCCTGCTGATCGATGACGGCCAAGAGCGCGTCGTCCGGCGCGGGACTCGTCAGGTTCCAGCGTGCGAGAAACGTCTTGAGTTCGGCGGCGTACCGCGGCGCGGAGGCATCGATGGCCAGCCGCGTGAAATCGCCCAACGCCACGCGGGCCTGATCGTCCCCGTTCTGAGAATCTTCGCCGAAAAGGATCCCAAAGATGCGGCGGCAAGCGGCACTCTTGGGCGAGACGACAACGATCAGGATGCGGTTCTCGAAGAGCCGGGCATCGGTCAGCCCCGCGTCGAGCCGCACGTCGAGCGGCCTTTTCGATTCCAGTGCCCGATCGATCCGTTGCTCGAACGTCGGCGGCCGGTAGGGAGCAGGAAGCTTGCATTCGCCCAGATCGATCGGCTGCGCATTCTGCGGGACGACGTCGGCGAGTGTATGCCAGGCGAAGGGACCCCGGTCATTCCGCTCCACCTCGGCGTGAGCGTCGTATTTCAGGGCCACGGTCAGATGCGTGACGTGAAAGCGGCCTTTGGCATCGGTGGTCGCGGTTTGCGGGAACTGCCAACTGAACGGGCCGCCCGTTTCGGGAAGCCGCACGGCGAAACTGACCTCGCGATTGGCGGCGGGCTGGCCGGTCGCCTCATCGATCAACGTCCCCGTCGCCGACGCGGTGGGACCGATGGACACGGTCATCGTTTTGTCCATCGGCTGGATGTGGACGGCCCCCGCCAGATTGTGGGAGGCAGCCAAAACCAGCATGGCGGCTTCTGCGCGGTTCACTTCAAATCGACCCTCGCCATCCGCCACGATACTGAATCGGTTACCGAAACTGTTGGCGATGTCGGCTCCCTCCACCTTCGCCCGCGGCACGCCGCGCGTCGGGTCGGACTTGAGCACGACACGTCCCTTCAGCATGCTCCGGTCGGGCCGATCATCGACGAGATCGACCACGACATCCTTCTGGTGAGTGACTTCGACATTGATCGGAGGGGTTCGCCACAGCGTGTTGAGCTGCACGATGTACTGGCCGGGGGCCACGTAGAATTCGAATTGCCCGTCAGGACCGCTCTGCACAGAGTGATAGATGTTGCCGCCGCCGATCCAGCGACGGCTGTTGCCCGGATTGGGCAACTGTTGCTCCTTGGGAAGCTTGCGGTACTCGTCGGTCAATTTTGCCTGGAGACCGACCGCCACCCCGGAGAGCGGCGACTTGTCCTTCGCGCGGACCACGCGCCCGTGGATGCGCGTCCCGTGCTCGAGGACGAATTTGAGCGGCTCGACCGGCACGCCCGCGCGCACGACCCGACGCTGAATCGCCGCGACCTCTTTGTCGCCGCGGGCCTCGAAGGCGTAATACGCTTCGGGTGCAAGCCAGATTTCGAACGCGCCGTGCGCGTCGGTCACCGCGGAGGATCGCAGGAAATCGAACACGTAGCTCGAGCCCGACACTTCGACCTTGGCATGTGCGGCCAGCTTTCCGTCCGGCCCGACGACGGTGCCGCGGACGGGTTCGCGGCGATAGACGACGACCGTCGGCTCCCCGGGTTTCGCCGACTGGGGTTTCATCTCTGCCCGGCTCGATCGCTCGCCGACGATCGCTCGGGTCGCGATCCAATGCGAGTCGGTCCGGGCGGTCACCGGAATGACGCCACCGGTCGGCAAATAGCTGAACGTGGCAACACCGGCAGCATCGGTCCGCGGTTCAAAGGTGTCGTCCATCGGGGTCGCAATGGGGAGATAACCGCGGTCCGGGACCCAATGGGTGCTCGGCAAGAGGCGGATCCCGGCGATCGGTTTGCCGTTCTGGTCCACCACATGCACGCGGACCGGACTGGCCGGGGTCAAGCGGAGTTCGAGCGGCTTGTGGTCGTCCTCTGGCGGGGTGGCCGCGTGCGACTTATCCCGGCGGCGTTCGTGAAACGTCGAAATCGAGTCGATGCCGAACCCCTCCTTGTGCGCAAAGACGGCCTGCTGGATTGGTATCCCGACGGGAACTCGCAGGATCGCCTTCCCCGCGGCATCGGTTTTCCCACGCGTGACGACAAACAAATTGATATCGGCGCCCACCGACGCGTCGGCAAGGGGCTTGCCCGACTGGTCGGTCACGTGGATATCGAAGTCACGCGTTTTTTTGAGCACCATCCGCACCGGTGGAACGTCGCCTCCCATCCCATCCGCGCGCTCCACCCGCGGAACGCCTGCCGATCGCCGGCCGCGTTCCGGGCGATCAGCAAAAAACCATCGACGGATTCGCCCGAGATTGAGAAGCGGCCCTCCGCGGCCGTCGTGACACTCTTCGCGAAAAAAGGAGCATAAAAGGTGACGGTGGCGTGCGGCACCGGAGCCCCGGCTTCGTCGACGACCACGCCGTGATAATTCCAGGCAACGGGCGACCCTCGAAAGACCGCCTCATGCGGCCGGTCTTTGGCGTCCGCGGCAAGAGGCTGCGCCGGTGAGGCGGCTCGCGCCGGAGAAGTCAGGACCAGGAAGGACGTCGCCAGGGTGAAGAGGAGGGTCCGAGGCGCCATGCTGCATCGCTCCCCACGACGGTCGATCCGGCGGTGGTCGATTCCGGGCAGGATCGCGTCGTCCGTTTGAGAATTGTGCGGGCATTCAGAGACGCAGAGAAGCCGATCCGGTCAGCCTGCTAATATACCAGCAGGGACGCCGCATTGTCCTGCGAACCACGACAAAAGGATCGCATAATACGAAAGAGCGACCCTCCAACACCTACTTCGTCGGCTGTTCTCGATACGGCTTGTGCACTTTGTAGAGCTCGAGCCGCGACTGGTACTCGCCCCGATCCTTTTCGTCGATCAGTTGCAGCGCCGCGAAGCGACGGATTTGGGCTTGCCCGCGGCGAGTGCCCGCATCAGGAGAGTATTCGCGTCGGCGGAATCGGTTGGAATTCGGCGGACTCGTCGAATGTGCGGGTAGAGCGTGTTTAGCGAATTCCGAAATTTGGCGCGGACGTTCAGCGGCCCGAGATGCGCTCACGAATATCGGTGATCACCTCCCACAGACCTTGGACAACGCCCGCGAGGACCCACAAAATCACGAGAGTGAAGACGATCTTCGCGACGGGCCGTATGCGCCGAGAAATGCCGGACGTTCATCCACGTCGTCCATTTCGTTCGTGTAAAGGTCGCCATGCCGCCATTCTAGCGAGCGCGTCGCCGCAACGGTGAGCCTGTCGCCACCCATAAAGCGTTTGGAAATTGGCACTTATGATTTTATAACCGTGGGATCCACGCTGACTGCCGTCCCACCCGCCCCGCACATTCTTCCGAATTTCGCCATTCCCCCGCTCCGCAACGCGAAGCAAGGCCGCTTCGTATCGCCGGTCACTTCTGAAGATCTCCCAGGAATTGGGCTAGAAAACCTGCTCGCCGGCCCCTAGAAATGAAGCCTGATCGGGGACCTTCTGGTAACCTCAGTGGGCCATTTTGTGCGCGTCCCAGCCGGGAATCACGGTCGCGCGGTGCGAAGCGTCGAGGGAAACGGGCGTTTCGCCGCGAAAAACGATCGCTTGCCGCACAGGTCCGCTGGTTTGTGGCCTTGTCCGTGCGGTGTTGTTCGCTCTGGGAGAACCGTATGCGTCTGTTTTCGTGCGTGGTTTTGGCTGCTCTCGTGATGGGACTTGTCGGTCGGCCCGCTCTGGCGACCGACGTCGACGCGGCCAAGCTGGGCCAGAAAATTGGCGATGTCACGCTGGCCGATCAGGCGGCCAAAAAAGTCTCGCTGCACGACCTGGCAGGAACGAAGGCGACCGTGGTCGTCTTCCTCTCGTTTGAGTGCCCGATCTCCACGGCGTACTCCCCCGTGCTGGCCGAGATGGCCAGGCGGTATGCCGCCAAGGGAGTCGCCTTCATCGGCGTCTGCGCGAGCGAAGCCGAAACGCCCGCATCGGTCGCCAAACAGGCGGCCGACTTCAAGTTCGGTTTTCCCGTCCTGCAAGACGCGAAGGGGACGGCCGTCGCCGCCTTCAAGGCCGTGAAGACGCCCGAGGTCTTCGTGCTCGATCACAACTTCGTGCTCCGCTACCGCGGCCGCATCGACGACGGCTACGCCGCCCGCCTGAAGAAGAACCAGCAGATCAGGAACCACAACCTGGACAAGGCACTCGAAGAGCTGGTCGCCGGCAATGCGGTGAGCCATCCGCTCACCGCCGCCATCGGCTGTCCGATCGGACTCGAGCGGAAGATCGAGCGTGACGGGGCCGTCACGTACTACCGCGACGTGGCCCCCATCCTGCAGAACCGCTGCCAGGAGTGCCATCGCCCCAAGCAGATCGGCCCCTTCTCGCTCATGACCTTCAAGCAGGCCCTCAACTGGTGCGAAGACATCAAGGAGTACACGTCGACCCACCAGATGCCGCCGTGGAAAATCACCGAAGGGGTCCCGTACCGCAACGAGCGGCGGATGACCGAAAAGGAAATCGCCACGCTGGCGGCCTGGGTGGACGGCGGCGCGGCCGAAGGGAACCCGTCCGACGCACCGCCGCCGCGCGAGTTCATCACCGGCTGGCGGTTGGGGACGCCCGATCTCGTGCTGTCGACCAAGCAGGAGTTCGTCGTCGGCCCGGGCGGGAACGACGTCTTCCGCTGCTACGTCCTGCCGACCGATCTGCCCGAGGACAAGTTCGTCGTAGCCTACGAGGTGAAGCCGGGCAATCCGCGCGTGGTGCATCACACGCTCAACTTCCTCGACAGCGACGGCCGGGGCCGCGAGCTCGAGCGGAAGGGGCAGGCCTACGAAAAACGGCACAAGAAACCGGGCGATTTCGACACGGGCCCGGGCTATTCGTTCGCCATGGGCGTCGGCTTCTCGCCCGACGGCGGCATGGGCGGCTGGGCTCCCGGCCAGGTGCCCCAGTTCTTGCCGGAAGGTTACGGCTTTAAGCTGCCGAAGAAATCCGACGTCGTGGTGCAGGTGCACTACCACCGCGACGGCCGCGTGGAGCACGACCGCCTGCAGATCGGCCTGTACTTCGCCAAGAAAACCGAGGGGATGAAAGCCTACAAGACGGGCGTGATTGCCGGCCGATTCTTCGCGATTCCGGCCAACAATGCGAACTTCAAGGTGTTCGGCTCGACCTCGGTGAAATACGACTGCGTGCTGCACTCGATCATGCCGCACATGCACCTCTTGGGCCGCAAGATCAAGGTCACGATGAAGACTCCCGAGGGGAAGAAACAGACGCTGCTCGATATCGACTCGTGGGACTACAACTGGCAGGAGTCGTACTTCCTCAAGCAGCCGCTGCCGCTCAAAGTCGGCACCGTGCTGTCACTCGAGGCGGTGTACGACAACAGCGAGAACAATCCCAACAATCCCCACAACCCGCCGCGGCTGGTGACGTTCGGCGAGCAGACGACGAACGAGATGTGTTTCGTCTTCTTAGGCGCGACGTCGGACAGCCCGGGCCGCAGCCCGTTCATGGGCCCGTTCGGCGGCCGCCGCCGTTTCCGCGACCGCGAAACGCCCCGCAAGACCGAGAAACAGCCGCAGACGCAAAAGCCGGCGACGCCGAAAGCGGAGCCCGTCACGAAGAATTGAATGTGCGGGGCGAGGGCAGGGGGCAGGGGGGAGAGGGCGGAAGGCTGAGAGCGCACGTCGACTTGGCGCTTGCAAAGACGTTTTTTGCACGTTCTGATTTCGTAAACGCGTCGCGTCATCGTCAACAAATGAACGCTCCCACGCCCACAGACTGCTGTCTGTGGGCGTTTCACGCAACGCGTGATTTCGCGGGAGACCCACGATGGGCAGCGTGGAACGCAACGTAGCGCGCGCCGAGCAAGTCGTCCGCGGCGGCAAGTGGTTCCACTTCATGACGTCGACGTACGGGTCGTGGCTGTATGGCGATCCGCGGGGTTTTCGGACGCGGCATCACCGGGAGCATGTCGACGGCGATTACAAGAATCCGCCGCCACTTGGGCTCTACTCACAACAATTCGAGCGTAGCATAAAGTCGCTCAAGCAGCCGGTGGTGCGGTTGCGCAAAGCGTGGCGGCCGCTCGTCGGCGTCGCGGTCCGCGACAAGCTGGTCGAACGCGGGGCCTTTGTAGTGTGCGTGGCCGTGTCGGGGCAACACGTGCATGTGCTGGCCAAGATCCCGCGCGGAGCCAAACCGCGGAGCATCATGGGGTTGGCCAAAAAGCACGCGACGTTCGAATTAAAGGATCGGGGCTGGACAGGGAAGCTTTGGGCGCGGCGCGGTCGTGAGCTGCCCGTGAAAGATCGAGCACATCAGTTGCGGGTCTATGGCTACATTCTCGCGCACGCGGACGAGGGGGCGTGGGTGTGGCATTGGAGAATGGACAAGTAGCGGGAACGCGCGCTCGGAAAACGCCCACGGACGGCTGTCCGTGGGCGTGGCGATAGAACAAACGCGTCCCGATTAGCGGAGTTGCAACGCCATCACGCGGACGCCGACGGTTTCGTTCCCTTTGAGCGTCGTGGTCACTTTCAGATCCGCCTGGAACACGCCGTCGGGGATGTTCTTGTCGACCGTAACGTTGAGGGCGTAGCCGCTCTTCATCCCCTCGTGGCGAAGTTCGTCCGCGGTGAGGGGGCGCGTCTCGACTTTCACCTGCGTGCTCGACCGCTCGATGGAGACGATTTGAAAGCTGCTCTCGGTCTCCGAGCCGATCATCCCGGTGAACTTGCCATCCTGGTCCCTTTTCATGGTCTTCAACGACCAGTCCCCTTTGGGCTCGACCCGGAGGGGGGCCAGGATCCGCCCCTGGACCTTCAACTGCACTTCGGGGAGCTTGGGATCGCTCGTCCAGATTGTCGCCGTCTTGGCGAAGTTGGCCGACGGCTCGAACGAGCGCCAGGTCATTTCGTACTCAGTCGACTGGCCCGGCGCGACTTCACGCTTCCAGGGGAGACCGGTCGACAAGGCGACGGCCAGCGACAAGGGACCTTCGCCTTTGTTCTCGACCCGGAAGCGATGCTTCCCCTCCTGCAGGACTTCCAGCGTGCCGAAATCGTGAACCGTTTCACCCACGACGGCTTTGGGAAAAGGGGCCTTGGTGGCCAGGGCGGGACGGCCCGGTTCGCGCTCGGCCGGGGCTTTAGCTTGTTCTGCTTCTGCTTTGGCCTTGGCTTCCGCCTCCCGTTGCATGCGGACCGAGACCGGCTCGCTGAGGCCGACGTTCGCAATCCGGGGGTTGGGGGGCTGTGGCACCCAGGGTGCGTAGCGGGAGTACCAGACGATCCCCCCCAACACGGCGATTCCCGCCAGGATTCCCAAGATTGGCCCAACGATTCGCACGACGCCCAACTCCTGTTCAGGTCTCGAAGCTCGGTTCTCGATCCCGATCGAAGCACGCCCAGAGGGTTCACGCGGCTCCGCAACTCGATACGTCTTAGGATCGAGGGGCGTTGGGGCCGTTGTCAACTTAGAACAGGGGGCGGACTTTTCGCGGGAAGTTGCCAGCCGATCATCGGTTTGGCTCGTCCCTATTTGCCTGCCGGCATTTCCGGGACGCCGTCGGAGGTCTGGACATATTTGCCGATGAATTTTCCCGCATGGTCGAAGTATTGCACGTCGATCCCTTCGTCGACCACGATCTGGCTGAAAATGCCCGAAGGCGCCTCCGGTTCGAGGGAGACCGACTGCACGCTGTAATCCCAGCACTGGTCGACAAAGAGATATCCCTCGCGCACGGCCGGCGGAATGTGTTGGCGGAAGAGGTACCGCGTTTTGTGCGTGGGATACCAGACGCCGTGCGACGGTTCCTGGAACTTGTCGATGATCTCCAGCCGCACCGGCAGGTTGCCCCCGAGGTACTCTTCAAACCGTACGGGGATCAGGTTGCGGTCTTTGGCCAGCCACAAGAGCGATTTCACGCCGGCCGTGCGGGCCCGAGCCGGGCGCGCGGCCAGCACGAAACACTCGAACGGGCCCGACTGGGCCTCCCCCAGATATTCGACGCTTTTCACGAGTTGAGGCGGTAGCGTTCCCGCGCGGGCCAGAGGATGTCGGTCAGCCGCCGATACGACGATCCCCCTGGAATGAGGGCCGAGTGCGGACGGAGCATGACGGGGACGAGCGTGCTGGCCTCCTCGAAGAGATTCCGCGAGCTGACCCAAGCGTAGCCCCCTTTCTGTTGTTCGGGGGGATGGCGGCCGTAAACGCGGTACGTCTGGCCGTCGAAGCCTTCGGTCCAGAGCATGGGACGGAACGAGCCGCTGAAGTGCCAAGTCTCGTGCCGGGCATCGGTGTACGCCCGGCCGTCGACGAGCAGCGAGTGCATCTTGGTGGTGCGAGTTTTGTCGATGCCGCCCCTGAGCGGGTTGGTCGTGCGGAGCTCGACGGCGTTTACCGACAGCCGGTTGTAGCGGGCCTCTTCCTCGCGGAGCCGCTCGATGATCTGTTTCAGGCGGGGCTCGGCGTCAGCGGGGACCTTCGACGTGCGGAAGGTCCCTTCGAGGCGTCCTTCTTTGATCGTGAACACGGGGAGTTCGGGCGGGAACTTGACGTCGCGAAAGAATTCCGGCGGATAGTGGACGTCGAGGCTGGCCTTTTCCACAAGGAAGGTCTCGCGGCGGCTCTCTTTGCGAGTCTTGCCCGGCTGCGGCTCGTAGGTCACGCATGTGATCCGTTTGGGGAGCCAGATTTTCGGTTTGACCTCGAGCCAGTCTTCGACGCGCGACTCGCCGGCGAGCACGGGCCCGTTGTCGGAGTCGACCGAGACCTCCTGCCGGACGGGAATCAGGTGCCGCTCCTTGGCGAGCCAGAGCCGCACGCGGTAGCGTTCGCCGTCCTGCGCGTCTTCCTGCTCGAATTCGAGGCGGAGACAGGCCAATCCCTTGAGAGTCTCTTCGCCGGCGATTTTCGGATCGATGGCGGCGATCGGGGCCCGCACGTTGTCAGTGAGCAGCGAATCGACCGTCGTTCGTTGCGGCTCGTCGGCTGACGTCGAGCCTGCCAGGAAATCAGACAATGAAACGCTGATCCCCAGCGGCCACGCCTGTGGCGGGAGGGGACGCACGAGGATCGACTTCCCTTCGTGAAGATTGGCCGCGCTCCCCGCTTCGACGGTTCGGGTCTGTCTCCCGTCATAGGCGACCGTCCGTTCCACCGTCACGTTTCGCAAGTTGGTGCTTTTGCGCGAGAGGGTCATTTTGGAAAAGAACAGATCGCCCTGGACGACCGTGCGGGCGGCGACCTCTTCGTGAAAGTTGGCGAAAATGATTGCCTTACCGCGGCGGGCTTTGATGGGAGTCGACCGGTCCGGACGTTGCCGCTTTTTCTTCACGACCGTTTCGAGATTGGCAAACTGCTTTTCTGCCGCGCGAAGCGATTCGATCAGCTTGGCAACCGCCTGGTCGGTCGGAGCCGTGTTTTCGGATGCCGGCGGACGATCGGAACCGTCCGCGGCCCATGCCGGCAAAGTGAGCGGCGCAGTAACAAGCGCTCAGGAGGAAGCTGGCGAGCCGGTAAAGAGCCGCGGATCGCATGACGACGACGCCGGACGGGTTACGGTGCAAACAGTGATCTCCGTGCTTCCCGCTGACCTCAGCCGGCCCGCGAGCCGACGAGGAGATCGCTCGTCGACGTCTTCGCTGAGGCTGCTGCCAAGAATACGGCAGGCCGCCCGGCGAATCAACGTCTGTGAGGGGCTCGTTGGTGCGACGGGACGCGTCGGATATACTGCGTTCTTCGGATTCGTTTCTGGGCGGGCTGTTCGAAAGCTGCTCGATTCCTCGCCACAGCCGTCGCGCTGTGATTTGTGGTTCGCTCATGCCGCGTGCCCCTTTTACCCCGCGTCTCATAGTGTCGTTCGTTGTCGCGGGGACGGTTTTCTCCTTCGTGGCGACGGTCGCGTTCGGCGGAGCGGACCCGCCCGCAAAGCCCAAGACAGAGGCAGCCGGCAAGCCGGAGCGCACGCCGGCCGCGCGATTGAAACTGACGGACGAACAGCAGGAGCGGCTGGACCGCATCGTCGACAAGGCGCTCAAGTTTCTCGCTTCGCAACAGAAGGAGGACGGCTCGTTTCCCACGCAGCGGGGGGCCGAGCCGGCCGTCACGAGTCTGTGCGTGATGGCCTTTCTCGCCCGCGGGCACATGCCGGGCAAGCCCCCTTACGGCCAGCGGATTGACCACGCCATCGATTACATCCTCAAGCAGCAGAACCCGAAATCGGGAGCCATCTACCAGCGCGGGCCCGGCTGGCCCCTGCGGGGCAATTACAACCACGCCATCTCGGCCCTCATGCTCTGCGACGCGTTTCCGGAGATGAACGGGGCCTACCGCGACGACGAAGCCAACTCGCGCCGCCGCGAGCGCGTCGAGGAGGCGATTCGGCACGCGCTCGTATACACCCGCAAGGACCAAACGCGGTCGAAATCGCAGGCCGGCGCCGCGGCGCGTGGCGGTACTTGCGGCGGGTCACGCGTAACGACGCCGACCTTTCCGTGACCGCGTGGATGATCATGTTCTATAGCGCGGCCAAGAAAATCGGCTTCCAGGTCCCCAAGAAAGGGATGAATGACGCGCTGCGGTACGTCCGCCGCAGTTTCGACAAGAAACAGCATGGCTTCGTGTATGCGCTGGCTGGCGATGAGCGCTATTGCAGTCGCGCGATGGTCGGAGCGGGGATCCTATGCCTCATTCTCGGGGACGACACGAAGAACGCGACCATTCCCGAAGCGGTCGATTGGATCCACCGGAATTCGTTCGAGCCGTACAACGGCTCGCGGCATCCCGAGGACCGGTATCATTACAGCGCGTTTTACTGCAGCCAGGCGATGGCCCTGGTGGGCGGGAAAGACTTCCAGGAGTTCTATCCCAAGCTGCTGCTCAACTTCTCGCACCATCAACACGAAGACGGCTCGTGGGAGCCCGAGGCGGTGTCGGACGGCGAATATGGAAACGCCTACACAACGGCGCTCGCCGTGTTGGCCCTGTGTCCGCCTTACGAGAAGCTCGTGTCGCACGTCCGTGGACGGTGACGCCCACGCTAACGGGCAGAGCGCCCGTCCAGCCAATCGAAGACGCGCTGATTACACAGAGTCCGCGCCCCGGCTTCGCAGTGGCGCCGGCCCCTTCTTTGGCGGTGAAGCTGACAAAGGCCTTCTCACAGGTGAGGGCCGAAAAGAGCTTGGGCGCGGTGACGCCGATCTCGTCCTTCTCGGCACAACAGACCAGGGTAGGGCAGCGAATTCGCTCCACGCAGCTCTCGAGCGTGTAATCCGGCATGAGCCGGACGTAGCTCAGCGGGTCGTCGACGCCGTGCACCCACAATCCGCGCCGCAACCCCCAGCCGGCCGTCGGATGGCGCATCCGCCGACCCAGAGCGAAGTCCAACAGCGAAAGCACGCTCCGGTTGCCATGCGGCAGTTGCCGGGCGACGAAGGCCGGCAGGCGGCTCTTGAATTCTTCAAAGAGCGAGAACTCGCCCGGATCGGCGATGCAAGCCGCCAGGCGCGGCTCGCCACTGGCCGCTCGTGGAGCGAGATAGCCGCCGAAGCTGATGCCCAAAAGCGCGATGCGAGCGGGATCGACCTCCGGCCGACCGACGGCGAAGTCGACCACCGGGCGGATGACCGACTCCCAGTCGGGGCGAAACACGAGGCCGTCCTCGATGAGGGCCGCCCCCTGCCCCGGGCCGTCGAAAACGAGGCACGTATATCCCCGCGCGACGGCCGCCGCCCCGCTGAAAAAATAAGCCTCTTCGGCCGTGCTGTCGTAACCGCCGGTGATGATCAAGGTGGGCCGTCGTTGGTTGTCGTCGGCCGCGCGGAAAAGATATCCGTGCAGCGAGCGGTCGGCATAGGGAATGACGACGCGCTCCGCCGACGGCTGCATCAGGCCGCTCGCGCTCTCGAAGGCGGCGCGCTGGCGGCGGTACTCGTCAACGACGCGCGGGTCGACCGGCGCGCCGATCAGAAACGTGTACGCGGCCCGAAAATAATTCGCGGCGCGGAGATAAGCAGCCAGCGCGCTCGCACGGCGACCGGCTTTGCAGCTGCGTTCCGCCTCGGTCAGCACGGCGGTGCCAAGATTCGACCACGCGTTGAACCAGCTTTCGGCGTGCGGCTCGCGAATCTGGCCGGCCGCGGCGAAACATTCGCCGATGTCAGCTCCGCCGCTGCTGGCGTGGCCCGCGGTCCGCAGCCATTGCGCGTCGTAGAGGGAGTCCTTAAAGACCAACGGCACGGCCGCTCTCTTCCGGTGGTTTTGTGTCTCGCGATGACGGAAGCCCGCGCGGCCGGTTACTCGGCGACGCGCCGCACCACTTCGAGCCGCACTCCCTCGGGGCCCGTGACAAAGAGCGAGCCGCCCGCCTTGCCGCGGGCTGGCGATTCAAACACGGCGCTCTTGGCTCGCAAACGTTCGACGGCGGCGTCGAAGTCGGCGACGGGCCAGCTTACGTGATCGATCGCCCTCCCTGTGGTCGCGCGAGCTTGTGGTTGGTCCCTTTGACGAGGATCCAGGCGTCGGACTGACGGATGCCGGCGATCAAGCCGGCGAAGCGACTCACCTTGCCGCCGAAGACGTCGGTGTACCATTTGAGGGTCATTTTGGGATCGGTCGTCGCCAGGTGGATGTGATGGAAGCCACGGATTTCCGGATCCTCCACGACTTCGATCAAGGTCGACCAGGGATCGTGGATGAAGGCGTAACGGACCGGGCCGTCCTTTTCGACTCCCGAGACAATTCGCACGCCGTCGCGGGCGAACCGCTGCATGGCGGTGTCGATATTCTCGTACGAGAAGCCGAGGTGATCGATGCCGCTCCCCACGCTGTCGCCGACCGGACCGTCGGCCTTGGCAAAGGAGAGCGTGATCTTGCCGAAGGCGACCGCGGTAGTCGACTCAGGCTGCACCAGGCGGCCGCCTAGGTGTTTTGCGTACCAGCTCGCGGCAGCCGGCGGGTCGGGGACGTTGATTTCGACGCGGTCAAAGCCCGCCGCAGGCAGCCGCAGCGGCACCGCCAGCGCGACCAGCGCGAACACCACCCCGGTTGGGCCTGTTGACACGATCGCTTCCTCCGAAATCGGGTGCCCTATTTGAAACGGAACTTCGCCTCGACATCGTATCCCCGCGACCGCCCGAAGCAAATCGTTTGGCACGCGTCCGACAACATCCACATTTGTAGAGATTGTGCTTGATATATTTACTGTTGTAGATATAGTGGGAGCGGAGACGGACACACTTCGACGGCGACCGGGGACAAACAGCATGGGAACCGACGATGCTCTGCCCGATGCGGAGCTGGAAGTGCTCGCCTGTTTGTGGCAGAAGGGCGAAGCGACCGCACGCGACGTCCGCGAGGCGATGGCCTCCTACCGTCCGCTGACGCATAGTGCCGTCTCCACGCTTTTGGCCCGCCTGCAGGAAAAAGGGCTCGTTGGCCGGCGGAAGGGGCCGGTCGGCAAGGCGTTTTTGTTCCGCGCCACGGACCGTCCCAAGCGCACGCGGCGGCGGCTGGTGGGCGACCTCGTCGAGCGGGTCTTCGGCGGCGACCCCTTGGCCGTGGTCTCGTCCCTCTTTGAAACGCGGCCCCCGAGCGCCCAGGAACTCGACCAACTCGAAAAGCTGCTCGACCAGCTTCGCTCGAATTCGGCCGGCGGACCCGGTGGACCCTCGTCCGCCCGCAAAAAGGGGAAACGGTCATGAACGCGCTTGTCGAGGGGATCAACCGGTGCGCCGACGCGTGGTGGTTCTGGACGCTGCACGCCGCGTGGCAGTCGGCCGTCGTCGGCTGCGTGATTCTAACCGTCGTCGCCGGTGCACGCCGCTGGCCAGCGCCGGTGCGGTATTGGCTGTTGGTAATTGCGCTCGTCAAGTTCGCCGTACCGCCGCTCTGGTCGGCGCCGACCGGTGTTTTCAGCCACATTGCCATCGCCGAAAGGGCGACGGCGACGATGGCCGTTGGAGACGCTCCCTTCAAGCCGACGATCGATGACTCAAAACCGACCGCGCGACCACCGGCCGATGTTGGCGAGCCGCAGCAAACGCAAATCAGCGGACCATCGCAGGCTCGCCTCTCCGCAGCAGCGAGCGCCGATCACCTGGGATCCGCCAAGTTCACCGAGCCCGTCACGAGTGCCAATCCGACGGCAATCGCCGTCGCGCCGCATACTTCAGCTTCCGGCGTCGAGACCGCCCAACTCACTTGGAAAAGCGTGCTGCTGGCCGTGTATGCGATCGGCGCGACGGCCCTCTTGGCTTGGCTCGCCGTGCAATTCGGCTCCGTGCGGCGAATCATTTCGCGAACGCGGCCTGTCGAATCCGGCCCGGTTGCTGAGTCGCTGCGGCGCGTGAGCACGCGGCTCGTGCTGCCGCGCTCGGCTTGCGTGCTTGTTTCGCCGGATGTTGCCAGCCCGCTCGCCACCGGTGCCTGGCGGCCGACGGTCGTGCTGCCGAAGTCGGCTGCGGAGCTTCCGCCGCGCGAACTGGATGCCGTCCTCGTTCACGAGTTGACCCACCTCCGCCGCGGGGACGCGTGGCTGGCCTGGGTGCAAGTATTGTTGTGTGCGGCGTGGTGGTTCCACCCGGTGATCTGGCTTGTCAACCGCAGCCTGCGCCGGGTGCGGGAAGACTGCTGCGACGACGCGATCCTGCTTTCCGGCGTCGCCTCCGGAAGCGAGTACTGCGACATCCTGCTCCGCGTGGCCCGCGACGCGACGGTGCGGCACGCCGACCTCCTGGCGTGTCACATGGCCGGTCGCTTGCATCCCCTGAGCGATCGCATGCGACGAATCATGGACACCCGCGTGCGCCGCTGGCGGCGGACGCCCTGGGCCATCGCGGTAGGCGTGATCGTGCTGGCATGCGTCGCGCTGCCGGGACTCGGTCGTCACGCGAGCCAAAGCATCGCGGCACCTCCCGCCGTCCAAGTTGCGGATCAGAAAACTGACGACGCCTCGTCGACCAGCAAAAAGGGCCCGACCGCCAAGCAGCCGCCCGCCGCCGCAAAAAGCGAAAAACCGATAAACCGCGCCGACGCCGTTCCGCCGGTCGCCGACCCGTTCGCGCAGAAAGTCCAAGCCGCCATCGCGCGCGGCCGGTCTTTCCTCGCCGGGGCGCAGAATCCAGACGGTTCCTTCGTCTTCCGGAACGAGCCAGGACCCGTCTTCTTTGCGCCGGGCTCACGCCCGCAGGAGACCGGAAACTCGCCGAGCTATTCGATCGGAGCCACGTCGCTGGCCCTACTGGCGCTTTTGAATGCGGGAGAGAAGCCGGATTCCCCCGTCATCACGAAGAGCGTCGATTTCCTCCGCAGGGCACCGGAAAGTGCAATGTATTCTTCGACCTACGAACGCTCGCTCGAAATTGCCGCGCTCGTCGCCGCCAAAACGGGAAATCGCGACCGCGATCGCATCACGGCCCTGGTCCAATCGCTCGAAAAGAATCAAATCCGAAGCGGCCGCCATGCCGGCATGTGGAACTACGGCGAGCGTAACGGCGAGGGCGACGAGGACAACAGCAATACGCAGTTCGCACTCTTTGGCCTCCACGCGGCCGCCGTCGCGGGCATCCCGGTGAAACGAGAAATCTGGGAACGGAGCTGTGACCATTTTGTGGAGTTTCAAAACAAGGATGGTGGTTGGGGGTATCGGAATGGCAATTCCAGCACGGGGAGCATGACGTGCGGCGCAATCGCGTCGCTGGCGCTGTGCGACCAGATGCTGGTCGCGATTCGGCCCCCGGACGGACAAATCGCACCGGGCGACGAGAAAAAACCCAGCCGCGAGATCGCCCTCAAACGCGGAATCGCCTGGGTGAGCCGCTATTTCAAAATCGGCATCAATCCCGGACAGGGCGTACAGTGGAGGTTGTACTACCTGTTCGAGATGAGCCGAGCGGGACGTCTGTCGGGTCACGCGCGATTCGGTTCGCACGACTGGTACCACGAAGCGGCTAGTTACCTCGTCGACGGGCAATCCCCGTACGACGGCAGTTGGGAAATGACGTGGGGAGCACCCGCATCGGCCAAGATGCTCTCGACCAGCTTTGCTTTGTTGGTCCTTTCCGCTCCGCCGAATAGGGACCAGGCAATCAAGGTCAATGACGCACCGCCGCGCGAGAGGACTTCCCTCCCCGACAAACTGGTCGCTCAGCGAGGCCCGAACGGTTCGTCGCAGCAAAAACCGATCGCCAGGTCGAATCAAGACCCGAATCGCTTCGCATACAATCCCTACCTTCTGCACCCACACAAGGTTCACCTGTCCGGCCGCGCGACCAACCAAAAGGGCCAACCAGTTGACGGTGCGACAGTTTTCGTCGTGGCGCACAATCGATTTGGTATCCCCAATCCTGTCCGCGCGATTGTCGTCACGCATGCAGGCGGACGTTACGACTTGCCGGAATTGCCGCTCCCTGTCTTGGAGTATCCACCGCAACCGGCCCCGCATGCGACGGAAGGCGGTCTTCAGGTCGTCGCCACGGCTCCCGGCTATAGTTACACGTGGCGGCGGTCGATGACGTTCCGACCCGGGCCGCGGCCGGCAAATGTCGCAGCGACAACGAACGACGGCGAACCGCTCGTGTACGAGGGAGAGCCGATTCACGTCGATTTGCATTTCGAGCCGGAGGCCCGGGTCCACGGCCGGATTACGAACGACTTGGGCGAACCGCTCAAAGGGGCCGAGGTCGAGTTCGGCGCGATCCGCGACGTGCGCCGCTTCGATGCGCCCGACCATGTGATCTGGCGCTGTGTCTATCTTCCGAACAGTCCGTTCGCGGCTGACCGAGATTGCGACGTGGTCCGCTTCCTGCCTTCCGAGTTCCTTTCTACTCGGACGGACGCCAAGGGCCACTATGAAATGCGCGGCTTGCCGCGCGAGGCCGAGCTCAGCTTCCAGATCGAGTACGGCAAGGAATACGTCGCTTACTCGGCGAGTGTGCAAACGACGCAAGGCAATTCGGACAAACGCATCAACCGGCTCGGTGCGGAGGGCACGCTCAATCATGTCCTTCCGGCTCCTCGCGAAGTCCGTGTGCTGGCGACGGAAGGACCGGCTGGGAAGCCCATCGCGGGCGTTACCGTGCGTGCGCGGGGCCGCCAGATGCAACGGGCCGGCGCCGAGGCAACGACCTCTGGCGACGGCGCCGCCACGCTGCATTTGACTCCGGCGCGTACACGCTGATCGCCGAACCGCCGTCGACGCTGCCCCTCGTGCGGGCGACCAAATTGCTGACGATTGCTAAAACGCGGCGGCAGGAGGTCGAATTTCCGCTCGAGCAGGCGGCCGTTGTCACAATTAAGGTGGTCGATCTCGTAAACGGAAAACCGGTCGAGGGTGCGGCAATTTCAACGGAGACAGATGGAGAAATTTACCCCAACCGGCTGCAGAGCCAGACCGTTTTCGTCGACAACCCGGTGACGAACGCCTCCGGCAACCTCCGCGCGTTTGTTCCGGCCGGCCGTCGACGCTTTTTCGCCAAGGCGGAGCCAGATCCGGGCTCAAAGCGAGCCGCCAGCGTCTGGATGGATCTTGCAGCGGGCAAGGTGACGGTCGTGACGCTTGCCGTTGCCCGACCAGAGGTTGAAAACCGTCCTGCGTCCTCGGCGCCGATCACGATGGGGCCGGCGCAGCGCCGGTTTGAGCAGGCCCGCGAGGACTGGCACCAGCAGTGGCAGTTCGCTTCCCGCGGCCGCTATCGCATCCGCATCCACACCTACCTGCACGGCGACATTTCCCGTGAACAGCTCACGGAGCTTTTGCGTTCTTGCGAGGGGAAAGCACCGGACGACTGCGTGGCGATACTGGCCAGTGCTTTTCCGGTGCTCCGCGAAAAATTGGGGCGGGAGGAGCAGATCGTCGATGGAGACCGCTTCCGTGGCTCCTCGTTTTATCCCAATTCCAAGCTGGGCGATCCGTCGAGGTCCGACTACGTGTATGTCTTCAACGGGCAGCAGACGATCACCTACCAGCGCGAGAATGCGCATGTGGACATCTACGGAATCGACAATGCCGTGGTGGGGTATTGGCGGTTGCTCGATTCGCTCTGGCCCGCCGGCAATTCGTCCCGCAAGCCTGAAATTGTCGTCTGGGGCGACAAATGGCACGGAACGGTTGCCGAGGAGGGGGATCGCTTACATTTCGTTCTCGGAGAAGTGAGTACATTCCGTAGCGAATACCTGATCGATGCGAAGACCGGATTTCCGTTCCACTGGGTGCATGAGAGCTCTGCGCATCACTTTGTCCAGGAGGGTTGGAATTTCGGCCCCAAGCGGCAGCCCAACGGCGCGATTCTGCCCACATTCCATTTTCAATTCCGCTATAGCAACGCGAAGCTGACCGATGCCCAGTTGGTGATTGTCGACGAAATCGAGTTGATGGCCCGCGTTCCGCCCGAGACTTTCGTGCTGGCTGCCGATGCCGGAACCCAACTGCTCGATCATCGCGGCATTCCCAGGAAAGAGATGCCGCTCAACAGACGGCCCAGCTCGACGGTCGTGACCGAACCAGTCGGCGACGTCGTGGCGCGGGCCAATGAGGCACGGGAACGAAAGGCGCGTTCCTCGGGCGCCTCTCGATAAATCGTGGGGCAAGCTGCTAGTCCTCATTTCTCACCACGCGGTTGGGCCCGTCGCTTTTCGGCGGGCTGGGACCTGGGAGCGGCCGACGCGCGTGCGGCGCGTGACGGCGTCCCGGCGGAATGAGCCGGTTTGAGTCATCCGAGGGGGGTGTCCGGCCCCTTGATCGGTCGTCTGCGCGGTCCTCGAGCGCAGTCTCGCGGTTTGGGAGAGGCAAGCAGATGGCCGGAGGCGCTTGGCGATTCGGGGGTCGACTTATGCGCTCGAGAGGGCCGGCGGGAGATTCCGCCATGCGCTGAGCTGGTCGTATACCTGGCCGAACAGTTCGCGCCAGGGATAGGCCTCCGACAGGGCAATCCACACCTTACGAACCGTCACACGGACAACGGCACCGATCTTCAGGAGCTTCAGGCGAATCGTGTCCGCTCGCGCTGTCTCCAGCACCGTACCTTTTAAGCCGAACTCGCGCAGAGCCCGCAACAGAATGTAGGCCACTGTCGAGAACGCCAGGCGGAGCTGATTGGCCCGCAGCGTCCGACAGCTCGTGCGATCAGCGAACAGACACAACTGTTGTTCCTTGATGCGGTTCTCCATGTCTCCACGACCACAGTACTCCCGCTCATACAGCTCCTGGGCGGCGAACTTCTCCGCAGGCAGCGACGTCACCACGAATCGTGGATTAGACCCTTTCTCCAAGTGTTCCGCCTTGCCAATCACGCGCCGCTCCCGCGACCAACTCTTACGGGTCCGGTACGAGAATTCCTGGAACACGCGTGCGGCCTTTCCCGTCTGCTCGAACAACAGCTGGGCTTCGTGCAACTCTTTCCCCAAAATCCCCAGCAAACGGCGGTTTTTCGCCAGTCCGAACAGATAACCCACGCCGTGGGATTCGCACCACCGCATGAGTTCTTCGCGGCAGAAGCCGCTGTCCCCGCGAATCACGATCTCCACGTCGGGCCAAGCCCCGCGGATGCGCTCCACGATGCGTGCCAGATGTTTCACGGCCCCCGTCGGCGCGTCGATGTTCGAGGGACGCAAGAGCGCCAACAGCGGATGGTCGTCGCAGAAAATGTACAGCGGCAAGAAGCAGTAACAGTCGTAATAGCCGTGGAAGAAGCGGCCCAACTGATGACCGTGAACCGGATCGTCCGTGGCGTCGAGATCCAGCACGATCCGTGAGGGAGGAGTCTCGTGCTGGGCCACAAAGGCCTCCACGAAGAACTGATGGATCGCGTGCAGGTTGGCAGTAATCTTTTTGTACCGATGCCTCTCATCGGCACCGACCGGCGTCAGCTCCAACCGGTTCAGCGTACTCTTGCCGGCCAGCGCCTTTCCACGGTCGCGCGGGTTCTCTCGAGCGTTGCCTTCCGGATCGGCCTTCGCGGCGTCGACGCCGAAGCACTGATGATGCTCCTTCGTGAACGTGCAGCAATCTCCAACGGATCAGCATGCACGACATCAGCATACAAGCCCAGCCATGTCTTGGCCGCGATGGGGTTTGACGAAGAACATATTAGCCAATCCGTTCGTATTACTTGGGGGCCTGAAACAACCGACGCCGGTATTAGCGCCGTGTTCGAAGGCGTTCACGAACTGGTCGGCTAGCCCGCATTTCTCACTACGCGGATGCAACGAAACCGTCTCAGCCGAGGTAAGTGGTGTTGACGAGCAACACTTACGAATCACGGAGGAGACGGTCTCGTGGAAACAGATTGTAGCCAACGCACATTCGGATTCCAGCAAGTGGGAGGCCGGGAAGTCGTTGCCCGGTTCGACGGGGGGCGGGTGACGTCGGACGCGGGGGGAATGCTGCTCAAAGAGGTCGAAGACCGATTCCGATTCGTGGAGGGCTTCGCCGGCTGTTTTACGGATCATCGCGATCCGGAGTGCATCGAGCATCCTCTGCTCGACTTGCTGAAGCAGCGGCTCTTCGCGTTGTGTCTGGGTTATGAAGACCTCAACGATCACGATTGGCTGCGGCACGACGCGCTCTTGGCCACGTTGGTCGGCAATGCGCGGCGACGAGCGTCGGGTGCAATCCGATCCTGTCGCGTCGCCAGATCCTGAAGCTCGGACCCCTATCGGTCTTGGGGCTATCGTTGGGCGGTTCTCAGGGGCTCCAGGCCGCGCCGAGCTCAATTGGCGCCTGCGCCAAGTCCGTGATCATGGTTTATTGCGGCGGGGGGATCAGCCACCACGACTCGTTCGATCCCAAGCCCGACGCCCCCGCCGAGGTCCGCGGAGAGTTTTCGACGGTCTCGACCGCGCTGCCCGGAGTTTTTTTCACGGAGCTGCTCCCTCGGCTGGCACGACAGGCAGTCCGCTTCACGCTGATCCGCTCGGTCCACCACGATCAAACGAACCACGGAGTCTCCGCATACTTCATGCAGCGGGGGTACACGGAGCCCGATCCCTCGTTTGACGGCCCCGATAAACAACCGCGTTCGACGCCAAACATCGGCTCGCAGGTAGCCCGTTTGCACGGGTCGACCAACGGACTGCCCCCTTATATGTGCGTGCCCGGGCTTTCGTATCTGGCCCAAGTCGGCTACTACACGGCGGGCTGGATGGGCCGCGCGTACGATCCATTTCTGCTCAAAGCGGACCCGAACGACCGAAACTTCCGGGTCACGCGGCTGGCGTTGGACGAGACTGTTCCGACCGAGCGGATCGTGCGGCGCTGGAACCTGCAACAGGCGCTGGATCATTGGACGCGGAACCACGAGAAGGCCGCTCTTCAGAGCGTCGACGATAACTATCTCAGCGCCCTGCAAACGTTGACGAATAAGCGCGCACGCCGGGCCTTCGCAATTAGCGACGAGCCGGCAACCATCCGCGATGCCTATGGACGCACCCAAATGGGTCAAAGCTGCCTCATGGCACGGCGGCTGGTGGAAGCGGGCGTCCCCTTCATCACAATCGACGGGGTACGGTCCCTGCATGGCTGAGGTTTATGCTGCGTTTTGCAGGGTTTCATGGGATATGTGGACGCGGGCCTGGATTGGATGGGTACTGCGTGGCGTGAGGGTGCGGGCGTAGACTTCGGTCCAGACGCCGCTCAGGACCAGCATGCGGAGGTTGAGGACGACCTGGAGTCCGTGACGTTTCCAGCGCATTCCAGAGAGCTTGACCCGTTGCGTGAAGAGTGTCTTGCAGGCGGCCTCGGTCACGCCGCTGCCGATGGGCAGCCCCGCGTCACGGAACGCGTGATACCGCATCCAGACGCTGCGTCGCCGCAGGTACGAGCAGGCCGTTTCGTATGCGGCAGCCTGGGTTTTGTTCTTCGTTCCGGACCGAGATTCCAACGCCGCGGCCGAGTGCAGGATCCGGTGGACGGCGTTCGGTTCTTGTTTCAGCACCCGGCGCATGCGGCGCGCCCAGGCTGTCGCAGAGGCCTCGTCCAGGTTCAGGGATTCGGCGATTGTCGTCAGCCGCGAGGCCGCATGGTAGTAGTCCACCACCCGCTGCCACCTCAGACGCGTCTTCGTCACCGGGTGTCGCATGCGGCACAGGCGTTTGGTGTAGAACGCTTCTTCCTGATCGCCCGCATCGCTGATATACGCCAGTTGCGGGAGCGGGTCGGTCCACTGCCGCAGGATCTCCTGCAGCAGAGCCAGCAGTTCCTCGGTCATCGTCTGCTGGCCGAGTTCCGGAGCGAAGCCCAGCGACACGGTTCCCAGCCGCCGTCCCCGCCGGTCATGCACCGAAACCGTTGCGCAGGTGGCCACCTCGAAGAACCCGTGGGGCTGGTTGCCGACCGTGATCCCGTCACGGCCTACGGCCAGCGTGGGCTGGCCGCGTCCCTTCCGGGCAAAGGCCCGTTGGAGCAGGTCCCTGATCCGCCGGGCCTGCGCTTCCCGCCGCAAGGGAGCTGTGGCGTCGGACAGGCTCGAGAGCAACTGGCGTAATCGGCCAACGCCCATCGTCACTCCGTGATCGCGTTTCAACAGATCCAGAAGGGTGCGTTGCGTGGCTCCTGCCTGGCCGGCATGAAACCCCACCCGTTCGGCCAGGGCGGGCGTGCAGCCGTGCCTCAAACCCAGCGCTTCTTCCAGGGGAAACAGCGACGGCTCCCCGGCCGCATCCGAGCGGTATCCCAGCCGCCGCAGCGTGGCCGGACCAAACAGCGTCGAGATCTCGTGCGGCGTGGCTTCCGCACGACGCCGGTAGGTTTCGCCTTCGTGCCTGACGTGCGTGGGCCAGTCCGCATGGCTGGAAACTTCCAGCCGGTTCAGCACGGCCTCCAGAATCTCGCGGCCCATCTCCCGCAACACGGCCTGCAACTCCTGCTCGAATTCGAAGATCGTCTGGGGAGTGACTTGACCCTGCATCAGTCTTGCGACCAGCGGCCACAGCCTCTCCGCGTGCCGCTCTTGAAGCGCTCGCGCCTGGGCGATTGCCTGAACCACGTCTCCTTGCAACAGCAGACAGAAAACGATTCCATATGCCATGAGGGTGTCCTTTCCCTGTCGAGGCCGGTTTTTCCTGAACACAGCCTGACAGAAGGACACCCTCTTTTCATCAGCCAGCCAACTCCCGAGCCGGTGTCTCTCGAAACACCCCCCAAAACGCCGATTTCACCCGCCACAGCCGGATCGCACCCAATCGACGACTTCGACTGGGACCACCACAGCCGGATTTTTCCGTCGCTGCGGAAGCAGCTCCCGGTTCTGGACACGTCCCTCTCGGCGCTGTTGACCGACTTGAGCGATCGGGGACTCCTCGAAACGACGCTGGTCACGGTCTTCACCGACTTTGGACGGACCCCGACCATCAGCAACACCGGACGGGATCACTGGCCCGGCGTGTTCACCGTCCTTTTCGACGGGGCCGGAGTTCCGGGGGGACAAATCGTCGGCGCGTCCGATGCGATCGGCGCCTCTCCGACCGAACGTCCCGTCAGTCCGAAGGATCTCGCCGCGACACTTTACCAGTTCTTCGGCATCGATCCGTTCCAGGAATACCGGAGCGTGGAGGGCCGGGCACCACAGAAAAAGCGGCGCTGCGCTTGACGGAAGAGGCACCCACGAAGCGCGGGTACCCGGGGCAGAGGGGACGGAAAAAAAACGGAAGTCCGAAGCGGCTCGCTTGCACCGACTTACGCGGCGTCTTTTACAGGAGCTGTAAAACTGATCGTGAACGACTTGCGTCGCCGGGATAAAATAAAGCCAGGGGACGGACGCCCGATCGACTTTCCACGGACGGCTTGCAGCCCTGCCAAAAAAACACCGGTGAACCGACTCGGTTCACCGGCCCTCTCGCCCTTCAAATTGCATCACGCCGACGTGCGCTATTTTTCGCCCGCGCCGCAAAACAGGTTCCTCGTCGTTACCTCGTAACCGGCCGGCAATTCGACGCTGAAAAACTTCTCCCGGTCGGGGATCGGCGGATCCCAGACAAATCCGGTCCTCGTCGTTTTCTGACGGGGCCTTTGAGCATTTCCATTTCCGCACGCAGAGGGAGCATCGTGTAGCGGTCGGCCCAAATCGTTGTTTTGACGTTATCCTTCGTGAGGCGATACACGACGACGTCGAGTCCGTCGAGCTGTTCCTGGCTCGAAATCGTCTGTTTGTCGTTCTCGAGTTGTTCGATCATTTCCAAGAGTCCGGGCAACGATCGTTTGCCGGGAAACTTCGCGACCACAGCCCTTTTTTCCTCTGGAAACAGAGTCAGAAAGATCCCGCAAACGATCGATCTCCCGCCGCGCGGCGATGGTCAGCAGCAGGGCAATCCAATTGGTCGCCGGACCACGCGAGGCCGTCCGGAAGGCGTCCAGAAACGTCTGCTGATAACAATCCTGCGCGTCTTCGTGATGTTTCAGAATGCGCAGCGCGGTCGCCCAGACAGCCGGACCATGGTCGGCAACGATCCGCTCCCAGTCCGGTTCGTTCGGGTCGGTCAACTTCGACGGCTCCGCGACAACTTTCACTCGCCGTTTCGAATAAAGTCGGTTAAAGGGTCTCGTTTCTTACAAAGAGGCGAAGACATCTTTGAAACGTGCCCAAACGCACGGAACCGGGACCTATCAGGCCAGAGTCTCATGGCCCGATCCTAATCGAACACGAAAGGGCCGAGTTCGAGTTACTGGCGAGCGAATGCCTGGCGAGAAGCGGCGAAAGACCATTATGAGCCGCCGGCTTTACGCCGGACCCATCGGAATGGATACCCCCAGTCGAGTCGCGGTCTTCGAGAGGCGATCGACGCGCCAAGCAAGACCGCCAGCCGCATTTCCAGTGCCGCGGCGGTCGGCTCCACGACATTTGGCGGATTTAAAAAATGCCTTACTTTATCTGGTGCTTCGCATCTTTCGGGCTGTCCAAATTCTGTCAAACCGGATTTGTCAAACAACTGTCAAAATCCGGTCGGCGAATTGGGCGGCTCGTGTGCGGCACTTTTGTCAAAGAACACCGCCGATTGGTCCGCAGCATCCCGTGCGCTGGATTCAATTCGGCCGACGTTCCGGACCGTGCTCCAGGCTCGAACGGATGGGGTCGTCATCGAAGACGGAAAATCCAGCGGCGGTAGACGATTCCGTTGGCGTCCGCCGGCCGTCAAGATCTGCCGTTCATTTAACGGTCGTTTTGTGGCAATTGCGAGAAAGGGTTGAGAATTCGGGAGAGTGTCTCGCGGCTAACGGTCGATTGATTCCGTTTTTGGCGTCGTAGCGCGACCTTTAGCCGTTGCTGAGTCGGTCACTTTTCTGCCTGGGGCAGTCGTATTTTTTCTGGCCGCATCAACAATTTCGTCGACCGTTGCCGCGACGTGGACTAGCCGATCGACCTCTCGATTCAACTGCGCCAACGTCGGTTCGCTCGTCCACCGTTTGCGGATGATGCCCCCGCGGTCGATTAAGTATAGCGTTGGCCAACCAAGCACTTGCCACTCGTCTGAAATCGGACGTTTGCCTGCCAATCGGCCAAAGCGGTCGCGGAAGGATCGCCAAGTGATCTTTTGTGTCGTCACGGCATTTTGCATAGCTGCTTCATCGCTGTCGCCATTCACGCCGACAATCGCGAACGGTTCACCCTCCAGACGCGCAGCAAGCTCCCGCTCGCGCGGGATCATATTCATGCAAGGCCCGCACCACGTCGCCCAGAACGAGACAAGCACGACTTTTCCGCGGTAATCCGACAACTTCATTGATTGGCCGTTGGTATCGACACCCTCAATCTCTGGAGCCAGCATGCCGATTCCCCGGGTTTTGAATTCATCCAGTCGAATCTTTGCAACCTCACCGTACTGCCGCTCGATCATTTGGAAAAGGTAATTGGTTTGACCATCGAATTCGGCCAGGAATCTCTTGTGCAGTCCCTCGGCTTCCGCTTTACGCTTGTCGTCCAACGCGACGACCGACGCAAGAGCCATTGAGGCAGTGCAACGGACGAAGCGATTCTTGTTGATATTGAGGATGGCCTGCAAATGTGACTCGAAGCGCCCCGCCCAAGCCGGACTACCTGCAACAAAAGTGCCGAGGCACTGGCAGAAATTCTCAATCTCCGGACTGCTTGCATATTGCTTCGCGATCAAATTGGCAGCCTCCACGAACAGCTTCGATGGTTCCTCATCCTCGTCGGCTCCGCGACACATGACGCACACTTTCGCCAGCAGGAAAGCCGAAGCCGGATGCTTCGCATTTTGTTTCACGCGTTCGAGAAGTTCGGGCGCAATACTCTTTATTGCCCTGATTTGTCCGTCTGATGAAAGTTTCAATCCCTCTCGTAAATGAGCCATTTGCGCACCGGGGATACGAGCCTTGAGCAACTGGCAGGCGTTGTCTCGCGTCTCGTTTTTCGGAGCCTTGCAGGCAGCCCAGAGCAGCGCAGCCACACCGCCCGATGTCTCAGGGTACTTGGTAGCCAACGGAAAGCAGCGTTCAGCAAGCGTCTGCATGACAACCGCATGCTCTGACCTGGCACCGTTCTTCGCGTCCTGCGATTCTGCTTTGCGAATCGCTTCCGGCAACGCATAGTCTGCGCGACTTGCCGCGATTCGAATGTCCACGAATTCCCTGACGTCGATCGACGCTCGGTTCGCAAGATAGTACACGAAAACTGCGGCAAACAATGTCGCGAAGCAGATGAATGCCGCAATCGCGCTACGTTTCACAAAAGTGCGCATGCTGCGCTCCGGAGAATGAATCGACATCTATCTGAAAAACAGTACGCCGCCGAGCGACATCAGCAACCCAATGACGGCGATCGCGAACCCAGGCCGGCGGGACGAGCGGCTCACGAGGGGGTAAAAGACGATGCGAACCAAGCCGGGAAGCAGCGCCCACAGCAGCCCAATCAGGAACCAGCTCGCGCCGGCGACTGCCGTCAATCCGCAGGCCACCTTGATCGGGTTTAGGGAGACATTCCACATTTTGGTATCGCGGGGGCGCTTCTCCAATTCGTGCAACGCAGCCCCCCGTTGCACGAGCTTGTGGGGAGGTTCCCCTTGCGAAGCGGCCTTGAAATCATTTTCGTTCTTGATTGCGCTCAAGCCGACGATTGCGACTGGCCCAAGAAATAGGAGCGCGGCGACCGGCAGGTAAACGGCCAACAAGCCCGGATAGAGGAGCCATTTCTGACCGGCCGACAATCGGTCCGCGCCGAATAACGCCAGCGACGCGCACGACAGAATAAAACTGACGAGCGTGGCAATCATCGGTCCGATGATGGCTTTGTCCAATCGGCCGCTGGGCATCAAGTACCAGCCCAGGCCGAGCACGAGCAACGACAAATAGGCCAGCCGATATCTTTCCGGTCCTCCGGCAAGGCGCTGACCGACCCGGAGTAGCGCCTGCTTCGAAGCCGCCGGCCACGTCGAGGGCGACCTGCGATACCAGGCAGTCTCCGCCTCCGGCAGCCATTGAGAGGGTTTGCCGAGGCTTTGTAGAACGTTGTCCAAGACGAGGGCTTCGACCGGGGCGGCTTGCCCAGCGAGAGCGGCGTCGATGTGATCGCGGATGTCGCGTTCAACGTCGGCCAGATCGACCGAGGGCGAGCCCGTCAGCACGCGGCGCATTTCATTGAGATAATCGTCCAGCCGATTTTGGGCGTCGGTGTCAGTTCGATCATGGTTTCCCTCTCCGCAAGGCGCGTACGCCCTGGTGGATCTGGTCCCAGACTTCATTCATCTGCATCACGGCTTTACGTCCATGAGGCGTCAATCGGTAATACTTCCGCGCCGGCCCGCCCGGCGATTCCTCGATAGTCGACTCGACCAAGCCCTGTTTGCGAAACCGACTCAGGATGGGGTAAATCGTTCCTTCGCCGATGACGAGCCCGTCCAGCGTCCGCAGTTGCTTGACAATGTCGTAGCCGTACTGCCGATCCCCGTTGAGAGCGTTGAGGACGCAGAGTTCCAACAGCCCCTTGCGGACCTGCACCTGCCAGTTTTCGAGCAAGTTGTCGGCCATTTCTCCACTATATTACTATGATAGCTACCTTGCAATGCAACATACAGGAGTTGTGGGAGATTATCGTCACGACCGCAGCCACGGTACCGAGACAGGAGGTCACTGCCCCGGACCGTCTGTGTCCTTCCGGCAAGCGCGTATGAACGGTTTTTGCCTGGCCGGTAACGTGGCTGTCCAGATCCTTGGATCGTGGAGGACAGCCGATGCAGCGCAGCAGACTACGGGAAGTCCCGGCCGATTTGTCAGGCGTGGCGGAACGGTTGGAGCGGTGGCGGCAAGGGCGTAAACGAGGCGACCGCATCCCCGCAACTCTTTGGAGTGAAGCCGCCGAGCTGGCCAGCCGGTACGGTGTCAATCGCACGGCCCGGGCCCTGGGACTCGACTACTATCACGTCAAGAAACGGGTGAAGACGTCGTCCCGGACCGGACCACGGAAGTCGGCGGCAGATGTCCGCTTTGAGGAGTTGCCCGCCTCAGCGTTCGCTGCTCCGCTTGAGTGCGTCATCCAATTCGAGAACAAGAGAGGTGCACGACTGCGGATCGAGTGGCGGGGAAGCACGGCCCCGGATGTCGCAGCTCTGGGACGCGACTTCTGGGGGGCCGGCTGATGCTGCAGCTCGCTTCCCAGATGCGGATCCTGGTGGCGATCGAGCCGGTCGATTTTCGAAACGGTATTGATGGCTTGGTTCGCTTATGCAAAGAAGTCCTCGGCCAAGACCCGTTTCAAGGGACCGTGTTTGCTTTCCGGAATCGACGGGGGACCGCTGTGAAGGTGTTGCTGTATGACGGTCAAGGTTTTTGGCTCGCTCACAAGCGACTCTCAGAAGGAAGGTTTCGCTGGTGGCCGGTCAGCGCCGATCAGCACGCCAAAGCCCTGGCCGCCCATCAACTGCAGGTATTGCTGTGTGCAGGGGATCCCGAGAACACGAAAGCCGCGCCCTGTTCGGCGCCCGTGGTGCCGGCATGATCGATCGAGGAACGATCCTTCAGCCCCTGCGTGCAGGCTCATCTTGCGTCGATCGGCTGGTTCTTGATACACCCCCGGCCGTCAGTGCCTCGCGAGTTTCTTCCGCGGGCAGAGCGATTGTTCCTGTGGGGTTCCGGCTGTCCGATGAAGAGTCTGCCGCCGGAGATCATCGAGATGAATGAGCAGAAGTGGCAAGAGCTGCTGCGCCGCGCCGAGCAGACGGGTCTTGAAGAGAGAATCTCAAGCTGATCCGGGCGTTGTTCGAATCGTACGCCTACGTCACCGAACTGATCGACGACAAAAACACCAGCATGACCCGGCTGCGGAAGCTGCTCTTCGGGGCGCGAACCGAGAAGACGGCCAACGTGGTCGGACGCGATCAGCCGGCTCAAACACCCTCGACCGAACAGGCGTCCCTGGCTGCTGAAGAGCCGGCAGAACGGAAAAAGGGTCATGGCCGCAACGGGGCCGACAGCTATCCGGGCGCTAACCGGATCAAGGTTCCGCACGAATCGCTCCAGGCTGGAGACCCCTGCCCGGATTGCGAACAGGGAACGGTCTACGCCATGAGCCGCCCGGGAGTGCTGATCCGGTTCGTGGGGCAGCCGCCGATCACGGCCGCGATCTACGAACTGGAGAAGCTGCGCTGCAATCTGTGCGGCGAGATCTTCACGGCTCAGGCGCCGGAGGGAATTGCCGGCGCCGAGAAATACGACGCCACGGTCGCCAGCATGGTGGCTCTGCTCAAGTACGGGACCGGCCAACCCTTCCATCGCCAGGACAAGCTGCAGAAGAGCCTGGGAGTTCCGCTGCCGGCCTCGACGCAATGGGACATCGTCGCGGCCGCGGCCCCGGAGCTGACGCCCGCGTCGCACGAGTTGATCCGTCAAGCGGCGCAAGGGACGGTCGTCCACAACGACGACACGACGGTCAAAATCCTGGAACTGATGCACGCCAAGGAAAAGACGGCATCCGATGAAGCGGACCCCTCCCCGGATTCGTCCCAGCGAACGGGAACGTTCACGTCGGGCATCGTCGCGACCTCGGCCGGACACCGCATCGCGTTGTTCTTCAGCGGCCGCAAGCACGGGGGCGAGAACCTGGCCGACGTCCTCCGGCAGCGCGCCAGCGATCTTCCGCCCCCGATCCAGATGTGCGATGCCCTCTCCCGCAATCTGCCCAAAGAATTTGCGACGATCGTGGCCAACTGCCTGGCTCATGGCCGACGGCAGTTCGTCGACATCAACGAGCGCTTCCCTGACGAGACCCGGTATGTCCTGGAGGCCTTGGAGGTCGTTTACCGCAACGACTCACAGGCGCGACAGCGTCAAATGACGGACGAGGAACGCCTGGCGTTTCATCAAGCCGAAAGCGGTCCGGTGATGGACCGGCTGCGAGCGTGGCTCTCCCAGCAGTTCGAGGAACGGCGGGTGGAACCGAATTCGGGACTGGGCGCGGCGATCAGCTACCTCGTCCGGCATTGGGAGAAGCTGACGCTATTTCTCCGGCAGCCGGGTGCCCCGCTGGACAACAACATCTGCGAACGGGCGCTCAAAAAGGCGATCCTGCACCGCAAGAACGCCTACTTCTACAAGACCCGCAACGGCGCCGCCGTCGGCGATCGGTACATGAGCCTGATCCACACCTGCGAGCTCAACGGGACCAACCCGTTCGACTACCTCACCGCGCTGCTGCGACACGCCGCCGAAGTGGCCGCTGCTCCGGCCGCGTGGATGCCGTGGAATTACACGGCCAAACTCGCCGAGCCGGCTGCCGCGTAGTCTGAACGGCCCTCAGTCTGCCCAAACTCCCGGGTCGCCAGTCGACAAAGAAATTGCAGGCTTGCCGAAAGGACACGACCGTCGCCGCCTGCGCCCTCCGAAGCCGGCTGAAACCGTCGGTTGCAACACAAAGAGTCGTTCCGCGGTGCCGTTCGTCGCATCAGCCAGGCGGTCAGAGCGCGGCGAGTTGCCCAAGATCAATCGGCGAGCAGGGAATTCAGCAGCCGCGCCGATTCGTAGAGTTCCGGCCCGTCGTGACCGCGTGAGTTGGCACGCTGAGCTCCCAGGTTTCGCAGCAGGACGATTTCCGCGTCGATCCGGAGTTCATGCCAGCGGCGCAGAGCTCGGTCGAGCTGGGGCGCGTCGGGGCGAGAGTATCCGGCTCGCCGCTCAGCGAAGCCGACCGGCAGGGATACGTAATCGAGAAAAAATTCGGGCGGATACGACCGAATAGGGCAGCCGAAAAATCGCCTTTGTTCCCAGGTCTCTTACGTCGCTTTGCGACCATTAGAGTTTTGTCAAAAGCCGAATTACTAAGAAACTGGCGGGGATTGAGGGATCGCTACGCGGCATTTGTTTGTCAAAGAAGTGGACGCAAGATGAAAAGAGATCGCCACAGCGGGCGACCTCAAAAGCGGAGAGAGGGGGATTCGAATCCCCGGGTCCCGATTTCTCAGGACACGGCATTTCCAGTGCCGCGATGGTGGCCGATCAAGGATTCCGGGCGACGCTTTGTGTCGACATTACCTCGAATTTGTAGAACTGCGATGCGAGCAGGCGGCGAGAAAGGACCCAGCGCGGCCTCGCTTCGCTCAGCCGAAATCAAAAAAGGGGGAGAGCGACCACGGATCAGCGGCGAGAGGCCGCGCACGAACGCGGCACCGATTTCACTGATAAAAAAGCTGATGAAGATTGCTTTGCAACCGCCCCAAGGCTTTGCATCCGCCCCGCTGCTTTGAGTCCGCCCCCTTGGCGGAATGACGGAATGGCGGAATGAACCCCCTGCCTGAATCTCTCTCTGCTCCTCATCAGTGTCATCGGTGAAATCCGTGGTTCTCATTCCTTTCGTGTCACCGACGTGACGATTCGAGCCTGAAGCGTCCATTGAAAAAGGCGTCTCGCCGCAAAAGGAATGAAAACGTCAGCCGTATCGAGTTGTCGACCAGGTTTCCCGGCGACGAGGACGTGATCATCGAGGAAGTGGCCTGCTTTCGGCGCTGCGCCGAAAATCGCATACGCGTCCTAAACGGGGTGCTGAAAGCGGGCGACCTCATGATCAGACGGTCACCGAAGGCGGCATTCCTGCCCGATTACAAGCTGGAACAAGAGAACCTCGCCCGCCGGGGCATCCAGGAGTTCCTTGCGCGAGGCATCTTGCGAGCGACAAGCCTCAGCGCGATTGCCGAAGCTTCTTCGGTCGGAAGATTGGTATCCTGATTATCTTGCGATTCTGACCGCGGGGGCAAACGTTGCCTGAGAGAGACAGCACTGCCGCAGGTCTCTCCGTCGTTGTTGCAAATCGTCTGAGAGCGAATTGAAGAAGGCGTTCGTCGTGACCTCCGCCGCTTCCTCCGAGGGGAACTCGCACGCGCGCTTTTTCGCGACGAGATGGAGCGTCGTGTTGGCTGCCGGCGGGCCTCCTGCGGACGGTCAGCGGCAGCGGGCGCTGGAAGAGTTGGCTCGAATCTATTGGTTTCCGCTGTACGCGTATGTGCGACGACAAGGGCACTCGCCGCATGCGGCGGAGGATCTCACGCAGGAGTTCTTCGCGCTGCTCGTAGAGAAGCACCGGCTGCGGCATGTCGATCAGTCAAAAGGGAAGTTTCGCTCCTTTCTGCTCGCTTCGATCAAGCATTTTCTGGCGAATGAGTACGATAAGTCGCGAGCGCAGAAACGAGGCGGCCCCAACAGGATTCTGGCCCTCGACGCGTTCGATGCGGAGGCTCGTTATGCCATCGAGCCGACCGACGACATGACGCCGGAGCGATTATTCGAACAACGTTGGGCGTGGGCGGTCCTCGACGAAGTTCTGTCGCGGTTGCGTGGGCAATATGCCGCCAAGGGACAAAGCGCCTTGTTCGAGGCGCTCAAGGAGGCGCTGACGCAACGACCCGACGACGGAGCGTACGATGAGGTCGCTCGGGCACTCGGCATGACTCCGGGCGCGATCGCGGTCGCGGTTCATCGACTGCGTGGACGGTACCGGAAACTGTTGCGCGACGAGATTGCGCAAACCGTTGCCGAGCCAGGACTTATTGACGACGAAGTCAAATATTTATTGGATCGCCTGTAATTTTCGGCGGCATTTGCTGTTGTAAAAGGTGCAGTGCGCCCCTCGCCGCCGGAAACGATCGCTCATGGCCGAAACGAAGACCTGTCCGCAATGCCACGCAGCGTTGCCCGCCGGCGCTCCGGAAGGATTGTGTCGGGCCTGCTTGCTCAGAATGGGGCTGGAATCGAATACGGTGGGAACTGAGGAGACGGGGGCGCCCGCGCGTTGGGTGCCGCCGGAACCCGCCGCTCTCGCGGCCAGCTTTCCCGATCTGGAGCTCCTGGAACTTCTCGGTCGCGGTGGGATGGGGGCCGTTTACAAAGCGCGGCAGACTCGGCTCGATCGGCTCGTGGCGCTCAAGATCCTGCCGCCGGAGATCGGCCAGGATCGCGACTTCACCGAGCGGTTCGCTCGTGAAGCCCAAGCGATGGCCCGGCTCAATCATCCGCACATCGTCACCATTCACGACTTCGGGCAAACGAACGGGCTGTACTTTTTTGTGATGGAGTACGTCGACGGGCTGAACCTGCGTCAAGTGCTGGATGCGGAGCGGATGGCTTCGCGGGAAGCATTGGCGATCGTGCCGCAGATTTGTGACGCGCTCCAATATGCGCACGATCAGGGCATCGTCCATCGTGATATCAAGCCTGAAAACATTCTGCTCAATCGCCAAGGTCAGGTGAAAATCGCCGACTTTGGGCTGGCGAAACTGGTGGGTGCCGACGGGCCGACCCGCGGAGCCGAGCGCGTGATGGGGACGCCGCAGTACATGGCGCCCGAGCAAGTTCAGCGTCCGGACGAGGTCGACCACCGGGCCGATATTTATTCGCTCGGCGTGGTCTTCTATCAAATGCTCACGGGAGAGTTTCCCGCGAAACTCGCCGAGCCCCCCTCGAAGAAAGTGGCCATCGATGTCCGGCTGGACGAAGTCGTCCTGCGCGCGCTGGAAAAGGACCCGGAGCGGCGCTACCAACAGGTCAGTCAAGTCAAGACGCAGATGGAGACGATTGCCAGCACTCCGCCGGTCGCGCACGATCGTCTGTTGGTTCCGTTGAAGGCCCCGCTGAAGACGAGCCGCGGGATCTGGACGACGCCCGAACGGTTGGCAACGGCATTCGGAACTCTCCAGCTACCAAGCCGGGGCGAGCTGGCTCTCTACGACGATCAGCTCGTTTTTACCGAAGGCTTTCAGCGGACGGCGATCCCCTTCGCGGATGTGCAGGAGTTGGGCCTGGCACGCCAACCGCGGTGGATCAGTCCACTCGGTTTCCGATTCCTTTCGCTCATCTACGTGCACAGGGGCGAGCGCAAAACCCTGTTGTTCATGCCCGGTAACCTCTGGTTCCGCACCGTAGGCGATACCATGCGGCGCACCGCGGAGTGGATCCCTGCCATACGCGAAACCGTCAAGGCGGCGACGGGAAATGATTTGAGCGTTCGAAGGGATCGTGTGATGATCGTACCCGCTTCGCCTTGGGGAGTTCTGCTCGTGATGGCGCCGCTGCTGAGCATCTGGGTCCTCGAATTACTGATGCTCTACCGAGCGAGCGGCCCTCAGTCGTCTCTCAGACCGGTCCCCGCACGAACCGTTCCCCGGATGGTCGTACCCGCCAAAGAACCGTGGCCCACCGAGCTTCTTGAAGAACGGAAACCAGGTCCCTCTCCCGAGAAAAAATGACGGCTATGACAATCAAATTCCCGCTGAAAACATGCCTGGCGACGCCCGTGGTCGTGTGCCTGTTGCTCGTCAGTTTCGCCACCGCGCAAGAGCACCCGGAAGCAAGTGCCGGCCGGAAGCAAATACCGGCTGGGGACGCGCACGACTTGCAAGGGGAATGGCAACGGATCGATTTTCAGACGAGGGGCATCGCGGTTGCAGGTATGAAGAATGTGCGCTGGATCATCCAGGACGATCAGCGAATCGAATTCAATTTTGGCAGCAATTGGATCTCGCAATAGAGTCAGACACGATTCCGGCTCAATCCGGCTGCATCGCCGAAACAGATCGACTTCGTCATCCATTGGCGAGATCCCAACTGGAAGGATCTCACCCTGCTGGGAATCTATTCGCTCGAAGGGCAACGACTCACGATCTGCACGAACAACAAGGGCAGACGCCCCACCGAATTCAAATCGACCAACGAGAACGGCGATACGCTCTGCACCTACCAGCGGGTCGGAGGCGACCCGAGCGTGACACTCGCTTTTGCGAAAATCCAAAGCGATTGGGCCGAAGCAAACCCGATGACGGTCACAGCCGGCACGGCCTCCGAGTTGAAGCGGCGAATGGCCCAGAGCGGGCCCGATCCCGAGGTGTTTGCCAAACGCTACCTGCAATTTGCCGAAGCGCATCCGGACGGATTCGCAGGCCTGGTTGCACTCTGCCGAGCGGCATTCCTGGCTCCGGCTTCCGAATCGGGTGCGAAGGCGATTTCCCTCCTCGAAGGTGGGCGTGTCGCCTCCGCCGACTTGGATGATCTGTATCGCGCGCTCGATGCGTCCAGAACGACACGTCCGGAAAGGACTGCGGAAAAAGCGCTGGCTCCCCAAGTCCTCGCCGCCGTTAAGCGGCAGCTCGCTCACCCGTGTGCGGCCAAGCTGCTGACGTGGGTCTGTGTGACTTTCGCCAAAGAACAGTCGACCAGTGCTGTGTATGTCGAGTCCGCCGACTTGATCGTGGCTCGCTTTGCGAACAGTCCGGACATCGGCAATTTATGCGAACTCATCGGCAACTCCCCCAGATGGTCCGCTCAGGCCGAGCAGGACCTGCGGACCATTCTGGACAAGAATCAGGATCGGGCCGTTTGTGCGGCGGCAGCGTTTGCCTTGGCGTCCGTTGTGCAGCGGGCGGGCGAGAGTCGCCAGGATGAGGCCGAGGCGCTGTTCGAGGATTTCGTGAGAAAGTTCGATGGCAAAGAACAATATCAGTATGCCGCCGTCGAAAGGATGCTCAACGAGTCAGCCAAGCGCGAATTGGCCGAATTGAAGATGCGCGCTCTGGGGAAGCCGGCTCCGGAAATCGAAGGCGTCGATTTAGAGGGGCGCGGCATGACCCTCTCCCAATTCCGGGGCAAAGTCGTCCTGCTCAGCTTCTGGGCCACCTGGTGCGGCCCTTGCATGAAGATGGTCCCGCATGAAAAGTCGCTGGCGGAGCGCCTGCGGAATAAACCGTTTGAGCTCGTGGGCGTTAACGGCGACACCGATCCTGCTCGGCTGAAGGACGGGATGCAAAAATACGGCATTAACTGGCGATCGTTCCAAAACAAGGCGGGCCATGCGCAAGCCATCTCCAAGACATGGAACATTGGCGGTTGGCCGACGCTGTACTTGATTGACCAGAAGGGCATTATTCGCAATCGGTGGACCGACACCGTGCCGCCCGAGGAGTTAAACCGCGAAGTCGACGCACTCCTTGCCGGGAAATCCAATTTGACCAGCGGAATCTGGTCTCTGCTGCCGACTTGGTCGCGTTCCCTCTGGGTCGGGATTGGAGTCCTCAGTGCGGTTGTGCTCATGGCTGCCGCAAGCGGAAGGATACGGAAACGCCGGAAAACGGCGGCTTAATGGAAATGTGGTGCGAGCAGGTGGCGAGAAAAGACCCAGCGCAGCCACGCTTCGCTCAGCGGCAACCCAAAAAATCGGTAGACCGCGACCGGTTCAACTGTTGTGGTCACTCAGCCGCCGGTATTCTGCTGGAATGAATGAGCTGAAGTCATTTCGGCAGGCATGGCCGGTTTGGCGAATGATCTGCGTCATGCTCTACGCCGTGCTCACTGCTGGGCTGGCTTTGGCTGCTTTTCAGCCCGATTCCTGGTTGTCTTGGTCGTGCGTCGGGCTCGCTGCTGCCGCGATCGTTGGGATGCTGGCGACTTTCGTTCGCGATTTGTGGCGGCTGCCCAGGTACACACCGTAGTGCACAAGAGCCTGCCGGACAACGGAGGCGCGGCAGCGGGAGCTTCGGGTCGGTCAGTCGTACGGAGGCGATTTTGCTTTGATTGATTTTTCCCCCTTCAATCGATCGGCCGAGTGCCGCTACGGCACCTTGTTGTTCAACCAGAACGATCGCTTCATCGGCAAGTCGCTCGAAATGTACGGCGAGTATTCCGAGGGGGAGATCGACCTGTTTCGGCAAGTCGTTCAGCCCGGCACGATCGTGCTCGAAGTCGGCGCCAACATCGGGACGCACACGCTGTTCTTGGCCCGGCAGGTGGGACACGACGGCCTGGTGATCGCCTTTGAGCCGCAGCGGCTCGTGTTTCAATGCCTGTGCGCGAACATGGCGCTCAACAGCGTGACGAACGTGCAATGCCGTCAGCAGGCCGTCGGCGCTGCACCGGGCGAGATCAAAGTTCCCGTCCTCGATCCGGCGCAGGCACAGAATTATGGCGCCCTCTCGCTCGAGGGCGGCCATCTGGGGGAGTCGACGCCTGTGGTGACGATCGACAGCCTGAATTTAGGGCGGTGTGCCTTGATCAAGATTGACGTCGAGGGCATGGAACGTGCCGTGCTCGATGGGGCGGCGAAGACCATCGCCCGCTGCTTGCCACTGCTCTATGTCGAGAACGATCGCCCCAAAAAGGCGGCGGAGCTGGTGCGGGCGATCGACGGCTTGGGCTACGCGATGTTTTGGCACATACCGCCCCTTTATAGTCCGCACAACTTCCGGCAGAACGCCACCAACGTGTTCGGCGATAAGGTCTCGATCAACATGATCTGCATTCACAAGAGCGTTCCACAAAACATCGAAGGTCTCGAGCCTGTGGTGCTCAATACGCCGTCGTTGATCTGAAGCGGCGAAAGACACTGATTGCTTGCTTTATGTGGCTGAATCTCGCACGATCGAGTTCCGGCAGTTTCGCGAAGATTCGGCCGCGACTCGGCGACTTTCCGGTAGGCGCACCCTGCAAATCAACTCTGTGAGGCAGTGATCATGTTTCGAATGACGGCCGTCCGTTTGGCTCTGATCGGCGCGGTTTTGGTCGGGTCTCTCGCGAGCGCAGAGGGGCAAATCGCTCGCGGGGACGAACCGCAGGCCACTCCCCCCGTCTTCGAGGCCGGATTTGGCGAGCGCGACATCACGCCGCCAGCCGGTTTGCCGATGTGGGGTTACGGCGCCCGGCACGACATGCTCTCCACCGGCGCACTCGATCCGCTCTTTGCCAAGGCGGTCGTGATCCGGGCCGGTGACGACAAGCTGGCGATCGTCGGCCTCGACATGGGCCGCGGCCCGACGCAGGCGATGATGGAAAAGATCCGGCACACGCTGGTGGAAAAAGCGAAGATCGCCCACGTTCTGATCAGCGGCAGCCACACGCATCACGGCCCCGTGCTCGAATTGACCGACCGCCCGGGCTTCGGCAAAGGCAAATTCGATAAAGCCATCGCTTACACCAACAAGCTCCCCGACTTGATCATCGAGGCGATTCTCGACGCGGACCACAATCTCCGCCCGGCCCGCGTGGGGATCAATTCGCGCGTCGATTTGAACCTCAACCGCAATCGCCAGTCGAAGCGGATCCCCAAGGCGACCGATCCCATGCTGGCCGTGATACGGTTCGACGACGCGTCAGGCAAGCCGATTGCCGTCGTGGTCAACTTCGCGGCCCACGCCGTGATGACCGATCCGCGGATTCTCAAATACTCGGCCGACTATCCGGGCTTCATGAAAAAGCGGGTCGAAAGCCAGCTCGACACGCATTGCGTCTTCATGCAGGGGGCGGCCGGCGACATGAGCGTCAACGCGGGCGAATTCGCCGGCCCGCAGCGGTTCGGCGAGCACCTGGGCGATCTGGCGATCGAGCTGGCCAAGGCAGCCAAGACCCAAGTCCCCGCGCACCCGTCGATCAAGGGGCGCGTCGATCATTTCCTGTTCCACTCCCGCACGGACTTCTCGAACCCGCTCGTCACGGCACTGTACTCGCGGGCCTTCTTCCCCGAGCTGGTCCGCAATTTCGTGGCCGAGTTCCGCGACGGCGTCCCCACGGAACTCAACACGGTCGTCTTGAACGGCGACACGGCCCTCGTCGGGGCCTCGGGCGAATTCTTTTCCAATCACTCGAAGCGGCTGAAAGAGCGCTCGTACGTGCCGCACACTCTGTTTTTTGGCTACTGCGACGGGCACAGCATGTATTTCCCCACGATCGAGGCCGCCTCGGAAGGGGGCTACGGGGCCGACGCGCAAGTTTCGCCCGCCGAACTCGGCGCGGGTGAGCAGGTGATGAACCGCGCGCTGATCAACATCTACACGCTGCTCGGCAAATTCCGCCCGTCCGACGACGCCCCGGCCAGCGAACGCCCGCGGGCCGTGTCGTCGACGACGCCGTGAATGTCGGATTCCCGATTGGCATTCGACGCGCACGAACGTGTGGACGAGCCGGCCAATCATGAGATGGAAAACGGCCCTGAAGGGGCCGCACTCTAAAGCCCAGGGCGGAGGCCGCCGCAGCCCTGGGTATGCGGACCACAATAACAATACCCATTTAAAAGCCCCAACGGGGCGCGACCGATCGCCGCTGTGTGCCATGTCGACGCGACCGCACACCGCCTTGTGTCGCCCTTACAGGGCTTTTCGCGCAGGAAATTGACCTTGGATCCCAGGGCTACGGCGGCCTCCGCCCTGGGCTTTAGAGTGGGGCCCCTTCAGGGCCCAAGATTCGGTCAGCCCTAACCCGACCCGGCGCAAATCCACGTCGCCCGAAAGCCCCAATTGGGCGCCACTCTCATGGTCAGTCGAAACTGGCGCCGACAAAGTAATAGCCGAGGCCGTTACCTGAGTTGTCGTAGTAGGGCCAACAAACGCTCGCGCCCCGATCCAAGATGTCGGAGACCGTGTAGCACGCTTTCTTCGACTGCGCGATCGTCGGCTTGTCGCTGCCGACGTATTGCCGCATTTCGTCCTCGCTCAGCTCGCGGCACCAGAAGGGATCGTCGGGCGGCTCGCGCGTGATGCCGACCGTGTCCAACAGATTGCCAATCGGCTCACCGAGGGCCATGGCGTACCAGATCTTGCGAAACAGCTCAATCTGACCGGGCTTGTCGACAGGCAACGGCTGCGAGCAGAGCGATTCAAGTTCTGCGAGAGATTCCTCATACGAATCGGCCAGTCCATACGGGTCACCTTCGGCACGGGCGCCGGCGATTTCCTCACGCCGGCCCGCAACCGCTTCGCGGACCATCTTCGGAAAATCGATTTTATGCCGTTGCGTGAATTCGTCGAACACGCGTGCTTGAATCGCCTCGAACGCCGCATCGGGCTCCGTCTGTCCCGGCACGTCGTACTGCCAGAGATCCGCGCCCATGTTTTCGTCCCTTTGAAAGAATGGCGTTGTCGGCGAGGTGTCGTGCGTGCGAAGTGTGCAGGCGAGCCTACTCCTGCTGTTGCACGCATGCAAGAAGTGATTCAATTTCTGCCGTGAGATTGCGATAAAGCCCCAAGGGGCGACGCCTGGTTAGACTTCGGGGAACGCCGAATCAATTGCGAACGTCCCGCAGATAGCGGTCGAACCAATCGGCGAACGCGGTCACGTCGGGTTTCGATCGCCAAAAATCGCCCCAGCCGTGGCCTTTGCCGGGACGGATGACCAATTGGACGGCCGGCGCCCCCGCGGCCTTGGCCCGTGCGACGAACGTCTCGGACTGTTGCAGCGGGACGACCGTGTCCGCGTCTCCGTGGATGATCAGGGTTGGCGGCAACTGGGCTGTCACGAAATAAATGGGTGAAATCGCGCGGCCGAGTTTCAACCGTTCGTCTGGGCCGAGGACGTGCGAGGTGAAGGCCGCTTCGAGCGGGGCCAGGGGGCCGGCTCCCACTCCGTCGACGCCCGGGCCGCCGTAGTTCAAAAAATCGGTCGGCGGAAAGAAGCAGGCCACCGCTTGGACGGCACTCGATTCGCGTTCGACGGGATCCGGCGCATCGGACCGACCCGGCTCGACGCGGGCCGCCGTCAGCAGGGTCAAATGGCCTCCCGAGCTCGAGCCCAGGATGCCGAGGCGATCGCCGCGGACGCCGAACCGGGCCGCGTTGGCCCGCACGAAGCGGACGGCCCGCCGCACGTCGGCGGCGATTTCGGGAATCGTGAACTTCGGCTGCGAACTGGTGACGACGGCGAAAACCGTGTAGCCGCAGTGGAGAAAGGGCGAATAATCGCCCGGCCGGATCGTCACCATCAGCGGCGTCGCCTTGCTCGACAGCCAGCCGCCATTGACCAGGAACAGCAGCCCGCAGCGATTGGCGCGGGCCGGCTGGAAGACATCCAACGTGAGGGCCATGCCGAACTTGCGTCCGTAAATCACGTCCTCGGTGCGGTGAACACTCGTGCCGTCGGCGGCGAACAGGTTATGGCTGGCCAGAAGTGCGGCCGCAATCAGGCAGACGCGGACTACAAACGCCATTGCGAGCTCCTCCCTCGGTTTTGTGCCGCAACACTCTAAACGACCATGCAGGTTGCGTGCGACTCGTCCGCAGTCTTCGAGAGAAAAGTTTTGCAGGAAGTCAGACAAAATCGGTTGCGGCGAGTGTCCGAAGAGAGGGAGCGTGCGTTCGCACGCATTGCGCATTCGCGCGAGTTCACGTCGACGCTGGTTCACTTCAAACGCGGGAGTTCGGCAGATGAGCACAACACTGTTGGAGAACGCGGAGTTGACGCAGGGGACGGAGATCGAGCAGCCGGATTGGGCGATGGCCCGCGCTCGGATGGGGGCGGCCTGGCTCGACTCCAAGTTCGGTCCGGATTGGGATCGCCGCATTGATTTGGAGACTCTGGACATCGGCAGTCTGGATAACTGCATCTTAGGTCAGCTCGGTCGCCAGAAGTTGCCCGGCATGCCGTTTAACGGCAATTCCGTGCGGTGGGGATTTTGCGCGGACCCTTGATGGATGTTGCGGCGTTCCTGCTCCCGTTCGGTCCATTTAAACGGGCCTTTCAACCTCCCACTGATGCTTGGAAGGCCCTCTTGCGCGAGCGGTGGAACAAGCGGCCGGCCCAACCGCCGCCAGCGGGCGGCAACTCATCGCAGCGCCGAGACTGGAATCAGGCAGCGTAGGTCGGTGAGTGAAACGTAGGGCAAGCTGCTGGTCCTACAGCGCTGTGTCGCGCCGTTCGTACGAGCCGCCGGCTTTACGCCGGCGGTCTTGCAACTGCGCGACGAGCGCCGTTCGAAGACCGCCGGCGTAAAGCCGGCGGCTCGTAAGAACTGCGCAACCGAGCGTTGTAGTATTAGCTGGCTCAGCCGCGATACAGCTTGTGCTGTTCGATATAGACTTCGCACGCACGGGGCGTCATGTAGCGGATACTCTTTCCGTCGCGGACGCGGCTGCGGATGTCGGTGGCCGAGAGGTCGATCCCGGGCATCGTCACGAGCTGGATGCGGGCAAAGACGGCGTTGCCGAGTTTTTCCCGCAGTGCCTCGAGATCGGGCCAGGGCCGGTCGCCCCGGTTGACGGCGACGATCGTCGCCAGCTCGGCAATTCCCGGCGGATCCCGCCACAGCGGCAGATCGGCCAGCGAATCGGCACCGATAAGGAAGAAAAGTTCCCGCGACGGATCTTCGGTCTGAAGCTGCCGCAGCGTGTCGACCGTGAAGCTCCGTCCCTCGCGGGCCAACTCCATCCGGTTCACCAAGAATTGCGGATGCCCGGCGATCGCAAACTCGAGCATTTCGGCCCGCTGGTTGCCCGGCGTGATCGATTCGGACGCCTTGTGCGGCGGCGTGCCGGCGGGGAGAAACCAGACCTGGTCGAGCCGGCACTCCTCGCGGCAACGCTCGGCCAGGAATAAGTGTCCCAGATGGACCGGATCGAACGTCCCGCCGAATAAGCCAAGCCGCATGCACGTTTCCTCGAGCCGAAAACGATTCTCGCTCACTCGATTCCCGCGGTTCGCCGCGGTGGGATACGATTCACCTGGTTGCCGTCATCGGTTCGCTTCCCATTTTCGGGCACCGTCCGAGCGTGAACAAGTCATCGCAAAAACAGCTGTTCGACGCCGCTTCGCTGCCGGCCGAGCCTCTCCCCTGGGAGATCGCTGCCGAGGCCGACCGGATGATCGTCCGCCTGGTCTTTAACCGCCCCGTCGATTCCGAGTTCGATTACCTCGTCCCCGACGAGCTGCGGACGCTCGTCACTCCCGGTCAGCGGGTCAAGGCGCCCTTCGGCAAAGGGGACCGGCTCACGATCGGTTACTGCGTGGCGATCAACGCGACGCCCTCCTCCAATCGTCGCTTGAAAACCATCGACGCCATCGTCGACCGCGAGCCGATTCTCTCGGAAAACATGCTCAAACTGACGCGGTGGATCGCTGACTACTACCTCTGCAGTTGGGGCCAGGTCATCGAGACGGTAGTGCCGGCAGGCGTTAAACAAAAAGCCGGCACGCGAATCGTGACCTCGTTCGTTTGTGCCGAGCGGAGCGAGCACGATCTCGCCGCCGCCCGCCTCTCGGCCAAGCAGAAGGCCGTGCTCGAAATTCTGGCGGCCTCGGGCCGGCCAATGGATGCCGCCGAACTCACGCAGGCGGCCGACTGCGGCACGGCACCGCTCTCGGCCCTGCGTCAAAAAGGGTTGATCCGCGCGATCCGCCAGCGGGAGGCCCAATTCACCGCGCCGCCCGGCGACTCCTCGCAGGAACCCGACCTGGCCCTCAACAGTGACCAGAAGCGGGCGCTCGACACGATCCTCGCCGTGCAGCGTGCGGGACGGCACCGCACGGTCTTGTTGCACGGCGTCACCGGCAGCGGCAAGACCGAGGTCTATATCCAGGCGATCCGCGAAGTGGTGAGTTACGGACGGCAGGCGATCGTGCTCGTTCCCGAAATCAGCCTCACGCCGCAGACGATCCGCCGCTTTCGCAAGCGGTTCCACTCGGTCGCCGTCTTGCACAGCCATCTGAGCGATGCCGAACGGCACTGGCACTGGCAGCAGATCGCCGCCGGAGGCGTGCAAGTCGTGATCGGAGCGCGGAGTGCGGTCTTCGCTCCCACGCCGCATCTTGGCCTGATCGTGATCGACGAGGAGCACGAGACGACTTTCAAGCAGGAGACGACGCCGCGGTATCACGCCCGCGAAGTCGCCCGGCAGCGGGCCCAGTTGGAAAGCATTCCGCTGATCTTGGGCTCGGCCACGCCGACGCTCGAATCGTGGCTCCGCACGCAGGAGCGCAAGGACGTGCTTGTCTCGCTCCCCAAACGGGTCGAGCGGCGGCCGCTCCCTCCGGTGGTCGTGGTCGACGTCCGCAACGATCCGCTGTGCACCCGCGGGGCGGCCATCGGCCGGGCGCTCGAGTCGGGCATGCGGAACGTGCTGAACGGCGACGGGCAGATCATCCTGTTTCTCAACCTGCGAGGATACGCCCCCTCGATCTGGTGCCGGGCGTGCGGCCAATCGGTGAAGTGCCCCAACTGCGACATCACGCTCACCTGGCACAAGGACCGGCAGAAAGCACTCTGCCACGTCTGCGATTACGAAACGGTGCCGCCTGCCTTCTGTCCCACGTGCAACAAGCCAGGCCTGCGCTACGTGGGCAGTGGGCACGCAGCGGCTCGAGCAGGAAGTGCGGTCGAAGTTCCCGGGCGTCCACTGCCTGCGGATGGATAGCGACTCGATGAAAAAACGGGGCTCTCACGACGTGGCCCTCGAGGAATTCCGCCGAGGCGAGGCGAAAATCCTGTTGGGAACGCAGATGATCGCCAAGGGGCTCGACTTTCCGAACGTCACACTGGTCGGCGTCGTGAATGCCGACACGATCCTGCATCAGCCCGATTTCCGGGCGGCCGAGCGGACGTTTCAATTAATCTCGCAAGTCGCCGGCCGCACAGGACGCAGCGAGCGCGGCGGGCGCGTCCTCGTGCAGACGTGGGCTCCCGAAGAGCCGGCCATCGTGCTGGCGTCCAAGCACGATTACGGCACCTTCGTCGGACATGAAGCGAAGCACCGCCGCTCGATGCTCGCTCCGCCGTTCCATGCGTTCACGCGGGTGATCGTCCGCGGTCCCGATTCCGACGCGGTCCACGCCGAGGCGAAGCGGATCGCCGACTTGTGCGCGCAGGCTGCCAAGTCGAGCGGCGTCAACATGCGGCTCCTCGGCCCGGCACCGGCTCCCGTCGCGCGGATCAAAGGCGACTTCCGCTTCCACGTCCTCTTGGCCGGTCCAGAAGGAGATGCGATCCGGGCCGTCTGGCGACAAGTCGCGCCTCAGCTGACGGTCCGGAATGAAATCGAATGGACCGTCGACGTCGATCCGATCAACCTGCGGTGAGGTCCGGCGGGGTGGCATCGCGACGGACTTCTGCGGCTCGAACGGGGTGCCACTGGCGGGGGGCTTTGGCCCGCCAGTGTCTTATTTCGCAGGCCAAACGGCATCGGCACTGGCGGGCCAAAGCCCCCGCCAGTGGCACCGGAATACCACCCTTTGTGACAGCCGAGGTGGCAGCGGTGCCTGTCATTTCTCTTGCACGCTCGCGGTCAAATTAACCGCCGTTTGCTTCGCGTCTGCCGACACTTCGATGGGCACCGACCACTGCGCGCTGCCAAGCTTGCAGATTCCCCCCACGCCGTCACGGCAATAAGTGAACGAGAGGGACGCCTCGAAGGTCGCCTGGCCCATTTTTTTGGCGAGCGGAATTGTGACAACGAGCTTGTGGTCAGCGAGCACGGCTCGGTGGCGTTTGGCTAGTTGGTCGGCGGCGATCAAATCGGTCGCAGCGGCCGCATGCAGCCGGCAGGAGGCCGGGGCTTCCTCGTTGAGCTTGTACCCCTCCGGCAGCTTGAAGGAGATCTCCATCCGCAGCGCGTCGCCGGGGGCGACGTGCTGGGTCTCGACTTCGATCGGCTTCGCTTTCGCCGGTTCGTCTTGATCGTTCTCTGCGGTCGCCGACGCGGCCGGCGGCGTGAGCCCTTCGATGGGGAGCAGCGTGACCTTCCCCGACTGCTGGTCGGCCACCTTGATGACCTGGTTGTTGGTGTCGGCGATGTAGAGTTTGCCGGCGGCGGACGAAACGCCGCCGGGCTCGGCGAATTCCGGCGGATCGATCGCGTCGCCGCGCTTGCCGCTCCCCAGCCACGTCTTCACCTGGCCCGTCTTGACGTCGATCGTTTTGATCTTGTGATTGTAGGTGTCGGCGACGGCGAGGTAGCCGCCGTGATAAGCCAGGCCGAGCGGATGCTGGAAGCGGGCGGCGTTGCCCACGCCGTCCGCATCGCCGAACGCGAAGAGCGAGCGGCCCTCCTCGAGATCGGACGTGCCGGCGATTGTCGAAACGGGCGCGTCGTGGTCGAGCGGAATCTTGCGGATGGCCGAGCCTTCGCTATCCGCGACGTAAATGTTGTGCCCGTCGGTGGCGAGGCCCGACGGCTGCGCAAAGGCCGCGTCGTTCCGCGGGCCGTTGAGGATGTTCTCGCTCCCCGTTCCGGCGATGACCCGAATCATGTCGGTGCCGAGATGGATCGACCAGAATCTGGTGCGAACCGGCCATGGCGATATACAGCGTGCGGCCCACGAGCAGCAGGTCCCACGGGCTGCTGAGCGCGACGGAATGCAAGTGTCCGCTGCCGCCACGTCCGGGGGCCTGGCGGCCCGTGCCGGCAAGGTTCGCGACGGTCTTCTTGTCGAGATCGAGGACGCGGAGGAGATGGTTCTCGGTGTCGGCCACGTAGAGCTTCTGGCCGTCGAGGGCCATCCCCTGCGGATGGTGGAAGGTGGCCGTCGCAAACGGGCCGTTCTTCGCCCCGACCGCGCCGGTGCCGGCCACGTCGAGCAGCTTGCCGGCCAGCGTGGCGATCACGATGCGGTTGTGGTTGCTGTCGGCGATGAACAGGCGGTCCGACTTTTCATCGGCGAGCACCTTGCCCGGAAACTTGAGCGGGGTGGGTGCCAGCTTGCGGCTCTCGAGTCCCAATTTGAGCGGCGTGCGATCGAGCGTTTCGGTCGCCGAGTGATACGTGACCAGCTTGCCGATCGCCATGTCGAGTTCTTCGCGGTGCCCCTCTCCCGAATAGCCGCGAACGACCTTCCCCTCCGGATCGATCAGCACAAACGTGGGCCACGAATTGATGCCGAGCTTGCGCCACACGGCCATTTTCGAGTCGTTGAGGACGGGATGCTCGATGTCGTATCGCAGCACCGCGCGGCGGATGTTCTCCGTATCGCGTTCGTTGAAAAACTTGGCCGAGTGGACGCCGATCACCACCAGGTCGCGCGGATACCTGTGCTCGAGGTACTTCAGATCGGGGAGGATGTGCATGCAGTTGATGCAGCAATAGCACCAGAAGTCGAGGAGTACGATCTTGCCATGCAAGTCACGCAGCTCGATCGGGCCGGAGACGTTGAGCCAGCCGGTGCCGCCGTCGAAAAAGTCGTCGGGAAGCTGGAAGCGCTTCGGGAACGGATTCGGCACGCCGGCCCGGTGCGATTGCTTTTCCTTGGCATCGCTCGCCGACGCCGGATCGTCACCGGCTCGAGCGGCCGAAAATAGAGTTGCGACGGCAAGCAATCCGCCGACAAGCGCCCTTTTCGTAGAAACTGGCATCACGCGGGCCCTCCGCAACGGTTGTCGAGCGGCAGCCTCCAATCACCGGCCGCCGCTCCTTTTATCGTAGCAAATCAACGACTGCGGACCAGAGTCTCGCGCGGCCCGGTGACTGGCGCTTTCAGCCGGCGCGCGATACAATCGCGGCGTTACCCAACTACTACGACGGAATCGCGAAAACCGCTGGTTGACGGGACGATTCAAGCCTCTGCGGCGGCACGTGGACAGGAGAGAGTCAGGGTGGACGAATCGCTGTGGACGGTGCGGCAACAGGACTGTGTCGAGGGTCTGAAACAATTGCCGGCCGGCTGCGTTGACCTCGCCTTCGCCGATCCCCCCTTCAATATCGGTTACGAGTACGACGTTTACGACGATCGGCAAAAACGCGAGGTTTATCTCGACTGGTGCCGCGGCTGGATCGAGCCGGTCCACCGCGCGCTGAAGCCGTCGGGCACATTCTGGCTGGCGATCGGCGACGAATTCGCCGCCGAGCTGAAGCTGCAAAGCCAGGAGATCGGCTTTCACTGCCGCAGCTGGGTGATCTGGTACTACACGTTCGGCGTCAATTGCACGCACAAGTTCAGCCGCTCGCACGCCCATCTGTTCTACTTCGTCAAGGATCCGAAAAGTTTCACCTTTCGGCAGGACGACCCGCAAAATCGCGTCCCCTCGGCCCGGCAGCTCGTGTATGCCGACGCGCGGGCAAATCCGCGGGGCCGCTTGCCGGACGACACGTGGATCCTGCGTCCGCAGGATTTGAGCGACTGCTTCACCGAGGGGGAGGACACGTGGTATTTCCCGCGGGTGGCAGGCACGTTCAAGGAGCGGGCCGGCTTTCACGGCTGCCAGATGCCGGAGCAACTTCTGGCCCGCATCATCCGCACCTGCTCCGAGGAAGGCGAACTCGTCGTCGACCCGTTCGCCGGCAGCGCGACGACGCTCGTCGTCGCCAAGAAGCTTGGCCGCCGCTGTCTCGGTTTCGAGCTCAGCGAAGAGTACGCCCGCCGGGGACTCGCCCGGCTCGAGCAAGCCAGCGTCGGCGATTCGCTCGAGGGAGCGGTGAACCCGCTCGTGAGTGCACCGTCGACGTCCAACGGAAAACGCCGCGGGACGTCTCGCAAAACCGTAGGGCAGGCTGTGCCTGCCGCCGATGCGGGGCTTGCGGGCGAATCGAAACGGCAGGCACAGCCTGCCCTCCGATTTGAAGAACCTCAGGGCGGTTGAAGCCGCTTGCCCGTCTGTTTCCAGAGCCGCGCCCGCGATTGCGGGAAAAGTTCGAGCGGATTATCGCGGAGGATCTGTCGGCCGATGCGGTCATGTCCATCGCTTGCGGCTCGGACGCCAAATTCGCAAGCTGGACGCCGGAGTCAGCACCGACGGACACAAAGGGGTCGAGGCGTCGCAAGTGGGCGAGGCGATCGAGGTTGTTCGCCAGACGGTCGAAGACGTCTACCGCTCCGAGTCGCGGCGTGTTTTCGCCACGCTCGTGCGGATTCTCGGCGACTTCGACCTGGCGGAAGAGGCGCTGCACGACGCGTTCGCGGCGGCCGTCGAGCAATGGTCGCGGGACGGCATTCCGGCCAATCCCCGCGCGTGGCTGGTCTCGGCCGGCCGCTTCAAAGCGGTCGACGTCCTCCGCCGCCGCACGCGGTTCGACGCGTCCCTTTCCGAACTGGCCGGACGTCTCGATCAGAGCCCGCCGACGGCCGCAACGAGTGAAGATCAAGGCGTCGAGGACGACCAGTTGCGACTGATCTTCACCTGCTGCCACCCGGCACTCGCGCCGAGCACGCAGGTCGCCCTCACGCTGCGGGAAGTCTGCGGCCTCACCACCGAAGCGATCGCCAGCGCGTTTCTGACCGCGCCCCCAACGATCGCCCAACGCATCGTCCGCGGCAAAGCCAAGATCCGCGACGCGAGGATTCCGTACGTCGTCCCGTCGCTGGCCGATCTGCCCGAGCGGCTCGACTCGGTCCTGTCGGTGATCTATCTCGTGTTCAACGAAGGCTACTCGGCTTCATCGGGCGAGTCGCTCACACGGCCCGATCTCTCGGCCGAGGCGATTCGGCTGGGGCATCTCCTGCTGCAATTGTTGCCGGAGCCCGAGGTGATGGGCCTCTTGGCTCTCATGCTTCTGCACGAGTCGAGGCGGGCCGCCCGGTCGTCGCCCGAGGGCGATTTGATCCTGCTGGAGGATCAGGACCGCTCGCGCTGGAACCGGCGGCAGATTGCGGAAGGGAAAGCGCTGGTCGAGCAGGCCCTCGCCACGCGGCGATTCGCGGCCTACACGCTGCAGGCCGCCATCGCTGCCGTGCATGCCGACGCTCCCAGCGCGGACGCCACCGATTGGGCGCAGATCGTGGGCTTGTACGATCTCTTGGTGCAGGCCGTCCCCTCGCCGGTGGTCGAGCTGAACCGGTCGGTGGCGCTCGCCATGCGCGACGGGCCTGCGGCGGGACTTGCCGAAATCGACGCGCTCTTGGCCGACGGCAATCTGGATGACTATCACCTGGCCCACGCGGCACGGGCCGATTTGTGCCGGCGACTGGGCCGGGCCGACGACGCAAGGTATTCCTACCGCAAGGCATTGGAACTGGCCCGTCAGGAGCCGGAGCGGCGGTTTCTCGAAAAGCGTCTGGCCGAACTGGCCTGAAAATGTCCCGGAAAAATAACGGACAAAATCTCTGCCGCGCTGTCGATTGGGCCGATTGGCAATCGACTATTCTGGGAGCCAGAGAACAACCCTCAGCGAAAACGAGGAGTCGAATCATGAAGTACATGCTGCTCATTTACAGCGAGGAAAGCGCCTGGACTCAGGACGAACGCGAGCACTGCTTTGCCGAGTCGACCCAATTGACGCACGAGTTGAACGCGCAAGGCAAATACCTGGCGGCGGCGCCGCTGCAGCCCGTTGCCCTGGCGACCAGCGTGCGCGTCCGCAATGGCAGACGCCTGGTGACCGATGGCCCCTTCGCCGAAACGCGCGAGCAACTCGGCGGCTACTTTCTGATCGAGGCCCAGCATCTCGACGAGGCGATCGAAGTCGCGGGCCGCATTCCCGGCGCGCGCAAAGGAACGGTCGAAGTCCGGCCCGTGTTGGAGTTGGCCGGCCTTCCCACGTGAATTTGAATCACTGCAGCCCCGAAGATCTTTTCCACGATGCCGCAGGAGTCCTGAGATGTCCTCAAATCCACAACAGGAGAAGGGCTCGAACGCCATGCTCTGGACGGGCCGCATCCTGAGCGCAGTGCCGGCACTCTTTCTGGTCCTGGACGGCGCGACGAAGCTCGTCAAACCCGAGCCCGTCCTTTCGGCCACAGCGCACCTCGGATATCCCGAAAGCGTGTTGACCGGCATGGGAATTACCCTCATTGCGTGCACGCTGCTGTATATCTTTCCGCGCACGTCGGTTTTGGGGGCGATCGTCTTGACGGGTTATCTCGGCGGCGCGGTGGCGAGCCACTTGCGCGGGTGACCCGCTGTTTCCCATGCTGTTTCCGGCAATCGTCGGCGCTGTTGTGGGGAGGCCTCTGGCTCCGTGATGCACGCCTCCGCGCGTTGCTTCCTGTGACACGCTAACTTTTTTCAACTAATTAACCGGGAGATCCGGCAATGAAAGTCATGGTTCTGGTCAAAGCCAGCAAGAATTCCGAGGCGGGCGAGCTGCCCACCCAGCAGCTCCTCACCGACATGATGAATTACAACGCCGAGCTGGCGAAAGCCGGCATGCTGCTGGCATTCGACGGGCTGCAACCGAGCTCGAAAGGCGCGCGGGTCCGCTTCGCTGGCCCCAATCGCACGGTGATCGACGGGCCATTCGCCGAAACGAAAGAACTCGTCGCCGGCTTCTGGCTGTGGCAGGTGAAATCGCTGGAAGATGCCATCGCCTGGGTCAAACGGTGTCCCAATCCGATGACGGTCGATTCCGAGATTGAAATCCGCCCCGTCTACGAGTTGTCCGATTTCGGCGAGCGGGCCACGACCCAGGTGCGGCAACAGAATGAGCAGTTGCGGGCTGAGTCGGCGCGCTCCAATCTCGAACCTCCGCGTTTTGAGAACGCCAAAGAGCGGCTCATCGCCGGGCCGAGCGTGAGCTACACATTCGAGACGCGGAGCGGCATTCCCGAACAATGGCACCGCTTCGCCCCGCAGATCGGCAAGGTGCCCGGGCAAATCGGCAACTCGACGTATGGCGTCGCCTGGAATTACAAACCGGGCGTCGGGTTCGACTACCTCTGCGGCGTCGAAGTCGGCAACGCGAGCGACCTGCCGAAGGATTTCAGCCAGGTTCGGCTCCCGGCCGGTCGGTACGCCGTGTTCAACCACCGCAAACACGTCTCGGCGATCCCCGAGACGCTGGATGCGATCTGGAAAAAATGGCTCCCCAACTCGGGCCTGCAAGCGGCCAACGCGCCTTGTTTAGAGCGCTACACGGAGGAATTCAATCCTCAGACCGGTATGGGGGGAACGGAGATTTGGATCGCGCTCAAAGGGTAAAGCCGACTTGCCGCCCCGGATCGTGTTCGAATTCCCTTTTTGAAATCGCCTGATGAAAGGAACAGCGATGGCGACCAAAATTTTCGTCAACCTGCCGGTCAAGGACCTCGACAAATCGATGGCCTTTTTTCAGGCACTCGGATACCAGTTCAATCCGCAGTTCACGGACAAAACGGCCGCGTGTCTGGTGATCAGCGAAGACATCTTTTCCATGCTCCTCACCTACGCGAAGTTCAAAGAACTCGCGCTGCGGGACGTCTGCAACGTCGCCGAGGGGGGCGAAGTGATTCTCTGTCTGTCGTGCGACAGCCGGGAACAGGTCGACGCGTTGGTTCGCAAGGCGGTCGCCGCCGGCGGCAAGGCCCACGAGGAACCGGAGGACTACGGATTCATGTACCACTACGGTTTCCAGGATCTCGACGGCCACCTTTGGGGACTGATTTATATGAATCCGAGCCATGTCCAAAAAAGTTAAGTCGGCGTCTCGCGTCGACTGACGGCGATCGGCTGCGGTATCGTGGGGACTATGACTGCCGATCAGTTTCGTCTCCTCGCACTCACCCTTCCGGGAGCTTCCGCAGGTTCCCATATGGGGCACGCCGACTTTCGAGTCGGTGGGAAGATCTTTGCGACGTTGGGCTATCCTGACGAGACGTGGGGCATGGTGAAGCTAACTTCGCAGCAACAGTCGCAGTTCGTCAGCACGGCGCCGAAAGTGTTTGTGCCCGCAAAGGGAGCCTGGGGAAAGCGCGGCTGCACGAACGTCCGTCTCAAAGCGGCCACCAAGGCCTCGCTGTCGCCGGCACTGATTGCCGCGTGGACCAATTACGCGCCGGAGGACCACGCGCCTGAAACCTGACCCGTGGAGCGAATCACCGTGATTTCGATTCGTTCGCTCGATCATCTCGTTCTCACCGTGGCGGACATCGACGCGAGCATCGCGTTTTACACCCGTGTCTTGGGCATGCGGGAAGTGGTCTTTGCCGGCGGTCGCCGCGCCCTGGCGTTCGGCAATCAAAAAATCAACCTGCACCAGCACCATGCCGAGTTCGAGCCGAAGGCGCTCCGCCCGACACCCGGTTCGGCCGATCTCTGCCTGCTGACCGACACGTCGAGCGAAGACATCCTGCGGCATTTGAGCGCTTGCGGCGTGCCGGTGGTCGAACGGTCCGGAGCAACGGGCCCGCTGGTTTCGATCTACGTCCGCGATCCGGACGGCAATCTGGTCGAGATTGCCCGACCGAACGGAACGACGCGACCTCGCGCGAGAGGGTCGCTCGACTCATAAATTCCCGACGGAGAGAGCGGGAACCTGCTTTTTCTTGTAACCGGCCAAGTGCTCGTCCAGAAGCTGTTGGACTTCCGGAGGGCCGGCCTGTTTCGCTCGGTTGATGCAGCCGATCGCCCGGTCGAAGTCGCCCCCGGCGGCGTACGCGGCGGCCAGGACGTCGAGGCACCACCAATGGCTCCACGACGTGGCTTTGCACGCCTCCGTCGCCGCATCGACGGCCGACGCAGACTCCTGCTCTTTCGCGTCGGGGTAGGTGACCAGGAGCAGGGCCAATTCCGCCTGACCGGCCGGGTTGGCGGGGTCGTGCTTGGCCGCTGAGCGGAACTTGGATTTCGCCCTCTCGTAGTTGTGCCGCTTCACGCAGACGATGCCCTCACAGACCTCGATGAAGGCGGGCTGCCCTTTCTTCAGCAGCTTATGCGCGGTCTTGAATGATTTATCGGCGTCTGCCCGTTTGCCGGCGAGATCCTGCAGGACGGCCTGCAGGGCGTACAGCTCGGGCCAACTCGGATCCCGTGCGAGGGCCATCGCGACGTCCTGACGGGCTTTTTCAAAGTTCTTATCGCCAATTTCGGTGACACAGCGGTCCACGTAGGCCGGCGCAAACACGGCATTGTCCAGAATCCAGCGGGTCGACGTCTCGGTCGGAATGCCGCGGTCTCGTTTCGTCCACAGGTCGAACGGCCGCGTGATTCGCACCCACTCCCCACGGAGCTCGATCGCGCGGGTGAGCGTCTTCTTTTGGTTCGCGAGGTTCGTATCGATTCGCACGAGCGTTGCGTTGAATTCGTTGGCGGCGCGCGTCGCCTTCGTGCCGAGCCGCGACATGTCGCCCGATCGCAGCGTGTACGTCTTCGCCAACGATTGAACCCACCGCGGCGTCTCCGGAGGGGCGAAGACCTGCGCATTATTCGCATTGTCGTCGCCAATGATGCCCTGAATTTGACTCATGGTCCGGGCGACCCCACCCGCGCGGCGTTCGAGGTCCTGCAGATGGCTCCCCACCTTTGTCAGATGAATGCACATCTCCTGGTATCTGTGGCGTTCCCGCTTCCATTCGTTGTAGAGCTTGTTGTGTTCGCGGATCGTGGTGTTGAGTTTTTCCCAATCGAGCTCGCCCGACACGGCGTCCCCCTGCGGGCTGGGCCAGGGGAGGTCGAAACTGTCGCGAGTGGTGGCTACTTGTGCGAGGCTGGTGCCGCCTGCGGAGGGCGCGGCCGGCTCCGCGATGGAAGCCGGGCGGGCGGCTGGTACGGCCGGTTCGGCGGCCTTTACGACGGGGCCACTTTTGACGGGGTTATTTGCGACCGGGACGTTTTGGACGGCGGCCACTTTAACGGGTTCGGAGCCCTTGGCCGTGAGCACGGGCGCCTTGGAGCCAGCCGCCTGTTTGATCGGACTCGTATCGCTGCGTGGCGCAGCCGCGGGCGATGCGACTGCTGCGACGCTCGGCTTCTCGGGGCGCTCGCTCGGTTCCAATGAACGACCGCAAAGACAACCCCGCCCAGGCTGGCAAGGACAAGGGCCCCGCCCGCAATCAGCCACCCGGCAAGCCTTCGGGACGGTCCTGTCTGCGGGGCCGCACCGCCGGCGAGGAGGATCGAATCTTTGTCGCCTGGCGGCGCCTCGGCCGCCGGCACCAATGCGGGGATTTCCCGAATCAAGGCCCATTCGCCATCGGTCCCTGCGCGGATGGGCGTATCGGGATGGATTTTGCCAGCTTCCAGCGACTTGCGGAGTTGAGACGTCGTGGCCGGTCCACGAATCTTGTGATCGACGAGCACGTACCATTCGTCGCTCATAGCGGCCCTTGCAAAGAATCGAATTCGCGCAGTCTTGCCGGTCCCACCGTCCGCTGAAGCAAGCACAATTTCCGGCCAGAAGGGTCTATATTTCCTGAAAACTCCCCGGAATTCAAAGAAAAAACCTTCGTGTCGCGAATGTCGGTAAGCGGCGCCCGTTCGGTGACTCGTATCGAGACGCGCCGCGTCCGTCGCGTGCCGGGGCGGACCCTCCATCGACGCCGAAGGGTCAATGCCCGGGCCAACTGTTCGCCCGATCGGCGATGCGACTATAGTAGTTGAAGTCGCGCGTTCAGACGTTTCTGGCCGTTTCTTAGCCCCTGCCTACCGCAAAGGCCCCGTCCATGCCGGCCGCGCCTCGCCGGGAAAAGCATGCCCAGCAACCCGTGCCCTCCACGGGTTCTGCAGAAAAAAAGGGGGACAAAACATCGGACGGGGGGAGGCGGGCGTTCCCGTGGGCCGCCGCTGCGCTCGGCCTGTTCCTGCTGGCTGTGGGAATCGAGGTTGTCCGCTGGCTGAACGATCCGCACGTCTACTTCCTGCAGCCCGAAAGCAGAGCCGAGTGGATTCGTCTCGACCATGTCTTTTCCCTCAATCTGTATCCGCCCGTCCAAACGGGCCTGATGTTCGAGTATCCGTTACACATAGCGCAGCCGGTGAGCGCTGCGCAATTGACGGTCCGTGCGTTTCGCCGCTGTATCGTGACGCTCGACCAGGTAACGATCTATGTCGGACCCGACGATCTCAATACTTGGCAGGAGCCTCGCCACGTGCGACTCCCCGAGCCGCTCGGCGCGGGTGACCATCTTTTGCAGATCGCCGTCCTGAATAATGATGCGCCGCCCTGTTTGCTCGCTTATAGCGAGCAATTGCCCATTCACACCGGTCCCAACTGGTTCGTGATCCAGCAGGGGGGACGACGGAGCCGCGCAATTACAGTGACGGACAAGACACAGCCCGCGGCCGCGCTCACCTACCCCTCGGTGGCGGAGAGGGCTGGCCGCGTGGCGCCGTGGCTGCTCGCGATCTTCGCGATCTCCTTCGGCTGGACGTATTGGACGGGCCGTCCTGCCGCGCCCGCCGAACGGTGGCGGCTCCGGCCGTGGCACGTGCGGTGGGGCCTGCTGATCGCGTGGCTGGTCCTGGCGGCGTTCAATATCGGGCAGCTCCCCTGGCAGTTCGGCTACGACATGACAAAGCACCTCGAATACGTGCAATACATTGCCGAGCGCCACCGGTTTCCTTTGGCGAACGACGGCTGGGAGATGTTTCAGCCGCCGCTCTTCTACCTGCTCGAGCGCCGTGTTATGCCCTCTTGTCGCCGCACTTCAGCACTGAGATGCTCGCCCGCGTGCTGCGGTTTTTGCCGCTGCTGTGCGGATTGGCTCAAATTGAAATCGTCTATCGAACGGCCCGGGCCGTCTTTCCCGAGAAGGACGATCTGCAAATCGTCGCCACGCTCGTCGGCGGCCTGCTGCCGGTGCACATCTATATTTCGCAGCTCGTCAGCAATGAGTCGCTTGCCGGTGCCCTCTCGGCGATCACGGTGCTCTTGTGCATTTGTCTGCTTGTTGAACCCGCGCGGGCACGATCCAAATGGCATTTCGCCATGTTGGGGGGCATTTGGGCGCTCGCCATCTTGAGCAAAGTGACGCCACTGTTACTGGCCCCTCTCATCGTGGCGGCGATCGCCGTTTCCTGCCGCATCGGCGGCGGTACGACGCGACTGGCCGCACAAAGAGCCGGGATCGCCTGCGGCACCTGCATGCTGATCTCCGGTTGGTATTTTTTGCGGAACATGGCCGCGTTCGGAAAACCGATCGTTGCCAACTGGGATCCGGTGGTCGGCGTCACCTGGTGGCAAGAGCCCAGCTACCGCACGTGGACGCAACTGACCTCATTCGGCACAGCCCTGTCGCGGCCCATCTACGGTGGCATCTGGAGCCTGTGGGACGGGCTCTATTCGAGCTTGTGGGTCGATAGCTTTGCGAGCGGACAGATCCTCACGGCCGCGGAATATCCCTGGAACCTCAACTGGTCCCTCGCCGGAGCCTGGCTGGCACTCACGCCGACCGCGCTGCTACTCGCCAGCCTGGCGACCTGTTGGCGCCCGGAAATGAGCCGTTCGCGAAATGCACTCCTCTTCGCATTGGCGGCGGTCGCGATCTACCTGGCGGCCATCGCTGACTTCTACGTCCGCGTGCCGATTTACAGCGCGGCCCATGCCCGTTTCATGGTGGGGCTGCTCCCCTGCTTCGCCGTGCTGGCTGCCGCGGGGGCCGCGCCGCTCCTGCGGTTTCGGCTGCTGCGAGCGGTGCTGTTTGGTCTGATCAGCTGCTGGGCAATCGCGGCTTACGTCGCCTCGTTTGATTTCGAGGCGATCCGCCGCCTGGTCATCGCCGCCTCGTGACGCGCAGAGCGCAAACGCAGTCAGGCAGGGCGAACTGGTCGCCCTGCCTGACTGTGCTGAAGGAGAGGTCCGTTACTTGCGTCCGTGGCTGCCGCCGGTCAGCGGCCGCTCGCGGTGGCGATCATGGTCGAACTTGCGGTATCGCCCGTAACCGTAACCCCACGTCGGGATGATTTCGGGCGTGACGACGGCAACAGCCGGTGCACAAGTCGTGCAGGTCGGAGTCACCGGGACGGCCGCACAGGTCGGACAAGCCGGAGCCACGACGGGCACTTCGGCAACAGGCTCGACATAGCCGTAGCCGTAGTACCAGCGGTACCGATCGAACCGGTTGAACTTCCGGTCGAAGCGGCGGTCGTGCTTCGACATGCGGTTGTGTCCGCCTTTGTCCATCCCACCCTTGGCAAACGCCTGAGAGGCCGAATTCTCCGTCCCCAAGGCCACGATCAAAGCCATCACCGGCAACGCGACGAGCGTGATTTTGCGAAACATGGCAAACCCCTTTCGTTTGGCAGTTGGTGATCGGTTTCCCCGGTTCTGCCTGTTTCCGAGGGCCGTTTTTCACTTCCCCACAACCTGCTCAGCGGAGGCCGGTGCGATTTGTTACAGAGGTTTTTTGATCGGATTCGATTTTCTTTGGCGCTCGCTACCGTCCGATCCGGCCGGCCGCCGTGAATTCGGCCAGGTTCGCCCCCTCCGAGCAGTCAGTCTTTGCTCGCCGGTCTCTTGAGGATTCGTCTCTGAGCACGCATGCTGAACCCTTGATGCAAATCACACCCTGACCGGAACACCGAAGCGCGCCGCACGAGAGACGCCACCCGATGCACACCGACCGTCGAGGATTCTTCAGGCTTGCCGCCGCCGCCGGTGCGGCGGGGCGCGGACTCTTTTCGCTCGCCGCAGCGGACGCTCGCGATGCGGGGCCGTTACCATCAAACAGTTCCCGCGACTCGGCGGGCGCGGACTTCGTCACCGAGCTCTTTCTCGACAACCAGATGCTCGAGGTGACGCCGAGCGTTTCGCGCAGGCTGCATCCGCCGCAAAAGCATCCCCTGAACCCCGTCGTCCGCCCCGATCGATGGTGCGAGGGGAACTACATCGAGCCCTACACCACGATGTACGACCCCGAGGATAAACTGTTCAAGATGTGGGCCCGTGCCGGCAGCGACTGGAAATCACGGCGGCTCGACGGCAACGCGGCCTTCATGCTGTATTACACGTCGACCGACGGCGTGCATTGGGAGAAACCCGATCTGGGCTTGATGCCGATCGCCGGCCGCCGCGATCACAACATCATTTTCACCAGCGATTTGGTGGCCGCGAACGAGGCCGCCTCTCCCTACGGCATGCGGCGCTTCGTCGTGCCCAAGCGGCCCATGACTCCCCAGGGAAAGAAGGCCTTCTTCTGGGCGGTCAACAAAAACCCGCACCCCCGCGGCGCCGACGAGAAGTTCGTCGCCCTGGCGATCGTGCAGGATCACCGCCGCGGAGCCCACATCGTCACCTCGCCCGACGGAATGCATTGGTCGTGCGCGAGCGGCCCCTTCTGGCAGACGCCGAACGACGTCTCGGACAAAGGGGACGACTGCCTGATGCACATGTTCTACGACAAGGCCAAGCGGAAGTGGGCCCTCTATCGCCGCATCATTCCCGAGTTCAGCGAACGCATGATCGCCAACGACAGCGACCGCGATCGGCAGGCGGTCGACCGCTACTACCGCTCCTACGCCTACGCCGAGAGCGATGACCTGCGGGAGTGGAAGAACCACCGGTTCATCCTCAGCATGGATGCCGACGATCCGCCCGACACGGAACTTTACCAGTTCGCCTGCCACAAGTTCGGAGCGAATTACGTCGGCTACATGAGCGTCTTTCACCTGCATCCGCCGCAGCCGCTCGACATTCATCTCGCCACCAGCCGCGACGGCATCCATTTCACCCGCGTCTGCCGCGGCCAGCCGTTCATCCCGCTCGGGCCGTTGGGCTATTACGACTACATGGCGATGGCCTGCTCTCAGCCCGAGCCGATCATCGTCGACGACACGGTCTACATCTATTACGCGGCGGCCAACTTTCCGCACAATGCCGACGTCGCCCACACCGATCCCGGCACGCTCAAAATCGGTGCGGCCCTGGCGACATTCAAGCGGGACCGCTTCGCCTCGCTCGAAACGAGCGACCGCGATTCGGGCCCGTGCCGCGTCGTGACGCGGCCCTTCACCGTGCGGCACTCCAAGCTGTTCCTCAACGCGGCCACCTGGCTCAAGGGGTCAATCCGCGTCGAGGCCTTGACCCGCGACTGGCAGCCGATCCCCGGCTTCACCGAGCGAGAAGCCCGCACAATCCAGGGGGACGCCCTCAACCATCCCGTCCGCTGGAACCACAACGCCGACGTGAGCGGGCTGCTGGGGAAAGAAATCCGCCTCAAGTTCTACATGACCCGCGCCCGCCTCCACGCGATGACGCTGGCCAATCAAGACAGAAAGCTCACGCCCGTGGCGAGCGGACCGGAAAAGGATAAGCCGAGCGACTCGACGCCGACGGCCAAATGATGGTACAGCGCGGTCTCGCGCAGTTCATACGAGCCGCCGGCTTTACGCCGGCGGTCTTCGAACAATGCGTCGAGCGCGGCTGGAAGACCGTCGGGATAAACCCGACGGCTCGTTGGAACAGCGCGATCCCGCACCGCCGCACTGTCGCACTAGCCGAACAGCGGAGCCAGCGGCGCCCCGTCGGCCAGTTTGAAGGGGCGGCCCGTGTGGTCGTGGATCAACGACGCCGGATCGATGCCGAACCGCCAGTAGATCGTCGCCGCCATGTCGGCCGGCGTCACCGGATCGGTCGCGGGAAACGCCCCGTGATGATCGCTCGAACCGTAAACCGTCCCTCCCTGAATGCCGCCGCCGGCCAGCAGGATCGAATAGCAATCGGGCCAATGGTCGCGGCCGCCGTTGCGGTTGATCCGCGGCGTGCGGCCGAACTCGCCCGTCGCCACCACCAACGTCGACTCGAGCAGCCCCCGCTCGTCGAGATCCTCGATCAAAGCCGAAAGACTCTGGTCGGCAATCGGCAGCAGGTATTTTTTGTGCTGACCAAAATTGTCCGCATGCGCGTCCCAGTTCTGCCCCTGCTGGCGGAAGTCGTACACGTTGACGAACGGCACCCCCGCCTCGACCAGCCGCCGCGCGAAGAGCAAATTCTGACCCCGCATCTCGCGGGCATAGCCATTCTGCGCCCCGACGACAGGCACCGAAGGCAGCGTGGGACAAAAGCCGTATCGCGCCCGCGTCGCCGGCGACTCTTGAGAAAGATCGATGGCCCGCCGCAGCGCGACCGAATCGAGCAGTTGATACGCCTTGTCGTAAAACCGGGCCAGCGACCGCGAGGCCGCCTTCAGGTTCGCATCGGTGACCGCCCGTTGATCGAGCGCATTGAGCAGTTGCTGCCGTAGGTTCATCCGCTGGGGCGTTTCGTCCGGCTCGCGCTCGAGATCGCCCAGCGAATACGTCTTCGTCACGGGATCGACGAGGAACTGCAGCGGATCGTACGCGGCTCCGAGAAATCCGCCCCCCTGGCACTCGCAGTTGACCACGTTGTGAAACACGAAGGGCAAGGCCGCGTGCGGCGCGACGCAGGACACCCCCTTCCGCATGTAAGTCACACCCGCGCCGTAGCTCGGAAAGAACTGCGGCCCGATTACCGCCTCTTCACGATCGCCGTTGGGCCCCTGCCGGCCGGTGAGGACCTCCGTCGAGGCCGAGTCGTGCAACCGGTTCGTGTGGTGCATGCTGCGGACGACGGCCACCTTGTGCATCACGCGGGCCATGTGCGGCAAATGCTCGCAAATCCTCAACCCGGGCACCGACGTGGAGATCGAGTCGAATTCGCCCCGAATTTCCTGGGCGCTTCGGGCTTCAGATCGTAAGTATCGAGATGGCTCGGCCCGCCGTAATAGAAGACCAGGATGCAGGCCCGAATCTGCCCGGTGCGCGTTTCCGGCTTCGGAAGCGGCACCCGGCGTACGGGCGGCTTGCTCCGCCAGCGCCGCGCGGGCCCAGATCAGGCTGCCGAGATTCAGCCCTAAACTTCCGATCAGACCTTGCCGCAAAACCTCGCGGCGGCTCCAGTTGTCGCGTATTTGCGAATCATTTGTCTGGGGATCATCCGGCATGGGTACATCCAGCAGCGGCATTCAGGCGGGCAGACAACGTCTGGCACAGGGAGGGTTCCGTGCGGCTCCATTCTCCCCCGCGGCACCCCCCTCTTCAAGGCCGAAACCCGCCGACGGAGACGTGGAAGGCGGAACCACGAATCCGCTGTCGATCGGTGAAATCGCTGTAATTCCCTTGGTGAAAATTGCGGCCCAAGTTATAACGCCTCCGCCGCACACAGGAGCGGCCCCGGGCCAGCCCGCGAGACCAACGCTCTCGCGCTCCTGTGTTCCCCATCCATCGAACGCTCGCCGCCGGGCGATGCACGAAATCGATCGGATCGAACGACATGGAACACGGCCCCCTGAACGTGATCAGTCTCCCCAAGGCGGGGACCTACTTGATGGCCGAGCTGCTCAAGGCGTTCGGCTACCGCGCGACGGGCTGGCATCTCGGTACCAAGGGCTGCACCGACTACACCGGAGCCGACTTTCGCATCGCACGCCGCAACCCGGCCGCCTACACCCGCAACGGCACGCCGAGCGAATTTCTGAGCCAGGTGCGACCCGGCGAGTTTGCCGTCGGCCATCTCCCCTGCAACGACGAAGTGCGGCAAGCCACGGCCCGCTTCCAGCGCCTCTACCTCACCCGCGATTTGCGGACGGCCCTCGTCTCGTACATGCGGTTCCTCGCCGACACGGGACGGATGGATGCGAAGAATCTCCCCTGGTATCCCCTCACCGATGTCCGCCAGCGGGTGGTCGTGTTTCTGGCGACGACGGCCCCGCGAATTCTCGAAGTCCTCTACGAACGCATGGTCGGCTGGCCCGAGGTCGAGGCGATCCACCACGTGCGGTTCGAGGATTTAGCAGCCGACACGCCAGAGGCCCTCCGCGCAATCGACGCCCTCGCCGCCTGGCTCGGCATCACAAACTACGACGCTGCCAGCATCCTGCACACGAGCCTTTCGGCCCACACCGTCACCAAGTCCGAAGGCCTGACGCAACTGGCCGACTACTGGAGCGACGACGCCGAAAAATGGTTCCACAAAATCGGCGCCGCCGCCCTCCAAGCCCGCTTGGATCGCTCGGCCGTTAACTCCCCAGTGCACTCCAAGAGAGCCGAGGCCGCTTGAAACGCTCTTCGTCCCTCTGCCCCCTTCCGTCGCTCCGCTCTCTTCCCTCGCAGCCCTAGCCCCCGGGCGGCTGCGCAACAATGTGCCGCTGATTCGTCTCTGTGTTGAGCACTTCGGCGCCGGGCTGCGGTTCAAACCACAGGTTCAGCGACGGGTCGATCGACTCAAGCTCGAGCACCTTCCATTCCCGCCGGTATCCGATCTCCCTTTCGCCCGGAAAACGACCGGCCCCCGCTGCGACGAGCTTGTCGACCAGATCGTCCGGATCAAACGTCGCCGATTTTGTGGGCGAGAATTCTTTTTGCACGTAAAGAGTCTGGCTTCCCACGCGAGGCACCCACACGTCTCGAAACCGCACGAAATCGCCAGCCACATAGACCAGCGGCGCCTTTCCGTCCGGCCGGCGCTCCAACCGGTATTCCTTGCCGCCGAAGCCATACCGCATCGTTTGCTCGATCCGCACCGGCATCAATCCATGCGGCTTCGAGAACCACGCCAAATACCCTTGCGTCAACGACAGCTCCCCCTTGTGCCGCTTCAGAGGAACCGCGACGGCCTCTTGCTGAGAAATTTCCGCCAGAACCGACGGTTCACCTTCCAGCGTTTCTTCGCCGAGCACACGCCAGCGCGAGAGCGGCTGTCGGGAAATGTGATCGACGACGGTCAATCCACCCCTCGCTTGGGTCAGAATCCACGGCTTCTCGCCTTCCACCAGCGGCACGAACAGGCTCGAAATAAAGTGCGGCGACTTGCTTATGGAATGCAGTGTCCGCGGCTTGCCGTCGCGGCCGGGGCGCAGCTCCCGGGAGTCCGCAAACACCAACTCGCGCGACATGTCCACGCACTCTTTGACGCCCGACACGGAAGCCAGATCGCGGGACATCACCGGGTGACCGAGCGCTTTGAACCCGGTCCACCACGGTTGGGTCTTTTGGTCGTCATCACGAAAATCCATCCGCACCTGGGCCGAGCGGCCGTGCATCCAGACTTCCTTGAAGACAATCGGAACGGGCATCGGCATCGTCGGACTTCGCACGACGAAGTCGCCCCGTTCCACGACGACCAGCTTGAGATCGACCAGCTTCGCCGCGGCTTGGACCTGCGCGTCGCGGATCTGAGCGGGAGTCACCGTCGATTTCTTCATTGTCCCGCCGTCGGGACTCGCGGCCACACTGCCGCCGTTCGGATTGCGTGCGACCTTCGGAAGCGGCTCACCTTTTTCAGCCTGCGGCCCCGCAACCGCGGCGGCCAGCTCCACCAAGCCGATCAAAACTGCGAAAACCACTGACGCAGCCGGCCGCTTTCGTCCGCGGATTGAATCGCCCATTTATCGCCGCCTCATTCAAGACTGGAACTTAATTCGCACGGTTGAAGATACACCTCGTTCGCCAACGCGGCCATCGTCCTGAGAGGACGGGCGGCACGCGGCTGTTCGTCTAACATCCTCCGTCAAAATCCTGGGAATTCCCGTTGCCGCCTCTCGGATGCCTGAAGGCTGGCGATCACGACCGGTGCTGGCGGTCGGACGCGCCGGCTCGATATAACTGCGCTCATGCACAGGACGCCAACAGCAACGGCCTCGCTTCCCGGACGCATGCTCCGCCGGCGCGAGCTGCTGCAGGTCGGCTTCTCCGCTTTCGCCGGGATTGGATTTCAGGCCGTGCTTCCCAAACGGGGCCGCGGCGAGTCCTCGCACCGAGCCAAAGGCCGCGCTACCTCGCTCATCTTGGTCTATCTTACCGGCGGTGCCAGTCATCACGACACGTTCGACATGAAACCCGCTGCATCGGCCGAAATTCGCGGGCCGTTCGCGCCGATCCAAACCGCCATTCCCGGGCTGCAGATTTGCGAACACTTGCCGCGGCTGGCGCAGTGTGCCGATCGTTTCACGATTGTGCGCTCGATGTCGCACGAAGAAACCAGCCACCCCCAGGCGACGCACCGCGTCTTGACCGGGGCGATCTTCCCTCCGGAACGCAATGCCGATCCCGTCGCCGGACGGACCGATTTTCCCTGCTACGGTGCGGCGCTTCAGTCCTTGCGGCCGTCGCACGAGGGAATCCCCGCCGGCGTGACGCTGCCCACGCTGCTGTGGGACGGCGAGCACATGTGGCCGGGGCAGAATGCCGGGTTCCTGGGGGCGAAATATGATCCGTGGCAGATCCGGCAAGACCCGAATTCCCCCAACTTCCGCGAAGAAACGTTAACGATCCCGAAAGACTTCACGCTCGACCGCGTCGCCAGTCGACGCGGCCTCTTGGCAAGCGTCAATGCGCACTCCGCCGGCGGCGGACGACTGACCGATCGCGGATTTTCCGGCAAGCAGCAAGTCGCGCTGGACCTGCTCACGGCCGGCTCGGTTTCGCGCGCCTTTCAGATCGAGCGCGAGCGCGCCGCCGTGCGGGACCGTTACGGTCGACACATGATGGGCCAATCTCTGCTGCTCGCGCGGCGACTCGTCGAAGCGGGCGTCTCGATCGTGCAGGTCAACATGGGGCCCGTGCAATATTGGGACACTCACGTCGACAACTTCGGCCGTCTGAAAAACCAACTGCTGCCTCCGTTCGACAAGGGCCTTTCCGCGCTCGTCGAGGATCTGCACGCCTCGGGCCGCCTGGACGAAACGTTGGTGGTGGTCGCAGGCGAATTCGGCCGGACGCCGAAGATCTCGACCATGCCCGGTCAAACGCGCCCGGGCCGCGACCATTGGTCGAGCGTGTTCACCAACCTGTTTGCCGGACCGGGCATTGCCGGGGGCCGCGTGCTGGGCCAGTCGGACGAGATCGGCGCCTTTCCGAAGTCGCGAGCGTACTCGCTCTACGATCTGGGCGCGACGATCTACGCCGCGCTCGGCTTGAGCCCGGACACCGAAATCCGAGACCAATTCGGCCGCCCGGTCCCGCTGAGCCGCGGCAAGGTGATGACCGACCTCTACACCGGCTCTGACGACTGAGAGCGGCAACGTGCCCGGTGCCACTGCCTGAGCGGGGCACCCTTTGGGTCCGGATCAGCAGTGTCTTGCCGAGTGTCCTTGCACACCCGAAGGCTCCGCTGGTTCGCGAACCGAGAGATAACGTCGCTGCAAGGGCCGCTGGGAGACGTGCTACAAATTACGTCCAAGGTGCATTCGCGAAGAGCGCTGCTAGCGGACGCCGTTAGCAGTGGCAGCGGGCGGATAACGGGGGACCAGTTAGGGATAGTAAGCTTCTGCCTCGCTCGCGGGAACATGTTCCCGCGGTCGTGGCCGCTCAGCAGTCGCCCTAAAGAGTGCGTGGAAAACATAGCCAGCAAGGGCGATTCGCCACGGTCCGGGACCAATTAGCCCGAGATCCTCACGCCCCTTATACCCGTACCTAGCGCGAACCCGTGGACCGGACTGTTCTATACGAATTAGGTCCGGATACGCGGCGGCCACGCTGATCTCCGATACAGCTGGAAGCGCGCCGGTCGGTCCAAGAACTCTGATTCCCGCCGATGCATAGCAATCAATGACGAAACCAACGCAGCTAAAGCGCCGGCGCAGCGGCCGCCCAAGCTCCGACATCACCCATTTTATCGGAGGATCGATGATGTACTGTTGAAATGGCTGCAGTGGCCGGCGCTCTTTGTCGACTTTTGCACGCCAATTCTTCATTGCGTTGCGCTCCTCGGACGTGAGACGTATATCGCTGATGAGGTCAGCGCTTGTGCGCAAATTGGCACCCGCCCCTGACTTCGTCCGCGGCCCTGCCACAATTGGCGGCCCACTATGCCAAACATCGATCGGGCCTACATTCGGCAGTATTGCGTCTTTGGATAACAACGCCAGGTGTCCGACAAAGGTCGGACCGAGGAAAGAATACGTTCCTATGATGACGTACTCGCCAAAGAGCATCGGTGGATCACCGGGATCCAATCGTTTTGTAATTGGGGAAAGAGATTGGTTGCCCGCTGTGCCCATTGCGTTTTCAGCTCAACAGTCTTTCGGATTCAATCTCGACAACCCACTTAAGCTGCTGAAAGGCAGGATGGCTTGCAAGTTGTTGTTCACGCTCTTCCCATGACGTCTTGAGCTCACAAAGATCCGCTCGAACCTGCACGCGTAACCACTGCCAGCCAAGTGATTTAAGTTTGGACAACGCCGCCTCGAGGCGATGATCGCCGATCGCCGCAAGCGCATGAATTCCTTTCTCCGCGATCGCCGATATTTCGCCTGCGGTCATAATATCAGAATCAATCACTTTGTTTGTCAATTCAAAAATGCGGTCTGACAGCCGTTCGACACCCATTAATGTCGCAGGCGGTGCGCTATGAAAAACTGTCACTACACCTTCCAAGGCAACTAAGCGGGTGTCAATTTGGCTTTTTTGATAAAGGAAGGTGACTAACTCACCTGCCCGTTCTTCGGGCACAAGCGATGCAAATCTCCGAATTGCGCTCCAAACGACAGAAGCTTCTGCAGGTGGTAGCTGCTCTAGCATGTCTAGGGCAATCTCACGAAGCCGAGTGCACAGCCTCTGACGATCACTCGCTTCAGGCAAGCGAATATCCTCAGCCGAATAGATCAATGCATTGCACCATTCGGGCTGCAGATCTTGTCGCTCCAACTGTTCGAGAATAAATTCAGACGCAGCATCATTGTCGACAATTATCCATTCCTGCAGTGCCGCGACGCGATCCGTGATCGAGGTCGAATTATCCTGAGCCGCCTCACTTGCGTCGCGCTCATCTTCACTTGTCACCGACGACGCAAGTCGGAGAATATCAAACGCTGCTTTTGGGGCGTCGGACTGTGCGTCAACGTATTTTGCCGATCCCGTCATCCGGTGCCCTTTTTCGTCATACCCCTGAATACAGTATGAGCCGGGACTCCCCTCGTCTTGGTACGCAAACGCGCAGAGCAAACGTGTCGCCACTCCAGCGAGCCAATATTGCTCTTGGTCGAGCTTGATTTCCGGCGCCCAAATAGACGCCGTGTCCTCATACTTGAAGACGGCATTAAAGAAGAAGCGACTCAACTCGTCGCGAGGCGCCGCTGATATTTCGAGTGCTTCAGTTGAATCGTCAGTTATTGCTTCATTCATCCGATTGCCGTGTTAAGTCGGTTGAGGGGATCGGAATACCTGTGTTGGTAACTAGTGCCCGGAGCTTCTGCAATTTTCTTTGAGCATCAGCCGTTGCTTTTGCGAGTCGGGCTACGTCCTTTTCTGACAGAATTGCTTCCATCGCGATTGGTAGTCCGTCGACTGCCGTGCAGACGACTTTTAGTATCGTCAGTGGAATCATTCCTTCAACTTTATCGCGCGCCTTATCGAAGACTGGTCGCAAGTCACAGATGAGCTCGAGCTTCTGCAGTGGCTGCCCCGTCGCTTCGGCAAGAGATTCGGCCTTTGCTTGACGATCAAGAGCCGGATACCGCTGGATAATAATGGGAAGTCGCTTACGAAGCGTTTGAAACTCTTCTTGGGAGAGGAGTCCTTTCTTCTGATTCGTTACGTCGGCCAACCATTTCTCAACTTGGCCGATGATATGTGACACATCGTGATCAAGCTGTCGCCAACGGTCATCGGCAACGCCAATGAGCCTCGCCAGACGGCGGCACGATTCTTCGTCGCGCACGTGTGAGCGCAGCCTACTCTTCGAGTTCCGTGCCCTCCAGGAATCCAGGAAACTTATTCAAGTCCTCCCGAATCGCCTCGAGTTGGGACTCCTCAAAGTCGAGCAATACTCTTGCATCACGTATAAGACCGTCAGGGATGCCAGGGTCGAATCCCACTGGCAAGGCGCCTCGCATATATAGAACGTGTTCGCGCTTTATAGCCATTGTATTCGTCGATTTGCCCGCCGAGTTGTGGTAAAGCTGGATCTACTTCGTACCTGCCTTTTAGGAAACAGTCCTCTCCTCGCTGGCTGAACTATGAGATCGGCACAGGCGTACAGCTCCGTTTAGGTGCGCAGACAGTGCTAACTCTTAGTGGTTTGCTCGCGGGCGTATCCCAGAGCCCCCGTGAACCTCTGCCAGTGCACGGCCAAGGAGGATTCATGTCGGGTAAGATGCGGATGTGACTTTTTTGGCGATTTGGCCGCGGCCAAAGAATCGTGAGAAGTTCACCCCCCAGGCGCACCCGCCCCTGAGAGACGGCCGGGCGGAATCCTCGCGAATTCGCCATCCGGTTGGGCTCCGACGGCATCAAATGCCGTTGGCAAGAAATCGGCCTCCCCGGGCGCCAGTTCGCGGTCACCCACGCACGGTTCGCAGGCGTCTCTCTTTTTTCGTGGCGGCTTTTTCGCCTAAGCAGTCGGTACCACCACCGTTTAACCGTTTCAGTCCAAATTGTCCGCAGTGCAAGTGTATTGCAGTTTTGGGGTTAATGCAACGTGGTGTGTCGGATTTTGACCAACTGCCGGAAGTGCCATACCCCGAGCGTCCTTTTGCTGACATCTTGTCTCCCACCCGTCGCGCACTCAACGCCTCCGATCTCGCGATCGGGAAGGGGACTGGTTGAAACCGTTGGCTGGTTCAGTCATCGCGACGGCAAAGGCAAAACCATGCCAAAAAACTGGTCCATCATCCAGGTGCAGTGGTCGTGCACTTCGGCCGTGAGGTCCATGACGTGGTGCCAGCCTTCGATGCGGTCGTAGAGGTGCGGGACGCCGAGTTCGGCGAGGCGGGCGGACAAGTTGTCGGATTGGGTGACGGGGACCAGCTCGTCGATGGAGCCGTGCAGGATCAACGTCGGCGGGGCGTCTTTGGTCACGTAGTTGATGGGCGAGGCCCTGGCGTAAAGCTGTGGGTCCTGGGCCGAGGTCTTGCCTTGCAGGAAGGCGCGCGTTGCGCGGCTGCGGGGCGCGGGCGAGGCTGTTGGGACCGTAGAGGTCGACCAGAGCCTGGACGCGCGTGCTCACGCCGGGGTGGCCGCCGGTGCCTTGGAGTTCGGGGTCGTTCGTGTCGGCCGAATAGGCGGCGAGCATCGCCAGGTGGCCGCCGGCCGAGCCCCCCACCAGGCCGATCTTGTTCGGGTCGACGCCGAGCTTCGCCGCATTGGCCCGCATCCAGCGGATCGCGCAGTTGACGTCCTGGATGGCGGCGGGGAAGGGGGCCTCGCCGCTTAAGCGGTAGTCGATCGTCGCCACCACGTAGCCCTTCTGGGCGAAGTGCCGGCAGTAGACGCCGTTGTGCTTGCGGCTGCCACCGCTCCACGAGCCGCCGTGGATCAAGATCAGGCCGGGGACCGGATGTTTGAGCTGTTTGGGCTTAAACAGGTCGAGCACGAGGGGTTTTTCGCCCCCTTTGCCGTACTCGATGCCCGCTTGCAACTCGACCCCCGGCGGAAGTTTGTCCGTCCGCTGGCAGAGCTTGATCTCGCCCGCGCGAATTTTCTCCTTGATCTCGCCCGCCGACTGTCCGCCGATCGATAGTTGCGGCGGCGCGGCCGTGAGCTTTTGCGCAAGCGGTCCGGTGATCGATTCGGCAGCCGGCGCGGCTCATCAAGTGACCGGGCACGAGAAGCGCGGCCACGACGAGGGCCAGGATCGCGAGCAGGTTCCGCACGAACGATCGCTTCATCGAAGAGCTCCCTCGACAAGTCGCCGGGGCCGGCGTTTTTTGCGGCGTATCGGTCGACGAATAGAATCGACCGGGACGTGCGCCGTCGGCCGACAATCGATGGGTATCGTACCGCGCGACGCGTGAAGGATCCCCATGGCCGGCCGCGGGATTTGCACCTCCACAAGATGAAGGCCGAAGAACGAAAGGTCTTTTCATTCATCCTTCCGCCTTCATCCTTTCCACTCGCTCTGTTTCCTCGCGCAGGGCCTCCCAGCGGACGCCGAGAGCGTTCAACACCTGGGCCGGGGGCGAATCGTGCTCGTCCAACAGGGCCAGGAGGAGATGCTCCGTGCCGACGTAGCCGTGCTTGAGGAGGCGGGCCTCTTCCATCGCGTATTCGATCACCTTTTTGCCTCGGGCATTCTGCGGCAGGCGCGGCGGGCGGGACGAGTCGTCCAACAGGCGGGCGAGGAAACGCTTGAACCGAGAGGCGGGAGTTCGGGGCAGCGGCTCCAACGCAGGGGCCGGCGGCGCGGGCGGCGGGATTGACGAGGGAGAAAGCCGTTCGATTTCGCTTTTGAGCCGGGCCAAATCGACGCCGAGGTTCTTGAGGACCTGCATGCCGACGCCCGTGCCTTCGCGGAACATCGCCAGCAAGATGTGCTCGGGCTGAATGTAGTCGCTGCCGCTGTCTTGGGCCTCGGCGTTTGCGAGCTGCATCACTTTGCGGGCACGGTCGGAGAAGCGTTCGTACATGGGACTGTCCGCGGGGCGCGGCGGTATCGGTGGGCGGATGCCGCCCGCTAACGTTGGGTTGGGAAGAGTAAAACCAAAGACGGGCAAGCTGGCAGCTTACCCCACGATAAAGACCGGGCGAGCGGACTGGGGGAGAATGTGGCTCGCACCACGAAGCGGAATCTGTTTTCCGCCTCCACGTTCATTTTACCGGGCTCTGACTCGATCCCGAAGATCAAACTGGACAATTTTTGGCAAAATGATTTTTCTGGGGTGCCCCCGATTTTTTTGTGGTGAGGGCCCCTTTTTTACGCCGCAGAAAAACCAGAAAAATCGCCCGCGAGGCCGTCCGGCTTCGGAAGAAGCGCTCTCTAGATATCGAGATCGCGGACGTCGAGGGCGTGCTTTTCGATGAAATCGCGGCGGGGTTCGACGTGGTCCCCCATCAGCACGCGGAAGATTTCATCCGCCCCGGAAGCGTCTTCCATCGTCACCTGCAGCAGCACGCGCTTGGCGGGATCCATCGTCGTATCCCACAGGTCGGACGGGTCCATTTCGCCCAGGCCCTTGAAGCGGGTGACCCGCCGGCCGCGCTCGCCGATCTCCCGCAGCTTGGGCAACAGATCGCGGAGGCTGCTGAGGTTGAGGGTCGAGTCGTCCTTGTGGATCCGCTGGGGGAAGACCGGCTCGCCGTTGCGGTGGCCGGCGGGGATGAAGTCCTTGAGCGTGATGCCGTAGGGCCGGAGTGCCACGAGGGCCCGGTTGATGATCCGCACTTCGTGCAGGTCGACCACTTGCAGGCGGGATTCGTCGGCATGCTCGGCGTGGCCGTTGCGGCCGGACTGCGGCTTTTCGGGAGCCGCTTTTTGCGGGCCGCCGGCGACCGTGGCGTCGTCGGCCACTTCGAGTTGCTCGCCCCGCTTGGCCTCTTCCTCGGCGAGGAATTTGTCGCGCTCATCTTTGTCGGCGAACCAGTGCTCGTCCCGCCCGACATAGACGTGGTAGCGCGGTAAGAGGCCGTCGGGTGTGATGTGGTGGGCGACAAGCCATTCCAGCTCGATGCCGCGGCGCTCGAGCGTCTCGAATGGTTCTTCGAGCTGGGCGATGAGGGCGATCAATTCCTGCAGCTTTTTGCCGTCGAAGGTCTCTTTTTTTCCGTCATGGAATTCGAGAGAGCTGTCGGCCGAGCCGACCTGCAACAGTTCGCTGTTCATCTCCTCGCGGGTTTGGACGTAGCGGACGGTCTTTTTTTGCGTGACTTTGTAGAGGGGCGGCTGGGCGATGTAGACGCAGCCCTGCTCCACCAGCTCCCGCAGGTGGCGGAAGATGAAGGTGAGGAGCAGCGTGCGAATGTGGCTGCCGTCGATGTCGGCATCGGTCATCAGGACCAGCTTGCCGTAGCGGCGCTTGCTGACGTCCTCGAGCTGTGCCCCGGGGGGAACGCCGACCGCCTTGAAGATGTTGATGATCTCTTCGTTGTCCAAGACCTTGACGAGTTGGGCCTTTTCGACGTTGAGGATTTTGCCCCGCAGCGGCAGGATGGCCTGCGTGTTGGAGTCGCGGCCCGTGTCGGCCGAGCCGCCGGCCGAATCACCTTCCACCAGGTAAAGCTCGGTCAGCGCGAGTTCGCGGCTGCGGCAGTCGCGGAGCTTTTCCGGAAGGCCGCTCGAGGTGACCTGCCCTTTGCGGCGGACCATTTCGCGGGCTTTTTTCGCCGCTTCCCGCGCTTCGGCGGCGCGCAGGCCTTTGGTGGCGACGAGCTTGGCGACCGCGGGATTTTCCTCGAAGAACTTGTTGAGTCCGTCGTTGACGATCGAGGTGACGATCCCCTCGACCTCGCTGTTGCCGAGCTTGGTTTTGGTCTGGCCCTCGAACTGCGGGTCGGAGAGGCGGACGGAGATGACGGCCGTCAGCCCTTCGCGGAAGTCGTCCCCCTGCGGGACGTAATCCTTGAAGAGGTTCGCCCGCTTGCCGTAGTTGTTGATCGAGCGGGTGAGCGCGCTCTTGAAGCCGCTCAGATGTGTGCCGCCTTCGAGATTGCCGATGTTGTTGGCGAAGGCGCGGACGTTCTCGGAGTAGCCGTCGTTGTATTGCAGGGCGACGCGGACCTCGGTGTTTTCGAGGCAGCCGTCGATGCCGATCACGTCGGGGAAGAGCGGATTTTCCGTGCGGTTCAGGTGTTTGACGAACTCGACGATGCCGTCCTGGTACTGGAACTCGTCCGATTGGCCGCTGCGCTCGTCGGAAATCAGGATCCGTGCGCCGGGAGTGAGAAAGGCGAGCTCCTGCAGCCGCTTGTGAAGGATGTCGTAGCTGAATTTCGTGTCGGGGAAGATCTGAGGATCGGCCCTGAAGGTGATCTTGGTGCCGGTGCGTTCGCTCTTGCCAAGCTGTCTGAGCCCGCTCATCATGGCGCCGCGGGCGAAGTCCATCGTCCAGACGTGACCTTCGCGGCGGACCTCGGCCTCGAGCCATTCGGAAAGCGCGTTGACCGCCGTGACGCCGATGCCGTGCAGTCCGCCGGTCCCCGTTTTGTAGCCGCTGGTGCGGTCGAACTTTCCGCCGGCGTGGATTTCGGTGAGCACGACTTCGAGGGCCGAGCGGTTGTCCATGTCGGGCATGGGTCCGACGGGGATGCCGCGGCCGTCGTCGGTGATGGTGATGCTGCCGTCGGCGTTGAGGCGGACGATGATCACGCTGGCAAAGCCGTTGACCGCCTCGTCGATGCTGTTATCGACGACTTCGTAGACGAGGTGGTGCAGGCCGCGCGGGGTCGTGTCCCCGATATACATCGCGGGCCGTTTGCGGATGCCCTCGATCCCTTCCAGGACGCGGATATCGCTGGCGTCGTAGCCCGGATCGTTATGGGTCTGTCCCAGTTCTTCGGCCGGCTTGCCGGGGGTCTCTTCGTTTTCAGGTGTTTCGTTCAATTTCGACGGCTCCAGCCCGCAAATCCGCGGGCAGGTTTCCTTTCAGGACAAATTTCAGGTCGCGGAGTTTGAGTTCCGGACATTCCCGCGACAGCGCGGCCAACAGTGACGCCTTGTGATAGGCCGCCAGCTCGCTCAACAGGGGCGAGTTCCCCACCGCCACTTGCAGGACACTGCGGCGGATGCCGAGGACACGCGTCGCCGCGGCGATCGACGCGCCGGCGGCCGCCTTCCAGGCCTGATCCAGCCGTGCCTGTCCCTGCACTTGCGCCCAGCCCCGCAGGGCGATCAAATCCGAAACTGCCTGCGAAAGACGCTGGGGCGCCTGGCCTCGTCCCTGAGTCATCAAATCCTCGGATTATCGGTCCCTCGACAGGGGCATCACCACGTACGTGTATGCGTCCTCCGTGCGAAACACAGCCGCACTCTCCGCGTCGATCAGGTCGAGGCGGATTTGTCGTTCCGGCTCGAGCACACGCAGAAAGTCGGCAATAAATCGGGGGTCGAACAAAATGGCCAGCTCGGGCCCGTCGTAACTGATCGGCAGTTGAATGACCGATTGGCCCACGTCGGCCGACTTGCTGGTCAATGTCAAGAGGCCGTCGGCGAAGCGGAAATCGACGCCGCGGCTATCTTCCTCGGTGACGATCTGGGCCTGCCGGATCGCCGAATAAAACGGGCCGACGACAAGCTCGACCGATGTCGATGCCTTGGCCGGCACCACGTCGCGGTACTTCGGGAAACGGCCTTCGACCAGGCGGCAGTAGATTGTCGACGCTCCGACTTTGACGAGTGCTTCGTTGGGATGGATCGCCAAGAGGGCTTCGCTCTCCGCGTCGGGAATGCTCCGCTCGATCAGCGAGAGCGCCTTGGCCGGGATTACCGGTGCCGCGTTATCGGGTTGCTCGCCTCCGTGAGAGCGGCAGGGAATCTCGAACACCGCGAGCCGTCGCGTGTCGGTGGCGGCGAGAGTCACCTTGTCTTTTCCCACTTCCAAGAGGACGCCTCCCAGCGCGTAGCGGGAACTTTCCGCGTCGGTGGCAAAGGCGGTCCGCTTGATCGCGTCGCGGAGCGATTTGCCGGGGATGGCGATGTAACGTTCCTCGTCGAACTGGGCGACGGGAGGAAATTCACTCGCGTCCTGGGCCGAGAGGCGGAACTCGCTCTTGTCGCTCTTGATCCAGACCGCGTCGGCATCGACGGAGAGATCGACTTTGTCTGCGACCAGCTCACGGATAATGGCGATCGTCCGCGCGGCGGGCAGCAGCGTCTCGCCTTCCGACTCGATTTCGACACCGGGGATCTCGTAGCGAACGGCGACCTCGGCGTCGGTCCCGAGCAGGGTGGCTTTGCCATCCGCGACCTGCAGCTTAACGTTCTTGAGAACTTCCTTGGGAGTCCGCGACGGGACAACACCACCGACCACCTGCAGGGCGCTCGCCAAAGCAGGCCGATGACAATGCAACTTCATGGGAGAGAGACCATCCTTCCGTGTCGTCGGGCAGCGTGGCAGAGGCGGCGCAGACCGAAAGATTTCATCACAACGAGACGACGTGTTTTTCCTATTTACTGATTAAGAAATTATAGAATTTCGTAGTCGTAGGAGCAATGAAGAACAGTGTTGAAAACGTCAAGATTGCGTGAACGTAACTGTTTGTCGCTGTTTGTTTTATGAATACGTGTTTCTCGTGGCGACAGCGTGCGGTGCGCGTTGAAAACTGGTTTGCTTTTGGATGAGGCACTGTTGTAAAAAACGGGTGTTCTTGACGGTCAAAAACGGCGTCTGGGAAGTTCTTGTTTTCCGTCGCCTGACTGCGAGCGAAGACTCAACACGACATTCACAGTGGAGATCTGCCGTACGTTTACGTGCGACGCAAGCTGCGACGCAATCGTTCGACATCGTGCGACAGCGACGGGTCGGCGGCCAGCAGTGCCCGCGTGCGGCGGCAGGCGTGCACGACCGTCGTGTGGTTCTTGCGCCGAAAAATCGCGCGATGAGCTGGGCCGACTGGCCGCTCAGCTCGCGTGCCAAGAGCATGGCCACCTGGCGCGCTGAAGACCGATCGCTTGGGGCGTGCCGTCGAACGGAGCTGGCTCACCGGCACGCCATAGAAGCCGGCGACCGCCTTGGCGATCTGCGTGAGCGAGCGGTCTGGCGGCGTTTTGGCCGCGTTGAGTTGCGCTTCGACGAGCCGGGTGTCCGAATCGCGCTCGTTGTGGCGCGCGTCCAGATCGAGATTGACGAGGGCGGCGAGGATCTCCCGCGGCGTCGCCGGCCCTTTGCGGGCGAGCACTTCGGCCGCTTGCGACGAAAGAGGAATCTGGCGGCAGGCTGCGAAGTGCTGGGCAAAATTGAGGCGGCTGGCCTCGTCGAGCAATTCCATGGGCACGCAAAGTCCTCCCCGTAAACGGCTGGCCAGGCGGGGAATGATGTTCTTGAGCTGTCCCGGCAGCGACGTGCAAGTCACCAGCACGCGGCCCCCCGATCGCTTCAGCGAGTCGAGAATCACGACCAACATCCGCTGCGCGGGAGTGCGCCCCTGGATGGCGGAAATGTCCTCGAGCACGAGGAGATCGACGGACGAATGCTGTTCCTCGAACTCGGCCTGCGCTTCGCCGGCAAAAGCCTCGCTGAGCTTCGCCACGAATTCCGAAGTTGTCGCCGCGAGGAGCCGCAGGCGGGGTGACTGCTTGTGCGCTTCGCGGACGAGATGTCGCACGAAATGTGATTTGCCGACGCCGGACGGACCGTAGAGATAGACAAGCCCGACGGGATCGTCGGACTGCGGTTGAGCGAGCCGGCTGACGGCCGCATGGGCGAGCCGATTCTCTTTCACCAGCACGAGCGGCTCCGTCGCACGCTTGGCCGATTCGCGGCTGGCGGGCTGCGCTTTGCGGTGACTCTCTTTGCTCATCGGGCCTCCCTGCGATCCTTGTTTACGGCCGTCAGCCGGTGATTGCCGCCGGTAACGGCACGCGTCGCAAGCGGCTCACGCACTCGGCGATCCGCTTCACCGCCTCGTCGATTTCCGCAAGCGTGTTTTCGTAGCCGAGGCTGAAGCGGACGGAGGCCGACGCAATTTCGGGAGGACAACCCATCGCCACCAGGACGGGGGCCGGTTCGGTCGAGCCGCTGGCGCAGGTCGTTCCCAGAGAGCAGGCGATGCCCGCCAGGTCGAGAGCGACAAGCAACGCTTCGCCGTTGAGTCCGGGAAACGCGATATTCAGCGTATTGGCAATTCGATGCTGCCGCGAACCGTTGATGAGGGCGGGATCGCAGCGGCTCGAAAGGCCTGCCTCAAGGCGGTCGCGCAGCTCACGAAGCTTGGCGTCCTGACGCTCTCGGTCGCGGTGCCAATGCTCGAGCGCCACGGCCATGCCGACGGCGAGTGCGACGGTTTCGGTGCCGGCGCGGCGCTCCGACTCCTGGTGGCCGCCGAATTGTCGCGGAGAAAGTTCGCTCCCCTCGCGGAGCAAGAGGGCGCCGATTCCCGCCGGCCCGTGAAACTTGTGCGCGGCCAGCGACAGGGCCGTCACGTCGAGTTCGTGAAAATTGACCGGCATCTTGCCGACGGCCTGCACGGCGTCGAGGTGGAGCGGAATGCCAAACCGCTTGCACCGCGCGGCGAGCGGGCCGACATCCTGGATTACTCCGGTTTCGTTGTGCGCCAAAATCACCGTGGCCAGTTTCAGATCCGCCCACGGGAGGTCGTCCAGCCGCTCGTCGACGATCCGGCCTGCCGAGTCGATGTCGAGAAATGACAGCCGCCAGCCGCGGTGTTCGAGCTGGCGGCAGGCTTCGCGCGTCGCCGGGTGCTCGCCCGGAGTGAGCAGAATCGTGCCGGGCTTTGCGGAAGCCAGGCCGAAGATTGCCAGATTAATCGACTCGGTGCCGCCGCTGGTGAAGATCACTTCTCCTGGCCGCGCTCCGAGGATCGCGGCGATTTGCTCCCGCGCGTCTTCGAGCGCGACGCGCGGCACGCCCTTCGGCGTGACGGCTGCCGGCGTTGGCGAAATTCTCGTGAGAGACGCGCGCGACGGCGTCGATCACTTCCGCGAGCGGCCGCGTGGTCGAGTTGTGATCGAGAAAGATGCGCTGCATAGTCGTGCGAAACGGGCCGGCACCGGTGAGACGGTTACGAGGCGTTTTGAATCCGCTCGACGACGGCGTTGCCGATCTCTTTGGTCGCGGCCGTTCCGCCGAGGTCAGGGCTTTTCGGCCCGCCGCCGGCCAGAAGACTTGCCACCGCATTTTTGACGGCGTTTGCGGCGGTCTCGAGTCGGAGGTGTTCCAGCATCATACCGGCTGAGAGGATGGCGGCAAGCGGGTTGGCGATCCCCTTGCCGGCGATGTCAGGTGCCGAGCCGTGCACCGGTTCGAACATGCTGGGATGTCGGCCGGTCGGATCGATGTTGGCGCTCGCGGCCAATCCCATACTGCCGACGATGATCGCGCCCAGGTCCGTCAGGATGTCGCCGAAGAGATTGCTGGCGACAACCACGTCGAACGATTCGGGGCGACGGACGAACTCCATCACGGCCCGATCGACGAGCAGCGACTCGGTCTGGATATCGGGGAATTCGCGGGCGAGCGAGGCGAAGACCTCGTCCCAGAGGACCATGCCGTAGCCCTGCGCGTTGCTCTTCGTGATCGAGGCGACGCGATGGCGGGGACGCGTGCGGGCCTTCTCGAACGCGGCCCGAATGATCCGCTCGCAACCGCGGCGGGTGAAGACCGCGGTCTGGATGGCCACCTCTTCGTCGGTTCCCTGGTACAGCCGGCCGCCGACGTTGGCGTACTCGCCCTCGGTGTTTTCGCGGAAGACCAGAATGTCGATCGATCCCGGAGCCTTGTCGCAGAGCGGGCTCGTCACGCCGGGATAAAGATAGCTCGGGCGGAGGCAGACGCACTGGTCGAACCGCCGGCGAATGGGCAACAAGAGCCCGTTAAGCGTGATGTGGTCCTGGACCTGCGGATGGCCGACCGCTCCCAGCAGAATGGCGTCATGCTTCGCCAGCGAGTCGAGAAAATCGGGCGGAGCCATCCGGCCGTGGGCCAGGTAGTAGTCCGTTCCCCAAGGAAAACGGGTCCATTGGAATGCGGCGTTCTCGCGTGCGGCGGCCGCGTCGGCGGCGCGGATCGCCTCCGCGGTGACTTCCGGCCCGATCCCGTCCCCTTCGATGACGGCGACGTTGAACGTGCGGGGCATGGCGATTTCCGATTCGAATCGATGAAGAGAATCGTTGCGAGAAGGATCATCTGCGACAGTTAAGCCCACCGATGGCGATCGGTGGGCTTAAAAACGACGCGCCGGGTGGGCTCCCGACGCATCGCGTCATTCCGTTTCGGGCGTCTCGCGCTTCGACTGCCAGATCGCCCAGGCCAGGCCGACGACGGAAATCACGATCACGGCCCAGAACAGGATATCCGATTCTTTCGGCGCCACCGAGACCCCGACCGATTTCAGTTTCCCGATCATGTCCGTATCGTAGGGCAAAACGAGGCCGATGATCAGCAGGCTGACCATGTTCATGACTTTGATCAGCGGGTTGATGGCCGGGCCGGCCGTATCCTTGAGCGGGTCGCCGACCGTGTCGCCGGTGATGGCGGCCTTGTGCTTTTCGCTTCCCTTGCCGGTGTTGCCGCTCGAAGTCGACCGGTTCGTCTTCGATCATTTTCTTGGCGTTGTCCCAGGCGCCGCCGGCGTTGGCCATGAAGACGGCCAGCAACTGGCCGGAGACGATCATGCCGCCCAGGAATCCGGCCAAGCCGACCGTGCCCAGCCCGAAGCCGACCAGCATCGGGACCAGACATGGCCAAGCAGCCCGGGACCGACCAGTTCCTTCTGCGCCGAGGTCGTGCAGATGTCGACGACGCGGCCGTAGTCGGGCCGCTTGGTGCCGTCCCAGATTTCCTTGTCGCGGAACTGGATGCGGCATTCTTTGACGATCAGATAGGCCGCCCGGCCGACGGCCCGAATCGTCATCGAGCTGAACAGGAACGGCACCGCTCCGCCGATCAGCATGCCGATGAACAGCGTCGGGTGAGGAAATCGTCAGCATCGCGGCGACGCGTCTCGTAGACGTCGGCGCTGATGACGTCGTTTTCGCCCTTGCCGCCGGAGCCGACCGAGACGATGAAGCTGTTGAACAGCGACACGGCCGCGATCACGGCCGAGCCGATGGCGATGCCCTTGGTGATGGCCTTGGTGGTGTTGCCCACGGCGTCCAGGTCGGCCAGCGTCTGCCGGGCCGCCTTGTACTGGGCCTCGCCCATCGCCTTTGTCGTAGCCCATTTCGCCGATGCCGTTGGCGTTGTCGGCGACCGGCCCGAAGACGTCCATCGAGATGGTGTTGCCGGTCAGCGTCAGCATGCCGATGCCGCACATGGCCACGCCAAAGGCCACGAACGTGGCGTTGGTGCCGCGAATAGACCAGCACGCTGGCGATAATGGCCGCCGACGATGATCATCACGGCCGCCACGGTGCTTTCGTAGCCGACGGCAAAGCCCTGAATGATGTTGGTGGCATGGCCGGTGCTAGCAGTTCTTGGCCAGGCTCTTCACCGGCTCGTATTCGGTGCCGGTGTAGTATTCGGTGCATTTGTTGAGAGCCACGGCCAGGATGATGCCGATCAAGCAGGTCCAGGCGGCCCGCATATCGAGCCCGGCGACGCCGAAGTTGGCCCAGTAGGGCAATCCGGCCGTGACTGTGCACGCCGTTCACCAGCGGAAATCCGGCTTGGGCCTGCGGATACTGAGTCGAGATAGTTCGCATCGAAGTGCAGGTAGAACGAAGCCCAGCAGGATGAAGCCGAGCGACGCTGAGCATCGAGCCGATGACGAAGCCGCGGTTGACGCTCTTCATGGCTTCGCCGGCCGTTCCCTTGTCGCCGGCGCGGACGCTGTAGGTGCTGATGATGCTGGCGATGACGCCGATGGCCCGGACCAGCAGCGGGAAGATCACGCCCTTGTGGCCGAAGCTGGCGATGCCCAGGATCATGGCGGCGACGATCGTGACTTCGTAGCTTTCGAAGATGTCGGCCGCCATGCCGGCACAGTCGCCGACGTTGTCGCCGACGTTGTCGGCAATCGTGGCGGCGTTGCGCGGGTCGTCTTCGGGAATGCCCTTCTCGAGCTTGCCGACCAGGTCGGCGCCGACGTCGGCCGCCTTGGTGTAGATGCCGCCGCCGACCCGCATGAACAGGGCCAGCAGCGTGCCGCCGAAGCCGAAGCCCAACAGGGCCTCATAGGCGTGTTCGCCGTAGATCAAAAAGATGATCGAGCCGCCCAGCAGGCCCAGGCCGTCGGTCAGCATGCCGGTGATGGTGCCGGTGCGGTAGCCGAGCTGCAGGGCCTGGCCGAAGCTGTGCTGGGCGGCCGCGGCCACGCGCAGGTTGCCGATCGTGGCCAGCCGCATGCCGACGAAGCCGACCGTGGCCGAGAAGATCGAGCCGACGAAGAACGCGACGGCCCGGCCGATGGAGATTTCCGCGGGCGTGCCCGTCGTATTGGGCGGCGAAATAGAGAGCCGACGGTGATCACCACGATCAGCACGCCGACGACGCGGAACTGCCGGTACAGATAGGCGTTGGCCCCTTCGCGGACGGCCAGGGCGATCTCCTGCATCCGCGGCGTTCCCTGCGGAGCGTTCTCGCACCTGCTTGACGAGCATCAGGGCGTAGGCCAGCCCGGCCAGCGCGACGAAGACGTTGGCGATCAGAGCGATTTTTTCGTAGGTCTCAAACTTGTCGCTGCGCAGAGGTTCCCAGAGCAGGATCTTCTCGGGCGCATTCGCCACGCGCTGGGAAGCTGGTTCAGTCGCCGCTTGGGCGACCAGTTTGTTGCCGACCTGTGCCCAGGCCATGGCAGTCAAAAAACCGAATGCCAGGACTGCAAATACGAAAGGCGAAACGCGCTTCATCTCTCCACATTTCCGAAATACGGGGTCTTTGGTTCGTTACCTGTTTTTTTAAGGCCCGGATCATAGCCAAGTCGACACGTGTTAACTAGCAATCCGGCCCCCCGCAGGCAAGCTTCTGGAAAGAATTTCTATCAGGCGTTCCGGGGCCAAACTTATAATCAAAAAACGCCCCCCGGGCGTCCCCGGTTTGGCCCCAAATTCGTGACGCATGAGCGGCCCTCCTCTCGATCGGGAAGAGTACATCGAGCAGGTGTATTGCTTCCGCACGTTCCGCGAGCGGCTGGATGACAGCACGCCGTCCCAGGAGATCCTCCGCAGCCTGTCCGAAGAACTCCTGGCCACCACCAACCTGCCCAAGGCGGTCGACTTTTTGCGGGGGGAAATCCTGCATGCGGGCCGGATCAGCCCCGGGATGGCCCGCCTGGCCCACTACTTTACGCCGTTTCAGACTTACGTCATGTCGCGGGCCGAGGAGGAGCGGTCGCAATTCGACCAGCAGACGGCCCTCTTGGCCTTGGAGCGGCAGGCCGAGTACCTGGCCGGCGCACCGACTCCGGCGGGGCTCTTCATCTATCAATTCGAGTGCATCGCCCGCAATCGGCTCGGCTACGACCGGGGGATGAAGGCGATTTCCGATGATCCCTTCTTTGATAAGACGTGGCGGGACTGGATTCTCAGGGCCCGGCTGCGGTTGGGGACGACCGATTTCGGCCAGCTCATCTATTACCGCTCAGAGCAGTTTCTGGCCGAGCGGCGGAAACGACACCCCGGTTACATGCCGTCGTATCCCATTCTGTTCAGCGTGCAGGAGGGGCGGATCGCCAAGGCCAACCGAGGGAAGGATCCGCTCTATATGTTCGCGGCGTTGCAGCGGCAGATCGGGCATCCCGCCGCTCCCCGCCGCCGGGCCAAAGAGACGGGCCCGATCATCCATCCCGCCTTAGAGCAGCGGCTGCAGCGCATCGAGACGCGGCTTAAGATTCTCGATTCGGAAGTCAAAGGCGAGTTCAATCTCAGCGACTTCTACGTCAAGCCGGAGACGTTCAGCGGTCCCGAGGAGCAGCCGGCCGGCTGAAGGCCGCCGCCGCTTTTCAAGGCACGCGGTTCGTGCCGAGCGTCAGGCCGCTTTCGCCAGGGCGCGCGGCGCGGGCAAGTTCTGCGAGTAATTGCCGTTCCAGAAGTAGTCGGCAAACCCGCTTCCCAGCATCCGCCGCACATCGGCCATCATCTGGTCGATGCCCGGAGTCGTTTTCCAGGAGGCGTCGAGCACGCCTTTGCGATCGATCGGGGCGAGCGGATTGAAGTGGCCGCAGCCTGTAACCGGATGCCGATGCCGCGGACAGACGAGCCATTCTTTCCCGTCGCGTTGGGTCGACGTATAAGCCCGTCCGCACCGTCCGCAGGTGTGGAGGAAATTCCGCGGATTGGCCGGAGCCAGCGGCTCGACGTCCAGGAACCGGTGCAACTCGGGGAGCACCTGGTCATGCTCGCAACAAAAATATTCGTGGCTCAGCAAGAAACAGGGATGGCGCTGTTGGAGGATTTCATACGCTTCGAGAATCTCCTGTGCCTCGGTCAGCAGGCTGAGGAAGTTCTCACGCGTCCCCGTCCATTCGGTCCGCTGGGGCTTGTGCTTCTGGCGGAAAACCTCGCGCGACAAGTGCACACGGATCGGATTGCGGAAATAAAAAATGAAACGGCTTGCTTCCGGAAAGTCGGCGCGCGGATTCCACTGCTCTGGAAAGAACTCCTGCATCTTGTTGAAAACGACCCACCGCACCTCGTCGATTTTCTTGTCCTGCCGTCCGTCCACGCGAAACACCGAGCCCCCTTTCCACATCGAACGCAGCGGCACACGGTGATCGAAGACGTGTTCATTCACCGCGAAGAGGCGGGGGTGGTAATGCAGCGCGGCCGCGATAAAGTTCGTTCCGCCGCGCGGCTGGCCGTAGATGCCGACAATCCCCGTCGGCCGGGTTCGGCCTCGGCGCACGAAATCGGTCCAGCGTTGCGCAATGCGCTCGAAGAGCACGGGGTCTCTCGAAAAAACCGGGTTGTCTGCGGAGGAATCGAAAGGTGAGCGATGCCGGGCGCAACGCCTGGGTGGTAATTCAGCGCTTCCTGCGGGCCGGCAGCATCGATCGTCGGAGATTGCGGCGGATTCGCCGACTGTCGGATGCGGCACGGCGACACCTGAAGGCCTCGTCGCGGGGCGGAGTCTAAAGAACTCTCCATCAGGCGGCAATGGCAATTCCCGCACGGGGCGATCGTGCCGCAGGCCACAATTTTGCGCGTGGCCACGTCCTCCCGATCGAAGTTCCAGCGTTTCCGGCTGCGGACAAATCCCTATCCCAATTGACGCGAAAACAGACTTGGATTAGCTTTCCGACCCTTTCTCCGTTGCCGCGCGATTTGCACTGACATTCCCATCTCGAAAGCTCGCGTGTGAACACGGCGTCCTCCTTGCGGTTATTCAATGCCCCGGCAGTTCCACTGGAATCGGGGCCGGTCGAATTGGAAACGGTCGATTGCCCGCTGTGCTGGGGAAACCAGCACGAGACCGTCCTGTTCGCCAAAGACGAATCGAGGCACACCGGCGGCAGCTTCCGCATCGTGCGTTGTGAGAACTGCGGATTGACCTTCACCAACCCGCGGCCGACGGCGCGCAGCCTGGCCCAGTTTTATCCCTCCGATTACAAGCCGCATTTGGACAAGGGAGAGAGGGCACATCCGCGCGGAACGTTCCGACGGCGCTTGGAACGGGCCCTCTTGAGGCAGCGGTACGGCTATCCGCCTCAACCGGCCGACTTGAAAAATGCCCTGTGGGCCACACTGGCCCGCGTCGTGATTCGCCGCACGCGAGCCCGCGAGCGATGGATCCCCTTTCGTGCGCCGGACGACTGCTCGATTTTGGCTGCGGGGCGGGGGATTTCTTGAGACACATGCGAGAATACGGCTGGCTCGTCGAGGGGCTCGATTTTGCCCCGCAAATGGTCCAGGCCCTGCGGCAGAGGGGTGAATTCCCGGCCCACTTGGGCAGTTTGCCGCACCCCGACATTTCGGCCGGCTCGCTCGATGCGATCACGATGTGGCACGCTCTCGAACATGTGCCCGCTCCGAAGGACGTGTTGCGAGCTGCGGCCGACGCCCTCCGCCCGCGCGGGGTCCTGGGAATCACGGTCCCCAATCTGGACTCCTGGTCGTTTCAGAAATTCCGCGGGCATTGGTTGGGGCTCGACGTCCCTCGGCACTTGACGCATTTCACTCCGGCGACGCTCGGCAGCATGGTCGAAGCGGCCGGCTTCCGCATCCTGCTCGTCCAGCAAGTGGGACGCGACGGCTGGATCCGCAAGACGGCCCGCCAGGCGGCAAGCGATCCGAGCACGCCTCGCCGATTACGTGCTTTCCGCTGGAAAGTGCCTGCCGCTCTCGTGGCGCGGTGGAGCGAGTTGACGGCGCAAGCCGACAGCGTGCGGCTCGTCGCCGAAAAAGCCTGACGTTTCTTACGGGCGGGCTCGTCGCGATTCCAGATACGACTGCAGCATGATCTGGGCCGCCACTTTGTCGATGCGCGTTTTGCGCTTCTTGCGGCTCAATCTGGGCCCCGATCAGATATTCTTCGGCCGTCGCCGACGTCAGCCGTTCGTCCCAGAACGTCAGCGGAAGCGTCGTCGCCGAAGCGGCCCACGCTCCGAACCGCCGGGCCTCGCGCGCTTTCTGCCCTTCTTCGCCCCCCATGTGAAGCGGCAGTCCGACGACGAGTCCCACGACGCGGTATTCGCGGGCCACGTTCTGCAGGTGGACGGCATCCATCTCAGGACGCGACCGCGTATAGATTTCCAGCGGCGACGCGATCCGCTGCTCGTCATCGGAGACGGCAATTCCGACCCGCTTCGTGCCGAAATCGAGCCCCAACAAGCGGCCGCGCACCGGGATGACTGCGGCGACGCGACCCGCTGCGCTCGACGGAGCGGCGTCGAGGTTCGGCTCAGAGGAACCGCTCATGCCCCCGCTCCCGCAGGAGTTGCACGAGCTTGCGGATCCCCTCTTCGTCGTCGCGGCGGGCGACGAGCGTGGCGTCGGGCGTGTGGACGATGACGCAATCGGTTAGCCCGATCGTCGCCACCAGATGATCTCCCGTTGTCGAGACGATGCAGCCGCTGCTGTCGACGCCGCAGAATAGCCCCACCACGGTGTTTCCAGCGGCATCGGTCTCCCGCCGCCGGGCGAGTGCTTGCCAGCTGCCCACGTCGTCCCATTCGAACGGCGGCTTCGAGCACGCAGACGTTGTCGGCCCGCTCGAGGACCGCGTAGTCGATCGAAATCGATTTCATCGTCGGGAATTCGGCGGCCAGAGCGGCTTCCCAGCCGGGCGTGCCGACGGCCGGCGCGAGTCGCTGGAGCGTTTTGGAGATCTCCGGCTCGAACCGCTCGAGTGCCTTGAGGATCGTCGCCGCCTTCCAAACGAAGATGCCGCTATTCCAATAGAAACGGCCCGCGGCAAAAAACTCTTCGGCCCGCGCGATCGGGCTTCTCGCGGAACGAGGCAACGCGCCACGCCGCCCGCCGATTTGTCCGGCGAAGTTCCCGCGAGCGCCTCTCCCCGCTCGATGTAGCCAAAGCTCACGCACGCATACGTCGGCCGCACGCCGAACAGAATCAAGGCCTGCGGCTGATCGCGGACGATCGCGACGGCCCGTTCGACCGCCTGGCGAAAGGCGGCCGGATCGGGGACGAAGTGATCGGCCGGCATCACCAGCATGACGGCTTCCGGATCGCGGGCGGCAACCGCGAGCGCGGCCAGACCGATGCACGGAGCCGTGTTCCGGCCGCACGGTTCCTGCAAGATGTTCCCCGCCGGCAGCACCGGGAGTTGCCGACGCGTTTGTTCCGCGTGGGATTTGTTCGTCACGACCCACCAGCGTTCGGGGGGGATCCACGCGCCGACGCGGCTCAAAGTTGCGGCTAGCAGGGTCTCTTCACCGAAGAGGCGGAGGAACTGCTTGGGAAGCGCGGCCCGGCTTTGCGGCCAGAACCGCGTGCCGCTTCCGCCGGCCATCACCACTGCGTGCAACATGTCTCACCGTTTGTAGGTGCCAGTCGTCTCACAACGACGCATCGAGGGAGCCGCGCCCTCCCGAATTCATTTGAGATACGTCGGTTCGGCAAATTGCGTCCCCGGTTTGATTTTGGCAAGGGTTTCTTCGGCGTCCAGGGCGAAGAGGGGACTGATTTCGATCGGTGTCGCTTCGTCGACCTGAGCTCCGGCCGTCCGCAGCCACCCGCGGTGCAGACGCTGGAGAGCCGCTCGGGCCGAGTCGGGCGAATCGGCTCCCTTTGCATTCTTGATCGGGTTGAACTCGGTGGGTCGGTCGGTCTCCAACACAAAGGCCTTCTCGGCGGCCGGGAGCAAATCGAAAATGAACCGCTCGAATTTGTACGCGTTTTCCTTGGCCGGCTCGATCAGCGTCCCGTGCTCGTCGCAGTACGGGACTTTTTTGTGCGCGATGTGGAAGGGCAACGCATCGTCGCGACCGCGCACGCGCTCGAGGAACGCGCGGCTGAAGACGTGGATCGCCGTGCTGCCGGCCCACAGCAACAGCCCGCCGGAGGGATCCGTCTGGCGGGCGACATCCGCCGGCAGGTCGCTGTACTCGATGATTTGCGTCTTGCCGTCGATATCGACCGCCACGCCCATCCGCTCTTCCGCCGAGATCTTGGCGACGGCCTTTACCGACATCTCACAGCCGAGCACCGCATGAAAGCCGAGGAAGACGGGATCACAAACGATGGCGGTCGGGTTGTCGACCTGGTGGTAGTGCAGGTATTCGATGCCGCGGTGTTTCATTTCGTCGAGCAGCCCTGCCTGGTCGAGCGCCGCCAGCATCCCGCCGTGTCCGTCGGGGCTGGTAGCAGAGCGTCTGATCGCTCGACACGAGCAGTTTGCCGGTGGCCGCATCGACAGCCGGCATGTTCCCCTGCCGGAAGAAATAGACGTCCTCCCGTGCGAGGCCGAAGCGTGCCTGCTCGTCGAAGAAAGCGACCGTCTCCTCGTGTGTCGCGTCGCTGGTCATGATGAAGTAGGGGATCGGCTGTCCCCCGCGGCGCGACCGCGCGAGCACTTGTTCGGCGAGGATCTGAAACAGCGGCGCGCCGCTGACCGGTCCGGCCGGGAACATCCCCTTGGGCTTGTCGAAGCCGAGCCGCGTCCCCTGCCCGCCGGCGACGAGAATCGCGCCGACTTTGCCGGCCCGCAGCAGTTCCTCTCCCGTCTGATGGGCCTCTTTCCAGCGCGCCCGCTCGTCGGCCGTCTGCGGCAGCCGGACGATCGACGACGGAGGCACGGCGCGGCGGGCCCGTTCGACGAGCGAATTGTCCGGACCGTTTCCCTTCTGCCGCCGCGTCTCGACCAGTGCGGCAAGCCGCGCGAGATCCAGGACCCGCAGTTGGTCCAACAGCCGATTTCGCACGGCGGGGGTCAAGTCGCTCCAGCGACGCAGGATGTGATCTTGCCCGTACTGCGTCAGTTTTCGCCGCAGATCCTCAGGAAACTCATCCGCCATGGCCCCAGATTACCGCACGGTCCTCATTCCGGAAAGCGGGCCTCATCCCGGAAAGCGGGGGACCCGGAACGGGATCAGCGGCCGGTGCGAGACGAGCAGGAGCAGGCTGTAAATCACGACGAACGAGACGATCAGCGTGCCGAATTCCAACAGCCGCCGGCCGGCCGCGACGTTCTTGATCGCCACGATGTGCGCGACGACCTCGATGAAGGCAACCATGCCGAACTTGAAGAAGATGATCCCGGCGAGTCCCCAGCCCTCGAGGAAAAAACGGGCCACCGGGTTCGACTCGTAGAAGATCGTCTCCCCGGTGACTCCCATCAAGTCGCCCAGAAGCAGGCAGGTCATCATCACGTCGAGCACGCTGACGATGAGAAACAGGCAGCTTTCCCGCTGGAGCGGGAGCGGCAAACGGACAAGCGTTTCCCAAACCTTGCGGAATCCGAGGCTCTGTCGCGACAGCGAATTGGACATCGCTGGACCTTCCGGTGTTACGTCCTGGGGAGTGCTTGTCGTCCCCTCCATTGGCCCTTCATGGAGAACATCGGAAGTATTGGCGAGGACTTACCATCTGAAAAGATGCTCTGCAAGACAAATCTACGGGCGCCGGAGCCGGCGATGCGGGAAGTCGCACCCGAAAGTCCAGAAAAACTGTCCAACAACGCCCCCACAGGCCGCGTAAGTATTATTGCTCGTCCAGACAGTGTTGGACCCCATCGAAAGCGCACCGGCCGCTGTGGCCGGTGCGTTTTTTATTGGTTTCGTTGTCCGCGTCGACCTTGCTCAAATCGCCCTGCGCACGCGGCCGGAATTGCATTCGACCCGGCTGGCAATACACTTACGATTCGTCGGGGCGTGCCGGCGAACCGCTGCGGTTCGACCGTGTCAACGTGTGACCGAGGCCCAGCGGGATCCCAGCTCCCGCGGCTCGATTGTGCGGGCTGAATTGCCGCACCCGGGCGAACCAGACTGCCGATTTTTTGACGTTAACCGAGTCCGCGGCCCAGGTTGGGCTTTTTGCGACTTAACGGAAACTGCCCATGCCCCGCTATGACCCGAAGCGGATTGAAGCCAAATGGCAAAAGGAGTGGAAAGACCGCCGCACCTTCGCGACCCCCGATACCGCCTCGGGTAAGCAGAAACTCTACGTCCTCGACATGTTCCCCTATCCCAGCGGCGACGGTCTGCACGTCGGCCATCCCGAAGGCTACACGGCCACCGACATCGTCTGCCGCTATCAGCCGCATGCGGGGCAAACACGTCCTGCACCCGATGGGCTGGGACGCCTTCGGCCTGCCGGCCGAGCAGCACGCCAAAAAGACCGGCACGCCACCCGCGGGCGACGACCGAAAAGAACATCGATACGTTTCGCCGCCAATTGAAGATGCTCGGCTTCAGCTACGACTGGGACCGCGAGTTGGCGACAACCGATCGTCGACTACTTCCGCTGGACGCAGTGGATTTTCCTGGTCCTGTTCGACACCTGGTTCGATCGCGATTGCGAGTGGATCGGCCCGGACGGTCGCCAGCGGAAGGGACGCGGCCGCCCATCGCCGAGCTGCCGATTCCCGACGAGGTCCGCCGGCAGGGCGACGAAGCGGTGCGCCGCTATCAGGACGAGCAGCGCCTGGCCTATCAGAGTCTACGCTCCGGTCAATTGGTGCTCCGGCCTTGGGCACGGTGCTGGCCAACGAGGAAGTGATCGGCGGCCTGAGCGAGCGCGGCGGCCATCCGGTCGTCGCGTCTGCCGCTGCGGCAGTGGATGCTGCGGATCACGGCCTACGCCGACCGCCTGGAGGACGAGCTGGACGAGCTCGACTGGACCGAGAGCATCAAGACGCTGCAGCGCAACTGGATCGGCCGCAGCACAGGGGCCGAAGTCGATTTCTTCATCGGCAAACCGGCGACAGGCCGACGCCGAGCAGGCAGTTCGACGCCTGGAAACAAGCGCGCGAGCTCGAGCGGCTTTCCCGACAGAGCCGGCGGACGACGTGCTGCGGATCTACACCACGCGGCCCGACACGCTGTTTGGCGCGACTTACATGGTCATCGCGCCCGAGCATCCGTTTGTCGATCGCCTGACGACGGCCGCCCAGCGGCGGCGGTCGACGCAGTATTGCCAGCACGGCCGCCGGCAAGAGCGATCTCGACCGGACCGATCTGGCCAAGGAAAAGACGGGCGTCTTCACCGGGCTCGTACGCCGCTCAATCCGCGTCAACGGCAAGCCGATTCCGATCTGGGTGGCCGATTACGTGCTGATCAGCTACGGCACCGGCGCGATCATGGCCGTGCCGGCCCACGACCTGCGCGACTGCGAGTTCGCGGTCAGTTCAAGCTGCCGATTATTCCCGTGGTCGAGCCGCCCGCGAAGTACGAGCCGACGCGCGAAGAGACGGCCCTGGCCCGCACGGTCGACGGCCGCACCGAGACGCCGTTTGTCGGGCAGGGGACCGCCATCAATTCGGCCCCTACGACGGGCCGGCGACCAGCGCGTTCAAGAAACAGATCACCCCCGACCTTGAGCAGGCCGGGCTGGGCCGCGGCGCGGTGAACTACAATCTCCGCGATTGGCTCTTCAGCCGGCAGCATTTTTGGGGCGAGCCGTTTCCGATCTGCACGAACTGGATCGACGCGGGCAAGCCGACCGGCTTGATCCGCGCCGTGCCGGCAGAGCGAACTGCCGGTCGACGCTGCCGGAGATGACCGACTTTAAGCCGCTCCGGCAGCCCGGAGCCGCCGCTGGAGAAGGCGCCGGCCGACTGGCTCTACAAAACGGACGCCGACGGCACGCGGCTACAAGCGCGAGACCAACACCATGCCGCAATGGGCCGGCTCGTGCTGGTATTACCTGCGGTTCATCGATCCGAAAAACAAGCAGCGCGTTCGTCGACCCGGCCAAAGTGGAAAAGGCCTGGATGCCGGTCGATCTGTACGTCGGCGGGGCCGAGCACGCCGTGCTGCACCTGCTCTACTCCCGCTTCTGGCACAAGGTGCTCTTCGACCGCGGCTACGTCAGCACGGCCGAGCCGTTTCACAAGCTGGTCAACCAGGGCATGATCCTGGGCGAAGCCGAACTGACAGGTTATCGCACAGGCGACGGCCGCTGGGTCTCTGTTCGCGCGGTGAAGGAGACACCAGCCCCCGACGGCGAAACGATCACGGTCGAGGCGACCAGTTCTCAGGTCCTCGAGTCGGTCCGGCTCAAGAACGAAGACGTGACGAAGAAGGGGGACGAGTTCGTGCTCAAGTCCGATCCGGCGGTCGCCGTCGAGAGCCGGGCTTACAAGATGTCGAAGTCACGGGGGAACGTCGTCAATCCGGACACCGTCGTCGTCCAGTACGGGGCTGACGCGTTGCGGCTGTACGAGATGTTCATGGGCCCGCTCGAGGCCGCCAAGCCGTGGAGCATGACGGGGGTCGAGGGAATCAGCCGCTTTCTCGCTCGCGTGTGGCGGATGATCGCGGACGAGAAGTCGGACGAGATCCGTCTCAATCCGGCCGTCCAGGAAGCCGAAGCGACCGAAGCGCAGACGCGCCTGCTCCACCGGACAATCAAAGCCGTCACCGACGATCTGGAAAAGATGTCGTTCAACACGTCGATCAGCCGGTTGATGGAATTCATCAACGAAGTCGCGCAGGCCGAGCCGCGGCCGCGGAGCTTGATGGAGCCGTTCGTGCTGCTGTTGAGTCCGCTCGCGCCCCATTTGGCGGAGGAGCTGTGGCAGTTGTTGGGGCATTCGGCGACGCTCGCCTACGAGCCGTGGCCCGTCTACGAAGCGGCGCTGATTGCCGAGTCGATCGTCGAAATCCCCGTGCAGGTCAACGGCAAGCTGCGCGGCAAGGTGCGAGTCGCGGCGGGCGCGGATCAGGCGACTGTCGAGACGGCCGCGCGCAGCGACGCGGCGGTGGCCGTGCACCTCGCCGGTAAGACCGTGGTGAAGGTCGTCTTTATTCCCGACCGGCTGCTGAATTTTGTGGTGAAGTAGCACCGGTCGTTGGGCCCGGCGCAGGGTCACGATTCACTGCACGTGGGTCGTGGCATTCGCTCCCGGCTTTTCGATGGGGGGCTCGCCCGCGACCTTGAGGTTGAACTGGTAGTCGTTCTTGCCGGGGGGCGTCAGCTCGATATGAAACTCGGGCTTTTCAGCGTTTTTGTCGGGATCGTTGTAGAGATTCTTCAACTCGTCGGGGGGAAAGAACCCGCGCCGGCCGTGCGGATGCAGCAGCGCGAACGTCACGATATACGAGCCGGGGAGGGTGCCGTCCCCTTTGAGGCCCGTGCTGAACTCGAACGCCCCTTCCGGTGTGGAGATGGTGTAAAGGCTCGGCTTATTGGGCGGTGAGGGTTTTTTCGGGTCGTTCAGCATGACGACGAACACAGTGCCGCTCTTGGGGGGCTGTCCGTCCACGGTGATTGTGCCGCCGAATTTAGCCAGGCCTATGCGTTTGAGTTGAGGGTTATCTTTATATTGCCGGTCGAGCGCCTGCTGGGCGGTCTGCGTTGCGCCGCTGCAGCCGGCGGCGACGACTGCCAGGGCACCGCCCAGTACCGAACAGAGAAGCGGAAGCGAACATCTCAAACGAGGAATTGTCATGGTGGCAAAGATTTCTGATGGTGTTTCGACCCATCGTCGCCAAGAGCGTCCCTGCGACGGGCCTCGGCGCGACGGATCGGTCAAACACCCTAATGGTTAAGGACTCGAAAACGATTTAAGAGAGGAAGGGGCCGCACATATGCGCGGCCCCCTCGAAGATTCGACGCGGGCAAAGCCCGAGTGTCAGAAGCTGCTGTCGGTCACCGGCGCTTGTCCCTTATAGGTGATGAGTCGGGCGAAAACCGTCAGGCTGAGATTCTCGCTCACCATATGCGCCGATCCGTCGCACATGACGACCCCGCACGACCCGGGATGGAAGCTGTAGAGGCCGAAGCCCGATTCGTTCGTGCAGTTGATCACGCAGACGGGCTGCCCTTTGACGGAGACCTTGGCGGCCCCGTCGAAGGTCGATCCTTCGATCCAGTTTTCGGCGTTATCAAAACAGGACCAGCAGCCGCCGTAGTTGGCTTGCCCGGTGTTGATGAGGTTGGTGGGGACCACCTTTTTCACGCCGCGCTGCCACAAGTCGGGCCGGCCGGCCAGTTCCCCCGTGAGAATGGTCGTCGAGGTGCCGTCGCTGATCTTCTCGATGCTGAGCGTGAAGTTCGATTCCTCACCGCTCAACACGCCGTCCTGCGATTTCTGGTCGACGCAGCCGTTGAGCACCTTGTAGTAGCACTGGACGCTCGCCCGCAGCCCGGCGGTGGCGACGTAGTCGTTGGCGCCGGCCTGGTATTTGGGGAAGTTCCCGCCGAAACAGAAATAGAAGCTCGGCGTCTCCTGGAACGGGTTGCTGTTCCTGGCGGCCGACGGGCAGACAAACGCGGGAATCACCTCGGCGGCCGGCAGGATATTCGCGCAGGCGCAGTAATTCGGAGCGGCCGGGCAGAGGCAGCCGGAGTTTTTCGAGGTGTAAACGGCCGTCGGGACCAGAAACGACAGGTTGGCCGGCGAGTAAATGGCGCGCTCTCGTTGATCTTCATATAGACCGTATTTGCTTCAATAAACGGCAAGAGCCGTTCGGCCCAGACGTGCAGATTCACGTCGTCGTGGCACGAATTCGTGGGAGCCAGCTGTACGCCGCAACAGCCCAGGATGGGTCCGGCCGAATACATATAGCCGGGAGTGAACTGGTTGTTGACGTCGTTGTAATTGTGCTCGGCCAGGCCGATCTGTTTCAGATTGTTGCGGCACTGGGTTCGGCGGGCGGCTTCCCGCGCGGCTTGGACGGCCGGCAACAAGAGCGAGATCAGAACCGCGATAATCGCGATTACGACCAACAGCTCAATGAGCGTAAAACCCTTCCTCTTCGTCAACATCGTCTCGTCCTTTCGATCGCCCGATGAAATTCGCCAGAAATGAACGGCACGGAAGCAGTTCGGTTGGATGCGGCGCTTCGACCGCTAGATGGCTTCGCAATCGCCGCAAGATTCGGACCAAAGGAGAGCGGGTGATCCGAGGCCCAGTGAGTGCGCACGAAGGCTTCACTGACCAAAACGAGCGGCATTTTTTCCCCGCATGACATCGCGACGAATAACCGACCCTGTGCCCCAAACAGGACCCGCGCGGTTCGGGAAGTGCCGTCAAGCAAGCGACTTGGAGCACTGGATTTGAGTCTGTCGCGCAAGCGGAATGATTTCAAACCCAAAAGATGAAAAATCTGGGGGAAAATTTTCTTTAGAATGAAATTCCTGAAACCCGGACGCGTTTCTGTGAGATTCTTCACAAGCTCCCGAGCGCGCACCACGGCAAAAGCGGCGCGCCGTCAAAGAGCGGAGCAAACGCCCGGCCCCTCGCCGGCTTTGGCGGTCACTGCACGCGAGTCGTCGCATTGGGGCCCGGTTTCTCGATGGGGGGCTCCCCCCCGACCTTGAGGTTGAACTGATAGTCGTTCTTGCCGGGGGCGTCAGCTCGATATGAAACTCGGGCTTTTCGGCGTTTTGGTCGGGATCATTGTAGAGGTTCTTCAACTCGTCGGGCGGAAGGAACCCGCAGCGGCCGTGCGGATGCAATTGCGCGAACGTCACGATATACGACCCGGGGAGCGTGCCGTCCCCTTTGACGCCCGTGCTGAAGTCGAACACACCTTCGGGGGTCGAGATAGTGTAAAGGCTGGGTTTATTGGGCGGGGAGGGTTTTTTCGGATCGTTCAGCATGACGACGAACGGAGTGCCACTCTCGGGAGGCTGTCCGTCGACCGTGATCGTGCCGCCAAACTTTGCCAGACCTCTGCGTTTGAGTTGGGGGTTGCCTTTATATTACCGGTAGGTACAAACACCGAATTCCGTCGATCAATCGCCCTATTTCAAATGCACGGGCACAAAAACAACAGAAAATCGTCTTTCTAAGAGTTTCTTGAAGACATAGCGGAAAACTGAGCTTTTTTGATCGTGTCCCGGCACGGCACGAACGCGGTGGCGGCGCGTACGGATTCCGGCTGGGACTTGATTCTCCCTCGGGCGCGGCGGAAGAATGACCAGGGGCGCGTCGTTCGTGGCAGACGCCACGGGCCGTGCGACTCGTCCCACTGGTGGCACCGCACCGCGTTGACACGGCCGATACACGCCGCGTCGGATGAACGGCGAACGGGGCGACTGCGGAGACTGATCTCTTTCTACTGGCCCAGGGCCGGGCGTTTCCCGATATCTGCTGTGGCCGCGAGCAAGAGCGCACGGCACCGCGTCCGGAGACTGCAACTGTGAGACGTTCGCACCTTTCTGCCAGGCATCTTCTTCAACAGATCGAATCCGATCGTTCCAAACGCGCCAAGCGGGACATCCGCCCGGAATGGCTCACCGCGTTCATCGAGGGCGCGGCCGAGCTGTTCGAGCCCGTGGCCGAGGTCGGCCGGGTCGGTTTCGATTGTCGGCTGGACGAGGAGGGCTGGTCGGCAGCCCTCTACCTGGGAGCCGTGGAAGTTGTCGGCGGCAAGAGCGACGGTCAAACCGAGCAACCCGACTTTCGGTTCGACCTGAACGCGCTTCTCGAGCAATTCAGCCGCGTCGACGTACTCGTCTGGAACGTCCTCGACCGCGCGGGGCTCGGCCCCGACGAGCCGCCGCGCTCGTTCCTGTCGGTCGATGGATTCCTCGGCGAGAATCGAATCCGGCTGGCGGTCCATTCGTCGGCTCCAGCACTCGTCGGTCCAGGCCTGCGCCGCCTGGCCGACGGGCGCTTCGAGCCGATCTGAACGCGGACGCCGTCCGTCCGCTTTTGTCCTCAGCCGCTCACGGGGGTTGTGACGGCATGGGGGCCGGGGGCTTTCGGCAGGCTCTTTTCCCTGGACTGCGAGCCTGAAGGCCCAACAAAAACCTAGGTGCTAGGTCAAGCGCTTGCTCCGTCTTCTCCCTGCGATCTCCCCTCGGGGATCCTCTCGAGGAGAGCCGCGAAATCCCAGCGGCAACCTGCGTCGCTCGGCCGTTCGGTCCGCTTTTGAAAAGAATCGGAAAGGCAACCCGCGGCGGCCGACTCCCCTCCCGATCGTCCTGGAGTTCCAAAACAGGGGACCGACCCTAACTCCGGAGCCGCTCAGCGGGTGTCCAGCGAGGTGATCGCATGGGGGCCTGGGGTCGTTACCGGCTCCTTGCCTTCGACGGTCAGATTGAAATGCGCGTCCTTAATCCCCGGCGGCTTCAGGTCGATTTTGAATTCGGGAATTTCGGCGTTTTTGTCCGGGTCGTTATAAAGATTCTTAAGTTCATCCGGGCCCTTGAACATCGAGTTTCGCTGCCTGCCGATGTTGGGCCGTGAATGGAGCTGCACGAACGTGATGACGTACGAGCCTGTTTGGACGCCGTCGTGCACCTCATAAGTCGTAAAAGCGAAATGTCCGTTTTGATCGCAACCCGTCCTGAGCTTCGGTTGTTTTGACGGATCTTGCGGATGCTGCATATCGTTGAGGATCACGAGCAGGATCAACCCGTCTGTTGACGGGGGCTTGCCGTCCACGGTCACCGTTCCCGCGAAGGGAACGACTTGGACCGGCTGGGCCTTGGGATTGTCCAGGAACGCCTTTTTGAGCGCCTGTTGGGCGCTCGGCGGGCCGCAGCCTGCAAACAGCACGGCAAGCCCGAAGAGGGCCGCGCTGCGTTTCCCAAGGGTCAGGAGCTGTTGACGCAAATCCGCAGACATCAATTCGGTTCCTGCAAGATAAGTTCAGCCAAAAGGACGTGCCGCGAAGGCATCGTTCGGCCGGGTTGGCATGGGAATCAAGGTTGGCGCGAACGCGCAATTCCGTGTTCGCTGCGCGGAGAAAAAAACCGCCGACTTACCGATGCCACTCCTCAATGTTCGGGAATGGCAAACCGTTCGTCAACGGCTTGGGAAACAAGAACCGCGGCGCCCTCTCCGAGGCCGAAGAGGGCGTCGCGATCGGTTGACTAGAAGGAGCTATCCGTGACGGGTGCGCGGCCGTGGTAGGTCACCAATCGGCAGAAGACCGTGGCACTGAGGTTTTCACTGACCATGTGGGCCGAGCCATCGCAGAAGAGCAGTCCAGCCGATCCCGGATGGAAGCTGTACAGCCCGCCGTCCTCTTCATTATTGCAGTTGATGATACAGACGGGCTGTCCTTTCGGAACGTGGAACGAAGACCCTGTGAAGTTCGAGCCTTGCATCCAGTTCTCGCCGTTATCCTCGGCACACATCCAGCAACCCCCGTAATTGCTGATTCGGTCCGGTGCCGAGCCGCTACTGCCGCAGAGGGCGAGGTTGCAGGGGGCAACCTTCTTGAGGCCCCGCTCCCAGAGGCCCGGTTTTCCCGCTTGCTCGACGACAAAGATCGTCGTCGACGTTCCGTCAGTGATTTTTTCGATCTGAATGCCGCCCGTATCGTCCAGCGCGCCATCGCGGCAGCGGCTGTTGATGCAGCAGCATCCGTTCAACACGTCGTACCAGCACGACAGCGAACCGCGGTAGCCGCTGGAGGCGATGTAGTCGCTGGCACCTGCCATCATGAGCGGAGCGTTCTTACCGGATAAATGGTAGCAATGCCGCAGAGCACCGACGATCGCCCCCTCTTCAAGAAAGGGGTTGCTGAGCCGCGACGCCGAAGGGCAAACAAAGGCGGGCATGACCTGGGCGGCCGGCGTCGATACCACACAAGAAGCCAGGCAGGGACATCCCGAGTTCGGATACGTGTATTTGCCCGGATTCTTTGTGATTCCGAGAGGCGTGAGGCAAATCGGAGAATTGTAGGGCGCGTTAAAGCAGATTTTCTGGTAGACCGTCCCCCCTTCCATGAAGGCGATCAGCCGTTCACCCCAGCCGTGAATGTTGATGTCGTCGTACCCGCCGCCTGAGCAGCAACCGAAGCCGAGAGCGTGGAGCGCCGGTCCAATGACATAATCATAGCTGGGCGGGAAACGATTGTTGACATCGTGATAGTTTTGTGCCGCAATACCCATCTGCTTCAAATTATTGCGGCACTGACTGCGGCGGGCAGCTTCGCGGGCAGCCTGCACGGCCGGCAAGAGAAGCGAAATCAAGACGGCGATGATGGCGATCACCACCAGCAGTTCAATGAGCGTAAATCCCCTGCGCGTGCGGTTCATACACTTTCACCCTTTAAATGACGGACTTGAAGCAGAGAGGACCCCGGTCGCCCCTCGTCTTCTCAAGCGTCTTGAACAAACTGGCTGTCGAACGACAGCACATGAATTTGTGCACGCGTATTCTGACAAATCGATCGCTTCCATTTCAAACCGAATTTCCGCAAAGCGGACGAATTTTCCCAGGATTCCCCGAGGAATACCCGCGTTTGTGCGTAGTTTCACCGAACGGTTGTGAGATACCTCACACTCGCGGCGGACGTTGCTCGGCGCAGTGCCGCCGATGCTGTTCACACAACCGATCTCCCGAGCCCGCTGCGGAGTGTTCGCCGACCGCATTCGCATCCCATAAAATGATGGCCGGCAACGCCCCGCCACAAACGTTCCGCGAGGCGAGGGCTTCAACTCCGACGAATAGGCTACCAGTAGGTGCGGGGAATCCCTCACTAGTTGCTGCAATGAACTTCACGCGCCTCGAAGCGCACTCGACTCGCGAGATCGAATGAACCCGAAGAAGATCGAACCGACCAGCGCTAAGAGCCGCTTGGGCTACTCGTTTGTAAGCCTGGGCGGCCGATTCGCGACGGCCGGCGGAGTGGCGTTCGCGGCGGTAGCTTTGGCAATCCTGTTCTGGTGGCCCCTCTTTAGAGGGGCCGGCTTTATTGGAGGAGATGTCTATAGCTATTACCTTCCGCAAAAAGTGGTCTATGCCGAGGACCTGGCGGCACACCAACTCCCTTTGTGGAACAACCGGGCGGGGAACGGTTACCCAATCGTCGGCGAAAGCCAGACCGGCCCGTTTTATCCATTCAACGTGTTGCTCTACACCCTGTTGCCAATCAATCTGGCCTACAACGTCAATCATCTGTTTCACTATTTGCTGGCATTCGCTTTCACTTGGCTCTATGCCCGGTCGCTGGCCTTAAGCCGATGGGCAGCCGGGCTTGCCGCTCTCGTCTATGTTTACGGCTGGTTTCCTTCGCGGTCGTGCTGGGAATGGGCCATCATTGGCGGTGCCTGGATGCCGGCCGCCTTCTGGTGCGCTGAAAAGTTTTTGTCCACCCGCCGCACACGATTTGCATTCGGCCTGTGCGCCGTGCTGACGGTGCAGTTATTGGCGGGGCACTTCAACCTCGCCTTCCTCACCCAAATCACGCTCGTTCCGTACGTCCTGCTCCGCCTGGCATTTGCCAATCGCGACCTGCCGGACGCCACGCGCCTGCGCTCGAAACGGGTCGGCGCGATTGCGGCGATCGCCGTCGTGTCGGCTTTTGGGTTAGCGGCATTGCAACTTGGCCCGACGTGGGAACTGAAACAGTTGAGCCAGCGGCAGGCTCCCGGGGAGGAACACAATCTGGCCCACGGATCAATTCCGCTCTCGTATTGGTCGCAGATGGTCGAGCCGTGGTATTGGTACTCGCCTTACATGGACCGAGACGACGCGCTCCGCAAGGAGGAGCCGGCGCTCGGTGCGAAGACCAATCAGGTCGAGGCCCATCTCTATTTTGGACTCATCCCCCTGATGCTGGCCCTCGTCGAGGCAGGCCGACTTTATTGGAGCCGCGATCGCGTCAGCCTGATCTGGCTCGTTCTGTCGCTGGCGGCCTTGGTCTACACGACGGGATGGCTGCTCGGCGTCACCCGCTACATTCCGGGCTTCGATTTCTTTCAAGGACCGGGGCGGTACGGCGTGATCACCACCTTGGGTGTCGCGATCCTGGCCGCCAAGGCGCTCGACCATTGGCGCAACACGGGCTCACTCCTCTTGGGGATCGCCGTCCTGATTTCGTTTGGGGCGGCAATGTGGACGGCCCTGGCGCTGACGTGGCAAGGCTTGGAAATGGAGCGCGCCGCCAACGGTGCCCCCAATCCCTACCAATTGGGCCCGTTTGTTTTTTCAGAAGGGATGATGTCCGGGCTGCTCCTGTTGGGTTTGATCGCCCTGATCCTGGCGGTCGTCGCGCAGCTCTTGAACCGCGATGCGAAGCTGACGCCCCCCGCCCGCGTGGGGCGCTGGACGCTCGTGGCTTGTGTCCTGGTGACGACCGTGGTCGATCTCTGGCTCGTGAGCCGCGTCGTGACCTACACCAACATGGTGGCCGATCCGCCCATCGACCACCTCGCCAATAGCCCCGTCCGGCAATTTCTCGGCGCGGCCGCAGCCTTCGCGCGTGTTTGCTCCGGGAGCCAACTTGCCGTCGGCCCTGGCCGCGGCGACGCCCGTCTACCTCACGTTTGGACCTGTCGAATACGTGGATCCCAAGCTCGTGATGCCAGAGAATCCCCTCTCGGCACGCATCGAATGGCTTCGCCGTGCGGGGGTGACGCACGTGCTGAGTTTCAACCCGCTCAACGAGTCCGAATGGCCCGTGCGGCCCGTGTGGCAGGGGTTCGATCCGCTGCTCAATCCGGCCTGGGCCCGCTACCGCGAGCCGCTTTATCTCTACGAACTCCGGGGGAGCCGGGGCCGCGTCGCCTGGGAAAAGCCGGCCGGGCAATCGGCTCCGCAGGTCACGGAGCTTTCGCCCTCTCGCATCGCGATCGACGCCAACTCGTCCGGTGGAGGCCGGCTCATTTTGACCGAGTTGATGTATCCCGGCTGGCAGGTAGTGATCGACGGCAAACAGGCGCAGCCGCTCACGATCGAGCGGATGTTCCGCGGAGTCGACGTACCGTCGGGACGTCATCAGGTCGTTTGGTCGTACCATCCGCGCTCCCTATACTGGGGACTGGCCGTTAGCGCGTTGACGTTGCTCTTTCTGGCGGCCGCGGCGCATGTCGCTTATTGGCATCCCCAGCGATTGAAATTGGTAGCCGAGGACTCTCCGCAATGAAGGCGGCTTACATCACACAGACCGGTCCCCCGGAAGTGATTCAGTACGGCGAATTGCCCGATCCAAAACCCGCCCCGACGCAGGTGCTGGTGAAGGTCGGTGCCGTCTCGGTCAACCCGATCGACACGTACATTCGCTCGGGGGCGGTCGCCCTGCCGCTCAAATATCCGTACATCATCGGCAGCGACCTGGCGGGCACGGTGGTGAGCTGCGGTGCCGAAGTCCGCTTGTTCAAGCCGGGCGACCGCGTTTGGGGGACGAACCAGGGGACAGGAGGCCGCCCCGGTTCGTTTGCCGAGCTGGCCGCCGTCGACGAACGCTGGCTCTATCCGACTCCCGCGAAGCAGTCCGACGCCGAGGCGGCGGCCGGTGCGCTCGTCGGCATCACGGCCCATTTGGGCGTCTTCCTGCACGCGGCGCTCAAGCCGGGTGAAATCCTGCTCGTTAACGGAGGAACCGGTGGCGTCGGATCGGCCGTCGTGCAGTTTGCCAAATGGGCCGGTGCACGCGTGATTGCCACGGTCGGTTCGGCCGAGAAGAAAAAACTGTGCGAGAGCTGGGGGGCCGACCTCGTTCTCGACTATCACTCGCCCACACTCGACGACGAAATTCGCAAATTCGCCGAGCCGGCCGGCGGGATCGACGTCTGGTTCGAGACGCAGCGCGAGCCGACGCTCGACCGCACCGTCCCCATGATGGCGACGCGGGGACGCATCATCTTGATGGCCGGCCGCACCGCACGTCCGGAGGTGCCCGTCGGTCCGTTCTACATCAAAGACCTGCGGCTGCTCGGCATGACCCTGTTCAACGCGACGCCCGACGAACAGCGGGCGAGCGCCAAGGCGATTCGGGCGCTGGCCGAGCGGGGGGGCTGGCATCCGCAAATCGGCAAGACTTTGCCCCTCTGCGAGGCGGCCGCCGCTCACCGCCTGCAGGAGGAAAATACGTTGCACAAAAAGGGTTCGTTGACTGGCAAAATCGTCTTAACGATTGCGTGAATCGCCGACCGATTTCGAGCTGCGTCCTTTCCGTTTTCATATGTCCATCCGAATCCCCTTCAACAAGCCCTTCATCGCCGGCAAAGAGCTGTATTACATCGCTCAGGCGGTGACGCTGAATAATTTAGCGGGGGACGGGCATTTCACGCGGCAGTGTTGCCACCTGCTGGAGCAGGCGTTCGGCATTCATCGCGTGCTGTTGACCCCCTCTTGCACGGCCGCCCTCGAGATGGCGGCCATCCTCTGCGACTTGAAGCCGGGGGACGAGGTGATTCTTCCCTCGTTCACCTTCGTTTCCACGGCCAGCGCGTTCGTCCGCGAAGGGGCGCGACCCGTCTTCATCGACATCCGCCCCGACACGCTCAATATCGACGAGAACCGCATCGAAGAGGCCGTGACCGATCGGACGCGCGTGATCGTTCCCGTGCATTACGCGGGGATCGGCTGCGAAATGAATCGCATCCTGGCGATCGCCCGCAAACACGGCCTGCTCGTCGTCGAGGATGCCGCACAAGGGGTCAATTCGTTCTACGCGGGAAAGGCGCTCGGCTCGATCGGCGACCTGGGGGCCTACAGCTTCCACGAGACGAAGAATTACATCTCCGGCGAAGGGGGCGCGCTCTGCATTAATCGGCCCGACCTGGTCGAGCGGGCCGAAATCATCCGCGACAAGGGGACCAACCGCCAGAAATTCTTCCGCGGCCTGGTCGACAAATACACGTGGGTCGACCTCGGCTCTTCCTACGTCCCCAGCGAAATCGTCGGCGCCTTTCTCTTCGGCCAGCTCGAGATGATGGGCGCAATTTCCGACCGCCGCCGCGCGATTTATCAGTACTATCGTCGGCAGCTCAAGCCGCTCGAGACCGAGGGGCTCTTGCAGCTTCCCCACACGCCCGAGGACTGCTCCGCCAATTATCACATGTTTTACGTCCTCACCAAGGACGGCCCGACGCGCGACGCCCTGATGGAGCACCTGCACAAGCATGGGATCGGGGCCGTGTTCCACTATGTGCCGCTGCACTCCTCGCCCATGGGCCGCCGCCTGGGCGGCAACGCCCGCGAGCTGCCGATCACCGATTCCGTGAGCGCCCGCCTCGTGCGTTTGCCGTTCTATTACACGATCACCGACGAGGAACAGGCCGAAGTCGTCCGCCAGATCGCGGCGTTTTACGGCTGCGACGTTCCAGCCACGGATCGGGATTAGCAGGCGGTTAAGTCGGCCGCTGTTCCGACGCGCGATATCCTGAGCATCTCACCAATCGCTCAAGAATTCGACCCGATCTCGCATGGCCTCTGCATCGAGCGAATTGGCCAGATTGAGCAAACGTCGCAGAAGATCGCGAAGCGGCCGTTGGTGCGATAGCAGTAACCCGTTGTGGTGCCGTCCTTGTCGCAGCCACTCCCTATGTAAAGCGGCGAAGTGGGCGACGTTGAACGTCATGAACACGCGGCCTTCAGCGGTCGACCAAGCCAGTTGTGACTCGTCCGACTCACCAAGCCGTCCCGATTCCGGCGTCGAGAGTGCATCAAAACCGGCGGCACGGAGTCCCTTGGCGGCTGCCCCGTACACATCCTCATCAGTGAAGAAGCGGATGGCAGTCATGCCGGTTCAGGCGTCCGGCGGAGGAGCTTGTTTCACGTCCGTTTCGTTGTCGGAACGAAGGTTGTCCTCGATCTCATCGAGATGGTCGTAGGCGTAAGCCAGAGCGTCGTGCACGTCGGCCGGCCTGAGCGGAATGTACTGCTGCACAATTTCCTCGACGGTCATTCCTTGCCGATAGTTTGCGAGGATCGTCGCGACGCGGATTCGTGTACCGGCCACGATCGGCTGCCCGCCGCACCGCGCCGGATCGCGTTCGATGTTGCGAAAATCGACTTTGGACATGGCTCGAATTCCCTGTGCAGTGACACATTTGAGTTTAACCGGTGCCCGGACTGCGGCCAATTGCCGATCGTTCTTTGCGCCGTGCGACGTTCAAGCCACCGGACGCGAGTAGCACGCACGGAAGCGCCACACCGCGGGTTCTTCGTGGCGGTCCCACAGTTCCTCGAACGTGTCGACCGCGAGGCCCGACCGGTCGAGGGCGAACAGCTCTTCCCGCAGCAAGGGCCAGGGCATTTGCCTCTCGGGGTCGTCCGACAGGCGGCCGCGGCAGATGACCAACAGCGTGCCGCCCGGCTTGACCGTGTCGGCCAGGCGGCTCATGGCCTGCTCCCTCAAGTTCCGAGGCAAGACCTGCAGCGTGTACGCCTCCATTACGAAGTCGAAGGCATATCGCCAGGCGGTCGGCGGGGCGAGCAGGTCGCCCGACACGTAGGTGACCGACGAACCGGGAAACCGCGTCTGGCACCAGCCGATCGCGGTGGAGGAGACGTCAAACGCGGTGACGCGAAAACCCTCTCGAGCCAGGAACTCGGCATCGTCTCCCAGGCCGCAGCCGACAACGAGCGCGGGACGGCCTTTCCCTTCGACCGGTTTCTCTTCGAGCCATTCGACGAGGTTCGGATTGGGCTGCAAATCGGCCCACGGGACGTGAATCGAGTTGCCCGCCGCCTCCGCGTAAAGCGCCTCGAACCAGCCGAGCGCGTCGCCGCGGTCCAAATGGTTGGCGGCCAATTCGCGAGCGCGGTTCCGTTTGGGATCGGACGACATGGCACATTCCGAGAGGAGTCAGTCGCCGTGCAATTGCCTCAGCCGCGACGACGTGCGGAGCATCAACTGGATCCGTTCAAATTCGTTGAGCCAATCCTGCACGACATTCTGCAGCACGGTTTTATCCGGCGGAGCGATTCCGGTCGGGCAGGAAGGGCCAAGTTGACGGGAGGCAATGTCTCGATAGGTCGAAAGCGTGCGATCGCCGGCCCGCCCGCAGGGGAAATTGTCCTCGCTCAAGAACAACAGCGACGGCACGCGCGGCGCTCCGCAGATCGACAGCTCCTTGGCCAGCTCGGCACTGGCGTCGCGATCGAAATAGCGGATGCGAATTCTGTCGTTCTCGGCCGCGAAGTGGGCAAAAATCGGACACTGGTTCACGCAGTCGCCGCACCACGTCCCCGCGACGACGAGCACTTTCACCTCGCGGCAGAAGCTTTTCAACAGGGCCCGCTGCTCGGCGGTGAGCGAGACTTGTCCGTGCACCCCATTCCAGCGGCGCTTCTGCTCATCGTTGCCGAATTTCGCCAGAAAGGCGTCGTAACTCAAACCCTCGTCGAACTTAGCCGCAAAGTCCATCCTGCATTCCTTTGGCTGGAAAAATCGCACGAATCTGTGAACATCGTTGCAGGCGGCCGGGTCTTGTCAAGGCTTGCCTGGGAATGTCGAAGCACGAAATCCGAATGACGAATGAAGCACGAATGTCCTAATCACCAAGCGAAAGACGGCGATCGGCACGTGTTGATTTCCTTCGTGCTTCGTGCTTTGGTCATTCCTTCGTCATTCGGATTTCGTGCTTCATCGCTCTTGTTGGAGTAAACTGCTAAGCCCGGAGGATGCCTCGTGCCCCAGTCTTTGATTGGCAGCGATAAATTCGATCTCGACACGCCGATCCTGTGCATCGATCGCGACGTGATGGAGTCGAACCTTCGCAAGATGGCCGACTTCATCGCGTCACGGGGCAAGCAGTGGCGGCCCCACATGAAGTGCCACAAGACGCCGACGATCGCGCTGGCGCAAATCGCGGCCGGCGCCATCGGCGTGACGTGCGCGAAAGTCTCCGAAGCCGAGGTGATGGCCCGGGCCGGCATCCGCGATTTGCTCATCGCCAACATGATCGTCGGACGGCGGAAGCTCGAGCGCGTGGTCTCGCTCTGCCGCTCGGCCGATCCGATTGTCACCTGCGACCATTACGCGCAGGTCGAGCCGCTGGCCGCGGCCTGCCGGGAGCAAGGGGTTTCCTGCCGCGTGATCGTCGAGGTGAACGTCGGCCTCGACCGCGTCGGCATCCGCCCGGGCCGCGAGACGGTCGACCTGGCGGAGGGAATCGACCGCCTCGAAGGAGTCGAGATGGTCGGCATCATGGGTTACGAAGGCCATCTGCTGCAGGTGGCCGACCCCGTGGAGAAGCGCACGCGGATTCGCGAAGCGATGGGCATGCTCGAGGACTGCCGTGACGGCATCCTCAGAAAAGGGATGTGCTGCGACATCGTGAGCGCGGCCGGCACCGGCTCGTACCAGATCACGGCCGACCAACCGGTCGTGACCGAGCTGCAGTGCGGCGGCGGCATCTTCGGCGATCCGATGTACCGCATCAAATGCGGCCTCACCGGACTGGAGCCGGCGCTCACCATCCTGGCGACCGTCGTCAGCCGCCCGATGCTCGAGCGGGCCGTTCTCGACAGCGGCCGCAAGACGGTCAACGGCGACATCCAGATGCCCCTCTTGAAAGATTTTCCGGATGCCGAAATCACGCGGATGAGTGCCGAGCACGGTTGGATGGCCGTCGGGCCAGAGTCCCACGACCTCAAGATCGGCGACAAGCTCGAGCTCATCGTCGGCTATGCGGACTTCACGACCGTCTTGCACAACGAGTTCTATGTTTTCCGCGGCAACCGGCTGGAAGCGGTCTGGCCCATCGAGGCCCGCGGAATGCTGCAATAGCAGGGATCAGGGGGCGGGGGTCAGGGATCAGGGAATAGGGTTCTCACGCATTTCATGAGCGTGACCAATGACGAATGACGAAAGTGCCGCCGCGGCGGCCGAGGTGCCGACGCCGGAAGAGGCGCGGCTGTTCGAGTTCCTCGAGCGGTATCTCGACTCGCTGCACAGCGGCGACGTGGTCTCGCGGAGTGTGCTCATCGAGCGGCATCCTGAGTTGGCACGATGCGTCCGCTGCATCGAGTTGCTCGACCGCCTCGCGCCGGAACGGCTCCCGGCGAACACGGCCGACGCGCCCGCGCAGTCGTCAACTCCGCAATCGTTCGGCAAGTACGAACTGCTCGAAGAGATCGGCCGCGGCGGGATGGGGGTGGTGTTTCGGCGCGGCAGACCGATCTCGATCGGCTGGTCGCCATCAAGATGATCCTTTCCAGCCGGCTCGCGTCGGCCGACGACGTGGGCCGCTTTCATGCCGAGGCGAAGGCGGCCGGCAGTCTGCGGCATCCGAATATCGTCGCCATCCACGACGCGGGCGAAGTCCACGGCCAGCACTTTTTCGCGATGGACTTCGTCGAGGGGCGCTCGCTCGCACAGGCTCTCGCCGCCGGAGCTTTCGAGCCGAAGCAGGCGGCCGAGTGCCTGGCCGCCATCGGCAAGGCCGTCCAATACCTGCACGAGCACCACATCATTCACCGCGACTTGAAGCCGTCGAACATCCTGCTGGCTCCCGACGGCACGCCGTTCGTCACCGACTTCGGGCTCGCCAAAGCGCTGGCTTTCGACTCGCCGCACACCGAGACCGGCACGATGGTCGGCACGTTGGGCTACATGCCGCCCGAGCAAACGTTGGGTGAACCGGCGACGCCGCGGAGCGACGTCTACAGCCTGGGAGCGATCCTGTTCGAGATGTTGACCGGCCGGCCTCCGTTCCAGAACGCCAGCCCCTTCGACACGCTGATGCAGGTCATGGAGGAGGATCCCCCCGCCTGCGGAAGCTCAACCGCAACGTGCCGCTCACGCTCGAGTGGATCACGCTCAAGTGCCTCGAAAAGAATCCGCACAACCGCTACGAGTCGGCGGCCGCTCTCGTCGACGACTTGGAGAAATTTCTTCGCGGCGACCCGCTGCTGACGGCGGCGCCCGGTCTGCTGCGGACCATCATTCGGTGGGGCCGGCGGGAACCGGCCCTGGCGGGCCACCTGGGAACGCTCGCGGTCTGCGCGCTGATCCTGCAGATCAAGTACATGATTTCCGGATTCGACCGGCCGTATCACCTGATGGTGATGAGCGTGTTCGCCGCCTGGGCGCTCGCCGCGGTCATTTGCTGCCGGCTGATGCGGCAGTTGCGGTTGCCGGACGTTGTCCAATACGCGTGGGCGGCCTTCGACGCGGCCTTTCTCACGCTCTTGCTCTACGTGACGCCGCCCGAGGTGGGCCAACTCGGCGCCGGGCCGATCTTGGTGGGCTATCCCCTGTTGATCGTCGCCGCGGGACTTTTTTTCCGCGTGCGGCTGGTCACATTCATGACGGTCGCTTGTGTCCTTTCGTACGCCATCCTGGTCCTGTGCGGCGCGAACCGATCATCCGACCACAATACAACGTGATCTACGAAGCGGCGCTCGGCGTGATCGGCTTCATGGTCGGCTACCAGGCCTACCGCATCCGCCTTCTCACGCGGTACTTCGAGAAAGACGAGAGAGGGAAGGTCGCAGATCCGCCCGTGGCGGGATGAAGGATGAAGGCGGAAGGATGAATCAGACGTGCGCGCTTCGGCTGTTGTGCGCGTTCCACTGGCGGGCTAGCCGCCAGTGCCACCCTTTTTCCTGACCCCTGCCCCCTGATCCCTGGCCCCTGCTCACGCCGCTTCCGTTTGGGGCAAGTTCTTTTCCATCAGGCGGCCGAAGGCACTCCAGACGCGCTCCACGTCGAGTTCTTCCATGCAGGCCAGGTGTTTGCGGCCCCGGTAGGGACACTTCTTGCGGTAGCTCGCCGCGCAGCTCACGCCGGTGGCGACGAGTTCGTGATGGTTGCCCGGCGGTCCCGAGATCGTCGGGCTCGTGCAGGTGAAGACGGCGACGACCGGCGTCCCCACTGCGGCGGCGAGCTGCATCGGGCCCGAGTCGTTGGTTAACAGCACCTGCGAGAATTTGACCAGGGCGGACAACTGTTTGAGGGTCGTCCGGCCGGCGAGGTTTGTCACGACGACGTTCGGAACGAACCGCTGGATCGTCTGCTCGACTTGCTGGGCGACGGCCTCCTCATCGGACGTCCCCAGGATGACGGGGGCCAGCCCGAAGCGGCGGATCGCCTTGCACGCGACGGCGGCGAACCGTTCGGGCGGCCAGCGCTTGGTCACCCACCGCGCGCCGGGATGAATGGCCAAAGCCGGCGCGCCGAGCCGCGCCAATTCACGGAAAGCCCATTCGGAATCGTCGCTCGAAATGGCGATCCGCGCGTCAACCGAGATTTCGGAAATCCCCAAGGCCCCTGCGACCTGGCGATAGCGGACCAGCGGCGCCACGTCGAGCCCCGTGCCGGGGACGGCCAGGTGCCAGCCCCATTGTGCTCCTTCGCGGGCCGTCTCCAACCCGACGCGCAGCGGAGCCCGCGTGGCCAGCATCATCATGGCCGTGCGGAAGAGTCCCTGCAGATCGAAGACAAGATCGAACTGGGAATTTCGCAGTTGAGTCAATAGCCGCCGCCAATCCTGCCAGCTCCCGCGGCGCTCGAAAATGATCAGCTCATCGAGGTCCGGGTGCCCTTCGAGCAGCGCGGCCAGCGGCCGGCTGATGACCCAGGAGATGCGGGCGGCCGGAAATCGGTTGCGCAGGACAGGAAGCAGCGGCAGCGCCTGGATCACGTCGCCCAGGGCGCTCGGCTTGATCACGCAGATCCGCCTCGCCTCGACATCCAAGAGGCGTGCCGGCGAATACCGTGGGTGCATCCTCTCGCGTCCTTTACCCTGACTACCTTCCCCGACTGCGGCTTGGGGCGGCGGATAATACCGATGTCCATAAATCCACGACAAGGGCAGGTTCCGCCCGTCTCGTCGGCCCGTTTCGCAGCTGAAAAAAAGAATAAAAACGGCCCGGATTGTCCCGAAACCGAGACGCGTCCCGGGTGTCGAAACCGGGCCCCTGCGACCATTCCCGCTAGTCGCAAACCACAATGGGCTGCCGTATAATGACTCGCATGTCGACGGAACTGATCGAAGAAAGCCTTCCCGATGTCGGATCGCGCTCCGTCGGGATTGTGCAGACGCAGTCCGCGACGCTGTTTGCTCCGCCCAACCCGCTGGTGTTGAACAACTCCCGCAGTTTGGGGCCGATTACGGTTGCCTACGAAACGTATGGCCAGCTTTCGCCGCGGCGCGACAACGCGATTTTCATCTGTCACGCTTTGACCGGCGACGCCCACGCGGCCGGCTACCGCTCCAAAGAGGACCTGGCCGCCCGCAAGGCCGGCTGGTGGGACGGCTTTATTGGCCCCGGTAAAGGGCTCGATACCGACAAGTATTTCGTGATCTGCGCGAACGTCCTGGGCGGCTGCCAGGGGACGACGGGTCCCAGCAGCATCTGCCCCGAGACGGGACAGCCCTGGGGCCGCGACTTCCCGGTGATCACCGTCGAGGACATGGTCAGCGTCCATGCCGAACTGGTCCGCGCTCTCGGCATCGAGCGGCTGCTGGCGGCGGTGGGAGGCAGCCTGGGAGGCATGCAGGTCCTCGAATGGGCGGTGCGGTTTCCCGAGCAAATCGCCGCGGGGATTGTGCTGGCCTCGAGTGCCCGTCTGTCGGCTCAGGGGATCGGCTTCAACAACGTCGGCCGGGCTGCCATCATGGGCGATCCGAACTACGCCAACGGCGACTACTACGGCGGATCGGGCCCCCGCAGCGGTTTGGCACTGGCCCGCATGGTGGCGCACATCACGTATCTCTCGGAAGCGTCGATCGAGAACAAGTTCGGCCGCCGGCTGCAGGACGCGAGCAACTTCACCTTCGATCTCATCAAAGAGGTCGAGTTTCAAGTCGAGAGCTATCTGCACTACCAGGGCCGCCGCTTCGTCGATCGCTTCGATGCGAACAGCTACGTCTACCTGACGAAGGCGATGGACTTCTTCGACCTGGAGAAGACCTACGGCTCGCTGAGCGAGGCTTTTGCCAAGGCCTTGGCGCGGTTCCTGGTTGTTTCGTACGACAGCGACTGGCTCTATCCCACGCCGCAGAGCAAAGAAATCGTGCACTCGCTCCTCTCGGCCGGCAAGCACGCCTCGTACATCGAGCTGCACAGCTCCAAGGGTCACGACGCCTTTCTGATTGACATTGAGCAGCTCGAGGCCCTGGTTCGGCCGTTTCTCGAACGGACGCTGGAAGAGATTCGGGTCGAGGCGTCCGCATGAAACTTTCCTCCGGGCCGCAATCGATGCCTGAGAACCTGACTCCCCCGCGCTCGGCCCCTTCCGCCGATACGGCGTTGTCTCCCGGCCGCCGCATGAAGATCCCACGGATCGCGGCCGTGCCGTATTGCATGCCCGACCCGATGGCCGCGCTCACCGACAACGAGATCAAGAAGCACATCCCGGTCGGCAGCCGCGTGCTCGACCTGGGCTGCGGCGACGGGCGATTGCTCGAAATCCTCCGCGATGCGCACGGCTGCCGCATCCAGGGGGTCGAGGTCGATCCGCAGGGATTCATCGCCTGCATCGGCCGCGGCGTGCCGGTGATGCATGGCGACCTCGACCGCGGGCTGCCCGAGTTTCCGGACGACTCGTTCGATTACGCCGTCCTGAGCCAGACGCTGCAGCAAGTCAAATTCCCCAAACGAGTGCTCGAGGAAATCCTTCGCGTCGCGCACCGGGCGCTCGTCGTCGTGCCGAATTTCGGCTACTGGAAGGGACGCGTGCAGCACCTCTTGAAGGGGCGTGCACCGGTCACGCAGTCGCTGCCGTATCAGTGGTACAACACGCCCAATTTGCATTTCATGTCGATGCTCGACTTTCGCGCCTTGGTCCAGCATCTCGAGATCCGGATCGTCAAGGAACTGCCGATCATCAAAGGGCGCACCGTCGACCGCGCCTGGGCGGCCAACTTGCGGGCCGAAAGCGCCCTGTATGTGTTGGAACGCCCGGAAAGCCGCCCCCGCCCCGTTCATTCCGCATAAACGAAGTGGAGCTCGCGCATGTGGCGACGGTTGTTTCAGCGTAAATCGCTGGAAGTGCTCTTGAAGGAGATGGCCGGCGAACATCGGTTGCACCGGGTCCTGGGGCCCTTCTCGCTCACCTCGCTCGGGGTGGGAGCGATCATCGGCGCCGGCATCTTTGCCATTACGGGCCGCGTGGCGGCCGAGGATGCCGGCCCGGGAATTCTCCTGTCGTTCGTAGTCGCCGGCACGGCCTGCGCGTTTGCCGCCCTTTGTTATGCCGAATTCGCCGCCCTCGCCCCGGTCGCCGGCAGCGCCTACACCTACACGTATGCCACGTTGGGTGAGATCTGGGCCTGGATCATCGGCTGGGACCTGGTGCTCGAATACGCCATGTCGTGCTCGGTGGTCGCCTCGCACTGGTCGAATTACTTCAACGAGTTCGTTCGCACTTCCTCGACTTTCCTGGGGGCGGATAAGGCCCATCCTTGGACGGTCCCCGTGCGGTTTCTCTTCGACCCGTTCACGCCGCAGATGGTCGACGGCCAACTCGTGCAGACCTATCTGAACCTGCCCGCCATGCTGATCATGGGGCTGACGACGATCATTCTCGTGATCGGCATCCGCGAAAGCGCGACGACCAATGCCGCGCTGGTCGTGGTCAAGACGCTCGTCGTGTTGTTCGTGATCGCCATGGGCTGGGGCTACGTCAGCCAGGCGAACTGGAACAAAATCCCGGTCGAAAACCGCCGCGTCACCGACACGGTCGATTTCGTCGACCGCAATCCCGACGTCAAAAAGTCCCTGCCGCCTGGCTCCGTCACCGTGACGACGACGGGCGCGGACCTCTTGAAAATCCAACCGGAAATCGCCAAGAAGCTCACGCCTGCCCAGCTAACTGAGGTCAAGGCGCTGCCGGCCGAAGTGAAAAAGTGGGGCTTGTTGGGAGCGCTGGGACTCAAGGAGACGTTGGCCCCCTGGGACAACTCGCTCCGCAGCCCGTTTTTGCCGTACGGCCTGTCGGGGATCATGGCCGGGGCCGCGCTCGTCTTCTTCGCCTACATCGGCTTCGACTCGATTTCGACCCATTCCGAAGAGGCCATCAACCCGCAGCGCGACGTGCCGATGGGGATTCTTTTGTCGCTGGCCATCTGCACGGTCCTCTACATCCTGATGGCGGGCGTGATTACCGGCATGGAGCCCTACTACAAGATCGACACCGGGGCTCCGGTGGCCGCCGCCTTTCGCCACAAGGCGGCCGAGGTCAACAGCCCCTTGTTGCGGGGCTCGGCCTGGCTGATTGCGCTCGGGGCACTGGCCGGCATGACGAGCGTGCTGTTGGTGATTTTCCTGAGCCAGGCCCGCATCTTCCTGGCGATGGCCCGCGACGGACTCTTGCCGCACAGCATCTTCGGCGTCGTTCATGAGCGGTTCCGCACGCCGCACCGCTCGACGATGCTGACCGGAGCACTCATCGCGCTGGCCGCGGGGTTCTTCCCGGTTCGAAAGCTGGAAGAGATGGTGAACATCGGCACGTTGTTGGCTTTCATGTTCGTGTGCGCCTCGGTGATGACGCTCCGCATCACGCGTCCCGATGCGGAACGGCCGTTCCGCTGCCCGGCGCTCTTCGTGATTGCCCCGCTGGGCATTCTGATCAATCTCGCCATGATGCTGTTTCTGCCCTTGGACACGTGGATCCGGCTCGTGCTGTGGTTGGCGGCGGGGCTGGTGCTCTATTTCGCGTACGGCTTGCGGTACAGCACGATGAGCCACAGCCTGGAACGCGAAATGAGGCTGAATGGCGCCACGGGCAGCGACGCCCCCCTGCAATAATCGAGGCCGAGCATGGAAGAGGGCCGGCGTAAGCCCGCGTTTCTGGTCTTCGACATCGAGACCATCGCGGATGGCGATCTCGTCAGCCGCATCCGCTATCCCGGCGCCGGCCTCTCCGCCGCCGCGGCGGTCGCCCGCTACCGCGCGGAGCTGATGGCCGAGAAGGGGAAGGACATCCTTCCCACGACGTTCATGCTGCCGGTCGCCCTGGCGATCGCCAAGGTCGACGCGAACTGCCGGCTGCTCGATCTTTCGGTCCTCGATTCGCCCCTGTATCGGCCTTACGAAATCACGAAGCGGTTCTGGCACGGCTGGCTGCATTACGGTCGGCCCGTGCTGGTGACGTTTAACGGCCGCGGTTACGACATCCCCGTGATGGAATTGGCCGCCTACCGCTACGGCCTGAGCGTCCCCGCCTGGTTCAACGTCGAGGCCCGCAGCTACGAGCAGTCGCGGAACCGCTATAACGTCGAATCGCATTTCGACATGTACGACCTGTTCTCGAATTACGGAGCGGCCCAGGTGACGGGCGGGCTGAACCTGCTGGCCAACCTGATCGGCAAGCCGGGCAAGAGCAACGTCGACGGCTCGAAAGTGCAGGACATGTACGACGCGGGCCGGGCCGAGGAGATCAACGACTATTGCCGCTGCGACGTGCTCGACACGTATTTTGTCTTCCTCCGCAGCCGCGTCCTGATGGGCAAACTCACCATCGAAGAGGAACACGAGATCGTCGCCGAAACCAAGCAGTGGCTCGAGCAACAAGCCGAGACGAAGGCGGCGTATCGGAACTATCTCGAACACTGGGGAGACTGGAGGGCGCCGGAATGAGCGCGGGTTTCGCCGGCACTGCGCATCCTGGGCCTCGCGCTTCAAAGGCATACGGCGCGTGCGCGGGCGACACGGCTTCAAAGTGAGGAAGCGCGTCAACCGAAACAGCCGATACCTAACACAGTGCTACTCATAGAGTGTGGACCCATCGTGTTCATCGCGCGAAACTCCCCGGATGAGGCAAGATCCTCTGAAGCGATTCGGCGAGCGAGTTCGAGCCTTGCGGCTTCGAGTCGGGCTGACGCAAGAAACGCTTGCCGCCAAAGCAGGCATTCATCGGACTTACATGGGCGGCGTTGAGCGGGGCGAGCGCAACATTTCGCTCAAAAACATTTACCGCCTTGCGACGGCCCTGGGTGTGCGCCTGGGGACTTGTTCAGCTCTGCGGATGGAAAATGACACAAAGTCCGTACGCCGGCAAGCCCGAAAGCTCCTGGCCGCGGATCACGCAACGAGTCGTCGCCGGCCATCCTTTGAAGGTGAGCGATTTGCTTGATGCGTCGCTGGCCGCTTGGGACACGCTCTGGCAAACATCGATTGGCACCGGCGATACTTCAGTTCAGCTTTCGGGATTAAAGGTGCCAGCGACAATTGTCGGGTATTTCTTCGAGATTTTATTCTGTCGAGAAATGGAGAGATGCCACCCGAAGTTGTGGCGGGGGAGTCAATCGAAGCAAGAGAAGGACCTTGTCTATCTCCCTGATCCATCTTACTCCATTGAGATCAAGGCGTCAGGACAAGCCGGTTACAGGGTCTTTGGAAACCGAAGTTACGGCCAGAAGTCCGCAGATGCCCTGCTGGCCAAGAAGGAAAAATCCGGCTTCTATCTCACAGCCAACTTTTATCAGCAAACGCTCACGTTGCTCCGATTTGGGTGGATTGACGCGGACGACTGGATTCCTCAGGCCGCGCCAACGGGGCAGATGGCTGGTTTACGACAGCAAGTTTACAAGCACAAATTGATTCCGATTGAGGGCGCCTACCGTCAGCAGGCTCCGCTCATTCTCCTCGCTGGCGTCGGCAAGAGCACGGCCGAACAGTGTGGGCAACTCGGCCTGCACACGATCGGCGACCTCCTTCGCTTCACCGGAACGCTCCCTACGCGAGTCGCACGGATCAAGGACTTCAACAGTAACTTTCTGAACGGATGCTACGACAAATCGCGAAAGAGCCGGTCGCGTTGATTCGCAATGGCCGCTCGAATGCGAGTCGCAGCGAGTTCGCAATAAGTTGGATTCATTTCAAAACCGACAAATTGCCGTCCGTGCTCGAGTGCGGCGACGGCGACCGTGCCGGAACCCATAAAAGGGTCAAGGATCAAGTCGCCCGGATTTGAGAAGCCAACAACAATTCGGTTCACCAAGTCGAGAGGAAACTGAGCGGGGTGCGGTGTCCTTTCCTTGGATGACCGGTGTTTGCCGGACGTCACTTTCGCAATCTGCCAGACGTCGGACGGGTTCTTCCCAATTGTGTTACAGCGAAGCTTTCCGTTTTTCTTTTGCTGCGGATATTTGACGTCGGGATCACGAATCGCGTCGAGATGAAACGTGTACTGTTCCGGATCCTTGACATACCACAACAGCTTTTCATTTCTCGGCGACAGCGAATTGCGTGAGGACACGCCTGCGCCGTAGTTCCAAACAACCTCCTGAATTAAATAGAACGGACAATGATTCCAAAGCAGGTAGGGCAAGGGGATCGCCTTCGCAATTCCCGTCAGTGCGATGTAACCGAGATTGAGCCACAAAGCGCCCGCCGATTGCGTCGTTCGATGAAGTTCGGCCATCCACTGTTCGCACCACGCGATGTACCGTTCAGCCGGTAACGGTTGCTCGTACTCTTTTCCGATGTTGTAGGGCGGGCTGGTAATTGTGAGGTCGAACGTCGCGAGTGGTAATTTACGAAGGCACCCAAGACAGTCGGCGCAGAAGATGGCGTAGCCTTCTCCAGAGCAATAAGGCGATCCTAGGATTTGCTTGAAATCTCGTAGCGCGTGTTCGCGTACCAACATGGACGCTACTTATAGTGTTCATTCGCACGGCTGTCAAGCGACTCGTCAGCGGTGACCTCAACGTGCACAAACGGAGAGGATGTTGAAGGACGGTTGTTCCAACTATCTTGAGGCCGCCTCCCGCGCTCCGTATGATTTTGCCGCGAGAGCGCATTCACCGAGGACCCTCCGCCGATGGGATTGTTTGACAAATTCAAGCAGGGGCTGAAGAAAACCACTCAGCTTCTGAAGACCGACGTCCGCGATATCTTCAAAACGGGCGAGATTCTCGACGAGGTCAAGCTCGGGCGGTTTGAGTCGCGGCTTGTGCAGGCCGACCTGGGCGTCAAAGCAGCCGACGAAATCGTGACCGAGCTGCGGAAGCAATTTCTCGGGCGGACCGTCGTCGACGAGGCCGTCTGGACCATCGTGAAGGACAAGCTCAAAGCTATCCTCAAAGGGACTGGCGGACCGACCTGGAACGCGAGCGACCCTCTCTCGCCGCTCAAGCAATCAGCGACCGGAACGACGGTGATCCTCGTCGCCGGCGTCAACGGCGCGGGCAAGACGACGTCGATTTCCAAGCTCGCCAAGCTGTTGCAAAGCGCGAACAAGAAAGTCCTCTTAGCCGCCGGCGATACGTTCCGGGCGGCCGCCGTCGAACAGCTCACGATGTGGAGCAAGCGGCTCGGATGCGGCATCGTCACGCAGCCGAGCGGCTCCGACCCGGCGAGCGTGGCTCACATCGGCTGCGAGCGGGCGCTCGCCGAGAAGTGCGACGTGCTGATCATCGACACGGCCGGGCGCCTCCAGACGCAGAGGAACCTGATGGACGAGCTGGCGAAAATTCGCCGCGTCGTCGCCAAGAAAATCCCCGACGGGCCGCACGAAGTGCTACTCGTCCTCGACGCGACGACGGGTCAGAACGGCCTGAGCCAGGCCCGCAACTTCTCCGAAACGGTCGGCTGCACGGGCATCATCCTCGCCAAGCTCGACGGCACGGCCAAGGGGGGCGTGATCGTCCCCATCCGCCAGCAGATGGGCATCCCGGTGAAGTACGTCGGCGTCGGCGAGAAAATCGATGATATTGAGATCTTCGACGCCGATGCCTTTGTTGATGCGCTCGTGGAGGGGTGAGGGCAGAGGGGTGAGGGCAGAGGGCAGAGGGCAGAGGGCAGAAAAAACACAGCGGCCTTCGGCCTCTTGGCTCGCGACTTACTCTCTTCCGAGCAGCTTCCGCAAGGTCGCCGGTAGTTCGGCTTCGGAAACTGTGATCTGCTGGCTGGCTTTCAAGTCTTTGACCTGCCACGAGCCTTGGGCGAACTCGGTTTCGCCGGCGATGAGGGCGACGCGGAAGCCCTTGCGGTTGGCGTAGGCGAGCTGTTTGCCGATGGCCCGCGGATCGCAGGAGACTTCCGTCTCGATGCCCGCGGCCCGCAGCGTGCGGGCGATCCGCAGGTAATCACCCGTGTGGGCCGCGTCGAAGAGGAGCACCAACACGGGGGCCGGCGTCGAGGCCGTGCTCACCGCGCCCAGTTCTTCCATCGCGGCGAGCAGCCGGTCCAGGCCGAGGCTGGCGCCCACGCCGGGAAGTTTCTGGCTCGTGAAGAGGCCGGCCAGGTTGTCGTAGCGGCCGCCGGAGCAGACGCTGCCGATCCCCGGTAAGTCGGACAGAAACGTCTCGTAAATCGTCCCCGTGTAGTAATCGAGCCCGCGGGCGATCGACAGGTCAAGCGCGATGCGTTCGGTGGTGACTCCCGAGGTGGCCGCCCACGAAAAGAGCTCGCGGAGCTTTTTGACGCCCATCATTCCCTGCTCGTTGCCCGCCAGCATCGTCTCGACCTGGTCGAGGATCTCGGCCGGCGTGCCGGTGAGTTCCGTCATCTTGAGGACCGAGTCGGCCTGACTCGCCGTCGTGTTGACCTTCTCGGTCATCTCGGCGATCACCGCCTCGCGGCCGATCTTGGGGAGCTTGTCGAGCGCCCGCAGCACGCCGACCGTCTGCCCGGTGAGGCCCAGGTGCTCCAAGAGCCCGTTCAGCACGAGCCGGTTGTTCACGCGGATGTTGAACCGCGTGAAGCCGAGCCGCTCCATCAGATCGTGGATCACGAGCAGCGTCTCAGTGTCGGCCACGTTCGAGTCGGTGCCGATCGTGTCGAAATCGCACTGGATGAACTCGCGATAGCGCCCCTTTTGCGGCTTCTCGGCCCGCCACACGGTCGCGATGTGATACCGCTTGAAGGGAGTCCCGATCTCCTGCAGGTGCTGCGAGGCGAAGCGGGCCAAGGGCACGGTCAGGTCGAACCGCATGGCGACGTCGCGTTCTCCCTGGTCGGTAAAACGGAAGAGCTGCTTGTCGGTCTCTTCGCCTCCTTTGCCGAGCAGGATTTCGGTGTATTCGAGCGCGGGCGTGTCGATCGGTGAAAAGCCGAAGCTGCGGTAGACGCGGCGGGCCGTGTCGATCAGGTGCTCGCGTGCGATCATCGGTCCCGGCAGATAATCGCGGAATCCCTTCAGCGTCTGCGGCTTGATCAACGGTTTCGACATGACGGCTCTTCCTCGTGTGACACGCTCTGTTCGCGACGCTCGATTCGACGCCCGCGGTCGTTAACCGACACTGCTTAAACTGACACCGCTCAACACGGGCAGGCTGACCGCGAGGCGCGAGCCCGTCTTCGCCTTCTTCTTCCGCCGCGGCGGCAAGACCGCTTCGGCGTATTCCCAGATCTGCTCGGGTGTCTCGAAAAACTTGTCGTAAACGGCGTCTTCATCGAACTCGCATTCGGCGGTCGTATACGCCCGGCAAATGGCCGGCCGCGTCTCGTACACGCCGCAGCGATTGTCGGGCATCAGGTGCCGGCAATCGGCATACACCATCAGGTACCACGTCTCTTTTTCGACGAAGAGGGCGACCCGCCCGTGCATCATGAACCAGCGGAGGTAATCGAAGTCCTGCCACGTCGTCGGCGTGTCGATGGGGAGGGCAAAGTACCGGCAGCACTTGGCCGTGCAATACGAGCACAGGCACTCGCCCGGTTTGAGGTCCTCGCGGCGAAATTTGGGAACGGGGAGCATGACAACCTTCCCTGATGGTGACGGCGGCGAACAAGTCCGGATTGTAGCGAACAGGCCGCACGGGGCGAATTGAACGACCGGTCGGATCGGGGCGGATCCTTCGATCCTGCCGCCGATCGGCCGCACTCGGCGTCGGGCCTCGCCCCGCCGGCTCTCTGTCCTGCAGCCATGCGACCGAACCGGAATCGTGCAAAGGGGTTGAAAAAAACCGCAGCTTCTTGACCCTCCTCTCAAACCGGCCTTATGATAAAGGTGGCAACTTCTGGGGAAATTCTCGATGCACATCACTGGCAAAATCCTGGTGTGGCTCTCGCTGCCGATCGCGGCGGGCGGCCTCATCATGGCGGCCCATCTGGTCGACGTCCGCGGCAAATGGATGGAGCAGCTCCAGAAGGTCAAAAAGAGCAACGAAGACGCGGCCCCGCGGCTGGCTGCCGCGCGGCTGGCTCGCGAACAAGCGCGGGCCGACTTGGAGCGCGAAACGCTCCGCTGGGACCGTTACTGGACGGAAAAACCGAGCCAGTACATCGCCCGCAACAACACGCTCATCGCCAACTTCGGCAGTTCGGAGGGGATCACTCCGAACATGATGCTGTATGCGTTCGAGATGAACAAAGGGGGCGATTCCTCCTATGTCGGCTCCTTCAGCGTCTTCCAGCTGCAGCCGAACCTGACCGTGATGAAGCCCGCCTTCCGGGTGCGGAAGGACGATATACCGAACTGGATCGGCGGCAACTGGCGTTTCCGCGTGACGATTCCCTCGTCGTTCGCCTCGCAGATGGCCGGGCTCGAGGCCGATTTGACCGTCGCGGACGAACTCTTGATCAAGCAGCAAAACAACCTCGACACGCAGGTGAAACTGGTCGGCGCGGCTAAGGACCAGCGCGACGAGCGGATCGCCGAACTCCTGGGCGCCGCGGGCGGAAACGCCAACGCGGCACCGCAAGGATTGGTCGCGGATATCACGCAGGCCGACGACCAGCGGAACGCGTCACTCTTGGAAGTCGACCACTTGCGGCGGGCGATCCGTGCGGCCGAAAAGAACGTTCACCGCCTGATCGGCGAGAACAACGACCTGGCTCGCACCCTGCAGTCGCATTTGGCGCCGAAACTAACCGCCCTCTCCAACACGACACTGTCCGAGACGACACTGTCCGAGACGACACTGTCCAACACAGCGCCGTAGAACACAGCGCCGTAGAACACAGCGCCGTAGGACGCCCGCCGGCCTGCCGCTCCGTCGACCCTCAGCCCGCTTTGCCCATCTCGCCGACCCGCGAACTTCGCCCTTTCCCCATGATCGGGAAAGCCGTACCATTTTTAAACGGGGCTTGAGTGTGGTGCATTTTCGCCGGTGAAGGTCGACGCGGATGGGTATCTACAATCGCGATTATTTCCGCGACGACCAGCGGCGCTGGCGGCCCGGCGGGATGGCGTCGGCGTATAAGTGGCTGATCGCGGCCAACGTGATCGTCTATCTGCTGCAGATCTTTGTCCGGTCGACCCAACTGGTTCCCGTCGACGAAATGCACGTCGTCCGCGTGCACACACAGATCGTGACGTCGGCCCTCGATCTGTCTCCCGCGTCGGTCCTCCACGGACAGGTATGGCGGCTGCTCACGTACGCCTTCTGCCATGACGTGGGCTCGGTCTTGCACATCCTGTTCAACATGCTGTTTCTCGTGTGGTTTGGGGCGACGCTCGAGCGGATGTACGGGACGCGGGAGTTCCTGCTGTTTTATCTGGCGGCGGCCATCGTCGCGGGACTGGCGTTCGTCGCGCTGGCGCTTGTCCTTGGTGATCAGACGCCCGCCGTCGGCGCTTCCGGCGCGGTGATGGCCATCATGGCCCTTTACGCCGTCCATTTCCCACGCGATGAGATTTTTCTCTTCGGCCTGATCCGCATCCAGATTCGATTCTTCGTCCTGTTTTACCTGGTTTACGACCTGTATCCCGTGTTGACTGCCTTGAGCGGTGAGGGCCATTCGGACGGCGTCGCGCACGCGGCTCACCTGGGCGGGCTGGCTTTCGGTTTCCTCTATCACTACTTCGGTCTGCGCCTCGATCGGGGTTGGGACGTCTTCAAAGGGCTGCGGGCGCCGCGCATGCGCATGCGGAAGCCGCCCGAATCGGTCCGCCTGTACGAACCGTCGACCGCCGAGTTCACTCCGCGCAACGAAAACCTCGAGACGAAAGTCGACGCCATCCTGGCCAAGATCCAGGCCCACGGCGAAGCCAGCCTCACCGATCAGGAACGCGAGACCTTGAGAATGGCCAGCCAGCAGTACAAAGAAAACATGCGCAACAGGTGAAGCGAGGGGCGAGGGCTGAGGGGCGAGGGGCTCAGGCAAGATAAAAATAACGCGTCGCAGGAGTCGTTCCCGATCCCTTTCCCTATGGCGCCAACTTCTTCCACAAGCGGCGACGACTCGGGCGACGGTTCGCCGGTGGCCGCCCTGTTGGAGCGGGCCCGCAATGGGGATGAGTTGGCGCGGAATGAACTCTTTGAGCGGTGCCGCTCGTATGTCCGCCTCGTCGCGCGGGCCCAGATCGAGAGTTGGCTGCAGGCGAAGGTCGACCACTCGGACCTCGTGCAGCAGACGCTGCTGGAAGCCCATCGCGGGTTGAACAATTTCCGCGGCTCGACCGACGGCGAATGGATGGCCTGGCTCAAGCGGATCGTGCAAACGAACGCAGCCGACTTCGTCCGCCGTTACGGCAAGGCGGGCAAGCGCCGAGCCGCCCGCGAAGTGTCGCTCGACGCGCGGGCCGGCGACGATTCCGAGGGACCGACCCGCGACCCTGGCGATTCGGGACAACAAACGCCGAGCCAAATCGTCCTCCGCCGCGAGGAGGAGCTGGAAATCTCGCAAGCCGTCTCCCAGCTCCCCGAGGACTACCAGGAGGTGATTATCCTCCGCAATCTCGAGCGTTTGCCGTTCGACGAGATCGCCGAGCGCATGGGCCGCTCGCGCCCCGCCGTGCAGATGCTCTGGATGCGGGCCATCCGCAAGTTGCAGGAAATCGTCGACGCGAAGGAAGGCTGAAGGCTGAAGGATGAATAAGAAATCGGGTCGGGTGGCACTGGCGGCTAGCCCGCCAGTGTTTTGCCCTCGCCGTGCCTAACTGGCACATTGCCGGGCTAGCCGCCAGTGCCACCCAAGATCTTTGTCCGCGCTGCGCCAACTCATCCGCTTTTGACTGCCAGGAAAAGGCCGCGTCGAAGTCGCCCGCTTCGGCATACGCGGCGGAAAGGGCCGTCAGATGGTTGGGGTCTTTCCAGCCATGGAGTTGGCACGCTTTCGTGGCATCCTCGACGGCCTGTTTGCCGCTACGAAACCGCTTGTCGAGGCACGTCGCCAGCATCCGCGCGGGCCTCGTAGGCGCTTGCCAGGGCCGGCTGGAGGTGAATGGCTTCGGCAAAGTCGGCCAGTGCCGCCACGTATTGCCGCTTGCCGACGTGGGCGATGCCTCGATTCCTGTAGGCGGAAACTTCTGTCGGGTCGAGGCGAATCGCCTCGTTGCAATCGGCCAGAGCGGCGTCGTGCTCTCCGATTTGGCTCAGTGCGTAGGCGCGGTTGTTGCGAACAAGCGCCGATTTGTCATCGAGCCGGACGGCTTCGTTGCAGTCGGCCATGCCTCGTTCGATATTTCCCTCGCAGTTCCAGGTGATGCCGCGGAGACTCAGCACAGACGAGCGAAACTTCGACTCGGGAGAATTGTGCAGCTTGATTTTCAGGGCCTCGTCGCAATCCGCGCGATTTCTCGAACTGCCGCAAACTCAACCACACACGGCCCCGATTGCAAAACGCGTGTCGCTTGTCGGGTTTCAGCTGGATCGCTCGGTTCAAGTCGGCGAATGCGTTTTCGAGCTCGCCTTTTTGCGACCAGGCAAGTCCGCGATTATTCCACGCCTCATACAATTGCGGATCGATGCGGAGCGCCTCGGTGATGTCAGCGATCGCCTTGTCCAATTCGCCCTTCTTGATCCAGACCAGGCCGCGGTTGCTGTAAGCGGTCGCCAGCTTGGGGTTGAGTCGGATGGCCTCGCTAAAGTCCTCGATGGCTTTGTCGTATTCTTCGAGATCTTTCCAGAGGAGTCCGCGATTGCTAAAGCCGATCGCCAGCTTTGGATCGAGCCGGACCGCCTCCGTCTGGTCGGCGAGGGCCTTATCCAGATCTCCCTTCGCCTTCCACGCCATGCCCCGCATGCCATAGGCAGCCGGATACTTCGGACGGAGCCGAATGGCTTCGTTGAAGTCGGCGAGCGCCTTGTCGGGCTCCAGCTGTTTCAGCCAGGCCCGTCCCCTCGTATGGAACGCCTCGGCCAGCGTGGGCAGCAGGCGGACCGCTTCGTCACAGTCGGCAATGGCCTGCTCGTAATGTTCCTTGTCGATCTGGGCAGCTGCCCGGTTTGTGAGCCGCACCGCTTCCTGAATCGCAGTGCTCGTACCTCTTTTCGTCCGTTTGCCATACTTGAATGCAACGAAGAGGATGCCAACCGCGACCGCCAGAAAACCGATCGCGACCGCAATGTCGTCCCACTGGTTGAGAGAATAGTCGGGCGGCATCGTGTCAGCAATTCTTGCGCGAAGCGATTGGCGGCGTCCGATTCGCCGCGCTCCATCGGGTGGCCTCTCCAACCGTGGACGGGCGCCGGGAATTCGTTATCTTAACGGCGGTCGATCACGCTTCTTTTTTCTCGAATTAGATCAAACATGGCCAAGCGAAACATTGCCGACGTCGATGTGGCGAACAAGACCGTCTTGATGCGGGTCGATTTCAACGTCCCCCTCGATGAACACCAGAAAGTCACCGACGACCTGCGGATCCGCATGGCACTCCCCACCATCAAATCGGTGCTGGACCGCAAAGGCAAATTAATTCTGATCAGCCACCTCGGCCGGCCCAAAGGGGTTGGCCACGAGCCGAAATATAGTCTCAAGCCCGCGGCGGAGCGGCTGGCCGAGTTGTTGGGGCGGCCCGTGGCCTTTGCTGCCGACACCGTCGGCGATGACGCCCGGGCCAAGAGCGGCGCTCTGGTGCCGGGCGGGCTGCTCGTGCTCGAAGAATCTGCGGTTCAACGCCGGAGAGCAGAAAGGCGACGCCGAGTTCGCCCAGGCCCTCGCGGCTCTGGCCGACATTTATTGCAACGACGCCTTCGGCACGTGCCATCGCAAAGACGCGTCGATGGTCGCCGTGCCGCAGGCGATGGGGAAAAAGCCCAAGGTGATGGGTTTTCTCGTCGCCAAAGAGGTGCAGTATCTCTCCGACACGCTGGCCCGACCGCAACGGCCGTTCGTCGCCATCCTGGGCGGTGCGAAAGTCTCCGACAAGATCAACGTGATCCGCAACCTGCTGTCGATCTGCGACAAAGTTCTGATCGGCGGCGCGATGGCTTACACCTTCTCCCTCGCGAAAGGGGGCAAGGTCGGCAAGAGCCTCGTTGAACTCGACAAGGTTGAGCTGGCCAAAGAACTGGTCGCGGTCGGCGGCGCGAAATTGATGTTGCCCGTCGACACGCACTGCGGCGACGCGTTCCAGGCTGAGTGCAACAAGAAAATCGTCGACGCGGGTCAGATTCCCGACGGCTTTGAAGGACTCGACATCGGTCCCAAGACGGCCCAGCTCTACGCCGGTATCATCCGCACGGCCAAAACGGTCGTGTGGAACGGGCCGATGGGCGTGTTCGAGATGCCGCCGTTCGACGCCGGCACCAAGGCCGTTGCCCAGGCGATCGCCGAAAGCGGCGCGACGAGCATCATCGGCGGCGGCGACAGCGCGGCGGCCATCCAGCAGTTCGGCTTTGCCGACCGCGTGACGCACGTCAGCACGGGAGGCGGCGCGAGCCTGGAACTGATGGAAGGCAAGCGCTTCGCGGCAATCGACGTCCTCGACGAAGCATGAGAATAGGGGTCAGGGGTCAGGGGTCTGGGAAAAGACAAATGCGGCACGCATCGCGTGCCGTTCGTTTTTTCTGATCCCTGACCCCTGATCCCTGACCCTGTTCCCCGGGAACTCTTGCGGCGATTTTTTTGTCTAAGAAGGAGGCAAACAGCGTAAGAGAGAGTGGAGGCGCGGCAACGGCGCGTCCCCAGCCCATTTCCTTTCCCTGGAGAATTTGATGTCCGCGAACCCACGTTTTTGCGAAATTTGCAAAGCCGAAATTTCCGCAGAACGAGTCGAAGCCCTCCCCGATACGCGACGGTGCTCCAATTGCGCCCGCTCCCAGGAAGCCAAAGGCAATCCAGAGTTCGATTTACTCGTCTCTCAAACCCAGCTCGGCAAGGTGGGCAGCCTGAAGAAAAACTACGGCGACGTGACCGTCCAGAAGCGTCGCCGCTAGCCAAAGGTCAGGGCCAATCCCGCCAATCGCAGGGCGCAAGCTGCGAAGATTTCTGGCAAGAATTACAAACCACGACGAGTCCCCGCGCCTGCGACGAGGCTCTGAGATCGAGTGACGGTCTCGCCTCAAACTCTGTGTGACACGGAACTTGTGAGCAAACAGCCTCTGTTTTTCGAAACTGCTGCTGCCAAATTTTGGCAAATGGACTAAAGTTTGCTCTTTGACAGGTCGCCGGCAGGACTTGCCGGAGGACGGTCGAAAAGATTTCGCCGTTCGCCTAATTCGATCGACATTCACGGATGAAACAGAGCATGGACGCTCGGCTCTATCGCTTCGCCGCGTTGGTTCCGGCGCTGGCCCTTTTGGGCGCTTCGGCTGCAAACGGGGCCACCTTCTCCACCGCCAACTTCGTTGTCACCACGGGCGACGCCGAATTCGCTCGGCAGTGTGCCCAGACGGCCGAAAAGTTCCGCACGGAACTGGCCCGCGAGTGGCTCGGACACGACTTGCCCCGCTGGTTCCGTCCGTGCCAGGTCTCGGTAAAGGTGGGACAGATCGGCGCGGGGGGAGCGACCACGTTCACCTTCGCCGCCGGCCAGGTCTTCGGCTGGAACATGAAGGTGCAGGGGACGCCCGAGCGAATCCTCGACAGCGTGATTCCCCACGAAGTGAGCCACACGATCTTCGCCAGCTTTTTCCGGCGGCCCTTGCCCCGCTGGGCCGACGAGGGGGCCGCCTCGCTCGTCGAGCACGAGTCGGAGCGCCACCGCCAGACATTGTTGCTGCACCAGGTCTTCAACACGCCGCAACGAATCCCGCTGACCAGCTTGATCTCGATGAAGGAATATCCGAGCGACATGCAGGCCGTGCTGACACTCTATGCCGAAGGCTATTCGCTGTCCGACTACCTCGTGCAGTCGGGAGGCGAGACGGGAAAAGAGCGTTTTCTCCGCTTCCTGCAGGACGCGCACGAGCACGATTGGAATCACGCCATCCGCACGTGGTACGGCTTGCCCGACGTGACGTCGCTCGAGCGGCGCTGGAACAACTGGGTCATGGCCGGCAGCCCTGAAATCCGCGACATCGACAACCGCGCGATCGCCCAGGCCGACGCCCAGGAAATGCGGAAGAAGGGAATCCTCGTCCGTTCGCAAAGCCCGGACGATTCGCCCCGCTCGGTCCGCCGGCCTCAACTGCAAGCGGCGGAATCTGCCGCGCAGCAGGTTTCGCTCCCCCGCAGCGACGAGCCGGCGGCTCCGGATCCGATCCTGCGGGCTTCTCGGCCGGCGACCCAGACGGCCGAGAACAGCGGGATGGTTGAGCCCCCCACCGACGCGGCGCTCGGCAACGAAATCGTGGCCGCCCGCCGCCGCGAAGGACGGGAGCGGTTGCTCCAGGACGGATGGCAAGCGCTCCCCGCTGCCGGCCGGGCGACCCAAACGCACAACGATGGCCGCCGGCCAACCGTCGCCCCCGAGTCGGAGGCGAACGAATCGCCGGTCCGCAAACGGTTCCGCACCGCGAAACAGCATCGTGAAGAACAATCGCTGAACGGCCTCAAGGAAAACGAAGACCCGTTCGAGGATTCCCACGCGACGGCCAACTCGCGCAATGTCGAACAAAACGAATCGCCGTTCCACACTGTGAATTGAATACGGTGAATTGAGTACAGTGAATTGAGTACGCTGCGGCAACTTCGGGAGGAGGATTCGCCAGACGCGGACCTCGTGGCCAAAGCTCTCGAATCGTGAGAACACGTTTTAAAAGGAAACCCACAGTGCAAGGTTGGAGACGCTCCTGAGACGCCCGCACCGTCATGCCGGCTTCCCGCAGGGTCGGCTTGTCGAAGGTCGTTATTGGCTCGGCCAAATATCCCTGGTTCCCTCCGCTCCCTAACGGGTAGGTGACCGAGCTGTAAAGACGAGCGTACTTAAACCGTTGCACGGACGAGCCACCGGATTCGGTGGCTCGTTCTTTTTTCGAAGCGGCGGCTGCGCTTTGGGGCGAGCGGTTGTGGCGAGCGGTTGAAGCGCTAGAATACCTAGGGACGGGGTGCCACTGGCGGCAGCTTTGGGCCGCCAGTGCGGACGCCGTCTTGTCCGCGAACGCAGACACTGGCGGGCCAAAGCACCGGCCAGTGGCACCCGAAACCACGTTTTGGCGTGGTCGGACCACTCGTGGAGTGGAAATACAAGGGGCCGCAGCGCGCGGTTCGCCGATTTCAAAACTGTGGGAATTGCCGGACGCACGGCCGCCCGGACGCAAAGACCACCGATGTTGGTCGCAGGAGACGCTGTCATGCCTTATACGCTGCCCGATCTTCCGTATCCCGAGAATGCGCTCGAGCCGTACATCGATGCGCAGACGATGAATATCCACCGCACCAAGCACCATCAGGCGTACATCAACAACGTCAACGCCGCCCTCGAAAAGCACCCGAACCTGGCCAACAAGCCGGTCGACGCCCTGCTCCGCGAACTGGCCTCGGTCCCCGAGGACATTCGCACGGCCGTGCGCAATAACGGCGGCGGCCACGCCAACCACAGCCTGTTCTGGACCATCATGGGTCCCAAGTGCGGCGGCGAGCCGGGGGGCGACCTGGCCGAGGCGATCAAGAGGGAATTCGGGAGCACCGCCAGCTTCCGCGAACAATTCAGCAAAGCGGCAACCACCCGCTTCGGCAGCGGCTGGGCGTGGCTGACGGTCAACAAGGGGAAGCTTGGCGTCGAAAGCACGGCCAACCAGGACTCGCCCCTCTCTGAAGGACGCACGCCGATCCTCGGCCTCGACGTGTGGGAGCACGCTTACTACCTCAAGTACCAGAACAAGCGGCCCGACTACATCACGGCCTTCTGGAACGTGGTGAACTGGGGCGAAGTCGCCAAGCGCTTCGCCGCGGCAAAATAGGCAACCGTCGAAGCTCTGGTGGGGCTGGAGGCTGGAGCAGTCTTCGGCCCTCTTTTTATGCGCCGAGCCGAACCAGATTCGAAGCATTCTCTCAAAGCCACACTGGTGAACTTTGCCGATAAATAGAAAGGCGATTTTTGGGGGGAGTTTCTGGATGAGGGGGAGCTGCCACCGGGCTGTTGGTCGGCGAGCGTCGTGTGCCCTGCGCTTGTGGGGCACGCCGGGCGTGGTGACAGCGGCGTTCGCCCTGGCGAGTGCCGGCTGCATGATCCCGTCGTATCAGCTCCCGGCCGGCTACAGCAGCTCGTATCAACGCCAGATCTACGGCATGGAGCCGGTCCCCGTCGATTCCCGCACCTTGGGACTCGCCGCCGTGGAGACCAAGGCGGGGATCTTCTATCCGACGCCCAATTTCCGCGAATCGTCGCCGCCGACTCAGCTGGCGCGAGAATGTTAAGCAGGTTACCCCGATGTCCCTGGAACGGCCGCCGGCAAAACCCTCGCCGACTCTCCCGACGATCGTCATGGCTCAGTAGGAGGTTGGCCACGAAACCTGGTCAAAATCTCGCCAAGTTTTCTTGAACTTGGTGAAAATCTCGCGAGGTTTGGGCGAACTTGGTTTTTGTTTCACCAAGTTTGAGCAAACCTGGCGAGCGCCGTTCTCGTCCGTTTGCGGAATCAGCTCGATAAGCCCTTACGGACGGGCCATTTCCATCGAAATTGTACGGCGACCGCAAGCGCGGCCCAAGGGGCGGTTTTTTCTTTTTTGCGCGTTTTTGCCAGATCGCAGAGGGCCTGCGTCAACGCTTTTTCGCGAATGCCCGTTTGACGGCGGCCCCCATGTCGGCGGGGCTTTCGGCGACTTCGATGCCGGCGGCTTCAAGGCGGCGATTTTGTCCGCGGCCGTGCCGCTTGCCGCCGGAGATGATCGCCCCGGCGTGGCCCATGCGCTTGCCCGGCGGGGCCGTGCGGCCGGCGATGAACGCGGCGACCGGCTTGGTCACGTGCGCCTTGACGTAGGCGGCGGCCTCTTCCTCGGCCGTGCCGCCGATTTCGCCCATCATCAAGATCGCCTCGGTCGCCGGATCGTCCTGGAACAGCTTCAAGAGGTCGATGAACGACGTGCCGACGATCGGATCGCCGCCGAGGCCGACGCAGGTCGATTGGCCCAGGCCGAGGTTCGTCAACTGCCAGACCGCTTCGTAGGTCAGCGTGCCGCTGCGGCTGATCACGCCGACCGGGCCCGGCTTGTGGATGTAGCCCGGCATGATGCCGATCTTGCACTCGCCGGGCGTGATCACGCCGGGGCAATTCGGCCCGACGAGCCGGCACTTGTTTGCCCGCCAGACCCCGCTTGGCCCGGACCATGTCGAGCACGGGGACGCCTTCGGTGATGGCGACGATCAGGTTGATGCCGGCATCGGCCGCTTCCATGATGGCGTCGGCGGTGAAGGCCGGCGGGACGAAGATCATCGTGGCATTGGCCCCGGTCTTGGCGACCGCTTCGTCCACGGTGTCGAAGACGGGGAGACCTTCGATCTCGGTTCGCCGCCTTTGCCCGGCGTGACGCCGCCGACCATCTGGCGTGCCGTATTCCCGGCACTGCTGGGTGTGGAACTGGCCGGCCTTGCCGGTGATTCCCTGGCAGATGACGCGCGTGTTTTTGTTGACCAGAATGCTCATGCGGTTTCGCTCTTGTCGTCTTTAGAGAGGTCACACGTCGCACAGGTGCACGGCCTCGCGCAGCCCGTCAAAGGGGTTGCGCGTCGGGATGAATTCGTGCCCCACGTATCCCTGATAGCCGATGGCGACAAGCTTTTGCATGACGGGGGCGTACTGGATTTCCTGCTTGTCATCGAGTTCGCCGCGGCCGGGATTGCCGGCGGTGTGGACGTGCCCCAGGATGTCTTTGGTTTCTTCCAGCCGGCGAATGAGATCGCCGTTCATGATCTGCACGTGGTAAATGTCGAACAGCAACTTGACGCGGGGCGAGCCGACGCGGCGGAGGATGCGGGTTACGTAATCGAGGTCGTCCCCCTGATACCCCGGGTGCCCCTTCATCGGATGCGAATGGTCCCGCGAGTTGAGATGCTCGACGCAGACGTTGACGCCGTGCGCCTCGGCATAGCGGGCGATCGCCTTCAGGCCGGCGACACAGTTATCGGCCCCCTCTTCGGCGCTGATCGCTCCACTGGTCGGGTCGTCCGCGTCCTTCCATTTGTAACCGGTAAAGGCGATGACGCTGGGAACGCCCGCCTGCGCACAGGCGTCGATGGTCTGCCGCGTGCGGGTCAGCACTTCGTCCCGATAACGGGGATTGTTGAAGCCCTTTTTGAAGGCGGCCCCGGGCATTCCATTGGTGGAAATCGCGCACGTCAGCCCGTAGCGATGCAAAATGGGCCAGTCGGAAGGGGGAACCAGCTCGACCGAGACACAGCCCAAGGACTTGGCCACCTGGCAGGTGCGGTCGACATCCCACTTCTCGCCGGCCGAATTGAAGCACCAAAAGACGATCGACTGTCGAATGCGTCCGCGCAAGGCGACCCCCTTTTCCTCGGAGGGGACGGCCGCCGTGCAGAACGCCGGAAGTGCCGAAACGGCCGCCGCCGCCACGGTCCCCCGCAGCACGTCCCGGCGCCCGATCTGCGGCGAGCGTCTGTTTTCGTCGTGTGTTGCCGTCACCGTTGCTCCTCACAAACGAAATCTCAATAGCGGAGGCAGGATTCGAACCTGCGACACGCGGATTATGGATCCGCTGCTCTAACCGACTGAGCTACTCCGCCCGATGTCCTTTCAGATGGGTCCGTTCCGTTCGCGGCGGCCCGCGGAGAACCCAGAAAAGGACGCAAGAAAAGTATCTTGAGCCATCAATCGATTTGCAAGCGGGACAAACGGGATCGCTGCGGCTCTTGCCTCGAGTCGCCGGCGGACTGGCAGCTTGCGTTAATCGCCATCCCGGCAAGGGGATCCCGCGAAGTGCTGCCCGGAGAAGATTCCCCGTAAGGGATTTTTCTGGTTTTTCTGCGGCGTAAAAAAGGGGGCCCTCACCGCAGATAAATCAGACCCACCACAGAAAAAGGACGGAACGAGGGCAGAGGGGAGGGGGAAGAGGGGTGAGGAAAAGGCCGATTTGATCGGCGACACGTCGCCGCCGCGCGGGTGCTCGTGCTGAACGCACTCGCTGACGCGACGAAAGCTTTGCTTTCGCGGAGGCATTCTGCCTCGTGAAACCGATCGGCGAAAAGAGCTGCGTATAAAGTCAGCGGTGGAACTGACTTGCCACATTTTTGGCACTTTTCATCTTGAACGACTCGGCAGGCCTTGATACAATCAGGCCAGTTCGACGACGCTCACCCGATTCAGCAGCTCCAACCCCGCCCAGCTTCCGTTCGCCTCTGCTTGGTCCTGTCTGGCTTAAATCGCGCGCTGTCTCACGCCGCCGCCAGCCGTTCCGATAGATTCCCGTCGCCTCGATCGGATTTCGACGCTTATCAACGCGCCCGGACGCGCCGAGTCTGAATTCCCTCTCAGGGAACACGCATCCGATGTCTTGAACACGCAGACCGACGGCTCGTAGAGTTGTCGAGAAAAGAGCTGCCTGCCTGACACCTTTTCCGAGCTCTTTTCCGAGCCTGGCAGCAACGACGGACCACAAGGGTCGCCCAACTTGCGGTCTTTGCCGTGAAGCGTCATAACATCAAACGCGCCGGGGCGCCGACAGTCCCGGCAAGCAGGCGCACGCCGATGCTGACCATCGCGGGGCAAAAATATCGTCTGTGCGACGGCGTTTCCCGCCGCGCGTTTCTGCAGATTGGCGGCCTGGCCGTGGGCGGCCTGTCGCTGGCCGATCTCTTGCGGGCCGAGTCGGTGAGTTCCGAGCGCCGCACGCACAAGTCGGTCATCATGATCTTTCTGCCGGGCGGGCCCTCGCATATCGATCTGATCGATCTGAAGCCGAACGCGCCGGCAGAGATTCGCGGCGAGTTCCGGCCGATTGCCACCTCTGTGCCGGGCATTGAGATCTGCGAGCACCTGCCGAATCTGGCGCACGTCATGGACAAGGTCGCTCTGATCCGGTCGATCAGCGGCGCCGTCGATGACCACGCGTGCCACATGTGTTTCACAGGACATCCTCGACTCGGCCCGCAGCCGGGCGGCGGTTGGCCGAACTTCGGTTCGGTTGTCTCGCGTCTGCAAGGGCCGGCCGATCCGCGCGTGCCGCCGTTTATCGGACTGGCCGCGCCGATGCTCCATCCGCCGTATAACGATCCGGGCCCGGGTTTTGCCGGCGCCGCGCAGGCCGCCTTCACGCCGCACGGGGAAGGTCACGCGGACACGGTGTTGAACGGGATCGTGCGGGGCCGGCTCGACGATCGGCGAGCACTGCTGGCCGGCTTGGAACGCATCTGCCGCACGATGGAGCGGGGCGCGTTTGATAATATCGACGCCTTTCAGCGGCAAGCGCTGGAAATGATCGCCTCGTCGGCCGTGCGGGATGCACTCGATCTTTCCAAGGAAGACCTGGCGACCCGCGCCCTCTACGGTCCCGGTGATCCGGGCCTCGTCCCCGGCTTCAACGCCGCACCGCGGCTGACCGAGCAGCTTCTGCTGGCCCGCCGACTGGTCGAAGCGGGTGCTCGCTGCGTGACGGTGGCCTTCGGCGCGTGGGACTGGCACGGCCGGAATTTCATCGGCCTGCGGCAGCAACTCCCGCTGTTCGACCGCGGCCTGGCGGCGCTGACAACCGATCTGTATCAACGCGGCCTGGACAAGGACGTGGCGGTCGTCGCTTGGGGCGAGTTCGGACGCAGCCCCCGCGTCAATGCCGCCGCCGGCCGCGACCATTGGCCGCTCGTCTCCTGCGCTTCCTGACCGGGGGCGGAATGAGAGTCGGACAGGTGATCGGCGCCACGAATCGCCTGGGCGAAATGCCGCGGGAACGCCCGGTCCACTTTCAAGAAGTGCTGGCGACTCTCTACCGCCACTTGGGAATCGACACCGCGACGGCCCAGCTCCGCGACTTGAGCGGCCGGCCGCAGTATCTCACCGGCGCTCACGGTCCGATCTCCGAGCTGCTAGGAATTACCGATCCGAGAGTGACTTCACTCCCGTGATGCACGCGGCACCTCAATCATGTCGTTTGGACGGTCTCGCCAATCGCGGATTTTCCGGGCTGCCGCTTGTCGCAATCGCGGTGAGCGTCGCGAGACTTGGGCGCTGCTAACCGCGCCGATAACATGTAGCTGGCCAGCCGCTCGTTTGTAAGAACTCTCTCATGGCCCCCACCACTTGCAGCGGCAATTCTTTATCCCGCCGATCGTTCTTGCGTATCGGCGGACTGGGTTGTGGTGTCCTCTCGTTGTCGGGTCTGCTCCGCGCCAATGCGCTGGCCAAAAATCGCCGCTCGCACAAATCGGTGATCATGGTTTTTCTGCCGGGTGGTCCCAGCCATCTCGATCTCTACGATCTTAAACCCGAGGCGCCGAGCGAAATTCGAGGCGAGTTCAAGCCGATTCCGACCGCCGTCCCCGGGATCGAGATCTGTGAACTCTTGCCGCGGCTCGCTGGTCTCATGAAAAAACTCGCCGTGGTGCGGTCCGTCGTGGGAGGTGTCAACGAGCACACGCCGCATCGTTGTTTCACCGGCTGGCCCGAAGCCAAGCCGACGGCCGCCGGCGGATGGCCTGCGTTCGGTTCGGTCGTTTCCCGGCTTCAAGGGCCGGTCAATGCCTCGGTCCCGCCATACGTGGCAGCGGCAACGATGGGAGGCCCCTGGGTGGATCCGGGCCCGGGCTTCCTCGGGCCGGCCCTGGCTGTGTTCGACTCGCAAGCCGATCTCGCCTCGATGACGCGGCATCCCTCGCTGACTCTGGGCCGGCTCCGCAGCCGCCGCGATCTGGAAACGTGTTTCGATCGACTGCGATCTCAATTTGACGCGCTCGGCGCCAGCCGCGGAATCGATGAATTTGACCAGCAAGCCCTCGATATCTTGACCTCGCCACGGTTGCGGGACGCCCTCGATGTTTCCTTGGAAGACGTACGCGTTCGCCAGCGCTACGGCATCGGCCCGGGTGATCCTGGGTTACCGGTACGCTTCCGGGGCCTGCCTCCGGCACGCGAGCGATTTCTGATCGCCCGGCGTTTGATCGAGGCCGGTGCGAGGTGCGTGACCCTCACCGTGGGAGATTGGGATCTCCACGACCATAATCATGCCGGTCTTCAGGCACAGCTTCCCTACCTCGACCAGGCCCTCTCGGCACTGATCGAAGATCTGGACCTGCGTGGCCTGCTTCCCGACGTCGCTGTGCTCGCCTGGGGAGAGTTCGGCCGCACTCCGCGGATCAACAAGGATGCAGGGCGCGACCATTGGCCTGCCGTCTCGTGTGCCCTCTTGGCCGGCGGCGGAACCCACGGCGGCCAAGTGATCGGCGCGACAACGGGCCTGGGCGAATCGGTGCGAGATCGACCGGTCCATATCCAGGAGATCTTGGCGACTCTTTACCGCCACTTGGGAATCGACACCGCGACGGCCCAGCTCCGCGACTTGAGCGGCCGGCCGCAGTATCTCACCGACGCTCACGGTCCGATCCCCGAGCTGCTAGGAATCACCGACCCGAGAGCGACTTCACTCCCGTGACGCACGCGGCACCTCAATCATCTCGTTTCGACGGGCTCGCCAATCGCGGATTTTCCGGGCTGGCGCTGGTCGCAATCGCGGTGACCGTCGTGCTGGCTGGAACGTCACTGACGGCAGGCCAGCCCGGCAACTCGGCCGTCGATCGAACGATCGAGATGGTCCCGATGCGGGATGGCATTCGACTGAAGACGATCCTCTTTCGCTGTGCCGCCTCTGGAAATGAAGCCGGGCCCACCGCCACGCCCGATGGGAAACAAGCGGTTCGCGCTGCGACAGTCCTGTTGCGCACTCCGTACAACCAGGATCAGCCGAGCTTGCACAGCCAGGCGGAGCGCTTTGCCCGCGCCGGTTACGTGGCGATCACGCAGGATTGCCGGGGACGCTTCGGCTCGGAAGGCCAATTCGTTTTCTATTGGGGGGAAGGGCCCGACGGCTTTGACACCGTCGAGTGGATTCGCCGGCAGCCCTGGTCGAATGGTCGCGTCGGAATGTGGGGGCCTTCGTACATGGGCTCCGTGCAATGGCTGACTGCGGCCGAAGGGACCCCGCTGGCGGCACTGGCCCCCACCGCGGCGGCGAACAACTTTTATTACAACCTGCATGTCGGCGGCGTCTACATGCTGCCGATGGCGCGGATGGGCTTCAGCATGGACCTGTTCGGGCCTGCGACGCGTATCGGCAGTTCGCCCCAATGGTCCGAGTGGTATCAGTTTCTGCCGCTGACCGATTGGGGCAAGCACCTCGACCGTCGACTTCCCTGGCAGGAGGCGATGATCGCCCACGAATTGCCGGACGGCTTCTGGAAGCGGGCCGACACATCAGCGGCGTTCGAGCGGATGGACTTCCCGGCGCAGCATATCGTCGGCTATTTCGATTTCATGTGCCGCGACGCGGTTCGCAGCTATCAGGCGATGTGCCGCCGTGCGGCCAGCGAGTTTGCACGCAGCCATCAACAACTGATCCTGGGACCCTGGGATCATGGGACGGGAGCGCGGAAGACGGGAGACGTCGATTTCGGTCCCGATGCCCAGCTCGACATCGTCGGCGAGAATCTCGCGTGGTTCAATCGGTTTCTCAAGCCCCAACAACCCCAGGCCGAGCCGTTTCCCGGGGTGCGGTATTTCTCGATGGGCGAGAACCGCTGGCGCAAGGCGCGGTCCTGGCCGCCGCCGGAGGCCGTCGAAACGGCTTTTTATCTGCGTTCCGGCGGACATGCGAACACACGCGGCGGCGACGGCCGCCTCGATCGCGCGGGACCCGTTGCCGAGGAGTCCGTTGACACCTTTCGTTCCGATCCCGCCCATCCCGTGCCGTCGTGGCCCGCGCTGGGGAAGAAGTACCGCGAAGTCTGGGGGCCCGTCGATCAACAGTTGGTGCAAGACCGCGACGATGTTCTCGTCTACCGCAGCGATCCGCTGACCGAATCGTTCTCGTTTGCCGGAAGCCCGCGCGTCGAACTGTGGGTTGCGGCGGACACGCCGGACGCGGATTGGGTCTGCAAATTGATCGACGTCGACTCGACCGGCAAGTCGCTGCCCTTGGCCACCGGCGTGCTGCGGGGAAGCGCACGGCACTCGGAGCTCAATCGCTCACCGCTGGTTCGCGGGCAGACGTATCCTCTCGTGATCGACCTCGGACACGCGGCCGCGCGGATTGACGTGGGCCATCGCATCGCGGTGCAAATCGCGGGGAGCAACTTTCCGGTTTACGCCCGGAACTTGAACACGGGCGAAGGACCAAGCGGGACACGCATGCTGGTCTCCACCGAGCACGTGTTCCATTCTGCCGCGAAACCGTCGCGACTCGTGCTGCCAAAAACCAACAGCAGACCGTGATCTCCCGTTGCAAGCCTCAAGCATGCCCGTAGTGCTCCGCCTATCGGAAAATGGCAGGCACCACGGGGGTGCCACTCTACCCCGTTAACCGTATTGCCGTGTCGAAATCCGCTCCGCTTCCCCCGATTTTTTTGACCCCAGTGGGGGTCGCCGATAATAGCCCAGCGTTTTCAACGCTGGGGTTTCGCGGCACAAGTTTGGCTTTCAAGCCCCAGCGGGGCGACAGCGTCTGAGGGGGACGCCGCGGCGTTGTTCGCACAAACTCTTTCGTCCCTGCCGGGACTCTCAATTGTTCATGCATCGGCCACGGTCCCAGCGATGAATCGCTGGGCTATTCTCGGCCGCCCCGAGGGCTTAAGACCTCACAACAACATGGTTAACGGCGTAGGGTGCCACTGGCGGCAGCTTTGGGCCGCCAGTGCCGATGCCGCTTGGTGCACGAACGAAGACACTGGCGGGCCCCCGGCTTCATGAGCCGGCCCCGATGGCCGGGCCCCGCGAGTGGCACCCAGAGCCTGACATTTAGCGACAGACGGAGCAGTAGGGCACACTCTGCATGCCGCTTCTCAATAATGTGTCGTCGAGTCACGAAAGACCGGCATGCAGAGCATGCCCTACAAACTACAAACTGGCGAGCTTCCGTTTCCACCGCGGATACTCGCGATTGATCAGTCGCGACGGCCAGCGGCCGTACCAGGGGGTGCCGGTTCGCCGCTCGCGGGCGATTTCCGCGAGGGCATAACGCTTGATGCCGTCGCGGCCGGCGAAAACCGGCCGGTTGGTGCCGATTTCGTAGTGGCGGGCCCAGATCGGCGGTGCCTTGGGATCGGCGACGACTACGACATCGAAATCGGCCGTATGTCGCAGGTATTCCTCGACGGGGGCGGGAACTTTTTTGACGCGGATTCCGCTCTGCCGCACTTTGCGGAGCCACTCCACGCAGGCGTCGACCGAGGCCACGATCCGCGGGCCCGGTTTCGGTAAGCGCATCAGGAATTGCACCACCTCGGTCGAGTCCTGCGGGCAGATCGAGGCCAGCTCGAACGTGCGGGCGGGGGCGGCCGCGAAGGTGACGGGGTCGTGTTGCTGGCACCAACCCGTCAGGCGATCGCCGACGCGGATCTGGCACTTGAGGATGCACTCGATGCCCCGTGCGACGGCGTCGCGGGCTCGCTTGCGGCGGGCGTCGTCGAGCCAGGTCCACTGCGGTTCTCCCTCGGCGATGTCTTCGAGCACATTCAGGATGCCCATCGTCACGCCGTCGTTAAAGGTAATGTCGACTTCGTAGTCTTTCGCTTTGGGGTACCTTTGTGGAAAACCTCCGTTGGCAAGCTGGGCGGCCAGCATGAAGTCGAGTCCCCGCAAACACGCCTGCCGCAAGCTGTCATCGCGGCCGATACTGTAGGCCCGCGCCAGGTAGTCGACCTGCGGGTGGACGTTGTGATTGTCGAACGACGTGTCGGCGTGATTGTGCGTGGCGACGACGGCCTTCCGCTGCTCGTCGGTGAGGATCGCCAGCATGTCGTAGTCTTTGGGCCAGCCGCCGTTGGCCCGTTGAAAGAGCAGGATGTTGGCCAGAATCTGGGGCACTTGATCCGGCGAATAGGCCGGCTGATCGGGGACGGGCTGAATGAAGTAGCTCGTATTCCGAATCTTCCGCCAATGGTGGCCGCTGTCCCGAAATCCTGACGTATCAATCCGCGGCCATCTGCGAGGCGGTGTTTTTTCGGCCTTTATGTTTGCGACGGGCGCGGGTCTCATTCGGTCCGGCCGCCGGCGAGTTCGAGCCGCTCCCGGCGAGCGAAAGCGAAACGGTAATCCCGATCAGCCATTCAATGATTTTCAAAGTTCTGCTTTCGAGCGAGGTAGTCCAGTGGTGGTCCGTCTATTTACGGCTGGACGGACCACTACAAGGCTAGGCAGTTTTGAACCAAAGAACCCAGCGCAGCCTTGCTTCGCTCAGCCGCAACCAAAAAATGAGGAGAGCGACCACGGATCACACCGATTCCACTGATAAAAAAGCTGATGAAGATTGCTTTGAATCCGCCCCTCGGAGGAATGGCAAATTGAACTCCCTTCCCTGGAATCTGTCTCTTCTCTTCATTCGTGTCATCGGTGCCGCGTTCGTGCGCGGCCTACGACCGCTGATCCGTGGTTCCCATTCCTTTCGCGTAACCAACGTGACGATAGGAAAAGCCAAATTCGTCCTGGGAAGCGAACAATTCAAATTCATCGCGTAGCTGACAGTTGATCGCCGTTCTTCCTTGTCCTCTTTTGTGTCCTTCGTGCCCTTCGTGGTTTCCCGTGTTTACAAAACTGGCTTTCGACCGAGGTAAACGAAACGGGAGAGGCGGCGCTCGCTCGTCAAAAGATGCACGGTTGCCAGGAAGCGCTGCAGGCCGGCGAACGTCTCGTCGCCTTCTAACCGCCGCAATTCTTCGGACCGCCGTTCTCGCGCATCGTGCCACCTTCCGGAAACTTGAGCCGCATTCTCGGTGACGTCTTCGACTGATTCCAGCAGGAAGCCCGCGTCGCGAAGGAGACGCTCATTCACGCCGGGCGGACAGAACTCGAAATGTCCGGTCGAACTTCGGCGGGCGAGTTCGTCTTTGGTCACCAGCCCCGTCACGACGACGGGATCGGTGACGAGCAGCCGACCGCCGGGACGCAGAATGCGACACCATCCGGCGAACAACCGGCTCCGGTCTGGGAAGTGGCACAAGGCGTCCATGGAGACGAGGGCGTCGAATTGGTTGTCCGCGAACGGGAGCGGTTGGGCGACGTCAGCCTGGCCAAATACGACCTTCTCGGCCATTCCGGATTGGCGGGCCAGCGTTTCGCCGGACCGAATGCCCGCTGCGTCAACGTCGACGCCCGTGACGCGGCAACCGATCTCCCGCGCCAGAAACAGGGCCGGGCCGCCCGAGCCGCAGCCGACGTCCAACACATGGTCGGACGCGGAGAGACCCAGCATCTGAAAGAACCGGCGGTACTCGTCGGCGGTGACCCAACTGCTCTGTCCGAAGTCCTCGCCGTAGGTTTCGCGGCGGACTTGCTCGACGGCGGGAGCCGAGAAGTTTCCGTACGCCGTTCCGTAAAGATTGACCACGTTCGACATGAGTTGTCCTCGAAACTCTGCGGCAACCTATTGCCACAGTGCTCTGTCGCGCCGCGGTCTTCAACCGCGCGTCGGGCGCTGCTCGAAGACCGCCGGCGTAAAGCCGGCGGCTCGTCAGTACGAGTAGGAACGACTCGCCTTAGCGATAGCCTACTACAAGAGACCGGAGAACCGCCGCAACAGCCACTCGGAGCCGCCCCAGACGAGCAATACGACCATGAGCGCTCCGCTGTCCCAAATGTACTCCAACTGCGGCGGCACGCGCTGTGACAAGTGGAACAGCCGCAGTTGGTTCACCAGGTCGCCGGCCTGATCGGCTTCGTAAAAACGCCCGCCGGAATGCTCGGCCAACATGCGGAGCGCCATCGGGTCGGCCATCGTCATCAAGCGTTCGACATTCGTGTCATAGACATTGAACCGCTGGGACTGGCGGAGGGGCTGCATGCCGGGCGCTTCGACGCTGACTTCGTAGACGCCCGCATTGACCGGGTTGAGCGTCGCGCGAAACCGCGGTTCCCGTGAGGGGATCGGCTCCAGCGCGACTTCTCGCCGCTGCTTTGCGGGGTTTATCACCTCGAGTTTCGGATGGGCGCCCGTGGCCGGCGTGTGTTTGTAGACGACGTCGACAGCCAGCGGATCGCCCAGGCGGACGGTCGTGCGGCTCAAGTGCAGGGCGACATGCTGGTCGGGGCTGAATTCGCCCCCCATCGACAGCCAACGGACAAGGTTGGACCAGAACGTGTCGTAAAACGCATTGAGGTTCTGCTTGTCGGGAGGGAGCAGGCTCCATCGCCACAGGCCGTCTCCCAGCACGCCGACGACCGCTCCGCGGCCATAGGTCATCTGCACGATGGCTGGCTGGCTGAAGGGGGCGTTGTCCGCTTTCCATTTGGAGGGAGCGACTTGGGGCACGGCGACGTCCGTTGATCCGGCTCCTTGCCCGGATACGGCCTGGGCCAGGACGATCGTCGCCGGCTTTTCGCGTTGTATAACGGTGGACCACTCAAAACCGGGGAGCCTGACCAGGGCCAGGTCGGCATCGATCCCCGTCTTGGTGAGCGAGAACCACTGGCTGCTGCGTCCGGTCGGAGTCAGGGCCAGGGAGAGCTTTTCCCGTCGGCCGGTGCCCCACACGACCGGCTCGAGTTTGGCGAGTTGCCGGCCCACGGCCTTCCCCGCCGGGGATTGCGGATCGTACGCGAGGCCGCGGGCGAAGATGAGGTGGCCCCCGTGGTTCGAGACGAAATCGTCCAGCAGGCCGGCCGACTCGCGATCCAACACCGACTCGATCGCGTGGCCCAGAATCACCACATCGTAACGGTCCCATTCGTCTGCCGTGCGGGGGATCTTGGGACTCTGCTGCTCGTTGCGAGTGACGATCGTTTCCAGCTTATCGGACGAAAGATGTGTGATCTGGGTGACGTCGATGTGCTCGTCCTTCCGCAAGGACTGCGCCAGGAATTTGGTGTCCCAGAACGGCTGCCCTTCGAGGATCAGGACGCGGATGCGTTTCTTTTGGACGTCGCAGAAGACGGTCTGGCGGTTGTTGTCCGTTTCCGCCTCGCCGCGAACCGGATCGACGGAGACGGTGTACTCGTATTGTCCCGGTTCCTTTTGCTTGAGGGGAACCTGAATCTCGACGACCTGGCGGTGGTTGAATGCGATCGGGATCTTTTGCCGCTCCTCGCCATGCGTCACGGTCAACGTGGTGGCCGCGTTGTCGAGGCCCGATTGAAAGACCTTCACCAGAATCGCCCCTGGTTCGTTCGGCAGCAGGTAGTCCTGCATGGGAACGGCCATGACCGCAATGTCGGATCGCAATGTCTGGCCGCCCACGGCAATCGTATGCACGGGGATATTGCGGCTGTGGGCCGCGGCCGCTGCCACCGAAATCGGGTCGGACTGCGTATCGCGTCCATCGCTGATCACGACGACCGCCGCTCCCTCCTCGTTTGTTGGAATCTCGCTGACGAACGCTGTGACGCACTCGGCCAAATGCGTCGCCCGGCCGATGGCGATCTCCTTTGGGTCGCCGTAAAGCTCGGTCGTGGACAGGGGATGCACCGTTTCGTCGAAACCGTGCATCTCAACCTGAAACTCCCGCGACAGCGTTTGCAGGCGGCTCTCGTTCAGGAGTCGCTGCTGCACGACCTCGAACCGTGAGAGGCCGCCGCAGTCTTTGGTCAGCATCGATTCGGACGTATCGACCAGGATCCGCAGCTTGGGCCGGATCGGCTCTTCTTTCTCCGCCGGAATCGAGCTGGGTCCCATGAGCAGTACGGCGATCGCACCGACGAGTGCCAAACGCATGGCGAGCAAACCGCCGGTCGAACCAAGATGCCCCCGGAACGTTCGCACGTAGGCGAACAGCGCCAGGCCCGCCAGGATCGCCGCACCCGCCCCGATGTGCAGCGGCGAGGCAATCGGCTGCCAGACCCAGCCCAGGATGGGGAGGAGGTGATTCATTAAGCGTGTCGGCGTTGAGGGGGAAACCGAGGCAAGTCACGCAAGGACTCGTCTGGCATCACCGTTTCCAGTATCCCAATAAGAACAGTTCAATTCCAAAAGCGGCCATCGTGGTCGCCAGGCACCAACCCCACAAGGGGCGGCCCCGCAGATTGGCCAACGGGTCCCACCCTGCGGCCCGTTCGAGCGCGGGCCTCGTGGCTTTCATCTCAAAACAATGCAGCAGCGATTCGCGGTCGATGCGCTCGAGGTTGCTCTCTCGGGGGTCGACATTGAGGGCCGCCGTCGCGACGGTCTGGTCTCCAAATTGGAATCGATAGAAGCCGGGGAGCGTGGTTTGTTGCAGCTCGATGGCGACGTGTTCGGAGTCCCCACTTGTCGCAAAGGCGGCCTGCTCGTTCTTCGGGTTCATGACGGCCAAACGGCCGGCCCCGGGAGGGATCCGGAACGTCTGCCGAGTCCGGTACGGTTCTCCGACGATCGCAGGCGCCTCTTTGGCCCCGCGCCCTGGCCGAGCTGCTGCGCCAGGTTCTGGACGAGGGCCACGAACGAGCCGTATTTGCCCAGGTCGCTCGACTCGAGGGCGGGGCTGAAATTCGCCAACAGAAACTCGCCCGTCCCCACGAGCCGCAGGCCCAAGGCGGGCGTGCCGTCCGAAAAATTCAACAGCACGGTCGCCTCGGGCGAGAGAGGACCGGCACTCCAGACGCGGTTAAAGCGAATCTGCGAAATGGCGATCTGGCTCTGTTCGTCGAACTCCCGCAAGAGTCGTGACCGCCACTTTCCATTGGTGATCGCCAGCGCGTGGTCGGGCGCGGCCTTGGCTCGCGTCAGCCCCGGTTCCCACGGAAGAAGGCCCTCTTTGCCGGCCGTCTGCTCGAGCAGCTTCAGATTCCGCGGCACGGCTCCTTCGCCGCAAAAATAGACGATTCCGCCGCCCGCCTGCAGGAATTTGAGCAGCGTGCCGGCGGCCGGCGGCGTCAATTCTCCCAAATAGCCCACGAAAACGGCGGCGCCGGCGAGCTTGTCGTCGGTCAATTGCGAACTGGCCACGTGCCGCACTTCGAAACGGTCGAGCTTGGGATCGTTGCGCGGGGCCAGGGCGCGGGTCAGAAAATACGAGGCCGTTCCCGTTTCGTTCGGGTCGTCGTCGCTCAGCACAACCACGGGGAGCCGCCGCTGCGCTTCGACGACGAGGAAGGCGCGGTTATCGGCGGCCAGCCCGTCGGCCGGAATCTCGAACACAGCCTGATGTTCGCCGGGGCCTTTCAAAACAGTCTCGACCGTCACATCGCGCTCTTCTCCGGCCGCCAGGTTCACCGTTTGCGATGGCAGCGGGTGGCCGTCCAGCGAAACGCTCAGGCGGGCCTCCTTGGCAACTTTCGCGAAATTCGCGACCTGAACCACCAGACGAATCGGCTGACCCACGAGCGGCTGGGCGGGGAAATGGCGCGGCGATGACAGGCCGACGTTGTCGGGAGCAGCCGTTCGCACGTCGATCAACGTCAGCTGCGTATCGGAGGGGAGCAGCGTCGCCGCCCGGTGTCCCTGCACGACTTCTTGCCAGTTCGACCGCTGCAGGTCGGAAAAGACCACCAGCCGGTGCTGCCCGACATGCGTAGAGAGCAACTGGCCGGAGAGCGCGACCGCCTGCAGCAGGTCGGCCCGCTCGAATGTCGGCTCCAAGCGGGTCAATTCTTCACGCAGCGCGGGGATATTCGCACTCAGGCTCGGAAACAGGGCGTGCGGCCGTGCCGAGGCGAGCACGATATCGGCAACGTCGGTCCCCACCCGAAGCGAATCGAGCGTGCGGATGCCGGTGGCACGCAGTTCGCCGAGGACGCTGACCTCGTCCGCACGCTGGGACGTCGAGGCGCTGGTATCCACGAGCAGGACGACCGCCGCCCCTTTATCGGTCCCGGCAGCTCTTCGTCCGCGCATCGAGCCACACGGGGCGGCAGAACGCCAGCACAAGCATCGCCACTGCGAGGCACCGCAAACAAAGCAAAATCAGCCGCCGCAGCCTGTACAGCCACGACTGCGTCGCCACGGAGGCCCGCAGCAATAGGATCGAGGGAAAGACGATCGCCTGCCGCGCCCGCCGATTGAGGAGATGGGCCACGATCGGCAACGACAAGAGCGCCAGCCCCCCGAGCATGGCCGGCGTCGTCAGCTCAATCAAGGCAAATAGCGGCGAAGACATCGGTAGCAAAACCGGCTCGGAGGGGCTGGGGGCTTTATCCTCGGACCGCCCGGCGCGTCGGATAGCGCTCCAGGACGCGGACATACGGGTCCGAGGTGGAACAGAGCGAATAATTGATGCCGTTGGCTTTCGTCTGGCGGAGCCAACTGTCGAGATACTCCTGCAATCTTTGATTCGTAGGCGGTCCGCACATCTTCCACGTTCAGCCGCACGCGGCGCTGCGTTTCGCTGTCGATAAAGATTCCGTTTTCGATTTGGGGCAAACGAAGCTCGTCGGCGTGCAGGACGTGGAACAGGATCGCTTCGCCGCCCCGATGGTGAAACAGCGACAGGGCGCGAAGAATGGCGTCAGCGATCTTCGAGGAGGTCGCTGAAGACGATCAGCACCTCGCGCCGCCCGGTTCGCCCGGCGAGATCGCGAACGGCGTCGGCCAGCCGCGCCTCGCCCTGGGGCTGCGCCTGCTCCATCGCATCCAAAATCGCCGAGAGATGCGCAGAGCGTGCTGCGGGCGGCCAGAAACTGCGTGAGGCCTCCTTGGGCCAGTGAGAAACCGACGCAGTCGTGCTGCTTGACGATCAAAAAGCCAATCGCGGCGGCCAGCGAACAGGCGTAGTCGTATTTGCTCGGTCGATCGTCAGCCGGCCAGGGGAGCAGTCTGCGGCGGCGTGAGTCAGCGACGCCGCGATACGCCATCGAAGCCGAGGCGTCGATCAGCAGATTGACCGTGAGGTCGGCCTGATGCTCGAAGATTTTGATGAAGAGCTTGTCGCTGCGGCCAAAAATCTTCCAGTCGATGCTGCCGATCTCGTCGCCCGGCATGTATTGCCGATAATCGCGGAATTCGACGCTCTGCCCCAGTTGCGGCGTCGGGTGCTGGCCCGAATACTGCCCCTCGATCGGTTTGCGGCCGGTGAAGAAGAATTGCGTCAGCCGGCGGAGGTCGTGCAATCGGAGATATTTCCGATTGATCCCCGCGGGTTTTTGACGGCAGGCGTGGCGGCGGGGGCCGGTTCAGTCGGCATAGCTCGGCTCGGCAGTTTTTTCGAGGAGGTGCCGGACGATGGCGGCCGCGTCGACTCCCTCGCCGGCGGCGTTGTAGTTGGGCAGCACCCGATGGCGGAGGACCTGCGGAGCGACCTGCCGAATGTGCCTGGCCGACACCGTCGGTTCGCCGTCCAAGACGGCCAAAGCCTTCGCGCCCAGGATCATGTGCTGGCTCGCCCGCGGCCCGGCGCCCCACGAAACGTATTGCCGCACATAGGGGAGGGCATCGGGCGTGTCGGGACGGGAGGAGCGGGCCAGCGACACGGCGTATTTCACGGCATGTCGCGAAACGGGGACTCGACGCACCAGGTGTTGAAAGGCGGTGATCTGCTCGATCGAACAAACCGGCTCGACCACGGGGACGACCTCTTCGGTCGTGGCCAGAACGATGTTTTCTTCCTCTTCGCGCGACGGATAACCCATCCACAGGCTGAACATGAACCGATCGAGCTGGGCTTCGGGAAGCGGATAGGTCCCTTCCTGCTCAATCGGGTTTTGCGTCGCGAAAACGATAAACGGCTGCGCCAGGCGATAGGGTTTGCCCATGCTGGTCACGGTCTGTTCCTGCATCGCTTCCAGCAGGGCCGATTGCGTCTTCGGAGGTGTGCGGTTGATCTCGTCGGCCAGGATCAGGTTGGCGAAGAGAGGCCCGGGCACGAACCGCATCGTGCGGGCGCCCGTCGCCGGGTCGTCTTGCAACAATTCCATGCCGATGATGTCGGCCGGCATCATGTCGGGGGTGAACTGGATCCGCTTGAAACTCCAGGAGAGGACTTGGGCGACTGTTTTGACCAGGAGCGTCTTCGCCAGACCCGGCACGCCGATAATGAGCGTGTGCCCCTGCGAAAAAACGGCTGCCACAATCGAGCGGACGATCGCCTCTTGCCCGATGATCACGCGGCCAATCTGCTTTTCGAGCTTGAGATACGTCTCATGCGCCTGGGCGAGCAATTCGAGATCGCCCTGGGCGAGCGGTCGGCCCTCCGGCAAAGGGCGATCCCCCGAAACGCGGTCCGACGCGGTGTCCAGCGTGGTCATTTGGGCGTACTCGCTTGGGAAGGTCGCAAGGACAGTTCTTTGTCGAGCAGTTGGAACAACTGCGCTTCACTCTCCGGCCGGCCGACGATGCTCCGCATGCCGGGAGACAGGATCACGGGAACGCGCTCTGCCCCGCTATTGTGATAGGCGGCGACGTTCTGCTCAATCTGGTGGTCGATCCACGGATCGCGCAGAGCCCGCTGGAGAGCCGCGGCGGTCACAAGTTGTTCGGCTTGGCGACGGGCTTCGACCGGATTGCGGGGTTGCTCCGGCTCGAAGAGCCACGTGTCGAAAGCGGGAAACGCCGCTCGGTCGGCCCGCCAGACGGCAAGGGCCAGGCGGGCCAGTTCGCACGCGTGCTCAAACCGTGGCTCGGTCTCCTCCCAGTACGGATTGCATTTCGTGTTGAGTGGCGTCGGCAGCACGAGCACCGCCAGTTCATTTTTGTGCGAGGCCAATCCGTTCAACAAATAACCGTGTGTGGCCCGGCAGTGCGGGCAGCAATAATCGAACAGGACAACCAACAGTTTGGGAGCGTCGGGGGACCCGAGGATCGGAAGCTCGTGCGGCGCGAGCGCGAGTTTTCCATTCAGGACCGAGATCAACCGGTCGGGGCCGGGTCCCGTGTCGGCGTTCTTTCCCTCCGGTAAACGTTGCACGGTAGCCGGATGATACGGAAAGAGCGTTTGTGCCAGGGCGACTCCACCCACCAAAAAACATCCGACTACCATGGAAGCAAATTTCGTCTTCCAAAACACCGGTCGTTGCGCAAATAGAATGGCTGCGATCACCAATCCAATCCCATGCTCGGCCAGACACCAGGGACAGACTGCTTTGAGAACCAGGAGCTGCAACCCCACAAACCAGACCGCAGCGGCGACCAAAACCGCCGCCAAGACACTCAATGCCGCCCATGCCCAGTGAGCCTGCCGCGAAGATGTCGACCACTGTATCGACGCGAGCACGAGCACGATGCCAACATACACGGCAATTGCCAACCCGCTGACCGGCAGGCCGAAAATCTGTGACCAGCGACTGTTGAGCACTTCGTCACAACCCGACCCTTGTCCGCATCCGGCCGGAAGACCGCGCTTGGCGAGCGAGAGGAAAAGAAGATAGGCGGCAATGCCCAAGCCGACGAGACTCAGCAAGGCCAGTGCACCGCGGGCCAACGTCGAGAGCGACGCCGGATCTGTGGAAGATGTGCGGTCGCCCGGCGTCGTGACGAGAGCCTCTGCTTGCATCGACTGCATTGTAGACCGGGCGCTGTCGGGTGCGAAAGAATTGCTCCGACGATTCCTACAACTCGTCGAGATGCCGCGGCCAATCGTCTTTCAGCAGCCGCGAAAGGGACCGATCGGCGAGGATCCGACCTTCCGTCTGACAGCCGGGGCAGTAATTGGTTTCGTTGTCGGCGTAGCGGATCCGCTGCACGGGTGCACCGCAGACGGGACAGGGCTGGCCGAACCGCCCGTGCACGGCCATTTCCGGACGAAAGGCCGTCACTTTCTCGGGAAAACCGCCTGCCGTCTGTTCTCGCAGCCGGTCGATCCACTCCTTGAGCACACTTTGCGTGGCACTCCACAGCCGCTTGGCCTGTTCGGCCGTGAGTTTTTGCGACATCAACAGGGGCGAAAGCTTGGCACGGTGCAGGATTTCGTCGGAATACGCGTTGCCGATGCCGCTGAAGAGATGGGGATCGGTGAGCGACCGCTTGAGAGTGTGGTTTTCGCGGCGGAGCGCGTCCTCGAACGCTTTGCGGTTGGCGGTGAGGACCTCGAGGCCTCCGGGATCCTGTTGTGTCAGAGATTCGAGACCTTGAAGCAGGTACAACGCCGCCCGCCGCTTGCTTCCCGCCTCGGTCAACAGCAGCGTGCCGTTGGGAAAATCGAAGGCCGCCAGATTGTTTTTGCCGGCCAGTCGGGCGCCGCGTGGTTTCCAGTGCAGGCGCCCCGCGATCATCAAGTGCAGCACGAGCCACAGATCACCCTCCAGGCCGATCGCGATCCGCTTGCCGACTCGCCTCAGCTCGCGCACTGTCTTCCCTCTAACCGATTCGAGCGGAGGATCGAACGTGCGCAGTACGAAGGGGCTGCCGATCCGCACGCCTTCGAGTTCTTGCCCGAGAATCCGCTGTTCCAACGCCTCGAGATAGACGGTGATGTCGGGCAACTCGGGCATGGATCACAGATCGTTCACTTCGACGACTTCCTGCCCGTCCGGCGTCACCAGCGCGTCGTAAATCTGCGTGTTGATCGTCTGCGAAATGAACCGGACCGATGCATCGCCGAAGAGATGCGTCACCCCGCCGGGATGCATGCTCGACGGGCCGTACGCGCACGTGATGCCCTGTCCTCCCACCGGCGTGAAGTAGGGGGTGTAATTGAGGGCGTTTTGCGGCAAGGCGTAGTCGGGGGGATTCGTCTCGTCGTAGGGATGCGAGACGACGGCGGCTGTCCCGCCGTCGATCCAGACCGCTGCTTGCGGCTCCCGCGTCTCGACGATGAAAATCGTCATCGAGGTCCCATCTTTGATGTCGGTGAGGCGGGTGCTCGACATGGCGTAAAACACGCCGTTGGGATTCTGGTACATCTTGCCGGCGGTCGTAGCTCCCATGGCCGCATAGTTGCGGAGGGCATAATTCGGGAATAATTGCGTGTAAAGGTTGTCCTGGCTGTATGTCGGGCCGGAATACGTCGGGCAACGATAGACCGTGAGCACCTGCGACGCGGCTTTTTGATTCTTCGGATCAAGCGACGAGACGTTGTAATTCACCTGTTTCTGCAGGGGCTGTTGTTCCATATAGGGAAGGATCAGGCTGGCCCAACTGTGCAGATGATATTGCGCGGATTCGAACTCCACACGCCGAATTGAATGTCGCTCGTCGAGCTGGGCGGAAGCAGCCTGTTGACGATCTCATAATTGTGGAGTGCCAGGCCGATCTGCTTCATATTGTTGCGGCACGAGATGTAACGGGCCGCCTCACGCGCCTGCTGCACGGCAGGGAACAGAATGGCAATCAGGATCGTCACCACCGCGATGACGACGAGCAATTCCGTAAGCGTAAATCCATCTCGGCGGCGCATGCGTTAGACTTCCTGCGAAAGAGAGGCCCGCGCCTGGCCAGCCCTCCCATTCTACGCGTTTGGCGGGCCGGCGGAGAGTGTGGCACCTCACAGACGCGAACAGGACGATGAAGCTCAAATCGAAGCCCGACGACTTTCGTGTCGAAGAGATCGCCGAACTCCCCCTCGGCGCGGGTCCGTTTGCGCTCTATCGCCTGACGAAAAAATCACTCGGAACGCCCGAAGCAATCAGCGCTATTTGCCAGGCCTGGCGACTTTCGCGCGAGGCGATCGCCGTCGGCGGGCTCAAAGATCGCCACGCGGCGACGCGGCAGTTTTTGTCCATCGAAAACGGGCCTCATCGGAACCTCGATCAGACGAACCTCACCCTCGAATACCTCGGTCAGACGGCCCGCCGTTTCGAATCGAAGGACATTCTGGCCAACAACTTCGAAATCACGGTCCGCGATCTGCGGCCTCAGGAAGCTGAAGGCATCGTCGGTGCATTGCCGCAGGCGTCGGAAGGGGGGGTGCCGAATTACTTCGACGATCAGCGCTTCGGGTCGGTCGGCGTCTCGGGCGACTTTGTCGCGCGGGCCTGGTGCCTGGGGGATTACGAGCGGGCACTGTGGCTCGCCTTGGCCGAATCGAATGCGCACGACCGTCCAGACGTTCGAGAAGAAAAGAGCGCACTCTGCTCGAATTGGGGGGATTGGTCGAGCTGCCGGCAGCAGGCCGTCCGGCCGACAGTCCGTTCAGCGATGGAGCGCCTGTGCCGCCAGCCTCATGACTTTCGCGGCGCCTTTATCCGGATTCCGCAACACGAACGGCGGCTCTACCTGGAGGCTTTTCAGAGCTGCCTGTGGAATCGCGTCTTGGCCGAACGGATCCGCGGGATGTTCCGGCCGATCGAACTGTTCGACGTCGAGATTGCCCGTTCGCCGGTCCCGTTTTACCGCGTCCTGCCGGAGCCCGCAGACCGCCAACGACTGGCCGAGCCGTTGCCGTATCCATCGGCCCGCGAGCGGTCGGAATTGGGGCCGCTCACCGAACTCTACGAGCGTGTGGCGGGGGAGTTCGGCCTCGAGTGCCGCGAGCTTCGCGTGAAGTATCCGCGCGACAGCTTTTTTTCGCGGGGCTCGCGTGCGGCAATCTTCGTTCCGCGTTCCGCCACCGCCGCGGTCGATGATGACGAGGAAGGGGGCGAGCGCCGCAAAGTGGTGCTGCGATTCGACCTGCAGCCCGGGTGCTATGCGACCGTCCTGATCAAACGGCTCTGCGAAGCAGCTTGACTTCCGCCCGCTGGCGGGACTTTGTAGGATCAGACCCCCCAGAATATCGCAAAAGCAGGCGGAAAGCTGAGATTGCCATGAAAATGACCGAGAAACAAAAGCGCAAACATCGCCGACGGGCCAAGCTCAAGCAGACGTTGCGACGATTGCGCAAAAAAGGCTAGGCCGGCAAGCGATACGTGAGGCTGTTGTGCTGCGCGACTGCGTGCCGCAGGTATGGCGCACGGCGGGGGGAATGGCTTTAAAAAAAGGGCGTGTCGCTCACTCTTCGCCGTCAGGAACCTCCGCCGGATTCTTGATCGTCAGCCTGCTTCCACACCTGAATGTTCCCCTTTTTGCTCTGACTCGTCAGAGTTTTGCCGTCCGGCGCGAGAAAGAATTCCTGCTGGTCGGTGTTTGCGGCGTCTTCTTTGTCAGGGAACTCGAGGATCAAGACGTCATCCGCGGGAGGCGACCAAAAGCGCGCCGCGGTGTCGCTGGTTGACTCTCCGTCGGCGAACGTGCCATCGGAGTAAAACGTCCGGCGAAGGACTTTTCCCTTTTTGTCCACGCGTTGCCACGCGGCCACTTCCCGCGGAGCGAGGATCTGGCCGGCTTCCGCGATGAGGGCGGCTTTGAGTTTGTCGTTGTGGTTCTTTTCCGCCCGCTCGATCGCCGCGTCAAAGGAAGTGCCGATCGTCCGCTGAGCCTCGTGCAGCTCGCGGCCGTATTGCAGCAGCCACTTTCGCATCGGACGGGACCAGGGGATCAATCCCTTTTCCTTAAACGCGTGTTTCTCGTGCTCGACCACGAACCTCATCTCCCGGTCCTGCGAGCGCGTCGCCCGTTTGAGGCGGCTGAGTTCCGTATCGAAGTGTGTGAGCAGCGTCTCGTCCGCCTTTTTCATCGCACTTTCAAATTTCATTTCGGCCTTGAGCAGCTCGACGTCGGAAAGGGAAGGCCGTTCCGACGCGTCCCGTGCCGGTAGACGCGTCAAGTCGACGAACTTGATGATGTTGAACGTGACTTTCCGCGGCGGCCGGCTCGCATCGAGCCTCCAGGCGATGACACCTTCATCGGGCAGCGAAGGGAATTCGCCGTTGACCATCTTGATCCCGTTGACCTCGATCAAGACGTGCTTCCCCTGGCAGCGAATGCGGTAGTGGTTTTCAAGCGGTTCCACGAAGCTTGCCACCCGTTTGAGGGGTGGCGATTTTTCAATTTTGTCTCCCGGCTCCGTCACCAGGCTGCCCGTTCGATGCTCGGGCGGAGCGTCCTTTCCGTAAATGGCACATTGCGGGCCGGCGACGTGCTGATTGTCAGCCTCGTCGATACGCGAGCGGAATTGCACTCCGCAATCGCCAATCCCGTCGGCCAGAGTAGCCCGAAACATCAAATCGAAATCGGAGTATCGCTCCCGGCTCGACAACAGGGCCGCACCCTTCTGGCCGGGCGGAAGCGAGCCGACAATCGAGCCGTTTTCGACATGCCACGCCTGTGCGGGCCCGCGCCAACCGGCGAGATCTTTGCCGTTGAAAAACGTCAGGGGGGGATCGGCGGGTTCGGAGCGAGGTTTTTCGGTCGCTGCGAGAATCGAAGTCGCCGGACCCGCCGCGGCGAGCGTGGTTGAGGAATGCTCGGGCGGCGTTGGCGCCTGCGGCGCTTCCGGCGACTTGGCAGGCTGAGCGGCGGCCTGGTTCGTGGACGCAGTGACGGGTGGCGGCGATTGAGCCTTCGGCGGCTCCGCAACCGCCGGCGAGGGCGGAAGTCGGCCCAACGCTGTTGATGTCTGAGGCGGGACCGACAGTGATTCGTTTTTCGCTACCGTTGAGTTTGATTTGGCGGGCCCGCTAAAAATTCCCATTGCCCAGCCGAGAACGATTCCCAGCACGGCCGCACCGGCCGCGCCGAACCAGACGAGTCGTGTCCGGCGCGAGCCCGTTGCAAGAGGCGGCCTTGGCGACACCGGCCCTGGCCGCTCACCAGACAGCGCGGCCAGGCGTCGCTGGCAGGGCTTGCAGCTCTCTAAATGTTGGCTGATCATCGCGACTTTTCGCTGATCCAGCTTGCTGAGATTGAAGGCGATCAGCAGTCGATCGTCCGGATGCCCAACCGGTGGCGAAGTCATTCCTGGTCGTCCCCTCGCTAACGAAACCCTGTGCTGCTGAAGCGCGATTCAACAATTCGAGCGCACGAAGGCCGGAAATCGAGCGGCGGTGGACCGACTCAGGGTTTAGCAAGCAGCCAGGGAGCCATTGGATGTTGCGCCTGCCAAAGTCCGGCGCGTGCCGTCAGGGCTGCTTCTTCGGCGGCGGCAAGACTCGAGGCGAAACCATCATTCACGGAATTGAAAGCCATTCCGTCGCGAAGTTGTCGCTCGTTGAGATTGATGCCCGAATTACTCAGAAAGACCTGGCCGACGATGGTGCCGTTGCCATCGACTCCGGTCTGGAAGATCCGCACGTGTCTGCCCATCGCGATCGCCGTCAGATGCTGCTGCGATTGGGAAGAAAAGGGCTGTCCCGACAAGGGTGCCGCCACGCCGGCCAGTCGCACTTGTTGGACTGCGCCCATATTGATGTTTGATCCGATGAGCGTGCCGGCAATGGGCGAGATAACCGTCGCAACGTGTCCTTGTGATGTCGCAACACCTGTGTGAGTGTGCCGCGTCCCGGTCAACATGCCGCCGGTCGTGACAGCTCCGGCCAACGCCACGGTGAGCGTGTTTCCGTTGGGAACTCCGACGACAAGGTTCGAGGAATTCGTGGGAAGGTAGGAGTACTCACCCCAGTGCCAGTGATGGCGCAGGTGATGCTGGTGGGCTGTCCCACTGGCGTACAACTGCTGCTGAACCTTCGACGACGTCGCCAGAACCTGCCCCTTCAATACCGGACTGGCCTGGTGGACGCCCAGCGTACTCGCGTGCGGCGCTGTCGTGTGGCCACCCGTTTTCACTGCAGAATGCACAGACGCGGAGCGGTTCATATTCCCGAAACCCACCGCGGAGTGCCCGCCGCTAGAGTGCGCGGGATGGGGTGTCGATTTTTGCTCCGCACCCAGAGCCCCGTTCGAATTGAGTCGACCCGCGCCGAAATCGAGAGACAATGTCAACGCGGCGACACATGCTGCGATCAGGAAGCGATGAGCCATCGTGCAAGCCCTTACTTTAAAGAACGCCGATTTCTTGTCGGGGGGCAATTCTTTGCGGAGATCCCTCATTTCAAGAGGGTTCTCCCATCACGGGGGCAACATTCAAAGGATATTGTCCTGCGCGATTCGGCTCGGGATGCAGCGAGACCGGCCGATTTGTTTGCGCAGCGCTAAGAGTGTTGCCCCACTTCATGATATCGTCGCTGGGGTTTTAACCCAAGCAAAAATTCAGCGTTTGCCGGTGAACGGCTCCCGCTGCCAAACAGAATTCAGGACGAGGAGGCGTTAGGGGGCAGGTTTAACGGGTGGGTCTTTCGAGCTGAGATCGATGCCTTTTTTGCCGCGCTCGAGGAATCTCAAAAGGCAAAAAAACGGGGCTGGGGCGGCATATCGACTTTTTGACTGGGGAAGCGGCACGTGACCGCACAAAAGCCACGTCCGCCAATGCACCCCCCAACCCCGCGCAGGCAAACCAATCGACTTAAAACTGCAAGCAAGCCCACATTCCTTGAAACCACCTGCAAGCACGGCGGGTACTGCGAAAAATATTAAATTTGTTACATTCTCTGGAAATGGTGCGCGCCGGATCAAAACCGCCGTTCTCCGCTTTGGCCGCCTGGCTGGGGACGGCTGTTGTCGGCGTGCGTGCCGTCCCTCTGGTGCTGCACTCAGCCGCTCATGTGCAGCTTGGAATCTTTTTGCCGTCCGTTCTGGCGAACGGCTACATTGTCGCAGTTTTATTCGTCGGGCCTGTGCTTGCGGCCGGATTGCTTTGGACCTCCGCGGCCCGCGGCGGAGCGTGGCTTTTGCTAGCGTCGATGTTCGGCTCTTTGATGTTTGAACTCTACAACCATTACCTCGTTATAAGCCCCGACAATGTCTCGCAAGTCCCTCAGGGCGGATGGGGGCGGGTCTTTGAAGCGACTGCGGCCGCGACCATCGTTCTGGAAGCCCTCGGTTGTGCCATCGCCCTCTATTTGTTGATCGGCCCTTTGCGTGCCGCTGGTCCGACACGCTCGCTCGATGGGGACAGCGACTCATGACGGACAACTGGAACCGGCTCGCGCACCGGCGGCTCGCGTTGATCGGCAGTGCTTTTCTATTGCTCCTGGGCTTCGCAGGAGCTTGTCGCGCGGGAGAACCTTCCGGAGTCGAGCCCATTTCGGGAGGCCTCGTCCGGTGCCGCCATGCCGCCGTTGTGAGCGTCAGTCCTCGTGCGACCGCTGTCGGTGCCGGCGTTCTTGCCAAAGGCGGCACCGCGGTTGATGCCGCCGTCGCGACGGCTTTCGCATTGGCTGTCACCTGGCCGTCGGCGGGCAATATCGGCGGTGGTGGTTACATGCTTGTCGCTCCGCCGCAGTCGAGCGGGTCCGCAGTCGTGTTTGATTTTCGGGAAACCGCTCCCGCCGCCGCCACGAAGGATATGTTTGTCCCTCGCGGCAAGCGGACCGCTCATCGCAGGGTCGGCGTTCCTGGGACGGTTCGCGGACTGGCGCTGGCCCACGCACGTTTTGGCAAATTGCCTTGGAAGGAGCTGGTGACGCCGGCGATCGGCCTCGCAAAAGAGGGCTTTCTCGTCGACGCGGCGACTGCCGATTCCTTGAATGAGATCCTCCGCAAGACGCCGAAAGACTTCGCCGAATTTCATCGCACCTTCGGCAAACCGGGAGGCGGTTCTTGGCGGGCCGGCGACCGTCTGATTCAGCCCGCGCTCGCCTCGACTTTGGAACGAATTCGGGACCAGGGAGCAGACGGCTTCTACACCGGCGAGACGGCGAAATTCATCGTCGGCGAAATGCAGCGCGGCGGCGGATTGATCACTGAGCGGGATCTCGTTTCGTATCGGCCCAAAGTCCGCGACCCGGTCCGCGGCACCTATCGGGATTGCGAAATTCTGTCGACTCCGCCCTCTTCCTCCGGGGGCACGACGCTGTTGGAGATGTTGAATATTCTCGAGAATTTCGATCTCCGAGCGAGCGGGCGCTGGTCGCCTGAGACCTTGCATTTGATGATCGAGGCGATGCGACGCGCCTACCGCGATCGCGCTTGCTATCTGGGCGATCCCGATTTCGTTTCCCTTCCCGCCAGGCTCACGCAGAAGGTCTACGCACGGCAGCTTGCCTCGTCCATCGATCGGCGCCACGCCACACCCAGCACGCAAATCGCCGGCGACATTCGCCTTTCGACCGAATCTGACCACACAACCCAACTCTCGGTGATTGACACAGACCGGATGGCGGTGAGCATGACCTACACGTTGGAAAGCGCATACGGCAGCCGGGTGGTCGTGCCGGGCGGCGGATTTCTGCTGAACGATGAAATGAATGATTTTGCCTGGCTCCCTGGCGTCACGAATACCTCCGGCCGCATCGGCACCGCTCCGAACCAGATCGCACCGCACAAGCGGATGCTGAGTTCCATGTGTCCGACGATCGTCCTCCGCCACGGCAATCCGTTTTTGATCACGGGGAGTCCTGGCGGTCGCACGATCATCAACACGGTTTTGTGCGTGGTGGTGAATGTGGTCGACTTTCACATGGACCTGCGCGCGGCGGTTGATGCGCCGCGCCTGCATCATCAATGGCTGCCGGATCGTGTCCGAGTCGAACCCGAATTTGCTCGGGATCATCCGAAACTCGTCGACGCTCTTCGCGGCATGGGGCATCGCGTGGAGGTGGAAACGGACACGCAAGGGGACGCTCATTCGATCGAGGTCGATGCGGCAACCGGCGATTTGATCGGTGCCGCCGACAAGCGAGAAGATGGCTCCGCGGCTGGCTTTTGACCGTCTGACTCCTCGATTCGGTGATCCCTTTGCACCGGCGTTTCGTTTCCTTCAGTGAGGGCCGGCTCGTTTCGACGGGCCAACTCTCATCGGAGGCAGCGCCGTGTTACAAGTTCGATGCCCCTCATGTCATGCGCCCATTCAAACGGACGCGCGCAGAAGTGAAGCGGTCCGCTGCTTGCAGTGCGGCCATGCTTTCGCCCTTGAGCGTGATTTTGTGAAACGGCAGGAGCCGACCGCTCGCAACGAGTCCACCGCTTGGACGCTGCATATTCCAGCCCTTCCGGGCCGGCAAGTCCGCCGGCGCATGCAACGGCTTGCCATTACGAGGCCCGCGGTCGCGGGGTCTCCCGCAGGCGGTGCTGCGTTCAAGCCGCCGCGCCGCTGGTGGAGCCGATCCGAATGGCGATCGATCGGAATCGGCTTAATCGTGTTCCTCAGTGTGCCGGCTGCGATCATCTTTTTTCTCGTAGTCGTCTGTGCGCCGCGAGGGCATTAAGTCGTTCTGCGATTTGAAGATGTGACCAAAGCCTTTGTCTCCGTTGCCCTTCGGTCGAATTGTTAAGACTCAGAGGGGCTGGTAGCAAACGCCCCGCGGTCGGGCTACCATCGATGCACTTTTGAGTGGACGCTGCGGAGCGGGGCATCGTGATGCATTTTTGGGAGACCATGCAGTTTGGGACCGTCAATTATTTTGCCCTTCCAATTACGGTCTTATTGCTGACGGGACTGGCTCTTCTTTTCGACTTTACCAACGGCATTCACGACGCGGCCAACTCCATTGCGACGGTCGTCTCGACGCGCGTTTTGAGCCCTTTGGCAGCCGTCGTCTGGGCCGCCTTCTTTAACTTCATCGCTTTCGCCATCTTCCATCTCAAAGTCGCCGGGATGATGGGCAAGGGGCTGGTCGATCCCAACATCGTCGACAGCAGCGTGATCGCGGCGACCCTGTTTTCGGCGATCGGATGGAATCTTTGCACCTGGTACCTGGGACTGCCCACCAGCTCCTCCCATGCGTTGACTTTCAGCCTGATCGGGGCCGGCTTCGCCAAAGGGGGCTGGAAGGTCTTGGAATGGAACGGGATCGGCAAAACGGCGGCTTTCGTGGTGCTGTCGCCGGTCATCGGGGGAATCTGCGGAGCCATCATCGCCATCATTGTCACCTGGCTCTTCCGGCGCGCCACGCCGCACAGAGTTGAATCCGTCTTTCGCAGGGGTCAATTGCTCTCGGCCGCCTTCTATAGTTTGGGACACGGCGGCAACGACGCGCAAAAGACGATGGGCATCATTTTTGTGCTGTTGATTTCGGCCAGCCACGGAGGCAAAGCCTTTCGGACCCCCTTGGAAGTGCCGATTGAGGTCGTACTTTCCTGTCATCTCGCCATGGGTTTGGGCACCCTCTTAGGAGGTTGGCGGATCGTCAAGACGATGGGCCAGAAGATCATTCATCTCCGCCCCGTCGACGGTTTCTGCGCGGAAACCGGGGCAGCCATGACCCTGATGATGGTGATCTTCGGCGGCATTCCCGTCAGCACGACCCACACGATCACCGGCGCGATCATCGGCGTCGGCTCGTTGAAGCGGCTGACGGCCGTCCGCTGGGGCGTGGTGGCGGCCGTGGTGTGGGCCTGGGTGCTCACCATACCCACGACGGCCGTTTTGGCCTGCGGCCTGTGCTGGCTCTTCCGCAGCGTCTAGCGTTTTATCCGACGCTGTTCTTCACGCCGAGCCGCTGAGTGACGTATTCTTGAAAGGCAAAGACGCGTTCTTCGCGCGCGCTCAAGACGCCTTTTTGTCCGCTCTTTTCGAGGCCCCGCTGGACCGGCGGCCAGCGGACCATGTCCTCGCGCAGAATCCTCTTGAATTGCGGCACTAACACGCGCATCGACAGGGCTTGCAGCATCCGACCCGCGGGACCCCAGTGAACCGCTTTCGGCGCGAAACTGAACATGGTGTAACGGCTTCGCGTCGCGCCGAGCGGCTCGACAACCGTGAGTGACGAATAGACGTCGCCGAAATACAGCAGCATGTTGGGAAAGAGATTCACGTGCGTGAACCGCTTGTACGTCGGCTGATGCAAGAGCAGCCACGAATACAGACGAAACACGTAAGCCTCGGCCGACTTCTCGCTGCGATATTCCAGGAGATCGGCATACCGCGTGAACGTGGGCTCCAGGCGATGGTCGTGCAATTCTTCGGGCCGATAATCCTCGAACGTATTGGGGTGAACCATCGGCACGTGGTAACTTTCGACCGCGTTTTCGATGATGATCTTCCAATTCACCGCATGCTCAGTGACCCAGGTGTCGATGTGCCGGCAATTTGAAAAGAATTGATGGAATTCGTCCGCGAATGAACCCAAGTGTTCCTGGAACGACGGTCCGTCCGGCGAGAGATTGACGAATACGAAGGGACCGCACCGTTCGACGCGATAGCGCGACAGACAATAATCGTGTGCCTTGAGGCCGTGAAATGAGCGCCCGTCCGGCAGATGGCTCAAGCGGCCGTTTTCGTCGTATTCCCAACCGTGGATCTGACAGCGGAATTGGCTGTCGTGGCTGGGCCCGTCGGGCACAATCTGCGAATGGCGGTGCGCACACGTTGCTCAGCGCGGTGAGCTCGCCCTTCTGATTAACGACGACAATCGGTTCTCCGCCGATCTGCCGCGCGAAACGACTTCCCGGCTTGTCGACCTGTTCGGCGAGACAGGCCACCTGCCACGTTTTGCGGAAGAGGGTCTCGATTTCGCGCTCGTGCCAGTCGGCCGCGTGATAGGCCGCCGGAGGCAACAGATGCTCGAGTTTTCCCTGGAGTTGGAACATAGGGCGCGGGCTTTATTTTCGCGATTTTGCCGCTAGAAACATCTGGATCACCTGCGTCGGCCGGTTGTAGAAATCGTCGCGGAACTGCGCATACAACAGGAGGTCGTGAAATTCTCCGTCATAGTACAGATGCCGTTTGCGGGTGGCTTCGAGCGTCATGCCGAGCGCTTCATTGAAGCGAATTGCCCGCGCATTGTCGGGAAGCAATTCGGCGCTCATTTTGTGCACATTCAGATACGAGTAGGCGTAGTCGCGGATGAGGAAGCCGGCCTCGAAAGCGGCGATTTCACCGCCTGTCGCCTCGGGATCCCAAAAGATTCCGCATTCTGCCCGCTGGTTGCGGTAATCGATCCGATGCAGGGAACAGACGCCGAACCGCTGGGCGCTGCTCGGGTCTTCGGCGACGAAATAGAACTGCTCCCGATCAACGGACAGTTTCCGGAGGAACTCCTCTTGCTGGAGATCCGTGATCGGATGGCGGTACTGAAACGCCTCCATCACGGCGGGCGACGTGCGGAGCCGCCGCATCCATTCCGCATCCGCCAGGTCGACCGGTCGCAGCCGGGTGAACTGTCCCTCAAGCATGACCAGCCTGTTCTGTCTGTCGTGATGGAGTCCGAAATCGACTTTCCGCACGCCATCGAGCGGCTACGGAATTGAGACGTATGTCATGGCCCACGAGTAACCGACGCCGAATCCCGCCAGCACGCACCGCATACCGCTCGAAATGCGTCCGGCGTCGACCAGCCGACGAATCAGGATCGGAATCGAGGCGCTGGTGGTGTTGCCGACCTCCGCGATATCGATCGGGAGCTGCTCAGGCTTGAGCTTCATGCTGCGCCTCAGGGCCTCGAGCATGAAGCCGTTGGCCTGGTGGAGCAGGAACAGGTCGATCTCCTCTTTTTCCTTCTTGATTTCCGCCAGCAGCCGCCGCACGCCGGCGGGGACGGCGGAAAGAGTGAAATTGAAGACCTCCGTTCCGTCCATGTAAAGCTGTTCCAGATTACGCAGATTGCCGTTGGCGTCTGCTTTGACGCAGGCCGTCTCGGCCGTGCGGGGGCAGCGAGAACCGCCCGCCGGCACGATCAGGCTTTCCGCCCCGCGACCATCGGTCCCCAGGACCGACGGGCCGATCACAGCGAGGGCCCCTTGCTCTTCGGCAGAGATGAGAGCGGCAGCCGCGCCATCCCCGAAGACAGCGGCGGTCACCATGTCGTGGATGTTGCAGTACTGCGTCATCTTGTCCGACGTCACCAACAGCACCTGCGGCGCGCCTCCGCCGAGGACCAGCGAACGGGCCATCCACAGTCCGTAAGTGAAGGCGGAACAGCCCAGGCTCACATCGAAGGCGGCACACGACGACGACAGCTTGAGCCGGTGCTGCAGGGTGCAGGCGGTTGCCGGGATGTAATAATCCGCCGACTGCGAACAAAAGATCAGGACGTCGATTTGTTGGCGGTCGACGGCGCTTTCCGCGAGCAGTTTCTCGGCCGCCCGCACGCCCATGTCGCCGCTCGTTTCATTCGGGGCGGCAATGTGTCGCTGGCGAATGCCGGTGCGGCGAAGGATCTCGTCGGCATTCCAGGTGGGATTGAGTTTTACGAGATCCTCGTTCGTGCGCACCGTTTCGGGCAAGTAGTAATGCACGCCGTGCAAGTACGCGTTCACGAGAGCTTTCCCGCGCGCTCAAAGAGTTCGACGATCCCCTTGACGGAGAGGAGCTTCTGCGTCTCGCCCTGCGGCACGGTGAGTTCGTAATCGGCCGTCAGCATCAGCAATAGCGACATCGTTCCCAAGGAGTCCCACGCATCGAAATCGGTCGAACGGCTCTCCAGAGTCAGTTGATCGGGAGGGACCTGCAATGTTTCCGCAATGCGGTTGATCACGTCCTGCACGGTCATATTCGGCGGTGTTTCCGGAGAGTCTTGGGAACGTCTTGCGCCGGCATTGCTGGGCGAACAGCGTTTCGAAGGGCTGGAACCTTCTTTATCCTCTGTTCCGCGGGGCCTGTCAACGATCGAATTCCGCGAAGAAAGCGGCAATTTCCGCGGTTCAGAGCGACGTGTCGCCACCGCGGTTGGCGGCGAGCGCCGGCAAAGCCGCCGTGCCGGACTCGGCAGCGTCCGCGTGGTCGTCGGCCCGCGCCAACGGGTCGAGATTCAGCCGCTCTTTGACGAAATACAAAGGCCGGCGTTTGCTCTCGTCGAAGACCTTCCCCAAATACAGACCCAGGACGCCGATGTTGGCGAACAACAGTCCGCTCAGAAAGAAGAGCGAAACGATCGTACTGGTCCAGCCCGCGACGGTGACGTTGAGAAAAAAGTAGCGGATCATGAGCCAGCTAGCGAACAGGATCGACCCCAGGGAGAGCAGAAATCCGAACTGGATCGAGAGACGTAACGGCCGGTTCGACTGGGAACAAACACTTTCAATCGCCAGGTTGATCGATTTGGCGAGGCTATATGCGCTCTTTCCGGCAAACCTTTTCGCATGTTCACCGTCGATGTAAGCCACGTCGTACCCGATCCAGTGCAACAGGAGCGGATACGTCCGGTTTCCCTCCCGCAAGGATCGCAGCGCTTCGACGACCCGGCGCGAAATAATCGAATACGAACTGATATCCGGGTCGACTTTGATATCGCTCAAATAGTTGTAGACCGTGATAAACAGGCGAGACGCCAGCTTTTTGAGCGGCGAATCGTAGCGGCGCATCCGCCGGACCAGCACGATGTCGAAACCGTCGAGTGCCTTGGCATACAGGCGGCTGATGTCCTCGGGGACGTGCTGCAGGTCGCAATCCATCACCACCACCCAGCGGCCGCGGCAATGATCGAGACCCGCCGTAATCGCGTAGTGTTGCCCGAAATTTCGGGAAAGATTGATCCCCTTCACCCGCGCGTCACGGCTGGCAAGTTCCCGAATCAACCGCCACGAGTCGTCCGGGCTGCCGTCGTTCACCATCACGATCTCGAACGGCTCCCCCGTCCTTTCCAGCACGGCGACCAGCCGGCGGTAAAGCTCCTCCAGGCACTCCTCCGCCTTGTAGACAGGCGTGATGACCGAAAGTTCAATTCGGCTCTCGGGAAGATCTTGCAAAGGGGCTTCCGTCGCTGGCCAGAGTGTGAGGGACTCGGAAATTTGCGAACGCTTCCCTCCTTTTTAATCGGGAGCACCGAGTCGGTGGAAGTGTCAATCCTTGCGCACTATGCTGTTGGGACAGCCAAGCTTACGTCCCGCCTGTGTCTCTCCAGGTTGAGTCGGCCGACATGCTCCGCATTGGCAGCGACCTCACCTCGCGACGCGACTTTCTCACGGTCGGCGGACTTGCGCTGGGCGGCTTGTCTCTTCCCAGCCTGCTTCGGCGCGCGCGGTTGCCGCGCAGCAGAAGCTTCCCGTCACCGACAAATCGGTGATTTTCGTCTTCATGCACGGCGGTCCCAGCCAGATCGAGACCTTCGATCCCAAAATGACCGCTCCGCCCGGCATTTGCAGCGTCAACGGAGAAGTGGCGACGTCTCTTCCCGGCGTCACGTATGGGTCGGCGTTTCCCCGTCTGGCCGCACGGGCCCAGGAAACGACCGTGGTCCGTTCCTTCAAAACGGGGGACGGCAATCACGACATCAAGCCGCTCGTCGGCAAAGCGACAGGCGGTGCCAACCTCGGCACGCTCTATGCCCGCGTGGCCGGTGGCAACCGTCCCCGTTCCGGAATGCCGACCAATGCCATCCTCTATCCGCGGGCCGTCGACCCCTCGACGCAACCGCGGATCCGGCAATTCGGCGATTTTGAAACCGCCGGGCCATTCGGAGGCGCTTATTCCCCGTTCGCACCCAGCGGCGGCGGAGATCTCAAGAGCGATCTCAAAATCCATCTGCCGATGGATCGAATCGACGACCGCCGTCACCTGTTGACGGGACTCGACCGGATCCGCCGTTCGCTCGATGCCGACGGATGCATGCAGGGAATCGATCGTCTGCGTCAGCAGGCCTTCGACACGCTTCTGGGCGGCGTCGCCGACGCGTTCAACCTGTCACGCGAAGATCCGGGGACGATCCGCCGGTACGATACGGCGCCTCTTGTCCGGCCCGACCAGATCAACAAACGCTTGCATAACTATGCCCACTATGTCGATAACGCCAAGACCCTGGGAAAACTCCTGCTTCTGGCACGGCGGCTATGCGAGCGCGGATGCGGCTTTGTCACTGTCACGACGAGCTTCGTGTGGGACATGCATGCCGACGTCAACAATGCGGGCGTGGACGAAGGGATGCGCTACATGGCTCCGCCGTTCGACCATGCCATCTCCGCGTTCCTCGAAGACGTGGCGGCCCGCGGGTTGAGCGAGAAAATCCTGCTGGTCTGCTGCGGCGAAATGGGCCGCACGCCGCGGATCAACAGCCGCGGGGGCCGCGATCATTGGGGCAATCTCGCCCCGCTGTTGCTGGCGGGGGGTGGGCTGAAAATGGGTCGCGTCATCGGCCAGTCGACGCGCGATGCCGCCGAGCCTCTGACGGACCCGATCACGATTCCCCATCTGGTGGCGACCGTGCTCCACGCGCTGTTTGACGTCGGACAGCTGCGTGTCACGTCGGGCGTTCCGCGCGAAATCGTTCGCGCCGCGACCGGCATCCCTCCGATAGGCGAACTGATTTGAACGCGTCCGGCGGCTTCAAAAAGCCGTCAGAAGCTGTCAAACTCCGTCGCCGTCTCTCGACGCCGAACCCGGCCTCTTTTTTCGTGACGGCGGTTGACGCCTTTGGTAAAACGGAGCGGCACGGCACACGAGCCGGCTTTCCACAGGATCGCCCCATGACTCGGCTTCCGCAGACTCAGTTCCACAAGGTCTTTCTGGCCGAGCAAGAGGGGAATACGCTGGTCGTGACACCTCGTGGCGATGCGATCGGTTTTCGCGAATCGGACGTCGCCAACGAGCTCAAGACTCTCCTGGATCTCGCCGGTTCGCCGGGAATCATCAATCTGGTTGTCGACCTGGAGAGATCCGACTATTTCGGTTCGACGATGATCGGTGCCATCAACCAGATTGGCACCCAGTTTCGCTACATTGGCGGACATGTCGCCTTGTGCCATGTTTCGCCCCAAATGCTCGAAATGCTCGAAGTTATGCATCTGAAAGATCTTTGGATGGTCTTCGACACCCGTAAAATCGCACTGCGCGCGATGAGCAAGGTCTGATGTCGCCAGCCACGTGGCAACGGCCCCTCCGCTCTGGTTCCTTTGACCCCATGGACTCCTGAGGGAGGCCCGCGAGACGGTTCCGATGGCCGATATCATCCTGACGACGCTCAATGCGCGCTATGCCCACGCTTCGTTCGGCCTGCGCTATTTGCTGGCGAACATGGGGGAGCTTGCTCCGCGCACGGAACTGCTCGAATTCGTGGCGAACGCTCCCATCACCGGGGCCTTGAGCGCGATTGTCGAGCGAAATCCGCGGATCGTGGGAATCGGCGTCTATATCTGGAATGTCGAGCCGGCGACTCGCCTCGTCGCCGCGCTCAAAGCGGCGCGGCCGGAAATCACCGTCGTCATCGGCGGCCCCGAAGTCAGCTATGAGGTCGACCAGCAAGAGATCGTGCGCCTGGCCGATCACGTTGTGACGGGGGAAGCCGATCTCGCCTTCGCAGGGCTCTGCCGCGACCTCCTCGACGGTCGCGCGCCCCGCGACAAGGTGATCGACGCGCCCTTGCCGGCGCTCGACCGGGTGGCTCTCCCTTATGCTCTCTACAGTGATCAGGACATTTCCCACCGCGTGATCTATGTCGAGGCGTCGCGCGGCTGCCCCTTTACTTGCGAATTCTGCCTGTCGGCGCTGGAGATTCCCGTTCGGCAGTTTCCTCTCGACCCGTTCTTGGCTGCAATGCAGTCTCTGTTTGACCGCGGCGCGCGACGGTTCAAATTTGTCGATCGGACCTTCAATCTGAACCCGCGGACGAGCCGTGCGATCCTGGAGTTCTTTTTGGAGCGCTACGAACCGGGGCTGTTTCTGCATTTTGAGATGATCCCGGACCGCTTCCCCGAGTCGCTGCGCGGCATCATCCAGCAATTTCCCGCCGGCGCCTTGCAGTTCGAAGTCGGCGTGCAGACGTTCAACGACGAGGTGGCGGAGTTGATCAGCCGCCGTCAGGACAACGCGAAGCTCGAAGAAAACCTGCGCTTCCTCCGCGACCAGACGGGCGTGCACGTCCATGCCGATTTGATCGTGGGCTTACCCGGAGAAGCCACGGAGAGTTTTGCGGCCGGCTTTGATCGACTTGTCGCGCTGGGACCACAGGAAATCCAAGTCGGCATGCTCAAGCGGTTGCGGGGCACTCCGATCGTGCGGCACGATGCGGCGTGGCAGATGGTCTACGCTCCCGTCGCTCCCTACGAGGTCGTGTCGACACGCTGCATCGATGGCGCGATGATGGCCGCCCTGCGCCACTTCGCACGGTTTTGGGATCTCGTCGCGAACAGCGGGAATTTTGTCGAGACCGCTCCCCTCTTATGGGCGGGCGGATCGCCGTTTGACGGTTTCTTTCCCTTTGCTCAGTGGTGTCAGGCGCGGTTCAAACGAAACTGGGGAATCCCGCTCGGGGAATTGGCGGAAGCCGTGTTTCAGTTTCTCGTGGACGTCCGCGGCGGCGAGCCGCAGGCGACGGCCGAGACGATTTGGCGCGACTACCAGCGCGGCGGGCGCTCGGACCGCCCTGCATTTCTACGGCCGTTTGTCGCGGCACCACCCCGGTCGGCTGCGCAGTTTTCTTCCGCGTCACCGCCTCGGCAACGGCGGCACGAGCGGGCCTGGCGTGGCTGATCTGCGGCGTGAACGACGGCGCAAAAAAAGGCCCACGCGGAGCGTCGCGTGGGCCTGGTGGAGTCAGGTCGCACAAGAATCCGTTATTTGTCCTTGTGCTTGAGTCCGATTGGGACTGAAGCCGAGTATTTGCCGAAGAGGTTCAAGACGAGCTGAGCCTGGTCTTTCGTCGGGTCCTGGACTGTGAGGGCCAGATCGGCCTTCGGCGCGTCGGTCGCCTCGCCGAAGGGGGACTTGAGCACCGGCTCTTTTTCGTTGCCGTAGAGGTAGAGCTGCCAATCGTCGCCATCGACGTGCTTGATGCTGCACAACAGGCACGTGGCCGATCGCTCGTTGCCATCCGGATCGCTGAATTTGACCGTGCGAAGCTTCTTGACGTCGATCGGTTTGCCATCGATCAGCGGATTAAAGGATTGCGACATGAACAGATAGCAGAAACCGAGACCCGTGTCCGTTTCGACGGCCTTGTTCTCGCGATCCTCTTTGAAGTTCTTGACGGGGATCGCGATGATCCCTTCGCGGGTCGTCAGATTGACGAGTCCCGTCGCCTTGTCGACGTCACCATCGATTTTCACCTGCGGATTCTTGAGGGATTTCGTGAAGAGCTGGGCGATCATGCCGCCGTACTCTTTGGCGGTGTCGGCATCCATCTCCTCGAGCGGCTTGGAGTCGTCGGCTTTCTTCTCTTCTGTTTTTTCGGCCTTTTTCTCGACTTTGTCGGCGGCGAGCAGATGTCCGCCGATCCACAACGTGCAGACCGACAGTGCAAATAGACAGGACAGTTTTTTGACAGGCATACCCAACACCCTTCGCGACGAATTAAGGAATTGATCGTCCCCACGGACCAGATACGAACCGAACGTCCAGATCCCCTGCCACGCCGTGATTTCGCCGGTTTCGGCAAAGTCACGTTCCTCCCATCTTACGCGCTGGCGAGGCGGATCGCCAATGAAAATGTGCTCCCCCCGAGGAAGGCAACCGGCGACGGTGAGAAATTCGCCGTCCCGTCGGTTATTTCCCGCGATCTACGGACTGTCCAACGAAACGGACCGCAGCCGGAGTGCATTGAGCACCACCGAGACGGAGCTGAAACTCATCGCAGCGGCGGCAAAGACGGGGCTCAAAACGATTCCAAAAACAGGATAGAGGACGCCGGCCGCGATCGGCACACCCAGGAGATTGTACACAAAGGCAAAGAACAAGTTCTGGCGAATATTCCGCATCACGGCCCGGCTCAGGAGGAAGGCGCGGGAGATGCCGCGCAGATCACCGGCGAGCAGCGTGACGTCGGCCTCCGCCAGGGCGGGAGCGTCATTGACTCCGTCGCCGGCCATGGCCACGACGCGTCCCTGCTCACGAAGCTTATGAACCCGGTCGTACTTTTCCTGCGGCTTGACGCCCGCCTCGAACTGCTCGATTCCGAGCGACTCGGCCACCGTGCGTGCGGTCGTTTCGTTGTCTCCGGTCAGCATGACGATCGAGACGCCGAGTCGATGGAGCGTCTCGATGGCCGGACGGGTCGACGCCTTGAGTGGATCGCGAACGGCCAACAGGCCGGCCACCGCACCGTCCACGCCGACAAAGGTCACGGTGTGTCCCTGTCGGCGCAGAGAGTTTGCCTCTTCGAGCAGTTGCTGCGAAACGGCAGCACCGTTGGTTTCCATATAGGCCTGGTTTCCGACCATCACCGGGCGATCGCCGACGGTCCCGCGGATGCCGGCCCCGGCCACCGATTCGAAGGACTGAGCGGGCGAGAGCGGCAGGCTCCGCTTTTTGGCGGCTTCCACGACGGCGTGCGACAGAGGATGGCCGCTGTTTTGAGAGACGGAGGCTGCGAGGCGAAGCAGGTCGTTTTCGGCGACTCCTCCCGATGTCGCACAGCGCACCAATTCGGGTTTCCCCGCGGTCAAAGTTCCCGTTTTGTCGACCATCACCACTTGGACGGACTGCATCACTTCGAGGACTTCCGCATTGCGGATCAGCACGCCGCTTTTGGCTCCCCGTCCAATGCCGACCATGACCGACATCGGCGTCGCCAGTCCCAACGCGCAGGGGCAAGCAATGATCAGGACGGCGACGGCGTTCGTCACGGCTGCCGGCAGCCGCGGTTCGGGTCCCAGCCAGATCCAAAACAGGAATGTCACGATGGCGACGGTCACGACGGCCGGCACGAAGACGGCCGCAACACGGTCGGCCAACTTTTGAATCGGAGCGCGGCTCGTCTGTGCCAGAGCGACCAGGTGGACGATCTGCGCGAGGACTGTCTGGTTGCCAACCTGCTCGGCCTTCATGGTGAAAGCCCCCTGTTGATTCAGGGTTCCGCCGACGACCCGATCTCCCGGGCTTTTGGCGACGGGCACGGACTCCCCCGTCATCAGCGATTCGTCGAGCGACGACGAGCCTGTCTCGATCCGTCCGTCGACCGGAACCTTGTCGCCCGGCCGCACGCGGAGCACGTCGCCGGGACGAACTTCGGAGAGGGGGACTTCGACTTCCGATTCGTGCTCGAGACGGCGCGCAGTCGGTGGGGCGAGTGCCAGCAGCTCGCGAATCGCGCCCGTCGTCTGCCGCCGTGCGCGGATCTCGAGAACCTGTCCGAACAGCAGGAGGACCGTGATCGCCGCAGCGGCCTCGAAATAAAGATGGGCCTCCGCGCGTACCGAGTGTTGATGCTTGCGGATGTCCCGCGTGTGCGGTGGGCTCGACCCCAGCGAACGGCACGATGAGCGTCACCAGGCTGTAGCCGTAAGCCGCGGCGATTCCCAACGCGATCAGCGTAAACATATTGAGGCTGCGGTTCCGCACCGATTGCACACCCCGCACCAGGAAAGGTGCTCCTGCCCAGAAAACAATGGGCGTGCCGAGTAACGCTTGCAGCCAGTTGGAAACGGTCGTGGGGATCCAGCGGTCGATGGGAATGCCGACCATGGGGAGCATCGCCAGCAGAAAGACGGGGACCGCCAGGATCAAGGCGACCCAAAACCGGCGCGACATGACCGTGAGCTCTGTGTCGTCCTCGTCCGCCTCGGTGAGATCGGCGCTCGGCTTTGGGACGAGCGCCATCCCACATTTGGGGCAAATCCCCGGACCGCGCTGCTCCACCCCCTCGTCCATTGGGCAGTAATAAATGCGGTCCTTTGACGTCGGAGGCGGTGTCGGGGTCTTCACGTGCGCGTGGTGCGGTGCGTGCGCCATGACGGGCAACATCGACCCCTGCGCGTTGGCCGCCAACTCAGCAAGCGGTTTGCCGTCGGCTACTTGGCGCGAAACGTTCGCCGGCAGTGTTCGCTGCAGAACCAGTACGTCGTGCCGTCATGGACCTCGGTAAGAGGCGACGATTCGCTGACCTGCATGTGGCAAATGGGATCGACGGGCACCCGGACACCCCCTTTGCCACTATTCTACGCTACTTGTAGTTGAGGTCCTCGATCTGCGGCAAATCATCGAGTCGCGCGACGCCGAACAGCTGCAAGAACCGCGGGGAGGTGCGATATGGCGCCTCGTTGGCAGGCGTTCCATCCGGACGTTCCAGAAGAATCAGCCCCCGCTCCGCGAGCTGCCGGAGCCGTGCCGGCGCTCCGCTTGGCAATCTCTTCAATCTTTTTTCGCCCGATCGGTTGGCGATAGGCGACGAGTGCCAGGATCTCCAGAGTCTCCTGCGAAAGCCGGACTTGCTTGGGCCCGAATCCGTAAACCCGATTTCGAAGCGGTTCGTATTCGCTGCGCAACACGATCCGATAGCCCCCCTCGCCCGGGCGGATTTCGTAGGGCCGATTCTGCCGCGAGTAACGGAGGTTGATCTCCTCAATCGCCCGCTCGACAAAATCGGCATCGAAATCGCCGCGGAGCAGTCCGCAAATCGTTTTCGCGGTCAGCGGTTGCCCGCCGACAAATAACAAGGCTTCGATGACCTGTGCGGGTTCCGGTCGCGTTTCCTCGTCTGCAGCCGGCGACGAGAGGCCGGGTTCAGGTTCAGCGGGCGAGGCAATGGCGCTTGCCGGTTCGCCCTCGTCGCCTGTCGATGAATCGTCGACGTCGCCATCGGCGGAGAGTGCCTGCGACACCGACGTCAAGTCGTGGGCGACGGCCTCGACGGCGTCGAGTGCCTGTTGATAGAGCCGTTCAATTTCTTCGCAGCTCCACGCAGTTTCGGCGCTCGCATCCTGCGTGGAACCGTGGGCCGCATCAGCGGGTCGGTTCATTGGCCATCTCCTTGCCAACGAACGAATCATCGTCCAGCCGGCAAAGTGACGCAATGCCAAGACAGCACTGGCGGGGCGCTCAAAGAGTTGGACAGCCCATGGCGACGGCGCTGCAGTTTACCGGCGGGCGGCGAACGTGGCCTGTTTCAACAGCTCGTCGAGCGAGATGCGATGGCCCGCGACGGTCTGCCCATGCTTATGATGCAGTCCGAGATGGTTGAGTCGATGGGGGGCAATACCCCCGAAGAAGCGGAACTCCCTCTGGCAATCGGGGCACTTCGCGAGATGGATCCAAAACGCATCGTCCAGCTCGCTCAGGGACTTCTCGCAATAGAACGCCCGCAATTCCTGGTCGTAATGGTCGCAGGGCGAACCCGTCGCCCTGACGGAGAGGACGGTGGCAACGTCGGAATAGACGTAGTTGCCGCCAATTGTGACGATCGCCAGGACGGTCAGCAGCGCAGTGCTCCGCAGCCGGGTTGCCCGGCGGCGCCAGCGCAATTGGTGGACTAGGCGGCCTACCTCGCCGTCGCAGTTTTGCCACTCATTGCTTCTTTTTTCAGCCTGAGTTGCATTGATCATTTGTCGTCTCACCAACCGTGGACCAGCGGCTGAAGGCCGTCCTAATTACCAGGCGCAGCCCGCCCCCCAGCCTCTTTCCTGTACGCATTATCGGCCCTAATCGAGAATCCATCTGTTAGATATCGCACGATTTCCAATTTTGTCAATCGCGACCGACCGGAGCCTGTGGTAGGGGCAGTTTCCTCAACTCCTTGGAGCTTTTGATCTTAGGAAGAGGCATTTCGATCATCTCCGCCAGACGCCCAGCCTGACAAAGAATAATTTCGCGGCGAACGACGATAATGGACCCCTCGGCTTGCAGCTCACCCAGCACCAAAGTCACCGTCTCCCGAGTGCTTCCAATAATGCTGGCCAGCTCCTGGTGCGAAAGGTGGATACCGAGCGAAATTCCCCCGTCCCGCGTGTATCGGCCGTATTTTTCTGCCAGATCGAATAGTAAATGAACCAATCGCTCACGGTTGGAACGGAAGAGGAGCGATTTCAGCCGGCGTTCCACACGTCGCCGGCTCAATCCCATGAGCTTCGTGATACCGAGCGAGAGGCCTGAACTTTCAGCAGCCAGTCGCCTGATATCTTCCGCTGGAATCAGGACGATGGTCGAAGCTTCCATCGTTTCGGCGTATTCGTCGCGCTGGCCCTCGTCGAGGGTGGCAATTGCCAATTCGCCGAACAATTCGCCGGGGTCGATAATGGCCAGGACAGCCTGTTTGCCGTCTTGCGTGTTGTGAAAAATCTTCACCCGGCCGGAGATCAGCAGCAAGACGCAATCGCCGAGGTCGGAAGGGACGTAAACGAGCGAGCCGCGCTTGAAAGTGCGGGACTTTGCACGACTTTCGAGCCGGCGAACGTGCTCGTCAGGAAGGCACTCGAAGAGACTGCAGCTCTTCAAATACCAGAACTTCTCATCCATCCGGACCCCCCCGGAAGACGCGGCGGAGATGTCCTTTCCAGAATACCCCGGGCCTGTTTGGCTCACAAGGGGGATTCGGCAGACGTGTGCCGCGCTTCGGCCCGGCTGAGGTGATCGGCCCAAAACAACGGTTCGGGAAGCCGGTGTCCAAAATCGAACCGACGTGCGATTCGGAGGGCGCTGGGCACATCGATGCTCTGACCGGGTGAAACATAGAGCGGATGGGCCCTCGGATTGCGTTTGAGGACCGCACCGGCGAGCGCCCCGTCGACGGTGATCGGGCACGAACCTTCGATCGCCGGTCCGTCAGATTCCAGTTTTCCGCATAAGAGCGACTTGGCAACGCCGATCGTCGCGACGTCGGCTACGACGCCAAAACAGGTCGCGATCCCGGCTCCCCGCGGATGCAGGATCCCGTTGCCGTCGACGAAAAATAGATTCAAATCGGAAAACTCTCGCCGCGCGTCCTGGGAGAGCGTCAAGAGAAGCGGAAGCTCCCGGAATGTCAGCAGGCTCGGGATGTAAGGCAAATCGGGCCGCCGGCGGCGCGTCGTCGACCAAACGAGGCGGCCGGAAGCGGTTTCAACGACAGCGCAGGCCCCCACCGCCGCGCCGTCCCGCCTGTAAGAGACATCCAGCCCGGCCGTCAGTGGAGGCGCGGCGTCGTACGGTTCCTGACGGACGTGTTCGGCGATCGCATGTTGCCGCTCGATCAGCCGGGCGAGCGGCAGGTCCGTTTTGAAGTCGGAAAAGACGACTTCGGAGAACCGTTCGACCAGCCCCTCGCGAACTTCAATACGTTCGCGTCGCAGCGCCTGGGCCTTTTCTTCGGGGTTCCGTCCGCGGAGGTAAAGGCCTAACTCGCCCTCTTTCCGCACGACGCGGTGGCAGGGGCATGCCGAGGTGTGATCGTGCTCTCGCAGATATTCACCCACCCACCGCGCGGCGGCCCGAAGCCCCAAGGCGTCCGCCAGGTGGCCGTAGGTGGTGACGCGACCGGCGGGAACCTGATCCAGGAGGTGTTTTAATTCGGTTTCGAGATCGGGGATCGTCAAATCGAAAAGAGGCGGGGCCCCCCGCTTCGAGCGGAGGACCCCGCCTTTGATTTTCGTCCCGTCCTGTTTACGAGGGCGAGTCATTTAGCTGACCGGAGGATTCGACTCCTTCTCGGACCCGGAACCCGCGCCAACCAGTTCGCCTTCCGGCGAGCTCGTGCCGACGAAGTCGAGCTGCTTTTGATCGGCAACTTCCTTCACCGTCACCAGGATCGGGTCTTGCCTTCGAACTCGCCGTGGAGCAGCTCTTCGGAGAGCGGATCTTCGATGTAGTTGTCGACACGCTCCGCCGTAGCGGCCGGGCGCCGAAATCGGTGTTCGAGCCCTTCTTGATGATGAACTCCTTGGCCTCGTCGGTCAGCTCGAGCTTCAGGCCGCGTTCGCGACAGCCGGTCGCGGACCTTGTGACAGCTCGATATCGACGACGTGCTTCAGGTCGTCGCGTGGTCAAGGTGGCGGAAGACGATCACGTCGTCGACGCGGCTGAGGAACTCGGGCCGGAACACCTTTTCGATCCGCTCGCTTGACGCGCTCCTTCATGCTTCTCGTAGCGACGTCGTCGTCGTCCTGCTTGGCGAAGCCGAAGACGTCTCTCGTTCTTGATCGCCTCGGCGCCGGCGTTGGTCGTCATGATCAGGATCGTGTTGCGGAAGTCGACGTTGCGGCCGAAGCTGTCGGTCAAGCGGCCTTCTTCCATGATCTGCAGGAGCATGTTGAAGACGTCGGGATGGGCCTTTTCGATTTCGTCGAGCAGCACGACCGCGTACGGCCGGCGGCGGATCTTCTCGGTGAGCTGGCCGCCCTCTTCGTAGCCGACGTAGCCCGGCGGAGCGCCGATCAGCCGGCTGACGTTGTGCTTCTCCATGTACTCGCTCATGTCGATCTGGATCAGCGCCTCTTCGTCGCCGAACATGAACTCGGCCAGCGCCTTGGCCAGCAGCGTCTTGCCGACGCCGGTCGGCCCGGCAAAGATGAAGCAGCCGGTGGGCCGCTTGGGATCCTTCAGCCCGCTGCGGCTGCGGCGGACGGCCTTGGCGATCGGCTTGATCGCCTCGTCCTGGCTGACGACCCGCTTGTGCAGCTCGGCTTCCATCTGCATCAGCCGCATGCTGTCTTCGGTCGTCATCCGGGTCAGCGGAATGCCGGTCATCTTGCGAGACGACTTCGGCGATCACTTCCTCGTCGACGACGCCGTCGGTCTCGCGCGACTTCTCGCGCCACTCGCGGGTGATGGTCTGCTTCTTCTTCTTGAGCTTGTCGGCCTGATCGCGCAGGCCGGCCGCCTTCTCGAAGTCCTGGTTGGCGACCGCCTCTTCCTTTTCCTTGTTGAGCTGCTCGATCTCTTCGTCGATCTCCTTCAAGTCCGGCGGACGGGTCATCGCCTTGAGCCGGACGCGGGCACCCGCCTCGTCGATCACGTCGATCGCCTTGTCGGGCAGGCAGCGGCCGGTGATGTAGCGGCTCGACAGCTCGACGGCCGCGGCCAGCGCGTCGTCGGTGATCTGCACGCGGTGGTGCGACTCGTACCGGTCGCGGAGGCCCTTGAGGATCTCGACCGTTTCGGTCTTGGTCGAGCGGCTCGACCATCACCATCTGGAAGCGGCGATCCAGGGCGCCGTCCTTCTCGATGTACTTGCGATACTCGTCGAGCGTGGTGGCGCCGATGCACTGGATTTCGCCGCGGGCCAGGGCCGGCTTGAGCACGTTCGAGGCGTCGATCGCCCCTTCGGCCCCGCCCGCGCCGACCAGCGTGTGCAGTTCGTCGATGAACAGGATCGTGTTCTTGGCCCGGCGAACTTCGTTCATCACCGCCTTGATCCGCTCCTCGAACTGGCCGCGGTACTTGGTGCCGGCGACCATCATCGCCAGGTCGAGCACGACGATCCGCCGATCGCGCAGCAGCTCGGGCACGTTGCCGTCGACCACCGTCTGGGCAAAGCCTTCGACGATGGCCGTCTTGCCGACGCCGGCCTCGCCCAGCAGCACGGGGTTGTTCTTCGTGCGGCGGCAGAGGATCTGGATCGCCCGCTCGATTTCCTTCTCGCGGCCGATCACCGGGTCGAGCTTGCCTTGGCGGGCCAGTTCGGTCAGGTCGCGGCCGAAGCTGTCGAGGGCCGGCGTCTTGCGATCTTGCCGCTCTTGGCGTTCGCCGCTCGGCGCGCCGCCGCTCGGCCGCCGCGTTCGCCCGCCTTCGCTCCCTTCGATGCCGTGGCCCAGCAGGTTCAGCACTTCTTCGCGGACGTCTTCGAGCTTCAGGCCCAGGTTCATCAGCACCTGGGCGGCCACGCCTTCCTGCTCGCGGAGCAGGCCCGAGCAGGATGTGCTCGGTGCCGACGTAGTTATGGTTGAGGTTGCGGGCCTCTTCCATCGAGTATTCGATGACTTTTTTGGCCCGCGGCGTTTGCGGCAGCTTGCCCATCGTGACCATGTCGGGTCCCGCTCTGGACGAGCTTTTCGACCTCCAGGCGGATCTTGCGCAGATCGACGTCGAGGTTCTTCAAGCACGTTGGCCGCGACGCCGCTGCCTTCCTTGATCAGGCCCAGCAGAACGTGCTCGGTGCCGATGTATTCGTGGTTGAAGCGCTGCGCCTCTTGATTGGCCAGCTGCATCACCTTGCGGGCGCGGTCGGTAAATCGTTCGTACATTCCAGTTTCTCCCACTCCAGCCCAAATCGAACGGACTTTGGCGGGTCCGATTGCACTACAAAGCCGTGCCACCCTCGGACGGAATGACACGGCTGGTTTGCTTTAAGCCGATCAACAATACATCGTCACTGCCGTCGATGGAGGCATTTCACAAAACGCGTGCTATTGCCAAATGCTGACTGCCACGAAGGAACCGATTGCAGCGACACTTCCCTTTCGCGTGAGAACTGCATGCAATACCTCCGGGAACCCGGCGATTGCTCCGAACCGCTTCAATTCCTACAGACGGGACGAACTGAATAGCTCGAACGGCCTCCATGCGCTCCGAATTCTAGTGCTGGGCGTCAAGGGTGACAAGGTAGCCCCACGGCAGTCCGCAGGCGGCGCAGCCCCCTGTTGCTTAACAGAGGGCCGCGGTCCAGAATTATCGCGATGCACGAAGATCTGCTCACCGAGGCGGCCCGCCGCGCAATCGAGGCTGCCGCAATGATATCGGCCCGAAACGGCGCTGCCGAACGGGAGCCCATGCACTTGCTGTGGGCTTTGATCCTGGAAGAGTCGCGGGCGGCAGAGATATTGAAAGAATCGGGTGTGAGCCGCGACCGCTTGCGGACAGTCAGCCCTCTCGAATTGGGCGAAAGCCTGGCCGCCAACCCATCGGGAGATGAGGAACGCGAAATCACCCAAAGTGACGCGTTCCGCCAGGTCATAACCAAAGCGATCCAGGCGGCCACTCTCCGCGGACGCGCGTCCCAGGTCGGCACCGACGATTTGCTCTCTGGTTTGATATCGGTCAACTCTCCCGCATCGCAGGTGCTCTTTCAGTTGGGGGTCACGCCCGAAAGACTCGGTTTGGCGACAGTGCAAACCGCGTCCGAAAAGGCCGAACCGATCGGCGTCGATTTCGACATCCGCTGGCGTGACGCCACCGACGAGGACCAGCACGACACTTTGCGAATCATTGACGCCGCCGCCAACCGGGCCCGCGAAGGGCTTCGCGTGGTGGAGGATTACGCCCGCTTTGCTCTCGACGACGCGCATCTCACTGGCCGGTTGAAAGAGTGCCGGCACGTTCTGCGGGACACTCTTGCCGGACTGCCGCTGGAGGGATTGCTCCGGGCCCGGGAGACACAGACCGACGTGGGGACGCAGATTACGACTCAGTCCGAAACGGTCCGTCAAAGCGCCCTCGACGTCGCGCAAGCGGCCTGCAAACGCGTCCAGGAGGCAATCCGGTCGCTCGAGGAATCGGTCAAAATCTGGTCGAGCGTCGCTGCCGGCCGTCTCGAACGACTGCGCTACGAATTGTATACGCTGGAAAAGGCCCTGTTTCTCACCGAATTCAATCGCCGCGAACTCTCGGGACGGCGACTCTATCTGCTCGCCAGCGAATCGCTTTGCCCTCACGGCCTCGGACCGGCCGTCCGCGGAGCTTTGGCCGGCGGTGTCGGCATCGTGCAACTTCGTGAGAAGGAAATGCCGGAACGGCGGCTCGTCGAATTGGGCCGCCGCGTCCGTGACTGGACGCGCGAGGCCAACGCCCTGTACATCATGAACGACCGCGCCGACCTGGCTGTCGTCACGCAAGCCGACGGCGTCCATTTGGGCCAGGACGACCTTTCGGTAAAAGAGGCCCGGCGGATCGTCGGTCCGCACCGCTTGATCGGCGTGTCGACCCACACGATCGAACAAGCCCGCCAGGCGGTGCTCGATGGCGCCGACTACATTGGCGTCGGACCGGTCTTTTCCTCGATGACGAAAGCGTTCGAATCGCTGGCGAGGCTGGAATTCGTCCGCCAGGTCGCAGCCGAGATCACGCTTCCCTGGTTCGCGATCGGCGGAATCCACGCCGACAACGTCAACCTGGTCGTCGAAGCCGGGGCGCGTCGCGTCGCGGTCAGCCGAGCCATTTTGAGCGCCGACGAACCGGAAGTCGCCGCCCGAGCCTTAGATTGGCGCACGGCCAGCAAAGAGGAATGAGACGATTGACGCGCGATCGGTTGCCGTCATCGGCTCACGCGAGACGCGGGTGGCGGCGTTTCGTTAGTCGCCGTTATCCGGACGTTCCGCCCGGCTATTGAGAAACTGGCTGTAGTCGGCCTCCGCTTCAGGGCCGGTCAATCCCTTGCCGTAAGCGGGCGAAACGATCGTCCGTTCTTGAGCGTCGGCCATGCCCCGCTCCACAAGGGCTTGTGCAATCATGGTCCTGCGATGGCCATCGAGGGTGGGATTCGAGTTGTTTTCGGAGCGCTCGATGAGAACCGGGAAGGGCGCGCTGTGGCGCGGGCCGCAATCTCGAGGAGATGGTCCTTGCCGTACGGCGTGAGCTCCGCGGTGTCGCCGACGAATTCGTTGCGGTGCAGGATGAAGTCGGCGGCTTCGGCGTTGGCCTCCATGGTTTGATAATGGGCCCGATTGACCGACCCCAAGGGATAGCGGTCGGGGACGCCGCAGCGCGACGGCCAGCACCATCCGCAGCCGCAGCACAGCCCGGCCATCACCGAGATGAGTCCGGTCTGCCGCAGGAGTTGATTTGCCCGAAGGTTCATTGTCGGACTCTTTGGGTCGTCGTGGCGGGTCGGCGTTTACGGTCTCGACGCGGGGACATTGGAATCCGTAGGCGAAACCGCCGCCGCCGGCCCTGGGATAATCGTCGGCCCATCGTCAGGACGCTGGGGCGTCGATTCGATGTTACTCAAGCTGCGGACCGGCCGCTGCGACCAGCTCGGGACGGTATTCGCAGTTTCGACCGGCGTCGGTGCCGGTGCGGGCAAGCGGCGCTGGCTGTCGAGGCATCCAGGCCGCCGTCTGCCGGATTTGATTGCTGGTCATGGTGGGCACGACGAGCGCAGCGGTCTTTGGCGCCGCGGTTCCCATCGGGCCGGGCGCATCGAGTCCCTCGTCGATCGGCGCAAAGGACGGCACCGGATTTCTCGGTGTGGGCGCGGGCGCGGGCTGCTGATTCGTCCAGGCGCCCGTCTGTCGGATTTGATTGGTGGTCATGCTGGGCACGACGAGCGCAGCGGTCCTTGGCGCCGCGGTTCCCATCGGGCCGGGCGCATCGAGTCCCTCGTCGATCGGCGCAAAGGACGGCACCGGGTTTCGCGGTAGTTGAGCCGTTTGCACGGGCGCGGGCACTGCAGACGTCGTCGGGGCCGGAGTGAACTGGGTCGCCGGGGCCGGAGTGAACCGCGTGGTCGCGGCCGGTGCCGGTGGCGGAGGCGCATAGGGTCCGCTTACCGGAATGGGCGCGGCCGGCGGTGCCGTCACGATTGGCGGCGCTGGAACCGGTCCGCCTTGCTGTTCGAATACGTGATAGCCAACCTGCACTCCCGCACTGTGGCCGGCGCCGAACGGCGGAACCTGATAGACGGCCGGATCGGCTGCTCCCTCGGTCATTCCGCAGCGATAAAGCTCGCAATCGTTCGGTGCTGTGACTTCGTGTCCCGGCACGGGCGGAACTTCGTCGGCGTCCATTGGGCGGACGATTTCCGGCGTGACGAGAATCAAAAGTTCTGTCTCGTCCTGCTTCGAGCGCTTGCCGGAGAAATACTTGGGCCCGAGGATGGGCAGGTCGCCCAAAAACCGGACATGCGAGGTCTCGGTTGTCATGTGGTGCGAGATCAGGCCGGCCAGGACAATCGTCTGGCCCTCGCGAAGCTGGACCGTCGTTTCCGCGCGCCGCGTGTCGACGCCGGGAATGCCGTCGACGGTATTCCCCGAGTTGAGCTGGCTGAACTCCGGCACAATGTTCATGCGGATCAGGTCGCGGTCGAGCACGACCGGCGTCACGAGCAGCGACGTGCCGAAGTTGTGGAACGTCGTTTGTTTCCCGCTGATGCCATCGACGCCGACGATGTTGGGAACCGCGAATTCGCCTCCCGAGAGGAAGCTGGCGGAATGGCCGCTGACCACGGTGAGAACCGGTTCCGACAAGATTTTGGCCGTCCCGTTGGCCATGAGGCCGTTCATCACGGACTTGATTTCACCGCTCTCGAAGATGCCGGCGGAGGCCGACGATTTGCCTCGGCCGCCTGGAGCCCAATGCCTTCCGTCAAAGAGCAGGTGCGTCAAATCGACGCCCATTCGACGAAGCTGTGAGCGGTCGAGCTCGGCGATGCGCACGCGGAGCATAACCTGAAACTCACCGGGGATCTCCAACATGTTCACGATCACATCATTCGGCGAATCGGCCGGTTTGCCCGATGCCTGCTGGCAGGTGGTGCAATTGGCCGCCGTCCGGATCGTCGGTGCGCTCGGCGTTCCGGCCGAGGCACCCACTTCGCCGCGGATAATCTGCAGGATGGTGGCCGCCTCTTCCGCATCGTAGGCCTGTCCCTTCACCACAATCTTGCCCGAGAAGGGAATCAGGTAGACCTTGCTGTTCGGAAAGAGGAGCCCCAGTTTCCGTTCGAGTTTGGCGAAGTCCGTCCGGCGGCGTTCGTCGACGCTCGGATCGCGGACCGTATTGACGAGATAAATCAGCGGCTCGCGGCTCTTCTCGAACCATAGAGTCAGCGTCGTCGTCCCCACCTGCAGGCCGATGACGGCCAGCTCGTTGGGACTGTAATGGGCCACTTCGATAATCGACGGATCGGCGACCGCCGACCGCACAATGTTCGAGCGTCCGACAATGAGTTGGCTGCGGTGCTGAATGACGTCGAAGCTTTGCGAGATCGCCGGCATCGAGCTGATCTGATCGGGGAGCCGACCTTCCGCGGAAACAGCCTGGTGACCAGCGGCGTGCTCTTGAGCACGCGCGGCCGGAAGTGCGCCACAGGTCAGGCCGGCGGCACACGCGAGCATCGTCCAGAGCCGCCGTCGCAGCGCGTGCCTGGGCGAGGCATGGCACGCGGGATTCACCCGCCCGTCCCCTGGGCAGCCGGAGAGCGATCGTGTAGCGGAGTGGCCCGCGCCGACACGGGGCAAAGGCCTCCGCTTTCGGATTGTCTGCCGGCTCAAATGCGGTTCGCCCGCGAAAACTTCAAACATCGCGAGAACGACCCCCCCTCCCGCGCAATCTGGTCGTCGCTGATTTCGACGCAGTCTTAAACGGTCTATCGGTTTTGCCGATCGTAGGAATTGAATTGGATCAGCCGCTTTTTGCGCCAGTGACTTCCCGGCGCCTTACGGAATGCCCAATTCACCTCTGTTTGCGTATTTGGGAAGACGGCAGCGATTTCGGCGAGGGAGAGGCCGACCTTCGGGCGCGAACGAAACGTTCTGCGAAAGTGGGTTGGCGGGGATGCCTTGATCCTCCCACCTTGGGATCGTGTCAAAAACGGCCGATAGAGGGTGGAAGAACGGATCGTCTTACCGTGCGGACAGCGGAGGAAAATCGGATGAGGCGGACTTGCTGGACGATCATGACGGCAAGCGTTGTCGGAGCGTTATCGGCGGCCGCCTGGGCGGCTCCTCCCGCTGCTGCCGTGCCCGAGGGGCAACCCGGATGCGGCGAAGCACGCTATGCATTCGACGCGCCGGAACCGTGGCTGCACGGCTATTTTCAAGAGACGCCGGCCTACGGCGGCTACCGTGCCTTTCGGCCGTACAACTACAAGCACGTCTTCGTGCAGTCCCAAATTGCCGCCGGTTGGGGCGCCCAACCGACGATGCCCTATTCGCATCTGACGAGCCGCACGAACTCGCCAAAGTAGTCAAGCACCGTGATCTTGCGGCAGCCAGGACCGCGATCGGTCACTTTGTTGCCGGCCGCGTCAAAAACACGAATGCCTGCAAGATCAGAAACAAGCCCAGGGGCAAAAAGGCGAGCACGCGCACGAATTGCAACACGTGCGGATACCATTCGCCGACGATGGGTCCGACTTGCGTTCGTTCGGCCGCATCTTTTACCCCCTCCTTTTTGAGCTGGGCGATGACTGCATCACGGCGGCGCTCGACTGAGCCGGCGGCCGTCCGCGCCTCTGATTTCCGCGATGAGCAGCGGAAAGCGGCCCTCCTCCATGCGGGAGGCTATCCGTCGCACGTGAGCCGTCCCCTTCACGTTCAGAGTTGCCGTCGCGGGCGCGAAATCGGTGACGCGGAGGATCGCATCGGCGCGCTGGGCCTCGAGCTGCGTCCGGCTGCGGACGTCGAACAGGGGCATCACCAAGAGCAGAAAGACGACCCCGACCAAGGTGAACGTGAGCAATAGGCAACCGACAGCCGTCATGTGCGACTTGAAGATGTTGCGTTCGGACGTCGTCTCGAGGTGCAGGTCGATCGCCCGCCGCCTGCGCACAAAGCGCGGGCCGCGTCGACGATCTCGAAGGCGCGGACCAGATCATTCCAATCGGCCGCAGAAGACGCTTCGCGCGTCCCCTCCGTCAACGATTGCAGCACGCGCTCCCCTTCGTCAAACGCGGTCACGGTCGTTTGATCGGGCAGCGAAACCCGCTCGGTGCGCATGTTCCAATCAGGGGCTTTCTCATCCGCCGTAAGGCTGATCTCCCCTTTTTCACCGGCGACGACGAGCTTCCAGCTCGGTCCGTCGGACGAGCCGTGCACGGTCCAGGTCGCCTCGGGACGTCCCTCGCCCATCAAAGTGGCGGCGGCGGCCGCCACGCGATCACCCACCACTCCGGAATTGACCGCCGACACGCGGCCATAATCGCCCCCCAGGCCTCGCAGCAAATCGACGTCGTGGAGCAAGGCATCCTCCACCTCGCCCCTCGTCAGGAGGGCCGGCCCCTCGGCTGCTTGCGTGGGAACGATTTCCCGATCGATTTGCAGATAGAGCAAGCGCCCCAGGAGATCGGAATCGATCGTCTCCTGCAGCAGGCGAAAAGTCGGGCGCAAGCGATCGGCAAACACGGGGACGATCGAGGTCCGCCCCTCGTCGCGAATCAGGCCCAGCTCGTAAATCCACGTCGAGCCTTGCGTCCCTTGTGGAAAGATCACGAGCGGTTTGCCGGCCGCGGCCATCTGCTTCGCCCCTTCGAGGATCGACGCGTCCGTGCCGCAGACGATGACAGAATCGACGTCGCCCGCCGTCAGGATCCGGTCCCATCCGGGCAGGATCTGCAGGCCCGGAGCGATGCGAGACAATTCGCGATCGAGCGAACCGACGAGCGCCGCGCACTCGATCCGGTAATCGGGATGACGGGCGATCGCGCGAACGAGCGGCAGCACGGCCGGATCATCGCCGAGAAGGGCGAAGTTCATGAGGCCACGACTTTCGGACCGGTCATTTCGCGGACCCGATCACCTTGCGGACGGTCTCGGCATTCACCGGCCGGATCAGGCCGCGTTCGGTCACGATGCACGAAATCAACTCGGCCGGCGTGACGTCGAAGGCCGGATTGCGGGCCCGCATCCCCTCCGGCGCGGTGACCCGCTCAAACGGGCCGGTCACTTCTTGCTCGGGTCGCTCTTCGATGGGAATCGCCTCTCCGTTGGGAAGCTCGAGATCAAAGGTGCTCGACGGGGCGGCGATGTAAAACGGAATCTTGTGCGCCTTGGCGAGAACGGCGACCGAGTAAGTGCCGATCTTGTTGGCTGAGTCGCCGTTGGCGGCGATCCGGTCGGCCCCCGTGACGACGGCCTGCACGCGCCCTTCGTGCATGATCCAGCCCGCGGCCGAATCGCACAGCAGCGTTGCGGGAATCCCGCGCTGGGTGAGTTCCCACGAGGTGAGCCGCGCTCCCTGCAGCAGGGGGCGCGTCTCGTCCACAAACACGTGTAGCTTTTTTCCTTGCCGAATAGCTGCGTAAATCACCGACAACGCCGTTCCTTCGCCGGCCGTTGCCAGGCTGCCGGCGTTGCAGTGAGTGAGTACTCCCGTCCCGTCGGCCAGCAGCTCGGCGCCATGGCGGCCGATCGCCGCGCACATCTCGCAGTCTTCCTGCTCGATCTTCCGCGCTTCCTCGAGCAGCAGTGCGATCAGCTCTGCCGCTGAGAGATCCGGGTGTTCGCCGACGACGCGCCGCATCCGGTCGAGCGCCCAGAACAAATTGACGGCGGTCGGACGGCTCGTGGCCAAATAATCGGCCACTTCGGCGACGCGCTTCTCGACGGCCGGCCGATTTTCTTTGAGCACGCGGCCCAATCCGAGCACGAGCCCGTAAGCGGCCGCCACGCCGATCGCCGGCGCACCGCGCACCCGCAAGGACCGGATCGCCTCCCACACTTTTTCGGGGTCGGCGAGATCGATCTCGCGGAACTGCGCCGGCAACAGCGTCTGATCGATGATCCGCAGGTGCCCGTCAACTCCGCCGATCCACGCCAAGGTCGGCGCAACGGACTTCCGTTTCTCAGCAGCCATACAACCGCATCCGGAAATGTCAGGAACCGCTACTTGAGCGGCGAGTAATCGGTCGGCGTGAGGTATTGTCGTTCCACCTTCTTGACCAGCACGCCGTTCTTGTGGGATTCCTTGTAGACCCGCTGCCATTCGGGGTCGGCCAGGAAATCCTTCCACGACTGGGTGGCCGCTTCGCGGCTCTTGTGCGCGATCAGATAGACAAGCGTGTCGGGCTTGTCCATCGGCACCCAGTAACCGATGTTCTTCATTCCATGCTTCTCGAACAAGCGCATCGTATGGTCGCGGAACCGCTTGTGTAAATCGTCGAGCTTGCCGGGATTCGTCGTGTAAGTCCGCAACTCGTAGACCATGGTCGAGCCTTCTTTGGCCGCATCGTCGGCCGTCGCCGTGAGCGGCAAAGCTAGCAAGGCTGTCATCGAGAACAGAAGCAAATTCCCTAGCGACATCGTGGAGTCTCCCAGAAGAGCGTCAAGCAACAGGAATGAAGCGAGGCGAGTCCTGTTTTACTCGATCCCGCTTCCCCAGCGGAACTGACCCAACGCTCACCACATCCTCCTCGTCCCCCTAGACCGCTGACCCCACTTCCTCACCGTTGCGGCCGGTCAGCAGCCGCGAGAGAATGACATATCAGGAGTTATTCATATGAATCGCCGCCTGCTGCTCGCCGCTTTTAGCTCGCTTCTGCTGTGCAGCTCGCCCGTGTGGGCCGTCAACTCGTATCCGATGGTCATGGGCATCAAGCCGGTGGCGATTCAGGCCGGCACGACGGCCGAACTGGCCGTGCAGGCGCGGTATTCGATGAGCGGCTCGTACCAGGTGCTGGTGAGCGGCTCGGGCGTGACGGGCGAAATCGTCGATTCGCGCTCCACGCCCGCGGTCACCCCGAAGAAAAAACGCACAACGCCGCCGAAAGTTCGGCGCGCCCGAGCCTCGAATTGCTCAATGTCCGCTTCCATGCCGACAAAAAGGCTATTCCCGGCATCCGCGACATTCGCCTTGCCGGCCCGTACGGAGCCAGCACGGTCGGCCAGTTGCTCGTTGTCGAGGACCCCGTCATCTCCGAAAAGAAGGACAACGATAGCCCCGAAAAAGCGCAGCGGATCACACTGCCCGCGGCCGTTTGCGGCACGATCGAGTCGATCGAAGACCGCGACTACTTCAAGTTTCACGTCGAGGCGGGCCAATCGCTCGTGTTTCGCGTCCGCGGCATGCTGCTCGAAGACCGCATCCACGATCTGCAAAACCATCTCGATCCGATCATCACGCTCCGCGGACCGACCGGCGCGACGCTCGCCGTCGCCGACAACGACATTTCGGGCGATCCCCTTCTGTGCCAGCGGTTCGATCGGGCCGGCGATTACACGCTCGAAATTCGCGACGTGCGGTACAAGGGAGATCGCGACTGGGTCTATTGCGTCGAGATCAGCGACCGGCCCTTCGTCCGCACGGTCTTTCCGCTGGCCGTTCCCCCGGGAAAGCACGTCTCACTCGAGCCGATCGGATGGCAGCTCCCGAAAGCCGCGAAGATCGCCTGGGACGTGCCGGCTGCCTGGAGCGCCGGCTTTCACGACGCTCAGTTGCCGCTCGAAAATCGCCTGACGAACGTGGTCCCGCTCGTCGTCACCGACCTTCCCACTGTGTTGGAACAGACCGCGGGTCACGACACGGCCCCGACCGCACAACTCGTCTCGACTCCCGTCGGCATCAACGGCCGCATTCAGAAGGAGGGAGAGGTCGACGTCTACTCCTTCCGGGCCAAGAAGGGGGAAACGTTCACGTTCGAGGCCGTCTCGCGGCGCGAGGGATCGCCCCTCGATTCGGCCTTGCGCTTGCTCGACGCCAAGGGCCGCACGCTGATGGAAGCCGACGATCAGTCGGAATTCGGCCAATCGTCGGCCGATGGCGTGATCGAGAATTGGCGGGCCCCGGCCGACGGCACCTACGCCGTCGAGATCCGCGACCTGTTGCAGCGCGGCGGTCCAACTTTCGTCTACTTCCTCGAAATCACGCACCCTGAGCCTGAATTTCGCCTCGCGCTCGACACCGACAAAACCGAGCTCACCCCCGGCACGAGCGGCGTGTTCTTCGTCAACTCGCTGCGAAAGAACGGCTTCGCCGGCGAGATTGCTTTGCATGTCGAAGGACTGCCCGCAGGCGTGGCGGCATTCTGCGACCGCATCCCACGCGGCCACCGCGACGGCTGCATCATCCTCACGGCTTCGACCGACGCCAAACCGGCGGTGAAGAACATCGTCGTGACGGGAACGGCCACGCTCGCGAGTCCCAAAGGACCCGCGCGCACGCTGCACGCGGTCGCCCGTCCGCTGCAGGAAACGTATGTCCCCGGCGGCGGCCGCGGTCATTGGCCCGTCGAAGCGCACGCGGTCGCTATCGGCGTCCCGAGCGACATCCTGGCCGTCAAGCTGAGTCGGCAGGAGCTGTCGCTGGCCCCGGGCGAGTCGGTCCGCGTCGACGTCGTCGTCGACCGAGCACCGGGTTTCGTCGACAACATCACGCTCAGTCCGGTCTTCGACCACCTGGGCCGCATCTATGGAGATACGCTTCCCACTGGTGTCCAGATCGACGGCAAGCACAGCAAGACCTTGCTGAGCGGCAAAGAGACGCACGGCTTTCTGACGTTCCACGCGCTGCCGACCGTCGAGCCGGCCACCCGTCGCCCCGTCGCTGTGATGGCCAACATCTCGATTAACTTCGTGATGAAGGCCACTTACAGCAGCCGGCCTCTCTTCGTGACGACGTCGCCCAGGAAGTAGCAAATGAAGGATGAAGGCGGAAGGATGAAGGATGAATAACGCCTTTCTGATTCATCCAGTAGTTCCAAGTCGGCCTGTTGACGTTGAGGAACGCAAGGCCCCTCCTCAGACTGGTTTGTGTAGAGAACCAGAAGCCCAAGGAGGGAGCTCATGCGTTCAAGGAACAGAAATACCATATCGAGTAGCGAGGTTCATCAGTGGGCCCTGAGTTGGCTGATCAACTCGATGCAGTTGAAGGATCGAGGGCCGAAATGTACGGCGACGGTTGTCTGGAACATCGTCTTGCGCAGCCGCGCAAACGATCTCGGTGTTCGCGGCCTGTCGGGATTTGGCGAACGCTCCGTCGGACACCAGCGTGATGGGCGCGTTGGAGGCGGGACTGCCCAAGACGCTTCGGGTTCTGGAGAAGCGGTTGAATGCTGCGCTGACGGATCATCTGCCGCGGCGCCTCCAGCGTCGCGCTTGGACAGTGGCGATCGACTGGCACTTGGTGCCTTACTACGGGGAGCCGAAGCGCAGCCGCAACGAGATTTACTACGGCAAGCCGCGACAGGGAACCACAAAATTCCATGCCTACGCCACCGCCTGCATTGTCTCCCACGGAGTGCGCTACACTTTGGCCGCCACCTGGGTGCGGCGACACGAAACGACGGTCACGGCGTTGAATCGCCTGCTGGCGACAATCCGCGCAAAAGAGCTGAAAATCCGACGTTTTTTGTTGGATCGCGCCTTCTTCAACGTCACCGTCACGCGGTTTTTACAAGAGCAACAGATTCCCTTCGTGATGCCGGTGATGTTTCGGGGACGAATCCCCAAGAAGCGGCGGAAACTCCGGGGCCTGCATTGGATCCGACGTCAGAACGTCGGATGCTACTTGCACACGTTGAAGAACAAGAAGCAGTCGGTGACAGTCTCGGTTTATGTGGCCTACCGGACTCACAAGAACCGCAAAGACGGCAAACACAAGCAACAAAAGCTCCTGTTTGCCGCTTGGCGAGTCAGCGGTTCCCCACGGGAGATCCGCGAACTGTATCGGACACGCTTCGGTATCGAGACGAGCTACCGCCAAGCCCGCCAGGCGCGCATCTACACCTGCACCCGCGATCCCCATCTGCGGCTGCTATTCGTCGTGGTCGCGCTTCTGCTGCGGAATGTCTGGGTGTGGATTCACGAAACCATGCTGGCTGAAGGGTACGGAGATTCGATGACGCTTCACCAAGAAAAATTGCGACTCCGCCGCATGCTCGAATGGATCGCCCTCGAAGTGGTCGCCCAATTGCACGATGGTTCCAAGCCTTACGTCGACTTAGACGCATGAGTCAAACTGGGAACTACTGTCATCCTTCATCCTTCCGCCTTCATCCTTTCACCAGCGCCGAATTCTTGCCGTGCAGATAGATAAAACTCTTGCCCAAGCGGCCGCCGTAGTTGCCCGCTGAGATCTTAAGCAGGCCCGGCGTGTCGCGGGCCGCGGCAATCGCCGCCTGCGTCGCCACGTTGATCGACTCCAGGTCGCGCCCGTTCATGATGATCTCCATGATCGAACGCACCCCTTCGGGGACCTGGCTCTCGACGTCGGGCACGCCGCGCAATTCGGGGCAATATTTTTCAAACGTGCTGGCAATCGCGAAGCGGTACCGGCTCCCCGCTTTGGAGCCGCTGGCCGCGACGCCGCCGGGAAACGGCATGATCACGCCCGGCACAGGTGCGACGGCCGCCGCCCCGCGCTCGGCCGCCGCGAGCGCCGAGTCCACATCCGTCCCGAACAGCCACAAGTTGCCCCCCATCAGGCCCGGCGTAAAACCCAGCCGCCGGTCGAGCACAAATTCTCCGCCGAGGATGGGAATCCACCACATCTTGCGGCCGAACCGCACGATCCGCTTTTGATAGCCATTTCCAAAATAGGCCACCTTGCGGCCCATGTGGAAATACTCTTCGGTGTCGAGCAGGTTGAAACAGCTCGCCGTCGGGCAGGTGAGCACGTTCTGGCTGATCCGCACCAGGGCCACGCGTTCGAGGGCCGCCTTGTGGTCCTTGCGGAAGCGGGGGACGTGCAACTGCACGACCGCCCCGGGCCGCCCGTCGGGAGTGAAATCGGGCTCCGCCGTCCCTGGGCCGACGTAGCGATCGAGGCCCGCTTCGCAATCGCACAGAATCGTGCTCGACGCGTTGCCGACCGTCGCCGCCACCGCGTGATCGAGCCACGTGCGATCACGGGCCGTGATCAAGAATTCGACGTAGACGCTCTTGAACGCCTCGGCGTAAGTATCCTCAACGATGGCGGCCATTCCGTTCCCCGTCTCGTGCCCGATACAAGCGCGAAATTGTTTACGAGCCGCCGGCTTTACGCCGGCGGTCCTTCCAGCGGCGCTCGACGCTCTGTTCGAAGACCGCCGGCGTAAAGCCGGCGGCTCGTCAAATCGGCGCGACCGACCGCTATCGTCTCAGCCCCGTCCCTTGCCGGTATAGACCTGGGCCTCGGTCACGACCTTGTCCATATACACGTCGTGCGGCCCCATCGCGATCTCATCCATCAGTTGCGACTCGTAGCAGGGAGCGACGAGCTTGCAGTTGAGCCGCACGCTCTGCAGCAGCCGGTCGTAATACCCCTGGCCGTTGCCCATCCGTCCGCCGCGGCGGTCGAAACCGACGCCGGGGACCATCACGAAGTCGAGTTCCTCCGGCGCGATGACCTTTCCGGGCTCGTTCCAGCGGTCGCGGGGCGGTTCGAGAATGTTCCACTTGCCGACGACCATTTCCTCGATCGATTCGAGCAACCACAGGCCAAGCTTGTTGGCCCCGTGTTCATCGGTCGTGCAGTAAGGAACGACGATCCGCTTGTCGCCGTTGAGGGCGGCGGGAAGCGCGTGCCGCGTCCGCAGCTCCGAGCGGCAATCGAGGTACCACAACACGGTCTGCGCCTGGCGATATTCGGGCAGCTCGACGAGCTTCGCCATCGCCAGACCGCTGACCTCGTCCTTGTTTGGTTGCGCGTTGCGCGCATCGTACGCCTTGCGGCGTAACTGACTCTTCAATTCGAGCAATTCGTCCGTAGCCATCCCGTGCGGTTCCCCATAAAAAAGAGGTCGATCGTCCAGATCGCCCAGGCACCCGAGTCTACCTGCCGCCGCCCGAAGAAAAAAGCGCCCAGGGGGGAAAGTGATGAAGGCGGCAAGGTCGCAGATCCGCCCGTGGCGGGACGAAGGATGAATCAGGAAATACCATTCGCGTCATGCAACTCGACATCCGTACCGCACCCGTCACGCCGGAAGGCCTCTGCGAACATGCGCGGATCTCAATCGCGTTTCAGGTCGACCGCATCCTCGACGTGACGGTCGAACACAACGGCCTCGGCGGGTTCGCATGCATCGAACGTCCGCTGGCAGTACCGTACGTCAAAAATTACGACGCCCTTCCCGACAACAGCCCCGAAAATTGGGCGCATCGCATCGATGTCGCCAACTGGGTCCTGCTCACCGCAAGCGGCGATGGCCGCCCGGTCGGCGGCGCGGTCCTCGCCTTTGACACCGCAGGCGTCCACATGCTCGAAGGCCGCCGCGATTTGACGGTGCTCTGGGATTTGCGCGTCGCCCCCGAGATGCGCCGCTCGGGCATCGGCTCGGCCCTCTTCGCGGCCGCCGAAGTCTGGGCCCAATCGCACGGCTGCCGCCAGCTCAAGGTGGAAACGCAGAACATCAACGTCGCCGCGTGCGAGTTCTACGCCAGCCACGGCTGCCGCCTCGGAGCGATTCACCGCTTCGCGTATCCGGACCTTCCGGACGAAGTTCAACTACTCTGGTACAAAGACCTCATCGAGACGCCCGGCACGTCCGTGGGGTAAGCTGCCAGCTTGCCCGTCCTTTCTTCCGCATTCCTCTTTGTGTCCTTCGCGACCTTCGTGGTTTAAAAACTAGAGAACCACGAAGGACACAATGCTCACAAAGAAAACAGGCGCAGCAACGATGAGCCGACAATCTGTCATTCGACGGCTGGACCGCCGCGATTTCTGCCGCACGTGCGGCGCGGGCTTCGCGGCCGCGCTCCTACCTGCGGCCGCCTTGTTGCCGGGAGCCGTCGCCGCCGAAGAAAAGCGCGGCGGCGTCCTCTATCCCAAGCGAATCGAAACGCCCGCCGGAAAATTCTCGTGGCACGAGGCGGTCGTGAAGCACATTCCGCCGCTCAAGCACGCCCGCGGGTCGCGGTGGCCCCTCATCGCGTGGGAGAACTTTTCCACCGAGCCAAAACAGCCCGAGTTCTACCAGGCTCTTCTGGCCCGCGGCCTGGCCGAGCACATCCGGCTCGAACCAAAACTCATCGACACGGCCCTCGCCATCCAGCGGGCCGGCTCCCCCGTGATCGTGCTCGAAGGGGCCGGCGGAGCGTTTCCCGCGTCGCTGGCGGGCGACCCGTCCCTGTGGGCCCACCAGTTCGACGCCGGCTACAAGCCGAAGGGCGACGTCCGCCCCTGTCCGTCGCTGCACGCCGGCTGGGCGATCTTCGCGGAAAAACTCCGCGAAACGTTGCGGCTCTTCAAGCAAAAGGGCGTCGTGATCGACGCCGTCTGGAACGATTGGGAGAACGATCCACTCTACGGCCCCGACCGCTACGAGCAGGCCCGCCACTGCAAGCGGTGTCGCGAAATCTTGCCGCCGAAAACGCTCGACTCGGAGCGGCACTTCAGGGACTACACGGTCCGCGTTTTCTACGACCTGTTCGGCGCGTATTACGCCGCCCCCGTGCTCGAATTTTATCCCAAGTGCTCGGTCACCAACTGGCTCGCCCAGCCGTCGACGCCCGAGAACCCGCAGCTCGGCTGGAGCGACGAACGGGGCCATGTCCAAATGCCGCCGTTGGTCACCGCCTGGAACCCCACCGCCTACGGGGCCGCCTCGTGGATCTGGAAGGAGCGAAGCAAGTCCGAAAAACGCGACCAGGAACACGTCGACCAGGTCTACACCAACGTGCTATTGCGTCAAATCTCGCTCACGTCAAAGCTCACCCGCCGCTGGGCGCCGGAAAAAGAATCGATCCCCTGGGTCTGCCGCTGGGTCTCCGAGCCGCCGGAGCTCGAATTCCCCGTGATGTCGCGGGAGCGGTACCGCGAAGTTCTCCGCCATCTCTGGCTCCGCGGCGTCGCCGCCATGCAGGTCTTCGCCCCGCGAATGAAAAGCTACGAAGACATGGCCCTGCCGGAAATCGAAGACGCCGTCGCCATCTACGACGAAATGCTCGCCTTCCGCGAATTCCTCGACAAGGGCGAAATCCTCACCTACGACGTCCCGCACGAACAAGACGACAGCGTCGTCTGGTCGGGCCTGCGTTTGGACAACCGCGCGGTCGTCCGAGTCTTCAAGCAGGGGGGCGGCAAGGCGAAGCAGACGCTCCGTCCGTGGGGCCAAAAATCGTTCGATCTCGAAGCCGACGGGACCGGACAGACGTACCTGCTCGACCGGGAGGGGACCGCGAAAAAGGTGTAGTCCTGTTTAACACGGAAAGGGCGATTGGCCGCGGGCAGACCTCCGTCCCTCTTCGATCTACGTCCTCGTGGAGAACCGCTCTCTCATGGCCGGGCCGAGCTCTCGTTCGATCTTGATTTCCGGCGCGGGCATTGCCGGGCCGACGTTGGCCTACTGGCTGCTCAAGCGCGGCTTCCGGCCCGTGCTGCTCGAACGGGCCCCCCGCTTCCGCGAAGGGGGCTACGTCATCGACTTCTGGGGCCTGGGGATCGACGTCGCCGAACGCATGGACTTGCTGCCGAGATTGCGCGAGGTCGGCTACCTCAATGACCGCATCACCTTCGTCCGCCCCAATGGCCGCACCCGAAGCACGTTCGGCGGGGCTTCGCTCGGTCGCACGCTGGGCGACCGCCTCGTGACCATTCAGCGGGGAGATCTCGCGCACGCCATCTACGAAATCATCGAGGGCCAGGTCGAGACCGTCTTCGGCGACAGCGTCCAGGCGATCGAGCAACGGCCCGACGGCGTTGACGTGGTCTTCGCGCACGGCCACCCGCGCTCTTTCGATCTGGTGATCGGCGCGGACGGCCTGCACTCCAGCGTGCGATCCGCACTCTTCGGAGACGTGCGCCCCGAGAACTATCTGGGCTACTACGCGGCCGTCTTTGTGACCAAGGGCTACTCGAAACGCGACGAGCATGTCTACCTGAGCTATGCGGCCCCCGGCCGACAGATCAGCCGGTTCGCCTTGCGGGAGGATCAGACGGGCTTTTTCTTCGTCTTTGCCAGGCCCCAACGATTTCCGGAGGGCCCCTTTCCCCTTGCCGCGCAAAAGCAAGCACTGGTCGACGAATTTGACCGCGAGCCCTGGATCGAGTGGCCGGAAATCAAACGGCACCTCGCCGCCTGCGACAACTTGTATTTCGATGCCGTCTCGCAGATCGAGCTTCCCGCCTGGTCGCTCGGCCGAGCCGCACTCGTCGGCGATGCGGCCTATTGCCCGTCGCTCTTGGCCGGCGAAGGCTCGGCCTTCGCCATGGCCGGGGCGTACATTCTCGCGGGCGAGTTGCAGCAGACCGAGGGCGACCCGGCCGCCTTCGCCGCCTACGAGCGACGTTTTCGGCCCTTTATCGAGCGCAAACAAAAATCGGCCCGCGCGTTCGCGTCCAGCTTCGCACCCAAGACACGGCTAGGCCTCCTCTTTCGAGACCTCGTGCTGCGAGTCGGGGCCATTCCCGCCGTTGCCGATCACCTGATGCGCCGTTTTGTGCTCGATCACTTCGAGCTTCCGGAATACGCTTCCTGCCCGGCGGACCTTCATTGATGCGGTGATGGGCCGGATCGCAGCGAATGCGCCCGGTCATCGAAAGCCATCACTCATCGAATCGGACAAGCAAAATGGACGACTCCGGGACCCAGACGACGACCCGATTCTGTCGCAGGATGAGGTAGTGGCCGTCCAGTGCCGCCAGTGTGCCCTTAATCTGGAGATCGGCACCTTGATAGTCCGTCGCGGTCGGAGGGATCGCACTGTCCTTGGCGACGCCCAAGGTTTCGCGGCGAAACTGAATGCTACACGCTCGGCCGATTTGGCCGGCGAGCGACTCTCCGGTCCCGACGGCACCGTTCGGTTGGCGTTGGCAACCGCACAGAAACGGCATCGCAGCCAGCAGCGTCAAAGCCCAGATCTTCATCAATGGTCCTCCCAATTTTTGACAGCCACGCTCGCCGGTCAGTGTCTCGCCCGAGCTTCGATCGGGCAAGCTGAAGCTCGCGGGCGTCGCTTGTGCGGCGGATCTGTCTGCGACAGAATTCTGGTCGATTGCCAGGCAGGACGGCTGTTGCCGAGGAGGATCTGAACATGACCAACAAGACGCCGGAATTGCGGCACAGGCTCCTTTCTCTGCTCCGCGAACGCTGCTACCGCAGCGGTGCCGTCACGCTCAGTTCGGGGAACAGCAGCGACTTTTATTGCGACGGCAAGATGGTCGCCCTGATGGGGGAAGGGGCGCACCTCATCGGCGAATTGTTCTGCGACTGCGCTGGCGGATCAGGAGTTCGATGCGATCGGCGGCTTGGCCGTCGGGGCTGTGCCGCTGGTCACGAGCGCGGTCGTCAGTTGTTACCAGCACGGCCGGCAGGTCGAAGGCAAGCTCCGCCCGGGCGCCCGCGTGGTGATCATCGACGACGCGGCAACCACCGGCAACTCGCTGATGCGGGCGGTGAAGGCCGTCGAAGAGGAGAAGGGAACCGTTGTGCTCGTCCTGGTGCTGGTCGACCGTCAAGAGGGGGCCGAGGCGTTCTTCCGCGAACAGGGCTATCCGTTCCGGTCGATCTTCACCAAAGAGGAAGTGCTGGATACAGGCCACCACGTCGCGGCGGCCTGACGTAGGTGGCTCAGTGCCACTCCGCCGAGGTCATGCGGCGTCTGCAATCGAGGAGAGAAAGGGGAGGAGTGAAAGGGACGCAGCTCTTTCCGGCATCAAAGAGCTGTCTTCTCACTTCCCCGCCCGCCATTCTTGGGGAAGGCCAGACGCAGTTGCGTTCCCTTTTTCTTTTTCCCGTCTACTCCGCGCGTCAAGGCACGGCGCGGAGCTTGATGTTCTTGTACCAGCAGGGGGAACCGTGGTCCTGCAAGCCGATGTAGCCGTGCCGTGGATGAGTTTTGAGAGCTTCGCCGAACTTGTGCGTCGTGCCGTCGGGCCGTTTGTGCGGCTGCGTGAATCGGTCGAGATCGATCGAATTCACTTGCTGACCGTTGAGGACCACGGTGATGAGATTCTTGTCGCAAGTAATGTCGATGTGATTCCACTGGCCGGTGGGCTTCGTGGCGTCAACGAGGACGGGTGACAGGTCGTAAATCGCGCCCGTTGCGTGGTAGCCCTCTTTGATGCCGTCTTGAATCGCAATCTCGATGCCGTTGTACCCGACGCTGCCGTCTGGCGTGAGCGGAAACGTCCGCACGAAAATGCCGCTGTTGCACAGGACGGTGACCTTGTAATCGCACTGCAACTCGAAATTGGAGAACTCCTTGTCGTAGACCATCATGTACGCACCGCAGCGGTGCGGATTGATCGAGGATTGTTCGACGCCGTGGTTGCTGGGTTTGCCGTCACTGCGCATCCAGCCAGCGAGTGTCTTGCCGTCGAAGAGCAGCATCCACCCCTTGGCTTTTTCCTGAGGGGTCAACTGGTTGTCGTCGGCACTTGCGGCTGCCGACGATGTGCACCAGGCGAGAAGGGCCAATCCAACGAGGCTGCGTCGCATAGCGTTGATCCCTTGGCAAGGGGCCATCCGATGACACCCTCCGATTCTACCGACTGGATGTCACATTTGCGGTACACCGCACGGCACTGCTGGTAGGGCTCAGTAAACGAGCGGCGTCCTCTTTTTTGCTTTTATTTCACCGCACTGAGCGCGGAGCGAGGGCGTCCGCAAGGTGGATGTCCCGGGGGCTGCCCGACCTGGAATCGTAAGAGCGCTCCGCCAGGGGATGCGCGTGCCGAGAAACCGCCGGAAAAGTCGTTAATTACGGCGAATTCTGCCAATAGCCTGGCGTCCGTCCCAGTTTCGACTGTCCCTCTCGGAGCAAAGTGAGACGAGTGACTTGAGAGACACAGCGGGCGAGCGCGGCGCGGAACGGGAGCGATCACGCGACGTCGCGCAACCGCGGGCTCTCTTGGCCGAATGGCTCGATTCAGTTAGAAATCGGCCCTCACATCTTGAATCCGTCCGCGCCCCACATCACAATTTGTACGCACCTTTGAAGTACTGCCGTAGTCTCGAGGACTTTTATGGCGTCCCGCCTCAAGGCGTCAGGAGGACCAAAGCATGTCTAAGTTTTTTCACATTCGGTGCCAAATCGAACGAGGCGGGTTCTCCGGAGAGCGAACCTTTACAATTCCCAACGCAAGCGGCGAACCTTTGATTGGCGTTGCATATTACGAGTACTTCCTTGATGCGGATCAAAATCCGATTTCGGAAGATGTGCCGCCGGAGGGGCAGATCATTGATGGATTCGTGATGTGTCGCATGGTTCGCCGTGTTGACTCTTCAACCGTAGTTGTCGAAGTGCCGAGCTCGGACACGATCGCAATTTCAGACAAGGCGCTGCTTACCGGGACGCGATAGCCGGAGGAAGCCGCTCGCGCGGGTGGTGTGACATTGTATCTCACTGACGGTTGCATCCAGAGGGCGATCACGAGCGGAAAGTTGATCTTCAGCCCCGCGCCAACTTCAGTTGACCCTTCTTCAGTCGATTTGCACCTCGACGCAGTGTCCGAAGCGAAGATTTGGGACATCGAAAAGTTTCGGGAGCACGAACAATCAAAAGGCGCGGGACGCCCAGAATTACGCGTCGGAAAATACAATCTGGGCAAATTCTCCAAGTCCTATTTGACGTCGCCGCCCGAGTACAAAGAGGAGCTTGACCAACTCGTCTCTCTCCGGGGTAATGAGGTGGTGGTGCGCCCCGGCGGTTTCGTGTTGTGGCAAACACGCGAACGGGTCGGAACACCCGACAAAAAAGCCAGGTTCATTTGCTTTGTGGACGGCAAAAGCACAAAGGCTCGCGCTGGAATCGTCGTGCACCTCACGGCACCCACGATTCACACGTCTTGGGCAGGTCAAATTACTCTGGAAATCGTAAACCTTGGCCCCTTCGATTTGGTTTTGGCGCCTGGCGACGTCATTGCGCAAGTCATCGTGGCCCAGGTGACCAAGCCTCCTAAACGGAGCATGCGGGACGTATCGGTCACCCATGGGCAAAAGTCCGTCGCCGGAGCGAAATGAAACCAATCGGCGACAATTCGCGATGCGGCCATCTTCCCGAAATGTCCGATCGCCTAAGCAAGCAAAAGCCGCCTCGCGACGTCCGACCTGCTCTTCAGAGACCAAACCCCGCCGAGGCTCCCCAGGACGTTAAAACCCGCTCCGTGATGCAGCACCTTGTGTCGCTTGCTTGCCCGCGATAGGCTGACCGCTGTTCAAACGCGCTCCGCTACCCCATCTCCGGCGCGCAGGAGGGACACGATGTGTTCATTGCGGGGTGGCTCTTTCGTCGCGTTGTTGCTTATTGGGTCCCTTCTCCTTCGTCCTGCGCTGGCACATGCCAAAGGCGGCGGTCACAGTTCTTCCGGCGGCCACAGCAGCTCGCATAGTTCGAGCTCCGGCCACAGTCATAGCTTGAGCAAAAGCTCGTCGAGTTCCAGCTCGAGCGGATCGGTGCACGTGAACGGCCACACGACCAAAAATGGCGTGTATGTGCCGCCGCACGAGCGCTCCAAGGCGGACGGCAACTTCTCGAACAACTGGAGCACGAAGGGGAACACCAACCCGTTCACGGGCAAAGAGGGGACGCGTGTCACGCCTCCGGGGCAATCGGGTGGAACAACGAGTCATTCCACAATCGGTAGCAATTTTTCGAGCGCGCCCACAACGAGCATCAGCCCCAACGGGTCTCCGCGAGGTTATGGGCGATCCAAATCCGTTGACTCTTCCGTTTTGCAGCCGTTTGGCAGCGTCGGCAATTCTCATGGCGTTGCGACCGACCCGGCCAGTCCAAGGACTCCCGCCGAGGAACGGACCGAATCACCTGCCTTGACCGCGACCACCCGCACGTCCACAACCGGCGTGACCTCGAACGCGAACGCCACGTCGCCGACGAAATATCGCGCCACGCTGTCGAACGCTCGGTCGCTGATCAAGGCTGGGATCTATGGGCCAGCCACAGCGTACCTCCAACGAATCATCGACGGGGCTCCGGGTACCCCAATTGCCGCCGAGGCGCAAGCGGAACTCGACCGAATTCCGCGACATTGAGTTTCTGAGCGGCACCAGAGATCGGAAGCAGCCATGTTGCACGAGCTTGAAATGCGGAACGGAAGACCGCGGTACTTGCACAGTAAGCGATCGCCACGAAAGACGCATCTACGGCCACGGCTCAAACGCCACGACCCCGGATGGTAGCATCACTGCCACAGGCGACTTGGGCGGATCGCCGAATTGGTCGGCGTTTTCCGGCGCGTTGACGACTGCACGACCGAGAGCATCGAGCCAGCTATGTGACATCGCAAGCGTGCCCTCCGGTCTTACCTGAAGCCGAAGCGACGAGCTTCCAGGGTCCGGATGCGGCTCAAACCGAACGTCAAACGGCAGGGCGGCGTTGTGCGCTAACTCGCACCGCAGCCATTTGTAAAGAATATCCTCTAGGGGCCGCATGGTTCCGCGGAACTGCACGTTGCAATTGACAGCCCGGCATATCGCGGGCATTTCGTCGCGCAAAAATGCCCTAAATGCTTCGCCATCCCCGATTCCATCCTTTTTACGTGGTCGCCGTCGGCGGGACGTGGCAGCGAGGGCCACCAGCGTGCTGAGAAGCGACGCCTCAGGCCGGCCCATGTGGAAGAGAAGAATCGCGTCTTCGATCCTAAATCACCGTGCGCGATAGTTGGACGGTATTAAAGTTCATGCGGCGGTTGTGGTTTGTTGTTGATGGTTGCGGCGGCGCAGGTACGACCGCACGTCTTGCATCAATTGCTTCATTGTGGTTCGCGTGTGATTGCGAGTCACGTTGGCATGCAGGTCTTGCCACGTCCGCTCGATTTTGTTGTGGTCCGGACAGTACGGCGGGAGGAAGTGCAGGTGGAGGCGCCGTCCCTCGTCGCTCTGGAGGCTGACCTCAACCTGCTCGGTCGTGTGGATCGCGTAGTTGTCCAAAATCACGTGAATCCGCTTGGCGTCGGGGTAGTGCTTCACGAGTTCCCACAGCAGGAGAATGAACAGGAAACTGTTTTTCTGCTCTCCTTCCACCCAAACGATTTCGCCTGTCCGGGTGTCTTCGGCACCGGCGAGATAGCGTTTCTCGTTCTGGCCGGGCGTGAGGATCTCCTTCTGCTGGCCCCTGACCATCCAATCCAGGCCAATCTTGGGATTCAAGTGGATGTCGATCTCGTCCTCGTACACGGCAACCTCGTCAGGCGGGAGATCGGCAATCAATCGCTGGAGTTCCCGCAAACGCCTGTTTTTCGCCGGTTTCGACCAGGGGCAGTTCACGGTCGGTTTGGGACGGCCGCGCCGCGCCCGATCCGTTTGAGGGCCTTGCTCATCGTCGCCACGTGAATCCGTACGCCGGTCTTCTGGCAGAGGGTCGCCACGAGCATCTCCCGCGTCCAGGTCGGACGCCGCCAACCGTGCTCCTGCGGAGACGATTTCACGACTTCGTAGAGCACAACCAGATACCACTCATCCAACTTGCGCTCCCCATTCTCCTCCCGGTGATCCACGAGCCCGGCTTCCCCCTGTTCCCGGAATCGTCGGGCGACTTCGTAAACCGTGGATCGCCCCACGCCAAGAACCCTCGCTGTTTCCGTCGGCCCTCGACCATTGAGCAGATTCAAAATGATCAGGTAGCGAATCCGTTTTCGCGCCTCCGCACATTGACGCAAGCCCGTTTCCAACCGCTCCTTGGCGCTCCAGCGCACCTGAGGCACAATGCCTTCCATGGGATTTCCCTCCTTGGGATGGAACTGATGTTTCCAAAACAACAATTCCAAGGTAGGGAATCCCTTTCCCTTCCTTCAACCGCTCACTGTCCAGGTATCGCGCACGGTCATTTAGCGCGAATGCTCATCGTCATTGCCCTTTCTGCTTCGCCGGCTGTTTCGCTCCATTATGGCTCGAACCGCATATTCTCGGATCGTGGCATTGGAACCCCTGAAGCCGATCAGACCTAGCGCTTCTCGCGCAAGGCGGCGATTAGATCGCGTAAGAGCGCGATCTCTTCCGCACGCAGGCGATTCCCTTCCTCAGCCAGGTCGACACCTCTCTGATAGAGCGACAGTCTCCCCTCTTCTTTCTGTTGCTGTTCAGCGAACTTCTGACAGTACAACTGGTACGTCTTTCTGCTCCGAGTGGAGAATCCGCTCGCCCACCAGCAGATGCCGACCACGAACAGACACAGCACGATCAGGGCGACGACTGGCTCGCTCATCGGGTTTGACCTTGGTCGGAACGGAACTGCAGAAATGATGGCGCCCGCTCATTATGGCAAAGTGAAATGCCGAGAGAACGTCACGAGCCGGTCCCCTCGTGGGGCATGCTGCTAGCTTGCCCGTGAAGTGAAGATCGACACGCGTCGAACCCACGGTTTTGCAAATCGTCGTCCGCAAACGTGCTCGTCGCGAGACTTTTTACCTCGTTGGACTGACGGGCAAGCTAGCAGCTCGCCCCACGAATCGTCCGGTCCACGCGGTCGATAGCCCTTTTGGCGATTGGCCGTCACACTGTTTGAGCGATTTGCGATTTCGTGGTACCGCAACCGAGGGCGAGCGGTGCAGCCAGCGACCGATTCCGTCGAAAGAAGACCGGCCGAGCTCGGGTTGTGGGATGCCGTCAGTGTGATTGTCGGCATCGTGGTCGGCGTGTCGATCTTCAAGGCGCCCCCCACCGTCTTCAGCAACGTCGGCACGGTGTGGCAGGGGCTCGTCGTGTGGGGGCTGGGCGGTGTGGTGGCGCTGTCGGCGCGCTGTGCTATGCCGAGCTGGCAACGACGTATCCCGGTTCGGGGGCCGACTACATTTATCTCACGCGGGCCTTCGGGCCGCTTGTCGGGTTTCTGTTCGCCTGGACGCGGTTGGCCGTGATCCTCACGGGGAATATCGCGGCCCTGTCGTACGTGTTTGCCGACTATGCGGTGGGGCTTTTCGCGGGAGACGCGCGGCACGCCGTCTGGTTTGCCTGTGCGGCCGTCGTCGCGTTGACGATTTTCAACGTGCTGGGACTGAAGACCGGCAAGTCGCTGCAGAACGTGCTGAGCGTGGCCAAAGTGTTGGGGCTGGGGTCGATGTTGGTGACGGGACTTTTGAAAGGTGGAGCGGCGGGGGCGGGGGGCGCGGTGGCGGCCGGAGCGGGCATCGCGAGTGGAGTGGGAGCGGGCTGGTCGGAAAGTCTGCCGGTGAAGGGGCCGGGGTTTGGATTGGCCATGGTGCTGGTGCTCTACGCCTACGGCGGCTGGAACGACGCCGTCTTTGTCGCGGCCGACGTGCGCGAGCCGCGGCGGAATATGCCGCGGGCCCTCATCCTGGGGACGCTGCTGATTGCCGTGCTTTACGTGTTGGTGAACGGGGCCTTCGTCTCGGCGCTCGGTTTCGGCGGGCTGCGCGCGTCGTCGACGCCTGCGGCTGATGTGCTCGGATTGTGGCTGGGCAGTCGAGGCGTGGCCGGGATGAGCCTGTTGGTGATGGTCTCGGCACTCGGGGCGGTGAGCGGGTTGGTCCTGGCCGGCTCGCGGTTGCACGCGACGGTGGGAGCCGACTACCGCATCTTCTCCTGGATGGGGAGCTGGAACAGGCGGCTCAACGCGCCCGTGCATTCGCTCGTGGCTCAGGCCGGCGTTTCGCTGTTGTTGATCGTCGGCGTGGGGACCGAGGCGGGACGCGGGGCGATCGATCGCGGGGTGACGGCGGTCGGGCTGCCGGCACTGCCTTGGAAGGAGTACTCGGGGGGATTCGACACGCTCGTGGCGGGGACGTCGCCGCTGTTTTGGCTGTTCTTCTTATTGACGGGCGTCTCGGTGCTGGTGCTCCGCCGCCGCGATCCCGACCGGCCCCGACCCTTTGCGACGCCGCTGTATCCGCTGGTGCCGCTGATCTTTATCGGCGTGAGCGGCTACATGCTCTACGCCAGCGTGGCCTACGCCCGGGCGTTGTCGCTGATGGGCCTCGTGCCGCTCGTGCTGGGGGTGCCGTTGTATCTTGTTCGCGGGGCGAAGAAGGGTGCGTGAGGATGGGGTAGTGGGCAGGGGGCAGCGGGGAGAGGGCGGAGGGGAGGAGCGTCGGAGCCTCCTTTACCTGCAGATTGCTGCTTCAAGACTCGCTCAACAGATCAATAGATAATTATTTATATATTTGTTGTAAGTCTTTTGCCGGTTTATCGTTGTGATTCGCGTTCAGATTTGCATTTTTCTGTGGTCGCGGATTTTCTATTAAATCGTGCAACCTGGACGTGGGGAATAAGTTGCGGTGATTTGAGTTCCGCCCAGACCCCCGGGACCACCACAGAAAAATCAGGGCCGTCACCACGAGATTGTTGATAAGAGCGAGAGAGATCGAGACTTGCGATCAGTCCCTGCCCGAAGCCGGTTTTCGAAAAACGCAGAAAAATGCCAGAAATGGGGCGGAATGACGGGCCCTGCTGCATCCCGATGCCCGATCGGGTCGCTGGACCGCTCGAATTCATTGTGCCATGATCGGCCCGCATTTCATCACTTCGAGGAGCGGCTGTGGCGGCATCAGATCGACCGGCATCGAATCGTTCGGCTTTGGGGATCGTGTTTGTCACGGTCTTTATCGACCTGCTCGGCTTCGGGATCGTGCTCCCGCTCTTGCCGCGGTATGGCGAATACTTTCATGCCGAGGGGCCCGTGCTCGGGCTGCTCATGGCCTCGTTTTCGGCGATGCAATTTATTTTCTCGCCGATCTGGGGGCGGGTTTCCGACCGTGTGGGACGCCGGCCGATTTTGATGCTCGGCCTGGCAGGTTCGACGGCGTCGTACGCGGTGTTCGGTTTGGCGTCGTCCCTTGCGCCGGATGCCCGCCTGTTGGGGCTGAGTCCGCTGACGTGGCTGTTTATCACCCGCATCGGGGCGGGCATCGCAGGGGCTACGATTTCCACCGCCCAGGCGTATATCGCCGACGTGACTTCGCCCCTGGAGCGGGCCCGCGGAATGGCTTTGATCGGGGCGGCGTTCGGGATTGGATTTACGTTCGGACCGCTCGTCGGAGCGGCATGTGTTTCGAGCGTGCCGGGAGGACCGCCGAGCCCGGCGGCCGGCTACGTCGCTTCGGGATTGTCGGCGTTGGCTCTGCTGTCGGCGATTTTTCTGCTTCCCGAGTCGCTCAAGGTGAGGTCGACGGCGTCGCGGGGCGGCTGGTTTTTGCTGTCGAATTTCAAGTCGGCCGTGGCCCGGCCGTCGATCGGGCTGATTCTGGCGTGTATGTTTTTCACGACATTTGCCTTCGCCCAGTTCGAAACGACGCTGGCTCTGTTGACGAAAGAACTGGGGCTCGCCGATCAGAAGAACTTTTTCGTCTTCGCCTACATCGGATTGATTCTTACGCTGGCCCAGGGCGTGTTGGTGCGGCGGCTCGTGCCGACGCTGGGGGAGTTTCGCCTGAGCCTGATCGGAACGGGCTTGATGGTGCTGGGCCTGGTCGGGGTGGCGATAGCGGCTCTGCAGCATTCGCAGCCTTTTTTATATGCGGTGATTCCGGTTTGCGTGGTCGGATTTGCGTCGCTGACCCCGTCACTGCAGTCGCTGTTGTCGCGACGGAGCGCCGCTTCGGAGCAGGGGGGAATCCTCGGCCTGGGGCAGGGAATTGCGGCCGTCGCGCGGATCCTGGGACCGGTCGTCGGCATCACGCTGTTTTCAAAAGCGTCGACCTGGCCTTACTGGGGCGGGGCGGGAGTCATGGCCTTTAGCGTCCTGTTGGTCTCGGCCCTGCGCAACGGTCCGCCGCTCGAGGGATCGTGAAGCGAGTACCTCTTGCTTGACCACCAGTCAGGCGATCCAGTCCAGTCCATCAGAACGCGAAAGCAAAAAGCCCGCGGTCGGAACGCGCCGACCGCGGGCTTTTTTATGAAAAACGATGGTGTGACCATCGGTAAGGGCCGTGCCGCTGGTTGTCAGCTCAAAGCGGCTGCCAAAAATCGTCGCGAGAACCGAATCGCCCGGTGCCGCGCGTACCACGCGCGTTTGATCCGGTTGGAAGAGTGCCTGCGTCTGCGGGTTGCATCCGCCATCATTCACCCAGGCTCTTAGCGAGCTTTTGCACCGTGTCGCGGGCGATCCGTGGGAAACTAAAACACGGTTTGTGCCGGCTCTAGCTTCCGTGATGTTATTTCGGCCGGACCGGCGGCCTGCGGCGCGGAAAAGATGCGCTTTTCGCGGATGCCGCCGAACGCGTTGTGCGCAAGGTGCCGGCATTGTGCTTCCCCCAGGATGTTGCGAATCGGGAGACGAGGGAGAAGCCGGTGAAAGGGGAAGCCGCGAGGCGAGATCGGACGGGGCAAAGTTTTCCGTTCGGGCGAAGTCTGGAGAGCCGCCAGCCCCTCTCCACAATCGAACAGGATCATCGCGAAAAGGCCTGCCCGCCATGCGGTTTGGCGAAAGTGTAATCCTTATCCACGCGGGCGATTCGCAGCCGGTAGGCGGCATACCACACGTTCCGGCCGGTTTCCTGGGCGGCCAGATGTTCCACGTGTTGTTTCCACGCGGCGATTGCCTCGCGCGATTCCCAGTACGAGACGGTGATGCCGGTGCCGTCATCTCCTCGGGCCGATTCGATGCCGAGAAAGCCCGACTGCTGCCGTGCCAGCTCTTCCATGCGGGCCGCCGTTTGGCGGTAGCCAGCGGCGTCGACGTCGGTGCGCTGGGAGGTGAAGACGACCGCATAATACGGCGGCGGCAGCTCGCGGGCCGTGCTGGAATCGCTCATTCTGCTTGACCTTGTGGAGAGAGTCGGAGAGTGAGACCGGCCTTGGATTTCGAGATCATTCGGATTATAGTCGCCGGTTGCCGACCCGGTTCTGCGAGCGACGATCACAATTTGTTGAAGCCGCGCAGGTCTCAACCGTCGCTGCGTCTTGCTCACCGAAGACTTTGGTCACGGCGGGCGACCGCTTGGTCGGTATGCGGACCTGCGCTTCGGAGAGATGGCTGAGTGGCCGAAAGCGCCGGATTGCTAATCCGGTATGTCGGGAAACCGGCATCTCGGGTTCGAATCCCGATCTCTCCGCCTTGAAAGAGCTGAGGCTCGCAAGTGACAAAAGTGGCACCACTTGCGAGCCTTTCTGTTTTTGATGCCACTCGCTTTTTCACATTCCGATTGGTCGCGGCAACGACAGTATGTCACGTCGTGCTAATGACACGGAACGAGAATAAATAATTCGCGGGCAAACACTGCGAAGGATCGCTCGACCATCAGGCCGAAGCCCGATCGTTCAGCTCGATTGAAAAGCGGACACCAGCCCGGACGAAAGCTGCGGGAAGCTTGTTGATCACACTCTGCGCCTCCTCGCGAGTCTTGAAGACAGCGGCCTCCGCACGGTCGACAATGGAACGAAAGCCACGATGGTTGGTGGTTGAAATCCAAGCAATTCGTCCGCGGTCCGTTGCTTTGATGACGAAATCCATGGCCAAAGACCAAGAGGGTGGCCGCGCGATCCGGCCAAACAGGCTCGCGGATCACGAGGATTATCCTCTGGGTAAAGTAGGCTGCGGTTCAGAATAGTGGCGCTGTGTCAAAGACGTCCCGATGGCAGCATCTTGAGTCAAACATTCCTGCAGGCCTGTTTGAACGAACTGTCGGCCGGTTTTAATTCCCAATCGCGACCGGCACCGCTCGATGACTCGTTGTCGCGGAATCTGGGCGCGGAGCGGCGGGGCGCCGTGCCACAGCCGCCCCCGCGCGATCCATCGCGCGCTCCATTTCAAGCACTTTCAACGTTGTCTTCACGACGGCGTCGGGATTCAGCGAGATGCTGTCGATGCCTTGTTCGACAAGGAATTGGGCAAACTCGGGATAATCGCTGGGAGCCTGGCCGCAGATCCCGATCTTGCGCCCCGTCCGCCAGGCCGTTTCAATGACGTGCGCGATCATCGTTTTGACTGCCTGGTTTCGCTCGTCAAAAATGGGCGCAACGATTTCTGAATCGCGATCGACACCCAGAACCAGCTGCGTTAAGTCGTTCGAGCCAATTGAGAATCCGTCGAAGACGTCGCAGAACTGGTCCGCCAGAATCACGTTGCTCGGGATTTCACACATGACGTAAATCTCGAGGCCGTTTTCACCCTGTTTCAGGCCATTCTTCGCCAATTCTTCGATCACTCGCCGGCCTTCTTCGACCGTGCGGCAGAAGGGGACCATGAGCTTGACGTTGGAAAATCCCATTTCATCCCGGACTTTTTTCATGGCGCGACATTCAAGCGCAAAACCGTCGCGGTACCGCTCGTGGTAATAACGTGACGCTCCGCGGAAGCCGAGCATGGGATTCTCTTCGGCCGGCTCGAACTCCCTGCCACCGATGAGGTTGGCGTATTCATTGGTCTTGAAATCGCTGAGCCGCACGATCACCTCTTTGGGATAAAATGCGGCACCGATCGTTGCGACCCCTTCGGCAAGCTTGTCGACAAAGAATTGGGGTTTGTCGGCGTATCCAGCCGTGATGCAATTGATCTCCGAGCGCGTGTTCTCATCTCGAATCTGATCGAAATGCAACAAGGCGAGGGGGTGGACTTTGATGTAGGTCGTGATGATGAATTCCTCGCGCCAGACCGACGCCGTCGTTCGGAATCAGGGAAAGTCGAAACGCCTCTTCTGGGTTGCCGACGTTGAGCATGATTTTCGTGCGCGGTCGTGGCAGTGTTTCAAAATTTACCTTGCGGACCTCGAAGGGAAGGAGGCCAGCATAAACGCTGCCCGTTTCTCCTTCACAACACGTGGCCGTCACCAGTTGCCCGTTTTTAAGCACCTGTGTTGCGTTCTCCGTTCCGACGATGGCAGGGATTCCGAGCTCGCGGCTGACAATGGCGGCATGGCACGTCCGGCCTCCGCGGTTCGTCACGATCGCGGAAGCCTTTTTCATGGTCGGCTCCCAGTCTGGATCGGTTTTGTCGGTGACCAAAACTTCGCCGGGCTGAAAACGTTCCAGGTGAGCCGCCGTCGGAATCACGCGCACCGTTCCTTGTCCGATCCGCTCTCCGACGCTACGACCCCGTACGAGGACTTGCCCCCGCTGCTTCAACTCGTAGACTTCCAAACTTTGCCGGGACGACAATGACTGGACCGTTTCGGGACGGGCCTGAACAATAAAAAGTTCTCCGCTGATTCCATCTTTCGCCCATTCGATATCCATCGGCGTGGGCCGGCTGCGTTTCTTCGAGTAGTGTTCCTCGATGACGCACGCGCATCGTGCCAGGCTCAGGATTTCTTCGTCGTTAATCGCAAAGCGCGAGCGATCCTCAGGCGGGACGGGGACGTTGCGAGTCATGCGCCCGCCCCCTTCATCGTAGATCAGCTTGAATTCCTTGTTTCCCATCCGGCGCTCGACGATCGGTCGGAAGCCTTTGTTAAGCGTCGGCTTGAAGACGTAAAACTCGTCAGGATTGACCGAACCCTGAACGACATTTTCACCCAAACCGTATGCGGCATTGATCAGCACGACGTCGCGGAACCCGGACTCCGTGTCGAGCGTGAACATCACTCCGGAAGCCGCCAAATCCGAGCGGACCATCCGCTGGATGCCGATCGACAAGGCAATCTGGAAATGATCGAATCCCTTGTCCACCCGATACGAAATGGCCCGGTCCGTAAAAAGCGAGGCGAAGCAGCGTTTACACGCGGTCAAGAGCGACTGTGGGCCACGCACATTCAGGTAAGTTTCCTGCTGGCCCGCGAAGCTGGCGTCGGGCAGGTCCTCCGCCGTTGCACTGCTGCGAACGGCCACATCGATGGGATGAGCGCAATCGCTTCCCAGTTTCTCGTAGGCCGCGAGGATTTCGGATTCGAGGTCCGCGGGAAAAGGGGACGCGAGGATGGCATCACGGATGCGCCGACCGCGCACGCGAAGGTTGTCGACGTCGCCGGTGTCCAATCCCGCGATCAAATCAGGAATTGACTGATCGAGCTTGGCCGAGCGGAGAAAATGGCGATAGGCGTCCGCCGTGACCGCGAAACCATTGGGGACCTTCACCCCCGCATCCGCGAGTTCGCAGTACATCTCGCCCAGCGAGGCATTTTTCCCACCGACGAGCGCAACATCGCCGATGCCGATTTCAGCAAACCACCGGATGTATTGAGGAACTGCGCTCATCGTATGCTCCCTGACAGAAACGACCATTGAAAAAGGCCATAAGAAGCTCCCTTCCTCTCCGGGCATCCGAGCACTCACAGAGGACAACTGCGTGGTGCCGGCGTCCTAGAGAGGTAAGGGAGGCAGAACGCGGCTACTCGCCGCGAATGGGCTCGTGCTTTAAAACAGCCAGACCCATTGTCAGCGTGTGCTGCATCTGCTTGAGTCGCTCGTGCATCTTGTAGAGTTCTTCGTGACGAGACGCATTCGATTCGTGGCTCGCGGCCAGTTCCGCGTCGCGATCGATCGGACCGTGATGTTCGACCATGGCCCGTTCATCGGCAATCAGCCGGTTGCGATGGGACGCGACCGCGTCGCTGAATTCTTCGAGTCCATCGGCATAGTCGTCGACCAATTTCATCAAGCGACGATATTCGCGCGTGACATCGTGAACCTGCTTGTGCCAGGCATCGAGGTAGTAGTTCCAGCGCTCGATATCCCGCAGCCAATGCTTGTGGTCGACTTGCAGTTCCGAAGCGGTTGCTGTTGCCATGACCGGTTTCTCCTTCGTCAGTTGTGACAAGACTCACGACGAGGACATGCGAGGCGTTGGATTGTGCTCCGCCGAGGCGCGTGTTTTCGTCCGCTATTGGATTCTTGTTGCTTTGAGATGTGACCGCTGACATCGATCGCACTTGGCGTGCCAACGGCGGAATCGTTTGATTTCTCAGCACGCAGGGCGTGATTTCGGCCGTAGACAGCCGGTCCCAAGACCATTGAACAAGCAAGGGTCGGCTGCTCCCTGTGCGAAAGGGAACAACGGCACGCGACAACTGAGTCAGATCCGCACACATCGTGAAGTCCGCAGCCGAAGCGTCGCTGTCCCAAATCTCGATGATGCAGAGAGCATGTGCTGACGGGCAACCAGCGCAATTTCCCATCGATTGAGCACTCGTGGGACATGAGAACAATTGATTGCGCCGCTCGGCGCAAAGGACTGACAGTTCCTGCCGATCAGGAAGCAGCGGGCACTCCGACCGATGGGACAGTTGCGGCCGCGGTCGGGAGACCGCGCATCACTAAAATGTGAAATGCGGTGTAATCTCGCAGTTCCTCGGCGGAATGAAACTCGAAATGCCGGCGAAGCCCGTGGTTCAAGAAGGCACGAGTCGCCGATGTCAAATACGCCCGAGGTGCCAATCGAAAAAGATCTGCCACCAACAGGCTGAAATTCCGGGTGGCCGAGGTCGTTTCTCGCGCACCGAGATACTCGTAATTGATCTGATTGTGAACCAGCCGATAGACCGTCCAGGGATGCTCACACGCGATCCAAAGGGCGAGACTATCTCGATGCGACTTTTCGACCATTGCCCCATGCGGATTGGGTGCCGCGTGCAGGACGACGCACGGCTCGGCCGAATATCGACATCCTTCCACCAAAGGAACACTGCCCACGCTCAGCAGGCAAACATCCCGCCACGGCACGACCCGCGTTCGCGTGCCATGCACGTCAAACATTTCCAATCCCTGTTGCTGACAGCCGGCATGGTGAATCATCTCGGCGTGGTCGAGCCTCGGCAATTCTGTCTCAGGCAGCCACATCGCCCGAATACCGCGCTGGCTTACTTCATCGGCCACCGACCGAGCAACGTCTTTCGACAATCGCAAGGGCAAAATGCCGGGCACCGTGCGAACGGCTGTCGCGGCGTCGTCGGGATGAACTCGAGCGGATTCAATCAAGATTTGTCTGAGTTCGTCTGGATCCTCCATCTGGCCGAAAACGACCAGACGAAACTTCTCGCTGGATTTACGCTCCGACGATGCCGCGCTGCCGACGCTTGATTCCGGGATGCCGGTCATGCCGATTTCTCCAGTTTGCTCAAGAGTCCGCGGACGAGTTCTTCTTCATTGAGCACGCGTTCGCGGAACTGAGGTGAGTGGGTCCGATGGGCTTCGACGCGCGTGTCTCCCAATGCATTCTGCAAAACCCGCTTCGAGGTACGCCCGCTCATCCCGAGTCAAGGTCAGCGGAATTTCAGCGGTCGTGAGGTGAGTTTCGTTCATTGTCGTCGTCCTTCGCTCGATTCGATTGCTCCCGCTACAGCAGTAAGACGGCGGTCCGGGGAGAAAGACCGTCCTGCCACGGTTTGATCGCAATCGCATCTTTTGTACCGGTTGAAAAATGTGGTCCGGCGAGGATTCACGAGCGCGTCCATGAGGAAGCAGACGACTTGTTTTCGGCCGAAAACCGCCGCGAAGACGGCCCCCGAGGCCGGCTCAGCAGAACCTCAAGGCCTTCAATTTCAACTGTGCGATTCTGTCCTGAGCGCGCGGTTCCGCACGGCCGGAATGTGCGAGTTGTTCTGATAAATCACTTCTCTACGTCCTGTTCTCTTCTGGTTCTGTGCAGTGCGGCCCTTCTCGGCGTCTCGGCATTGGAAGTGCTAATTGCCGATTTGCCGTCAGTGACCAAACCTCGCAAAAGGACGAACGAGAGATCCCATGATTGCCATCCGCACCGACGATTTAAGGAAGTTGGCAGCTCCCCGCAGTGAGCTGTGCGTTTCGATTTACATGCCCCTCTACGGCTTGCCACAAGACGTGATCCGCCTCAAAAACCTGCTGGACCAGGCACGGGACGCTCTTCATACACAGGGGATGCGGCCGGCCGAGAGCGCAGCGTTTCTGCACGAAGCTCGGCAACTGGAAACCAACAGCCTTTTCTGGAGATCCACAGGGAAAAAGGGGCTGGTCCTCTTGATCGAACCAGGAACTTTGAACTGGGGCCGTTCACACGTTGTCTTCGAGGAATTCTTAGCGGTCCAGAAACGCTTCTATCTGGCGCCTCTCGTTCGCGCCTCGTCCGAGCCGGAGCGTTTCCTTGTCCTGGCGCTCAGCGACAATACCGTTTCCCTGTATCGGGCTGACGAGGACAGCCTGACGCCGGTTCAGCTTCCGAAATCGTTTCCCAAAAGCTTAAGCGAGGTCGAGAAAGGGACGGAATTCGAGAAGGGGCTGCAGTATCACACGTCGGCCGCGCACGGTAAAAGCGGCGTCCGCATCGGTATCGCGCATGGCAAGGGGACGCCGAAGGACGATCGAAAGACCCTGCTGACGGAATACGTGCGGAGCGTGGTGCGGCATTTGGAGCCGCTATTGAAGGATGAGTCGTCGCAGCTGGTTCTGGCGGCGGTCCGATCGATCCAGCCGATCTTCCGCGAGTTGTGTCGGTATCCCTACCTGCTGTCGGAGGGAGTGACCGGCAGTCCCGATTCACTCGCGAAAACCGAATTGCATCGCCGATCACTTGAGGTGGCCGGACCCAACCGTCAGGCCAGTCTGGAAGAGGACCGAAAACGCTACACGCAAATGGCGGCGACCGATCGGATCGCGTCTCACATCGAACAAATCCTGCCGGCAACGAGCCAGGGCCGTGTCGATGTGCTGTTTGCTGCCGCCGGCTCGCATATCTGGGGACGGTTTAACGGATCCGACACAGTCGCCGTGCATCCTGAGCGACAGCCGGACGACATCGACCTCCTCGACCTGGCCGTTGCCAAGACCATCGAGAACGGACGCTCCGTCTACATTCTCGATCGAGATGCCCTCCCGTCCCACGAGCCGGTAGCCGCCATCTTGCAAGGATGAACTGACACGATTTGGACTACGTTGAAAATGCTTGCGGAGACCGGGATAAGTACTTTGCCATCGTATCTGGGAACGCATTGGCCACGCTGCTCATTACAGAGCAGAGCGAATTGTTTGCGGCGCCATGCTACGTACGACCAGCCACATTCGCGATATCGACGGTGTCGTGAATCCGACACCGTGGGCAACAATGAAATCCCTGTGTCGGGGAGACGGGAATCGATCACCGGCAAGGTCGACTCTTGAGGCTCGGCACTTTGCGGGCACGACGATTCGCGCGACAATCGCTTCTGTGCTATGCCGACTGGCGGCGAAGTTGCTCGGCTTCTTTCTTGAGATTCGCTGAAAGATCGGCCGCCTTCATTTTCGTCAAATTGGCGGCCTTTTTCGCGTCTCGTCCGATTCTGTCGGGGTCGACTGTCAAGTTGATGTCGACTTTGTGAGTTAGCGACTCTTTTTGCGTCGAAAGAGCGAACCACCCTCGGTAAAAACCAGTTCCCAGGAGACAACCGATTGCAACCGCGACAAGTCCGAAATAGTGCGTCCTTTTCGCGATCGTAACGACAACCGCTTGGTTGTCCGCTTGTCGCGCATGGCTGACACCGTTTTCCACAGCTTGGCTCCGATAAAGTGCCGACAACGGCCGAATTCTACGGAACAGCAGTCAGCAAGCTCGCCGTGCCCCGTACCTGCCCCACATTTGGCGCGGTTTTTACCGCTTGTCTCACGGCGTCTTCGTTGACTCGATGGAGTAGCGAAACGCCACTGCTTCCCCCGAGGGGATCGATTTCCGGAAAAGCAAGCCAGCCGCCAGCAGACAACACTAGAAAAACGACCGTCCATTGAATCCAATTCGTTCGGCTTTGCATAAAGACTCCTTTGCAAGGTCGCTCCTCCGCAAGGACCGTGCCACGCGCGCACCGAGAGGCTCGAATCGATTGATGCCCTTGGGCGGCGTGCTTTTCCGCGTTGTCCAATGACCCACCGACGGCGGACGAACGTGCGAAATCGCGCGCGTCAGTGCGATCCAGCGCGGTTCGACCATGAAGCGCAAATTGCCCGCGGCCGGCCCGATTCAAGTCATTGCGTACGAGTCAGGTGGCCTGGCGATCGCTCGACTCGTCTCCGAGCTCATAGCGTTCAAGTAGTCGATACAGTGACCTCCGCGTAATCCCTAGGAGCCGCGCGGCGCGTGTTTTGTTCCCGCCGACACGGTTCAGAACTTCCTCGATTTTCGATTTTTGTAGCGACTCGAGATCGTCCGACTGCGGACCTTGCCCCAGACCTGACAAGGACGGAGGCTCGGCCTGGACGTTCAATTCCGAGGGAAGATCGGAGGCGACGATTGACTGATCGTCGGCAAGGATTTTGGCCCGCTCGATGACGTTGATTAATTGGCGAACATTGCCCGGCCAGCGAAACCTTTCCAGTTTCTCGCGCACTTCCGTCGAGATTTCCCAGCCGGGTCCGAGGAACTTTTCGATGAAGAGCGAGATATCACCATGGCGCTCGCGCAATGGCGGCAAGTCGATCGTCATCGTGTTGATCCGGTAATAGAGATCTTCGCGAAATCGATTGGCGCGGACCTCGTCGGCCAGATTGCGGTTCGTTGCCGTGATCACCCGTACGTTGACGCGTCGTTCTCGTAGCGAGCCCACGCGACGCATCGAACCGTCTTCCAGAACCCGCAGCAGCTTGGACTGCATGGCCGCCGGCATTTCGCCAATCTCGTCGATAAACAACGTTGCGTCGTCGGCGATCTCAAACAACCCGGCCTTGGCAACCGCCGCGCCGGTAAACGAACCCTTCTCGTGACCGAAGAGTTCGCTTTCCAGAAGCTGCTCGGGTAGCGCGGCACAGTTGACAACCACCAACGGGCGGTCGGCCCGCGGACTGCGGCGATGAAGCGCTCGCGCGACGAGCTCCTTTCCCGTTCCGCTCTCGCCCTGGATCAGGATGGGCCGATCGCTCGGTGCTGCCTTGTCGATCAATCGAAACACGGCACGCATTGCCGGAGATTGGCCGATGATTTCAGGATCCGACTGGCTTCGCTGAAGCACTGCTTTGAGTTGACGATTCTCTTTTTTGAGCCGCGATCTTTCCCACGCCTTTTCGATCAGAACCTTGAGTTCCGCCAAAGGGAACGGCTTGGTCAAGTAATCGGAGGCCCCCAGCTTCATCGCTTTGACCGCAGAGTCAATCGTCCCCTGTGCCGTCAATAAAATGACTTCGACGTCGCGCGAGTCGGCGGAGATGCGGTCGAGGACCTCGATTCCCGAGAGGCCGGGCATCATCATGTCCAACAAGGCGACATCAAAGTTGCGTTTATTTAAAAGCTCAAGGGCTTCAGTCCCGCTGGCAGCTTCTTCAACATTGAAGCCACGGCGACGAAACCGCCGCCCCGCGCTTCCCCGGAAATCGGCGTCGTCATCCGCAATCAGCAATTCGATCTTCGGTGGCTCGCTCAAAGACATTCCCCGCTATGGAGAGAGATAGCCGATCATGAAAGACAACCCGAACCACGTCTCAGGCGCCCAACATCTTGAGCAGGTTGTCGACGTCGATCGGCTTGTAGCAAACAGCGTCGACACCTTGCTCCAATAATCGATGAATTGTTTCGACCGATTCGTCGCGAAACCCGGTCACGAGAATTCGCCGAGCAGTGGGATTCGTCTCCCGAGCTGCACGAAAGATCTTTTCGCCCTCTTCTGCCTGGGGAAATTTCAAATCGATGAGGACGATACTGAAGGTCTTCGTGGCTAATTGCCGGGTGGCCTCGTCGGGATTGTGTGCTAACGCGAGGCGAAATCCCCGTTTACACAGAATCGGCCATAAGTTCTCACAGAAGTCCGCGTCGTCGTCGACGACCAGGACCAGTGGCTGGGCCAGCGACGTTTCGATGGCCGTCAGGAGTTCAGGCACGTCGACCGGTTTGGCGACGATCTGGGCCGCACCTTCTTCGAGCGCACGTTCCGCGAGATCACTTCCCGAAAAGGCAGAGACGACGATGGCAACCGTCTCGGGGCGGAGCCGCTTGATCTGGCGGTATACGGTCACCCCATCCATGCCGGGCATCTTCAAATCGAGCAAGGCGATGTCGTAAGGAGAGCGCACGACCTGGGCGACTGCCTCAGGGCCGCTTCGGGCGATCCCGACGCGATACCCCAAGTCCGAGAGAATGTCTCGCAGATTTTCACAGGCGTCGACCTCGTCGTCGACAATCAACACCGAGTGCACGCCACTCTCCTTCGTTGCGTTTGGTCCGTTCATCGACTGCCCTCGGCAACTGGAATCTGTACGGAAAACGTACTTCCCTGTCCGACTTCGCTCGTGACAGTTAATTTCCCTGAGATTTTACTCAGAATTGCACTCGTAATTGCCAAGCCGAGTCCCATTCCCCGCGCTTGGTCGAAAAAAGCGGCTCGGTAATTTTCGCAAGGTGAGCCGCTGCGATTCCTACACCGGTATCCATGAATTTTACTTGGATCCAGGGGCCGGCACCGCTGGCTTTCACGGTTAAAGTCCCTCCGTCCGGCATCGCGTCACAGGCATTGCGAATGAGGTTTCCGAAGACAATATCCAGCTGTGTGGGATCTGCCTTCACTTTGGGAAGCGATTCAGACAAGTCCAACACGGTCTCAATTCCCTGCGGCGCTGGATAGCGCTCGAGAGCACTCTTCAGACACTCGGAAACCGAGACCGAGCTCAATTGGGGCACCGGCGGCTTGGCGAAACTGGATAAAGCCGTGACGACGTCGTTGGCGTGATTGACTTGGCGGCTGATCCTTGCAAGATGTTCAGCGACACGTTCAGGCGAGACCGTTTTTGCATTCATTAGAAAATAGACCGAGGTCTTTACGACGTTGAGTGGATTGCGGATCTCGTGTGCCACTCCTGCGGCGATTTGTCCGATCGCGGCCAAGCGTTCTGTCTTTTGAAGCCGGTCGAGATACTCAGCGGCATATGCGTCTTCGATTTTCGCCAGGTCGAGATCGATCAGCGTGTTCAGGGAATTGAGCGTTTCGTCGAAATCGTTGGCATCGGCGGGCCATTCGGATCGTAATGCTCGTGCCAGACCCCGGCGTAAACGAGCCAGTGCCGCATGAGCGAAGACATGGTCGAGCCCGACCTCAACATGGCGGCGGCCAACTTCCCAACGATGAATCGCGTATTCGCCGTCATACGGCCCTTGGAACAATTGCTCGAGCCAGATTCTTAACGACTGCTTGAGCCGTTCCACCTGGGCCTCGTCGGTAAAAACCTGACTAGCTTCGGGGTGACGTTTGATCTCCGCATAAAAATCGTCGATCAAGGCGGAAAGGTGAGATTTAACCAGTCGTCCGGCATTCCGCACGCGTGTAGCGTCTTCCTCACTCCACCCGACATAGTCCTGGAGTTCACGATACCGGCGGCAGATTCGTTCGTCATCCATTGCTTAGTTTTCGAGCGACGAATCGCCGTTTGAAGGAACCGCATTCGGAATTTGCAATTCAAAGATCGCACCTTGCCGAGCGCCATTTCGGGCTGTGATCGTACCACCGTGCGCCTCCACGATGCGGCGAACAATCGACAAGCCCAGGCCGGTCCCCCGGCTCTTGGTCGTAAAAAAAGGCTGGAAAACCGTCGACGGTTCAGTCGTTTTCAAACCCGTACCGTTGTCGGAGACAGTGATGCGTAGCGTACCCTCTGCCGCGCAGTTCTCGCTCCGTACGGTGATCTGCGCTGGGCCGGAACAGGCCGCTAAGGAGTTCTCGAAGAGATTGCGAAAAACTTGTTCCATCCGGAAGTGATCGATGGAGGCCCAAGCATGTTCGGAATCCATCTGTTCGACGAGCGTTGCCTTTTGATCAGAGTGGTGGGTCATCAGGTTCTTCCATGCCACGCGCCAAACTTGGGCCAGGTCCGAACAGCCACGGTCGAGCGTAATTGGGGCGGCATATTCACGCAAATCGTTTAAAAGTCGCGTCAGTCCGTCACAACCGCGTCGAATGCCTGCAAGATCGGCCGCATCATCGAGTTCCCAGCCAACCTTTGATTGTAGTGACTCGACAGCGGCGGAAATCTTCTGGAGAAAATTGCGGCTTTCATGGGCAATGCCTGAGACCATCTCGCCGATTGCCGCCAATCGTTCCGACTGAATCAAACGGTCGCGCGCTTCGCGAAGCTTGCGGATGCGAATCAAGCTCGCGCGGAGGGCGTCCACATCGATGGGTTTCAGAATGTAATCGTCGACGCCATGTCGAAGAGCCGTGATTGTTCCACCCAAGTCGGCATGCCCAGTAACGATCAGAATCCCGGCGCTTGCGCAACCTCACGAATTTCGGGCAGAAGTTCCTCCGCCGTGCCGTCGGGCAGACGGTGATCGAGGACAAAGGCAAAGTACTCGTTCCAGTCTTTTTGCCGCGCCTGCTCGATCGACGAAACGGCGTCCACTTGGTAGCCATCCAATTCCAAAATGTCATGTAAATTGGCTTGGGTGTCTTTATCGTCTTCGACAACAAGCAATCGCGGAGAGGCTGCTTCAGTCATGCTGGATTTTTTGGACAATTGTGTCGGCATCCGGACGCCAGCCAGAGGGCGTTCACGGTCAATGCTGCCGTCCCAGTCAAATCGTGCCAATGAAAACTCGGGCGCGCGACCCTATTTTCTCCATGACGAACCTGTTGCGGCAAGGGACGTCCACGCCAGCAAACGCCTTTGCTCGTTGTCTTGGACGGTGAATGACCTCGTGATCGGCAGGGCGTCCCGTCAATTGCCCGGATTCGCGCGAGTCATAGATTGCGGATTCAGATGTCATTCACAGCGTGCGGATTTGATCCAACCGAGCGAAAACGCACATCCCCTTTCCCTGAGGCTTTTGGCCATCGCAAGGGGCTCGGGATGTCTAAGCTCGCGTTTTGCGGCCGGATTATGGTGCTTTGAGACACGCGCCGGCCGTCGTTTCGGCCAGTCGACCATGTTGGCATCGCGTTTGCTTTTTTGGTCGGTCGACATCCAAGGTTGTCACCGAACAACGCAAGCATTTTGCGTCCCTTTGACTCCTGAGCGATCGACGAATCTATGCGACCGATCAAGACTATCCTTTGCCCAACTGATGAATCCTCGCCCTCGAAGTTGGCTTTTCGTGCGGCGCGAGATTGCCAGCGGGTCGGGAGCTCGTCTGATCATTCTCGAAGTTGTCCCGCTCGGCGTCACAATCTATGGCCCAGCGTCAGACGAGTATTTGACACAAATGGAAGAGCGCCTCGGCCAATTCCAAGTAAAGGACCCGGCAGTTCGTGTCGAGCGGCGCATCGTGGAAGGGAATCCGGCTGCTGAAATCTTGCGGGCGGCCGAGGAATCGGACTGCGACCTCATTGTAATGGCGAGTCACGGACGAACCGGGGCAAAACGAATCATGCTGGGGAGTGTTGCCGAGACCGTATTGCGCGGATCTCGGTGTCCTGTTTTGATTGTGAAGACGCCCGAAAGTGCGACGGAGTCGAGCTCGACAACTGAGGCAAAGGACGCCGGCAATTTCGTGTCTTTAAAGACCTGACAAAGGCGACGATGACAATCGCTCACGCCTGCAAACGAGACTAAAGGAAACAGAAATGTCTGTGGGACGAATTTGTGTGCGAAGTGTCGATACCGCCGAGTTGACGGATTCCGTCCAGACCGCCGCCCAGCGGATGCATGATCGAAATGTGGGCACTCTGATCGTGGTCGACAAGGACCAGCGCCCATTGGGCATCGTCACCGATCGGGATATTGTCTTGCGGACTATCGTTGAACATTGCGATCCCGTTAAAGCGACGGTTTGGGAGATCATGAGCCAGCTGCCGCAGACTGTCGCCGAGGACACCACAACGGAAGAGGCCCTCTCCATCATGCGAAGTGGGCCCTATCGCCGCTTGCCGGTCGTCAATCACGAAGGTCGTCTCGCGGGAATTGTCAGCTTGGACGACGTTCTCAATTTGCTCGCGTCGGAATTCGGCGAAATCGCCAAATTGCTGCGAAGGGAATCGCCGGAAATGTTTGCGAGCGTCTGACGGGCGTTCCACGCAGGTAGAACCGTCCGCGGCAAAAGCCCCGAAAGGCTGTCGTTCTTGCATCGCGTCGTCGGAGGCGCCGCCCTATGAAGGTGTATTCTGACTGTCGTTTTGCGCCTGGCGACCGCCGGAGACGATGTCGAGTAGTTCTTGTGTCGATGTCTCGCTCCGGCTCGCGGTGAGCCGGCGCTTGGTCATCTCAATTGTGTTGTCCAGCCATTGAAGAGCGGATTCAGCGGCGACGATCCGCATCCCATGCTCTGCTGCCAGGGCTTCCAGCAGAATCTCGTACAGCGTGACGTAGAGGAATTCCCTTACCGCCACTCCTTCCAAATACCTCCGGTCAACGTAGGGCGACGGACTCGGAATGGACGAGGGAACCTTGGACGCAACGGGAAGAATTCGAGCGGTGACGGGGGTGAACCGACCGATTCCGTCAAAACGCGTGGAGCGGCCAGACTTCCTTCGTCTGACACGGCGGGGCACCATCGAGCGGCCGCCCTCTTAAATCAATCACCCGGCCAATCACCTCCTTGCCAACCGGAATCTGCAATGGTGATCCATCCGACGTGACCGCGGCTCCCCGACTCAGACCTCGCGTGCTATCGATCGCGATTGCCCGCACGGACCAGTCCCCCAGGTGCGAATGCACGAACGCGTCGACGTAGCCATGATCAATCGTGCAGCGCAACGAAGTCTCCAAGCTCGGCAAGCCGTCGGTAAACGCGACGTCGATGACCGTTCCCCGAATGGCGACGATGCGACCATTTAAGCTCGGTGCATGGGGCACGCCGGCAACGGTCATGAGACCCTGTCCTTATGCAAGACGCCGTTCGTTGTGTTGATCGACGGCTATTTTGCGACAAATGAAGCGGCGAGTCACGCAAACATTGATTTGTGGGGTCCGTCACCAAAGTTGCGCAGTGTCGACCACCCCTAATCGGTCGGGTTAAGACCGCAACCGCTATGCCGACGTCGCATGTCTGAGCCGAGTGTCTTGCGACAGCGAAAGACCTGTTCTGCGGACGCGAACAACTCGCACCCAGCGCGCCCCTTCGCACGAAAATGTGCGAAGCCGCACGCCTGATCGGCGCGCCACAACCTCGCTACTGTAGGGTCAACTTCGATTTTTGGGGTACAGATGCTTCAGTTTTGTTCGAGCATTTTTGGTGGTGAACTGCCAATCGATTGCTGCCTGACTGCAGTTTCGTTCGTTCTGCCAAGCAGCGGTTTCATTGGCGAGCGTTTGTTTGTCAGGGATCCTCCGGGCGAGACATTGCCGTGTCAGAACATTCAATTCGATTTCAGCCATGTTGAGCCAACTGCCGTGCTTGGGGGTGTGGACGACCTCCAAACGCCGAATCAGCCGGCGCGCCTCCTCGGGCGGAAAGGCTTCGTACAGCGAGCCGAGGCTGTGCGTGTTGAGGTTGTCCATCACCAGCGTGATCCGCTTCGCCTGCGGCCGATGGATATCGACCAACTGGCGAACGGCCTCGGCCCAATCGGACCTGGTGCGCTGGTCGGTGACCACAAGGTGCCGCCAGCCGATCAGCGGCTCCGTGAACGCGAACACGTTAGCCGTTCCATTGCGTTCGTACTCATAGTCGAAACACTGACGTCGCCCTCGCGTGGCGCGAAGCGGAGTCTGCGTTTCGATGGTCAGTTGTTTGCTCAGCTCATCCATGCAAATCAGCGGGTAGCGCGGATCGTACGGGCGTTGATAAGCTTCCAGCACGTTTTCCATGTGGTAGACAAACTCCGCGTTGTGCTTCGGAGGGATGCACCACATGCTTTTCTGCCAGGGCTTCAACTCATTTTTTTTAGGCAACGCCGCACCGTCTCGTGTGACACCGCTTCGACGATGTCCAATTCGACGACGCGTTGGGCTAACAGCCGCAACGTCCAACGCGCGTGGCCTGACGGCGCGGCGCCGCAGCACAGCGCGATGACCTTGGCTTCCTTTTCGCCATCGAGGATCTTGGCACGCGAGGGCTGCACTTGTTTCTTACGGTTCAAGGCCGCCTCCAAGCCGTCCAGCACCAGACGCTTGCGGATGTTTTCGACCGTTTGCACCCTCACTTGGCAGGCATTGGCAATGGCTTCATCCTTCCAGGCCGGCCCAAGATTTCCGGCATCCGCCAACAGCAACACCTGGGCGTGCGTGCGTTTCTTCGCCGCGATTCTCTCTTTCTTCACCAACTGCGAGAGTTCTTTGCGCTCATCCTTGTCGAGCTTGACAAGATACCGCTTGTTCATGACTCCCCTCCTTGGGTCCGAATGACTTCCGCAATTGGAGAGAAATCTTGCGACTCCGTGAACCCCAAAAATTAAAGTTGACCCTACACTACCGATGGACAGCATGTCAACTGTCGCTGGAAAGCCTCTTAAGAGCGGGCCTTAACTGGTATTCGTTTTATAGCGCTTCTCCGGCGGAACGTTGGCACCGAAATTGCCAGATAGTCAAGCGCACGTCACGTTTGGAACGTCACAAGGCATGAGAAAGGGAGGTGAGCCATGACAACTGCATTGACTCCCAATCGAGCCGGCCGAACCATGACCTCTTGGTTCGACCGCGATCCGTTCCGCAATCTGTATGCGGAAATGGACAACATGCTGAGTCGGTTCTCTGAACGTTGGAACGGCGGTGACGGTCTCCCTGAGATGTGGAATCCGTCGCTGGATCTCTCCGAAACGGACAAAGAGATCCTGATCACAATGGATGCCCCCGGAATGAAGCCGGAAGAGATTGAAATCGAAGTCTCTGGCGGCACGGCCCGCATCCATGGTGAGCACAAGGAAGAGAAGGAGGAGAAAGGCCGGACGTTTCACCGTATGGAACGTCGCACCGGTTCGTTTGCTCGAATCGTCGAGCTGCCGTGCGACGTGAAAGAGGACACGGTTGCCGCCGAGTACAAGGACGGCGTCCTCAGGGTTACGTTGCCGAAGTCCGAAGCGGCAAAACCCCATAAAGTCACGGTGAAAGCGAACGGCAAATAACCTCGCTCGACCTTGAATCGGCCCGTTCTTTCAGCGACGGCCTCGAAAGGGGCCGTCGCTGAGACCGATTTACGACCCCAAAACCAAGCCGTGGGAGGAGCACGGCAGCCGAAAAGAGGAGGACTCGCCATGAGGACTGAACACATCACCGTCTTTCATTGTCAGGAATGTGGCCGGCTTGTTTATCAGCAGCGCGGAATGATGACGCCGGTCTGCTGTGGCGAGCCGATGGTTTGCGCAGTTACCGATCTTGCTCGAGAAGTTCCTAAAACGACGGCGGACCACCCAGACTCAAGAGAATCGGCCGCCGCGGATACGCGGACAGCCATCGTTGAGCTGAAGTAGCTTCGCGGAAACCCGTTTTCAAGGAGGAAGTGGTGAACGTTTTGAGGTTTGACCATACGACGGCGGACTGGGTCGTCTATGCCCCGCTGCGCAAGCTACGACCGCATACCCAGAAGTCGGTGGCCGTTCTTTCTTCCGACCTGCTTCACGACACGAAAGAATTTTGCCCTTTCTGCCCCGGAAACGAAAAGATGACGCCGCCGGAAATCTACGCGGTCCGGCCCCCGGGTTCGACAAATCCTTCAGGCTGGAGAGTGCGCGTCGTTTCAAACAAGTTTCCCGCTCTGCGAATTGAGGAAGATCTGAAGCGGCATGAAGACGGACCCGCATTTTGTTGGATGGGGGGGTGCGGTGCCCATGAAGTGATCATCGAAACTCCGGATCACATGACCCCCATTGTGAAGCAGCCGGTCGAGCAGATTGAGGCCGCGCTTAAAGCGATTCAGACGCGGTATGTCGACCTGAAGCGTGATCGACGATTTCAAGCGATCGTCGTGTTTAAAAATCACGGCGAAGGGGCGGGAACCTCGATTCGACACCCCCACTGGCAGATCATCGCCACTCCCGTCGTGCCGCCGCTGCTGCGGCTGAAATGCAATGTGGCAAGCGAATATTTTGACCGCACTGGTGAGTGTCTCTATCGTGTGCTGCTCGATGAGGAAATCAAGGAAAAGAAGCGGTTGATCGCAGGAAACGACGAATTCGTAGCACTGGTCCCGTACGCCGCACATCTCCCTTTCGAGACCTGGATTCTGCCGCGTCGTGTGCAGGCGACTTGGGACGTCTTGCAACGCGAGCAAGTTCGTCCTCTGGCTGAGATTCTCAAAACCGTCTTGCTCAAGCTTTACGATGCTCTTGACGATCCGGCGTTCAACCTCACGATCGACATGGCGCCGCACGGCAACGAAGAAAAGGATTATTTCCGTTGACATATCCGCGTTCTGCCGCGCGTGACGACTCCTGCCGGTTTCGAGCTGGGCAGTGGCATGTCGATCAATACGACCATGCCCGAGGATGCCGCGGCCTTTCTGCGCGACGGTGACATGAGAGGATGACGCTGTTCATCGCAAGTCAGAGTGGGTCGTCGCGTTTTCGATTGGCCAGGCTGCTGGGCCCTTCATTGCCCAGATAAATCCACAGCAGGGTGGTGACGACGCGGGAAATTGGCGGTTGGAATTGCTCCGACAATGGATTGTTGGCGTCAAGCTGGACCACCTCAACGCCTCAGGTCGCCAGAGTGTCGATGTATTCTGGCCAGGCGTGCACATATCCCAGGAAGTCTTTGGGATTGGCTCAAACAGGGTTGTGTCTCGGAAAGCGGGTCGAGGAGTTGCAAGTGAGTCGCTAACAAGCAACGCGCCAAAGCGCGCATAAACGTATAACCAATTTCTTGGTCGCAATCGCACAGTTGCCGCAATGGCTGCGATGCAATCGATAGACGCCGTGTTCCGTGAGCGTCCAACCCTTGAGGAAACACATCGCGTAATATCGCTGGCCGAAAGGCCCGTCATGGCAAAGTTCGCAGACGGGAACGATCCCCGGATGGTCCAGTTGACTGGTAACCTGCGCTTCAGGAAAGAACCGAGCGCGATTGAGTTTGGACTCCGCGCTCTCCGGGCGCCGCCGCTTAATGGCGACGTAGCGATTCAGATGGGCGTCTCGCGCAATCCAAATTTCTCCGATCCCGCCCGTTGCATGAAGAACTTGAAGACGATACCGCTCGGAGCCAAGTGGTCGCGTCTTCAGGTGCAGCCCATCGAGGATCACCGCTGCCGCCCTTGATTGATCCACAGAAGCGGCGTCGCCGTCAATGCCAGGTGGAGTTGGCGAGCGCGGCGTACGGCCCCGCTGGACAAGGTATTCGATGGAGTGCTGGTCGGTCGCAGTGATTCAGCCCTTTTTCAAAAGCGCATCCGCTAGCGGCCTGGTTTTCTCAACAGACCAGAGCTGACACGCGTCCGCGAACTGGTCGAAATTGATCAGCCCGGCCTGCAATGCCAGAACGCCAAACAGAAGTTCCGGATCTCTGTCTACGGTGCCAACGCAGTCCGCTTGAACTACGACGGACGATGCTCCCAATCGCCATTCTCCTGAAAGACGTCGGCCGGAAGCAACTCCATCATCAACGGGTCGCGTTGGTATGTGCATTGGGGTACACAGGCGTGCGAATCCGCACATCGTGTCTCATGACATGGCCTTCGGCCACAGTTACGGGTGGGCGATTTCCGGGGTAAACTTTCCGCTGCGATCGGGAATTTCACTGCGGCGAATCTCGACCTCACGGGGGGCAATCAAACCGAGTTTGACGCGATCGCCTCGGATTTCGAGCACAGTCAAGCGGATATTACTGTCGATCTCGATCTCTTGTTGGCGTTTGCGGGTCAGAACGAGCATGGTTTCCATCCTTGGGCGAGCCTGTTGCGGGTCCGACTCATCCAACTGAGTCACTGGCGGGAGTTGCACTGCAAAAGTTGCGCCATGCCCCACTGTTTGACAGGCCACAGGATGTCACGCTTTTCGTCGTTTCGAGAATCCGGGCCACAACAATGTCTGGACGAAGGACTGAGCAGCCGAGACATTCGCTGGATGGGCATTGCCCGCGGCGGCTTTTCCTAATTGCAGGTTCCGCATCGAAACGCGGTTGTAGGTCCGATCGGTTCCTGTGTGCGGGCCCTGTGCGGTTTTGTCTCACTGTGCGGGCCGATTGATCCTGACCCTCGAAATTGGATCCATCCCCAAAAACTTCTCCTTTCACTAATTCCTGTTTTTTTGGGCACATTCTGAGTTCGCTTTGACAAGCAATCGATCAATCGAGCGGTTGGCACGGCAAGTGCGATCGGTCGGATACCCACATTCGAACCAACAAGTTTCAACTCGAGAACCCATGATGCCCGACAACTCTTTCCTCGCAACGAGCGCCGATGTGCCGGAGCGTGCCGATGACCTGGCGCCGATTGGGCAGGCGATTCGTTGTCGTCTCGGCAATCGAGTCCAAGACCTGCAAATCTGGCTGGAGCCGCACGGGCTGATTCTCTCGGGCTGCACCAGTTCGTATTACTGCAAACAGTTGGCGCAGCACGTGGCGCGGGAACTGAGTGGAATCGGCATCGCGGAGAATCGCATCGTCGTGGACTCGCACCTTGTCGCGAGTTCTTCACACTTCGAGCGGTTCAACAAAGATGTGACCGTACGCTGCTCGCCCTGCACTTGCCGTTATCAGGATGTCCTCCTGACAACGCAGGAACGACGAGACCAGACGCAATACACTCGTTGACGATCGGTCAAAACATTTTGGGAGCACAAGCCCTTTCGCGGCGCGTAGCCGCGTTATTCGGTTTCCCGTCTCCTCTGGGACCGCGGAATGTGAGTGTCCTCTTCCGCACACAGCATTCACGTTCCCAGAGGGGCGGGAATCGCTTGATAGCCATTGGGCAAGCGGTATGGCTTTCATCGGGGGATGGGGAGCTTGCCACCCAAGTCGCCTACCTCAACCCATAGGGGCTTGCCTGCCGGCGAAAGCTCCACAGCAAGCGGGAGGTCCGCGATCGACGCAGGCTTCACCCTGCGGTTGCGGTTCATTTAGCAAAATTGCGGACCCGCACATGAATGGCCCGTCGGACTTCCATATCCTATGCTTTCCAGCGGAAAACAGGTAAAACTCATCCGCACGAGACCGCCGGCAGGGCGATGTGTTAGTGATGAGCACGCACAATCTCGAGAAGCTCTTCAAACCCCAGCGAATCGCCGTGATTGGAGCCAGCCCTCGGCCCGGAAGCGTGGGGGCGACGGTCCTGCACAACCTTCTCAATTCGGGATCCGACGCGGTCGTCTATCCCGTCAATCCGAAGCATGAAGCGATTCACGGAATTCATGCCTGGCCAACAATCCGGGACGTTCCGAAGACTCCCGACCTCGCCATCATCTGCATTCCTGCCGCGAGCGTGCCGCAAGCTGTTCGCGAATGCGGTGAAGCGGGCGTCCTGGGGATTCTGATTCTCTCAGCGGGGTTTCGCGAAGTCGGCGAAGGTGGCCGCGACCTCGAACGGCGAACGACCGAGGAAGCTCGCAAGTTTCCGGGTCTGCGTATCATCGGGCCCAACTGTTTGGGAGTGATCGTCCCGGGCGTCCGACTGAACGCCTCCTTCGCGGGCCAACTTCCTTTGCCGGGACATGTGGCATTTATCTCTCAGTCAGGCGCGCTATGCACCGCCATTCTCGATTGGGCCGATCAGAAAGGACTCGGCTTTTCGTATTTCGTTTCGATCGGCAACATGCTCGACGTCGATCTGGGTGATTTGATCGATTACTTTGGCCAGCAGCCTGAAGTTCGATCCATCATTCTCTACGCCGAATCGGTGACCAACGCCCGAAAGTTCATGTCGGCGGCGCGGGCCTTCGCACGTGTGAAGCCGATCGTCGCCTACAAATCGGGCCGGTTTGCCGAATCGGCAAAGGCGGCCGCCTCCCACACCGGAGCGTTGGCTGGAGAGGATTCTGTCGTCGACGCCGCGTTCAAACGCGCTGGTATTGAACGCTGTTACGAAATCGACGACGTGTTCGACTGTGCCGAACTCCTCGCATGGCAACGGCTCCCGGCTGGTCCGCGGCTGGCGATCGTCACCAATGCCGGCGGTCCCGGCGTCATGGCGGCTGACGCCCTCCTGGCCCGCGAGGGCGTCCTGTCGACGCTCTCCCCACCTACGCTCGAGGCGCTCAGCCGCATCTTGCCTCCGTTCTGGTCGCATGGAAATCCGGTCGATGTTCTCGGTGATGCGTCGGCAGAACGGTATGCCGGGGCGACCGAAATCGTGCTCAAAGACGCAAATGTCGACGGCGTCTTGGTGATTTTGACTCCCCAAGCGATGACGGATGCGACGGCTGCCGCTGACGCGGTTGCCAAGCTGGCGGCCGGTGCGACCCGGCCCATTCTTGCCGCGTGGATGGGCGGACGTAGCGTCCAGCCGGGAATCGAGCGGCTCAATCAATCAGGAATTCCCACCTACGAGAATCCTGCCAAGGCCGTCCGTGCCTTTATGCATCTGGTTTCATACGGTCGAAACCGCGAGATTCTCTACGAAATGCCGCGCGAAATTCCGGTCCGTTTTCCCCTCGATCGCCAGGCGATCCAAGAGCGATTCGCTGAATCTCTCAGCCGGGCCGAGTCGCTTGTTTCAGAGCCCGTTTGCAAGGGACTACTGACGGCCTACGGAATTCCAACGACAAAAACAATCGTAGCCCGCTCCGCCGAAGAGGCGGCAGTTGCCGCCCGCGAGATTGGATTTCCCGTCGTTTTGAAGATTGTCTCGCCGGACGTCTCGCACAAGACGGACGTCGGCGGTGTCCGCCTTCACCTCGACAGTGAGGAGGCTGTTCGGGACGCGTTCGAGCAGATCAGGGCGTCGGTGACGGGCGCCGTCCAGAATGCCAGAATTGACGGCATCGCCGTTCAGGAGATGATCGCCGAACCCAACGGCCAGGAACTGATTCTTGGGGCGAAAAAGGACCCGACGTTCGGCGCGATCCTTCTTTTTGGCCGGGGGGGTGTGACGGCGGAGATCTTGAAGGATCGTGTCCTGGAATTGCCGCCGCTGAACGAGCGGCTCGCCCGCCGCATGCTGTCAAAACTCCGCACGTGGCCTTTACTGCAGGGGTACCGCGGCCGGCCCGGCGTCGATCTCGATCAGCTCCTCGAAGTGCTCATGCGCTTTTCCTATCTCGTTGCCGATTTGCCGCAAATCCGAGAGTTCGACATTAATCCGTTGGTCGCGTCACCGCGCCGAATCGTCGCGCTCGATGCCCGCGCGATCCGGGATCCCGACGACTCTCTCCGGGAGGCAAAGCCGTTCGAGCATCTCGCGATCCGTCCCTACCCGGAGAGATTCAATCGAGAGGTCACACTCAAGAACGGCCTGCCGGTCCTCCTGCGTCCCATTCGTCCGGAAGATGAGACGTTATGGCACGCTCTCCTGGCTGATTGTTCGTTCGAGACAATCCATTCCCGCTTCGGCTATGCGTTCAAAGGGACGAATCACCAGATGGCCTCGCGGTTCTGTTTCATCGACTACGACCGTGAGATGGCGATCGTTGCCGAGATTGAAGGAAACGAGGGAAGGAAAATCATCGGAGTTGGACGGATGGTTGCTGATCCCGGGCACGAAATAGCCGAATACGCCGTTCTTGTCGCTGACGCTTGGCAAGGGCAGGGGTTGGGACTGACGTTGACCGGCTACTGCCTCGAGATTGCGAAAGCCTGGGGACTTCAAAAGGTCTTTGCCACGACCGAGAGTATCAATTCTCGCATGCTGGCGACTTTTAGACGCTTCGCTTTCGAATTGGCTGATGATCGTCAGGAAAACGTCGTGCGAGCAACAAAATGGATCATTCCGCACGGCGCGGAGCGGTGAAGTCAAAATAAGCCCGCATTGAAGCGGCTTTTCGCGGCGTTCATTGCTCACACGCGCAAGCGTGCGAAGTCGCACACCTCAGGGCGTTTCTGCACAGCGAAAGACTCTCGCGCATCTGACGGCGGACTAGTTTTTCCTGCAAAAATCGCCGTTTCTCTCGGCCGCACTCTCAAACTGACGTGTTGCCTCCGCCGAATTCGCACCCGGTACAGAATCTGCGATGAGGCATGTTGCGATTCGATCGACCCCATCTTCCGGTCGCTCGCATCAAGGAGAAAACCATGCCATCGCTTGTCACGCGTTTGATCGAGCTAAAGGCCGCCGACGTCATGACACGTAACCCCGTCACGTTGAAGGGAAGCGATTCACTCGATTCGGCCATCGCGACCTTCGAACGGCACCAAATTACCGGAGCTCCCGTCGTTGATGAGGGGCAGCGGCTGATCGGAGTGCTATCACTCTGGGACGTTGTGCGGAGCCGGGACGGCAGCGGCGAACGATGGAGTCGCACCGAAAGCGCATTTAGCGACGAGTCCCTCAACGGGCCACCTTCGATGAATGCGACCGGGACGTTCTCGGCCGCCCATTCGGCAACCGTGGTCGACTGCATGTCGCCCACCGTTTGTGGAGTCTCTCCCAATCAACTCCTCGTCGAAGTTTCTCGCAAAATGTGCATCGCGCACTGGCATCGCGTCCCCGTCGTGGAAAGCGACGGCCGACTGGTTGGAATCATTTCCACGATGGACGTGCTGGCGGCCTTGGTGAACATGTTCGACGAAATGCGGTAAAGGAAGCCGGTCATGGCCAGCGATCAGACGAACTCCTCCCGGCGAGTTGTCATCGTCGGCGGAGGCGTATCAGGATTGTCGATCGCCGTCCGACTTTCACAATCGGGACTGCGGGTGATGCTGCTGGAAGCCTCGGACCTCGGACTTGCCGCTTCCAGCAAGAACCAGGGTTGGCTGTATAGCGGAGCCTGGTTCGCCCCGCGGCAGCGAAACCTTGCTCGGTTGTGTTACCAATCGCTGCAAGACACAGTTCGCTTCTGTCCCGAATGCGTGGAACCGCACGTCGAGACGATGATCTACATCATCTCATCACGAAGGACGAATCCATCGGAATTGACCGATGCCTGGACGGAGGCCGGCATCCCATACGAACAGGTTCCTATCACTCTTGCCGTCGAAAAAACCGGTCTGTCGCCGTCGATGATCAAGCACGCGTTTCGACTGCCCGATCGAGCCATCCGGCCGACGGTCCTCCTCGAACGTCTCACGGCACAGGCGGAATATCAGGGAGTCGAGATTCGCACCCGGTCCCCAATCTCGGCTCTGTCGCAGGCGGGAGATCGTGTTCGTGCTGTCGTCACGACGCGCGGTGAAGAGTTTGAGGCAGGACTCGTCATTTTGGCCGCCAACGCCGGGGGGAGCGTGTTGTGGCCCAATCCCTCCCAAACTTATGGGACGCATACGGCGCCCCAATCGGAATTCACCCGAGTCGGGCTGAAAACTCATTGTCTGACCATTCGTCCGCAATTGGCAAGCGCGCCCTATTGTGTAGTCGACCTGGAGGGGATCAACCACATTCCCCATCCTCCGGCCGCTGTCTTCGGTAGCAGTCGCTGGATGCCCGTTCGCGACTGCACCGATCAAAAGGTGGTGGAGTCAGAAGTCGATCGCTTACGACGAATCGTCGCGACGCTCTATCCTCGTTTTCAAGTCGAAAAATACGAGGTGATCGAATACGCCGGAACGACGGTGCAAGCCATGCACCTGGATCAGGTCGAACCCGGACTGGCGCCCATGCCAACCGTCATTGACCACATGCATGAACCACCATTTGCGTCCAATGTTCTTAGCGTCTTTGTCGGACGGGGTTCGCTTTGGCCGTACTTGGCCGAAGCGGCTCGATTCGCCGTTCTGGAAAAACTAGGGGAAAAGGTCTCGACCACGGATAAGGCCCCGTGGGCGTTGGATCACGCAACTCGGCCATCCGGATCGGTGAGCGCGACGCAGGCACACCGATCCCCCGCTTAAGTTCGCATTGAACTAAAGGCAGGCAGTCTGTCGCGGCTTGCTCGTGAGTCGCAATCAGAGTCGGTTATCGAGAGGAGTGAGCCATGAGCTGGTTTCCGAAAAAATGCGTCGTCGTCCCCTACGATTTTTCGGAACGTTCGGGCCAGGCGCTCGATATCGCGAGAGACTTGGTCACGGATTTAACGCACCTTCATGTCATGCATGTGCTTCCGACGATCACTGCCTCGGATCCCGGCATGATCTGGGATGTGGTCGACAACGACGCGAGGAAACGAAACGCCGAGCGGGCTTTCCGGGAGGGCTTCGCGGCAAGCCCGTTCCATGAATCTGATTTTCATGTCTTTTTTGGCGATCCAGGACAGGAAATCGCCGCCTTCGCCGAGCGGCTTCACGCTGATTTGATCGTCATACCGTCACATGGTCGCAGCGGATTGGTGCGGCTGCTGATCGGCTCCGTCGCCGAGCGCATGGCGCGCCTCGCTCGCTGCCCCGTACTCATTTTGCGCGGCCTATCCGGAAAACGAATGCATAATAATTAGAAGTTGCGACTCGTCCCGTCGGCCCGTGAGTCGTGAGGGCTCGCTCAACTCGTATTCGTGCACCACCGAATACCGCTGATTCGAATGGTATTCTGCACACTTTCCGGAAGCGCGGACAAGACTAGCCGTCGGTTGCTCAGTCACGACAGGCGGCCTGTTCTCATTGATCATGAATGCGGCAACGAGTAACGCGGTGCCGATCGTCACGGCGATGAACACGTTTCGAAACGGCATCGACCTCCTCTCCGCTGGCGGCCTCAATTTCACCGGATTGGAAAGCGCCGGGCCCACTCATCAGAACGATCATGCCGTCAAAAGGTCGGAATACTCATTCGTGACTTAACAATCCCCACCGGCGGACCCATTGTGCGGTTTTGTCACACTTTGCCGGTGACGTTGCATCCGTTCCGCACGCCAGTAGGCGACTTCCGCACTTGTCCTCAATTTAGAATCGGGCTCTTTTCGGCTCAATCGGCCACGGATTTCAAAGTTGTTGACGGCGGTTCAAAACGGCGGCGCGGGGGAAGTGTCGCGGCGGTTTAATTTGGCAGCGCACATGAGTGCAGTCCTGTGAGAAGGGAAGATTGGGGTTCAACCCCGATCTGACCTCTCTGCGCAGGAAGGCACCGGAGTGCGATCCGACATGGAGTTTTGGACAGAGGTTCGTCGTCAGGTCCTGACGAACGAGCTCAGCCGGCGTGAGGCGTGCCGTAAGTATGGTTTAGGTTGGCATACCCTCGAAGAAGATCCTGGCCCACGCGGAGCCACCGGGTTACCGGCAGAGCGAGCCACGGCCGAAGCGGAAGCTGGAACCGTTTCTCCCGATCATTCACCAGATTCTCAAAGACGATCGCCAAGCCCCGAAGAAGCAGCGACACACGGCCCAGCGGATCTTCGAGCGGCTGCGCGACGAACAGGGTTATCTGGGCGGCCAGACCGTGGTGAAGGACTCGGTGCGAGCCTGGAAGCAGTCGCACCAGGAAGTCTTTCTGCCGCTGTCGCATCCGCCCGGCGAAGCCCAGGTCGACTTCGGCGAGGCGACGATTCGGCTGAACGGCCAGGAGACCAAGGTCGCCCTGTTCGTGATGACGCTGCCGTACTCGGGAGCCATCTTCATCCAAGTCTTTCCCCGGGAGTGCACGGAGACGTTCCTGGAAGGACACCGCCGGGCCTTCGAGTTCTTTGGAGGAGTGGCCAAGCGGATCAGCTATGACAACTCGGCCATCGCCGTGATCGAGGTCTTGAAGGGGCGCGAGCGGAAGCTGACCAAGGAGTTCCTGCGGCTGCAGAGTCACTACCTGTTCCGGGAACACTTCTGCCTGGTGCGTCGCGCCAACGAGAAGGGACACGTCGAGCGGCTCTTGGGATTTGCGCGGCGGAGCTTCCTGGTGCCCGTGCCGCATGTTGATTCCCTGGAGTCGCTGAACGCGCAGTTGCGCGCGCGTTGTCTGGCCGACCTGACAGAGCGAACCCGCGGGAAGCCCGCTCCCAAGGGCGAGCTGCTCTTGGAAGACCAGGCCGCCTTCTTGGCACTGCCCAAGCAACCCTTCGAGGCCCGACGGGTCGAAGAGGGAACGGCGAACTCGGAGTCCCTGGTGCGGTTCGACACGAACGACTATTCCGTGCCCGTGCGGTATGCCCACCGGAAGCTGATCGTGGTGGCCACGGTCGAGGAAGTCCGGCTGGTGTTCGAAGACCGACTTGTCGCCCGGCATCGAAGGTGCTGGGAACGCGAGCGAGCCCTCTTCGAGCCGATCCACTACCTCGCGCTGTTGGAACGCAAGCCCGGCGGGTTCGATTACGCCCGGCCCCTGGAGAACTGGGAACTGCCGGAGTGCTTTCCCCTGTTGCGCCGCCGGCTGGAAGCGGCAGATGAGCGCTCTGGGACACGCTCGTACATCCGCGTGTTGCGGCTGTTGGAGAAGTTCTCCCTGCCGCAACTGACGGGGGCGGTCGAGTACGCCCTGGACATCGACGTGATCGATCCGGACAGCCTCCGCACGATCGTGGAACACCGCGCAGAGCAGCCCGTCGAGCTCTTCTCGCTGGATGGCCGGCCCTGGCTGCAAGCGGTCCGCGTCGAGACGACCGACGTCTCCTCTTATCAGGCTCTCTTGGAAGAGGTGTCGCCATGAACAAGACGGAGACCAAGAGCACGGTGCTCCTGAAGCATCACCTCAAAGCGCTCAAGCTCCCCACGATGCACGCCGAGTGCGAGAAGATCGCGGCCCGCGCCGCGCAGGACAACGCCGACCATCTGGCGTTTCTGCTGCAGTTGTGTGAGTTGGAACTGATCGAACGAGAACGCAAAGCCGCCGAAAGGAGACTGAAAGTGGCCCGCTTTCCCGCCCACAAGTTGCTCGACGAATTCGACTTTGCTGCCCGCCCCAGCATCAACAAGCCGCTCTTGCTGGAACTCATCAAGGGCGAGTATCTCGACAAGCGGGAGAACATTCTGCTGGTCGGACCGAGCGGGACCGGCAAGTCGCACTTGGCCACGGCGCTGGGCATGGCGGCCTGCGCTCAGGGCCGCAAGGTTCGCTTCTTCCGCGTCACCGAGCTGATCACGCTCCTGTTAGAAGCCAAAGAGGAACGTCAGCTCTTGCGGCTGCGGCAGCAACTGAGCAAGCTGGACTTAGTGATCCTCGACGAACTTGGCTACGTCCCGGCCAGCAAAGTGGGAGCGGAACTCTTGTTCGACGTGATCGCCACGGCCTACGAACGCAACAGCCTGCTCGTGACCACGAACCTGCCGTTCGAGAACTGGATCGAGGTGTTGGGCAGCGAACGGCTGACAGGAGCGGCCTTGGATCGGCTCACGCATCGCTGTCACATCCTGGAGACAAAGGGCGAAAGCTATCGTCTGCAGGAAGCCAAACGCCGACGACGACAAACGGATTAAACCCTCGGTCAGACCGACTCAGACTTCTCCCGCGACACACCATTCCCGACGTTCGGAGAACTTTACCAACACAGCGCCACCAAATTCAGCCGCCCCGCGCCGCCATTTTGAACCGCCGTCAACAAAAGTGACGTTGCCCTCTGGGTCATTGGCACGTGAAGTGCGAAATAACGTTCGCAGTTGGGGGAAAGCTGCTGCCAGACAAATTAGACCATTCACAATGCGTTTTGATGGAGGAACCTTCATGCGAAATCGAAAGAGATGGATCGTACCATTCGGCGTCCTCGCGGTTTTCACCACGGGAGTCTGGCTGGCCTGCCGTGCGGCCGAACCGGTTGAAGTCGGACCCGGAATCCGGCCCTTCATGCGCATGAAGCTCGAGGCGTCTTCCAAAATTCTCGAGGGCCTGACGACGGAGGATTTCCAAAAGATCCGCGAAGGGGCAGATACGCTGCACAAAATGAGCGCCGCGGAAAAATGGCGCGTCAGCAATGACGTGCTCTACCGGCAGTACAGCGCGGAGTTCAATCATGAGGCCGAGACGCTGCTGGAAAAAGCGAATGCTCAAAATCTTGACGGAGCAACCCTGGCTTGGGTCGAGTGCACCATGTCGTGTGTCCACTGCCACAAGCACGCACGAGCCATCAAACTCACGAGTCATTGAATGACGGTGTCGGCGCGGTTGTTACTTGACGAGGTAACCGTTCACACCCTGGCGAGTAATGAGGGGGCCGGTTGACGGGCGAAGTGGGCCTGCACGGCGGCGGTGAGGAACTCGAAGCTGTTGCGAGATTGTCGGTGGCAGGTTTCAACGACTGTCAGGATTGTCTCCACAAAACGGCTGCCGCGGGCGCTTTGGGTGCCAAAGGACAGCTTTCGCCAGATAACGGCGGGGCGGAGGGCGCGCTCGCTGACGTTGTTGGTCGGCTCGACCCCCTCCACGTCCAGGAACGTCCACAACCAGTCGCGATGATCGTGCAGCGGCTCACACATCCCGACCAGCTTCGAGTTGCCGCTGAACACGCCGCGCAGCAGCAAGCTGTCGATCTCCTGGCGGATCGGTCGCATCAGGCGCAACATTCCCGCACGGGTGATCGTCCCGTCGCGGCAGCGCACCCAATGCCGAAACAGCTCGCCTGTGGGACGCAGCAGGTCGCGTCCCAGCCGCTTCACCTGATGGTCCGGATGGTCGACGAGCGCCTGGAAGTCCCGCTTCAGATGCGCCCAGCACCACTGGGGCCTGCCGAGCTTCCAGTACATCTTCGCCCGGTCGCAGTTCACCACGCCGTGGAAGGCATCCGTCAGCAGATCCTCGAGTACCGTGGCGGCCCGCGTGGTCCGCAGCGCGAAGAGCGTGTAGGAACCGGCGACGAACGTCCACAGCCACGACTTGAGCCGAGCTTGCTTCGTCGGCGATTCGTCGATGCCCAACACCGGTTCGGTCGGCAATTGTGCCGCCAGTTCGTGATAAGCCGGCGTGAGAGCGGCCGTCGCCTGATTCTGCAGCTTGACGACCCAACCCGCCGAACATGGTTGATTCAGGACTTGTTCCAGGAACAGGGCAACCCGTCGTTTACTCTGTTTGAAGCATCCCATGAGCAAGGCCACCAGTGCGACCAGCCGCGGTCCCGCTTGGCTCTGGGGCACACCTGCCGGAAGTTGGCCGCAGGTGCTTGTCGAGCAACCGGGGCACGTCAGTCGGTGCAGTTGATACTCGGTCACCAGGGGTTCGATTTCGGGGATTTCCCAGACCTGGTGCCGCAGCGGCTCCGGATCAGAGCCAGCCAGCGGTTCGCCACAGCGGCGGCAGGTCTCGGGGATGAGGGAAACAATGTGCGCACAGTGTTCGACGGGAATCAACGCCCGTTCGTACTTGGCATGGCCCGGTTGACCGCCCGGCTTCTTACCGCTCACTCTCTTCTGAGGCGCCGGCTTGCCATGCGGATGCTCGCTGCTGGGCGGCAGCGACGAATTCCGCGGAGTTTTGTTGAGCCGTGCCTCGAGGTCCGCAACCCTTCGCTCCAGCCGGGCGATCGTTTCCGCCATCTGCAGAAAGATCGCCTGGGCCTCGGGCGGAATGCGGTTCCAGAGCTCCGGCGACATCCGGTCCATGCCGGTGATGTCGCCGAAATCGTCAAATTGGGAAAGAGCAATTTCCCAGCCGATTCACCACGGCGTGTGAGCGCTTACCTTGACGAGCAACACGGGGCAGTCGCAGAGAACGGAGACCTGATAGCTCAGCGTGCCGAGGCTCGTCGCGGGGACCGATGGATCGACCTTATGTGAGCTCATCACGATCAGGTCCGCCCTTCGCTCGTGCGCGTCACGGATGATTTCGGCGAGGCGTCTTCCATAGCGGATTTTCCAATCGACGCGAATTCCCGCAGCAGTAAATCGCTGTGACCGTGCCTCCAACTCGGATTCAGCCCGCGACGTAATCCGCGCGTAGAACGGCTGCAACTCGTCCTGTGGCACGTTGTCGATCGTTTCGATCGCATGCAAGAGCGTCACGCTCGACCGGTTTTGGCTGGCCAATTCGAACGCGATATCCAAGGCGACCTGGTTTTTCGGCGTGAAATCAAGGGGAACCAAAATGTGCTGAAATCGTTGCAGCATACCGGGATGGCCTCAATAAGTAGCGGCGAGAGCAGAGTGCTCAATGCGTCCAGGGGAATTTTGAGTCAGTCACGAGTCATAAATGCAAACATTCGTTGACTTTCACGATTCGCTTTTGCGATCGGCGACAACGTCGCACGGTTCGCGAATGGCATCCTAACGATGCGGCCAGCCCGGGTAAAAGGGGCGATTCGCAACGGTCCACTGACGGCGGCACGAGTCTTCAGCCGTTATGCGATTCAGAGAAGGACACCATGACCTGGAGCAGATAATGATCGCTAGACGGAGTGTTGCTGCTGTCCCTCTTCCAGCTGCTTGAGAGCCGCGACGATCAAGTCGGCGCTCGAAGCAATTGAGAATCGATCGGTATTGATCACCAAATCGTAGTGATGAACGTCAGCCACATCTTTGTGGAAGTGGTTGCGGATGAATTCTGCACGGAGCAAATCGATTTCATCGATTCGCTGCCCGACGGAACTTTCGGGCAATCCTGATGTCGACTGAATACGGGCGATGCGTGTTTGTCGTGGGGCCACCAATCGATCTCGTACGGTTGTCGACTCCGGCAAGATGACGGTAGCGCCCCGGCCAACGATGATACAGTGCCCGTGCGCCGCCAACGCTGACAGAGTTTGAACGAGGCGATGGGCAAACTGCACCTGGGTCACGCTCGTTGGAACAAAGAGCGATTCAAGCCATTCGGCCGCCTGGGTGGCCTCGTGTTCTTCAAGGCTCTCCAAGAGTTCCTTTTGAAGACCCGATTCTTCGGAAATCAATTCGAGAAGCTCGCGGTCGTACACGGGCCAGTTGAGCCGTGAACCGACCTCGCGTGCGACCGATGCGCCACCGGCGCCAGATTCTCGGCTCACGGCAATCGTGAAAGCGAGTTTTCGCGTTGCTGGCCGAAGTGTGAGAGGCTCACTTGATCGATGTCGCCATTGACTTCGCGCTCGCTGACTTGCCTCACCGAAGCGTTCTGGAGTTGTTTTCATTGTTTTGGACTTCTCCTTTCTAGAGCCGTCGATTTAGCAAGTTCAATGCCCAGATTGGAGGTCAGCAACGGTTGATTGATCGGGACTTTGGAGCGATGAGACCTACCGCGTCTGGGACGGGATCCAGCCTTGTTCCAAGACAGCGCACTCTCGTCAGAAGCGTGCGATTTCGCCCCCATCTGTGCGGCTTCGCCCGGAATGCCAGTGTCCTATTTCGCGACACATCTTTATTTGCCGCGTTTCATCTCAACAAGATGGCCGGCTGTCGGCCAAATCACTTCTGACTTGGACGTGGCTATTGTGCAACGCCGTCTTGGCATGGCCCTTGCGAGACGGGGAGCAGTCACTAACAGGGAGTAGATGATGAGTTGGTTGCCCAAAAGGTGCGTTGTCTTGCCGTATGACTTTTCAGAACGGTCGGCACAGTCTCTCAAGGTCGCCCGGGATTTGGTTGCCGATCTCACTCAGATTCATGTCATTCATGCCTTACCGAATATTACTGTTGCCGAGCCCGGCGTAATTTGGGACGTGATCGATAATGAGGCGCGGGCTCGTAGCGCCGAGAAGGCGTTCAAAGAGAGATTCGCGGCCAGCCCGTTCCACAAATCGGATTTTCATGTGGCGTTTGGCGATCCTGGCGGTGAGATTGCGGCGTATGCCGAGAGGATTAAGGCCGACTTGATTGTGATGCCGTCGCACGGCCGCAGCGGCTTGCCGCGATTGCTGATCGGCTCGGTTGCCGAACGAGTCGTTCGCTTGGCGCACTGCCCCGTGTTAATTCTGCGCGGCCTGTCCGGGAAGCGAGGGCCAAAGACCGAGTAAACAGAGACTGCGGCGTCGACGGCATGATCACACCTCTCGGTTCAAGGCTGGTCGCGATAAATTAATGAATGCCCCAATGGCCGTGCGGTTCGTTTCGGCCGAGCTGGCGCCATTCGTCGGGGGATGGAACTGATGTTTCCAAAACAACAATTCCAAGGCAGGGAATCCCTTTTCTTTTTTCAACCCCTCACTATCCAGGTATCGCGCACAGTCATTTAGCGTCTGTTTGCTGCGAGATACTGATCGCCCACGGCAATGCCTGCTCGGCCAAGGCTGATCGATCAAGCGGGACGAGCGAATTACGAAACATGATAGATCCAAGCGTGGCCCGTGCCGCGATGTCGACGTGTCAAGGTCATCGAGCTTTAGAACTGAGTCCACTCTGCCGCAGGGAGATTCAGGCCTCCTGACTCAACGCCTTCAGAACTACAGCCAGTCTGGCCATAGCCCGGTGATGATGCCGCTTGAGTCGTTCGTGCGCCGCTCGCATATGCTCGTGCTTCTCAGCTTCCTTGCTGTGGGCGTCGGCCATGCGCGCTTCAATCTCGGTGGCCCTCGGCCTCTCAGAACGGTTCAATTCCGCAATCAGATGCTCGTGTTGCAGGACATCTTTGTCGTGGCGGTCGATTGAGGCGGCGTGATCGTTCAACCCCGACACTTCCGCACCGAGGGCGTTTTCAAGATCAGCAAGAAGGTGGGCCCGCTCCTTCTGCCATTCCTCCATGTCGTCCCGCCACATTCTGACGTCATTTTGCCAATGCTCGTGATCGGCGTGCTGCACAGCGTAATCTCGCGTGGTCATCGGTAGTGTCCTTATTGAGCCGCAGGTCGGACTTATCTCGGGCTCGCCAACCGTAACGCAACAGACGCGCCGCAAAGCTGCGAGTCGATGCAAATTCTGCCCAAATTGCAAGCCTTACGCGATCGTGAGTTCGAGATGCATTTCGCTAGTCCGCTTGTTTTAAGTCGCTCGTCGAATTCTGGCGCACGAAAAAGGATCTCCGCCCGCCCTTGAGGCAGTCGGTGAGAGCTCGCATGACCTGTCCGGCATACCTCGGCTTTTTATGATCAACATGGGACATCGCGATCGCCGTACGACCTCCTCGGCGACACTGCCGGTGAGAAATCGGCTGCTTGTCTTGGACAAAGACAATCACTTAATCGGACTGATCACGGCAACCGATTTCGTCCGACTCGCTGCAAAAAGGCCGCGGCAGGACGAAAACGCCCACGAGGCCGAGGCCGAAATGAATCGGGGAACATCTTACATCGATTCTTCGTAAGTGCTTGCTGACCAAGAGATTGTCACTTCCAGAAAGGCTAACGCTCGCCGGAACGCCAGCGTAGGAATTGGTGGAGCGAGCGAGAGGAGAGCCCAATAAGGGCGAGTGGAACTGGCTGAGCAGGGCTCGCCACCCGGCGACCGATCAGGCCTCTAAGAAGGAGGCTGCGAGGGCGAAGTCGTTGGGCAGTCAGCCCCGTGACCGAGTGCGAGTTTCGCCAGTCCGTGGCGAAGGGTGGTAAGGCAAGCGATCGGACGTCGAGAGCTGTGGATTGCCCCCTTCGCATCCTGCCAGCGCCTAAAAGCGACCCGCACGCTTACGGGGTTGGGGACCGGGTTCAGAACCCGGTTTTTCTTTGCGCGTTCAACAATCCCTCCGGAGCGATGGCTGAGGTGAACGGCTCACCGGCTCTTGCCGTTGGTCGTTGATCCTCAAGTCGCTATCCTGCCGCCATTACGAGCTCATCCGCGGCCCACATCGCACGTGCGGCCAGTGATCAACATCGAATGAAATTTCGTCCAGACGCACATACGGCGGACCGAATCGCACGCGAGTGTGCGAACTCGCACGGCTCAATGACGCCGGCCGTCGCCACCGACGTCGAAAATGGCACGGGTTCTCGGTGGCCATGAAAATCGCCACGACGTTCACGAAAAGCTTTCTTTCAAGCGATTCAGCCGCTAATCACGCTCAATCCATCAGTTCGGTCCACGCATAATCACCGTGTTCGAAAATCCTACGATTGGCTCCGTCTCTCCATTGGCGCGCCGATTGCGATCTTCGTCCGAACAATCGGCCCTGCGACAACGTCTGCCAGACCAATCGGTAACCCAGAAATGAGAATGGAGAACTGATGGTACCGTCACTGGTTCCGCGACGATTCGGTCGAGAAATGTTGTCGTCGTTTGCACGCGATCCTGTCCGCACGATCCAATCCGAATTCAATGACATCTTCGATCGGTTTCTGGCGCCTCGTGACAGCGGAGGGGCGCCGTCGGCGGAATCGTAAATTCCTTCCCTCAATCTGTCCGAGACCGACTCGGAACTGCAGATCACGATCGATGTGGCCGAGCGGCAATTGACAGCTCATTGATTCAGAATGAGCGAATCGATCTCCGTCCGGTAGTCGGGGCCGACTTTGAGGACAATGGCCATTCGCGGCGCTGACTGATTTCCTGAGAGGACTGAGACATGAGACAATTTCGCAACATTTTGGCCGGCGTCGACCTGATGAACGTTGAGGCGGCCGATCCCGTCAAGCTGTGCCGGCCCAGCCGACAGGCCCTGGCACGCGCGATTTGGCTGGCCTCTCACACAGGCGCCAAACTGACGATCTTTTCAGTCCTGCAGATGCCAGCCTTCATGGAGGGCCTGCTGCGTGAACAATTGACGGAGGCCCCGGAAGAAATTACTGGGAAAACGGCAGAGATTTTGCAACGCTTGGTTGCTCAAGGGAAAACGGAAGGGGTCGACGCGCAGCCCCTCTGTGCGGTTGGCACTCCCTGGGAAGAAATCTGTCGGCAAGTCCAATTGAACAACCACGACCTCGTCATCGTGGGAACCCGTGATCTGGATTATGCCGGGCGCATCTTCTTCGGATCGACCGCGATGAAGCTGTTGCGATACTGCCCGTGTCCCGTCTGGGTCGCGCGGCCCGACGCGTATTGGGAACATCAGGAGATACTCGTCCCGAGCGACCTGTGTGACGCCTCGCTGGAGGCACTCCGGGTTGCCCTCGACGTCGAAGGGCTCGTCGATTCTCGAGTGCACGTGCTTCACGTTCTGGAGGGCCACGTTGGTCCACCCGACTGGTACGGGAAAGTCCCCGCGGAAATGGTGGAAGATTATCTCGCCGAGCAGCGGGCCCGGGCAAAGAAACGGCTGCATGAGCAACTGGCTCACGTCGCGGGGCCAACTCATCACACCGGCGTGGAAATTCATGTCGTCGAAGGTTCGCCCGACGAAGAGATTCTGAAGGCCGTCGACAAACTGAAAATCGATATGGTCGTCATGGGAACGGCCACCCGGACGGGCCTTTCCCGAATGATGTTGGGCAACACGGCGGAACGGCTCCTCTCGCATTTAAGATGCTCGCTGATGGCCGTCAAGCCGCCCGGATTTTGCTGTCCAATGACGGCCTTATCAGAAGACGATTTCATTCGCACGAGTCCAGCGACGGAAAAGGGAGTCGTTTCTGGAGCAACAAAATAGCAGCCCGTCCCGGCCTCGGTCTAGATGAGGAATTTCCGATGTTCGGACAAGCGCGACTCGCCCTACTTGGCGCCATCTCGATCGGTTGGGCAATCATGGTACATCCGACCGCGCTTGAGGCACATGGCGGACAAAACCTGGCGAGCAAAAGCAGTCCTGGGAAGGAATCGGATCATGGATATGGCCAAGCGGTCGTCGGTGAAGGTGGCCGCGGTCGTGTTTCAAGCGCAGCCGTATTCGCCTATGTTCCGGCCGCCCCCGCATCGCTTCTTTGGACGAACGACCGATTGAAAGCAAGGCGTTCGACGACGGCGGATTCTGCGGAAACCTGCGACTGGGGTTACTGGATCGGGACGGACTATTGGGGTGTCGTCGCCCCATTGCGATTCGGCGGATTCCCGTTTTGGTACGCGTCGCTGGACGACAATCGTTATGACAACCCCTATCACGGGTCGACTCGGCATGCATACGGTCAGTTTGATGACGGGCTGTTCATCCCGTTGGAGAGCAATGTTCCGGTGCTTACGGATACGCCGTTCTTTGCCGCGGCTCGCGCAATTTTATGCCGGTAACTATCAGGAATCTTTGCGAGATGTCCAGCACGCGACGATCGACGTGCCGGCGAGTCAGTCTCTGCAACAGTTCCACGCACTCGTTCTCTTCGCACGAGGTGATTACCAAAAGGCGGCGGCCGTCGCGCATCCGGTGTTGAATGCCGGTCCCGGCTGGGATTGGACGATCTTGGAGTCGTTCTATTCGTCGGTTGACGTCTACACCGGCCAACTGCGGGCCCTCGAGCAGTTCGTTTTCCACCATGAAGACAACGCCGCGGCGGAGTTTCTCATGGCGTACCATTACCTGATGCTTGGGCATCTAACTGCGGCACGCGGCCAACTTCGGCAGGTTGCGAACCTCGAGCCGCGCGATTCGCTGGCCAAGAATATCCTGGCGGGCTTGGACGCTTTCCTGAGGACGCGGCCAGACGGCTTGCCAGATAATCTGGCGACGCCCGAATCACAGGGATCGCTATTGGGCGTGTGGACGTCGCATCCGATCTCAGGCGTTGTGATTGAAACGATGCTGGATCCGGACGGTCATTTCGTCTGGAATTACAAGGAAGGAAACCAGACTCGGTCCTTTTCAGGCACATACATCCTTCAAGGCGGCAGCCTGATCTTCACGCGTCTGGACGGCCGAACGATGGACGGCGTTATCACGGTGAACGGCGGCAACCGCTTCTGGTTCCGCTTGAAGACGCATCAATCGAGCAATCCGGGCCTGATCTTCTCCAGATAGTTCGAAGGTATGACCGGGTTGGGGAGACGGATCCGCTCGGTCGCCCCGCGGATGGACAAGTGCTTGGGTCATCGGATCACGGGGCCGCAAAACCCCTATGCATGCCCGAACCTTGGTCTGCGTACCCTGAAGCCATTCAATACGCTAATAATCGGTCAAGGTTTTTGGCGGGAATGCCACCCGCAACGCGTTCAGCACTGTGAATACGTCGATTACCTCCTGCGTTATTGCGCCGGCGACAGGAGGAAGGTAACCCGTGGCGGCAAGCCCCATCGCGACTCCACTCAAAGCGATCCCGCCGATTGCGCTCTGCAGCAAAATCGACCGCAGACGGCGGCTGATATGCATGAATTCGTCTACCTTTTCAAGAGACGTGTCCAGGATCACCGCGCCGGCAGCTTCCGCTGTGATATCACTGTTCTGCCCAAATGCCAGCCCGACGGTCGCAGCGGTGAGCGCAGGTGCATCGTTAATCCCATCACCGACAAATACCGTGTTCGCCCGTTCCGTTTCAGAGCGAACAATGTCAACTTTTTGCTCAGGCGTCTGGCTTGCATGAATTTCCGTGATACCGACTTGTTCGGCAAGGTAACGCACTTCTGACTCCCGGTCGCCGGACACAATCATCACGCGATCGAAAAAGTGTTTCGGTCCGAGGTGGCGGACGAATGACGCACCTTCGGTGCGCAGGTTGGTCCCGAAAACAAAACGTCGCCGCGTACCGATCGTCGATCGCAATCACGCATTCCATTCCACCAAGGAACGGCGGAATCGCCTTCTCCAGGTTCGGCTGCTCCGCGAGCAGCTTCTTTCGGCTGGTGATTCGCACGTCGCGTCCTCTAACGGTGCCTTGCAGGCCATTGCCGGGCGGCTCCCGAATCTCCGTAGCCTCCAGGAGACGAATCCCCTTCGCCCGGGCCGCATCCGTCACGGCAACACCTAACGGATGCTTGGAGTAGCGCTCCAGGCTCGCCACAAGCGTCAGCACTTCGTCTTCCGTGAAATCCGAGGCGGGAACCACGGCAGTCAGCTTCGGCTGACCATAGGTCAGCGTTCCTGTCTTGTCAAAAATCGCCGTCCGACAGGTGTCGATCTTTTCGAGCACGGCGGGATTCTTGACAATAATGCCTCTTCGTGCCGAGAGAGAAATCGCGCCAATGATTGCCACCGGAATGGCGATCAGGAGGGGGCATGGCGTGGCGGCGACCAGAACCGCCAGAAAGCGAACGACGTCGCCGCTCGCCACCCAGGCAATTAGGGCGATCGTTACGGCGAAGGGCGTGAAATACGCCCCCAATTGGTCGCCAATGCGCCTCAACCGAGGCCGGTGCTGCTCCGATGCCCGCATCACTTCCATGACTTTCGCATAACGGGAATCGACCGCCAGCTTGTCGGCGTGGATGATGACCGCTGTCTCCCCGTTCATCGCGCCGGAAAGCACGAACGAGCCGGGAATCTTTGACATCATGTATGGCTCCCCGGTCAGATAGGATTCGTCCATGACGCCATGGCCTTCAATCACGGTTCCGTCAACTGGGCAGATTTCGTGCGGGAAAATCACGATCGTGTCCCCGACCGCCACTTCCTCCAGTGCGACATCGTCAACACGGCCGTCTTTCCTCCGGTGGGCCAGTGGCGGCACTCGACGAGCAAGAGCCTCCAAGACAGACGAGGCGCTCCGCACGGCGTACGCTTCAATGGCTTCGCCGCCTGAGAGCATCAAGACCACCAGCGCGCCTGCGAGGTATTCTCCAAGAATCGCCGACGTTACGATCGAAATGCCCGCAAGAAGATCTACACCGAATTCGCCGCGCAGCAAGTCAGTCAGCAGGTCAAAGAGCAGAGGAATCCCGCCGCCGATCAGAGCGGCAATTGGTGCGAACTGGTAGAGCGGAAGTCCACGGACCTCAATCGACGTTCCGACTACAAAGCGCAGCACCAGATAAAGCGCGATCATCGCGGTTGTGAACACCGCAATGACGACTTCCTTCCGGCTAGCGCCCCTCGTCGTCGTTCGCGTTGCTTCAGTACGAACCATAGGCGCTTTCTGTCTTCCGTGTCCGTCCGATTTGGCAACCCGTTCGGTGTACGTCGACAAAGGTGCGACAGACCATCGAATGTTTTGGAAGATACTCCGGAACTTCGGTGAGTTCATTACGACGTGAAGAGTTCAGAGGCCTGCCCTGCGAGATTCGTCCGTGTGAGCGATTCCAGACAAAAGTGCTGCCAGGCGAGGCCAAGTGTGCTGGCATGTTGGAAACTTGACGAGGCAACTGTCGATCCGATTCAACCGCCACGCAATTAATCGCTCTTGGTGAGCTAAAAAAGGAGACCTCGCGGCCCGCCAATTGGCGGGCCGCGGGCTCAAACCGACGAGCTCGCACCGGTCGAATCTTCCTTTTTCAATTGAGAGCGCCGCGTTCGCCCATCAGGCAATTCCTGTCGAAAGCGACGGTACTCAGCCGCGCATCTCCTTGCGCTCTCCCTGTTGATACATATCAATCCGGCCACCAGTGAGCGATTCGAGGACGTTGCGAGCCACATCTTGATCATCACCAAGGTGGCCGGCGGCAGCATGCTGCAGAATGTCTGAGAACCTGTCGATAAGCGACTTGACCTCGTCACTGGTCGGGACGCAGACCGGCTGCGAGGCGGCGGCTTTAATCAGGTTGAGGTGATCCTGAGCCTCCGGCGTTAGCCCTTGCCGAGGCGATCAATTTCGAGGTGCAGCCTTTTGGCAATCAGGTTGCTCAACACGCTGAACATGATTGCCGTGGAGAGCCCGAAAAGGAGCAGGCCATTGACCGCTTCGAGGGGGCCCAGCAGTTGCCACCGCTCAGAAATATGAATGTCCCCGTAACCCAGCGCCGTGTAGTTTTGGGCGGAACAGTAGAACGCCTGATGGAAGCTCGCGACTTCGCCGCAGATTAGGTAGACGGCCGCCCACAAGGTAATCTCAATCAAATGGGCCGCCGCCGTGACCAGCGAAACGATCATCATGATCGCCACGCTTTTCCAGAATCCTAAGGCGACGTGGATCAAGCGCACCGCCAAATTCACGATGAGCGTGGTCGTCATCGCGAAACAAACCAGGCTGATGAGGAACACACCGCCGCTAATCAGAAGGCTCAAGAGCATAGGATCTCCGCCGGTGCAGGCCGCCAAACCTTCACGCGCTGTCTCCGCGGCCGCCGCCCCAGGAATGGGCCCAATTGCACCACCGCCATGGGTCGGCAGCAAGCCAAGTCGGTCCGCAGGCTTGTCGTTTGGGCTCAGACACCGGCCCAGGTCCGATTGCCACACCCGGCCACGCGTTGCTTGGACTTGACGAACCAGACGAGAACTGCGGGCTGGCTCTTAATCCTGTTCACCGAGAGTTTGGAGATACGTTTTTCGGTAGTGGGTGCGAGTTGTGTTGAACAAAGCTGACAATTTTGGCCGATTCGCGCTGTTCTGGATGACGTTGCTTGGCAAAAAGTTGCGGTTCTTGCCAAGCATGGCTACGCTGGCGGCATGGAATTACTGCGTCCAGCAATCAAAGCCTACCTGTCTGGCACTCTTTGGCGAGGGTGGCTTTTGATGGCTGGATTTTTGGCCGGAATGGGTGGCCTGTTCATCGAGGCGATATTCGGCATCAATCCGCTGCTCATGCCAATTTGGGCGTGGATCATTGTGGTGACAGCATTGGCTATTGTTGCTCCATTTTTTGGATATCACAAGCTATTCAAAGATCGCCAGAGCGATCTTATTGAGCTAGACAAGCTAAAGTCTGGTCATGTTGAAATTGATCGAATTCCTGTTCCCGACGATGAACGCAAATCCTGGAGAATCTGCGTTCACAATCGGTCGCGAAAGTCGGTAAATCTTTCGCTTAAATTGATGCCATGTCCGATTCCGTTTCCAATGTCCTTCCCGTTGCCCATGCACCTTCAAATAACGCATTGGGCCGGACACAACGAAATCCGCGTTGCGCCAGACGAGAGCCAGCTTTTTGACCTTTGCAGGATAGATCAATTTGAATCGCAGAGGGTACGGTCCCTGCATGGCTGAGGTTTATGCTGCGTTTTGCAGGGTTTCATGGGATATGTGGACGCGGGCCTGGATTGGATGGGTACTGCGTGGCGTGAGGGTGCGGGCGTAGACTTCGGTCCAGACGCCGCTCAGGACCAGCATGCGGAGGTTGAGGACGACCTGGAGTCCGTGACGTTTCCAGCGCATTCCAGAGAGCTTGACCCGTTGCGTGAAGAGTGTCTTGCAGGCGGCCTCGGTCACGCCGCTGCCGATGGGCAGCCCCGCGTCACGGAACGCGTGATACCGCATCCAGACGCTGCGTCGCCGCAGGTACGAGCAGGCCGTTTCGTATGCGGCAGCCTGGGTTTTGTTCTTCGTTCCGGACCGAGATTCCAACGCCGCGGCCGAGTGCAGGATCCGGTGGACGGCGTTCGGTTCTTGTTTCAGCACCCGGCGCATGCAGCGCGCCAGGCTGTCGCAGAGGCCTCGTCCAGGTTCAGGGATTCGGCGATTGTCGTCAGCCGCGAGGCCGCATGGTAGTAGTCCACCACCCGCTGCCACCTCAGACGCGTCTTCGTCACCGGGTGTCGCATGCGGCACAGGCGTTTGGTGTAGAACGCTTCTTCCTGATCGCCCGCATCGCTGATATACGCCAGTTGCGGGAGCGGGTCGGTCCACTGCCGCAGGATCTCCTGCAGCAGAGCCAGCAGTTCCTCGGTCATCGTCTGCTGGCCGAGTTCCGGAGCGAAGCCCAGCGACACGGTTCCCAGCCGCCGTCCCCGCCGGTCATGCACCGAAACCGTTGCGCAGGTGGCCACCTCGAAGAACCCGTGGGGCTGGTTGCCGACCGTGATCCCGTCACGGCCTACGGCCAGCGTGGGCTGGCCGCGTCCCTTCCGGGCAAAGGCCCGTTGGAGCAGGTCCCTGATCCGCCGGGCCTGCGTTCCCGCCGCAAGGGAGCTGTGGCGTCGGACAGGCTCAGAGCAACTGGCGTAATCGGCCAACGCCCATCGTCACTCCGTGATCGCGTTTCAACAGATCCAGAAGGGTGCGTTGCGTGGCTCCTGCCTGGCCGGCATGAAACCCCACCCGTTCGGCCAGGGCGGGCGTGCAGCCGTGCCTCAAACCCAGCGCTTCTTCCAGGGGAAACAGCGACGGCTCCCCGGCCGCATCCGAGCGGTATCCCAGCCGCCGCAGCGTGGCCGGACCAAACAGCGTCGAGATCTCGTGCGGCGTGGCTTCCGCACGACGCCGGTAGGTTTCGCCTTCGTGCCTGACGTGCGTGGGCCAGTCCGCATGGCTGGAAACTTCCAGCCGGTTCAGCACGGCCTCCAGAATCTCGCGGCCCATCTCCCGCAACACGGCCTGCAACTCCTGCTCGAATTCGAAGATCGTCTGGGGAGTGACTTGACCCTGCATCAGTCTTGCGACCAGCGGCCACAGCCTCTCCGCGTGCCGCTCTTGAAGCGCTCGCGCCTGGGCGATTGCCTGAACCACGTCTCCTTGCAACAGCAGACAGAAAACGATTCCATATGCCATGAGGGTGTCCTTTCCCTGTCGAGGCCGGTTTTTCCTGAACACAGCCTGACAGAAGGACACCCTCTTTTCATCAGCCAGCCAACTCCCGAGCCGGTGTCTCTCGAAACACCCCCCAAAACGCCGATTTCACCCGCCACAGCCGGATCGCACCCATCGCAGATTGTTATTGAGGGGGTTGGCGCTAAGCCTGGAATTCCAAAGGGAGATTACACGCTAATGATTCGTGCAGTCACGGACTGTGGCGCGAAGGACGATCGCCAATTTTCGATAATGACAAGCGACAGTGGTTCAGGTGTGGTATTTGATGCTGGGAAACCAGTAAGCTCGTGATGTGAGGCGAAAGAATCAAAGACGGACTGGTTCGAAAAATGCTGCAAGATCTGTGTTGACTTATGCGTTGGTGCCCGTACCATGAACTGGTGCCAGCCTCTTTGAGATTGATTTGACTTGATCCAGTAGAAATGCTGGTGAGAGAAGAACCACTGTACCTTTAGGCTGGCACGGTGGTTTTTTAATTTGTGCTACTAGCTGGCCACTCTCTTGCTGTGGGGCAACGGAGAGCGGCCTGACGTGGGAAATAGGAAACCCCTGCGTCCTTGTGTGCTGCTGTGAAACGCCGAGCAATTGCGCTCGGAATTTACAGAGTACGCGCGGACGCGGGGGTTTTTCGTTTTTGTGAGAGAAGGGAGGAGCAGCTATGCGACTGCACAGGATAGCTTGTGGCTGGTCAGGCGACCAGAAACCAAGACAGCCGGGTGAGTGAGTTTAGCGACCCACACCCGGCTGTCCCTGACTGTCTGTTGACGATTGGAGCAGTTTTTAGCAGACCTCTCCGATTCGTCTTTACCATCCATTCGGCTTTGCACTTGGGAGCCGTCTGCGCTCCCGGTGCGTTTTTCATTCTAGCGATTGGTCAGCGCGAGTCAATTCGAAACGCAGACCATTTGCCTATTTTTTATCTCGTGCAATCCCAAGCAGTTCCATGCGAGCCCAGGTGGAGGTTCCGGCCCCCTTGGTCTCCGCGTAGGCATCGAGCTGCTTGCGTTCAGCCTCAGTGAGCCTAATGCGCAGCATGTTTTTGATATCGGTTCGATTCTGCTTGGCTTTTTTGGCTTTCATGCCGTAAGCGTAGACACGATATGCCTACTTGTCAATTCCCGATTTTTCTTGGATTCTCGCTTGAAATGTAGACACAAAAGGACTACAATACAAGTGTGATAAAAAACCCCTGCGGCTGCTGAAAACAACCGTAGGGGCGAACCAAAATCCGGCGGATCGCCAGACTTCGGCCTGAACAACCACAAGTCTATCGCGGTTCGCCACAAAATGAAGGCGAATCCGATGGATTGCCCAGATTGCCAGGAGCCAACGCAACGATTCGGCAAAACTCGCACCGGCCAGCAGCGCTACCGTTGCCCAGAATGCGGCAAGACGTTTAGTGATCCCAAGCCGCTCCCCGGCATTGCGACTGATCTAAAGAAGGCCGCGTTCGCCCTACAACATGCTTTTGGAGGGCACGAGCGTTCGGGCAACGTCCCGTCTGACGGGCCTCGACAAAAACACGATTTTGCGGTTGATGGTTCAGGCCGGTCGCCAGTGCTTTCAGTTTCTCGCGGACACGATGCAGGACCTCGACGTGGCCGACATTCAATGCGACGAAATTTGGTCATTCGTGAACTGCAAAGAGCGCACGGCTTTCCTTCAGAACGCTGGCGAGGGCTGCGGTGATGCCTATTGCTTCACCGCAATCGAGCGAAACACAAAGCTTCTGTTCTGCTTTCACGTTGGCAGACGCTCGGCAGAAGATGCGGCCCTGTTCGCGGACAAACTGGCCCTGTGCTGTGCGGACGATCTGCGGCCCCACGTCTCGACAGACGGTTACAATCCGTATCACACCGCGATTCCCTGCGCTTTCGGCCATCGCGTCGATCACGGGATGCTCATCAAACAGTACGCTTCGCCAACCGGCAAAGGCCAGCAACGGTACTCTCCGGCCACGATAATAGGTGCGAAAAAGTACCAGAACGCCGGCACGTCATTGCCGGGCCAGATTTGCACGAGTCACGTCGAGCGGTCAAACCTGACGATCAGAATGCAGAACCGTCGTTTTACACGGTTGACCAACGCCTTCAGCAAAAAGTGGGAGAATCACCAGTTGATGTTCGCGCTGTTCGTCGCGTGGTACAATTTCTGCCGCGTTCACATGACGCTCGGTACGACGCCGGCTGTCGCGGCCGGGCTGGCGAGAGGTCCGTGGACCTTGGAGCGGTTGCTGCGAGTGTCAGCGAAAGCCGTGATGACTGATTGAGTTTGCGGCAGGACAATTAAAAAGCCGGCAGGTGCAAACTGCCGGCTCGTGTTCGATTCTCGAAGCCGAGAACCATGCGCACAACCAATTCGCATGGTACGCCTCTCGGCCCGTTTCGTCAACTTGCGCCGAGGCATCCATGCCGACCGTGAAGTGTCGAGATTGTGGTCGTCTTGCGGTTCGCGATCGACACAAGCAAGCGCAATCGAGGCGAGCGATCTTGTACGTGATGAAGGTTGGCAAATTGATTCAAGGGGAAAGCAGGTAATCGCCAGCACTTTTTGCGCTGCGAGAAAAAGGGATTTGAAGGCGACGCAATCAGGACTGTCGGCCGAAGTCGTCGCCGAGATCAATCAAGAAATTGAATGTGGCGGCTTCCGCCAATGGGAACGCGGCAAGTCTCCGGAAAAGCATGAAGAGATGACGGCTAGCGAGTTTATGCAGACTGAATTACGTGCGCATCGCGAAGAGACGGAGTGCCGGGAGGAGCGTCGCCACCGAGAGAATCTTGAGTGGCAAAAGCAAGTTGAAAATAATGTAAGTAGGCGTTACGGGATAAGTTTGCTGATTACTTTCATAACAGCAGTTATTGGTGTGATTGCTGGCTTAATATGCGCAAGGTTACTTCCGTGGTTCCACTGAACTGGGCAGCAGGCAAATGAATACGCTTTTTCTCTTTGGCGTTCTCTTAGCGTGTGCCGATCCTACGTCGACCGACACCTCGCCTTTGTTGGTTCAATCGCTCGGCTTGACTCATGACGAAGTGCTTTACGTTTCATCATGTGAGGTGGAGCGAAAAGGCCACATTTTAAGCCTCCGCGACCAGCTTCGAACTCTCAAATCCAAAAGGTCTGCAAGTCATGCACGCGAGGTTGCGGCTACCAAGCATGATTTGAAAGACTGGGAAACGCGCCACATAATCCGACTTTGCGAAATCAAAAGAATGTCATGGAATGCCGGCGTCCGGTGAATTCTCGAATTCGGTCAAGATCGTGCAAATCGCTAGCGCCAGCGAAGCATTGATTAAAACCGACATTGGTGAGCTGGCGTGGCTTTCGGGATTTGACATGACGAAACACGTCGATGACGAAAGCATCCTGCTTCACGGATGCGTCGTCATCGACTCGACAAAACAATATGCGACAGTCCTTGGCGCTACCAAGACGATTTATGTCGTTCGCAAGCCAACCATTGACTCTGGTCGTGTTGCTGCAATGGTAACCGTTCACACCCTGGCGAGTAATGAGGGGGCCGGTTGACGGGCGAAGTGGGCCTGCACGGCGGCGGTGAGGAACTCGAAGCTGTTGCGAGATTGTCGGTGGCAGGTTTCAACGACTGTCAGGATTGTCTCCACAAAACGGCTGCCGCGGGCGCTTTGGGTGCCAAAGGACAGCTTTCGCCAGATGACGGCGGGGCGGAGGCGCGCTCGCTGACGTTGTTGGTCGGCTCGACCCCCTCCACGTCCAGGAACGTCCACAACCAGTCGCGATGATCGTGCAGCGGCTCACACATCCCGACCAGCTTCGAGTTGCCGCTGAACACGCCGCGCAGCAGCAAGCTGTCGATCTCCTGGCGGACGGTCGCATCAGGCGCAACATTCCCGCACGGGTGATCGTCCCGTCGCGGCAGCGCGCCCAATGCCGAAACAGCTCGCCTGTGGGACGCAGCAGGTCGCGTCCCAGCCGCTTCACCTGATGGTCCGGATGGTCGACGAGCGCCTGGAAGTCCCGCTTCAGATGCGCCCAGCACCACTGGGGCCTGCCGAGCTTCCAGTACATCTTCGCCCGGTCGCAGTTCACCACGCCGTGGAAGGCATCCGTCAGCAGATCCTCGAGTACCGTGGCGGCCCGCGTGGTCCGCAGCGCGAAGAGCGTGTAGGAACCGGCGACGAACGTCCACAGCCACGACTTGAGCCGAGCTTGCTTCGTCGGCGATTCGTCGATGCCCAACACCGGTTCGGTCGGCAATTGTGCCGCCAGTTCGTGATAAGCCGGCGTGAGAGCGGCCGTCGCCTGATTCTGCAGCTTGACGACCCAACCCGCCGAACATGGTTGATTCAGGACTTGTTCCAGGAACAGGGCAACCCGTCGTTTACTCTGTTTGAAGCATCCCATGAGCAAGGCCACCAGTGCGACCAGCCGCGGTCCCGCTTGGCTCTGGGGCACACCTGCCGGAAGTTGGCCGCAGGTGCTTGTCGAGCAACCGGGGCACGTCAGTCGGTGCAGTTGATACTCGGTCACCAGGGGTTCGATTTCGGGGATTTCCCAGACCTGGTGCCGCAGCGGCTCCGGATCAGAGCCAGCCAGCGGTTCGCCACAGCGGCGGCAGGTCTCGGGGATGAGGGAAACAATGTGCGCACAGTGTTCGACGGGAATCAACGCCCGTTCGTACTTGGCATGGCCCGGTTGACCGCCCGGCTTCTTACCGCTCACTCTCTTCTGAGGCGCCGGCCTGCCATGCGGATGCTCGCTGCTGGGCGGCAGCGACGAATTCCGCGGAGTTTTGTTGAGCCGTGCCTTGAGGTCCGCAACCCTTCGCTCCAGCCGGGCGATCGTTTCCGCCATCTGCAGAAAGATCGCCTGGGCCTCGGGCGGAATGCGGTTCCAGAGCTCCGGCGACATCCGGTCCATGCCGGTGATGTCGCCGAAATCGTCAAATTGGGAAAGAGCAATTTCCCAGCCGATTCACCACGGCGTGCTAAGCGCTTACGCTGCAATGTTTAAGGCACTGAACGAGATCGACGAGGAGGCCACCGCAAGCGCTGCCGAGAAATTGCAGCGACTCAAGGCTGCTGCGCATGGGGCCACAGATTGCTCCGAAGTCGCCAGAGGAAGCCGCTCAGAAAAAATATGGCCCACTGCTCTCAAATGCAAAACGTCTAATTAAGGCGGGGATCGTCGAGGCCGCAGAAACTAGTCTTCGGCGCATCATCAAGGAGGCGCCCGGAACAAAGATCGCTGCCGAGGCCCAGCAGGTTTTGAATTCGATGCCGAAAAACTAGTGAATTTATCAACACAACTCGCACCCACTACCCGTTTTTCCGTACGGATAGAAGAACTCCTTGCGGCCTTGCTGCCAGGCCGCTTTGAGTTCGGGTGTTGTGATGTCCCAGTCCGGCCGGCATTTCTTGGTAACGGCACGGAGGTCCTGGTGAAGCTCTTCCAGCGTCGGCCGGCCGAAGAACCAGTAGCCGTTGTAAATCTTGTAAATGACCAGACCAGGCTCGAGCACAATCGTGTGCGGAATCATCGGATTGTGGCCCGGATCGGTGTATTCAGCGATGTCGAGATCTTTTTGGATCTTCCGTGCCGAGTCGGAAAGAAAAGGCCAGTGCGCGCCGACTCCCGAGCGAAACTCGTTCGTCTCGGTGATGTTATCCGTGCTGATCGTGACCAGCCGGCAATAGCCGACCTCGATCTCACGGTGAAGTTGAAGAAGTCCTTCATGCTGCCGGCGATCCTTGGGGCAAAAACCGCCACGGCTCAGGACGAGAACCATGGGTTGTTGTCCTTGGAGTTCGGAAAGCTTCCGCCGTTTCGTAGTGTGGTCGGACAACTCGTAGTCAGGAAAGACAGCCCCAGGGCGATTGCGCCATAGTGGGTAATCTGTCATAAATGGGACATAGCGATTCGTTGAAAACACTCGGCATCGGTCGGTGGGCGAGTCGCGGCAGGCCAAGGATGTGCGCCATGTCCCAGTATCGCTCCGTCCGCATCCAAGATCATTTTGCGCCGTTGACTGATCCGCGGCGGCGGGAGGTCGTGTATCCGCTGATCAATATCGTCAGCATCGCCATTTGCGCCGTGATTGCCGGTGCCGATGACTTCGTATCGATTGCGGAGTACGGATGCAAGAAGCGGAAGTGGCTGGGACAGTTCCTCGATCTCAGCGCCGGCATCCCGTCTCACGATCGTTTCAACGCCATCCTCGGCGCGATCCTGCCTGCCGAATTCGAGCGGTGCCTGTTGAGTTGGATCACGGCCCTGCACGAAGTGACCGAAGGAGGAATCGTGGCCATCGACGGCAAGACGCTCCGCCGCAGCTTCGACGCGGCCAGCAGCAAGTCGGCCATTCACATGGTCAGCGCCTGGGCCACAGCCAATCACATCAGCCTGGGCCAGGTGGTCGTCGATGAAAAGAGCAACGAGATCACGGCCATCCCGAAACTGCTGCAAATCCTGGAGATTTCCGGCTGTCTGGTGACCATCGACGCGATGGGATGCCAGATTGAGATTGCTCAGGAGATCGTCGACGCAAACGCTGACTACGTGCTGGCCGTGAAGGGCAACCAACCCACGCTGCACGAAGGCATCGCCGAATTCTTCCTGAAGCATCTAGAAAACGATTTCGCAGGCGTGAAAGTCAGTCGCTACGAGAAGTGCGAACGTGGTCATGGCCGCGAAGAGCACCGTTCCTACTATGTGTGCGCGGTTCCCGAGAACCTGCCCGACCGAAGTCGCTGGGCTCAACTGACCGCGATCGGAATCGCCATCAGCGAGACCATGCGTGACGGCAAACCCTGCAGCGACGTGCGACACTACATCCTGAGCAAAAAGCTCTCGGCTCGCCGATTCGGCACGGCGGTGCGCAGTCACTGGGCGATTGAGAACCGACTGCACTGGCAACTCGATGTGACCTTTCAAGAAGACCAGTCGCGGCTACGAAAAGGGCATGCCGACGCGAACTTCAGCAGCCTCCGCCGCACGGCCCTCAGCCTGCTCAAGAACAATCACACGCTGAAGATTGGAATCAAGAACAAACGCCTCGCCGCCGCTTGGGACGATGAGTACCTCGAACAAGTCCTCTGCGGGCGGTGAGTTATGGTGCAATCGCCCTGAAGACAGCCCCCGGAACAATGTCAGGTCGCATCGGAACTCCTTGGAGTGATTGCGCTCAACCTTTCTTTTCTCTCGGAATGAACCCGGGAACGCCGGTCTGCACGACGGCATTAAACCGGATTCGCGACGTGATTTTTTCGCTAATCTCCCGGACGGCGTCTTCCGGCAGCGTGGAGATATCAAAGTTCTCATTGATCCATTTGGGGGTCGTCGCGGTGGTCAGCAGGGCCGTCCCGCGCTGGATCGCCCAGGCGAGCAAGACCTGCGCCGGGGTTTTGTTGACTCGCTGGGCGATCGCGGTGATGACAGGATGTTCGACCAACTTGGGCTCGGCACCATGCCCCAGCGCGGCGAAAGCTTGCAGCACGATGCCGTTCTTTCGGCAATACTCCAAAAGTTCCCATTCCGGGAGATACGGATGGGATTCGACGTGAACAACCGCAGGCTTGATCCTCGCCGCTTCAAAGATCTGTTTCGTCTGTTCCAAACTGACGTCGGATAATCCGATGGCCTTGCACTTGCCCCCGTCCACCAATCCCTCCAACGCCCTCCAGGTATCCAGCAGCGTCACCCCTTTGTCATAAATCACATTGCCGCCCGCATCCCTCGGGTCTTGCTCGTCTCCAGGTTGAAAGGCAAATGGGGTGTGGATCAGATAGAGATCGACGTAGTCGAGTTGGAGTCTCTTGAGACTGGCCTCGAAGGCCGGTTTGACGCGTTCCGGACGATGATTGTTGTTCCAGACCTTCGTGGCGACGAACACGTCCCCCCGCTTGATCTTCCCCGCCTGGAACACCTCCTGCAGCGCTTCGCCGACCTCCTTTTCGTTTCGGTAGCGTTCCGACGCGTCGAACGCACGAAATCCTGTCTCCAGCGCCAACTTGGTCGCAGTTTTGGTCGCGATGGGATCGGGAATCAGTGTGCCGAAGCCGAGGGCGGGGATCGCACCGGATCCATTGTTGAGGGCCATCTTCGTATAGCGAAGCTTGTCGTTCTCGGCCATTGTTGAATCCTTCCGATTTAACGCAGGTGAACTTCAGCCACGCGACCGTCGCGGGCCATCTCTAAATGTCGATTACCAGGTCTTCCCGGGGGCGAGAGCAACAAGTCAACACGTTTCCGGCCGCCGGAGGATCGAGCGGCTCGGGATCATACGTCACCGACCCGGAAATCAACCCGCACTCACAGGTATGGCAAACTCCGGTGCGGCAAGACCAGCGCACTGGGACGTCACAGGCTTCCGCGAGCTCCAACAGGTTCTGGAACTTGGAATCCCAGGAGACCGTGAGCCCGGCGCGAGCAAAGGAAATCCTTGGCCCTTTGCTGGGCGACCCCGCAGTGGCGTGCGGTCGCAGGTGCGGCGCTTCCTTCACACCCCGGGTGATGGACTTGCCTGAACCGAAAATCTCCGTGTGGACGCGATCAGCGGCCACGCCCCAACCAGCGAGTCCGGCCTTGAAGTCCTCCAGGAAGGCGGCAGGGCCGCACAGATAAAAATCGGATTCGCGGGGTACGCCCAACTTTTCGAGGACCGTGGCGGTCAGCCGGCCAGCAGCATCGAAGTCAACACCCAACTGATCAGCCGCGTCGGGCCGGCTGTACTGGATGTGGCTCCGGGCATGGGGCAGCTTAGCCAGCATCTCGCGTGCTTCTCGGGCAAAGGGGTGATCCAGGCGGTTGCGCGCTCCATAGATCCACCAGACCCGGCGCGGCGACGTCTGTGCCGCCAGCGCGTGGAGCATGGCCATCACCGGAGTCACACCCACGCCCGCGCTCACCAGCACCACAGGCAGCTCGCCCGGCTGCAGGATGAAGGCGCCGCGGGGGCGCTGACATCCAGCACATCGCCTGCACGAAGCTGCCTGCTCAGGTAAGTGCTGGCGATTCCGTGCGGTTCCTCCTTGATGGCGATGCGATAATAACCAGCGTCCGGCAGATCAGACAGGGAGTAGCAACGCAAGACGGGAGGCGCGTCGGCTTGTGGACGGAGTCGCACCGCCACGAACTGCCCGGGCAGAGAGACCGTCAGGGGACGACCGTCAACCGACTCCAGCACCAGTGAGATCACACTGCTGCTCTCGCGATTCGTTCTGGCCACTCTCAAAGGCCGGAATCCAGGACCAGCCGTGATGGTCTGTTCGGGTGACATGAGTCCCGCATTCCCTGTGCCCGAGCCCGGCTGCATCATCTGCCGGAGGAGAGCTTTAAATGAAGACTTCCAGCCCGGGCTCAGGGCCGCGATGCGCAAAGCCCGTTCAAGTCCTTCTTTGGCGGGCCCGGGAAGATAAAGCAGCGCGTCGGCCGCGGCGACCGACAGCCGTTCCGCGTCCTCGGCAACTTTGACGATTTCGTCGCCGGCCCCGACCTCGCCCTCTTCCAGGACACGAAAATAGAACCCGGGGCGGCGATGTGCGACCAGCAAAGCCGCCATCCTGGGCTCATCCATTCGCATGCCAACGCGGTAGCAGGTCACGCGCGGCTGGGTGACTTCGAACAGCGCTGTGCCGATCCGGAAGCGGTCGCCGATCGAGACCTCGTTATCCGCCAAGCCCTCGACCGTGAAGTTTTCTCCAAATTGCCCGAAGCTAAAATTGTCCCGCTTCAACTCCCGCTGCCAGTGGCGGTAAGAATCCATTTGGTAGACAAACACGGCGCGGTGCTCACCACCGTGGCCAGCCAGATCACCTTGTGCGTCACCATCGATGTTCAACCGCCGAACCAGGCGGCGTCCCTCCACAGGCTCCTTCCACACCGACGTGTAGACCGTCTTCCCGCGCCATGCGATCTCGCGGGGTCGACCCACGTTAACTGACAGCAACCGTGCCATCTGCACCCCTTTTCAGTTTCCTATTTCCTGTTTGGGGTTCTCTTCTCCATCGAGCGATTCATCAGAAACACCAGCCACAAGCTTGCGACCGCGGCTGACCCGCTCAGTGGCACTCTACGCCGTTAACCCTTTTGGAGATTTCGATTATCCAAATTGCCCGTGTTTTCCAGGCTCTTGCAATTTCAACGTGAAAAAAGCTGCGCATGAACGAACGAGATTTTCGGAAGGCTGGGCCAACTGGAGCAAGAAAAGCCGCAAATCCATACAAATTCGGGGGTTCGAAAAAGGGTTAACGGCGTAGAGTGGCACTGCTTGATGATCCGCAGCCCGACGGAGCACCCGGTCCGCTCAACCCTCTTCGGGCCAGCAGCCCAGCAGACGCCGGACCACGACCAGTTGCCCGAGGTGATAGGCGTTGTGGTCGGCGACGAGCAGCGCTTCCCGCAGGACAGTCTGCCCATCCCCGTGCGGGAGCGCGGCGAACAGATCGGTCGTCGGGTCGACGACCAGGGTACACATCGCCTCCAGGTCTGTCTGGAACGCTGCGACGGCTCGGTCCCAGGCACGGTCGTCGGGCGGGGCGTCACCGTGCGGCCAGTAGCCGCCCGGCCACGGCGGCGAGACGTGCTTCGGGTTGCGGCTGAACTCCAAGATGTCCCATTGGGCGATGCGCATGTGTTCCAGGAGCCGCCAGGGACTGTGGGGCACCGGCGGGACAGTGCGGCCGCGGAGGTCGGGTGGAACGTCGGCCACCGCCTTGGCGAAGTGCAGGTGGGCACCGCCGCCCCGGAGGAGGTAGAGGAGGTGTTCGCGGAGGGCCTTGTGCGGATCCGGAGTCATCGTAGTGTCCTCGGAAGGCGACGACTGTGCGCAACGTTAAATTAAGCGTGCCGGACGTTCGATGAAGCGCAACCCTCGGTATTGTCTCCCTCGACCAGCGAAAACGCCAGGGGTGCCCGCGATCTAAATCTCGGCGCATGGAGCGCTCCAAGACGGGTGAAATCGGCTCGAACCACCGACGGGAACTTCACCCAGAACGTGGAGCGCGGAGATGATCCTTGATTGGCGCCGCGGGGCATTATTCGGTCAGCTCGGAAACGTGACGTTGTGGTAAATATCCTGCACGTCGTCGCAGTCATGCAGCATCTCGAGGAACTTTTCGAACTGGGCCAGGTCTTCTGCGCTGAGCGTCTTACTGGCCTGTGGAAGAAAGGTGATCTCCTGGGTTTCCAGCTCGACGTCCGGGTAGGCATCGAGAAGGGCCGTCTTGGCTTTGTAGAACTCGGCAGGCGGGGCGAAGATCGTAATGGAGCCATCTTTGCTTTCGACATCTTCGATGGCGACGTCCGCGGCGAACATGGCCTCAAGCACTTGCTCTTCGTTGTCTCCCTTGAAGGAGAGCACGGCCAAGTGGTCGAACGACATGGCGACGGAGCCGTTGGCCGCCAACTTGGAACCGGTCTTTGTGAAACAATTGCGGATCTCGGAGATCGTCCGTTGATTGTTGTCGGTCAAGCAATCGACGATGACTAAGGCGCCGCCGGGGCCAAATCCTTCGTAACGCACCAGGTGAAAGTCTTCACCCCCCCGCCCCCCGCTTTCTGGATCGCCTTTTCGATGACATGGCTGGGGACGTTTTCACGTTTGGCTTTTTCGACCACGGTGCGCAGGGCCGGATTGGCTTCCGGGTCTGGCACGCCATTCTTGGCCGCCATGTACAGTTTCTTACCGTACTTGGCATAGAGCTTCGATTTCTGAGCAGCCGTCTTGAAGATCGACTCCTTGCGCTTCTCGAAAATTCTTCCCATGCGAATTTTGCCCCTTCGCCTGTGATCAAGTTTTCTTGCGGACCGATGTTCGAGCGGTATTATCGGTGTTGTTGTTGATCAGGTCGAGCGGCGAACAAGTTCGGCAGGAGGCGATTTTGCATGAAGTCCGCCGGAAGGACGTCACGTTCTCGCGCCAGCGTGCTGTCCTGCTACAATTCAGACTGCGAAAGGGACGCACTGACCTGAATCCCGCGTTGTCAATCCAATTGCGGGCTGTCTCCACCGAGAGGCGCGAATCTTGGCAAATCTGGCCGAACATTACTCGCAAACTCGCCGGTTTACGGAACACCTGTGCGAGCCGCTGGCGGTCGAGGATTTCGTCGTACAATCCATGCCCGACGCCAGTCCGACGCGGTGGCACTTGGCGCACACCGCCTGGTTTTTTGAGACATTTGTGCTGGCCCGTTGGGAGGCGAACTATCGGCCGGCCAACGCCGCTTTCCAGACGCTCTTCAATTCCTACTACAACGGCGTCGGCGCAGCGTTTCCCCGCGCTCGGCGCGGACTGTTGACGCGGCCGACGGTGGCCGAAGTCTTCGAGTATCGACACGCCGTCGATGAGCGCATGGCGCGACTGCTGCAAAGCGCCAGACTCGACGGGCTCAATCTCGACGGGTCCGGAAACGGCTCGCAGGAAATGGCAACTGTCGTCGAATTGGGAATCAACCACGAACAGCAACATCAAGAGTTGATGCTGACAGACATCAAACACGCTTTCTCGTGCAACCCTCTGTTCCCCGCCTATCGGCCGTCGCCGGCCTGCGCTTCGCCGACGAATCTCGAGCCGTGCGGGTGGTCTTCCTTTGACGGAGGTGTCGTGGAGATCGGGCACGCGGGTCGTCTGTTTGCCTTCGACAACGAGCGGCCGCGCCACAAAACGTTTTTGCAGCCATTTGAAATCCGAAATCGCCTCGCGACGAACCGCGAATTCCTCGAGTTCATGAACGACGGCGGCTACCGCCGCCCCGAGTTGTGGCTGTCGCTCGGCTGGTCGACCCTGCGGGAACAACAATGGGCGGCCCCGTTGTATTGGATCGAGCGGGACGGCGAGTTGGCATGAGTTTTCATTCGGCGGGTTGCGCCGGTTGAACCTCGACGAGCCGGTGTGCCACGTCAGCTACTTTGAGGCGGATGCCTTCGCGCGCTGGTCGGGGGCTCGGTTGCCAACGGAAGCCGAATGGGAGCACGCCGCTGCGCCGCTCGGCCTCCATGGCAGCTTCGTGGAAAGCGAGCGTTGCCACCCGGCACCGGTCGACGGCGCATCCCGGTCTTGCTCAAATGTACGGCGAGGTTTGGCAATGGACGGCCAGCCCCTACGCCGCCTATCCCGGTTATGCGCCGCTCCCGGGCACGCTCGGCGAATACAACGGCAAGTTCATGTGCAATCAATATGTTCTGCGCGGCGGATCGTGTGCGTCCCCCGCCAGCCACTTACGAGCGACCTACCGCAATTTCTTTCCGCCCGACTGCGCGGTGGCAGTTCACCGGTTTCCGTTTGGCTCGCGACGTAAAAAAATAGCCAGCGGTCTTTCCATCACCGAAGGTGTTTCCATCGCCGCATCGCCCCGCCTCACCCGTTCCTGAGACCGACATGCTCGAGTTTCGCGGAGTCTCGAAATCGTTCGGCGGAACGACGGTCGTCCAGCCGCTTGATCTGCTCATCGAACGGGGCGAAGTGGTCGTACTGCTGGGCCCCAGCGGCTGCGGCAAAACGACGATCTTGCGAATGGTCGCCGGGCTCGTTACGCCGACAAACGGGCAGATTATCGTCGACTCGATTCCGCTCAGTAACCAGACCATGCCTTCTGTCAGGCGGAAGCTGGGATATGTGGTCCAGGAAGGCGGTTTGTTTCCCCACTTGACCGCCGTCGAAAACGTCACGCTGATGCCGCGACACGAGGGCTGGCCCCGGAAAAAGATCAGCGAACGGCTGGCGGAATTGGTGCAGATGACCCAGTTTCCCGAAAGCGGACTCACCCGCTATCCGAACGAGCTGTCAGGTGGGCAGCGCCAACGGCTCAGCCTGATGCGGGCTCTCATCTTGAATCCGCAGATTCTCTTGTTGGACGAACCGTTGGGCGCTCTGGATCCGCTGATTCGCGCGGGCTTGCAGCGCGACCTCAATGACGTCTTTGCCCGAACCGGAGCCACCGTGGTGCTGGTCACGCACGACCTGGTGGAAGCGGGCCGATTCGCCGATCGCGTCTGCGTGATACACGAGGGACGCATCGTGCAACAGGGGCCGTTCGCCGAAATTCTCGAAAGGCCGAGCGACGACTTCGTCCGCGAATTCGTCAATTCGCAGGTCGTCACGGCATGAAAAACCGGTCCCTCGTCAAACTGATCGCCGTGGCTCTCGCGCTCTTGGTCGCGGGGTTGGCCCCGCTTCCCCAGCGTGCCGTGCAGTTGCGGGTGGGTTCGAAGAAGTTCACCGAGTCGGTCATCCTCGGCGAAATGATGCGGCTGTTGACGGAAGAGGCCGGGCTCAAGGTGGCCCATTATCGCGAGTTCGGCGGAACGCGGATCGTGTTCGACGCGCTGGCGGCCGGTGAAATCGACATCTATCCCGAATACACCGGCACGATCAGCGCGGAGATTTTCGCCGGCCAGAACGCGAGCGACGAGAAAACGATGCGCGACTTGCTGCACAACAAGGGCATCGGCATGTCCAAGTCGCTGGGCTTTAGCGACACGTACGCGCTCGCCATGACGCGCCGCCGCGCCGCGCAACTTGGGCTCTCGAAAATCTCGGATCTCAAACGGCTGCCCGAGCTCCAACTCGCACTCACCCACGAGTTCCTCGACCGGGGCGACGGCTGGACCGCGCTCAAGCGCCGCTACGATCTTCAACAACGCAACGTCGTCGGTGTCGACCATGACGTCTCTTATCGCCAGCTCTTGGCCGGCGAAGTCGACATCATCGACGTGTACTCGACCGACGCGATGATCCGCCGCGGCGATCTCGTGTTGCTCAAGGATGACGCGACGTTCTTTCCCCGCTACGACGCCGTGTGGCTCTATCGACTCGACGCGGCGTCACGGCTACCCGGAATTACGCGCCGCCATGCAGCGGCTGGACGGAACTGTCTCCGAAGCCACGATGCAGGCGCTCAACGACGAGGTCGAAGCGGGCCGCAAGACGGAGACGCAGGCGGCCGCCGATTTTCTCACGCAGCAACTCGGGCTGCACGTCGAGGTGCAAACGACGTCGCGAACTCAGATGATCGCCAAGTACATCCTGGAACACCTCGACCTGGTGCGGCGGTCGCTCTTGCCGGCAATCGTCGTCGGCATCGCGCTGGGCATTCTCTGCCAACGGAATCCCCGCAGCGGCCAGGTCGTGTTGGCCGCCGTCGGCTTGCTGCAAACGATTCCTTCGCTCGCTCTGCTCGTGCTGCTCTTGCCGCTGGTGGCGGCGCTCGGCTATCGCAGCATCGGCGAAGGTTCGGTGACGGCCGTCGTGGCCCTTTTCTGTTATTGCCTGTTGCCCATCGTGAGGAACACCTACACGGGGCTGGACGGGATCCCGCGCGGAACGATCGAATCGGCCACCGTGTTGGGGCTTGGCCCGACGGCACGGCTCGTCGAGATCGAGCTGCCCATCGCGTTGCCGACGCTTTTGGCCGGCATTCGCACTTCGGCCGTGCAAAACGTGGGCTTCGCGACGCTGGGCGCCATCATCGGCGCCGGCGGATTGGGCCAGCCGATTCTGCGTGGAATCCGCGTCAACGACCTGTCGCTGATCCTGGCCGGCGCGATCCCCGCGGCTCTGTTGGCCCTGCTGTTGCAAGGCTCGATCGACGTGCTCGAATGGGCCGTGGTGCCGCGCGGTTTGAAGCGACAGGCCGATCCCCATGAATGAGATGTCGCGGAATGAAATGTCGCGGAAAGGACAGGTGAGCCGATGGCCAAAGCGATGTGGAACGAGCATCTCATTGCGGAAAGTGACAACACCGTCGTCGTCGAGGGCAATCACTACTTTCCGCCCGAGAGCGTGAAAGCGGAGTACCTGAAAGCGAGCAGCCACACGACGGTCTGCGGGTGGAAGGGGACCGCCAACTACTACGACCTGGTCGTTGACGGACAAATCAATCCGGGCGCGGCCTGGTACTATCCGACTCCGAAGGAGGCCGCCAAACAGATTGCGGGACGCATCGCGTTTTGGAAAGGCGTTCAGGTCGTCGACTGAGCCGGACGATCCGGCGATTACTCAACCGGTTAATCGCGCCCGGTTCGTGAGCACGGCAAAGTGCAAGACCGCGAACTCTCTGTTGTTTGTGGTCCATTCTCTGCGAAGCGTGAGTCCGGCGGCAGCGGCCACGGTGGCGAACTCCTCGACCGTGTATTTGTACGAGTGCTCGGTGCAGATGGTTTCGCCCGGCTCAAACTCGACGGTTTCGCGGCCCAGCGTGACCATCTGCGCCTGGCGGCTGATCAAGTACATTTCCACTCGCCCCAGCTCCGCGTTGTAGCGGGCCTGATGGAAAAACTGACCCACATCAAAGTCCGCGCCCAGCTCGCGATTGATGCGCCGCAGCAGATTGAGATTGAATTCGGCCGTCACGCCGAGCCGATCGTTGTACGCGGCTTCGATCGTCGCCGCGTCCTTTTTCAGGTCGATGCCGATCAAGAGTCCCCCCCCGGTGCCGCACTTTTGCGTGATGCGGTGCAGCAACGCCACCGTTTCGTCGGGCGTGAAGTTGCCGATCGTCGACCCCGGAAAGTAAACCGCGGCATGCGACGCCGTCCGCAGCGAACAGGGCAAGGCGAAATCTTGCGTGAAATCGGCGCAGACCGGCAGGATCTCGACTCGGGGATAATCGCGGGCCAGTTCCCGCGCGGTCTGCTGCAAGTGATCGCCTGAGATATCCACGGGAACGTACGCCACCGGATTGGGCAGGCCGTCCAATAGATACCGTGTCTTAACGCTGCTGCCGCTCCCATACTCGACCAGCATCACGCCGGCGCCGATCTGCGCTTCCATCTCGGGCGCGAACTGATCCATCAGGGCCAATTCCGCCCGCGTCAGATAATACTCGTCGAGTTGGCAGATTTGATCGAACAGCTCAGAGCCGCGGCGATCGTAGAAATATTTGCAGGACAATCGCTTGGGCGTCGACCGCAGGCCGGAAATCACGTCGCGCAAGAACACGCGCCGGGCTTTCGTGTGGCCCTGCTGCATGGTGACGGAAACGTTCACAGTGGCTCATCTCTCTAGGCCGTCCATCAAGGTGGTTATTTCGAGCACAAAAATCCGGCAGTCCGAAATTCGACCATCTACGATCGCAGATAGGGTAAGAATTGCTCCGGCACAGGCAGCTCGATCTCGTCGACGAAGCACCATGCCCATTGGTCGCCCGGCTCGAAAGACGCCATCACGGGATGATGCGATTCGTGGAAGTGCCGTGTGGCGTGACGGCCGGGCGAGTCGTCACAACAGCCGACGTGGCCGCAAGTGAGACAGAGCCGAAGATGGACCCAGGGCGTGCCGAGTTTCAGGCACTCTTCACAGCCCTCAGTCCGGGCCGGAGTCGGAACAAGCCCCTGCAGGTGATGACAACGCATAACGGACCTCCCGAGGAGTGATCCTGCATCCAACGCTCCATCCGCTGTGCCATACCTCAGCGCGACGGTGAGCTTCGACGGCGGTCATCCGTGTCAGACGCCATCCAGCGTCCCTTCTCGTTCCTGACAAGCCAGCCATTATAGGCACGAGGAGACCGCCGGTGTCTGGTCGTTTTCCGCCCAAGGTGGATTTCAAATGGCCATCCAAGGAGGGTGGCAATCCACCCGCCGGGAAAGCAGTTGCATGCCTCGTTTGGCGGTGTTGTTTGCTCATCCGTCGGCGCATCGTAAAATCGTCTCTTTGCAAACTTAGCAGCGAGACGAGCAGCAAATGGACAATCAGGACGACGCGAATTCACCGACTTTGACACGCCGCCGGCTCTTGGGATCGGCGGCCGGATTGGCCGCCGCCAGTGCGGCCGCCTTGATGCCCCCCAACGTGCGACGCGCGCTGGCACAGGCTCCGACCAGCAAAGCGTCGTTGCGCGATATCAAGCACGTCGTCCTCTTGATGCAGGAGAACCGCTCGTTCGACCACTACTTCGGGACAATGGCCGGCGTCCGCGGTTTTGCCGACCCGCACGCGCTGAAGCTGCCCAAATGGGCGTTCGATTTTTTACCAGCCCGATCCGGCCAACCCCGACGGCTACCTGCTGCCGTTCCACTTGGATACCCGCACGACCAGCGCGCAGAAGATCCCTTCCACCAGCCACGCCTGGGAGGTTCAGCACAAGTCGTGGAACGGTGGGAAAATGGACAACTGGCTCCCGGCCCACCGCAAAGCCGAAGGGGAGAAGGCCCCCTACGTCATGGGTTATCACAAGCGGGCCGACATTCCCTTTCAGTTCGCGCTCGCCGAGGCCTTCACGATCTGCGACGCCTATCACTGCTCCGTCATGGGCCCGACCTGGCCGAACCGGATGTACTGGATGACCGGCACGATCGACCCGGAGGGCAAAGGCGGCGGCCCGATGACGCGAAACCACCTGGTCGCCGGCGGCTTCCGCTGGACCACCTACGCCGAGCGGCTGGAGAAGCGCGGGCGTCAGTTGGAAAGTCTACCAGCAGCAGGACAACTACGGCTGCAACATGCTGGAGTACTTCAAGCAGTTCAAAGAATCGGCCCGAGACTCTCACTTGCACAACCGCGGGATGATCCGCGAGCCCGAGGGGAAATTCGAGTACGACGCGATCAATGATCGACTGCCGACTGTCTCCTGGATCATCACCACGAGCACTCAATCCGAGCACCCGGATTACATGCCGGCAGCCGGTGCCGCCTTCGTCGCCAGCAAGATCAACGCGATCGCGGCCAATCCAGACGTCTGGGCCAAGACTGCGTTCATTCTCAATTACGACGAGAACGACGGGCTCTTCGATCACGTGCCGCCGCCGGTCCCGCCACCGGGGACGCCGGGCGAGTTCGTCCGCGGGCTCCCGATCGGCGGGGGCTTCCGGGTGCCCTGCATCATCGTCTCGCCCTGGACGGCCGGCGGCTGGGTCTGCAGCCAGCCGTTCGATCACACGTCGGTTCTGCAGTTTGTGGAAAAGTTCACCGGCGTCCGCGGAGCCCAATATCACCGATTGGCGCCGCCAGACGTTCGGCGATTTGACGGCCGCCTTCCGCTTCAACGATGAGCGGGCGCATCCGCCCCGCCTCCCGGACGCCAGTAACGGACTCGAACTGGCCCGTTACGAAGCCGCCTACCTGCCTAAACCGGAGCTACCGGGAGCGGCCCAAAAACCGCCCAGCCAGGAGCGCGGCGAGCGGCGACGGGTTTAGACGGCAAGGAATCGGCGGTGGGCCGCCGGCGAATTCGACCAGATCTTCCACGGCCGTCTATCGATCGCCTGCTTGACGGGTCAGCGCTAATTCCCTAGCATTTCCTGTCGCTCTTCCTTTCAGGCTCAAGGTCCGCGCCATGGGACGGCCGCCCGCTTACGTCAGGATGGCTCGCCTGGCGGCCACAGCCGCGCCGTTCGCGGTCTACCTCGCAGCCGCGTGCCTGTTTGCCGAATCGGATCGCGCAACACGCGTTGCTGCTCCTGCCGATACGGCACCTTCAACTTGCGCTTGCCACGCCCCGAAGGATCAAGACCGGGCCGCGAACGTCGATCGACGCTCACGCTCGCTGGCATCGAAGACTTCGCTGGAGGCTCTGCATTACGCCAACATCGGATTTCGGAGGCTGTCGTCGAAGGTTGTCCGATCCGGCTTGTCGACCGCGCTCAAAGGGAAGTCATTCGCGGCACAGTCTGCCCCACGGTTGTGCTGTCTCGGCGAACCGCGATCCAGTCGCCCTGCTGAGCTTTCCTTCTATTTGCTGTTTTGCACCTGGCTGGTGTAAGGCCCGACTGAGGGGCTGAACGCACCGAGTTCTGGGTCTCTGTTTTGTGCCCTGGCCGGCTCCGCTGGCCGTCATTCCACGTAAGGGCCGCTCGCGTCCGCAGCTGAGCGACGTCGCTCTCGCAACGTGGCAGCCCCTGTTGCGGCTTCGATTGGGCAAATGAAGGCCTGCCGCCGCTGTCGGTTGAGCAAGCCGGGCCAAATCCGAATTGAGTCAGGAAGTGGACTGGAAAAGGAGTCACCCGCCATGCAATTTGCATCGCGACGGTTGATCAGAAGTGGCATCGCAATTCTGGTGCTCGCCTCGTTAGTTGCTTTCAAGATCTACTTTAATCCCTTCGCCGGCGAGGATAATCCTTTTTTGCTCTTCCTGGCCGGCATCATGCTGAGCGCGTGGCTGGGAGGAATCTGGCTGGGCCTGTTGACGACGGCGGTCGCGGCTTTGCTTGGCCATGTGCTATTCGTCGCGCCCGGACAAGGGCTCTCGTTGAATTGGTTCGAGGCAAATTTCGCTCTCGGGCTGTTTGTGATCGAGGGGGCCCTGATCAGTTGGGGAACGTCGGCCCTTCGTCGGGCGCTGCTCGCCCTTCGGGAAGCCGACCAGCGCAAGGACGAGTTTCTCGCGGCCGTGGCCCATGAGCTGCGAAACCATCTTTCGCCCCTCAACTACGCGGTCGCCTTCATGGATGCGGCTCCCGAGAAGGCGAATGCGGGCGAATGGGTCCGATCCGTGCTGGAGAGCCAGCTCAAACAGATGCTCCGCCTGGTCGATGATTTGTCGGACCTTTCCAGGATTCGGGCCGGAAAAATGCGACTCCACCGCGAGCCGACTCTTTTGGCGAGCGTGGTGCAGGATGCCGTGGAAACGAGCCGCCCGCTGATTGAGCGCATGGGACACGTCTTGACCGTTACGCTCCCGCAAGAGCCGGTCTACCTGGTCGTCGACTCGGCCCGGCTCGTCCAGACGCTCGTCAACTTATTGAACAACGCGGCCAAGTACACGAATCCCAAAGGCCGCATCTGGCTCACGGCGGAAGCGGCAGAAGATGAGGTGCAGATCCGCGTCCGCGATACGGGCGTTGGCATTCCGGCGACGCTCTTGCCGACGGTGTTCGATCGTTTCACCCAACTGCAAGGAACGCTCAATCGTTCCCAAGGAGGTTTGGGCATCGGACTCTCCCTCGTGCGTCAAATCGTCGAGCTGCATGGCGGAACGGTCGAAGCCTCGAGCGAGGGCCCCGGTCGCGGGAGTCAATTCCTGGTTCGCTTGCCTCGCTGCGCAAGAACCGCCCAAACAGACGCGGTCGTTTCCCTCTGAGAAGTCGTCCCATCAAGACAGCGCCGTGCGCCGCATCGTTCGCCAACTCCCGCACGAACGTGTTGCCGGGAGCCGTGCACCTGTTGTTGTTTCTGGCGTGCGTGATGTTGATTTTTGAAAAGTGACCCGTCTGTGCCGCTTGTCCGACGGCGCGTCCGCGATCATAGACTGACAGCAGCACGTTCGTCTCGGCTATATTCGTTCGGATATGAATGAGATTGTCTCTCTCCGTGGCGACGCACGCCGAGCCGCAGCACTAATTCGGATCGCGAGCGTCGCCGTCACGATGGCGATGGCTCCAGCGTTGCTTTCAGCCCCGTCCGCGGCAGATGCAGGTAACGGTGCAACACACGCGCCGCGGCTCGGCCATCCGCGGCTTTACTTCACGTCGGCCGATCTCGGCCGGCTGCGAAGTTTGCACACCACCGGCATTCACGCCCGCATTTGGGCCAATCTCACCCGTTCGGCGGATTGGTGTCTCCAGCAGCCGCCCCGCACCGCATGGATTCCGACCATCGCACCCGATCCGATTTTCGAGAACCTGTATGACCGCTTCTACGGGGCGATGCACGATATGGCGATCATCGAGCATCTGGCGTTCGCCTCGATCCTGTCCGATCCGCAACACGACCCGTATTTTCAGGCCGCTCGCCGGTGGGCACTCAGCGGCGCACGGGTCTGGAAGCATGAAGCACAGAACAAGGCCGACGCGAGCAAAGCCTACGCCGTCCTGCGGATCATGAAGGCGCTCGCCGTCGCTTACGACCTCTTGTACGACCGGCTCACCGAGCCTGAGCGAAAGGAAATCCGTGAGGCCCTGGTGGCCGTCGCACACGAGTATTACGTCTTCTTCGCCGATCCGGTCGCCGCGGGAGCCGGTTACAACAAGCATCACGGCAGCGTCGATGCGGCCCCGCTCGGCGTCATTGCGCTGGCGCTCTTGGGCGAAGTTCCCGAGGCGCAGGCGTGGCTCGATCGGATGGTGGAAAAGCACGTTGACTACCTCTTGCCCTATGCACTCACCCCCAGCGGAACCAACGATCAGTCGTCAAATTTCTGGGCGTCAACGCTGCAGTACCGGATCTTCTTCCTCGACGCGCTGCGGCGTGTGACGGGCCGCGACCTCTTCGCCGAGTTTCCCGACGCGCTTCCCGGCCGAATCGCACTCGCCGCCGTCGCCGGACGCCTGCCGCGCGACTTCCAATACAACGAATTCAACCGCACCGTGCTCTTCGCACCCGATTACGGCCAGATCGACTATTGGATGCCGGCCCTGCTGTTCCTGGCCCGCGAGCAACGCAGGCCGATCTACCAGCACCTGGCCCTGTGGGACGAATCGATCGGCAGCCTGCAGCGCACGCGGTTTATCACGCCGAGAAAGAAGGAAGAGCTCCTGTTCAGCTTCGGCGGCTACGCCTATGTCTGGTACGACCCGTCGGTTCCCGATGCCATCGAAGAGGGTCTCCCCCGCTCCTTCGAGTTCCCCGAACCGGCCGTGAACGAGGCGTATCTCCGTGACTCGTATCGCCTGGGTGACATCGTCGTCGGCTTCAAGAAAGGGGGCCTCATCGTCCACGCCGGCGGCCGGCCCGTCCTCGTCGATCAGTTGAAAATCGACGACTACAACAAACCCGCGTCCCCTGTTGAAGAGCTGCTCGTCGCAGACGATGGGCGACTGGCCAGGATCCGCTGCATTGGCCCGCAGAAAGAGGGGCTTAAGGAGCAGCGAGTCGACCTGCATCGGCCGGGCCGCCTGGTCATCCGGCGCGAAGTTTCCCGTCCCCTGACCTGGTGGTATTCAGGCGACGCGCAACGCGACGGCAACAGCTTGCGCTGGCCGGATGGAACGACTCTCGAAATCACGCGGGGCCAGATCGAGCGAGTCGATCCCCAAGGTTACCCCGAGAAAAAACAACACTACGGCGGAATGTTGTTCGCCGATCCTCATCCGTTCGTCTATCCGGTCGTGGCGGCGCGTCCCCGCGACGGAGTTCTCGAAATCACAGTCACACACGGTAACTCCGGTCAAAGGTAGCCCGCCGAGTTTGGACGCACCGTGTCCGCCAGGGATCGTCTCCCTGCGTTGGCGAGCGCCCACCCCTTCTCCAACGGTTGATGCGGCGCGGCTCGATCGATACAACCTTGCGATTCTAAGTTGGTCGCGGTTCTCTGTTGGACACGGTTCTCTGTTGGACACGGTTCTCTGTTGGACACGGTGCCGAAACGGCGACGGCCTCTCTTTCACCTTCCAACAACGGAAAAGAGGGACAGGCCGGTTGTTGCAAAGCGGCCTGCAAGCGATACTTAGAACACTCACGAAGGCGTAGCTCAGTTGGTAGAGCAACGGACTTTTAATCCGTAGGTCCTGGGTTCGAGTCCCAGCGCCTTCACTCTTTTTTGCGACGTTTGCGATCCTCGTTTCGGTGCCTACCAATTTGGTTGTTCCCCTGCTGCCGGCAGGAGGAACCGCCTCAATGGTTCGCCGCGCGAAGGGGTCCCTTCCGCGCAATCAAAGGTCGCTTGCGCCAAAGACCGACCAAACGGGCGCTTTCCCGCCGGTTTCTCTGCGTTTTGCCCCTTGCCGGCCCGACAGCCCTTTGCGAGGAACCTCATGAAGTCAAACCCCGCCGACGCGGAAGGTCTCGTCTTCGAATGCGTGGAGCTGTACGTTCCCAAAAAGCTCGAACACCTCTCGGAGATCTTCAACTTTCTTCGCAACAAGCTGAGCGAACGGCAGCAGGGCCTGCGGCAGGCGGTCCCGATCGACGGGTTCTCGATCTATGAGGTGGACGGTGCGTTCTACGGCGAACGCGTCTACCAGGAGCGGACCCTCGTGATTCGCATCCTGTTCAAGCGAGCCGCCTCCGAGGATGCGAAATCGGTCCGCGAAAAGATTCACGCACTCGGAGCCGAAATTGCCTCCGCCGTCGCCATGAGCGAGGAAGAATTCTGGATCTGCCACTATCCGCAAGGCGTCGTGATCTTCCGATCGGAAAAGCCATGAAAATCGCGACGTTTAACGTGAACGGCGTCCGGAAGAACCTGAAGGCGGCCGGCGTCGATGTCTGGGTCCGCGGCGAGCCACACGCGAGCGACCATGCGCCCGCCTGGATTGAACTCGCGAGTGAGCTCCTACCGAAAAACGTCTCCTGACGATTTCCGAGACTCGCCGCCGACTCTTGGCGAAGTTCCGCGCCGAAATCCCGCGCATCAAACCCAGGTTTTCTCGCACCCCTGGTTCCCATTGAAGGGAATTGACATCGCGAATGCGTCGCTCCACACTGGCGTCGCTGGCGAGAGCGCGTTCCCTCCAAGCGTAGCGGTCCCGCGGCACAATGCCTTCGTGAAAACGGCGTCGGTGAAAACGAAGCTTTCGTCGCGTCACCTGAGTGCTCGCAGCACGAATACGCCGTCCAACGGTAATTGGCAGCCTCAACAGAGAGTTTCGCGGCCAAGAAGCACCAGCCGCGCATGCCAATTCAAAGTGGTCCTACCACGAGATTCATGATCGGAGAAGTCATGGCGACGGCCGAAATCGCAAAGCTCGAACCGGTTGAACTGAAGCTCGAAGTCGTGATGCTCGGCGTTGCCGACGTCGACCGCGCGAAGGCGTTTTACCAGAAGCTGGGCTGGCGGCTCGACGCCGACTTCTCGCAAGGCAACGATTACCGCGTCCTGCAACTGACGCCGCCTCACTCGCCGGCTGCGATCATCTTCGGCAAGGGACTCGCGTCGCCCAAGCCCGGATCGGTGACCGGCCTGATTCTCGCCGTGGACGACGTCGATGCCGCCCGCGACGACTTGATCGCCCGCGGAGTCGCCGTGAGCGAGGTCTTTCACTTCGCCGGAGGCCCCTTCAGCTCGCTGGAGAACTCACGCGTCGCCGGGCGCGACCCGGAAGGTCAATCCTACCGCTCGTTTGCCGCGTTTGAAGTCCGGACGGCAACGGCTGGCTGCTGCAGGAGATCAAGACGCGGCGCCCCGGCCGCGAATGGAAGTCGGCACGAGCGATCGACGTCGCCACCCTCGCCGAGCTCCTGCGCGAGACGGGAGAGCACCACGGCCCCTATGAGAAGACGCACGCCGACCATCACTGGTGGGACTGGTACGCACCCTACCTGAGCGCGCGCCAGAACGGCAGCAGTCCGGAAGACGCGACCGCGGCCGCCGATCGCTACATGCACGAGGTCCTCCCTATTCGTCCCCGTTGATGCTCGGGCGCCAAGTCGGCCATCAGACGGCGAATCCGCGGAGCGCACTTCCGACGCACACCGGTTTTGGTCGTTCGAGCCACCTGTCCGAGGGTGCAAATGACGCGGCAGCCTGCGATTTCCGCCTGCCTCCTGGCGATTTCACTCCTGGCGGCCGGTTGCCAGAGTAAAGTCCTCGGGCCGCCGCGCGTGATCGGGACGCGAAAGAATCCGCAGGGGAAGATTCTGCAGGAGCTGGTCTGCCAGGAACACCAGGACCGGGCGGGAATCGGATCCGGCGGTATGCACGCCCTCGGAACGCTCTCGATCACGAACTGGTGCGAATGCTCGATTCGGGAGCCCGGAAAGCCCGATCGGCCACTGCCTTTCTTACGTGACGTCAATCCGCATCGCTGCCGAGCGGTGGCCGGCACCTCGTACTGGGTCACGGTTTTCCAGGAACTCGATCCACACGGAAATAATCCGATGCGGCTGCTCCTGTTCGACGAATCGGAGATCCGTCGCCGCAAAATCCTGGATTACGTCCACGATTGGAAGAAGGGGGGCGGCTTCCAGGTTTATTTCCGCGACGGCAATCACAAAGTCATCTTCCCTGCTGCCAGCGGATTCATCGAGTACGACGTGGTCGCCGATGCGAAAAAGGCCTGCGGCGAGCCCGTCAAAGCGCCAGACGATGACGATCGGCTCCCTTTATGAGTCGGGCCCAATTTTCCGGCGAGGCCGGCAAACAATCAGGCGATGAGGTGTGGACGGCCTCGACTGGGCGGTGAATATCGCTCGCCGTGTCAGGCTGGCCTGGGCGTAAAAGGGGAACCGACAGTCCGCCGATCGCTTGTGTCGACGACATGCCGACGCCGTGACGTCCGGACTTCGTGCTCCCCACGAAATGTATTTTTCTGTGGTGGCGATCTGTTGACGTAAGTGTTTATATATATTAAACTTATGATTATTGCAAGCGGCCGTGCTGGGCCGAGGGGGGGAATTTTCTGTGGCGGGGCGGGCCCCCCTTTCTGCCACAGAAAAACCAGAAAAATCCCCGGTGGCACATGGCCGGGCGAGGTGAAAAGTGGCCGTTTTCCGCCGGAAAAGTGGGCTGTTTTGGCTTGGCTGGGTTCTCTTTGGCGGAGCGGCCTTGGGCGTGAAAAACCGGGCGAAAGCGGAAAAAACTGGGGGGCGGCTGCCGGTTTGGCCCAGTTCTGGTCCAAAAAAGGGCCTTTTTTTGCGCGGAAATTCTGCCTCGGCGTACTCGCAGAGTCTGGCCGTCGCCCGATGTGTCACGCGTCGTGGATGATCTGAGCGACCCGGTTTGCCGAGCGGGTGGCGGCATCCATTCCCCAGGGGAGGTTGTCCGCGTGGCATCCGGCAAAATGAATTCGGCCGACCGGTTCCATCGTGTGCGGCCAGAACTGCTTGAGCGTGCCGAGGGCGAAGGGGCGACGCTCGCAGTTGTAGGCCCAGGGGTCACGCGACCAATGATGGACGTACGTCTGTTCGACCGTTTGGGACTTGCCCGGATAGAGCTTTACAAACGTGGCCTGTGCCTCTTCGGCCGATACGCCGGGCCGGCCGCCGCCGAGCAGGATTGCCCGCTCAGTCGGCACTTCGTCGGCACTCTGCCAGACGAGGGGGAGTGTGCCGTCGCCTGTTTCCAGGTTGATACTGGGGAGATCGTTTTTCCAGAATTTCGTGCGGGACTGGAGCACGACCCGCGTCGACGACGAGAATGTCGTATTTTTGAGCACGTAGGCTTTGGACGCGGGCCACGCGGGCGTGACGGGAATCTTGACGAGATTGCCCAGCGGGATGCAGCAGACCAGGTACTCGGCGTCGAGCTTCCGCGGTTCCCCGAATTCCCGGAAATGGACGGTCACCGCCGATTTACCGTGTTCGATGGCCGTGATGGGGCAGCCGAGGCGCACGCGTTCTCCTAGTGTAGGGTCAACTTCGATTTTTGGGGTACAGATGCTTCAGTTTTGTTCGAGCATTTTTGGTGGTGAACTGCCAATCGATTGCTGCCTGACTGCAGTTTCGTTCGTTCTGCCAAGCAGCGGTTTCATTGGCGAGCGTTTGTTTGTCAGGGATCCTCCGGGCGAGACATTGCCGTGTCAGAACATTCAATTCGATTTCAGCCATGTTGAGCCAACTGCCGTGCTTGGGGGTGTGGACGACCTCCAAACGCCGAATCAGCCGGCGCGCCTCCTCGGGCGGAAAGGCTTCGTACAGCGAGCCGAGGCTGTGCGTGTTGAGGTTGTCCATCACCAGCGTGATCCGCTTCGCCTGCGGCCGATGGATATCGACCAACTGGCGAACGGCCTCGGCCCAATCGGACCTGGTGCGCTGGTCGGTGACCACAAGGTGCCGCCAGCCGATCAGCGGCTCCGTGAACGCGAACACGTTAGCCGTTCCATTGCGTTCGTACTCATAGTCGAAACACTGACGTCGCCCTCGCGTCGGCGCGAAGCGGAGTCTGCGTTTCGATGGTCAGTTGTTTGCTCAGCTCATCCATGCAAATCAGCGGGTAGCGCGGATCGTACGGGCGTTGATAAGCTTCCAGCACGTTTTCCATGTGGTAGACAAACTCCGCGTTGTGCTTCGGAGGGATGCACCACATGCTTTTCTGCCAGGGCTTCAACTCATTTTTTTTAGGCAACGCCGCACCGTCTCGTGTGACACCGCTTCGACGATGTCCAATTCGACGACGCGTTGGGCTAACAGCCGCAACGTCCAACGCGCGTGGCCTGACGGCGCGGCGCCGCAGCACAGCGCGATGACCTTGGCTTCCTTTTCGCCATCGAGGATCTTGGCACGCGAGGGCTGCACTTGTTTCTTACGGTTCAAGGCCGCCTCCAAGCCGTCCAGCACCAGACGCTTGCGGATGTTTTCGACCGTTTGCACCCTCACTTGGCAGGCATTGGCAATGGCTTCATCCTTCCAGGCCGGCCCAAGATTTCCGGCATCCGCCAACAGCAACACCTGGGCGTGCGTGCGTTTCTTCGCCGCGATTCTCTCTTTCTTCACCAACTGCGAGAGTTCTTTGCGCTCATCCTTGTCGAGCTTGACAAGATACCGCTTGTTCATGACTCCCCTCCTTGGGTCCGAATGACTTCCGCAATTGGAGAGAAATCTTGCGACTCCGTGAACCCCAAAAATTAAAGTTGACCCTACACTAGCTTCGCGGTGAAGGTGTCGGTCAAGACCTGATTGCCTCCGCGGAGCCGAAAAACTTCGGTCCGATGGACGGGCACTCCGCGGTGCGCGGCAATCGCCCGCTGCCAGAGTGCAAACAGGGCCGAGACTTCGTTGCTTCCTGCCGAATGAACGCCGTCCCCCCTCCGCAGGCCGATGAACGCCAGTGCCGCGTCGGAGGCACCGTCCTTGTCGAGTAGTTTGCTCAGCGGCGTCTGATCGAGTTCGTCGAGTCCGACTCCGAAGGGCTGGTATTCGTCGTGAAACGCGTCGAGGTAGGGGGCGAAGTACAACTCGGGCAAATTCGCCCAGCCGTGCTTGGCGATATACGCGACTTCGCGCTGGTTGAATCCGAAGGCCTTGACGACGGCGGGATCCTGCAGTTGGGCTTCGGTGTACCACTTTCCGGCGATGCGGCGCAGCATGTTGCGGCGGCGCGGATAGGCCAGATAGGGGAGTTGGAACCTGTCGACGTATTTACGGTATTGGACGTAGTCCGGCTTGCCGAAATGCTCCGCACCGACGTCCGCATACAGGCCGTCGGGAAGGGGATCGTGGATCGTTTTCACGTGGCCGCCCGGCCGGCCTGACGCTTCGAGGACCGTCACATCGTGCCCACGATCCATCAACTCGAAGGCACAGCACAGACCGCCGATTCCGCCTCCTGCGATGAGGACCCGCTTGCGAGGGCGGGAGTCCGCCGCGAGATTGGCCCCCGCCAGCGGCCAGGCCGACGCCAGGGCGGCTCCCGCGAGTTTCAACGCGTCGCGACGGTTGACGGTCGATTCGGTCACGGTGCTTTGCTTCGGGCGGTCCATTCGGTGACTCCAACGGTTTTGTCCCGCTCGACTTCGGAGTCGAACGGGTGCTGGGCGGCGGGGTTTCTGCGATCTTAAGCAGGCCGGCAACGCGTCGACAGCCTGCGGACTTTTTTGCGGCGCGGCCCGCGTTTCGCCTCGTATGATTTCGATGGACGCACCGGGCGGTTCGCTCTAGACTGAAGATGGGGCTTTTCTCGCTTCTGGAGATCCGGTATGACGTTTCCGCGGATGGTGCGAATTCGACAAACATTCGATGCGCATCGGCTTTCTGACGTGGCGGGCGAAGTCACGCGTCAACTCGAGAAGCTCAATCTCGGCAAGAAAGTCCGTGCGGGACAGACGGTCGCAGTCACCGCCGGCAGCCGCGGAATCGCCAATATCGCCGACATCACCAAGGCAATCTGTGACCATGTTCGCCGGCTCGGTGCCAGGCCGGTGATCATCCCGGCGATGGGTAGCCACGGCGGCGGTACGGCGGAAGGACAGCGGGAGATCCTCGAGTCGTACGGGATCACCGAGGAATACACGGGGGCGGAGATTCGTTCCTCGATGGAGACGGTCATCGTCGACCGGACGCCTCAAGGAATCCCGGTGCACTTCGATCGCAACGCGTTCGAGTGCGATCACGTCATCGTAGCCGGCCGCATCAAGCCGCACACGGGATTTGCGGGGGAGATCGAGTCGGGCCTGCACAAGATGATGCTGATCGGACTGGGGAAACACTCGGGAGCGAAGATCTACCACCGGGCGATTCTGGACTACAGTTTCCGCGAGATCATTTCGGCCGTCGCGGCGGTCGTCCTCGACAAATGCAAGGTGCTGTGCGGCGTGGCCATCGTCGAGAACGCGTACGACGAGACGACTCACATCGAAGCCGTGCCGCCTGACAAGTTTTATGAGCGGGAAATCGAGCTGCTGAAGTTAGCTCGCAAAGGGATGCCGCGCCTGCCCTTTGACGAGGTCGGCCTGCTGATCGTCGACGAGATCGGCAAGAACATCAGCGGGTCGGGCATGGACACCAACGTCATCGGGCGGAAATTCATCGGCCAGCCCGAGGAAGGGAAAGACGACGTTTGCTGCAAGCGGATTTTTATCCGCGGATTGACCGAAGAGACGCACGGCAATGCCTGCGGGATCGGGTTGGCCGAGTTCACCAATCAACGCACGATCGATCAGATGGATCAGCACGTCACCCGCATCAACGCGCTGACCGGGGGACATCCGACGGCGGCGGCAATTCCCGTCGCGTTCGATACCGATCGCGAAGTCCTCGAGGCCGCCCTGCAAACGGTCGGGCTTGACGAGCCGGAAAACTCGAAAGTCGTGCAGATCTCCAACACGTTGCAGGTGGCGGACGTACTGGTCAGCGAAGCCTATCTGCCGGAAATCGCCGAACGGAGCGACCTGGAAATTGTCGACGGCCCCTTCGAGATGGAATTCGATCAGGACGGATTCTTACTTCCAGTCGCCGCGGCCGGCACCGCGGCCATGCATTGAGAAAACTTTCCAGAACATCGAGCAGTCAGGCTCTGAAATCCGGGCGCTCTCAGGCGGCGATTGTCGCAACAGGCCGGCAGTCTGAGTCGTTGGCTGTTTAGCAATCCAATCAAAAAGGCAGTCTTCAGTGGCGCGGCGGGGGATCAGTCGGAGAACGTTTCTGGCATCGACTGCCGCGACGGGAGCCGTGGTCGGCGGAAGTTGGCTAGCGACTCGCAAGTACCTCGAACCTTCCGGCCAGCAGCCGAATCTCATACCCGGCGAACCGCTGGCGCTCACGGCCAATGGCAAGTTGCTCGATACCGAGTTTCCGGATCCGTTCGCGGGTGGTGAGTACCTTGGTTCTCTGCCGTTCTTGTATGAGGCCGAGGAACTCCACGAGTTGAAGCCGGGAGTGCGAATCGGCAAGGGCCACAATGCGCGGCGAATTATCGATCCGGCCTCGCTGTTAACTCCGCCGGGGCGCAACACACCCGGCGATGAGTTCTATATTCGGACGGAATATCCCGATCAACTCCACGCGCCCCCCGATTGGACGATCAAGATTCACGGAGAGGTGACGCAGTCGAAAACGGTGTCGCTGAAAGAGCTGCTGCCTGAGCTTCGGTCGAAAACGCCGGTACTGATTGAGTGCACGGAAAACGCGCGTGAGATGCGGTTCGGCCTGGTGAGCGTGGGAGAATGGTCCGGAATTCCCATTCAAGAGATCATCAAGCTCGCGCAGCCGACCGCGAAGGCCAAAGCCATCCTGATCAACGGGTTCGACGACGACTCGCATCTTCCAAACACGGACCCTCCCTTTCGGACGCATTCCTGGCCGACCTGCAGTTGGATCTACACGTTTGACCAACTCGCGCAGGCTGGCGCGTTTCTGGCCACCGAATTGAACGGCGCACCGCTGCCAAAGGACCAGGGAGGACCGGTCCGGCTTGTCGTCCCCGGTTGGTACGGCTGCGCCAAGCCGAAGTGGGTCAACGAAATCAAGTTCGTCGACGATAACCAGCCTGCAACTCTGCAGATGCAGGAATTCGCCAGTCGGACGTTCCAGCCGCTGCACCTCAATGAAGCGGACCCCAAGCCGCCTGGAATGGGACCTGAAAAGGCACGCGACTACCGACCCGCCATGATCGATCAGGTCGCCCTGCCGGTGCGCGTCGAGGCGTGGAGGCTCGACGGCAAGGTGGCCTATCGCGTCGTCGGAATCACCTGGGGCGGTACCAAGCGGACCGACAAGCTGTTGATCCGTTTCGTGCATGGAAATGCGCCTCGGTTTGAGGCAGTCCAAATCTGCCAGACAAAGACGTCCAACCCCGAATACGGTGTTTGGTGCCATCGCTGGCAGCCAAAGAGGCGCGGCGGCTATTGGATCGAAATGAGGCTTGGCGACCGCACGGTCCGCGGGCGAAAGATGTCGCTCCACAGCAAGATCGGGATCGAACGCTGGGTCACCTACCATGCGCGAGCCGTGGACATTCCGTTGGTTTAGGACGGCGTCCCACACGGGCAAATCGCAGACGCAACGTTGAAGTCGGCGTCACTTTGGCCAAACGGCATCCGGGGCAGGAATCGTTTCGGCACTCGAGGAGCCCGGCTGGTCCGTCGTCAATCGCAGGCTTGGCCCTTGCTGCGCCGCGGGTCCCTGAAGAGGTGCGGGTGTGTCGTCGAGCGGCTTGGGTTGCGGCACCGGAAGATCGAGGGTCGGAAGTCGCGACGGCGTTTGGAGCGGAGTCGCGCTTTCGGTCGCATCTCCCCGACCGGGATTCGGTGGTCCGCTGTCCGCCTTCGGTGCCTCGACGGGAGGCGGCACGGAAGGCAGAATTGGAACGAGACCATTTTTGGGCGCGGCATTGGCAAGGCCTCCTCCCGCGCCGTTGGACTGGGCCGACGGGTTCGGGCCGCCAGGAATGTTAATTGGTTCCGGAAGCTTATTTCCCCAGAGCTGGTCGCTTTGATGGGGGATCGCCGTCGGAAAGTAAACTTCGTACTCAAAGGGATCATTGCCGGCAGGCACACGATCGCACGGGGGGCAGGTCCGCGGCGGAATCGGGCCCAGGCAGGCAAGCTGATGTCCGGGATCTTTGTCGTACATCCAGCGATAATAGCCAACCTGCGGCGCTGGGTAGGGCAAATGATCGTCCTGCTCCAAGTAGAAGCCCGGACATCGTAACGTGTTATAGTCACACCACATCTTGCGCACCGCGTGATTGCCCTGTTCGGTGCAACAACACGAAGACATCGCCACGAGCGAGGTGCCGATCACGAATAACGACAGACTTCGCAACATCGCGCAAACCGCTTGGAGACGGAAAAACCGATACCATCCGAATGATCGACTTGGTTGACCCAATCACTCAACCAAAGGCCCCTCATGAAGGACCAGTTCGGGCAAGCCTGCCCGACAGGTCTTGCCAGTTTGTCCAAATTCTCGCGGGCAAGGACGTTGATCCATGAAATTCTCCGGCTTCGAACATTTCGACGCACCAGTCGAGACCGTCTTCGATCAGATCACCAATCTGGAATTCACGGCAAAGACATTGCCGGGGCTCGAGCGGATCGAGAAGCTCGCCGCCACACATCTCGAGTGTCGGGTCAAGCCTCCCTTTTCCTTCCTCAGCGGTGCCATGCAGATGGTGTTTGACGTGTTGGAGTCGGACCGGCCATCGTCCGCCCGCATGCGGGTCAAAGGCAAAGGGATCGGAGCCAGCGTGACTATCGAAACATCAATCAAGCTCTCGCCCGAGATGGATGGGACGAGGCTCGAATGGTCGAGCCAGGTGACGGAGCTCGGCGGCCTGATCAAGGCGGTGAGCCGATCGCTGATTGAGGCGGCCGCGCGCAAGATCGTTAGCGATTCGTGGGTCACGTTCCGCGATCATCTGGCTCGATCGCCGCAATAGCGGTCTGCCGATCTCCTCGCCTTTGGCGGACTGCTCGCCTGAACAGTGTGGCAGGCGGACTTTCTCTTTCGGCTCTGGCCACCAGCCGACCTGCTTTCCGAGACGAATCCGCGGGCTCGTGCCGTCTAAAGAGAGGCCCTCAAAACGCAGAGATTCCGGCGACCAATTCGCCCCAAAAAATGGCAAGTTCTCGATAATCGTGTAACTGGCTCGCCGCTTCTGGGCAAAGAACAGGGGATGGTCGGCGAATTGGTTCCAGAGATTTCTCCGAAATTGCAGCGTTTCTCCAGCCAATCGACCACTCCGAAAGGCTTTGATGCGACTTTTTAGACGGCAAAATCCCGAACGCAATCTCGCGCCCGACGCGCAGCTCCTGACCGATTGGCAATTGCTCGAGCAATTCGTCGAACGACGTGATCAAGACGCGTTCGAGAGCTTGGTGCGGATGCATGGCCCCATGGTTCTCGGCGTGTGCCGACGCGTCACGGGTCATCACCACGATGCCGAAGAGGCCTTTCAGGCGGCATTTCTGGTTCTCGCGCAAAGCGCCGTCGATTTGGCCGCGGCAAATGCTGGCGAGCTGGCTCTACGGGGTCGCGTATCGCACGGCTCTCAAACTGAGAACCGCGACCGCGAAGAGACGAGCCAAGGAGAAACAGTTTGCCATGCTGCCCGAACCGGTGGCTCCCCAAGAGCGAGACTGGCAGGAAATCACCCCGCTGCTCGATCGGGAATTGAATCGCCTGCCGGATACCTATCGGGCGGCCGTGATCTGCTGCGATCTGCAGGGTTACTCGCGAACCGATGCCGCTCGGCAGCTCGGCTGGCCGGAGGGAACGCTCAAGGTGCGATTGATGCGAGCCCGTTCGCTCCTCGCCAAACGGCTCACACGACAAGGTGTGGCGCTCTCGGCGGGAACAGTGGCGGTGGTGCTGTCGCAAAAAGCGGCCTCGGCCGCCGTGCCGGCCGCCCTCTTGTCGTCGACCGCGAAAGCCGCCGGGGCGCTCGCCGCGACGTCGGGCGTTTCTACCTCGGCAGGAGCCAAGACGGCGACGCTCGTGAAAGGTGTCGTTAAATCGTTTTACTTCGGCAAGGTGGCGGTGGCCGCCGCCGCGGGAGGGGTGACGCTGGCGGCGGCACTCGCGCTAACTTCGCCCAAAAAACCGGCCCCGCCGCCACCGGCAGAGAACACGACGGGCCTGCCTGGAGTCGTCGTGCAGGCTCTCCAAGAGAACGCCCGGCAATTAAGCCCGATGACCGTGAACTGTACAGCACAGATGTCGAGCCGGCTGCCGCCGACCGAGACTTTCGACCGGTTGAAACTCAACCCGTTCAGCCGCTCGGATCGTTTCTTTTCTGCCATTCACGGGCGAATCCTCTGGCAAGACAACAAGGTTTACTCAAGCGTCAAATCGCCCATTGGTTCGGCCGGTGACAAACAGGCGATTTCGCAATCGGACATTTTGTACGACGGCGCCAGCCGGGTTTGGCTCATGGGGTCCAGCTACATCCCATCGAAGGAGTTTCTCGACCAACAAAAGAAACAGGGAGCCAACATCGCTCCCGTGATTCGCAATCTCACCAAGGAGCCGCTGGCGACTGTGATCGAGAGACTGTCGGCTGGCCGCGTCGCCGCCGACATGGCCTATTTTCAACCGGCGATGGGACTCGTGTTGGCGCCGAGTCCCGGCAGCAGCTCCCCGGCAGGCCAACACCAGCAGACTCTGAGTCGGGGTTCTGCCATCCTCACCGGCTTGAGCAACGGATGGAAGCTGATCTCGGTTGGGAACACGCAACTCGAGGGACGCTCGCTGGTCCGGATCGATTTGGAGGGAGACAACACCATTCGCTCGTGCGCCATGGCGTTCGACCTCAATGCCCAGCGGCTCAATCTTCAGCGCCAGCGAGAAAACTTCGAGAAGCAGTTGCCGCGGCTGACTGCCCAGCAAAAGGAAATGCTCCTTCGCCAGCAAAAGCAACAGGAAGATCAGGTGCAGCTCATCGAGGCTCAACGACAACTGCCCGCGACGCGACGCTACGCCTTCTATCTCGATCCCCAACTGCACTATGCCGTGCGCCGATTGGATCAAAGCTACGGAGCCGACACGCTCTTGAGCCGTAGCGACTGCACTCAATTTGAGCAGATTCCCGGCCGCGAACTCTGGCTGCCGAAAAAAGTGGAAACCCAATTGCACGAGTTTTACACCTTACCGGGGACATTTTTCAAAGACTCTTTCCTGTCGTTCACCACGACTGTTTCGTCCATGAGCGGAGATCGCATTTCGGACGATGCATTCAAACTCGACTACGAAACTGTGCCGGGAACCGTAGTCCGGGACGGAACCGTCCGCGCGAAGTCCTCCAAATCAGGCGACAGCTACGTCATGTATACGGTGCCGGCTCGCACCGAAGACCTTCAGCAAGTGATCACGCGGGCCAGCAACGGTGAAAACATGGTTCGCTTTCCCGGCGGCCCGCCCCTGGCGGCGGAGCCGATTGCCGAGCGCTTTCGCAGCGGTTCGCTCATGACGATGGTGCTCTGCAATGCGGGGCTGGTCGGAGCCTTTGTGGCTTTCGTTGCCTGGCGCCGCCAGAGGAGGCTGTCGGAATGAACCGTTTCGAACTGGCTTCCGAACACTCGCCGTCGCCAGGCCTTCCGCAATCACGCCTTGTCGATCGCCCTGGCCCGAATCGCAGTCTGCCTGCCTGAGCAGTGCGGAGCGACGGACGTTTAATCTCGGCCCTCACCGCTCGCCGCCCTGATTTCCGAGACGAATTCGCACACTCGCCTTGTCTAAAAGAGAGATCCCCAAAATGTGCGGATTCCGTCACAGAATTTGGGCGTGAGCAAAACGACAGATGTTTCGAGAATCATGTAACTAAACGGCGACTTCCGGGCAAAGAATAGAGGGCGGATTGCGAAACGGTTCCAAAGATTTCTCCGAAATCGCACCGTTCGGTTGACCGCTCGACGATGCCGAAAGGCTTTGATGCAACTTTTCCGAAGGCAAAATCCCGAACGCAATTCCGCCCCCGATGCGCTCCCCTCGACCGATCGGCAATTGCTCGAGCGCTTCATCGAACGGCGCGATCAAGACGCTTTCGAGAGCCTGATGCGGATTCACGGTCCCCTGGTTCTTGGCGTGTGCCGGCGCGTCACGGGTCATCACCACGATGCCGAAGAGGCCTTCCAGGCGGCATTTCTGGTTCTCGCGCGGAAAGCGGCGACGATTTGGCCGCGGCACATGCTGGCGAACTGGCTCCACGAGGTTGCGTATCGCTCGGCTCTCAAGTTGAGAACGGCGACTTCGAAGCGGCAAGCCAAGGAGAAACAGATCGAAATGCTACCCGAACCGGTGGCTCCTCAAGAGCGAGACTGGCAGGAGATCGCCCCACTGCTCGATCGAGAGTTGTGTCGCTTGCCGGATACCTACCGCGCGGCCGTGATCTGCTGCGATTTGGAGGGGTACTCGCGGGCGGACGCTGCGCGACAGCTCGGCTGGCCGGAAGGGACACTCAAGGTGCGCTTGATGCGGGCGCGTTCGATTCTCGCCAAGCGGTTGACGCAACAAGGTGTGGCGCTCTCGGCAGGGACATTGGCGGTCGTGCTGTCGCACAAAGCGGCCGCCGCCGCGGTGCCGGCCGCGCTGTTGTCATCGACGGCGAAAGCCGCCGGCGCCGTGGCCGCAACGTCGGGCGTATCGACTTCGGCGGGAGCTAAAACGGCGACGCTCGCGAAAGGGCTCGTCAAATCGCTTTACATCGGCAAGACGGCAGTGGCAGCCGCGGCGGGCGGCGTCACGCTGACAGCGGCACTCGCGCTGGTTCCGCCAAGCCAAGGCATGCCTCCGTCACAAACCGTCACATCTGCTCTGCCCGCGGCTGTCGAGCAGGCTCTCAAGGAGAATGCACTGCATCTGACTCCGATCAGCGTCTCCTGCACGATCCAAATGAAGTCCACCCTATCGCCGACTGAGACCTTTAATCGGCTCAAGGTTCTGGGAGCCAACCGTTCGGAGCAGTTTTTCTCCGGACATCAGTGTCGAGTCGTTTGGCAAGGTAATAAGGTTTGCTCGAGCTACAAATCGCTCGGCGGCCTGAGCGCTGACAAGGATTCGACATCGGAATCGGAAATCGTCTATGACGGTGCCGCTCAAGTTGTGTTGATGGGTTCTACCTACAAATTCTCGACGGAGTGGATTGCCCAACAAAAGAAAAAAGGGGCCAACTTCACGCCTGTCGTGCGGAATCTCACCAAGGAGCCACTGGCGAAAGTGCTTGAGAGGGAGCCCGCGGGCCTTTTGGCCGGCGGCTCGGTTTACTTTCAGCCGGCGACGGGTTTCGTGATGGCGCCGAGTTCCAACGGCAGTCCCACTGGGGGCCAGCAACAGCCACTGAGTCCGAGTTCCGCCGTGCTTGCCGGTTTGAACCTCGGATGGAAGCTGATCTCGGTGCAGAATGCTCAGTTGGAGGGGCGTCCGCTCGTCCGCATCGATCTGGACGGGGTCAATCCGATTCAAATCGGTGCTGTGAAATATGACCTCGATGGTCATCGGAAACGGATCGAGCGTCAGCGCGAAATGCTCGAAAAGGATTCGGCGAAGTTCAACGCCGAACAGAAAGAAATGTTCACCCGCTCGCTCGCGCAGCAGGAAAACATGGCAAATGCGATCGAGGCGCAGCGAAAACTGCCTGCAACACGTCGCTACAGTTTTTACCTCGACCCGCAATTGCACTACGCAGTCCGACGATTGGATCAAAGCTACGGCTCCGACCAGTTACTGATTCGCACGGATTGCAGCGACTTTCAACAGATTTCAGGACGCAACGTTTGGCTGCCGAAGAAAATCGAGTCCCAAATGCACGAGTACTTCTCGGCGCCCGACACCGTTTTCAAAGACAACTTTTTGTCTCAAACGATCGAAGTGTCGGCCATGAGTGGGGACCGTGTTTCGGACGACGCGTTCAAACTCGAAAACGAAACAACTCCGGGAACCATGGTCCGCGACGGGACCGTTCGTGCAAAGTCCTCGAAATCGGGCGGCCCGATCCTCAACGGGGCGGGCGACTCGTATGTCACGTACACGGTGCCGACTCGCTCCGAAGACCTCAAGGAAGTCATTACGCGGGCCAGTGCCGGGGAAAATATGGTTCGCTTTCCGGGGGGACCTCCCCTGGCGGTCGTACCAGTCAGCGATCATTTTCGCAGCGGGGCGCTTCAGACAATCGTGCTTTGCAATGCGGGGCTGCTCGGAGCCGTCGTGGCTTTCATTGCCTGGCGCCGCCGGAGGACTGTCTCGGAATGAACGACTTTCAACGGCCTTCCCAACATTCACCGTCTTCCCCTTCCAACGGCGAACTTGTCGATTGGTACTACCGGCTCGAAGATCGGGAACGAGGTCCAATGACCCTTTCCCAGTTAACCGACCTGGTTGCCGCCTCCGGAGAAATGGCGCGAGAGATCGTCGTCAAACACCATGCCGACGGGGCCTGGGTGCCCTACGAGAGCGTCGATGCGGAAACCGCGAAACGTCTGCACACCGAACGGGCGACGGTGCCCGCTCCGGCAGCGGCCGCTGCCGTCCGCAACGATTCGCCGCAAGCAGGCATCGCGCGGGCGCTTCGGCTCCAGCCAAACCGAGACGGTCGCTTCGCGAAATCGTCCCGGCGTACCGCCTCCTGTTGGGAGGAGTGGCCGTTTGGTTGTGCTTCAATCTGGTTTTGTGGTACGCGCTCGATCCTCAGCGCCGAACGGAGCGAGGATATTTTCAAACCGTCTCGGAGGCGGCGCAAAAAGCACGCGACGCGCGGAAACTCGACGGTGCGGAGCGGGGACGGATTGCCGCCTCCGTCACTCAAGAAGTCAAACCGATCATTGAGGCTCTCAAGAAAACAGCGAACGCGTCGGATCCGATCCAACAGCACCTCTTGTGGGCGGCCAAGGATCAGCTCCCAAAATTGTTCAGCGCCGATGGAAAGGAACTTGGCCAATGCGACGCGATCTTTCAAAGGCACATGTACGAGGCCGGGCGGCGATTGGGATTGGACGTTTCCCTGCCGCCAACGTCAGTGGTGATCCAATGAGTGGCCGATATGAAGAACGCCGAAACGGTTTTACGCTGATCGAGGTGTTGGTGGCGATTGCCATCATCGGGGTCCTGGTCGCGTTGCTGTTGCCCGCCGTGCAGGCGTCACGCGAAGCGGCCCGCCGCACGCAGTGCAAAAACAATCTGCGCCAACTGGGTGTTGCCTTTCACAGTTATGCCGATGCGGCGCGGCAGTTGCCCCCCACGTACGTAGCGGTGCGAAATTCAATCCTGCCGCATTTCCTTGGCGTTCAAGGACAATACGACGACGCGAACATCCATACTTACGGGGAGTTCATCCTGCCGTACTTGGAGCAAAACGCCATTTACAAGCAGATCAACTTTACCGAGCCCTATTTCGCGCCGATGGACCTGAGTTCAATCGGTTTGCCCAATTACACCGCGAACAACCAGGCCGCCGTGGCCCAGGCGATTCTGACATTTCTCTGCCCTTCCGCCCCGCGCACGGCCAATCCTTACAGCGGCACATGGACCGATATGGCAATTCCGGTTCCCTTTCGAGTCGGCGGCAACGACTACGGTCCCAGCAATGGGATCGCCCGGGTCGCCGGTGGACTTTTGGATTTCGCCCCGCCGCAGGCGGGAAGTCCCATCGAAGGAGCCATGTCGAATAACCTGCCGAGCACTAAGTTCCGCGATGACACGGACGGCACCTCGCAGACGGCGTTGATGTGGGAGATCGCCGCCCGACCCGATTTGTATCAACGCGGCAAAAAGGTGGGCACGACCACGGGCGGCGGCTGGACCGACATCAACAACGCGGAAAACTGGTTCCAGGGCTCAAATCCGGACGGATTAGGCTCGGCCGGCCCCTGCGCGATCAACTGCACCAACGCCGCTGAGACCGGTGTTTACAGCTTCCATCCGGGAGGCGTCCACGTCCTTCTGGTCGATGGATCGACACAGTTCCTGAATGAGAACGTCGACGTGGGAATCTTTGTCTCGCTGGTCACCATGCAAGGTGGCACGTACGTTTCGCCGTTTACGGAGTGACCCGCCGAAATCGAAACCGGACGGACAAGCGCTCAGACTGCCTAACGAAACGCGGCGTATTCTTTGCCGAGCAGAGCGGCCGCAATCTTCAATTTGAGGATTTCGTCGGTCCCTTCGTAGATGCGGCAGACGCGGACGTCCTTCCAGTGGCGTCCGGGACGATAGAGTTCCGAGTATCCGCGTCCGCCGAGAACCTGCACGGCCCGGTCGGCGGCCTGGCAGGCGGCATTGCTGGCGAAGAATTTGGCGTGGGCTGCCAGCATGTCGGCCCGCTCGCGGAGTGTCGCGTTCTTGGGATCGGTGCGGGCCGCGTCCTTGGCCACTACCGCGCTTGCCAAGAGGCTTTCGGCCGCCTGCCGGCCCATTTCCATCGAGGCGATGTGATCCTGCACGAGCTGGTGTTTGGCGATCGGTTTGCCGTGCTGGTGCCGCTCCTTGGCATAGTTGATCGCTTCGATCAGGCAATCCTCAATCACGCCCACGCAGCCGGCAGCCACGCTGAGACGGCCGCTGATCAGCGTGTTCATGGCGATGCGGAAACCGTTCCCTTCTTCACCCAGGAGATTGCCCGACGGCACCGCGTAGTTGGTCAGTTCAAACAGGGCCGTGTTCGAAGTGGGAAGCCCGAGCTTCGCGGTGAGGTCCTCGCATTCGAAGCCGGGGCCGCGCGTGTCGACGATGAACGCGCTCATCCGATCGTTGCGTCCTTCGGGATAGGCGAACGTGACGATCGCACCGGCGATGCCCCCGTTTGAAATCAGATATTTGACGCCGTTGAGCAGAAAGTGATCCCCCTCTCGGCGATAGGTCATCTGCAATTCGAGCGGATTCGAGCCTGCCTCTGGCTCGGTGAGGCCGAATGCCATGATTTTTTCGCCCGATGCGGCCGCCGTCAGGTAGCGTTTCTTTTGCTCGGCGTTGCCCCATTCGAGGATCGGCATCTGACCGATCGAAATATGTCCGGAAAAAAGGGTCCGCAGGCCGGTCCCTTCACGCCCGATGCGGACGAGGGCTTTCACGTACGTCGTCAGATCACAGCCGCGGCCGCCGTATTCCTTCGGCGTGTACATGCCGAAGAGCCGGTATTTCTTGGCCAGCTCGATCGCCTCCGAGTTGAAGCGGTGTTCGAGGTAGCAGATTTCTTCCGCAGGCCGGACTTCCTGACAATACGCTTCGACGTCGGCCAGCAAGGCCTCGTTTTCCGATGTGCTCATTTTCGTGCCATGATCGGGTTACCGAATCGGTTTGCGAACGGCTGTATGATACGGGGACGGCGCCCTCCGGCCAATCACCGTTGCTCTGTACCATCCGACGCTGCCGTTGGTTCCACGCCATGTCTTTAAATCTGGCTTCTCTCTTAAGTAATTCGGCGCGGCTCTCTCCGCAATTGCCGGCCGCCATTTACGACGACGTGCGTCTGCGCTATTGCGATATCGACGATGCCTCCGCCCGATTTGCTGGGGAGCTTCTGGCCGGCGGCATCAAGCCGGGCAACAAAGTCGCCTTGATGATTCCGAACGTGCCGGCCTTCACGATCGCCTATTTCGGCGTGCTGCGCGCGGGGGAGTCGTCGTGCCGTTGAGCACGGTGCTCGTCGCGAATGAGGTGGCTTTTCAACTGGAAGACAGCGAGGCACGGGCTTTTGTCGTCCACCGGCAATGTGCAGCCGTCGCCTGGGAGGCACTGGAGCGAGTTCCCGGCTGTCGGCTGGTTTACACGGTCGAAGCGGACAGCCGAACGATAGGGCCCGGCAGTACAAAGTCCTTTGAGGACGTGATCGTAACGGCTGCGCGGGCCGACATCGCGCAGACTCCCGCGGAAGGGACCGCCGTCATCCTCTATACGAGCGGCACGACAGGCAAACCGAAGGGGGCCGAGCTGACGCACTTCGGCCTCTATTACAACGCACAGCTCATCGCCGAGCGTGCCTTGAGCCAGTGGCCCGACGACCTTTATCTCTTGAAACCGGGCTCCGTCGGTTTGGCGGCTTTGCCCCTTTATCACGCGTTCGGCCAGTCGAACATCCAAAACGGCGTGCTGTTCGGCGGCGGTACCGTGTCGTACCTGCTGCGGTTCTGCCCCGCCGCGGCCGCCCATGCGTGTGCCCGCCATCGGGTCACGTTTTTTGCCGGCGTGCCGACGATGTATATCGGCCTCCTCAACGATCCCGAGGTGACCGACGACCAGTTGGCGACCGTCACGCGGTGCGTCTCGGGCGGGGCGGCCCTTCCGATCGACGTGAAACAGCAGTTCTTCAAGCGGTTCGGCCTGCGGATCCAGGAGGGGTACGGCCTCACCGAAACGTCACCTCTGGCCTGCATTCAGCGTCCCAGCGAAACCGCCAAGGCCGGCACAATCGGCAAACCGGTCCTGGGAGTCGACATCAAGATTTTCGACGACCAGGACCACGAAGTCCCGCAGGGGGAGCGCGGGGAAATCGTGATCCGCGGCCACAACATCATGAAGGGCTATTTCAAACGACCCGAAGCGACCGCCGAAGCGATGCGGAGCGGCTGGTTCCATTCGGGTGACATCGGTTACGTCGACCCGGAGGGGGATTTCTTCATCGTCGACCGCAAAAAGGACCTGATCATCCGCGGCGGCTATAACGTCTATCCCCGCGAGTTCGAAGAGGCCCTCTACACGCATCCGGCGATTGCCGAAGCCGCCGTGATCGGCGTCCCCGACGCACGGCTCGGCGAAGAGGTGCAGGCGGTCGTCGCCCTGCGGCCCGGAATGACGGCCACCATCGAGGAAATCACGCAACATTGCAAGGAGCGGGTCGCGGCCTACAAGTATCCGCGCGTCATCAAAATCCTCGACTCGCTCCCCAAAGGCCCCACCGGCAAGATCTTGAAGCGGGCCCTCCGCGAATCGTAGGACGGGCGACCAAAAGTCGCGTATTTTGCCACGGTTTTTCCGACAAAAAAGGACTGCTGGAAAAATCACCGCTTTTCGGCGTCCGCCTTCCCCGATCACCCTTGCACCGGACGGGCGGCTCTCACGTAAGATACCTTAGGGCGATTCTCTCCCCGTTTCCTCTCTCAAGCGCGAAGTCGGCATGTCCAACGTCACCGGCGTTCAACAAGCCCGCGACCGGGTCCTGCAAATGGCCCGGCAAATCGAGGAACTCTCGCAGTCGGCTTCCCCGCCGGAAACTTTCTTCCCGGAGTTTCTGCGGCTCCTCGTCGGCTCGATGGGCGCCCGGGCGGGCGCCATCTGGCTGGCCGAGGCAGGGCGCCTCGCGCTCAGGCACGAATTGCGCTTCGCCGACATGGGGATTCGCGACAATGCGAACGCCCTGCGGCTCAACGAGCGACTGCTGAGCGACGCGGTCACAACCGGGCAGGCCGCCTCGTTTTCGCCCGACGATCCGTCGATGACGGGCAAGATGCCGGTCGACTTTTTGATCATCGTGGCGGCCCTACAAATCGGCGAGGATTGCGTCGGAGCGGTCGAGATCTTCCAGCGACCCGACGCGCCGCGCGAGGCGCGCCCCGGGTTTTTGCAATTCGTCGAACAGATGACCGGCCACGCGTCGCGGTTCCTGGAGCGACGCCAAACCGAAGCAACCAAACCCGGCGATTCGTCGAGTTTTCTGGCCGAATTCGAGCAGTTCGTCCTGCAATTGCAACGCGGGGAGGACGTCCCGGAGGTCGCCGCCACCGCCGCCAACGACGGGCGGCAACTTTTGGGCTGCGACCGGCTCAGCGTCGCCGTGCACAAGGGGCGCAAAACGTCGATCGTCGCCATCAGCGGGCAGGACGAAGTCAATTCCCGCGCCAATCTGACGCGGGCCATGGCCGCCATCGCCGCCCGGATCATCGAGCTGCGCGAGCCGGTCACCTTCAGCGGCCGGATCGAAAACCTGCCGCCGCAAATCGAAGAACCGCTCGGCAATTTCATCCACGAGAGCGGCTCCCGGTTGGTGATGCTCATCCCGCTGATCGAGCCAGAACCCCTGATGGACCGCGACGATTCGGAAGATCACCGACCGACTCCGACGCGGCCGCGCGAGGTGATCGGCTGCCTGGTGATCGAGCAGACGGCCGACAGCCGGCCCCGCCCGGGCCTGGAAGAGCGCTCGACCCTCGTCGCTGAGCATGTCGGAGCGGTCCTCACGCATGCCCGCCGGCAGGACCGCATCCTGTTTCTGCGGTTATGGCAAAAGCTGGGGCACGGGCTCGAATGGTTCCACGGCCGCAAGCTGGCCAAAACGCTGGCCATCCTGGCCGTGGTGGCGGCCGTGGTCGGCGCGCTCTGTTTTGTGCCCTGGGAATATCGAGTCGTGGGAAAGGGCAAGCTAATGCCCATCGGCCGGCGGGAGATTTTTGCGCCCGAGAACGGCGACGTGATCCGCATCGCCGTCCACGATCGGGAAAAGGTCACCAAAGGCCAGCCCCTGCTCTACCTGCGGAATGAGCAGTTGCAAGCCGAATTCAACGAGAACGAATCGAAGCTCAGCCAGGCGCGGCAGCAGGCGCGGTCCTTCGCCGCCGAGGAAAATCTCGCCGAAAAAGACGACGATCGCGCGGCGAAACTGAAGGCCGCCTCCAACCGCCTCAAGGCCGAACTCGAAGCCGACGGGCTCGCCCACATCCTCGAAATTCAGCGAGTGCGGGTCGACTCGCTCAAAGTCACCTCCCCGATCGACGGCGTTGTCGCGGGCTTTCAGCTGGAACAGCTCTTACAGAACCGGCCCGTGCAGCAGGGCGAGCTCTTGCTGGAAGTGATGCAAGACACGGGGCCCTGGCGGCTCGAACTCGAGGTCGAGGGGAGCCGCATGGGGCACGTGCTCCGCGCCTGGAACGCCAGCCCCGACCACAAACTGCCCGTCGACTTCATCCCGGCGACCGCCGCCGAGTCGACGTTTCATGGCGAATTGGACCAGATTGCAAGCCGCTCGGCTGTTTCGTCCGATCAGAGCAACATCTTCGAGTGCTTCGTCTCAATCGACGCCAAGCAACTTCCCAACCTGCGGATCGGGGCCGAGGTCCGCGCCAAAATCAGTTGCGGCAAACGGAGTTTGGGTTACGTCCTCTTCGGCGACGTGATCGAATTTATCCGCCAGCGGCTCTGGCTCTGAGCCGATTTTTCTGGTTTTTCTGCGGCGTAAAAAAGGGCCCCCCCACCACAGAAAAATCGGCCGCGTCGTTTTTCGAGCGCGCTCTGGAAAAAGCCGCGAGAATTTTTCCGTCACCGGATCCCATCGACGCGTACAATTCGTGATGCGGTTTGAACAACCCGGACGGAGCGGGGCTCGAACCCGCGGACGACATGCGAGCGGCGCCCGCCGCAAGGGGGCTGGCTCGCGGCCTCACACCCATTGAATCTTGCACAGGCCGAAATCGCGGCCGATTTGCTTTCGCAATAAGGCCTCGAGGTCGGCCGGCTCGAGCGACGTCTTCAACAGCACGTTGTCCCGCACGCCGCGCAGGACGTCGTGCAGGACGGCGTCAATCGCGCGCGCCTCCGGAGGCGACTCCCTTGCCATTGAGCGCCAACAGGCCCTTGCCGATGTTCTCCACCGAGGGGCCCAGCGCCTTTTCGCTGATCAACACGACGAACGACCGATCCTGCACGGCTGCCTCCCTCCTGGAAGGATGAAGGCGGAAGGATGAAGGATGAGTAAGAGAAGACACGCGACTGTGCGCGTCCGGCTCATCCCGCCACCGGCGGATCTGTGACCTTCCGCCTTCATCCTCCCGCTTCCCAACTCGGCCCGTATTACCTTTATAAGTGATCTTGGACTTGGTACCATCAACAAGCGTTGATTTGTTGGGTTAACCCCAATCAACGCCTGCCTGTTCGCTGCTATTCGGTCCGCTTGCCATGCCCACTCCTTCCCGGGAACCTCTGGCGCGGGAAAGCGGCTCACGCGTTGTGCAAACGCTGAGCTGGCTCATGCTGATCGGCTGCCTGCTCTCGGCCGAAACGATTGCCGGTGCGGACAAGAACGCCGGTCCCACCTTCGAGCGCGACATCGTCCCGATTTTCAAAGCCTATTGCTGGCACTGCCACGGCGGCGAAGCGTGCCGGGCCGGCCTCGATCTTCGCACGTTTCCCCTGGTGATGAAGGGGGGAAAGAGCGGCCCGGCCATCGTTCGCGGCTCGGCCGGCGAAAGCCTGATCTTCAAGAAGTTCGGCGGCGACCTGGCCAAACATCCTCCGGAAACCTCGCGGCCGACCGAGGCACATCTCGCCACGCTCCGCGCCTGGATCGACTCCGGGCGCCAGCCGATAATCAAGGCGGCCCGGTGAGCAAGGCCGACTCGCCCCCGCTCACCAAAGCCGACCGGTCGCACTGGGCCTTCGAGACGCCGGTCCGCCCGCCGGTGCCCCGAGCGGTGAACAACTCTCTGGCCAACAACGCGGTGCGCACGCCGGTCGACGCCTTCCTGCTCAAAAGGCTCGCCGAGCGCGGCCTGACGTTCTCGCCGGCGGCCGACCGGGCCACGCTGATCCGCCGCGCGTCGTTCGACCTCGTCGGCCTGCCGCCGACGCCCGAGCAAGTCGACGCATTCGTCCGCGACGCGGCTCCCGACGCCTTCGATCGCCTGGTCGAGCGGCTGTTGGCGTCGCCGCATTACGGCGAGCGCTATGGCCGCCACTGGCTCGACGCGGCCGGTTATGTCGATACGCGCGGGACCGACAATGACGCGGCCATCATCGAACCGCTCAACGGCATCTGGAAGTACCGCGACTACGTGATCCGCGCCGTCAACGACGATCGGCCCTACGACCGCTTCCTGCTCGAACAGATCGCCGGCGACGAACTCGTCGATTGGCGCGACGCCGACCGCTATCAGCCGCGCGACGTCGAGCTGTTGATTGCCACTGGTTTTCTGCGGCAAGCCGCCGACGTCACGTACGCGCCGGAGCTCAACACGTCCGACATTCGCCACCAGGTCGTGTTCGACACGATCCAGAACGTCACGTCGAACGTGCTGGGACTCACGGTCCACTGTGCCCGCTGCCACACGCACAAGTTCGATCCGATCTCGCACGCCGACTACTACCGCATCGAAGGTCTGTTTCTGCCGGCCTACGATCCGCACAACTGGCTGCATTCCAAAGAACGCATGATGAGCGACGTTCCGCCGCGCCACCGCGCGGCAATCGACGTCGCCAACGCGGGCCTCGACCGCCAGCTCGTCGCCCTGCGGAGCGAGCAGGCGAGCCTGCGTCGCCCCGTGGAAGACCGCCTCCGTGCCGCGAAACTCGCCTCGCTGGTTCCCGCCAAGCGCAAGGCCCTCTTGGCGGCGTCGAAAACGCCCAAGGCCAAACGGACCGAGATGCAAAAGGCGCTCGTCGCCGAGTTCGCCCGGTACAACACCGTCACCCTCGACGAAATCGACCGGTCGCTCGACGCGCGGACGAAGGCCCGCCGGCTCGACCTGCGGCGGCGGATCGCCGCGCTCGAGAAAGTCCGCCAAAGCTACGGCATGATCCAGGCGCTGTGGGACGTGGGGCCGGCTCCGCCGACCTACATCTTCAACCGCGGCGATTTCCAGAACCCCGGCCCCGAGATTGCGCCGGGCGTGATTGCCGTTCTCGACGATCCGGCCCATCCCTTCCAGTTGCCGGCTGCCGGCCCGCATGGCTCGACCGGCTACCGCACGGCGTTTGCGAAATGGCTCACGAGCGACCGCCATCCGCTCACGGCCCGCGTCTACGTCAACCGGCTGTGGATGCACCATTTCGGCCGCGGCATCGTGCCGACTCCCGACAACTTCGGCGCGAGCGGCCTTCCCCCGTCGCATCCGCAACTGCTCGATTGGCTGGCCCGCGAGTTCATCGCCTCCGGCTGGGACGTCAAGCACATCCAGCGGCTGATCGTGAAGTCGGCCGCCTACCAGCAGGCCTCCCGCTCGGCGCTCGACAAGGCGAGCGTCGCCCGCGAGAAGCGTTGCGCGGAGGCCGACCCCGACAACGTGCTGTTATGGAAGATGCCGCTCAAGCGGCACGAATCGGAGATCGTCCGCGACGCGATCCTCACTGCCAGCGGTGCGCTCGAGACGCGGATGCAAGGCCCTCCCGTCCCCTTGAAGCCGAACGCCGACGGCAGCGTCGAAATCGACACGAGCAAACTCCGCACGCCGTCCGACGCGGCCCGGCGGAGCGTGTACCTTTTTGCCCGCCGCAACTATCAGCTCACCGAACTGGGCGTCTTCGACCAGCCGGTCGTCGCCACCAACTGCACCTGCCGCACGAGTTCAGCCGTCGTTTCACAATCGCTGGCCCTACTCAACGGCCGATTCGCCTTCGACCAATCGCACCTCTTTGCAGAGCGCGTCGAACGGACGGCAGGGCCAAGCGTCTCCAAACAAATCGAGACAGCGTTCCGCATCGCGCTGGGCCGTTCGCCTTCGACAGAAGAAACAAAGCTCGCCGCCACGCTCCTCCAGGAACAGACGGCACGACACAAAGCCGATTCCAAACAGATCGCATCGTCAGCCGCGCTGGCCGATCTGTGCCAGATGATTTTGAACACCAATGAGTTTTTGTATTCACCCTGATACCGCATTGTTGTAGGGCATGCTGTGCATGCCGGTTTGAACGACCCTCGATTGATTGCGGCACACGCAAACGGCAGGCACAGCCTGCCCTACACAAGCCAAGGTCAAAGCCATGTCGCGTGAACCGTTGCGTCCGGTTGATTCGTGGCTCCCTCTTTCGCGCCGGCAGCTGTTGCAGGCGGGCAGCCTCGGTTTGGGTTGGCTGGCCGTGCAGTTTCTTGGGCAGACCGAACGGGCCCGCGCCGAGTCGGCCGCGATGATCCCCATCAACCTGCACCCCAAGCAGCCGCAGTTCCCGGCCCGGGCGAAGTCGGTCATTCTGTTGATGCAGAACGGCGGACCGAGCCATATGGACCTCTTCGAGCCGAAGCCGGCCCTCGCCAAATTCGACGGCAAGTCGCACTCGATCAAGGTCGAAATGTTCCAGCAGGGGAGCGAGAAGAACACGCTCCTCAAGAGTCCCTTCCGTTTCGCTCCGCAGGGGCGCTGTGGGATGGAGCTGTCGGAGGTGATTCCCCACATCGGCCGCGTCGCCGACGACTTGTGCCTCGTCCGCTCGATGCACTCGGAGCACAACAATCACACCGAAGGCCTGATCATGTTCATGACGGGCAAGATCTTTCAGGGCCGCCCCAGCTTCGGCTCATGGATCACCTATGCCCTTGGAACCGAAAACCAGAACCTGCCCGCCTACGTCGTGCTCCGCGATCCGACCGGTTACAACACGACGGGGACGCTCACCTGGAGTTCCGGCTGGCTGCCGGCCCTCTATCGCGGAACCGAATTCAGCGCGGCCGGCTCGCCCGTCCTTAACCTGAAGCCGGCCCACGGCGAACCGGCCGGCGTGCAAGAGGCCAACCTCGACTTCCTGGGCCGCATGAACCGGCTGCACCAGCGGCACTATCCGGGCGAATCGGTCCTGGAAACGCGGATCCAGAACTACGAGCTGGCGGCCCGCATGCAGTTGGCCGCCGGGCGGGTGCTCGATCTGTCGAACGAAACGGCCGCCACGCGGCGGCTCTACGGACTCGACGATCCGGTGACGCAGCCGTACGGCCTGCGGTGCCTGATGGCTCGCAAGCTGGTCGAAGCGGGCGTCCGCTTCGTGCAGGTCCATCCCAAGCCGTTCCAGCCGTGGGACCAGCACTCGAACTTGAAGCGCGATCTCACGGAAATCTGCCTGAACACTGACAAGCCGACGGCCGGCCTGATCACCGACTTGAAGCAGCGCGGCTTGCTCGAGGAGACGATCGTAATCTGGTCGGGCGAATTCGGCCGGCTTCCCGTCTCGCAGAACGGCAACGGCCGCGACCACAACCGCAACGCCTTCTCGGCGCTCTTGGCCGGCGGCGGATTCAAGTCGGGCTTTGTCTACGGTGCCAGCGACGACGTCGGCTACAAGGCGGCCGTCGACCCGGTCAGCGTCCCCGACCTGCATGCGACCATCCTGCACCAACTCGGCCTCGACCACGAAACGCTCGTCTACCGCCACTCCGGCCGCGACGAAACACTTACCGACGCGCCGCTCACCAACGCCAGCGTCGTGGACGACATTCTGGACGCGTGAGTTTTTGTAGGGCAGGCTGTGCCTGCCGCTGCAAACCGCAGTCGGTCGAACGCAGCAAACGCAATCGGCAGGCACCACGGGGGTGCCACTGGCGGCAGCTTTGGGCCGCCAGTGCCGATGCCGCTCGGTGCACGAAGGAAGACACTGGCGGGCCAGAGCCCCCGCCAGTGGCACCCAGAGCCTACCATTTTCGAGTAGACGGACCACTACAAGACTTTGCGGCCGAGGCATTACACTCCGATTATGGTTCTCATCGACACCCACGCGCATCTTGACGAAGAGGCGTTTCGGCCGGACCGGAATGATGTCATTGCGCGGGCTCGCGAGACGGGGCTCGAGTGCGTCGTGACGATCGGCACGACGGCCGCCAGTAGTCGCGAGGCGGTGGAGATTGCCGGTGCGAATGCACTCGTTTATGCGGCCGTCGGCATTCAGCCCAACTACGTGGCCGAGGCGGCGCCCGGCGATTGGGAGGTGATCGAGGAATTGGCGACCCGGCCGCGGGTCGTCGCCATCGGCGAGACGGGATTGGACCGCTATTGGGATCATGCCCCGTTTGAATTGCAGGCCGAGTATTTTGGCAAGCACATCGCGCTTGCGCAGAGGCACAAGCTCCCCTTCGTGGTCCATTGCCGCGAGGCGGAGCAAGACGTCGTCGCCGCGCTCAAGTCGGCTGCCGCGAGCGGACCGCTCTCGGGCGTGATGCACTCGTTTTCGGGCGACGTCGAGACGGCGCTCGCCTGCGTCGAGCTGGGGCTGTACATCTCGTTTGCCGGCATGGTGACGTTCAAGAAAAACGACGCGCTGCGGGCTGTCGCCGCCCAGGTCCCGCTCGAGCGGCTGCTGATCGAGACCGACTCACCCTACCTGGCTCCCGTCCCCATGCGGGGGAAGCGGAACGAGCCGGCCTACGTCCGCCACACGGCCGAATGCCTGGCCGGCGTCCGCGGGATGACTCCCGAAGAACTGGCCCGCGTGACGGCCGAAAACGCCCGGCGACTCTTCCCATTTTCCGTTTGGGGGTCGACTTCCGGCGACTTGTCCCGATAATTCTCGAAAGGGCACCGGGTGCCGGGTCCCGGGTGCCACTGGCGGCAGCTTTGGGCCGCCAGTGCCGATGCCGCTTGGTGCGAGAACAAAGACACTGGCGGGCCAAAGCCCCCGCCAGTGGCACCCGAGCGGCAGGAACGGGTTTCCGGTAGCGGCGGAGCCTGATTCGCTCTCGCCGGAAAATGCCCATTTTGTTTATGATCCGCACGCTGCGAGGCGGCTGACGCGATGGTGGGGGCGAAGGACCGCCGATCCACTTTAAGGGTCTACGGACCGTTTGAAAAAAGCGAAAGGTTCTCTTATGCGGTTGTTCTCACGTCGTTCGACACGGTTGGTGCTGGCGGGCGTGGTGGTGCTGTCGGTCAGCGGGTGGTTGGCTTCCCGCACGCTGATTTCCGCTTCCGAAGAAAAGCCGGCTGCGACGAGCCAGCCTGGCGAAACCAAAGAAGAGCCGGCGCTTAAGACGACCGACATCAAGCCCGAGACGTTCGTTATCCCCGCGAATGCCGAAGCCCCTCAGCTTTTGAAGAAGATTCACGAGATCGCCGCCCTGCGTCCACAGTTCGAGTCGGAGAACGACGCCGAAAAGTTCCTCACTGTTTCGCGGAACGCGATCCTCACTGCGGCCGACCAGATCCTCAAAAACAAGCACACTGAAGAACAGGAAGTCGAGACGCTCAAAGTCAAGCTGCAGGCGTACCAGGTCCTGTTGGTGGTGGGCGTGAAGGACGCCTTCCCCAAGGCGCTCAAGTTTGCCGAAGAACTCAGAGTCGACAAGCGGCCTGTTCTGTCGGAACTGGGCCAGCAGGCGTGGATCGACTTCAAGATGTCGACGTTGCCGACAAGCGACGCCAAAGAACGCGCCGGCTTGGTTCGCGTCATCGCCACGCAGCTTGCCAAGAAACCCCGTGACTACTACGAGTTTGCCAGCAACCTGGGAACGATGCTCGAGATGATCGGCGACGGCGAGACAGCGGCCAAGGCCTACGCGACCTTCGGCGACATTTTGAGCAAGAACCTCGACGAGAACTTCCGGGCCGTGGGCGAAAAGATGCGGACGGGAGCCGTGAACCGCGCCCGTCTGTTGACCGGCGACCCGGTCAAAGTGTCAGGAAAGACGCTCGACGGGCAGCCGTTCGATATCAGCCAGTACAAGGGAAAAGTCGTCGTCGTCGATTTCTGGGCCACGTGGTGCGGCCCGTGCCGCGCCGAACTGCCCAATCTCAAGAACGTGTACGAAAAGTACCACGACAAGGGACTCGAGGTCGTCGGCGTGAGCCTCGACGAGAACAAAGAGGACCTGATCAAGTTCCTGGCCGAGCACCACCTTCCCTGGAAGATCCTGGTGAGCACCGAAGTGCATCACAGCGGATTCGACAATCCGATTGCCGACAATTACGGGATCTCAGGCATTCCGACCGTGTTCCTGATGAACCGGAACGGAAAGGTGGTTTCGCTGGCGGCCCGCGGCGAACAACTCGCCACGCTGGTCGACGGCCTGATTAACGCGCCGCCGCGGTAAGCGGCGCTCGTCGTCGTATGTCCTTTACCTCTCGAAGGATGAAGGATGAAGGATGAATGAAAGGCATTTGCCTTCATCCCGCCACGGGCGGATCTGCGACCTTCCGCCTTCATCCTTCTCCTCGCCGTTTGGCCACGACGACGTCCTGGCGGCCGGAGCCTTGTGGGATGTAGGCGGAGATCTCCACGAACCGCGACCAGTGGTGGTCGATGTAGTCGCGGGTGTGCCAGGCGGCCTGGTACCAGTCGGGGTGAATCCCCTCGTCGCCGGCCGTGCGGGCAAAGACGAAGCCCCGGTCGCGGATTCGCCGCACCGTCGGCCGCGGCAAGCCGGCCCAGCATTCGGGGCCGTGCACGCTCGCCAAGAGATGCCCGCCGGGGGCCAGGGTTCGCTTGAGCTCGTCCAGCCAGGCGTCCTGCCGCTCTTCGTCGAGGTGCGTGAAGACCGACCCGCACCAGATCAGGTCGAACTCGCCGTCTGCAAACGGCAGCGGAGGGAGCGGCGGATTGACGACGACCCGTGCCCCGCGCAAATGGGACTGGCACCATTTGATGCCCCGTTCGTCGACGTCCGAACCGGTCCAGCGAATGTGCTGCCAGCGGGGGACCGCCGCCAACAGCAACCGCCCGCATCCGCAGCCGAAGTCGAGCGCGGTGTGAATCTTGTCGATGGATGAGCCGGCCTCTTTGAGAGCCGTCTCGATGTCGTTCGCGGTGTGCTGTCCGCCGTCGACGAAACCGGGCACGTCGATCGCGCCCACCACGTTGAACCGCAGCTCGGCACCCGGCACGATCAACTCCGGATGGGCCGACAGGTAGTCGGCATCGTGGCGCTCGAGCCGGCGGATCGTCCGCCGGCGGTCCCAGCGATACGCGGGGGCCAAGAGGGGGTAGCACGCGACGGGGACGATGCCCCGCAGTTTCCGCCAGATGTGCCGGATCTCCATCTCCGGTCCCTTCACGATTTGTGGGAACGCAGCCTGTCACGCAAGAGGGGGAGGAACTCGTTCAGGAATTGCGACGTGGCGACGGGGATTCCGCCATCCTGGGGAACCGCGTCGTTCGTCAACACCTGGATTTTGTACAACAAGGGGGCCGTGCCAAAGCGGACGCGGGGATACTCGGGGACTTCCCACGTTCCGTCGGCGGACCAACCGTAGCAGACCGAGAACTCGCCGGCGGCCGCGCTCGTGTTCGTATACCGCAGGAAGCGGAAGGTGTGATGCTGCGCGTCGGCCGTGCCGACGTGCACGTCGCGCGGATCCTGCACGAGCTTGTTCGCCTGGTTGCCGTAGCAGATTTCGGGCGGATGCCGGACGAGCGGGCCCGAGGCGCCGACCATGAGCAGCACCGTCACCTCGGTCCCCTGCTTTTGATTGACGTAGTGCCGGTCGATATAGCCCGCGCATTGCAGCTCGCGGAGGGCCTCTTCCGGCATCTTCTCGTCATCGCCGTGCTGCTTCCAGTCGCCGAACTGGCGGGGGAAGTCTTCGACGCTGTTGGCGGCGGCCGTCATGTCGGCCGGATCGAGCCAGCGTCGGCTCCAGACGCCGTGCACGACGGCCGGGGCCGCGGTCAGCACGACGGCCGCGACGAGCATCGCCACGGCTGTGAATTTTTGTGAACGGTTTAAGGAATCGGACGGCATCTCAACCTCCCGTCGCCGCGGTCTTGCGGACGTGCGCTTCGAGCCGTTCGAGGATCGCGCGATCGTTCGGCGTGACGATGGCCGCGGCCACGTTCGACGCCCGGGCCCGGCGATAGGCGGTCCGCGCCTCGGCGGGACGTTCCGCGGCCAGGTAGGCGTTGGCCAGGTGCAACAGCAACAGCGGATCGCCCGACTGCGACGAGACCGCCTCGCCGAAGAGGGGAAGGGCCTCGAGCGGACGTCCCAACGAGACGAGGATTTGTCCCTTCGTGTCGAGCAGGGTGGCGTCGGCGCCGAATTTCGTCACGGCCCGCTCGATGATCGCGAGCGCTTCGTCGCGTCCGTCCCCGCGGTCGGCCAGGGCCAAGGCCAGGTTGTTCAGCGCCAGCTTGTGATCGGGTTTGAGCTCGATCGCTTTGCGATACAGCGTGATCGCCTGGTCGCGCGAGCCGGTCACGTAGCGGAGATTGGCCACCGAATAGGCGAGATCGGCCGAGCGGGGATTGTTCTCAAGCGCCGTCGCCAGCAGACTCTCGCTCTGGTGCGCCAAGGGGGACGACGCGGGCAACGGAGTGAGCGCGTCGGCCAGGGCGATCGCCGTTTCGAGAGCGGCCGCACCCGTGCTATTTTGCGTCACGAGGCTGAAGGCCTCGTTCGACAGGTTCTCGCGCACCAGTAGGATGAGCAGACTGGAATAGGTTTCGTGCCGCGTTGCCGGATCTTTCTCCTCGGTCACGAACCGCCTGGCCGCGTCGGCGATGACCTGGTGGATCTTGGCCTGGCGTTTCGCCTCTTGCGGGATTCGCCGGGCCGCCACGAGCCGCAACCGGACCGCGCTAAGCGGCTTTTCGGATCCTGTTCGAGCCGTTTCAGCACCGGTTCCGCGTAGTCGGCGAACTGCGGCTGATCGGACGAGTTGCGATACAAGAATTCGGCATACCGCACGAGGTCGATCGGCGGGGCGCCGTCCTGCCGCGAAACGGCCAGGAACTGCTCGTAGGCCGGCATCAGCCGATGATCGGTCTCGTAGAGCGAAGCCAAGAGGACGCGGTCCTGGTCGAGTGCTTGCTGCGGGATCTGCACGAGGCCTTCCAGCAATTCGGTGGAGCGCTGTCGATCCTCGGGCCGCCCCGTGTGGGCCAACAGGATCGCCTCGAGCCGCCGGTCGGAGGCCGTGCTGCCTCCCAAACGGCCGACTTCCGTGAGGACCTGGGCCGCCTCGCGGAGGCGCTGCTCGCCCCCTTGTTCGGCGAGTGCCCGCACGAGCGTGCGGTGCGCGGAGACCGACTGCGGCCGCTTTTTCAAAATCTGGCGGCAATACGCCTCCGCCTGGGCCGGATCGTCGGCCACGAAGAACTGGGCCGCCCGCTCGAGCACGGTGATCTGCCGGTCCAGTGGACTCAGCTTGATCGCGGCCAGGTAGAACCGCGCGGCCTCGGTCCGCCTGCCGATCGATTCGTAGAGCTGGGCCAGCACGAAGACCTTTTGTGCCTCGGGGACGTCGATGCGATTGGCGAGCCGGCTGAGCATGGCGTCGGCGGCCGAGGTGTCTTTCTGCACGCCCGTGTAGAAGCGGAAGAGCGAGAATCCACATGCGGACGTCGGTGGGGGCCAATTCGACGGCCCGCTCGTAGGCCAGCTGCGCGCGGCTCACCGATTTGCCGTAATCGGCCGAGTTCTCCGGCGTCGTGAGCAGGATTGTCTGTCCCAACCGCATGAAGCTGCCGGCGTCGCGCGGTTCGCGCCGGACCCAATCCTCCGCCAGACGCAGTGCCTCGTCCGATTCACCGCGGCGGACGTAGATCGGGATAGCGACCGTGGAGAGCCGGCTGGAACGGGTCACCGCCTGGCGGACGCGCTCGAACTCGCGATCGGCCTCGGTGAAGCGGCGCTGCTCGACCAAGAGGTCGATCAACTCTTCCGACAGGCCGATGCTGCGGTTGCCCAGGCGGATGGCTTGCTGGAAAGCGGCGATCGCCTCGTCGGCCTGGTTCTGCTTGCGGGCGAGCGTGCCCTGCAGGACATACCGCCGCTGCCAGGAGGGCCGCAAATTGGCGATCTCCCGCACGAGGCGCTCGGCCTCGTGGAACTGGGGATCGTCGAGCTCGGTCGATTGGACCAAGAGCCGCCGCGCGCGGTAGGCCCGCCACAGCGTCCCCTGTTCGCCCTCGATTTTCTTCAGGTTGTTTTCGACGGCTTCGAGGGCCTTCCAGTCGCGATCGTCGGCCAGGATCTGGGCGAGCGAGTCGAGGGTCTGCAGGTTGTTCGGGTCGTGCCCGGCCGATTCTTCGAGACGTCGCCGCGCCTCGGCCCGTTTCCCCTGTCGCAGATCGAGTTCGACCAGTTGCGTGGTGACGAGCGATTGGCCCTTGTCGGACAGCTTGGGGAGCGCGGAGACGAGGATCTTCCGCGAGTCGTCGAGTCGGCCGGCCTCCATGGCGAGGCGCGATTCGAACAGGGCGACGGTTTCGGGGCTGGCGGCCGATTTCTCCAGGCCGGCGAGGGCCTGTTTGACGCCCGCGTCGTCCTTCCGCCGCTCCTGCATCACGGCCAGGGCCTGCCACAATTCCCACGCGTGAGGCACCTTCGCCAGCGCCCGGTTGAGGACGGTCACCGCCTGGTCGAGCTTCCCTTCGGCCGCGGAATAATCGGCCTCGAGCATGTAGAGGGCGACGCCGTTGGCCTTGAGGTCGGCGGCCTTTTTGAAAGCTTCGCGGAAGTCGTGCCAGTTGCGTTCGGATTGGGCGACGGTGATCTGGTCGAGAAAGCTCGCCCGCGCGAGCGCGAGCCAATTGGCGCCGTCCTTCGGATTTTGTTCGGCGATCTGGCGGTAGTGCTGCGCGGCCTCGCCCGGGCGGCCGCTGCGCTCCGTTACACGGGCCGCTTTCGAACGCCACTGAGGCGCGTCGGAGTCGAGGCGCCCCGCCGCTTCATACGCGTCGACGGCCTCGTCATCGAGGTGCAGATCGGCATAGTAGTCGCCCAGTTGCATCCAGGCGTCGGAGAATTGCGTGCGATAAATGGCGCTGGCCGAGCCGTCGCGCGTGGCGTGCAATTCGTCGCGGAGCGTCGTGGCGGCGACCAATGGATTTCCCTTGGCCGCCGCGGCCCCCGCGCGGAGCCGGGTGATGCCGAGCGAGACGAGACTCCGTCCCGGTTCGCTCAGCCGCTGCACGGCGAGGTCCAGCGGGCGGAGCTTTTCCTCCGCGTCGGCAAACCGCTTCAATTGAATCAGCGCGGCCGAGAGGGGCAGCACGAGATCAATCTCGCAGTGTCCCACGCTCTCGAGCCCCTTGCTCCAGATGTCGACGGCCCGCGTCCGCGCGGCGTCGGTCCCGTCGGCGGAGACGAGTTCGCCCAAACGCAGCCAGCCGCGGAAGTCGGAGGGCTGCACCCGCGTGGCCTGCTCGAAATACTGCAGGGCCGACGCGCGGTCGTTCTTGTCGGAGGCACGCTGACCGGCGTAGAGGAGGACGTCTCCGCGTTCCTTGGTCGGGTGCTGTTTGCCGATTTCGATCGCCTTGTCGAGGTCGGCATCGGCGTTGGGGGAGACTGGTTCGCCGGCCGCCTTCAGCGATTTGCGGTAAACGTAACGGGACAGAAAGGCTTCCGGACGGTCGGAATTGCGCGAAATCATGGCGTCGATCACATCGTCGGCAAGCTTCTGCCGCTTGGGAGCGGCCGGCTCGCGGAGCCGATGGCGGTCGATGTCGGCCAGGCGGACGGCGAGATCGATGTCGCGCGGATTTCGCTTGATGGCCTCCTTGAACGCCGCGACGATCGCTTTCCATTCAGACTCGGAGCCGACAATGTCCGGCGCGTTGGCGCGTCCCAGCAGGGCGAGCGCCTTGATGCGACTGGCGCAGGCTTGCGCCTTGATCGCGTCGTCTGCGTTGGAGCCGGTCGACTTCGCGAGCTGGTCCGCGATCGTCACCGCATCGTCGAACCGGGCAAGTTCGACGGCAATCTCGCCGGCGCGAATGCCCAGATCAATCTTTTCCGGAGCACGTTCCCACGTGTCGCGATAGATCTCCATCACGTGCAGGCGACGCAGGGGGCTCGAGACGACGCGGTCGGCCGTCTCGGCGAACCGCACTCGCACGTCGATGTTTTCGCGGACCCGCAGATAGCGATCGAGGTAAACGAGCGCCTCCGACGGCTTACCCGATTCTTCGAGCTGGTCGGCCCGGCGGAGAAATTTGTCGACCGTGCGGTTTTGCTCCGCTTCGTGCCAGAACGTTCCGGCCGGGACCAGGGCGACGCAAACGAGCAGCACGACGGCCATCCGCAACAGGGCCCGCGAACGGCTGCGGCGGAACAGTCGGAACGTCCTCTGCGCGGTCCACAAGACGAGACCAAACAGGGCCAGGGCCAGCATGATCATCAGCACGCCCGCCAGGTCGTGTGAAAACTTGCGGGCCGCCTCGCCCGAGGCGTAATCGTAAATCAATCCGCTCAGGGTGATCCGCATGACGTTGGCGAAAATGGCCACCGGTGCCACTGCCAACAACAACACGATCCCCACGCGCAGTTTGGCACGGCTCACGATGATGTACGCGACCGACAGGGCCAGGATGCCGTAGAACATCCTCAGACCGCTGCAGGCCCGCTCCACCTCGAGCACGTTATCGTTGAGCAGGATCGTCGTTCCCTCGGCGATGGCCGGCTGCCCCAGGCACTGCAGCGTCCACGTGCTCATCGTCGTGGCGGTCGCCTGCAGCTGCTGACTGAGGAGCGTCTCCATGGTGGCAGGCAGCGGCACCAGGAAGAGCAAAAACGCCAGCGACGGAGCGGCCCAACGCAGCAGTGCCCATCCCCCGAACAGCCAGCACGCTCCGGCCAGCCACAGCGGCAACGAGCAGCCGTCAATTTCCGGGAAATAAAACCGGGCTGCCACCATGCGGGCGACGGCCGCCAATGCGATCAACGACAGCCCGTACCAGCTCGGAGCGAGCAGCGACGAGGGAAACGTGGCGCGGCGACGCCAGAGAAACCAGGCGGCCAGCGGAGCGACCAGAAAGCCGTGCGAGTAATCGGGACTCGAATTCCAGGTGCGGACGAGTTCTTCCAGCGTGGACCAATAGGACCACACGAAGACGCCCGATAAAACGATCCCGATTGTCAACCAAATCCGCGGGACGCGTTTCGGGGAAAGGGAAGGAACCGCGGTCTGACCGGGTGTTGATTCCAAAGACTGCGATGTGGCCATGATCCTTCGGGCCTATGGAGAGCAACGGTCGCAAAGAAAAGAAAAAAAGCTGCCTTGTGCACAGAGCGGCAAGGCAGCTTGATGTCTGATTTACGGTTGCGACTCGCAGGAAAACGAGAGTCGTCGCGGTTACACAGCCGGCCGCTGACGCCGCCACCGGTTTCCGCCGACCAAGACTGTGCCGACCAGCGACCAGATGGCCAGCGAAGCCGGCTCAGGCACGCCGCTGGCGGAACCGCCCGCCGTGAAGACGCGGAGTTCCTTGAAGCCGTTGAAGTTGGCGGTCAACTGCACGATCAACTCGGTCCCGCCATTCGTGATCTGGAAGGAATCGTTCGTCTTTCCAATGATGCCCCGATTGTTGTTGGGGTTATAGGCAGTCGGATAGGTCGTGCCAGGTGCGCCGTAGGTATCAGTCGCACCGAGGCTTCCCAGCGACGTCGGCGACGTCGCACCGGAAAGAGCGATGCCGATGATCTTCGAGCTGAATTGAATGATCGCTTCGCCCGAGTGAACCACGCCGTTGACGCCAGGGTTCAATTGAATGAACGTCGAACCGTACGGTGTCGTCGCGGCCAACGTGGTTGATGTCCCCGGCGAGACACCGGTGTAGGAGCCGACGGCTCCGTTGTTCTCAAGAGTCACGGGCGCGGCAATCACACCACTCGATTCGTTCCAGACCTGGTAGGCCGTGCTCACGTCACCGACCGCTGAGGTGGGTGGTGAAACGAGAGCCGCACCTTGACCGGAACCTGTCGGCCCTTGGTACGAGACGCTGGTCGCGAATCCCGCGAAGGCGGGGGCGGCACAGAAGAGTGTCAGCGCTGCCGCGCCAACAAAGAAGGTTTTCCGCATGGATCCATCCCCTCTATGAGTCGATTGATCGTCAGGTTAAAGTTCTTTGCCCGCGTCCCGCAGGTGCCCTACATACAAGGCGAACCAACTGCGTCGGATGAATTTCGGATTCCGTCATTGGCCCGATCAAACATCCAACCATGCTCCAAATCCCTGAGGCATGGTCAAGACCCGCCAAGCACCTTAAGCACTCGTACAGTTCGCGTCAAGACCCCGACCCGCAAATTTTTCCCAAATTTCACAGATCAATGGCCGCCTGCTTCGGACGGCCCGTAGCCGACGCGCGTCGCCAACGGCTCGGACAGGTACGCCCTGCCAAAACCAAGCCAATTGCCGACCAAATGAACAACGATGCCGGTTCCGGAGCGCCGGAAGCGGCGGTAAACACGCGGATTTGGTCGAAGATGCCGTAATTCGCCGGCAACTGCAATGTCAACGTTTTACCGTTGGACGAAATGGAAAGCATGTCGGCATGCGTGTAGTCGATGCCGCGCGTTTGCAGAAACAAGTTGGGCAACCCGGTCGGATAAATCGTTTTCGGATAGCCGTAGATGTCGCTGGCGTTCAGCGTTCCACCGAACAGCGCGATGCCGATGATCTTGTTCGTAAAGGTGATGCTGGCCGTCACCGGCGAGTTGGAATACGGCGACGTCGGATCCAGCTGAACCATGACCGAATCGTAGGCCGTGCCGGCCGTGAGAGTCGTGTTGAGCGGAGTGTAATTCGTCAGGCCGTCGTAGCTTCCCGGCTGTCCACCGAGATCGAGGGTCAGGTTCGACTTGATCGTGCCGGTCGTCTCGTCCCAGACTTGAAGGTCGTTGGAGACCAGGGCTCCTGGGACAGACGAAGCGGGGGCGGAAATGATCTGCGCATCACCCGAGACACTCGCCACAAAGCCAGCATGGGCGGTGAATGATGCGGCGACCAACAACAGTGGCGCGGCAAAACAAGGTGCCAAACGTCGAAATGGCTCACGCACGTCCGGTCCCCTCCTTGGTAGAACCACCGCAGCCCGCATTTGGTCTCAGATTCACGCGTCATGGTATCGAATCCAGCCTCATTGTCAATTGCCCTTCTGCCGGCGCGGCCTTTGTCCGCGCATCCATCTACTGATGAGTGTTGTAGTTCGCTAAAAAACTGACGTTTGGCGTAACCGAGTCGGGGACGCGCATGTTCAGATGGCGCGCATGGCGAATTCGTTATCTTTCCGGAAATGTCAGCCTTGCCGGACTCTCTTGCGCCTCTACGCAAACGCAGTGAATCAGACAAAACGGGGCCGAATTCTCACGCTTGCCCCATCCCGCGCGTCGTCACATCGCTTCGCGCACGACGATCCGCGCCGGCACACCGACTGCCGTTGCTCCCGAGGGGACGTTCTCGAGCACGACGGCGTTGGCGCCGATCTTCGCGTGATCGCCGATCATCACGCCTCCCAGAATTCTGGCACCCGCTCCGACGTCGACGTGTCCGCCGAGCGTCGGACAGCCCGGTAATGGTCCGCCCGCCCCCAGCGTCACCTGCTGAAAGATCAGGCAATTGGGCCCGATGATCACGTTCGGATGAATCACAATTCCATTGGGATGCGGGATCAGCAGGCCGCCGCCGATTTGCGTGGCGAGAGCGATCTCGGCCCCGGTCACGACGCTCCACACCCGAAAACAGAGAAGGTGCCACGCGCAGCACACCGAGCGCAACAGAGCCGTCCGCTCTTTTGCCTTTTGATAGCCGCGCAGATGACGGAGAAGTTTTCGCGAAGGATCGAAGTACTTTCGCACATCTTCGCGCGACCAGTCGGGAACGCTCGCCGAGATCTGCTGCATCGATCGGCCGGGTTCCATGGAACGGGTTAAGAATGTGGGCACGGCAGAGGTGCTTGAGAGATGGCAGATCGATTCGGCCTTGAAATCCGCCCGATAGGTTACTAGGCTTGCCGAGTTTAGCGGGCTGCCAAATGGATTAAAAGCAGCGGGCAGGAGGCGAAGCCAAGCCACGATGGCTGTTCCCAGGACGGTTGATCTCTTCGGGATCAACTTGCACCCTTGCCGCCTGGATGAGGCGGTCGATCAACTCGTTCAATGGATTGGCGCTGAGCGTGAACGGTGCCGGTACGTGGTGACGCCGAATGTCAACCACGCCGTTCTCTTCCAGCGTCACCGGGGTTTTGCGCGCCTACGCAGACGCCGACTTCGTTCTGGCCGACGGCGCGCCGCTGGTCTTGTTATCCCGGTTGTTCGGCCGCGCACTCCCCGAACGGGTCGCCGGGAGTGATCTCGTGCCCAAGCTCTTCGAGCGAGGCCAGGCGGAGCGTCCCATACGCGTGTTCCTGCTGGGGGCGCGTCCGGAAGTCAATGAGCGCGCCGCCCAAATGGCGGAACTGCGCTGGCGAGGCGTACAGGTCGTCGGCCGCGACAGCCCTCCGCTCGGTTTCGAGCGGAACCCAAGCGAAAACAGCCGGATCCTGTCCGCGGTCGCGGCGGCCCGCCCGGACGTGTTGGTCGTCGGGCTGGGCGCTCCGAAGCAAGAGTTGTGGGTCCACCGGCACAAAGACGTGATCGAGGCAAAGATCGCGTTGTGTGTGGGGGCGACAATCGATTTCCTTGCCGAAGAGAAACACCGGGCCCCGCTCTGGATGCGGCGCTCGGGCCTGGAATGGATGCACCGGGTCGCCAGCGAGCCGAGGCGGCTTTCGGCCCGCTATGTGCGCGACGGGCTGGCGCTTCCAGGCCTGGTCTTCCGCGAGATTCGGCACACAATCGCCCGGCGGCAGCCGCTGCAGCGCCCGGCAGGCTCACGAAAGCCCGCCTGACACGTCGTTTTTGGGCAAAGGGAACGCTGTTCAAATTTGATAGGGCCTGATGGGGCCTTGCCGTCTTTTTCCGCTGCTGATCCTAGGCTTGATCGCCTGCTCCGGTGCTCTCGGGCTACCGCAGGCGAGCCGCGCGACGCGGGCCGCGAAGCGCTGATTAAATGCCGGGTGTCTTCGCCGTCTTGCGCGGCACCCGCTTGGGCTTGACGTTGGATTTGGCCCTCTGCAGCGGTAGGAGCGAGGTCGGTGCTTCTTTCACGGCTTTGGCCGCGTCTGCCGCGGCGGACATGGCCGCGTTGACCTCTTCGCGGAGCGTTTGCAGGCGATCTTCGGCAAGGTATTGCTCGATCAGAGCGCGTGTTTTCTGGCAGAGATCTTCAATCCGCCGGTCCGATACGCGGTCCTTGCGGCGGGCGGTCTCCTCCAGTGCAAGGACGCGAATTTCGTTCAATTTGGCCAGGTAGGTTTCCGCCGAAGGCACGTGTTCCATCTCGCCCAACAGCCGTTGTGTGTTGGCGGCATCGTCGGTCTTGAGAGAGGCCCGGATGCGGGCCGTGAGCGCGGCCCGTCGTGCCACCGTTTCAATCAATTGAACGCGCAGCAGGTCGACGTCGCGCTGCGTGTTGAGCCGGATCTCATCATCGGCAAGTTCGAGCGTCACCTCCGGCTCCACGCCGGGAACAAAGGGACGCCGTGCCAAGAGGGCCGCGCCGCTGCGAACTTCGAGCCACCGCAGCGGTCGCCGGGGATCGGTCGTGATCGTGACGGTCCCGTGGCGGTCGCTGAGCAGCTCCTGGCGACCCGCGGGGTCTTTTTCCGACTGGCCGGAATCCGCGGAACGCACCTCGACAAACATTCCGGCGAGCGGCCGCGGCGCTCCTTTGCCGACAACCAGCTTGATGCGAGACTCGGGGAGTTCCGGTCGCAGCAGAACGGCGATCGCCTCCACGCGGCGGCGCATGTTGGCGGCCAGCGGTGCGCGGAACGAACTGGCCACTGTACATTGCGCGTGCCCGTCGCTCTGCTCTTGGAGCACGAGGTAGGTCCAGGGGACAGGCTGGATCTTGCGGACATTCCCTTTGGGATCGAGAAATCGAAAGACGGGAACAAACAGCGCCCTTCTTCAGCGGCGCGGTGCGCGGGTCGCCGAACGGAATCGATCCCGCGCGAACCGTCAGTGTGACGGTCTTCGAGTCCCGATTGGCGTCGTTCACGATCAACAGCGGTAAAAACAGCCGCTGCAAAAGCTCGCTCGCCGCATCCGCGATTGCGCGGCGGTCGCTCGCCGAACGCGTCAACACAGGACCCAGCGTTTGCAGTGTCCGGTCCCATTCTCTCCCCGCGATCAGCCAATTCGCGCCTTGCCGCCGGACGACGAGCAGATAGGCTTTGTCCGAGGGAAGTTTGCCGATCTGCGCGGTGACCGCGGCGTAGGTCAGGCGCTCGAGTCCCGCTTCATCGGCGGGTGTCAGCTCGTCGTCTTCTTCGACGGTTTGCCGATCGGCGGGAAGCAGGGTCCAGGTCGCACCAAACGATTGACGGATCCGCGCGGTGAGCGCAGAGAGCACGTTGTGGCGCAGAGCCGGGGTGACGTACGGATCCGCCCGGAACGTGACGCGCACGGTCACGCGGTAGGGAGCCAGATCAAAACGGCCCAACGGGGCGACGTCGTCCGCGAACGCGAAGCTCGTGGAGAGGCAGACCGCGAGGCCGACGAGACCGGCGAGTCTTCGAACGGTCACGGTTCGTCCTCCGGATACCAGGACTGGACGATCCACCGTTCGACGTCCTGATACGTGTGGACAAACTTGGCCGGCGGGAAATCGCGAATGTTCTTGCGAAGCACCAGGGCATCATCCACTTCCCAGAGGGGGATGCATTCCGCTTCCGCGTAGAGGTGCGACTGCAGCTGCTGCAAGCGGTTGACGGCCGATTTCCAGTCGGCCGCGTTGTCGAGTTCCAAAAGCTCGAGGCGCAGCCAATCGGGCAAATGCCGCAGGCTCTTCGAGCCGGGTCCCCGCGTTGACCGTGAGGAACGGCCACAACTCGACCAGCGGCTCTTCCATCCGCAGCGTGCGATAGGCGATGTCCCATTTTCCTCCGGCCGCCAGTGAATCGGCGGGGACCAATTCGGCCCGGATGCCGACGCGTTTCCACGCGTTGACGATCTCCGCTGCCGCCAGCTGGGTGGTCGGCCCCGGCTCGCAGATCAGACGCAGGACGGGAAGCGTTTTGAGCCGTTTGGAGGCGGCCAGCCGCAGACTGGCGGCCATTCCGGCATTGAATTCCCGCGGAGGGACGAGACTGTTGTAGGCATAACTCGTCGTGGCAAACGGGGCCGTGACGATCCGGCCGTTCTGCAGAGTCGGGTCGCGAAGCACGATGCGCGAAAGCAAGTTCGGAGCGTCGATCGCGAATGCCAGTGCCAGGCGGAGCTCACGGCTGCGGAGTGCTGCGCTGTGCGGATTCAGCTGCAGCACATGCGTCGTGGGCAGGGCGTAGTTGAGCACGAAAAACCGCGGATCGTCGCGGACCAGCGAGAGGGTCCACGTGGGAAGATCCGGCAGCATCGAGATCTCGCCCCGCATCAATCCCTGAATTGCATGCTCGGGAGAATCGTATCGATGTTCTGTGATCTCGGCGACGTGATACGCGGCGAGCCCATCCGGTTCGGGAACCGTCCGGCGATAGACCGCTTCGTTGTCCGTTCCGCGCACTCGTTGGAATCGGCGGGAGAGGATGCGGACCGGCCCGAAGCCGCTGCTTTTGGAACCTTGCGAGCCGGGCTCACTGGCGGGCACTGCGACCGGGAAGCGAAAGAGCAACTCGGTGCGCGGGGCGCGTGGGTAAAACGCACCTCGAACTCGAACGGCGATCGGAGATGCAACGAATCGATCGAATTGGCGAACCGTTCGTTATAAAGCGGGCCGGCGGGATCGAGGAGCGCTTCCATCGACGAGAGCAGGGCTGTCGAGGTCAGCACGGTCCGCGATTCCCAGCGCGACCGTGTTGATTTCAGCGTAAAATCGGCGCGGCGCCCGAGATCGGTCGGTTCCCACTGCTCGATCAGACGGCTTCGATAATGCGTGGTGTCGTCGATGCGGTCGACTTCGAACAAATTGAATTGGCTGAGCCGTGTTTCGCGGACATCGGCCAACGTGGTGACGGGACAGTGATCGGGTGAGCCAGCTTTGCTCTGCGAGGCAAGGCTCAAGACGCCGACCGAGAGTTGCTGGTAGCGCTCGCTCAATTTGCGATGCAGCTCGGCCAGTCCCGGCGCCAGGGGCCAGATTCGCGCGGCGCGATCGACCAGCGTGGTCGCCTCGTCGTGTCGGCCGGCACCTCCTGCCGCGTCGGCCGCCGACATCAGTTTTTGAGCCTCGTCCCCCAGCGCGTGGGTCCACTTCTGGACGATTTCATGTTGCGGCTCGAGCTTCGCCAGCCGGCCGAGGAAGTGTCGCGCTTCGCGAAAGTTTCCGGCGCTCTGGCTGCGGACGATCAGATGATCGACAACTTCGCCCAAAAGTTCTTGCAGTTGCGGGTAGTCGCGGTTTTGGAGGTGCAATTCCTCCAAGGAAGTGAGGGCCGACTCCAGGTCCTTGGCTTTGAGGGCACGCTGGGCTTCGAGGAACACGAGCCGCTGAGTCTGGTCTTTGAGCCCCTTCCAGTCGGGCGATTGGCGTGCGAGCGGAAATAACAGCTCGAACGCATCTCGGAACTTTTCGGCGTCGATCAACATCCCGGCTCGCCGGATGATCAAGTCTTCGTGATAGATGATTGAATCGACGACGTTGGTCGGAATCTCATAAAGCTGCGCATCGCCTTCGCCCGGCAGCGTGACCACGAGCTTGGACAGCTCGTTGCGTTGGGCGGCTCGCTTTTCGCGTTCGGCTTGTGTGGTTGGTGCCGGACGGTGGCGCAGTTCTTCGAGGGCTGTTTGAAGCTTTTTCAACGTGTCGGGCCGCGGAAAGACCTGTTTCACGACCACGACCAGCTCGTTGTCCTTGTTGGGTCCCTTGAGCAGGAGCCAATCGACGGGCGACTTGTGCAGTTGTTCGACCGAGGGGACTTGCAAATCCTTGATGCGGGGAAGGGACTGGTCGGACTTCAAGTCTGCGAGCTTGCCGTGCTCCGCCGAGGCGTCCTCATCGTCGTCGGATGTCTTCGCTTTCGCCGCCGGAGCGGGCGTGGCTTTTTTGGGGACTGCTGCGCCGGCCGCTCTCCGCTTTGCTCTCGGCTCTCGCACCTGCCAGGCCGACACCGAGTCAGGAACAAAGAGGACAAACGCGAGACACGCCAACAGCAAGCAGCGAGTGACCGGGAAAGATCGCGCAAATGATGAAATCCAGCCGCGGCGCAAGCCATGGAAGGAGCAGGCTTTGTGTTCGGTGCGGCGTTCGTCATGTGTGGCTTGTCGATGTGACGGGTCGGTCTTTCCCCCCCGTCGCGCCAGCTGGGCGCGGACGGTTAGGGGTTTTTCTTCGTTTGTTCCAGGATCGAATCGACGTGGTAGAGGGTGCCGTCGATCGAGGCGACGACCGCCTGGTCTCCGACTGAGATCACCCCGCCCGAGAGAGGCTGTCCGACCACGGCCCGTGCCGCGACGGCTCCCGATGCCGGGTCGAGGGCCAAGAGCGTGCCGTCGCGATTCGCGACAACCAGGCGGCCGCGCACGAGGGCGGGCGGGCCGGCCGGTCCCGTGTTCCCCAGGGGAACGCGAAACTGCAGTTGGGGTGAGCCGCTGACTTTGTACGAGAGGAGTTGATGGCTCCGCGTTTCGACCAGCACCGTCGAACCGACACTCCACAGGCGGTTGACCGCAGGCGTCGGCAGGTGCTCGGTGAAAACCGAATCGAGCGTTTCGCCGTCGAGAACATGCAGCACGCCGCTGGCATCGGCGTACACCACGCGAGAGCCGACGACGACAAAGGGGATATCGAGCGGGCGGGCGAGATTTTGCGAACGCACCTCGGCCAGATGGCGAACCGGCTCGGCCCGGTATTGAAGCTGCGAAAGTCGGCCGCGGTTGTCGACGGCGATCAGGTTGTTTTGACCCACGCCTGACACGGCAAACCATCGGGCCGACTTTTTGTTCTCGACGGGAGCGAGATAATCCTCTCCGGCGGCCACCCCGCTGGTGGCGCTGGTCAAGCGCAGCCTCCCGGGGAGCGGCAAGACGAGGCCCGCCGCCAGGCGCACGGGACCGGCCTCGAGCGGTTCGTCCGTGTGGAACGATCCGTCGAGCTGGCCACCCGGACCGATCAACCAGACCGTCGGCTTGGGGCCACCGCAGTCGACGGCGAGATGCGCGTCCGCGAGCGGCGTGGCCCGCAACGGCGTACGAGTTCCAGCCGCGGGATCGAGGCTGGTTGCCGCCGTCCGCTTGAATCCGCCGGCGTCGATCGCGGCCAGGCTGACGTTGAAGACTTCTCCCGCTTCCCCGACGACGACGATGTCTCCACCGGTTCCCGGCAGATGGCCGATGATCGAGGATCCGAAAATCGTCCGCCATTGGCCCACCATCGGCTCGCGATCGACCTGCGAGAAAAGGACCGACGAGGCGTAAGGGAGCCGTCGCGCGGCGAACAGATACTGTCCCACGACCTGCAACGGTTGCGAGCTGATCCCGACTGCGGTCTCAACCGGGTCCAGGAAGAAGCTTTGCGCGTTGAGCTTGAGTTGCAGCCGGCGGAGCGAGCTGCCCGCCATCCAGAGTTGCCCATCGGGCCCCGCGGAAAGAAAGAGAGGACTTTCCTCCTGTTTCGGAATCGCCAGCGCGCTCGTGGCGACGAGCGCGTCCTGCCCCGGAGCGTCGGAAACCGAAAAGGCGCTGATCCGCGCCGGGGAAGACGCCACGAACAGCATTTTCCCGTAAATCACGGGGGGATCGCGAACTTCGCCCTCGACCGTCTCCACTTTCACCGGCTTGAGCCAGTTTTCGTCGCTGCGCGCTTCCAGCACATGCAGGCGCGTTCCCGAGGGCCGTCCCGATTCGGTGATGAGCACCAGCGATCCAATGGAGATCACGCCATTGACGAGCGTATTGGCGTCATGTCCCAGATCGGTCACGCGGAGACAGCGCAGCGGCGACGTGGTCAGCGTGTAGATCAAGGAAGCATTGCCCGCCACGACGAGGCGCTCGATTGTTGTGAACCGGCGCGGGAGGCGAGAGGATCTTTTGCGAAAACGTCAGCCGCGACACGAGGCGGCCCGTCTCGAGATCGATCTTGTCGAGGTGATTCCCCTGTGTCGCGAGATAAATCTGTCCCTGATCGATCAGCGGCGCTCCGGAAACCGGTTCGTTGATCGGCTGCTCCCAGATGAGCTTTCCGGTCTGTCTCGCGACAAGCACGAGCGACAGGTGATTCGTATCAAAGAGCAACAGGCCGGACTTCGACGTGGCGACGCTCAAGGGAAGGAAGGGAGAGTCCAAACCGATCACGCGGCGCCAGATCGGCTCGCCGGTCACGTGATCGACGGCGTAACAGCAATCCTTGGCCAGCACAAAGACCGGACGGGTCCCGGCGGATTCGTCGGTGTGCGAGCGCGTGTTAAGGACCAGGCACACGTGCGGCGCGGTTGTCGAGTTTAATTCCTTCGTTCGCGCCGGTGTGCCGGGATCTTCCTCAACGACGAGCGACTTTTCGACGTTTAAAGTCTTTTCCAAAAGCTTCGCCAGCCGCGGGTCGCCGGCGACTTCGGGATAGAGCGCCAGCAGGTTTCGCCGGGCGGCCAGCGCCTCCATCGGGTGACGATCGGCGTTCGCCTTTTCGATCTCGGCAATCTTCGCGGAAAACCGCGACTGCTCGACGATCGCGTCCTGCGCCTTGGTGAAGGCCGCCTGGATGCGAGCGGCGACGTCCGCGGGCACTTTGCCGTCCGGGTAATACCGGGCTGCGATGGCTTGGGCCGCAGACGAAACGTCGAGGAGTTCACGTTCCTTTGAGCTCTCGGCCGAGTGAGCGGCTCCGAGCGCGATCTGTGTTAGGAAATCGGAGAGATCGGCATAGTGGTCGTGGAAATCCCGGCGGTCGCGATTCGCGTCGACGTATTTGTCGACCGTTTCGAGGCCCCGCTTCCACGCTGGCGAGCCGCCGGCGATCTCTTTGAGCACGCGCGCATTCCACATCCGGTACTGTGCTTCGGCCGCGTGGTTGTCCCGCGGATAGGCCTGGAGGAACTTGTCAAACAGATCGGCCGCCTGTCCATAACGCTTCGCGTCATACTCGGATTGGGCGGCTGCATATTCCTGCTGGGTCGATTCGCGATCAATGACGAAGTAAATGGCGCCCGCGGCCAGCGCGAACGCCAGCGTAAGGCCGAGCATTCCGAGAATAAACGGAGAACGCAGCGCCTCTTGTTCACCGGGCCGGACCTGTTGGCGCTCGCTTAACCGCTGCGACAGGCGAACCGCGAACGACTCGTCCTGTGGCCCTTGACCCGAGCGCTGCCAGATCGCCAGCGGCACTTCGGATTCCGACATCATCTCATCGCTGACATTGTCACTCACATCGTCCAAAAGGGCGTGCTGCCATCCTTTCGGAGGAGAGTGATCTGCGGATTCTGCCGCCGGGTCGACTGGTTTCGATCCTCGCTTTCCACCGTCTGCGGGCCTGGGAGGAGTGCCGCGCTCGCTCGAGGAGACCGATCGCAGCACTTTTCGGTTCCAGCCTTCGCGGCTGGCGGGCGTCTCTTCGGTGATGGGGGCCAGCGGGAGGGTACCGGATTTTTCTGTGTGAGACGGTTGCCGTGTTGGAGTCGATGGCGCGGCATCGAACACGCGTTGCTCGTGCAGTGTCGGCGGCGGACTCGTCGGATCGCGCGTCGCCGCGCCGAGTTCGCGGACGATCAGATCGACCGAGCCGATCCGCAGGACATCGCCCCCTTTGAGGCCCGAGTTGCGAACCATCGTGCCGTTGAGGTCGACCCCGTCCCGGTTGGCCGAGGCGACCTCGAAGTGCGTCTTGGTCTTGTTCCAGAGGACGCGGCAATGAATGGGGGCGACTTGCGGCTCGTCAATACAAATATCGTTCGAGCCGTGGCGGCCGATCGAGACGGCCTGCGACTTTGAGATTTGCCGGACTTCCGGCTTTCTGTCGCCGTATCGAATCTCTAGGTCCAGCATCGCGGTGCTGCTCATGCGGAGGAAAATTCAAGCCGGTAGGAGGAGGACGACCGATCGCGTTTTCCGGTATCGTACCTTGTTGCGATTTGGTCCTTTAATAGTAGACCTGGCGGGTGACCTCGAAATCGTAGCCGCTGTTTGCAGGAACGACCGCAAAAAACGTCCGACGAATCTGGCGGACCGGCCGGTTGCGATAATCTCGCTCTTTGAGTGCCAGCATATTCTCCGTCTCGGGCGGATAGAAATGAAAAATGATCGTATCGGGCCCGATGGAGACACCGGATCTCGTAAACAATTCCACATCGGCCTGGCGTCGTTTTCCCCCCTGCCAGGTGAAGAACAGGCGTTTTTCACCTTCTCCTGACGCCGCCCGCCGCACGACCGGTTTCTGGCTCCCTAACTGCGAGACGTACGCCATCGTGTGATCGTCGAGGACGCCCCCAATTCGATGCCGAAAAAGTCGAGTTGTTGCGCATATTGATCGAGAGATCCCTGCTCGGCGAACTGCACGTACCACCGTTGCTGCCGCGGCCAGCCGCCTTTCGAACCCGGACCCCCGCCCAGGGCGGGCCGCGTCCCCGTTCCGAGCGATTTGCCTCCTTTGAAAGAGGCGACGGGAGCCACGTCGAGCTGCAGTTGGTCGGACGAACCCGAAGCGACGGTGCCGGCCGCGTCGCTTGAAGCACTCTCCAGTGAAACGTCCTTTAAGACTTCTTCGACCTCGGGCCGTTGATCCGGCGACGACTCTCCGGGCGTGGCGTCGGCCCGCTCGGGGCCGGTCCCCTCGAGCTTGAGCGAGTCGGTGGGCGAGCCACCCTCGATGCCGCCGCTCGTCTCGTCCGGAATCAGTTCGACAATTTGATCGTGTTTGATCGGATGGGGGTGAAAGCTTCCCCAGACGAGGTAGAGGAACCACACCGCCGCCAACAAGACCGCGACTAAAGCGACCAATGTCGACCAGACCTGGTCGTACCTCGTCACGCGAATCACCGGAGGAGCCGGAGTTCCGATAGACGAACCGACGGGGCGACCGTGTGCGCCTGACATGGGGATTACGATTCCTTCACCGGCGTCCGAACCGCCGGAGAGTGGAATTGACGAGCTACTGGATGCGTGTTGAGGGATGCGAACTAACGGCGGACGCTCTTTAGGGCGGGACGCAAGTTTTTACCGCACCATAACTTGCGGGCCCATTCGCCCACCGAATTCAATCCTAAGACGGGCACCGGGGAGTGTCAACGATCGGACCATTGTCCAGGGGCGGCTGAAAAACACCGCGTCTGTCACACAGGCCGCTGTTCCAGCAGCCAATCCTCGAGCATGATCTGCTCAATATAAGGAGGCGCAACAGGACCGGATCGGTCGACAACAGGCGCTGCAGCCAGCTCCTGCGGCGAATGAGGGTCTGCATGGCCCGCACTCCAAAGCGGGCTAAAGGACGCGAGTCCAACTGATTGGCGACGTTGGTCGCGATCCGTTTGAACGTATCGGGAAAAATGTTCGGCTCGGGGCCGACGTGCACGATGGTTTCCACCCCGGAGGCCAGCGTCTTGTCGACGACGTCCCACACCCGCTGAGGCTGGTCGATCCAGCGGTGCAGGATCTCGCGGCTATTGAAATCGTTGTAATCGGTCCCCCCCGTGACGCAGGAGAGGATCGGCGGGACGGGCGGCGGAATCCGCCTGGCACTTTTTCCATCAGGACCGCGGCCCGATCGGAAATGTTTTTCTGCCGGACGATCGGGGTGTGAATTGGCGGCCAGCGGTGCCGGTTCTTGCGCAGCCGGCTCTTCTCCGGAAGAACGCCGATCATCCGTTCCTGAAAGCGCTCGAGCGTCTGACCCTGCCCCATCAACAGGCACGTGTCGGGCGACAGAAAAGTGGAAATCGCGATCGTTCCTTGCCCCTCGTTGGTGATCTGGAGGCAGAGCTGCGTGATCTTCTCGTAACCCAGGGCCGGCCCGCGTGAGAAAAGGATGCCCAAAGTCACGTCGTTGGCGAGAGACGCGGCTTCGTCCGCCAGGGCGAGAATCGGGCCAATGACCGCTTCAAAGGAATAGACCCCCGTCGCCACGAGCGCGGTCAGTTCCCCCAGACTGTATCCGAGGACGAGCTTGGCGTCTCCGAGCGAAATGTCGAACATGTCCTTCAAGATCTGAAGCTGTGCCAGTTCGACCGAGACGATCAGGCAGATGTCTTGCGCGTAGGTGCCGAGCGTCGTCTTCGCCTTGCGGTGGACTCGCCCCAGCAGGTTCACCTTCCGCCCCGTGGTTTGCGTGCAAATCCGCGAGGCGTCGTCCAGATAGCGGCGGATCACCGGTCCGTAATCGGGATGGGCCAGAAGCTCCGGCGTCCGGCCGAGGTTCGTGATGTTGTACCCGCGGAACGTGAACGCCGTGTTGGAGACCCGCTTCTTCAGACCATTTTCCATAGGAGACATCCGGGCGAAGCCCGTTTCGCGTGAGCGGTCGGCCGAGTCCAAAATCCAGGACGAGAACGAAGCGTGGCGGCCCGTCCTGGATTACCAGGTCGTCAATTCTCGTAGAGCGCGGCCAACTTTGGTTCGTATTTGCGGAGGATGTGATTGCGGCGGACTTTGAGAGTGGCGGTCAGTTCGTCGGCGTCGACCTGAAAGGGCCGGTCGAGAACCAGGAATTTCTTGACCCGCTCCGGGTTACTCACGTGCTGCATGACTGCGTCGATTCGCTGGGCGAGAAACTCGTGGATGCAGGGAACGTCGATGAAGCCATCCGGGGTCGAATCGAGCGTGCACTTGAGTTCGACCGCCTTTTGGTGAAGTTGCTCGAAGTTGGGAACGACGATGGCACTGACAAACCGCCGCCCGTCGCCGTAAACGACGGCCTGGTCGATGTAGATGTCGCTAACCAACAAGCGTTCCAGTTCGCTGGGGGCGATGTTCTTTCCGGCCGACGTGATGATCAGATCCTTCTTCCGGTCCGTAATGGAAAGATAGCCGTCCGCGTCGAGGTGACCCACGTCGCCCGTGTGGAACCAGCCGTCCTTTTCGATCGCCTCGGCCGTCGCTTCGGGATTCCGCCAGTATCCCTTCATCACGTTCGGCCCGCGGACCAGGATTTCACCGTCCGGGGCGATTTTGATTTCGACGCCGGGAATCGCGCGCCCCACGGTGCCGATGCGATAGTTGTCGACCGTATTGAAGCTCACGACGGGGGAAGTCTCCGTCAGACCATAACCTTCCAGCAGCGGTAGGCCGGCCTCGAAGAATCCCTGGCAGACGTGCTTCGGCAACGGTGCACCGCCGGAGGAGAGCTGCCGGATCCGCGGCCCGAAAATCTTCTTGAGCGCCGCGGCCCGCGCGCCGGGCGGAAGCTGCTCGACGCGGGTCCAGACTTTTTCATAGAAGCGAGGGACCGACGTCAAAGTCGAAGGCCGCGTTTCGGCCAGGTTGAGCACGAGCGTGTCCATCGACTCGGCCAGCGCCACCGTCGAACCGGCCATCACGGGAACGTACAGGTCGCACGTCCGCGCGTAAATGTGGCTGTAGGGAAGCCAGCTCAATAGAACGTCAGTCGGTGGCTGCGGGCCAATTTCGAGCGTTGTCTCGGCGTTCAGCACGAGGTTCCGGTGCGTGAGCATCACGCCCTTCGGGTTGCCGGTCGTGCCGCTCGTATAAATGATCGTGGCCAGATCGTCTCCCGTCACATCCGCTTCGCGGGCGAGGATTTGGCTCTCGAGACGCGATTGCGCGCCGCGTTGCATGAGGCCGTCAAACGTCAGCACGCGGATCTTGGCCGAGCGAGGCGCTGTGATCTGGCAAAATGAGATCAGGAATTCCAGGTTGGGGAGAGCGGAGAGGACTTCGAAAACTTTGTCGGCTTGTTCCTGACTGCTGACGAGGATGCCGCGCGATTCGCTGTGCCCGACCTGGTATTCGACCTGTCGCGAGGCCAACGGGGCGTGCAGCGGCACATCCGCCGCGCCGGTGGAGAGAATCGCTTGGTCGGCGACCATCCATTCGTAGCGGTTCTCGGAAAGGATTGCGACGCGGTCGCCGTGCCGCACGCCGAGTTCGATCAATCCGGCCGCCGCACGGTCGGCCATCCAACGATAGTCGGACCATGCGACGTCGTGATAGAGGCCGTTGCGTTTGTAGCGCAGCGCCGTACGCGGTCCGAGAACGCCGCACTGACTGCGGTGCATCGTGCAAAGGTTGGGATATTTCATGGCATTTGCTCTAGCACGTGATGAGGCAGAACCTGCGATTCGGATTGGAACGCTCTATTCGCAGGCCTCAAAAATCGTGGCCACTCCCTGACCCTGACCAACGCACATCGTGGCGAGGCCGAACTTGGCCTTCTCATCCCGCATCCGGTGCAAGAGGGTCGTCACAATCCGCGCGCCGCTGGCGCCAAGCGGATGTCCGATCGCGATCGCGCCGCCGCGCCGATTCACCCGCTCTTCGTCGGTCCCCAGCATCCGCAAGACTGCGAGGACCTGGACGGCGAACGCCTCGTTGACTTCGAGACTGCCGATGTCGGACAGCTTGAGCCCGGCCCGCTTGAGTGCTTTGTGCACCGCGGGGACCGGTCCAATCCCCATTTCGGACGGATCGACGCCGGCGACCGCCATCGAACGGATGCGGGCCATCGGCTTGAGTCCCAACTCGTGCGCTTTTTCTTCGGACATCACGAGGACGGCGGTTGCGCCGACGCTGACTTGGGAACTGTTCCCCGCCGTCACCGAACCACCCGCCGGGTTGAACGCCGGCGAAAGCTGCGAAAGACCCTCAACCGAACAGTCGAAGCGGATCCCCTGGTCCTGGCGGATCTGCACCTTGCGGCCCGCGTCGTCGCGTCCCCAAGTGGGCACGATTTCAGGATTGAACGCGCCGCTCGTCGTGGCCTCGGCGGCCAGGCGGTGGCTGCGGAACGAGAATTCGTCCTGTTTCTGACGCGGGATCTGATACTTCTGGGCCATGTATTCCGCCGTCAGCCCCATGTTCATGATGGCTTCGCTGTGCTTGAAGAACAGGCCGGGCGGCGGGTTGTAGTCCTTGTTCATGGGAACATGGTCCATGTGCTCGACGCCGCCGGCGATCTGCACGTCTTCGCAGTTGGCAGCGATATTCATGGCCGCGTCGTTGACCGCCTGCAGGCTGGAGGCGCAGTTGCGATTGATCGTCACGCCGCCGGTTTCGATCGGCAATCCGGCCATGAGCGCGATGGTCCGCGCCACGTCGAAACCCTGCTCGCCTTGCTGCTGCACGCAGCCCCAGCGAACGTCGTCGACGAGATGCGGGTCGATTCCCGTCCGCTTCACGAGCGAGTCGATCACGTAGGCCGAAAGCTCTTCCGCACGGACGTCGCGGTAGATGCCCTTGTCGGACGAAGCTTTTCCGATCGGCGTGCGAAGGGCGTCGATCACCACGGCGTGTCGCATATCATTTCTCCGTTCGCGAAGTCGTCGAAGGTCGCGGATAAAAGAGCTTGTTCGTTTTAGCCATGTCGACCAGGAGCGGGCTCGGCTGGAGCCGCTTACCGAGCGACGCGTATTTTGCCGCGCGGTCGACCAGCTTGGCCGCGCCGGTCGCGTCGCACCAGCGGAGGATGCCGCCACGAAACGGCGGGAAGCCGACCCCGAGGATGAGGCCCATGTCGACATGCGCCGGCTCGCGGACAATCCCCTCTTCCAGCGTCCGCACCGCCTCGAGCAGCATCGACAGAAACAGCCGGTCCTCGATCTCCTGGTCCGGAACGTCCCGTTTGGCCGTGCGGCTCTTCTCGAGAAACGGCTGGAAGGCCGGATCGGCGGAGGGCTTGCCTTTGGTTCCAACGAACTTGCGGAAGCCGGCGCCTGTCTTCTTTCCCAGCCGACCGGCCGCGATCAAATCATCGAGCAGCGTGAGCTTGAGTGCCCGATCACTGTACGCGGCGGCCAGCACCTTGCCGGCGAAGCAGGACGTGTCGAGTCCGACCATGTCTTGCAAGGCGATTGGCCCGACCGGCATTCCGAACTTCATGGCGACCTTGTCGACGGCGTCCATCGAGGCCCCTTCGAGCAACAGGGCCAGCGCCTCGGTCATGTAGGGCAACAAGATCCGGTTCACCAGAAAACCAGCGCAGTCGTTGACGACGATCGGCGTCTTCTTGATCCGCTTGGCCAATTCGACGATCGTCACCACCGTTTCGTCGCTGGTTTTCTTGCCGCGGATCACCTCGACCAACTGCATCCGGTCGACCGGCAGGAAAAAGTGCATGCCGATGAATCGCGTTGGATCGGGCCAGGCTTCGCCCATCCGCGTGATCGAAATGGTCGACGTGTTCGTCGCCAGGATGGCGTCTTTTCGCAGCGCGGCGCCAACTGTTTGTAAATGCTGGTCTTGAGTTCTTCGTTTTCGGTGACGGCTTCGATCACGACGTCGCGGTCGGAGAAGACCTGGTGCGACGTGGATGTCCCGAGGTTCGAGAGCAAGGTCTGCATATCGGCCAGCGACGCCCGGCCGATCTTGATCCGGCCGGCGACGACGTCGGTCGCCCGCCGCAGTCCGTCAGCGATCCGCTTGTCGTTGACGTCGACCATCGCAGTCGGAATGGCGGACCGGGCGTGCGCCGTGGCGATACCGGCCCCCATCTGTCCCGCGCCCAACACGCCGACGCGGTTGACGGGACGCGATTTGATGTTGGGATCGGTCACTCCGCGGTCGCGGCCGAGCAGATTCTGCATGAAGAAGACGCCGATGAGCGCGGCCGAAATGGGCGTGCCCACCACGCCGAGCGATTCTTGCAGCTCAATCTGCAATCCTTCCGCCAAGGGCCGATTGATCCCGTCGCGGATCGCCCGCAGGGCTGCCAGGGGAGCCGGGTATTGGCCCTTGGTCGCGCCGCGGACCGCTCCTTCGGCGACGCCGAAGGTGAAATTCAACTGATCGTCGCTGAGGCCGAATGGTTCCTCTTTGCGTTGCCTCAGTTTCTTCCATTCGCCGCTTTCTTGTGCGTACTCGATCAGCCGGCGTCCTTCCTCGACGAGCCGTTCGCTCGGCACGGCGTCAAAGGCGAGGCCGCACTTGGCGGCTTCGGCGGCGCCGATCGGTTCACCCGAGGTGATCATTTGGATCGCCTGCTGGACGCCAACGACGCGCGGCAGACGCTGCGTGCCGCCCCAACCGGGAATGATGCCGACTTTGACCTCGGGCAGCCCGATCTTCGTGGCCGGATTCGCCGCCGCCAGACGGTAATCCATGGCGAGCGAGATTTCGGTTCCACCTCCCATGCAGTTGCCGTCGATGAGGGCGACTGTCGGAAAGGGCAGTCGGCTCACCCGATTGAAAAGGTCGTGACCGGCGGCCAGTCCGGGTGCGATTTGCTCCTTGGTGTAATAGGCCAAGGCACCCAGTTCATTGAGATCCGCGCCGGCGATGAATTGCCCGGGTTTCGCGCTTTTCAGCAACAGGCCGCGAAGATCGGTCCGCTTGCTCAGATCGTCGACCAGTCGACTGAGTTCCTTCAGCACCGGCTGGCCGAAGGTGTTCACGCTTTTGCCGGGCAAATCGAACGTGACGAGCGCGATCTTTCCGTCGAGCTCCTCGAGTCGGAACGCGTTGGCCATGGGTGCTCCGCGAAAACGATGACCCGCAAAGAGTGCGGCGAAGGGAGAAGACGAAGGGACGGTCCGCGCGGCGGCGCAACAACGGGCCGCACGCCGCGCGGGCTGTCAGCGGAAATTACGGCGTGTAGGGCATCAGGATTTCGAACTCGTCGATGCCGGCAATCGCCTTGAAGCCACCTTCGGCGATATCGGCTCCGAGTTTCGTCACCAGCCGGAAATCTTCCGCCGTCGGACGCTTTCCGGTGAGGCTCCTGCGAATCTCGCGGCCCAACACGATGGCCGCCGTTTTGACTAGCTCGTCGGACTGCTTCGAGGCCCACAAGCAGGTCGTGAGCATCACGATCATGCTTTGGATCCGCTGCGACAGTTCGACCATCGAGCATTGCCGGTCGGCCAGCTTCAACTGGTGCGCTTGCATCAAGCGGTCGACTTCGAGACGGCTGTGCTGCAGGTTGTCGGCCGCGAACTGGGCCAACTCGGTCAGCGACGGCGGCATCGACGGGAGCTTGGCGCGGACGGGTCCGACCACCATCTCGTTCACCCGCCACTTGAGCCACGGCATGGCGGCCGGCGCCAATTTCATGAAATGGGCCGGGTTGGCCATGTTCGGCTGCTTGATGCCGGCCGCGTAGAGCGCCTTGCCGATCGGCTCGTAAAACTCCTTGCCATGGTCCTTGATGAGCGATTTGAAGAAGCCCATGCAGAGCATCTCCCCTTCGCCCTCGTAGATGCACGGCGCGAGGTATTCGTGCACGTTGTCGCCGAACATGTGGCCATGCAGGAAGGCGCGGCCGCCGTGCGTCTTCATGAAGAGTTCGATCACGGCCTCTTTCTGCGATTCGCTGCCGAAGATCTTGGCGACCGTGCATTCCATTTCGCCGCGGTAGCCTTCATCCAACAGCCACGAGCACCAGTCGATGAGGGCGTCGCAGCCGACGATGAAGCCGGCCAGCCGGCCGATGCGGCGGCGGACCAATTCCCGCTTGGCGATCGTCTCGCCGTACGTCTTGCGGAAGCGGGCCCAGGGGAGCAGGTTGGCCATCATCAGCCGCATCGAAGCGGCGGCGGTCGAGCACACCGCGACGCGGCCCCGGTTGAGGCCGTGATACGCGACCGTGAGACCGTCGCCGTGCGACGGCTGCAGCCGGTTCATCTTCGGCACTTTGAAGTTCTTGAAGATCAATCCCTGGTTGTACGAGTGCTTGAGCGCGTGCAGCCCGTACTTCACGATGCGGAACGAGTCATCCTCCTGCTGTGGCAGATCGACGATCAGCACGGCCGGCTTGCCGTCGATTTGGCAGACTAGACCGACCGTCCGGCCGGGGACCGCGTTCGTGATGAAGAGTTTCTCGCCGTTGACGACGTAATAATCGCCGACCAACTCGGCCTTGGTGCGGAGCGCGGTCAAGTCCGAGCCGGCGCATGGTTCCGTCAGAGCAAAAGCCGAGACGCGTTCGCCGCGGGCCAATTTGGGAAGGTGCTCTTCTTTCTGCTGCGGCGTGCCGAACGAACGCAGCGGGTCGACGGCACCGATGCAGCCGTGAACTGAGGCGAGACCGGCGATCGTCGGCTCGACGGTGCCCATGCGGACGAGGAACCGGGCAAAGGCTCCGAACGGAGCGCCTGATCCGCCATATTGCGGCTCGACCAACAGGCCCCAGTAACCGACCTTCGCCAGTTCGTCGATCGTCTCTTCCGTGATCTTTTTGTTTTCGTCCATCAGCGTGCCGTCTTTTTGACGACGGCGAACGACTTCGATCGACTTGCGCATCACTTCATCGGCCGCGGCTGAAGCGGGCCGACTCTGGCCGGAAAAGAGCTCGATCGGGAATTCCTTGTCCCACACCGCGCGGTGGGCCGGGCTGCCGGCTGTCTGGTATTTCTTTGCGAAGAGATCTTCGACCTGCTCGTCCGCCCGGTCGAGGTCACCGGTCTTCTTGGCTTCTTCTTCGCTTGCCCCCCCCAGCTTGAGGGCCGTTTCAACGAAGTTCGCCTCGTTCTTGGTCGCGGGCTCGTCTAACTCGCGGATTTGCGGATTCATGGACAGCTAGCCTTTCCTCCGAAGCGAACGTTCCGGCCGACCGTTCCCTGCGATCAGAACTCGAAGAGTCCTGCAGAACGGATTCGCGCAGGCCGAAGCCAAAGGACGGCGCCGACCGACGGCCGCGAACGTACCCTCACGACATGGTGAATCAGAATCGCAACACAAAGAAATCGACCGGCCGATAGGAAGCCGACGGTAAAACCAGCCTGAAGGCGTCCGAAAGGTCTGCCGACTAAGGTCCCGAGGATGATTGTGTCAGGAAACCCGCCCGATTTCAATCGCACGTTCGGCTGAGCGGCCCAGGCTGTCGACCTGCCGATTCATGTCGGCAAACCGGGCATCCTGTGTGAATCCCCGCGCAAAGCGTGCGTAGATTTGCTGGATGATGACGGCCAGCTTGTATAAGCCGTAACAGTAATAGAAGAGAACGTGTTGGATATTTCGGCCTGAAGTTGCCGCGTAGCGTTCGATCAGTTCACCCCGCGTCAAGTTCCCTGGTAAGAAAGTCGGCCCAGGGATAAAGAGCTTAAGCGATTCGTGATCGTCGGCCTGGATCCAATAGGCCAGCGTGCAGCCGAGGTCCATTAACGGATCACCCAGCGTACACATCTCCCAATCGAGTACGGCCACGATGCGCGTCAGATCGGTTTCGTCGAGGACGACGTTGTCGTACTTGTAATCATTATGAATCAGGGCGGCCCCCGACGCGGCCGGCTGATTGGCGCCCAGCCAATGGGCGACGTCTTCCATTGCCGGCCAGGAATCGGTCTTTGCCTTTTCGTATCGTTGGATCCAGCCCTTCACCTGCCGCTCGACATAACCTTCCGGCTTGCCCAACTCGCCAAGTCCCGCGGCCTGATAGTCGAGAGCGTGCAAGCGCGCGAGGTTATCAATAAATGCCAGGCCGAGTTTTCGAAAGGTCTCGGGAGATGGCACAAAACCCTGAGGGAGCTTGCGCCGCAGGATGACGCCCCGCCGGCGTTCCATCAGATAAAACGAGGCCCCGAGGACGGATTCATCCGTGCAGTAAAGCACCGGCTTGGGCGCCAACTCGTAAACCCGCGACAACTTTGAGAGGACGCCGTACTCGCGCCCCATGTCGTGCGCGGATTTCACCTGATTGCCGAAGGGGGGACGCCGCAAAACGTATTCGTCGTTGCCGCAGCGGATAAGATAAGTCAGGTTCGAGAACCCCTGAGGAAATTGCTCGATCGCCACATTCTCGACTCGATGCCCCAGCTCTGCGGCGAGATATTCCCTGAGGCGATCGGCATTCAGCTCCTCACCGCTGCGCACGGGCGAAGTGGCGTCGAGATAACGCGTTTCGTTGTTCGACATTCGCACAATCTCAACGAATTCGTGTCACGACAGGCCGTACCCGCGAAGGATTCGCCGGGCGACGACACTCTTGTGGACTTCGTCGGGTCCGTCGTAGATGCGGGCCGCCCGCTCGTGGCGCCAGTAGTAGGAGAGGATCGTGTCGTCGGTCATGCCGAGCGCTCCGTGGGCTTGGAGTGCCCGATCGACGACTTTCATCAGCACGTCGGCGGCGTAGAACTTGATCAGCGAGATCTCGTCGCGAGCCGCCTTCGCGCCCTCGCGATCGATTTTCCAGGCGGCGTGCAACACCATCAGCCGGGCCGCGTTGATCTCCGCGCGGCTTTCGGCGATCCAGTTCTGGATCGTCTGCCGCGTTCCCAATTTGTCGCCTGGTCCCAAATCGCGCCGCGCGGCCCGCTCGCAGAGCAAATCGAACGAGCGTTCGCAGATTCCCATCCAACGCATGCAGTGGTGAATCCGCCCCGGACCGAGCCGGGCTTGCGCGATCTCGAACCCGGCACCGGATCGGCCCAGCAGATTTTTTCGCGGAACGCGCACGTCTTCGTAGACGACTTCGCTGTGGCTGGGCCAATCTTCGCCAGCGTGACCCATCACGGAGATATTGCGGAGGATCTTGAAACCCGGCGTATCTGTCGGGACGATGATCTGGCTCGCGCGGGCGTGAGGATCGGCCTCTGGAGCGGTGACGACCATCGCGATGGCGAATCGCGATCCGTCGGCCGATGACGTGAACCACTTGCGTCCGTTGATCACGTATGTGTCTCCGTCCAGAACGGCGGTCGTCGCCATCCAGACGGGGTTCGATCCGGGATAACCCGGCTCTGTCATCGAAAAACAGCTACGAATCTTTCCCGCGACGAGCGGCTTGAGCCACGTCTCTTTTTGTTCGGGGGTGCCGAATTCATGGAGAATTTCCATGTTGCCGGCGTCCGGCGCCTGACAGTTGAACACGAAATGGCCGAGCGGCGTGCGGCCCAATTCCTCGCTGAGCAGGGCGTGCTCCATGAATCTCAGACCCGCGCCGCCGGCCTCTTTCGGAACCTGGGGCGTGAAGAGTCCCATCTCGCGGACTCGATCGCGCTTCAATGCCAAAGCGGGCAGCAATTCGCGGAAGGGTTTCGTCAAGAGGTCCCGCTCGATCGGATAGACCTCATCGATCAGGAACTTGCGGACCGATTTGAGCGTCTCTTGCAGGGGTTGAGGGACCGAGAAGTCCATAGAAAGCTCCGACGGCAGCAATGACGGCTGTCAAATGACGAATTAACGGTACGTGATCTCGTCCGGATTTGCCAGATGCGCGACGGAGTTGAAGCCGTCGAGCGTGATCCGCTCGGGCGTGTAGAGGAAGGTCGTCACCGACGCGTTGCGCAACCGCCAGCCAAGATCAAGACTGATGGGGATTGATGCTTTGAGCGCCGTTTGCAGGGCAACCGTGATCGGCCCAACGGAAGAGACCGCGAGGATCGTACGCCCCCGCTCGGCATGCGACGTAATCGATTCGATCGCACCGCGGGCCCGCGCGTGAAACTCCTCCCACATCTCGACACCGGGAACCGTCAGCTCGCCGTCGGTCCATCGCTTGACGACCGCCTCGAACAGTTTTTGAAAGCTCTTTTGGACGTCGTCCGGCTCGCGAGCTTCGCGGAAGGCTTTTGCGAGGGCACCCAGCTCTGGATGTTGTTCAAAAAAGGCCCGTGCGTGAGGTGCGCTGAGGAGCTTGTCTCCGGAGTGCTCGTTGAGGCCGGCCACGACGCTCGGGGCGGGACAGGGGCAGCCGAGCTCGGCCATCGTCTTGATGATGATTTCCGCCGTCCGCTGCTGCCGTACGGCGGGGCCGGAATAGGTGGCGTCGAATCGCACGCCCCGGGCCGCCCAGAATTCGCCCAATCGCCGTGCCTGCAACTCGCCGAGCGGCGACAGGCGGTCGTAATCCTCCGCGAAGAACGACGCCTGGCCATGACGTACCAAATACAGCAGGCTCACAAATCCCCCCGGCTTACCCACGGTCAATAACAAACGGCTTTTGCTGCTCTTTCGTTTTCTATCAAATTGCGTGCTTCAATTCATGGCTCTCTTCCGGTTCGACACGGAGCCGCTGGCTTACTTACAGCTCAACGAAAATGGAAAAGTCGGCTTACTTTGTCTAATCGGCTTAATTGTTTTGACCGATACGGCCGATAAGGGACGAAGGGCGATTGTTCGTTAAAGCTTCGATTCTGAAGCGAGCAGGAACGACTTGCCAGAAACCCCATCTCATCAAGTTGTTATGAAACACGTGTCGCTCGTGCGAGCCTCCTGTGCCAAGGTGCTGGATCGCGGAACGCGCGGGCCGGCTCGGTGGCGCAATCGGCGGCAAGCAACGGCTCGGCTGGCAAAAACGTTGATTGCGGGCGGTTTCCTGGCCGGGTCGAGTGCATTTGCTCAATATTCACCAGCCACCCAGCCTTATGCACCCGCGTATGGTGCCCCCTCCTCACCGATTTACGCGCAGCCACTGCCTGAGGCGGCCAATCAATCGGATGAGCAGCTTCTCACCGTCGGCCGGCTCTTGGAGCAGCAGGGGCGATACGCCCAAGCGCAGCGAATTTATACGGAACTTGAGCGTCGCCGCCTCGCCGGAATGCAGCAGCGGATGACTCCGCCGCCAAGCCCGAACTATCAGCCGCAACCAATGCCGGCGCCGCAAGCGTACAGTCCGCCGACTGCCTGGCAAGCCTCGCCAATGCAGGCGGCAACTCAGGCCCCCCCGGTCCCGATGATGCAGCTTGCTCCGCAGGCGAACATGCCGGTCTACGGCCAGCGTCCGCAGTCAATCGCCCCGCTGGTCCAGGCGAGTGCCCAATTGCCGCCGCCCGCTCCACCAAGCGAGGTGTACGTCGTCGATCGAGAAATCACGCCCGCGCCAAAGACCAGCACTCCACAGCCGTCGGAAGGGTGGCGGAGCGCCTTCGCGCCGCTGCCCGCCGCGTTGCGATCGTGGAGCTCGGATATCCCGACTCCCTATCAGCAGCAAGTCCGCACGAGCCCGGCCTCGGCGGGCGCCGCTCCCACAGGACGTGTGGCCGCCGAATCAACCGCCCTACCGGAGTTCCCCATCGCTCCTCTTGCGCCCCTGGGATCGATTGGAGAACGCTTCCCGCCGAAGGCACCGCCGGCCGTTCCCATCGCACCGCCACAGTTCGTGCCGCCGGCCGTCACGTCGGGCGATCAGCGGATGCTCGTCTTCCCGGACGCCGTGCCGCGGACGCCGACGATGATGCAGCTCAGACCGATGTCGGAAAAACGCGTCGAAACGCTGGAGCCCGAACGCGACGCTCAAGAGCTCACGAGTCAAACCGAATCGATTCGCATCATTCCCGGCCAGCGAAGTTCGCTGCAGTTGAAGCCGGAAGCGAACCACACGCCGATTGATCTGGTCGATCAACCGACCGGCGCTCCACCCGTCGCCAGCACGCCGCCACCGAAATGGACGTCCAATCCGATCGCGACAGCACCGCCGGTCGAACGGCAATCGTCGCCCGCGCCCGAACGTCCGCCGGCACAGAATCCACCTGCCTTCAGCCTGGCCGCCCTGTTGGCGATGCCTGAGTTTCGGGAGATTCATTCCGAAACGGTGCTGCAGGGTCTCGAGTTGCTCGCCCGTCCTGAGGCACAGCATCGCGTCTTGGGCGCGATCCGCGTTGCATCGGCCGGTCCGGAAGGGAGAACGGCCCTTCCCGTCTTGCGAAAACTTCTTGCCACGGAGCGAGAAAAAAAGGTCTTACTGCGGCTTGCCGAGACTGTGCTCAGAATGCAGCCGAACGACCGGGCCGCCACCGCCTGCCTCTCGGAGCTTCTGTCCGATCGCAACGATTGGGAGCTGCGGGAAAATGTCGTGGCCGTCCTGGGGAACGCCGCCCCCGGCAAAAACCCGGTGGCTGTTGCCCGGCTGACCGATGCGCTCGATGACCCGACGTCCCGCGTGCGGGCCGCCGCCGCGGAAAGCCTCGCCCTCTTCGGACCGGCTGCGGTCGAGTCGGCGTCCCGATTGGAAGGGGCCGCGGTCAACGATCTCCCCAGCGTCCAGCGGGCTGCCACCTTGGCGCTGGCGGCCATCCGCGGCAGCGAAACGGAGCCGCGTGCCGACCGGTTCTCTCCGGCCGCACGAATGCCCTTCGATTTGAATTCGCTGGCCCCTCGGCCGATGTCCTCGCTGCCGGCCGGAATGTCGATGGGCCGCGTGAAACTGAGTGACCAGGCCGCGGCCGCCGAAACCTTCGAGCCTGAACTTCCGGCAAGTAAAACGGCGGGAGCGCCTCCCAAGTTGTTCCCGGCCGACCGGATCGCGACTTCGCATTCCTTGATGGCGTCGCCCGAAATGGCCGACGAAGCCGTCCCCGCGAGCGCGTCCGCCGCACCACCAAAAAAGGCCCCCGCGCCCGCTCCGGCATCCCCGAGCAATCCGTTGCCGCTTGAGTTGCAACCGGCCCCCGCTCCCAGTCCGCCGCCGAATGGCAACGTCACGCCGACGTCCACAACGACTTCGACCTTCTTCCTGCAGAGCGAAGCGGGCGAGTCGAAGGCGGGTTCCAGCCCATGAAAGCCGCGCAGCTCATCCTCATGCTGGCCGTCTTCACGGTTCTGCCCGGCTGCGGATACCTGGTTTGCGGGTACCACGACGTCGCCGGCTGGACCTCGCGCCAATGGTCGGCGGAAAAAGCGTGGCAGTCCCGCAAGTGGATCTACGCCGACATGCCCTGTCGCGGCAGCTTCAAGGCCGGCTTCAAGGCCGGGTACCGGTTTGCCAACGGCGGCTACGACTCGTGCGAGCCACCGCAATACCGCCACTACTGGCGCATCGGCGGCTTGACGGAGACCGAACGTCTGAACGCCCAAGCCTGGTCGGACGGATTTACTCACGGAACCGTGGCGGCCCAGCAAGACCATGCCGTCGGCCCGAGCGCCCTCGACACGGCCGCCATGCAGCCGCCGCCGGGCGTTCCCGACGTCCGCTACTATTCGCCGCCGCAAATGTCCCCCGACATGGGCCTGGGCAGCAATCAGGACCTGGCAGAACGGACCGGCGACGCCGCCCTACGAACAGCCGCCGATGATGCCGGGTTCCGGCTACCCGTCGCCGATGGGCCAGAACGCTCCGTACGCTCCGGGAGCGGAGAATTTCCAATACGCTCCGATCGGCAATAACAACTCCCAATATTCGCCGCCGCCGATTCCGGTTCCCGCCCCTGCTTCGGAGGCGATGCCGACGCCGCCGAGTCCAGCTCCCGGTCGCGGAATGCCGTTTCCGCCCCCCGCCCCGGCTAGCGTGCCGACAACGGCCGCGGAGTATTTTCCCACGCGGATGATGACTTCCGAGGCCTATCCGGGCGTCGGCAATCTGACCGCGGCGGTCAACCCGCAATCGGCTCCGCCGGCCGAAGCGCTGCCGCAACCGGTTCCCTCAATGGCCAGCCCCCCGCCGCAGGCGACACAGGCGGCCGACTGGGAACTGCCCATGATCCGCAACTGAGATGTCCCGGACTCGGCCCACCCAAAAATTCTTCGGAGGGCCTTGACTGGACACTTGGTTTTTGATGTATCACCGGCGATCAATCGCCCGGTTTTTGTGCGCCGGTGATATACTTTTCTGTGTTTTCTGCGGCGTAAAAAAAGAAAACGGGCCAAATCGCGATCGACCTCTACCCCGGTGGCATTCCCTTCCCAAAGCTTGCCTAGGATTAGCATCAGCTAGAGTGGGAGAGTGTGGACTGGCTGACGCCGCGTTCCGCAAATCATTGCCATCATTGATGTTGTGTAGATCGTCCGGATTCGGTCCCGCCTCGCGATGAGCTGGGGGCCCGCGCCTTTCGCCACCACAGAAAAATTAAAATCGACCCGCGGTGCCTGCCGCGGCGATCCCAACGACCCGCCACGGTTCCGCTCGTCTGCACGGTCCCGATACCGTACCATTCCAGGCAGGCTTGAAGAGTTTCTAGAATTCAGAAAGTCCCTTGGCATTTCAGGGTGCTATCGCTCGTCGGTTACGAGGTGTTCAATGTCGGTCGTCCAATTCGACAGGGACGCAATGGCGCGTTGGTATGCTGATCGTCATTTAAGAACCGATCCGGGCATTCTCGAAATCCATTATCTGCCGGCGAATGCACCGGATCGCGAAATCCGGCTTGTCGAACTCAATTCGCTGATCGCGAGCCGTGTGGAAAACCCGATCCAACCGATCGATTTTGGCGTGGACATGAATACGCCAACGAGGCACACGCTGTTCGTCGCTGACGTGACGCCCGAGCAGTGGATGATGATCGAACAAGGCCGGCTTGCGCTGCCAGACGGATGGTCGCTTGACGATTCCGTCCGGTTTTTGCGTCGTTGAATTGACATGAACGATCGGCAAGAGCGCTGGTTCGAACAAGTTCAGTCCGATTACGAGGTCTTGCTCCTCTTGCGACGTGCCGGTGCGCCGCCCTGCCACCAATTGCATTACTGGCAGATGGTCACGGAGAAGCTCGGCAAAGCCTATTTCTGGCGGACGAATCGGCCACCGCGCCGAGGTCACGCTTCGTTTGTGCGGTTTTTGCAGGCTTTGGACGACCGTCCCGCGGCTGACGTGCGTCGAATTGCCCAGCTTCTTGGATTTGGTCGAGCCGAGGATCTCGAAAACTGGATTCCCACTGTCGCGCCGCTGGCGTATGACCTGGAGAGACTGGCACCGGCTCTCGCATTCGACGGTTCCAACGCCGAATACCCGTGGCCGCCGGACGCCCCCGTTTCAACGCCGGCATCTTATGAATTTCCTGTTTGGACTAGCCTAACGCAAACCGGTCGAGGGCGGGATCTCCTGCATGCCATCGACGCGGCGGTCCGACATTTTCCGCAATATGCTTGACTCGCGCACACGGTCGCGGCACTTCTCAATTAAAACGTGCCGTTTGAGGCGCGGTGGTGCAGGCTATGCAGCGGTTGTGCGCTGCGGACAGGTAGCGCAGCCGGCAGAGCACAGGACTGAAAATCCTGATGCCGGCAGTTCGATTCCGCCCGTCCGTCTCGAGCATCTATCGAAACGGCTGGAACGCCTCCGAACGGGTCCATCGCGGCTGACGTTCACCGTCAATGGCGCAAAGGTCTCTGGGGCCTGACGAACTGACGGCCGCCAGGCCAGCGGCGCCGTTTAACGGTGGGCCGCGTGCGAGGCGCTTTCGTCCATCGCGCCGACTTTGACTTGGAAGTTGCCCAAGCCGACGCGGACTCCCTGGCTGGCGCAGAGGCGGCGGGCCTCGCCGTCCGAGCGGGCTTCGAGGACGGTCTTGATCTGCTCCGGAGACAGGCCCCGGTTGAGCATGTCCTGCTTGAGCCACGCCTCGATCTCGATTTGCCGCGTCTTACGCAGGTAGTCGGTGATAAAGACGATCGCGACGCAACCCACAATCACGCCGGCGACCAAACCACATGGCACCAGCCACGGGTTATCGAGCAAGAGTTGCCACATGCGAATGTTCCTCGACGTGTGCCATGACGGACTGCGATCGCCCACGCTCTCTATGGTATTCGATCTGCCGCACGAATTATTAGGGAAAATTGCCGGCATTTGAGCGATCATGTACCGAAACCGCAAAATCACGCCTTTGCGGCAGTCGCCGGGTCGAGCGAATGCATCATCCGCTCGAGGGCGGCCGTCAGGCTCTGATCGCGGTCGTAGAATTGCCGGCCGACTGTCGGGCAGGCGCGGCAGCACTCTTCGTAATAGGCGCGGTCGGACATCAGCCGTCGCAGGCCGGCGACGTAGCTGGCCGGATCGTCGGGCTGGGCTTCGACGAGGGCCGGATTCAAGACGTCGAGCGCGTTGGAGAGCCGGCTCGTCAGGACCGGGCGGCCGGAGAGGACGGCTTCCGCCGCCACCATCGGCATTCCCTCGCAGAACGTGCTCCGCGTGGGGACCACGACGACGTGAGACCGGCCGTAGACCGCCAGCAGGTCGGGCCGATTCAACTTGCCATGAATGAGCACATCGTCGGCCAGTCCGCGTTCGGCGATCGTTCGTTTCAATTCTTCGAGCGCTTCGCCGCCGCCGCAGATCTCGATTTGCAGGCGGCCCGGCGACTCGCGCTTGAAAGCGGCGGCCATTTCAAGCAGGTCGAACACGCCCTTGTTGCGCTCCACGCGGCCGGCGAACATCGCCCGGAAGGGGCGGACGTCATGAGCCGGCGGCGGTAAAACCGACGCGAAATCAGCCGGTCGGAACTGGCAGCGATATTGAAAGACGGGCCGATTCCGCCCGCCGGCCAGCCGTTCGACCTGCCGCTGGCACTCGGGCGAGACGCAGAGGGTCGCGTCGGCCGTGTGCCGCCAGAACCAGCCGTCCAGAGTGCGAATCACGCGCTTGATCGCTCCGCCGGGCAAAAAGCCGCTGGCCCAGTACGAATTGTGCAGCGAGGCCACAACGCGGATGCGACTGAGCGACAGGAGCGACAGCACGAACCAGTGCGTCGTCCCCGAATCGACGATCAACACGTCGGCCCGATAGCGGAGGGCCGACCACATGATCGAAAACCCGTACAAGATCTGGTTCCAGTGGAACAAAAGACCGCGGGGATCGGCGAACTGCTTGGGCCGGTTTTCGACGGTGAACGGGCCGTCGCGGACGACTTCGCGGGCCGGGTGCGACGAGACGGCCCAGGCCTCGGCTCCGTGCGCTTTGCAAAAATCGAAAAACTGGCTGGAGAAGGTGACGCTGGTCTCGGTCGTGTAATCGAGGCCTGCGCTCCATTTCCGATACGCGTCGACAACTTTCCCCGGCCCGAGCGCGTACAAAATCCGCGGCCGGCCGCCGCGCCCCGATGGCACGCCGACGATCGCTGTCGTCGCGTTCGCCGTGCCGAGATCGCTTTCTTGACGACATTCTTGCATGCGGTTTCCGTCGTGGGGCATGCTGCTAGCGTGCCCGTGTTACAAGTTCAAAGGTGCAAGAGGCGATATTCAAAGTTTGGCGAAAGGGCGTTTTTAATTCGCGGATCTTTTTTTGGGCTTTCGGATGAAGACGGGCAAGCTAGCAGCTCGCCCCACGATCGATCTATTGATTCTGCTTTTTCTGCAACAGGTACCACGGTCCCAGTTTTTGTTGCATGGGAATGCGGTAGCGGCCGTCCTGGTAGACCATGTCGGCGACGGGAATCGTGCGGCCGTCGGTGAGCAGGTGGAACGCCGCGAGGCCGGCTGGGGCCTGGATGGTCACTTCTCCGCGGACCGGCTCCGAAAAGATGGAAAAATCCTGGTTCCAGGCGGCCCGGCCCGAGAGACGTTTCGGCTTCACCACGCGGGCGACGGTCGTGATCAGAATCAAGTTCGACGCTCGCAGCGGCTGCTCGTCGAGCGCGCTCACGGCAACCGTGGCGTGCCGCGCGTCGACCAGCACGCTGACGTCCGACAGCTTGTATTCGTGGCCTCCGATCTCGCCCTGGACGATCTGCGACTTCGGCGTGTCGATTGTCTGCACGCCCGCGTCCCAATCGCGGCGGATCTGACCCGTGTCGGACGTGACGGACCGCGCGTCGTTTGCGAGAAAACTTTCCTCCGGGTCGTGGATCACGTTGACCGAAGGGGCCAGCTTGGTCGGCTTGAGCCAGTCGAGTTCGGGGACCGACGGAATGCCAAGCGTAAAGCGGCTCTGCTCCATCAGCGTCCGCGCCGCGCGGCACGATTCGGGCCGGATCGACGGGCCGAACATCTGGTCCCGCGACAGGGCCAGGCAATATTCCTTTTTGGCCTGCGCGACGTGCCCGTTGCGGAACAAGAGGGCGGCGGCCGGCATCGAGGCCATGATGGCCGGGTCGGCGAACGTGTCCCACACGCTCGTCACTCGCGCCCGATCCGAGAGGGGCTGCTGGCAATAGCCGTACAGCATCATGGCGTCCCAACCCTGCAGGGCGGCGATCGACGCGACGTAGATCGGCGCGATAAACCGGTCGACCGGCGGCTCGAGCGACGCCTCCATGTTCCATTCCGACACGGTCAGCGGTTTATCGGCGACCTGGTTGATGCCGATCATCGAGACGATGTTCGGCTTGTAACGGGGATCGGTGAGCAACTGGTCCGGACCGTCGTAGGCGTGGACGTCGATCACGTCGCCCGAGGTCAGTGAGGGAATGCACGACAGGGGATTGTCGCCCCATACGTTTCCGTTGGCGATCAGCGCGCGGCAACCGGTGCCGCGGATGCTCTGCGTCATCGTCTCGTAAAACGTGTGTTCCTGGTCGTTGAGGAACATGCTGGCTGGTCCCGGCGACCAGGGCATCCGCATTTCGTTTTCGTTGAAGCCGGTCTTCGCGGCAAACTGCTTGAGCCGCGCCTGCCAGAGCTCGGTGAGTTGCGGATGCTTTTCGCGGGGAATGCCAGGATGCCGTAGTGGTGCGTGATGTCGTTCTCGTTCGTGATGAGCGCGAAAGCAATCGTCGGATCGTTTTTGTAGGCCACGTTCGTGTAGCGGTTGACGTGGTTGAGATATTTTTCCTGGAACTCGATCATCAGCCTTTGGACGACCGGGTCGTACTGGCAAAACCCTTTGACCTGGTTCCCGAACCGTTTTCCGGAGAACTCTTGAAAGGTGGCGATCGTACCGAGTTCGGTCTGGCGGTCGCCGTCGCGGAACTGGCGATACGAGTGCATGTCGAGCCAGACGTAAATTCCGTTGTCGTGCAGGCACTTAATCCAGTAATCGACGCGGTCGATGCCGTTGCGGTCGAGCATCCGCGAGTTTGGGAGATGCTTGTCGATCACGGTCGGCACGACCCAGCCGGTCGTGTCGTGGTGGTGCAAGCGGACGAGGTTGAAGCCGAGCATGGCCAAACGCCGCGCGTGCCGTTCGATCTGCGTATTCGACGAGAAGAGGGCGTAGGCCATCACGTCGATGCCCCAGAAGCGGGCCGGCGTGCCGTCCTCGAACACGAGGCGGTCGCCCGCCGTGCGCAAAAACCCGTGCGTCCCCGGCTGGTGGTTGAGTGTGGAGAGATCGACGGGAGATTGCGAGTAGGAGAGGACGTTGGGGAGCCACGAGCCCGAGAGGGGGCCGTATTCTTCTTCCTCGGTCCGTTTGCGCTCGGTCCCTTTGGGCAGGGTGATGGTGACCGTGAGCTTGTCGGTCCCGCCCGAATTGGACTCACCGACAAAGAACGCGCGGATCCGCCCCTTGTTGTTGTTCTCGAAATAGACCTTTTTGACGGCAGGGGTGAAGACGACCTTCACCTCGCGATCGGGGCCGAGCGGCCAGGACCAGCCCGTGTTATCGGGGAGCAGCACCGAATCGGGCGGTTTCTGGTCCTGGAAGTAGGGGGACTTCATGTCGAGCAGGAACTCGAGCCCGCCCCCCAGCACGTCCGGTTGCGTCGCGCTGTGCCGCACCGTGAGGTCGTAGGTGATCACCTCGGATGCCAATCTGACGGTGCCGGACGCCTCGGCGCCCAGGTTGGGAATCCGCACGTCAAACGGGGCGACGCCGTCGCGGAACGGGCCGACCTCGGCCGTCGGATTGGCCCATTTCCATTTCGCAGCCCAAAATTTAAAGGCCGACGTGACGAGCGGCACGCGATGGAACAACAGCGAGAACGTGCCGTCGGGGAGCAATTCGACTTGAAACGGGCTGCGTTCGGGGGGGATGGCATCGGCCCCGCGCGCGGCCAGTACGGGCAGCAAGAGGGCCGCCAGGAGAAACGCGACCGCGCGCTTGCACTCCCTTTGCACGATTAAATTCCTTTCCGATCGCCGCGCCCGCAAGGCAAGCGGTCGAGTATAGCGGCGGGACGCGCGGCGTTGGAAGGATGCGGATGAAGGCGGCGCAGCTTCGTGGGGCACGCTGCTAGCGTGCCCGTGGTTTTTAAGAATGAAGAGAACGGAACCACAAACGCGGAAGAGGTTTCCGACCGTGGCGGTGCTTCATTAATTCTCTGAAGGGGGGGTGGATTTGACGGGCAAGCTGGCAGCTCGCCCCACGATTAGACGGCTTCGCCGGCTCGAACGCGGTGAACCAGGCTCCGTACGTAGCCGATCGTCTGTTCTTCGGTGCAATGAGCGAGCGCCCAGGCGCGGCCGTTGGTGCCGAGGCGGGTCGTTGTCGCCGGATCGTTCCAGAGTTGTTCGATGGCGGCCGCGAGTGCGGCAGCGTCGCCGGGCGGCACGGTGAGGCCGTTGTGTCCGGCGATCAAGTAATCCGAGATGCCGCTCGATTCGGTGGCCACGAGGGCCCGCGAACAGTACATCGCCGTCACCATCGTCACGTGGCCGCAAGGAACGCGCACATCCAACAGGGGCAACACCATAAAGCGGCTCTGCCGAATGACGGCTTCGGCCTCGCGACGCGGGATATTGAGCTTCACCGTCACGTTCGGCGGGAGGGCCAGGCCGCGGAGGTTCGCGGGCGTCGCCACGAGCACGAGCGGGACGTGCGGAATGCGGCGTATCGCCTCGAGCAACGTGGTGTAGTCGCGCGCCTGGCTGCCGACGGCGCAAATCGCCTGCGGATTCGCTTCCGCGGGAGGCGACCCGCTCGATGTCAGTCCTTCCGGCTCGCGGACGCCCCAGTGGAGCATTTCAAATCGTGCGACAGGGAGCTGGAAATAATCCGCGTAGAGCGTTCGCTCGAATTCGGAAAAGACGATGAACCGGTCGACCGTCGAAAAAGCCCGCCGCATGACCATTCGTCGCAAGCCGGTGGGCAAGCGGGTGAAGTTGAACGCGAAGGCGACGTGCGGACAGGTGCGGCGGCGGCGGCGGCAAAACAGCTCGGTCCAACAGGTGACGAGCGGGTGATGCGTGACAATCAGGTCGAAGCGGCCGCGGCGGGCGCCGGCCGCCAGGCCGCGGCACGCGCGATACCGTGAGAGGCGCGGGCGGCGGACCGCCCGCTCGAGCGCGTTTTGCGGCACGTTCGAAAAGAAGGTCCAGTCGGCAGGCTCGGCGGCCAGTGCGCCGGAGACCCACCGCCAGTTCGGTTCGTCCGTTTCGGCACAGCAGCCGATGCGCAGGCGAGCGATCATTCCGCGTGCGCTTCGCCGTAGAGCGTGGTCCACTCCGGAAAGGGCCGTCCCAACATTTCGACCAACTCGGCCGTCTGCGCCTGCTGGATCGGGCGGAGGTAGTCGATCGTCTCCTGCAAGCGGCGCTCGTCGCGGGGGACAGGTCGCGAGAGGGCGCGGATCGCCCGCTGGCGGAGCGTCGCCGGGACGACGCGCTTGGCCGCCTTCCACAGCACGGTCCCTTGCGCGTGGGACAGGACTTGAGAGCCGATGACCTTGGGAACGTTTTTGGGGGAGACGTTGTGCCGTTCGTACAGGTTGGCCGGCACGAACGCGTCGTTGACGCCGAGCCAGCGGTAAATCCGCGTCAGCGTCTCTTTCGGCTCGCGGCTCAGTTCCTCGGTGGAGAGCACGAGGATCCGCTCCCTGCCGAAATGGGGGAGGAATTGCCGCAGTTGCAGTGCGTAGTAGCTGACGTCGCGGATGATGGCCCGGCTGCGGACGGCCGTCAGCATGTCGCGCCCTTCGGCCGACCACTGCACTTCCCACCAATAATGGCTGATCGAGCGTTCGACCGGATCGCGGAGCAGGTAGAGGATGCGGGCGTCGGGGGCGAAGCGGGCGATCCGCTCGGCCACGCCTTCATAGTGCGGGAACTTGGTGTAGTCGGTCGACGACTCGCCGCGGTAGACCGCGTCACCGGCGTCGGCGAACAGGCCGCGGTACCAGTCTTCGCCCTTGGACCAGTTGAGCCGCTCGACGAAATAGGCGGGCTCCTTCCATTCGTCGCCGGTCATGAAGATCTGCGGGTGCGCGCCGAGATAGTTGTGCAGCGAGGTGGTGCCGCACTTCATCGATCCGACGAGAAACAGGTTGGGCAACAATCGATTCGAATCGGAAACCATGATTGTCTCAGGCGAGCAAGTGGTCGAGCGGCTCATGGATCCCCAGCCGGATCAGCTCGGCGGGATCGCTTTGCGGCTGCCAATCGAGATCGCGCCGTGCACCGCGCAGTCGAAGAGGGCCTGCTGGCTGCGGCAATCCCAGTCGCGAAAACTGGGCGTACGCTCGGCATCGGGGTGCTTTGTCATTTTCTTCACCAGCCATTTGCACCGATCGCCCAGATAGTGACGCCAGATCGGCACGGGGAAGACCTGGATCTCGAAGCCCGCGTGCGATTCGATCTCCTGAATGTACTGGCGGGCCGTGAGGAGCGACGGCCCGCAGAGATTATAGGTGCGGCCGTCAAGTCCCGGTTTGTCCAGGGCCGCCACCAGGGCCTGTGCGACGTCCTCCACCAGGACGAGCGGGAGCGGATTCTTGCCGCGTCCCCACAACTCGACGACGCCCAGGCCGTTCCATTTGCCGACGCCCCAATGGCAGGGGCTTCCGTCGCGGCCGACGACGATCGCCGGGCGAAGGACGACGAGAGGCAAACCTTGTGCCCGGTGCATCTGCATCAGGAGCGCTTCGCCGGCCGCTTTGGCGCGGGCATAATAATTCCGCGATTCCAGCGCCGAGTCGACGAGCGTCTCGTCGGTGATCAAGCCCGCATTCCGGCCGAGATAGAGCGAATCGATCGTCCCCGTGTAAATCAGCCGTTTGATTCCGGCCTGGAGACAGAGCGTGCCGACCTGCCGCGTCAGGTCGACATCCTGCTCCTGGTACTCTTTCCAGGTTTTGGCTGCCGGACGGGCGAGATGGTACACGCGTTCGATTCCGTCGAGCGCCCGTCGCAGGTCGTCGGACCGCCGCAGGTCGCCGGCCACAATCTCGAGATGCGGAGGGGAGAGGTCGAGCATGGAAGTCGACGGCTTGCGGGCCAGCACGCGCACATCGTGGCCCGCGCGGAGCAACCGTGCCACCAGCTCGCGCCCGATGAAGCCGCTGCCTCCCAACACGAGCACGCGCGGCCGGCACGCGGATCCGGGCGACGCGACTGGGGGGGCACCACGATTTGTTCCGGCGCAGCGCGGACGCCCACACGGCCGATGGTTTCGGCCGCGGCGACGACATCGGTCGCAAACCGCGGCGCAATCCGTCCGTCCGCTCGGCCGTCGCGGACCAAGTGATAAAACTCGGCCACGCTGGCGGCGATGCTCGTGCCGTACGCGTTGCCGCTGCGGGAAAGCTTCAACTTCGACAGCACGTGCCGGCAGACGTTCGTTCCGGCTTGCGCGGCAAGGCCGACCCCTCGCCGCCGCACGCGTACGAACCGATCGAACTCGGTCGAATACGGCGTGAGGCGGTCGAGCGTGTAGGTGTTGTGCTCGAGATCGGCCGTCGCCGTGCCGAAGGTTCCGCGGACGTGGATCGTGTGCTCGGTGACGCCGGGAATGAACGAGAAGTTCAGCTCGGCCGCCGTCCCCTCGACTTCCGTCCGCGCCTGCCAGCGGCGGAAGAACGTGATGCCGGTGGGCAAAGCTTTGGGATTGGCCGCGTCGACGTGCCACTCGTCGCTAGCTCCCAGCAGGTCCCACACGTGGGCGATGGAGTGCACGCCGACTTCCAGCATGATGTTGGCCGGATTGCGCAGCATCCAGACGTCGTAGGGACCTTGAGTGACGAACGACAACTCGCGGTTCCAGGTGACGGCCACGCTGTCGAGCCGGCCCAGGCGGCCGGCCCGAACGTCTTCCCGCAGCCGCACGTACGGTTCGGCGAAGAGAAAATTGTGACCGACGCCGAGCGCGAGGCCCCGCTGCTCTGCCAATTCGCACAGGGCGCGGGCTTTATCGGGCTCGACGTCGAGCGGCTTTTCGATAAGCACATGCACGTCGGCTTCGAGTGCCTCGCGCGCGACGTCCGCGTGCGTGTCGGGCGGAGTCAAGATGTGGACGGCGTCGAGCCGGCCGCTCGTCCGCATCTCGGCCAGCGAGCCGAAGACACCTTCGATCCCCCAAGCACGGGCGAAAGCCTCGGCGCGCAGGCGGTTCTGGTCGGCGACGGCGACGAGCTCGACACCGGCGATCGTTCGCAAGGCGCGGGCGTGGAATTCGGCGATGTAGCCCGTCCCCACGAGGCCGACGCGCACCGGTTTGTTCGCCGGGCGCGCGCGAAACAACGGCTCAGTCTGTGAAGTCACCTGGACTGAACCCGTCATGCCGACGCTATCCGTTCGCGAGTAGCGGCTCACTTCGTCGAGTTTCCGCACGGTTCCTTGTGCTCGATGATCACGTTGGGGGCTCGCCGCGCGGCGCCACCAGAATTTAACTTGTCCGACCACCTGCGGGAACTTACAGCCAAGACAGTGCCCCGCGTAAATCCATCCCATCGACGGCGACAAGCCGCGCCAACGATTGTTGCGGGTGATCCGAAACGCGGCCACGAAGTAAAGGACCGGCAACAAAACCAGGGCCCAGCCGCGGGTCACAAACGCCAGCGCCACGATCGCCACCGGCACGCCGACCCCCCAGAACCAGGCACTGCGCGCTTCGCGGACGAAGTGCCGGTACGGCCCGCGGCCGTGAATGGCCGAGACCTGGGCGTACGCGTAGCCCGAGCGGACGGCCCGCTTCCACCACTGGCCGATGCGCGTCATGGCCGCGTCGTGCCAGGCCATCGGCGCGTCGAGCCGCAGGATCTTGCCGCCCGTCGCGCGCACGCGGAGGCACAGATCGTCATCCTCGGCGGCGATGATGGTCGGATTGAAGCCTCCGACTTTGCGAAAGGACTCGGCGCGGATGACGAAGTTCCCGCCGCACGTCGCGACCTCGCCCACCGGCCCGTTCCACTCGATCGCGCAGATGCGATTGTAGATCGATCGCTCGGGCTCGCGCTCCAGGAGCGCACCGCAGACAGCGGCCGCCTCCTCGCGCGTTTTGAGCGCCGCGACGGCCCGCGGCAACCACTCGGTGTTGAGCTCGCAGTCACCGTCGAGGAACTGCACGAGTTCGACGCGTGGAGACAATTCGTCGAGACGCGCGAAACCTTCATTCCGCGCGGCCCGCGGTGAACGGAGAGGACATGTCGAGCCCGACGACTTCGACGCCGATCGAGTGCGCGAATGCGACGCTGTCATCCGAAGAGCCCGAATCGACATACACGATCGTCGCGCCCGAGCCGCGAAGCGCACTCAAGCAACGGCGCAGGCGCTCGCCTTCATTGCGGCCGATGACGACGACTCCGAGTTCGTCTGCAGTCATTGGGAAAGAATCGGGTGACGCCATCGCGAATCACGTTCCAATCTTGCGGATTCTAGCGGTCGCGCGGGCTGAAAAGAATCGGAAAGCTGGGCGCAGCGCCGTTCGACTGGCCCCGTTTCGCACGGAAAAGACGGCATCCACGAGAGTTGCGGAGACGCGCTGTTAAAGATTGAGGATTGTTCCGCGGGCGTCTAGCGAATTGCGCCGACGTGTTTCCAAGATGCCGGTTTTTCCTCAAGTTTCCTAGTTCATGTGGTCTATGCTTGGCAGGATGGATGCGTGGGGCGATCACTTCGAACGACTCTCAATTTCACGGCCGCAATTCCTTTGCAAATGCTATTCGGCGTGCTGAGAATGGAGGTCAGAAGGATCGCGCCGAGGAACGAGAGTGCACGGACGAAATCAGTGTGGGGCAGACGGCCTCTCGCCACCTCGAGCAACAACAATGGGAGACGACTTGGATGAAACGCATCTTGATTGCAGCAGTGATGACATCGGCTCTGGCCGTCACTTCGGCCGCCAACGCCAGCTACTGCGGCGCCTGCAGCTACAGTTGCTGCCCGACGCCGTGCTGTCAGCCGACGTGTTGCTACACGGCCTGCCGCGTCGAACACCAGACGTGTTACCGCACGGTGTACGACACGGTCTGCGAGCCGCAGCAGTACACCGTCAACCGCACCTGCTATGAAACGGTCCTCGATCATCATCAGGAGACGTGCTACCGCACGGTCCTGACGACCGCGTACCGCGATCAGCAGTACACCACTTGCAAGCCCGTCTGCGAGACGAGCTGCCGACAGGAGAATTACACCGTCCTGCGGCCCGTCGTCGAGACGGCCTTCCGCGAATGCCATTACACGGTGCAGAAACCGGTCTGGACGTGCGAAGAGCGCGAGTGCCGCCGGCTCGTGTATCGTCCCGTCGTCGAAACGGTGCAGCAGCCGTATTGCCGCACGGTGATGGATCGCGTCGTCGAGACGGTCAATACGGAACGAGCCTGCACGGTGATGCGGCCCGTGACGACCTATTCCACGGTGCAGCGCGACTGCGGCCAGTGGACGACACAGTCTTACTATCAGCCCGGTCCGGTCGTGCCGCGAATCGTCTGCGATCCGTGCGGCGGCTGGCGGATGTGCATGGTGCAGTCGCCCGGCTTCAACTGCTGCCGCCGCGTCTGGTGTCCGCACGTCGTCTGCGAGCAGATTCCTTGCACGACGTACCACTGCGAGGTGGTGCGGCAATGCGTGCCGGTGCAGGTCTGCCGGATGGTGCCGCGGAACGAGACCGTGATGGTTCCCGTCCAGGTCTGCAAGACGGTTTGCCAGGAAGTCGTCGAGAAATATCCGGTCCGCCGCTGCAACTTTGTCTGCGAGCAGATGGTGCAGCGGGTTCCCTACCAGGTTTGCCGCACGGTCTGCGAGCAGCACACGCGGCAAGTTCCCGTCGTGACGTACCACACGGTGCAGGAGATTCACACGTGCAAGGTGCCGATCTGCGTGCCGACGCAGGTGCCGTACACGGTCGATCGCTGTGTCCCGCGGACTGTCTGCAAGACGATTCCCGTGTGCTACACGCGGCTCGTTTCCAAGTGCGTGCCGCGTCAGGTCGCCTACGAAGTTTGCCATGTCGTGCCGGTGACCGTGTGCAATCAGCCCGAATGCACGACGTGCTCCGGCACGTGCGCGAACGGCGACTGCGGCAACTCGTCGCTGCCGCCGGCCATGATTCCGCCGCAGCGTGCGGCGACGCCAGTGGCTCCGCCCAAACCGGCGGAACCGGGCGTGCAGCGGACCTACGGCACCGAGAAGCCGGCCGGCCCGCTGCACACAATCCCGCCGGCCAACCCGCCGGAAGAGGCCCCGAAGGACGAGACTCCGGGTCCCAAGGTCTGATTCGCCTCTGGCGGCTGTTCGCGAAGCTCGATAATTTGAAACGCGCCTGGCACACGCCGGGCGCGTTTCTTTTCGAAGCGAGGGAGGCCGCCATGTTCCAGCACTCTTTCCGAAGACTGAGACGACGAATCCTGGCGGCCGCCGTTTTGATGCTCGGGTCGTTCCCGTTGGCGAAGAGTCCGCGCGTCGCTGCGGCTGACGCGGCGAAACCAGAACGAACTCTCACACTGCAGGAGGTTCGTGCAGGCGTCACACAGTTTGTACAGCGAATCTCTAACCTGTCAGTGACTTGCGACGCGGAGGTTGTGAATCATTTTCGAAAAGCGGCCGGCGCTGCACCTCCGAAAGGATTGATCGAAGACGATGCCTACAACCGAGAGGAGAGAATTGCCTCGCGCTGGATTGTCGACTCGACGGGCCGCATTTGGCAGACGCACCTGTCGAAAGTGACGGCCGGCCGCGCAGACAAAATGCGAGTCGAGCACGAGGAGGAGATCGAGGCCGCGTTCGACGGCAAGCGCGGGAGGTGGATTCAGATCACGCGGCGCCCTGGCGGCGATCTCGTTCATATCCGTCAACTTGATTCGCCGCAGACGTATGCGACTTGCTCGCCGCTCGACGTGACGGTGCGTTACCTCGGCACGCCGATCACTCAAATCCTGTCGCGGGCCGACGCGGCGATTGCCGACTCAAAGACCTGGGAAGACAGGCCCGTCATCGTCGCAGAGGCCGCGGTCCCGAAAAACCCGGCGGCCACGGTGGAGTACAAAACACGGCTCTGGATTGATCCGTCGCGCGGTTTTGCGGTCGTGCGCCGGCAAAGCGTCGCCCGTTACGCACCGGGCCGGCCGTGGCACGTGCATCTCGATTCGGCGTCGTACGGGCTCGTCGAAGCGTCGCCCGGCGTCTGGTTGCCGACTCGAGTGGAGGACAAGAATTTCGGCGTCCCGCCCATCGAGCAAAATTGGCTGGATCTCGTCGTGAGAGACACGATCCGCTACTGCGACTGGAAAGTGAATGCGGACATTGCGGCGTCGAAGTTTCAGATTCGGCTAGCCATCGACTCGGCCGTCGATTTCGGAGTTCTTGCCCGACCTCCCGCGAACGGGGCGAAATAGCGCACCGCGTGGCGAACGACGACTTTCGCGGCTCAGCTTGCCTCGGGCGACTCCAGTGCCGGAGCGATGCGTGCCAGAACCTTCGGCCAGCCGCTCCCCATGCCGTCAAAGGCGCTTTTGCCGAGCGGCGAATCGAGGTCGAAGCCCGTCTGTTCGAGGTGCAGTCGCGTCCCGCCATTTTCCGGCTCGAGCCGCCAGGTGATCGTCGTGTCGAGCGTGCCGGGAGCGAAGCTGTACTTGAGCAGCCGCTCCGGCTCGACGGCGATCACTTCGCAGGGTTGTTTGCCCCACGGGCCCATGTCGAGTGTGAAGCGGTGCCCGACGACCGCCTTCACGTCGCCCGCCGCCCACCATTTCGCGTGCAACCGCGGATCGGTCAGTGCCTGCCAGACCTTCGCCGGCGGATGATTGATGAACTGCGACAATCGAATCGTGCCGGGCTCGGTCATGGCGATTCCTCGTTGAGAGCGTCCTCGAGAGCCTGCATTCTTTTGTGCCAGTATCGCTCGAACGGCTTGAGCCACGCGGACGCTTCGGCGAGTCGCGACGGCTCGATCGAGTAATACCGTTCGCGGCCCTGCCGTTTGGCGCGAACCAACCGGGCCGCTCGCAGCACCTGCAAATGCTCGGAAACGGAGGGGCGCTGCAAGCGGAATTCGTCGACCAGCCTGTTGACGGTGGCGGGCCGTTCGAGCAACAACTCCAGGATCCGCCGGCGGACCGGATTAGCCAGGACCACGAAAATATCGGGCGCCGTCATGACCAAACAATACGTCGGATATTTCCGACGTGTCAATGCTGGCACGTTTTGCGTCGGGCAAGCTGCCCTGCCAGCTTGCCCGCTTTCATTCGGCAAATCGCGCTTAATGGCAAGCGAACCGCGAGCGGCTACGAGCGCATGGCAAGCCGCGCGTTCCGTTTCGGCGTGGCTCTGGCGTGTTTCCTCGCTCCTACTCAGACAGATTCGTCGATTGCGG
>CAWHWU010000039.1:0-36700 GCA_963833105.1 uncultured Planctomycetaceae bacterium
ACGAATGGCACTGCCGCCGGTTTTTCGCGGTGTAGCGCGCAACGTGAAACGGCACACACCGCGGTGTGTGAAAAACTTTTGGATTGTTGTCGCCGCGGGAGCAACCGAGGTTGGGGCGAGACCGTCTGTCCGTTACGATCTCCGACGGCGCGACCTTCTCTGGGCTGGTTTTCACATTCAGGACCAGGGAAGGTCGATGCCATCTTATCGAGAGGCGGCTCCGCCGCGAACACAGTTTTCGATGCTCTATCGCTCGCTGCTTGAGTCCGATGAGTTGCCGTTGAGGTCTCTCATTTCCGACGAGCGAATCGCCCAGATCTTCGCCGAGCAAGGGATCTCGTTCGGTCAGGAGGACGACGCGGTCTACACGCCCGCCGTCACTCTCTGGGGCCTTTTGTCCCAAGTGCTCTTTAAAGAAGAGCAGCGGAGTTGCTTGGCGGCGGTGGTGCGGATTGCCGCCTTATGGCAGGCGTTGGGGCGAACGGTTTCCAGCACCAACACCGGCGCTTACTGTCGAGCCCGCAAACAAATCACCGGCGAAGTGCTGCGCGGGATCAGCGGCGAGATTGCCTCATGGGCCTTGGACCAACGTGGTCAAACGGTCGATGGCGGCGGCCAAGCCGCCCCGCCCGACGCCGGGATCGGCCCGGCCTCCGAGTACGCGGGGGGTCGCCTGGTCATCGTCGACGGCTTCACCGTGACGGCCGCGGACACCCAAGCGAATCAAGCCGAGTATCCGCAGAACCCCAAACAGCAGGCAGGCCTGGGGTTTCCGATTCTCCGCGGCGTGCTGCTGACCTGTCTGCGAACCGGCTTGCTGCTGGATGCGGACGTTGGTCCCTATTCCGGCAAAGGCACGGGCGAAACGGCCTTGTTATGGAAATTGCTCGACGTGCTGCGGCCGGGGGACCTCCTTGTGGCCGACTCCTACTACTGCACGTACTGGCTGTTGGCCGAGTGCCGTCGCCGCGGTGTGGAGGTCGTGATGCGCAACCATCATTTGCGCGAAGACGCGCCCGCCGCTGCCCGTCGGTTGCTGAAAGGTCAATGTATCGCCACCTGGAATTGTCCTCCCCGCCCCGAGTGGATGGAGGAAGCGACGTACGAGACGATGCCGGCGTGCCTCGAAGTGCGGTTGGTCCAATCGCGTAATGAGCAAGCCGGCCAGCGGACCGAGAAGCTCACGCTTGCCACGACGCTCTTGGATCACAAACAGTACGACGCGGCTTGGCTGGCGGGCCTGTATCGCGGCCGCTGGCGGGTGGAGTTGGATCTCCGCGCGATCAAATGCACGTTGGGGATGGACATCCTGCGGGCCAAAACGCCGACGATGGTGCGAACCGAGTTGTGGTCGTGTCTGCTGGTTTACAACCTGCTCCGCGAATCCCTGCTCCACGCCGCACAACACAGCGGCCGCGCCTGCCGCAGCCTGAGCCTCACGGCGACGCTTCAACTGTTCGGCAACCTGTGGTTATCCAACGCGATCCGTGGGGTGGACGCGGGCCTCCGCGAATTGTTCTTCGAGCACCAAATCGCGATCAAAGTGGGGCATCGTCCGGATCGTAACGAACCACGCGCGAACAAGCGGCGACCCAAAATCCTGCAACTGCTGACCAAGCCGCGCCACCAAGCGAAGGCCGAACGGGAGTCCGCCGCGTGAACCGAACTCCTTTCACTGCAAGCGGCAGTGCCATTCGTTCCTGACACCTTTGTTTCCCCCACCTTTGTTTCCCTGACGGAGTGCCTTAACTGCCAACCGCAAGACCTTGGTCGTGCGTGTTCTCTGACAGCAAAGGCATTTCTCCTGATTGTCGGGCAAGATGACCTCTAACTTCCCAAAACCGATCTTAAAAGGCTTGTGCCTTGGCGATAATTCTTGGAAAGACCGCTCGCGAGTTTCGAGAGCTGTTGGGGCTAACGCAGCGTGCGGCGGCAGACATGCTGGATATCTCTTGTGTCCACCTGTGCAATATTGAAAACAATCGAGCCGCTCCATCTCAGGCTTTGATTGAAAAGTACAGAGAACTTTGGGGAATCGATCTGTATGTGCTCGCATGGTGCACGGCAGGCGAAGTGGAGAAACTCCCGAAGCCGTTAAGACGCCCGGCCGCAGAATTAGCAAAAGGGTGGAAGCAGCATGTGGAGCAAGTTGTTGAACGGCACCGTCATCGAATGCGCGACTAATGCTGCGTATCCGTCAGACCAAGCACCTGCTCCGCGCACTTTCCACGACAAGCGAAGCCGCCTCCGCCGTGCTGGGCTCGCCGCAGTCCTATTATGATGAGCTGTTGTTGACCGACCCGAGACGTCCCGACAGACCGCGCATCGTCGTAAACGTGCTTGGCGCGATGCGAGCTTTTCAAACCCGACTCTATCGGCGCGTTCTGCTTCCGAGTCTGACGCCATCGGTACATAGCCATTGCGTAAAAGGGCGTAACATTAAGACCAATGCCGAGCCGCATCTGCGTTCACGGTACGTCTTTAAGACGGATATTTCGGATTTTTATCCGTCGATCCATTATCGCCGAGTCTATCGTCTTTTTATTGAAACATTTGAGTGTTCGCCGGACGTGGCTAGGCTGTGTACGAAGATCTGCACGTACAATCACCACTTGGCGCTTGGCCTCATCTGTAGTCCGATATTAGCGGACCAGGTCTTAGGTCGAGTTGATCGTCGCGTGGGAGGGGCCTGCGAATCCGTCGGGCTTATTTACACGCGTTATGTCGACGACATTACAATTTCCGGCCCGTTCAATCTCGAACAAAGTGGGTTTGCGCAGCTTGTTGCGAGAGCCCTTGCCGCAGATGGGTTTCGGACAAATCCGGACAAACATTGCTTCGGCCGTCTTGAAGACGGAATTGCAATTACTGGGTTGCGCGAAGTAAATGGCCATTTGGATGTGCGGCGCGAATACATCGACGAATTGATTCGCCAAATTGATGACGCGCGAATCTAGCCGATGCCGGAACGTTTTGTGGACCCTACTACGTAAGCGCTCACACGCCGTGGTGAATCGGCTGGGAAATTGCTCTTTCCCAATTTGATGATTTCGGCGACATCACCGGCATGGACCGGATGTCGCCGGAGCTCTGGAACCGCATTCCGCCCGAGGCCCAGGCGATCTTTCTGCAGATGGCGGAAACGATCGCCCGGCTGGAGCGAAGGGTTGCGGACCTCGAGGCACGGCTCAACAAAACTCCGCGGAATTCGTCGCTGCCGCCCAGCAGCGAGCATCCGCATGGCAAGCCGGCGCCTCAGAAGAGAGTGAGCGGTAAGAAGCCGGGCGGTCAACCGGGCCATGCCAAGTACGAACGGGCGTTGATTCCCGTCGAACACTGTGCGCACATTGTTTCCCTCATCCCCGAGACCTGCCGCCGCTGTGGCGAACCGCTGGCTGGCTCTGATCCGGAGCCGCTGCGGCACCAGGTCTGGGAAATCCCCGAAATCGAACCCCTGGTGACCGAGTATCAACTGCACCGACTGACGTGCCCCGGTTGCTCGACAAGCACCTGCGGCCAACTTCCGGCAGGTGTGCCCCAGAGCCAAGCGGGACCGCGGCTGGTCGCACTGGTGGCCTTGCTCATGGGATGCTTCAAACAGAGTAAACGACGGGTTGCCCTGTTCCTGGAACAAGTCCTGAATCAACCATGTTCGGCGGGTTGGGTCGTCAAGCTGCAGAATCAGGCGACGGCCGCTCTCACGCCGGCTTATCACGAACTGGCGGCACAATTGCCGACCGAACCGGTGTTGGGCATCGACGAATCGCCGACGAAGCAAGCTCGGCTCAAGTCGTGGCTGTGGACGTTCGTCGCCGGTTCCTACACGCTCTTCGCGCTGCGGACCACGCGGGCCGCCACGGTACTCGAGGATCTGCTGACGGACGCCTTCCACGGCGTGGTGAACTGCGACCGGGCGAAGATGTACTGGAAGCTCGGCAGGCCCCAGTGGTGCTGGGCGCATCTGAAGCGGGACTTCCAGGCGCTCGTCGACCATCCGGTGAAGCGGCTGGGACGCGACCTGCTGCGTCCCACAGGCGAGCTGTTTCGGCATTGGGCGCGCTGCCGCGACGGGACGATCACCCGTGCGGGAATGTTGCGCCTGATGCGACCGATCCGCCAGGAGATCGACAGCTTGCTGCTGCGCGGCGTGTTCAGCGGCAACTCGAAGCTGGTCGGGATGTGTGAGCCGCTGCACGATCATCGCGACTGGTTGTGGACGTTCCTGGACGTGGAGGGGGTCGAGCCGACCAACAACGTCAGCGAGCGCGCCCTCCGCCCCGCCGTCATCTGGCGAAAGCTGTCCTTTGGCACCCAAAGCGCCCGCGGCAGCCGTTTTGTGGAGACAATCCTGACAGTCGTTGAAACCTGCCACCGACAATCTCGCAACAGCTTCGAGTTCCTCACCGCCGCCGTGCAGGCCCACTTCGCCCGTCAACCGGCCCCCTCATTACTCGCCAGGGTGTGAACGGTTACGTAATGCCTGAGCGTGGAGCCGACGAGCTATTGTCAGAAGTCGTGTTCTTTTGAGATAAAGAAAAGCGGCGTATCCTGCTGAGGGTAATGACTCTTCAGCGGCCACAAGGCACAAGGATACGCCATGCGACACGGTACAACGGGGACGGTCAAGACACCAGCGCGAACGACTTCGATCGAAGCGATTGACGCGGAAGTGATCGAGTTTCGGGAGGCATTCGAGGCCCGAAGTGCGCTCGACGAGATCGTTCGCGAAGGAGCCCGGAAGATGCTCCAGTCGGCCATCGAGGCGGAAGTCGACGTGTTCCTGGTTCAACATGCCGATCGGCGCGGCGAGGACGGCAAGCGTCTGATCGTCCGGAATGGTTACCTTCCCTCCAGGGAACTCCTCACGGGAGCGGGTTCTTTGGAGGTGAAGCAGCCGCGGGTTCGAGACAACTCGCCGTCGTCCGAGGACCGCCTCCGCTTCTCGTCGAGAGTGTTACCCCCCTATCTGCGTCGCAGCAAGTCGATCGACGAGTTGATCCCTTGGCTTTACCTCAAAGGCATCTCCACCGGCGACTTTTCCGAGGCGCTTGCGGCGCTCGTCGGTCCAAACGCTCCCGCCCTCGGTGCGAACGTGATCGTGCGCCTGAAGGAGAAATGGTCGCAAGAGTATGAGGACTGGAGCCGACGCGATCTCTCGAAGGAGCACTACGTCTACTTCTGGGTCGACGGCATCCACGTCAACGTGCGGCTCGAAGACGAGGCGAATCGCCGGCAATGCCTGCTGGTCTTGATGGGAGCCACCTCGGAGGGGAAAAAAGAGCTGATCGCCGTCGTCGATGGCTATCGCGAGAGCGAACAGAGCTGGGCCGAGTTGTTGCTCGACCTCAAGCAACGAGGGCTGGCTCAGACACCGTTGTTGGCCGTGGGAGATGGCGCCTTGGGATTCTGGGCGGCGTTGCGAAAGGTCTTCGGCGAAACGCGCGAACAGCGTTGCTGGGTCCACAAGACGGCCAACGTGCTCAACAAGCTACCCAAGAGTGTGCAACCGAAAGCGAAGGCTGACCTCCACGAAATCTGGCAGGCCGAGACGCTGCGCGGCCGCGAACCGGGCGTTCGACCACTTCCTGGAGAAGTACCAGGCCAAGTACCACGCTGCCTGCGAGTGTCTCTCGAAAGACCGGGACGTGCTCCTGACGATCTACGACTTCCCGGTTGAGCACTGGAAACACCTGCGAACGACCAACCCAATCGAGTCGACGTTCTCCACGATCTGCTTACGCCACCGCCGCACGAAGGGGAGCGGCACGCGACGGACGAGCTTGGCCATGATGTTCAAGCTGGCTCAATCCGCCGAAACACGCTGGCGACGCCTCAACGGTCACCAGCAAATCCTCCATCTCCTTCAGGGAAAAACCTTCATCGACGGACTCCTGCAGGACGCCGCCTGACGACATCTCAAAAACACAACATTTGACGGGGCGGCAAAAAGTGCATGGTTCGGACTTGCGAATTGGATCCCACGCGCTACAGTGCCACGATGCACACGCTTCGAGACCATCACAGCCCGGTTCTCTTCGATTTCTGGGGTGATTTGGGACCGCAACGGCGGCGGCTGCTTGAAAAAAGCTGGGCCGGTGTGTTTCGGGACTTTTTGCTGAAGCACTTGCCGGTGGGCGAGTTGGCTCCTCATTTCTGCGATGGATTCGGCCGCCCCACCAAGGACTTGTCGGTGGCCATAGGGGCTTTAATTCTGCAGCAATTGCACGATCTGACCGATGAACAAACGGTCGAGGCAATTGCGCTCAACATCGCATGGCATTACGCCCTGGATATCCGTCACGAATCAGACGCCTACGTTTGCGAGCGGACACTTCGCAATTACCGCCAACGAATCCTCGACTCAGGATTGGATCAGGTGGCGTTCCGCGGGCTGACCGACCAACTGATCAAGGCCGTTGGAGTCGATACGGTCAAACAACGTCTGGATTCGACGGCCGTCCGTTCGGCAATTCGCAACCTGACGCGACTGGGAATCTTGGTTGAGACAACGGCAAAGTTCCTGCGTGAACTGCAGCGAATCTGCCCGGATTGTTATGCGAGGGTCGATCCAGAAATCCTTCGCAAGTATGTGGAGCGACGCGGTGATGGTTGCTTTGCAAGGACCCATCCGAGTGAATCGAAGCGGCGGCTTCCCGAGGCCGCCCGGGATGTTTACGAACTGCTGCAGCAGTTTTGCCAGACCGAGGCCTGCGATCTGGAAAGTTACGAGTTGCTGCAACGCGTCTTCGACGAACAATGCAAGATCGTGGACAATCGCGATGAACCGGTGGTCGTCAGGATGCCCGAAGAAATTTCCTGCGACAACGTTCTGAACCCCGCTGATCCGGACGCCAGTTACAACACGCGTCGGGGGGTGGGGTATCTCGTCCAGATCATGGAAACGTACTCCCTCGACGACGCAGCGGAGGAGGGCTCTCCACAGCCACCCAAACCCGACCTGATTACTCACGTGGCCGTCGGAAAAATGACGGTCCATGACCGGGCGGCCCTTGAACCAGCGCTTGACGATACCAGGGAACGCGGCATTCGGCCCAAAGAACTCTTGGCCGATTCACACTACGGATCAAACGCCTGCATCGAGAAAGGGAAACAACGGGATGTTGAAATCGTTTCTCCATCGATGCCGGCCAAGGGAAAGCAACAGGGGAAGCTGACGCTGGAAGACTTCGATCTGGATGAGGATGGCCTCGTCTTGCGATGTCCGGAAGGCCACGCACCCGAGAACACAAGTAGCGGGACAGAAAGGCTTCAGGTCACCTTCTCTGCCGCCGTTTGTGAAGCGTGCCCACGCTGCTCGATCTGCCCGGTCGCTGCTGTGGGCCGCGCGGCGTCCCGATATCAATACACTCACGATCGAGTTCGCCAGCGAGCCCGTCGTCTCAAGGACGCAACTGAGGGATTCCGCCATCGATATCGATGGTGCGCGGGGATCGAGGGAACCATGAGCCGTTACAAACATCCAATGGGGATGGACAATTTACGGGTGCGCGGAATGGCCAAAGTCACCTACGCAGCATTCTTGCGCTCTGGGCCTCAACATCCACCGAGTCGCGACCTACCGAATCGCGCTTCGGACAAGTTAGGCCAATTGGAGGGAGCTGGCGATGTCATGAGCTAACAAGTGTTAACCACTCGATCCTGAATCCGGCGATTCAAGTTGTGTCGCGAATTTGAAATCGCTTCGAGCGGCGCACTGATCAGCGACCGCAACAACGCTTTTTGCCGCCCCGTCAACATTTGACAATACGTCGGAGCCGACGTCCTACTAGAACTGTCGAGCTAAACTCCAACACTGCGATTCTGGCATGTGGTTATCGAGAAATCAACTCCTGACATCGGCATTGGTGCCAGAAATCTGCGCAACGCTTGCGAAACGATCTGATGTTCTCCACCGACGGGTGTATCGTCTCTTGCCTGACGCCGAACGTTTGCTTAGGCGTGCGTCCGCCTTCGGCGGACTCGATGCGCTGTCGAGGCGAAGCGGAGCTTCGCCGAGTTGCCGGCCCAAGCCGAGCTTGCGTCCGAGGAAATACTCTCGGCTCGGCGGCGCGAGCCGCAGGGCGCTCAGGTCAGGGATCAGAGATTAGGTGTCGGGGTTGAGGGGGCAGGGTCAGAAGTCGGGACCATGTTAAGTGAACCGCAATCGTCGTCCGCATCGAAGAAATCCTGGCTTTCCTCTGAGCGGCGCGGGAGAATCGGGGCCGCTGCACCGACGCTTTGTGCCGCGGGAGCGCGACGCTTGATGGAACGCGCTCGGGCGTGTGTCGAGGAGAGGCTCCGATGCAAACGAACACGCAGGATACGGCGGAATTTAAGTCCGATCATGGCTTCGCGGCGGAATTCTTTGTGCCTCCTGCGTCGCCCCTCAAGGTGGAGTTCGGGGCGAAGTCGGACGTCGGCCTGGTGCGCGAGAACAACGAGGACCATTTTTGAGTAGAGGGTAGAGGGTAGAGGGCAGAGGGCAGAGGGGTTTCTCGTACCCAAGCTCCCGCTTGGGCACGCATCCGCCTTCGGCGGACTCCGCTTCGCGTCCGTGTCCGCCTTTGGCGGGCTCGGCGTACCGCCGAGGCGAAGCTGAGCTTCGCCGATTTTCGGTCCCAAGCGGGAGCTTGGGACCGAGGAAAGCCGCGGTTGAGCCAGATCACGCGCGACCAGACGCTGGCTCAGGTCTTGATCGACTCGGGAGTGCCGGCCGAAAAGACGCTGGGCGTGCAGCACATTCTGACCAATTCGCTGGGGGGCAAGAGCAATGTGGCGGTCCCCACGGTCGGTCACGTGCATCTTCACGACGGCGATCGCCTGCTGCTCTGCAGCAACGGGCTGACGGATCACGTTTCGCCGGACGAGATGGCCGAGATTCTTGAACGCTTCCTCGGGTCCGCAAGCGGCGTGCGACGCGCTGGTGCAGCGGGCTCTGGACCACGGCGGGAGCGACAATGTGACCGTCGTCGTGGCCGACTTCCGCGAGGGGTGAGGGGTGCGGGCAGAGGGCAGAGCGTTGTAGTAGTCCGTCTATCGCAAATTGGTGGAAACGGGTGCCACTGGCGGGGGCTCTGGCCCGCCAGTGTCTTCCTCCGGAGATCAAGCGGCATCGGCACTGGCGGCTTGTCCGCCAGTGTCTTCGCGCGCTCGACGTCGATTGAACACTGGCGGACAAGCCGCCAGTGCCACCCACCATTTTGGAGTAGACGGACTAGTAGGGTGGGACCAGCTCCGCGTACCCGTGCTTCACGGGTGGCGAGCGCAGGCCCACCACGAGTGCGCGTTCCGCTCTCCGAGAAATGGTGGGCCGGCGGCCGCAACGGCCTTGTCCCACCCTACGAAATTCCCTCGCTGAGCGGTGCGGGGTGCGGGCCGCTCGGCTGTAAATGATCCTTGAGCCCCTTGGGCGGCCGAAAATAGCCCCATGATTTATCATGGGGGACCTCGCGGCCGGCTCCGAAAAGTCCCGTCAGGGACGAAAGACCTTTGGCGTGCCGATTAGCGAATGGTCTGTCGCCCATTGCCAGGGCTTGGGATCGAAATCGAGACGCCCGACCCCGCGATGAATCGTGGGGCTATTGTCTTTCGCCCAGTGGGCTTGGCGTGAGTCGACGTCCAATCCTTCTCCTCGTGTCCAAGCTCGGAGCTTGGGTCCGAGGGGCCGCCGCCATCGGCACCTGGCGAGCAGGAGCTATCACGGCCCTTCAGGCCTCTGTTGTTTTTGTGTGGCCTTCAAACCCGGGACTGTGCTGTGCTCCGACCCGGGCTTTAGGATTTGTCCCCTTCAGGGCCTGGAAGACGGCAGGCGGAGCCGTGCCCTACGGGATCGGGTGGTCGATCCCTGCGATTCGGTCCGGTACAATCGGGTCGCTCTTCATTTCTGCGTCGAAGTCGCCTGCAGCTCCTTGCTCGTTGAAAGGGTCACCGTGATGCGCTTCCATGGTTGGTTCGTGGCACTTTGTGCCGTCGGCATGTGTTGGCTCTCGGAAACTGCGCCGTCCGCGTACGCTCAATTCGGCGACTTGCTGGCGCGCGTCCCGCCCAACGCGAATTCTCTCGTGTTGATCGACATCGACGCGTTTTATCGCAGCCCGATGGCGATGCGCAAACATTGGAAGGAAAACTTCGCCACGCGCTCGAGCGAGCAGCCGATCATCCTGCCGCCGGAGGCACGGCGATTCGTCCTCGCGTCGCATCTCGATCCGCTGAATAACCTTCGCTCCGACTGGGAAGCGGCCGTGATTGATTTAGGCGAGCCGCTCTCGCTCACTCTGCTCGCGCGGGCCGAGGGGGGCTACATCGACTCCCTGGATGGTACGCCGGTGGTGTGGACGCCCAGTCGCTCGTATCTGATTCAATTGGACAAGCAACTGATGGGAATGGTCTATCCGGACGATCGGCAAGCGGCCGCGCGGTGGATCGATCGGATGAAGACCGGCAAGTTGGCCCCCTTGTCGAGCTATCTGCAGGAGGCGTCGCAGCGCCTGCGGGCCGAGGGGCAGATCGTGCTGGCGCTTGATCTGACGAATGTGATGCAGCCGCACCGCGTCGATAAGATGCTCAAGGAGACGAAAATCCTCGAGGGACAGCACGTGAATCCGCGGGCCGTGGCCGAGGCCATTTCGAGCCTGCGGGGCCTCACCGTGTCGATACGGTTTCAGAGCGAGGCCAGGGCCACGGTGCGGGTCGATTTCGCGGAAAACATCCGCATCGTCGAGCCGTTCGCCAAAGAGCTGGTGCTGGCCGCCATGAACCGCGTCGGTGCGTCGGTTCACGATCCGAGCAAGTGGTCGACCAGGGTCGAAGAGCACGCGATCATTTTTCAGGGGATGTTGTCCGAGGCGGGGTTGACCCGGCTCTCGGGCCTGTTGGAGCTGCCGACCTCGAAGTTCAGCACGCTGGCGCATGTCCCCGAAAAGCCGGCGGACCCCGGCAAAGCCAAACTCGAAGCGACGAAGCGGTATTTCAACTCGTTGGTAAAATTGATCGAGAGCCTGCGGCAAGAGTCGCGAACGAGCAATCTCTGGTACGAAAAGACGGCCCGCAAGATTGACGGCCTGCCGATCCTCAATGTCGACGATGAGCTCTTGGCCTGGGGGAGCACGCTCTCAAAAGGTCTGCGGCAAATGGCCGAAGGCCTCCGCGGAGTGGGCCGGCAATTGGGCGTCGCTCAAGTCAGCAGCTATGGCAATTACTACGACGTGGGCTCGTACGGCGGCAACGGGTACTACCGCTCCGGGGTCGGCCAGGAAGCACAAAACCGAGAGGCGGCCAGCGCCCAAGTGGGAACCGTGCGCTCGACGGGCATGCAGCAAATCCAGAACGGGATGGCCGACATGCGCCGCAAACTGACGCAAAAGTATCACGTCGAATTCTGATCGCGACGCGACAGCTCCCTTCGTGCTCAAGCTCAGCTTGGGCACGCGTTTTCTCGCGGATCCGCTTCGCGTTCGCGTCGGCCTGCGGCGGACTCGACGTGCCGCCCAAGCGAAGCCGAGCTTCGTGGGGCCCAGAGGGCGCCCCGCGGGGGGTGCTTCGTTGAGCTGGGGGCGGAGCTTGGGTCCGAGGGGAACGCGAGCGGCAGGCACAGCACTGCCCTACGGAATTCAACAAGAGAGTAGCGAGCGAGGGGCGGAGTAATTACCGTGCAGGTGCCTCCGATCGGGGCGGAAGCGACGCACGCGAGAGGACCACGACGATGAAGCATTTCGGCCAATACCAGGACGGGATCTACTTAGCCGGATTGCACGGCGTTGTGCCCAAACTTCCCATCGACATGGCGACGCTCGAACGAAAGGCGATGGAGGCGTGGCCCGAGACGATTGTCTCCTATGTGCAGGGGGGCTGCGGCGATGAGCGGACGCAGGATCTCAACGTGACGGCGTTCGGGAAGTGGGGGCTGGTCCCGCGGATGATGGTCGATAGTTCCCAGCGGGACTTGTCGATCGAGCTGTTCGGCATGAAGCTGCCGACGCCGATCTTCATGGCCCCGATCGGGGTGATCGGCATCTGCTCGCAGGACGGACATGGGGACCTCGCCACGGCGAAGGCGGCTGCCACGGCAGGGGTGCCGATGGTGGCGTCGACGCTGATGGTCGATCCGCTGGAGGCCGTCGCTGCCCAATTCGGCGACACGCCAGGCTTTTTCCAACTCTATACGCCGACCGATCGGGAGCTGGCCCAAAGTTTCGTCCAGCGTGCGGAGGCGGCCGGCTTCAAAGGGATTGTCGTCACGCTCGATACGTGGATTCCCGGCTGGCGGCCGCGCGACTTGGCCCGCTCCAGCTTCCCACAGTTGCGCGGTCACTGTTTGGCGAATTATTTCTCCGACCCCGTGTTCCGCTCGCGATTGGCCAAACCGGTCGAGCAGGATCCCGCCGCGGCGGTGATGTTTTGGACGCAGGTCTTCGGGAAGATGCTGACGTGGGCCGATTTGCCCTGGCTGCGGTCGCTCACAAAATTGCCGCTGCTGCTGAAGGGGATTTGTCACCCGGACGACGTCCGCCGGGCGATCGACGGGGGTGTCGACGGCATCTATTGCTCCAACCACGGAGGGCGACAGGCCAACGGCGGCATCGGCTGCCTCGACATGCTGCCCGCCGTCGTGGAGGCGGCGGGACGCGTGCCGGTGCTGTTCGACTCCGGCGTGCGGACGGGTTCCGACGTCGTGAAGGCGCTGGCACTCGGAGCCACGGCCGTCGGGATCGGACGGCCGTATGCCTGGGGCCTGGCCCTCGATGGGGCGGATGGAATCGTCCACGTGCTGCGATGCTTGCTGGCCGAGGCCGATCTGCTGATGGCGATCGACGGCTATCCGACGATTGCCGACCTTCGCTCGGCGGGGCTGATGAAGAATTGAACGACGGAATGTCGTCCGTTCTCTCGTGCCCAAGCTCTGCTTGGGCTCGAGGGAGGACGGCAGGCACAGCCATGCCCTACGAGACTACTTGGATGCGGGACGAAGAGCCATCACGCGCGGTAGGATGTCAGGCGCGAGCGAGAGTGGTCAGCGGGCCGGTCGTTTTGGCGTGTCGTGACGGAAGCCGATTGGAAGGAGGAGCACATGAGCCAGCCGGAAAAATACGATGTCGTCATTTTAGGCAGCGGCGCGTTCGGCAAGCTTTTGTCGTGGTCGTTGGCCTCGCAAGGGAAGAAAACGGCGGTCGTCGAGCGGCGGTACGTCGGCGGGTCGTGTCCGAATATCGCGTGCTTGCCGAGCAAAAACGTCGTGCACAGCGCGAAAGTCGCCAACGAGTTCGCACGGCACGCGGAGTTCGGCATGGCGGTCGAGCGTTGGAAGGTCGACATGGCGGGCGTCCGCGAGCGCAAGCGCAAAATGGTCGAGGGCCTCGTCGCGATGCATCTCCAGAAATACAAGGAGTCCGGGGCCGAGCTCGTGATGGGGCAGGGGCGGTTTGTCGCGCCCAAGACGATCGAGGTCGCTCTCAATGGCGGAGGGACGCGCACGCTGGAAGGTGCGATTACGATCATCAACACGGGTTCGCGGGCGCGGATCGATAACATACCGGGACTTTTGGACGCGCGGCCGCTGACGCACATCGAGGCGCTCGAATTAGGCGAACTGCCCGAGCATCTCGTCGTGTTGGGGGGCGGCTATGTCGGCACGGAATTGGCCCAGGCCTTCCGGCGCTTCGGCAGCCGCGTGACCGTGATCGAGCGGAATGCCACGCTCGTTCATCAAGAGGATCCGGACGTCACTGCGGCGATCGGGGAGCTGTTTCGCGACGAGAAGATCGACGTCTGGACCGGAACCACGGTCGAGCGCGTCGAGGGTCAGTCCGGCAAATCGGTGCGGCTGCGCACCGGGCGAGGCACGCTAGAAGCGACTCATATTCTGGTCGCCGGCGGCCGCACTCCGAATACCGACGGCATCGGGCTCGAGAAAACGGGCGTCGAAGTGAACGAGCGCGGACATGTCAAAGTCAACGACCGTTTGGAGACGACGGCGAAAGGCATTTGGGCGGGGGGCGACTGTGCCGGCAGTCCGTATTTTACGCACATCGCCGAAGATGATTTTCGCATCGTGCTGCGCCAATCTTGCCGGCGGAAATCGCACAACGACGGGACGGCAAGTGCCGTTTTGTCTGTTCACCGATCCGGAGCTGGCCCGCATCGGACTGAACGAGCGGGAGGCGCAGGAACGCGGCATTCGCTGCCGCCTGGCGAAGATTCCCATGATGGCCGTGCTGCGGCGCGGACACTTTCCGAGACGCGCGGGTTTCTGAAGGCGCTCGTGGAAGAGAAGGGCGAGCGGATTCTCGGCTTTACCGCGCTTGGGCCGGAGGCCGGCGAATTGTTGCCGGTCGTGCAACTGGCGATGCGGGCGGAGCTGCCGTATTCGGCAATCAGCGACCTGGTGGTAACTCACCCGACGATGGCGGAAGGGTTGGTCAGCCTGTTTAGCGCCGTGCCGGCGGCGCGGTAATCACAAGCCGCGTCGCAGGACGAATCGCAAATCCACCGAGCGCCGTTCTCCTCGGGCCCAAGTGGCGATTGGGTCCGAGGGAAACGGCAGGCGGAGCCATGCCCTACGGAAGTTACGAATTCAATTCCGGCGGCCGTTTTGGCTCTTGGGTGCGTGGGCGACGAGGTCGAAGCGGTCGAGGTTCATGACCTTGTTCCACGCCGTCACGAAGTCCCGCACGAAGGCCGGAGTCGAATCGCTGCAGCCGTAGAATTCCGAGATGGCTCGGAGGTGAGAGTTCGAGCCGAAGATGAGGTCGGCGGGGCTCGCCGTCCACTTGAGCTGGCCCGTGCCGACCTGGAGTCCCTCGTAGACCTGGTCGGATTTGGCGGACTTTCGCCACTCCGTATCCATGTCGAGCAGGTTCACGAAGAAGTCGTTGGTCAGTGACTCGGGCCGCTTGGTGAAGATGCCCAGTGGCGATTTCCCGGTGTTTGCACCGAGCACGCGCAGGCCGCCCAAGAGGACCGTCATCTCCGGAGCGGTCAGATTCAGGAAGAGGGCCCGCTCGATCAGGAGCTCCGCCGGCGGTCGGGTTTCGCCCTTCTGGACGTAGTTGCGGAAGCCGTCTGCCGTCGGTTCGAGCACTTCAAACGATTCGACGTCGGTCATCTCCTGCGTCGCGTCGGTGCGGCCCGGCGAGAAGGGGACCTTCACATCCTGTCCGGCCTTCTTCGCGGCGGCCTCCACGGCGGCGCAGCCGCCCAGCACGATCACGTCGGCGAGCGAGACTTTTTTCCCGCCCTTTTGCGAGCTGTTGAACTCCTTTTGGACTTTTTCGAGGACCGGCAGCACTTTCGCGAGTTCGGCCGGCTGATTGACGTCCCAGTCCTTCTGCGAAGCCAGGCGAATGCGTGCTCCGTTGGCTCCGCCGCGCTTATCGGTGCCGCGGAACGTCGAGGCCGAAGCCCACGCCGTTGTCACGAGCTGCGAAATGGAGAGGCCGGAGGCGAGGAGCTTGGCCTTGAGCTGGGCGATCTCCTGCTCGCCGATTAATTCGTGATCGACGTCGGGGACCGGGTCTTGCCACAATTGCGGCGGGGCAACCAGCGGGCCGAGTAACCGCGAGACGGGACCCATATCGCGGTGGGTGAGCTTGTACCACGCTTTGGCAAAGGCGTCGGCGAACTGGGCCGGGTTCTCGTGGAACCGCTTCGAGATCGGCGCGTAGATCGGATCCAGCTTCAGCGCGAGGTCCGTCGTGAACATCATCGGGGAGTGTTTTTTCGACGGATCGTGCGCGTCGGGCACGGTGTCCTTTCCCTTGCCGTCCTTGGGCTTCCACTGCCAGGCGCCGCCCGGGCCTTTGTGGACCTCCCAGTCGTAGGCGAACAGGTTGTCGAAGAAGCCGTTGTCCCACTTCACGGGGTTGCTGGTCCAGGCACCTTCGAGGCCGCTGGTGATCGCGTCCGCGCCTTTGCCGGTGCCGAACGTGTTCTTCCAGCCGAGGCCGAGCTCTTCGATGCTGGCCCCCTCGGGTTCGCGACCGATGTATTTGGCCGCATCGGCCGCGCCATGGGCCTTGCCGAAGGTGTGGCCGCCGGCGATGAGGGCCACGGTCTCTTCGTCGTTCATGGCCATGCGGCGGAACGTTTCCCGAATATCCTTGGCGGCCGCCAGCGGATCGGGTTTTCCGTTTGGCCCCTCGGGATTCACATAGATCAGGCCCATCTGCACGGCGCCGAATGGTCGGGCGAGCTCCCGGTTGCCGGTGTAACGCTCGTCACCGAGCCAGGTGCTTTCATGACCCCAGTTGATGTCGGCTGGCGACTCCCAGACGTCCTCGCGCCCGCCGGCGTAACCGAACGTCTTGAGTCCCATCGACTCGAGGGCACAGTTGCCGGCGAGGACCATCAGATCGGCCCACGAGATTTTCTTGCCGTACTTCTGCTTGATCGGCCAAAGCAATCGTCGGGCCTTGTCGAGGCTCGCGTTGTCGGGCCAGCTATTGAGGGGGGCAAAGCGCAGCGTGCCGGAGGCGGCTCCGCCGCGGCCGTCGGCGATGCGATAAGTCCCCGCGCTGTGCCAGGCCATGCGGATGAAAAGCGGGCCGTAATGGCCGTAGTCGGCGGGCCACCACTTCTGCGACGTGGTCATCACCGAGACGATGTCCTTCTTCAGGGCATCGAGGTCGAGTTTCTTGAATTCCTCGCCGTAGTTGAACTCCTTGCCTGTGGGGTTCGCCTGCGGCGAGTGCTGGTGCAGGATCTGCAGGTCCAACTGATCGGGCCACCAGTCGCGATTTGACCGGGCCGCGCGTCGCTGAGCCGCACTTGTCGGGGATTTAATCTCGGTAGCCATATTATCTCCTATCGTGTGTTCTGCATCGGGTGCAGCTGTTTTTCTACAAGTTACAAGGATCGTGAATTCTTGAAAAGTGACGCGGCACTCACGGGATCGGCGAGTGTAGCTCTGGGGGCGTCAGTCCGACACCCAGTCTCTTTCTGCTTGAGAGAAAAAAAGCGATAATCCAATCCGCGGCAGGTCGCCAATCCGACAGAAAGAGCTTCGCGAGGAAAAACGATGAGCAATTTCGACCAGCAACTGCAAAAAATGAAGTCAGCGCCCGGTTTCGTTGCCGCGCTCGATCAAAGCGGCGGCAGCACGCCCCACGCGCTGGCCCTTTATGGGATCAAGGAGAATAGCTGGTCCAACGAGGAGGAGATGTTCGCGATCGTGCATCAAATGCGCACGCGGCTCATCACCAGTCCCAGCTTCACCGGGGAACGAATTCTCGCCGCCATCTTGTTCGAGAACACGATGGATCGCGACATCGAAAAGCAGCCGACCGCCGACTTTCTCTGGAACGTGAAGCGGATCGTCCCGATTTTGAAAGTGGACAAAGGGCTCGAGGCGGAGAAGGACGGCGTGCAATTGATGAAGCCGTTCCCCAAGCTGGGGGCCCTGCTCGACAAGGCGAAATCGAAACGCATCTTCGGCACGAAGATGCGTTCGGTCATCAAGCAGGCCGATCCCGCCGGCGTCGAGAGCATCGTGCGGCAGCAGTTCGAATGGGCCGCCCAGATCATCGCCGCGGGCCTCGTGCCGATCATCGAGCCCGAAGTCGACATTCACTGCCCGAAAAAATCAGCGGCCGAATCGCTGCTCAAGGCGGGCATCCTCGCCAAGCTCAATCAATTGCCGGCCGGCCAGGTCGTGATGCTCAAGCTGACCCTGCCGGATCAGGCCGACTTGTACGCCGATTTCGTCCGTCATCCCAAGGTCGTGAGGGTTCTGGCACTCTCGGGCGGTTACACGCGGGACGAGGCCGACGATTTGTTGCGGAAGAACCACGGAGTGGTGGCGAGCTTTTCTCGCGCACTGGTCGAGGGGCTGACCGCCCAGCAATCCGATGCGGAATTCAACAGCCTTCTCGACAAAGCCATTCAGAGCATTTACAACGCGTCAATTACCTGAAAACGCGGAGTCGATCACCTCGACTGGATGCGATCGCGCGGCGCGCGGGAGAATGCCGAGGTCTTAAATGTCATCGGGCGATCTGTCTTCACATGGTCCTTTGCTCCGGCCAAGCCGGCGCGACGTGCTGCGTGTCGGCGGCTTGAGCTTGCTGGGGCTCTCTCTGCCCGAATTGCTGGGTGGCCACGCGCGAGCCTCGGAACGGCCTGTACGCCGGCCGGATTCCTTTGGGAAGGCGAAGTCGTGCATCGTCATTTTCCTGAAGGGGGGACCGTCTCAGCTCGACACGTTCGACATGAAGCCGGACGCTCCTGCGGAAATCCGCGGAGAATTCCGCCCGATTCCGACCGATGTCCCCGACATCAGGGTATGCGACCAACTTCCGTTGCTGGCCCGGCACGCCAGTAAACTCACGATCGCCCGCTCCGTGTGTCACGCCGACAACGATCACGCGAGCGCCGCCTATCAAATGACTACGGGCAATGCGTACCCGCGACCGACAAACCTGAGCGGCAAGAGCACGCGCGAGGACCATCCGCACGTCGGCTCGGCCCTTGCCGCCGTCGAGGCCGAGCACTGCCCCGTGCCTCCGTTTGCCATGGTGCCTCAATATCTCGTGGTCAACGGCGAGTTTCGCTCCGGGCAGAATGCCGGTTTTCTGGGGAGTCGGTATGACCCGCTGGTGCCGGGGGGTGATCCCAACGATCCGGACTTCAAACCCGTCGATCTCGGCCTGGGAGCCTCGCTCCGGCCAGAGCACCTGCGGAATCGACATGTCCTGCTGAAAAACATCAACGACCATTTTCGACGGCTCGCAAAAGGCTCCGCAATTCGGTCCGTCGATGCGAACTATGAAAAGGCGTTTGCTCTGTTGGAATCGGGGCTGACTGGCGAGGCTCTCGACATCCACAGAGAGCCGGCTTCGCTGCGGGAAACGTACGGGCGTAATTTCTTCGGGCAATCGCTCTTGCTCGCCAGGCGGTTGGTCGAGGCCGGCGTGCGATTGGTCCACGTCAATTGCATGTCGAGCATCTTTGGAGGTCTCGTCAATTGGGACACGCATAAAGACAATTTCGCGCTGCTCAAGCATCCCCTGCTGCCGCGTGCCGATCGAGGGATTGCCGCCCTGCTCGAGGATCTCGCGGTCCGAGGTCTCTTATCGGAAACTCTCGTCCTCGTGACGGGCGAGTTTGGCCGCACGCCCCGCATCAATGCGGTCGCGGGACGGGATCACTGGTCCTGGGCGTTTTCGGTGCTGTTGGCCGGAGCCGGCGTCCCGCGGGGCCGCTACTACGGCGCCACGGACAAAAATGGGGCCTACCCGATCGATAAAGCGGTCCGTTCCGGCCAACTGGCCGCGACGATCTACCACGCGTTGGGCATCGATGCCGCGGCTCGCGTGCCAACTCTGCTGGGCCGCCCCTGGCAAATCTCGGCCGAGGCGCCGGTGCTCGAGCTCCTTGGGTGAGTGGAGAAAAAACGCGGCTGGCCGGTTTGACCGGCGCGTACACTCGAGCTGCTCTGACTGGCGGATCACTGTCCCGGAGGCTCAGCGGGCGAGCGCGGCGGCTTCCCGGGCTTTGTGAACTGGCGGCTGATAATCTCCCGGCACTCTCCGGAAACTAATGTTGAGGCGGTTCCAGAAGTTGATGGCCGCGATGGCGGCGGTGAGGATTTCGAGTTCCTCTTCCGTGAACTCCTGGCGCACCTGCTCAAACACCTCGTCCGACACGTGTCCGTCGTTGAGGTTCGTGACGGCCTCGGTCCAGGCCAGTGCCGCGCGCTCCTTTGAGTTGTAAAAGGGCGTTTCCCGCCAGGCATCCAGACTGTAGATGCGCTGTTCGGTTTCTCCCGCGGCTCGTAAGTCCTTCGCGTGCATGTCCAGACAGTAGGCGCAACCGTTGATCTGGGACGCTCTCATCCGGACAAGGTTTAGCAACGAAGTTTCCGGCGTGCCGGCCCCGATCGCACTTTCGAGAGCCAGCATCGCTTCGTAGACCTTGCGAACGTGGGGAGTCATCCGTTTCAAATCGATACGAGCTTCCATGACGCTTCTCCTGATTGAAGTTCCGGCACGTATACTCGTGTGCAAATCGGGTGCCAGCTCAGGAGACACAGAACTCAATCCGAACCCCAATCCGCCAAAGGCAGTTGCACGGATGGCGCACGGGTCATTCTGGCGGTTAGGGGGTCGATCCTTGCATATTGCCGGTCGCGGGGTCATTTGGCGTAGCGCTGCGCCGACTCTGGCGCTGAGTTTGTTGTTGTTGATGACCATTGCCGTGGCCGGCCGATCGCTCATCCATGTGCAATCCGAGGCCGACCGGGCAATCGACCAGGCGCTCACCGCTGCCGATGCGGCGGAGCGTATTGAGCAGGTCTTCCAGGAGTGCCGGAACCGTCTGGGCGACTATGCGATCACGGGACGTTCGAGTGAAATCGAACAAGCGAAGCGATTCGACAAAGAGAATGCCGAGCGTCTGCTCCAAATTGAGACCTTGGATGTTTCAGTCAGAGGACACTTGCTGATCGCCGAACTCCGGCAGTACACGATCGCGTTCGAGGGTGCGCTCGACAAAATTCCGGCGACGGCGCCGGTGGAGACGCGCGACGAATTCGTGGAGCGTCTCATCAGCACCATACTTGACCCGCAGATTCTGTCGCGGGCTCGCGAAGAGCGCGAACTGTGCGTCCAAGCCTTGAAGGCGGCCCGGACACGCGGAGCCGAGGCCACGAGCCGCGCCGGCTGGGCGCTTTTGATTTTTGGACTCGTTGGCGTGGTTGGCGGGACGTTGGCAGGCTTCGGAATCGCCCGCAGTTTACGCCGCGAGTTGATCGAGTTGAGTATCCCAATCCGTTCCGCGATCGGTTCGCTGGACGAAGTCGTCGGGCCTGTTCGAGTTTTCTCGACCGATAACTTCCAAGGGCTTGATGCCGCGCTTGACAGTATTGCCGGTCGCGTCGCGCAGGTCGTCGAACGGCTCCAGGAAGCCGAGCGCGAGCGAATCCGCAACGATCAAATGGCCGCCTTGGGGCAGTTGGCCGCGGGACTGGCGCATGAGCTGCGCAATCCTCTGACAGCGATGAAAACCATCATCGATGCGGCGCGCCGTGGCGGGCCGTCCGATTCCATGGATCACCGCGACCTGGCCGTGCTGAAGGAAGAGATTACGCGCTTGGACACCTCGTTGCAGTCGTTTCTGGATTATGCGCGTCCGCCCCGCATCGCCAAGTGTCCTGTCGACCTGGGGACAATCGTCGAGAAGACGGGGCAACTGCTTGCCGGCCGTGCCGAACAGCAGTCCATTCACATTTCGATTGAACAGCCGAACGGTCCCGTTGTGATCCCTGCCGATGCGGAACAAATATATCAAGTGCTGTTGAACTTGATGCTCAATGCACTCGACGCGATCGGACACGACGGAGAATTGTCGGTACGCGTCGATCCGGGCACCGACGGCGAGGCCGTCATCACGGTCGCGGACAGCGGAGGGGGTATTTCACGGGCCGTCCGGGAGCGGCTCTTCGAGCCCTTTGTCAGCACAAAGGAATCGGGAACCGGTTTGGGACTGACAATCTGTCGGCGGATTGTCGAAGATCATGGTGGCCGGATCGAAGCTTCCGACAGGCCCTCCGGGGGGGCAATATTTACGGTCCGGCTTCCGACGGGTGGGACGAACGATGCCGACGCTCCTGATCGTCGATGACGAAAAAAACGTGCTGTACGCACTGGAGCGGGGATTGCGTGCGGACGGATTGCGTATTGTTACCGCCCAAACCGGCAAAGCGGGAATTGGCCTGGTCCGCGGCGAAAAGCCCGATGCCGTTCTGCTCGATGTCCGCCTTCCCGATCTTTCCGGGCTCGATGTGCTCCAAGAGCTGCGACAGATTGATCCCAAGCTTCCCGTGATCGTCATGACGACCCACGGCACGGCAGACACGGCGATCGAGGCGATGCAGCGGGGAGCCTTTGATTACGTCCTGAAGCCCTGGGATCTGGACGAATTGACCGACTTGGTCGACAAGGCGCTTGCGGCCGGCCGGCTGAGCCATGTGCGAGCGCTGATCGAGCCGGCGTCCGACAGCGATGACGGTGTCGACCAGGTCATCGGCCGTTCGCCTGCCATGCAGAACGTGTTTAAGGAAATTGGCCGCATCGCCGCGCAAAACGTGACCGTGTTGATTCTGGGCGAAAGTGGCACCGGCAAGGAGCTCGCCGCACGAGCGATCTACGACTACAGTCGGCGCAATGACCAGCCTTTTTTGGCCATTAATTGCGCGGCGATCCCCGAAACGCTTTTGGAAAGCGAATTGTTCGGCCACGAAAAGGGTGCATTCACCGGCGCGGACCGGGTACGGATCGGAAAATTCGAACAGGCGCACCGTGGCACGCTGTTTCTCGACGAGATCGGTGATGCGGCACCGGCTACGCAGGCGAAAATCTTGCGGGTGCTTCAGGACGGCAAGTTCGAGCGAGTCGGCGGAAACGAAACCATCCGTGTCGACGTCCGGATCATCGCTGCCACCAGCAGGAATCTCGATCAAGCGATGCAGCAGAAGGAGTTTCGGCCCGACCTTTATTTTCGTTTGAATACGTTCACCCTGATGCTGCCGCCTTTGCGGGAGCGTGCCGACGACGTTCCGCTCCTTGCCGAGTATTTCCTGCAGCGATTCCGGCGTGAGCTCGGCGTTGATGTGCGCGGACTTTCGCCGGAAACCCTCGAGCTGCTCAAGCGGCATCATTGGCCCGGAAACGTGCGCGAGCTGGAGAGTGCCGTCAAGTTCGCTCTCGTTCATTCGACCGGCGACGTTGTGACTCCGCAAGCTCTGCCAGGCAGCGTGCGCGGCCAACCTGAGGCGGCTTCGACCGAGCCTTTCGAGCCGGAACACGGCAATTTGGCTGACGTGCGGTCCCTTGTGATGAATCTTCTGGCAAAGGGATCAGCCGATCTGAGCGAAACCGTTCACTCCGCCGTGGACCGCATTCTTCTCGAGCAGGTCTTGGCGTCGGTGGGCGGACACCAGGCGCGCGCCGCCGAGATCCTCGGACTTTCGCGGAATACACTGAGGGCGCGGCTGCAACAGCTTGGTCTGACGGTGGGGAAAGTCGTCCAGGACGAGTCGGACGAGGCCCGTTAAGCCGCGCAGCGGGAATGGGCCTACCCGATCAAACGCGGACGTGCCCGAAACCAAACGTCGGTTCGGGCCGTATCAATCACCGCAAGTCGGCAGGCCAGGTCGAGCCAGGCGGTCGAACGTAGGTCACCAGCCATCGGCGACAAGACGGACATCGGTGGGCGAGGCCCCGGTCTTTGCCGACGATCGAATCGGGCGAACGATTCTCGAATGCTTTGAGGCACGCGGGGCACGTCGCCTTGTACGAACGAGAGTTCAGCATGGCCATTTCATTGCGCTGACGGGTGGATCGAAGAGAAAGGACACCCCTGGGCATCCGACCCCGGAGTGTCCCCGATGGGCCGATCGCTGTTACGGTCCTCGTACATTGCGCCGGCCGCATCGCAGCAGAGGGTCAGACGGAAAGGCACACCAGGCCGACCCTCACGGGAAGGACAGTCAACTCGACTTGTTTACCGGGGGCAGAGGGGTCTCGGCTCCAAGTTGATCCGATGGGTGCTTCTCCAGGGTGAGTCCGGAACCATGTTTCTGGATGCAGATTTGCCGCTCGCTCGTCCACAGCGAGTCGGCCTTGGCAACCAGACGATCGATCGCATTTCTGTCGGCGTTGGCCGTTACGCCGTAAGTACCGCGAAGGGTCGCGAGGCGCTGATAGGAGGCGTAACCCTTGGTCCAGAGTTCGGTGACCATCGCTTTCTGCCCGCGTGACGAAAAGTTGTGCAAGTACTGTTCGAGATGATCGGCATCGACTTCGGCCGGACTGGCTGTGGCGGCATACAGGGCACGCAGCCGTGCGAGAAATGCTTCCGACGATTTTCGGGTTTCCTCAGAGTTGTCAGCGGATTGAGTCCTCAACTTCGCGATTGTTTCCATTTCCGTACGATGTTCGGGGCAAAACCGCTCCACACAGTCGAGCGCGATCTTCCAAATCTGTGGTTTCGAAGGCGGACACGCCTCTTCCGGTGGAACGGTCGGACGGACTGTCGTCAAATACGTGTAGAATCCGCTTGAGCCATCGGCGGAATTCTTCGCGGGTCTTAATGGGCCGCAGAGGCGTGCATCGTTCGACGGTCGGTGCGCACTCGGCATTTTCAAACGGTGTCATCGAGGGATCGCGCCAGGCAGTGGTCATCCTGTTTGTCCTTAATTCGGGTCGCATCCGGCACCCGTCTCGTCGAGAATCCATGATTCGCGTCGACAGCACGCCGCGCGACATTCGTGTCATTTTGAGAATCCCGCGATCCGACGATGCGTGGCGCGGGACTTTATGAAAAACAACGGCTGCGCCATTGGTTGAAGAGAGGCTCTGCATTGGTCTCAGCCAGGAATCGGCGAGCGAATCGCAGGGACCGATATCGTGCGTACCACGTTCGCTTGGCGCGGTCGGAAGAGTGCCTGCGTTTGCGCTTTCCGTCCGGCACGACCATCCCTCCTCGGATCACTCGCACATCGTGCTGCGAGCCAAAGCAGGGGACGTGCCAAGAACGGGCGCGAAGTGCACGATCGAACGTAACCGCGCCGCATCAATCGCTTTACCGCCGCGTTGCACACGACGGTCAATTCCTACTTCCGTCGGGACAGATGGAAGTCGCGCTCAGATTCTGACCGTGAAGCGCGAAAATTGACGAAACCGAGATGGACTTCATCGCCAGCCAGGCCGACGTTGTGTTCGCCGGTCTGTGACGGCCCGATCCGTTGGCATTCCGGGCCATTGCGGCGATGGGTCGGCCGGATTACATTCGTTCCGTCGAGGCTGGCCCCCACGCCGACGGGCAAGCCGCGACGATGGGCGTTTGTCGCTCGGCATTCCTTGCTCACAAGATCGAACATCGTTTCCGCGATCTCCCATCCGATGATTGTTCGCGCACGCATCATTCGGGGACAGGCTTTGTGATCGGAAGGATTCGAGAGTCAGAGGCCGTGCGTTTCTTCATCCCCGAGGAGGCGTCGTGAGCGAGACGGTGCACTCCCGTCGGGATCTCAAAGAGCCGGCTGCTTCGACGACGAATTGGGGCAAAGCGCCTCCCGCGCCTGAGATCCGGCAGTTCTTGCGGGGCCCGCAGCGACGCGGGTTCGAGTTGGGGCGGGCGGTCGGCATCTTCTTCGAGATCATGAGGGGTTTCCGCGAGCTCCACTTCCTCTCTCCCTGCGTCACCGTCTTCGGCTCGGCCCGCTTTACCGAAGAGCATGCGTCCTACATCCTGGCCCGCGACATCGGCCAGCGGCTCGCGCGGGCCGGATTCACCGTCATGACGGGCGGCGGTCCCGGAATCATGGAGGCGGCCAACCGCGGAGCCAAGGAGGGGGGCGGCGTTTCCGTGGGCTGCAATATTGAGTTGCCGCAGGAACAAACGCCGAACCCGTATCTCGACAAATGGGTCACTTTCCGGCACTTCTTCGTGCGAAAGCTGATGCTCGTCAAATATTCGTACGCCTTTATCGCCATGCCGGGCGGGTTCGGCACGTTGGACGAGATCTTCGAGACGGCCACTCTGATTCAGACCCACAAGATCAAGGACTTTCCGCTGATTCTCGTGGGAAAGGAATACTGGCACCCGCTGCTCGATTTCCTGCACGGCCGTCTCGTCGAAGCTAAGACGATCGACGCGACCGATGCCGACCACATCCTCATCACCGATTCCGCCGACGAGGCCGTGCAACTGGCCCGCGACGCGGCCGTGCGGCAATTTGGTCTTTCCTATGTCCCAAAAATCAAACGCCGCTGGTACCTGGGGGAATAGGGTCGACATTTACGCTCGTCGTTTGGGATGCCAATGATGTCGACGCAATGCCGGTGACTCCCGGCCCCGAGGTGAATCGCATGAATGCCACTGACGGCTCGAACAGTCTCCGCACGATCGCCCGCCGCGTCATGAAGGCGCGGGGACTCGAACCCGATTTCCCGCCGGAGGCTCTCAAGCAATTGCAGACCATCCAGGGTCCGGCCCATGAGGCCGATGGCTCGGTCCGCGATCTGCGTGGATTGCTCTGGTGTTCGATCGACAACGACTCGTCGCGCGATCTTGACCAGTTGAGCGTGGCGGAACGGCTCGCTTCCGGCACGGTCAAAGTGCTCGTGGCGGTCGCCGACGTCGACGCCGTCGTGAAACGCGGCTCTCCGATCGATCGACACGCCCAGACTAATACGACGTCGGTTTACACAGCGGCCGAGATTTTTCCTATGTTGCCGGAGCGGCTTTCCACCGATTTGACTTCGCTCGGCGAAGGGGAGGACCGGCTGGCCCTCGTCGTGGAGATGGAGGTGGCTGCCGATGGGTATGTCAGTCAGTCGGCCCTCTATCGGGCCCTGGTGAATAACCACGCGAAGCTCGCTTACCACAGCGTCGGTGCGTGGCTCGAGGGGCAGGAGCCTATACCTGAGAAAATCGCCAAGATCAAGGGATTGGATGATCAGTTGCGAATGCAGGATCAGATCGCCCAGTCGATGAAGGCGGTTCGCTTCCACTGCGGTGCGCTCGATCTGGAAACCATCGAGCCGGAAGCCGTCGTAGAGGACGGGAGCGTGGTCGACTTGCGGCTCGATCGGAAGAACCGGGCCAAGGACTTAATCGAAGACTTCATGATCGGGTCCAACGAGGTCGTCGCCCGGTTTCTCGAAGGGAAGGGATCGCCCGTGCTGCGGCGTGTGGTGCGCTCTCCCGAAAAATGGGACGCCATTCGCGAAGTGGCAGCAAAGTTCCACGAGCAGCTTCCCGCGACGGCCGACTCACGGTCACTGTCGGCTTTTCTCACCAGGCGGCGGGTGTCCGACCCGCTGCGATTCCCCGACTTGTCGCTGACGATCGTCAAGTTGCTGGGGCGCGGCGAATACGTGGTGCAGCTTCCCGGGCAGCAAGGCACGGGCCACTTCGGCTTGGCCGTGCAGGATTACAGCCATTCCACGGCCCCCAATCGCCGATTCCCCGACTTGATCACGCAGAGAATACTCAAAGCCGTGCTGACCGGCGGAAAAGTTCCGTACAGCTCGGCCGAGCTGACTTCGCTGGCCACGCATTGCACCGAGCAGGAAGACGCGGCCGCGAAGGTCGAACGGCAAGTGCGAAAATCGGCCGCCGCTCAGCTGCTCTCCGACCGGGTTGGCAAGACGTTCGACGCGATCGTCACCGGCGCCTCCTCGAAGGGGACCTGGGTTCGGGTGTTAAAGCCGCCCGTGGAAGGCAAGCTGGTCAAAGGAGAGGCGGGAGCCAAGGTGGGCGACGAACTTCGCGTCGAGCTTGTGGGCGTGAACGTCGAGCGCGGTTTCATCGACTTCGTACGCTCGAACAAATAACAAGCGCCTCTGTGAGCTGGGCCGGACGCGGTTCCAGTCGCTTCGACGAAACCGACCGAATCAGCCGTGAGCCGTCTGCAGTTCTCGGACCGTTCCTTTCTGCGAGGCCAGCGCGCAGAGGCCGTCGGATTCGATCCCTAGCGGGCGGTTCACGAGGTTGTAGAAATTCTCGAACGCGTTTAAGAGCGTGATCTCGGCGATTTGCTGGTCGGAATAGTGGTGCCGCAGCTCGTCGAACGTCGCGTCGCCGGCGGTCTTGGTTTTGGAGACCTCTTCCACATAGGCGAGGGCCGCCCGTTCCGCCGGTGTGAAGGCGGGATCGTCGCGATAGCGGGAGAGCTTTTTGATCTTGTCGAGCGAGCCGCCGGCGCTCACGACCATCGCCTGCGCGATGTCGATGCAGAAGCCGCACTGATTCACTTCCGAGATGTGCGTGTGGAGCAGAAACTGCAACTCGTGATCGAGCGAGAAACCGTGCTCCATCATCTTGGAAATCTCGTACGCGGCACGCATCGACTTGGGGACCCGCGTTTGCACGACCTTGAACGGCGTGATCACCTTGCCGAACTTGCGGCGCATCATCCACCACGCAAAGCGCATCATCAGTCCGCGCGGACGCTCGATCGGTTGTAAACGCATGGCTCTCCCCTTCTCGGCGGGTGCCCGGTTATCGACCGTGAGTGTACGCGGAGGCCCCGGGACGTCCAATGGTTGGGCGAGGGGCCGTTCGAGCGGCGTCAACGTGTGAAAAGCAACATGCCCGGCCGGTGGAAGAAGCGGCATCCGTGCCGAACAAGCCATCCTTGGTGCCTGAACGCTTGAGGGGCCACGGTGCTATCGGGATGAATAGTGAGTGGACGCCTCTCCACTTGGGAAAACCCGGCCGGGCATGTCTGCTGTCTTGCGACAAACGATGAACAGGGGCCGCTATTCGGAGAGCTGCCGGAAGAGGACGCCGAATTCCGGCATCTCCTGACGGAGCACTTCGAGCCAGGCGGTCGGGTTCCAAATTTCGACACAGATCACCGCTCCGACCAGCATGACGTCCTGATTCAGACCGACGCCCAAGAACTCGCGAAAGCCTTCGGGGATCAACAGCCGCGACCGATTGGCCAACCGCACTTGGGTGTGCCGCGTCGAGAGCAGCCGTCCGAACCGCTGCACATCGTTCCAGCGTTGCTCCATGCGGCCCGATTGGATTTTGCGGCGAATCAGTTCCACGCCGTCATCCAATCGTTTCTGCCAATCGGCCGGACGCCAGAGGCTCAAACAGCCGGCTCGCTCCTTGGCAAGGATGCAGCCCCCCTCGTCATCAGCGATGGCGGCGGCAAACTCGGTCGTGAGCGTCAATCGCCAGCGATCATCGAGCGTGCGCTTGAATTCGCCGGTGATAAAGGCATCGATCGCCACAGGAAGCCGCCGACTGGAGGGCCACGAATAGAACAGAAACGCCAGAGCGTCGAGGGCCTCCGAGCCGTTTTTCGCCCCTCTGTTTCATCGTAATGGGATAAAATCCCACTTTCAACGCATTTTCAAAGAGCATTTTGGGCGTGTTTCCCACGCCGGAGGCCCAGCATACCGGGACCTCACGCATACTGCAAACGTGCAAGGAGTTATTGTGCCAGATTTCGCATTTTGCCGCCGAGATTGGTCAATAAGTGTTCGATGGGAGACGCGGCAGCGTGTTGGGCGCGTCCCATTCGGTCCGTCCACGCCCGCGATTGAGCTCCAAGAGCACCGTTGCGATACTCAAGTTGGCACGGAGAAGAAATGCCGCGGATCCTGGGATACATTTGGGCCGCCCCCGCCACTGCGCTCGGACTTGTCGTCGTGGCGACCTCTTGTGTCAGCGGCGGTTCGGCCCGCATCGTTCGCGGGACCATCGAAGTTCACGGAGGATTTGCCACGCGATTGCTGCGTCGCGGAATTCCGTTGATCGGCCCCGGTGCCGCGATGACCTTGGGTCACGTGATTCTCGGCCGCGATCCGCATTGCCTCAGCGTCAGCCGCGAACACGAACACGTCCACGTGCGGCAGTACGAGCGGTGGGGGCCACTCTTTTTGCCGATCTACATCACCGCCAGTCTCGTGCTCTGGCTCCGTGGCCGCGATCCGTACTTAAATAATCCCTTCGAGCGGGAAGCGTACGAGCAGGCGCCGTGACTGGTAACGCGATCGCCTATTGGAAGATTTGCTTGAGCTGCTTGCGGACGTCGGCCGAGGAAATGCGGGTCGAGGCGGCTTCGATGATCTTTTGCACCAATTCGTCCCGCTCGATCGCCAGACGCTCCTGAAACCGTTCGAGGACGCAATCGGGCAGGAATCGCGTGCGCTTGACGAAACCGTAATCGTCGCCGCGGCGGCGGTTGGCGAAGTAATACCGTTGCGGATAGCAGACGAAGAGGCGGTTGCGGGCGCGGGTCAGCGCCACGTACAAGAGACGCCGTTCCTCCTCGATCTCCGCGTCGGACCCCGTCGCCATGTCGGAAGGAATGCAGCCGTCGGCCGCGTGCAGGACGTAAACGGCGTCCCATTCGAGCCCCTTGGCCGAGTGGATCGTGCTCAGAATCAAATAGTCTTCGTCGAGCAGCGGATCGGCCGGCAGGTCTTGCGTCGAGCTGGGCGGGTCGAGGGTCAGGTCGGCCAGGAAGGTGGTGCGGTCCTCGAAGCGGCCGGCGACAACCTCGAGCTGCTCCAGATCGCGGAGCCGCGCTTGCGGATGATCGTGTCGCCGTTCCAACAGCGGCGCGTAAAACTGGCGGACACGATGGACTTGCGCGGTGATCGTGCCGGTCTTTGCATCGGGGGCCGCGAGGGCGAGCATCAAATCAACGAAAGGGCTCCAAATCTCTGTGCCTTGCGTGGGGGGAGCGTAGTCCCTCCAGATGCGAAAATCGCTCCGCGCGGCGGTCAGTTTTCCCATGAGCTGCGCCGCCTTCTTGGGGCCGATGCCGGGAATCAGCATCAGCGCCCGAGAGCCGGCGACCGAGTCGCGCGGATTCTCGGCCAGGCGGAGGTAGGCGAGCAGATCTTTGACGTGGGCCGTTTCGAGGAACTTGAGGCCGCCGTACTTGTGAAAGGGGATATTCCGCCGAGCCAGTTCCAATTCGATATCGAGACTGTGCGACGACGCGCGGAACAAAATGGCCTGCTTCCGCAGCGGCGTCCCCGCTTCGCGGCACTGCAAAATCTGGTCGACCACGAATTGCGTCTGCTCCGTCTCGTCCTGGCAGTGCACCAGTTCGGGCAAGAGACCGTCTTTCCGCGTCGACCACAAATTCTTGCGGAAACCCTCGCTGGCCTGCCCCAAAACGTCATTGGCCGCGTCGAGAATCGGTTGCGTGCTGCGGTAGTTCTGTTCGAGCGTGACGACCGTTGCGCCGGGGAACTGTGTCGGGAAGTCGAGAATGTTGCGCACGGTCGCGGCGCGGAATGAGTAAATCGATTGCGCATCGTCGCCGACCACGGTCATGCCTTGCCCGTCCGGCGAGAGTCCGTGGAGGATGTCGGCCTGCAACGTGTTGGTGTCCTGGTATTCGTCGACGAGCACCGCATCGAAGCGGGCGCGAATCGGGGCGGCCGTCTCCGGCGTCGACATCAAGGCGTGCCAGAAGAGGAGCAGATCGTCATAGTCGAGGACCGACTCGGCCTCTTTGCGATCGACGTAGACGGCGAACAGCTGTTTGAGCGCCTCGACGTGCTCGCTGCACCAGGGGAAGACCTCGGCGACGATTTTCGACAACGGTTCCTGGCAATTGACGCAGCGGCTGTAGATATCGAGGCACGTCCCCTTGAGCGGGAACCGCGTCTCGGACTCGGGGAGATCTTGCTCGGCGCGGACGGCCTGCATCAGATCCTCCGAGTCGCTCCGGTCGAGGATCGTGAACTCCTGGGACAGGCCGAGCGAACGCCCGTGAAGCCGCAACAAACGCGTGGCGACGGCATGGAACGTTCCGCCCCAAATGCGTCGGACCGCCGGTCCCAGCCGGCCGTTTGTGGTGATCCGCTCATTCCCGGTCAGGAGGTGTTCGACGCGGCGGAGCATTTCCGCCGCCGCCCGTCGCGTGAACGTCAGCAAGAGCACGCGGCCCGGATCGACGCCGCCGGCGATCAGTGCGGCCACGCGATGTGCCAGCGTCGTGGTTTTGCCGGTCCCTGCGCCGGCCACGATCAACAGCGGTCCGCGTCCGTGGCTGGCCGCCGCCCGCTGTTCGGCATTGAGATTGGCGAGGAGGGCGTCGATGGCTGCGGCCATTTGCATCCGTGCTGGTTCCAAGTTTCACGGGGGCGATGAGCGCGAAGGGCTCGGTTGAAGCATACCTGACCGAGGCGGCGACTGGCAAAGCGAACTGGATTTTGGTAGACCGTGCTGGAATCATTGATCCAGGATCGACGCCATGACTGCCTTGGACCAGAGTTTTATCCAGTTACTGACTGCCTTGGGTCACCTGATTGTCGACCTGGGGCGGGTATTGCTCCCTTTCCTGCCGCTAGCCATCTGGATCGCGTTCTGGACGCTGGCCGTCAACTGGACGAAATTGCGGCTCGTGCTGCTGCAGGGGGGATGGATCGGCCTGCTCTTGATCGGGATTGTAAGCGTCCTCGTGTGGGGGACCGTCGCACCGCCACCCACCGGATCGCACCATCTGCTGGGTCTCACGCTCGGAAACTTCGTTGGCAAGACGGTATTCGTCACGACGCTGATCTGCATCATTTTCCTCTGCGGCTCGGTCCAGCTTTCCGGTGCCTGCGGCAAGCTGTGCCAATTCGAGGAACCAGCGGTCGAGCCTGCGCACCACGGCGGTGGTCACGACGACGCTCATTAGTAAGGCCGCCCGCGGCAGAGTGATGGCCCAGACGCGACCGGTCGCATCGCGCGACTGACCCGATCCGCAGGCTTCGCGTTCAGGCGACCTTGCGGCAATCCGACGCCACGGTGACGCGGCTGAGGGCCGCCCGGTCGATTTCGATCCCGAGTCCCGGGCCGGCGAGAGCCGGTGCCCAGCCGCCACGGCGGAACGTCAAGTCGTCGACGGTGAGCGGTTCGGTCACGAGGAAGCGGTCGAAGCTCCCCTCGAGGTAGCGGATGCCGGCGACCGAGGTGGCAAAGTGTCGTCCGGCCGCCGAGAGAATGCCCGTTTCACCGACCTGGCAGCCAAGCTGGTAACCGAGCCCGGCCCGCTGGGCCAGCGCGGCGATCCGCAGGGAAGGCACGAAGCCGCCGCATTTCGAGAGGCGGATATTGAACAGGTCGCACGTCCCCTTCTCGATGGTGCGCTGGGCATCCGCGAAGCTGCAGAGCGATTCGTCGAGCATCAGCGGCACGCCGAGCCGCCCGCGCAGCGCGGCCAGTCCGTCGACCTCCGCGTGAGGCACCGGTTGCTCGACCGATGAGATTCCCAGCGGCATGAGCGGGGCAAGGCGGGCTTCCACTTCGCGGCAATGCCAGGCCTCGTTGGCGTCGATTCGCAGGTCGAATTGCCGGCCGACAATCCGGCGAATCCGGCCGACGGACGCCCGATCGTCCTCGCCGGCGACTCCCACTTTCACTTTTCCCTGGCAAAAAGCGTAGAGCCGCACGCCGACCGCGCGGATCACCTGCCGCAGAGTGCCCAGCGACGTGATCACAACGCTGTATTGGACGTGTTCGGTCCGTTTACGAACAGGAGTCGCGTCGGAGACGAGCAATGTCACATCGGAAAAGGGCCGCTGGCAGGCCCGTGTGGCCGCATCCAGGACGGCAATCTCGACCGCGCAGCGGAGCGAATTGCCGAATGAATCCCGCTTTCCGACGGACGGCCCGTCGACGAGCCGGATGCGATCGCACAGCGCCAGTGCGCCGGGCACATCGGAAAACGCTTCGCCCAACTGGCGTCGCCAGTCGGTCGACCGAAACAGCTCGACGGCCGTTTCGATCGTCTCACCCGTGACATATTCGCGGGGCAGGCCTTCGCCCCAGCCTTCGGTGCCGTCGTCCAGCCGGCAGCACACGAGGATCGAATCGGTGTCGGTCCTCGTGTGGGACGCGTGTTTGACTTTGCTGCGCAGCGGAATCCGGACGTGATACGCCACGAGTTCCTGGATTCGCATCGCCTCTCCGAAACGGGCTCGGGTGCGGAGAGCCGGCGTCGCGACTGGCGTCGTACGAGCGGCCGGCTCCTGGGTGGCGACGGAATCTAGCCCGCCCCGCCCGATTTGGCCAGTTCAGTCCCGCCCGTGCCGGAGGACGAACCTGCCGGCGCGTCTCGGGCCGTCGAGTCATTTCCGCGCAAAAAAGGGCCCCTTTTTGACCCAGAAACCGGCCAACCAGCGGCTTCACGGCGGTTTTTCTGCGTTTGGACCCATTTTTTCACGCGGAAGCCCTCGTAAAAAACAGGTCTTTTCCCACCCCAAAAAAGCTGAAATCTCCCGAGAAAAACGGCCCTTTTCGCCCCGGCCCGGCCGCTCGCCGTCGAGGATTTTTCTGGTTTATCTGTGCCAGAAAGGGGGTCCCGACCGCACCACAGAAAATTCCCCCGCCGCCCTCCTGATTATAACATAACATCAATTATAGTAATAACTTACGACTCATATCGCCACCACAGAAAAATGCATTTTCTGGGAAACGCGAGGCCAGGACGTCACGACGTCAGGATGTCGCGGACCCAGAGGGTAGAGGGGATGCGGGGCGAGGGACGAGGGGCGAGGGAAAATGCAAGGCGGACATCGTCCGCCTCCCCTCTGCTCTCTTCCCGCTGCCCTCTTCCCTCAATCCGTCTTCATGGTCCTGGGTCAGTCCGTGGCGACCGCCGCCGTGATGGCGATCGAATCGCCGTCCTCTGTCCAGGACGTCGATCTCAAGCGTCTGCAACAGCGTCTGGCGTCCGATGGGCAGCTCTTGAAGTGGAAATAAAGCGGCCGGCGGCCGCGCACAGATGTCGCCGGCGGTCACTTTGTCCCGCCTAGCATGTTCGAGAGACAGCCGACGACGCTCAGCGAAAGCACTGCGATGATCGGCAGCAGCACGAACACCCAACTGAGAATGTGGTCGCGTCCTGTTCTCATCCCGTCATTCTCGTACACCGTACAACGGTCGTTGGCAGCCTCAACAGAGAGTTTCGCGGCCAAAAACCATCAGTCTTGCATGCCAATTCCAAGTGGTCATACCACTAGCCGCTGGGTTTTGCTGCGGGTTCGCTCGGGGTCGTCGATGTTGTGCAACGGGGAAATTCTAACCCTCTTGCTGGTCGATTTTTACGGCCGCTCTTTTACAGATGCTGTAAAAGCGATCGTGAACGAGACTGCGGATGCGGATACGATGGCGCCAGAGAGAGGGAAACCCCTCCCGCTCCAGCAGGCTTCGATCCGTTGTAACTCGGATTCAATGCGGCCATGACTCCAAAACTCCCCGATGAACTCGACCAGGCGCTGGATGAGCATCACGGCTTCCTCAAGGCGGAGGGTCGGCAGGGGAAGGTCATCGTAATGTCGATGCCGCTGTTTCGCGAGATGATGGGCATCGGCTCCGACGAGCAGCTGGCCGAGTCCATGAGGACCATCGAAGAGGGGCTGGCGGACGTCGCGGCCGGGCGAACCGTGCCGCTGGATCAGGTCTTCGGCGAGCTCGACGAAAAGTAGTGACGTAGGGCAGGCTGTGCCTGCCGATCTTGGTCAGTCGAGCGTAATGATAGCGAACGGCAGGCACAGCCTGCCCGACAAGACTCAGCGCACTCGGAACCCAAATCATGGAGCACATCTATGAGATTCGGTTTGTCAACCAGTGGTTTTGTAAATCTACATTGGGGGTGGACGAAGGACTCGTGGCGCGGGCGTGTGGAGTTCGGACGCGAGCTCAACGATCTATTCGGTGCTCGTCCAAAGGGCCGGCACCATGAAAAAAGCGTGCGAGGAGCGCCTTCATTCACCCTAACGTAGGTCGGCGTGCTGTGCCGCTCGACATGGGATCAGCCGAAGGTCGCTCAGTGGTTCGCGTCACGGTTCGATCGTCCAAGTTCCTTTCTTTTGCTCAAGGGACGTTTCTCGACACCTTCGAAGAATCTGCCTTTCACTCAGCGGCCAGCTGATACGCTTTGCCGTCGCGGAGGAGGGCATACATCACGCACAGCACCCGTCGAGCCACCCCCACGATGGCCTTCTTTTTGTGCCCCGTGCTGGCTCGCAGCCGCTCGAACAACCGCCGCCAGCGGGCCGTTTTACCGACCAGCCGCCAGGCCGTTTCGATCAATGCCCAGCGCAACAGCCGCGAGCCTTCCTTGGTGATCGACAGCTGCTTGCCCTTCCCGGTGCTTTTGCGGAACCCCGTGTCGAGTCTGGCTAGGTGATGATTCGCTTGGTGCCGCGAAACTGTCGCACATCCCCCGTCTCGCTGAGAACCATGTCGGTCGTCACAGGGCCGACTTCGGGCACCGCCGCCAACACGGCCTTCGCTTTGCGCTCCGCTACGGGCGCCGTCTTGGCGAAGTTCGCCAACTCTTGGTCGACCGCACTTAACTGCCCCTGGAGGAACGCCAATTGATCCTCGAGAGCCCGGCACTCGAACCGATCGGCACTGCTCATGGCGATCCCGGCCAGGTGCTTCAGTCCCCGGGTCGTGAACAGCTGCGGCGTGTCGGCGTTGTAGAAGGCCGCCTTGTGACGCAGCTTGCACTTCACGGCGGTAATCTGTCGCTGCACCGCCTGGCGATGCCGCACGAGCACACGGTGCTGCCGAATCCGCGGAGTGGGACGGTAGGCTTCGGGGATCATGTCCAACAACAGGAACTCCGCTAGCACGTGTGCGTCGATCTTATCCGACTTATTCTTGCTCTCGGCGATTACCCGCAGCCTCTTGGGATGGGCCAGCACCCACCGATTGGCCAAGTCCTCGATGCGCAGCAAAAACCACTCGTAGCTGCTGGTTGCCTCCACAACGACCTGGAACGGGACGAGCCGCTCGAACTGCCGCCGGATCTCCTCCTCGTCGGCACAGTTGAGGGAGAAACGCCGTTCAACCTTCCGTTTCTCACCATCTTTCACCATCACGCAAACACTGATACTCTGCTTGTGGAGATCGACGCCGACATACTTCATGACAAGCTCCTTGTGTGGAAACCAACGGTTCTGAACACACCACTGGTTTACCACCACTCCAAGGCTGTCAGAAGCGGCTCGGTCTCCTTCTCATAGTTTCACCCTACGAAAACTGTGTCGCCGCTTTCAGGGCTCTGAACGAAGAATTGGGGCGATCGGATCCCAGGACTACGCTGCACTGTTCGGTGGCGCGGTGAACAGTTCCGCTCCGTCCTGGGCTTTAGAGTGCGTCCCCTTCAGGGACGGAACGCCAGGTGCCACTGTCTAAACGGCTTCCGTTTAGCAGTGCTCTTATCGAA
>CAWHWU010000040.1:0-47510 GCA_963833105.1 uncultured Planctomycetaceae bacterium
GCCGATCCTGCCAATTCCTTTCACAGAAGGCGGAGCTCTGCCACGCGGCCGAGAACACCTGCTATTTCGCCACCGTCAACTGCGCCAGCGAGGGCTCTCCGACGACGTCGGCGATCGTCCGCCCGGACGGGACACTGCTGGCGTACCAGCCCTACGGCGAGGAAGGACTACTCACCGCGGAGATCGACCTCACCGCAGCGACGGGCCTGCTCGCGGCGCGTTGCCGGAGTTGAGAAGAAAACGGGATAAGGAAACGGGACAAGTCCGGAATTGATGAACGAGGTGGTGATGGGATTGACGGACGCCTGGAAAAAGTGGAATGCCGAACTGATGCCTCCCCGCTGGACGCCGCCCAGGCCCCGGTCCCGCCGGCAGCCAAAAATGCACCATGAAAAACTAGCTCACCGCGTGATACGATCGCTCGTCGGGCGATCGCGGCCCGGCCGGTCGTGCCGCCTCGCTTGGTCGCCCCAGTTCTCCGAGAAATCGCATGATTCGGACCGAGAGCCTCGATCAAGAAGACGGTTCTGTCGTGACGCGATCTTCTACGACAGCGGCGGCATCGGCGAAGCGCACGTGTACAAGGCCCAGGAGCGTGCCGTCAGTCGCCATTGGCATCCCAACGGCGTCTTAGCGAGCGAAAAAACGATCCAGAGTGGAATCATCGAGGGAGTTGCCAGTTACTGGAACGATCGGGGCGAGCTCGTCGACTCCTTTGAGATTCGCAACGGCAGCGGCGTCTGGCGGATCTGGGAATTGGACGCACGGTCCCGCTGGTATAGAAACATTGAGTGTCGGACGATCAACAACATGAAGATCGGCCGACAACTCGAATACAGCGACCACGGCACGACCGCCATCGAGACCTATTGGATCAACGATAAAAAAATCTCGAAGAAACGATACTTCAAAGCGTGCGAACACGATCCGAATCTCCCGCGATACGATTGGGAACCTCCCGTCCCTCCTCCGCCTCCAAAGGAACCGCGTCCCCCGGCGAAAGTCTCTGACGACCTCCGCTCGAGCTGCTAAAAGGGCCTGCGGCGCAAAGGCGCTGGCATGGCTCGAAGAAAGCCGCCAACCGTCACGGTCCCTCGGTGCAGGAACGACCCAGGCATCCTCCTTGAGACTCGTGAAAAAGCTCTATAGTTTGGGCGCGTGAATGTGCATGCGGTGGAAATCGATGGAGACTCGCAGGACGACCAGAATTCTGGCAAGCTCGTCGTCGAGTTGCCGGCACAGGCGGCAAGCCGCAAGAGGCTGTTGCAATTCGCAGGACGCCTCGCCCGGAAGCTCGGCTTCAAACCGTATCCCGATACAGGGCAACGTTACGTGTTTATGCTGCTCGACTGACGTCGTAGAAATCGTCGGGACCGCGAGTTTTTGCAGGGCACGCTCCGCATGCCGGCTTTTCGTGTCTCGACGAGATGGTGTCCAGAATCGGCATGCTGAGCATGCCCTACGGAACTGGCGTACCAGCCCTACAGCGAGGAAGGCCTGCTCACCGCGGAGATCGACATCACCGCAGCGTCCGGCCTGCTCGCGAAGCGTTACCGGAGCTGAAGGACACGATTTGGATGGGACTGTCCACGCCATTCAGTTGAGGCGACAATGAAGCCACACTTCGTTCTGACGCTGTTATTCATGGCGATCGTCTCGCGAGCAACCGATTGCGAAGCAGGCGAACTGGCGGGCGTGTATGTCGAAAAGGATGCCACGGACCATCGGATCGAACTGGTGCCGGACGGCACGTATTACGCCGACCCGCCCTACGTGCGTTCGGGAACGTACACGAAGACAAATCAGACGCTGACTTGCATCGACAAGGAGGACGGAAGCAAAACGGAATTCGCCTTGAAGGGTGAAAACCTGGTTGATCTCGACGGGCACCCGTGGGTCCGGCGGGAAACTCTGCTCGCGTTTCCTTGGAAGGACGCCGTGCCTGTCTCCGTGGTGGTTGTCGACGACAAAACCCGACCGCCGATCGCCGAGTTCAACTACACCTACCGCATCAGCACGCCCAGACGCAACGTTCGATCCGCTCCTCGTTCGGGCGATTGCCGTGCGGTCGCCCAACGGCACCTTTTCTCTCTTGGCCCCGAAAAGTTGCCAGATCAAGCTGCATCTCGAAGGGGGCACGATTATCGGCGGTTATCCGTGGGAGAAAGAATACGCTCTGACTGCCGACATGAAGGACGCAGAATCGAAGCCACGGCCCAAACGGGCGTGCTCGTCGAGGGCGTCGTTGTGGATGCCCACACCAAGGTGCCAATTTCCGGCCCCGGGTTTCGCCGATCGTTTTCACGCCGCCACTCTTCACGCCCAATCGGAATCATTCCGTCAAGACCGATGCGAAAGGCCGGTTCAAAATTCGCGGGATCGACTCCGATTTAGGAATCAACGTTTGGCATGCCGATTACGCAGAGTTCGGTCCGAGCGGGTTCGCCGCGGTCATGCAAAAAGCGGGCGAGAGAACATATACGGTGCGCGAATTGGAACACGGGGACACAATCGTCGGCACCGTGAAAGATGGCTCCGGAATGCCGCTTCCCGACGTCACGATTTCTGATGGGGCCGGAAAGAGCGTCAAAACGCAGCAGGACGGGTCGTTCTCACTTCGCGGACCCCGCATTTGGGGAGGAAACGACGCCTATTATTTGTCGATTGAGAAGGACGGGTATCTGAGTCAGGTGTTACGGCCAAAGCCTCCCGTAAAGGCTCCTCTCTCGATTGTGCTCGAGCAACAGCCGGCTCTGACTGGAAAGGTCGTCGGCCCGGACGGGCGCGTGGTCTCGCAATTCACTGTGGTTGCCGGACCTGGTCTGGAGCCTCTTGCCTGGTGCTGCTCATCGCAAACGGTCGCCGAACCGAGCGGCCGATTTTCCGTGCGTGTTCGCACGGATTTCGGTTACAGGAGTAACGGTAAGGTTTGGATGGCGGTCAAGCGCCCGGATATGCAATGCGGGAGGCTGTGTCCGACTCATGGCGAGGCAGCAAGGCGATTACGGTGCAATTGAAGGCCGGCGTTACCGTCCGCGGCTCGATCGAAGCAACGAAAAACGCCAGGAAAAATCCAGCACAAATCGTCGCCGAGTTTCTCCCCGTCCGTCTGCACCCTGAAGACTTCACTCGTGAAAACTCGCAACGGCAAGAGCTCGGGAGGATTCAGAACGCGGTCGACGACCGCGGCGGTTTCGTTTCGATCACGTCCCGCCCGGCTCCTATGTTTTGGCGGTGTCCGGCCCTGCCATCTCCCCGCTGAGCACCGGCCTGACGGTCGGCGATACCGATGTCGACGCCAAAAAGCTGACTGCGACGGGCCGAGGAACCATCATGGGAATCCTCAATAATCCCGGGAAACCGGGTCCCTTGGCGTTTGCGGAAGGCCATGTTTCATTTTCCGACAACGCGGGCCGGTCGAACGCCGATGAATTCGCGCACCTCAAACCGATCCCATTCCGGACCGATGAGAAGGGACGATTTCGCGTGGACAACGTTCCCATCGGCGAAGTCTCCGTCAACATTCCCTTTCATGCGACGGCTGACATCATCGATGCTCATACGTGGAATGCCCGCGTCTTTGAAGGGCAGACGACGAAGGTTGGGGATCTCGATCGTCATGTTGGCAGGAAACAACGAAACAAGGGTCTCGTCGACCCATCGGTAACCCCGACAGTTTGGATCGACCCCGGCCCAATCCCGGTCTCCGGCCCCTCATTCCCGTTGATTGCCATGATCGTGGCGAGCTGCTGCGTAGCGATGGCGATCTCTCTGAAACTTGCGCGAGGCGGAAGAAGGTGGCGCCGGGCGGGGAACGCGGAGCGGCCTGAGGCCCTTGGATGACGGTCTATGTTGTCGGTGGCTGTCGGCGTGGTTCACCCTCATTGTGGGCCTACTTCTTTGGTTTTTGACATCTCCACTTTCGGTCGCCTTGTAGCGCGAAGTGCCTCCAAAAGTACGGAATGTGGTCGGTGTAATTGTCGTAATACGGGCCGACCGGCTTGATGGCATGGAATTCATTAACCGTCTGGTTCGCCAATTGATCGGGGTTGGCGTTGAAATCGACTGAAACGAATTCTTGGATCTCGTTAGAGCCTCCTGCCCAGGAATACGCGTCGCTCGTTTGTGGGGATGATCGCTCAAGCTCATTCCACGATCGAGGCCATGCCCCGTCGTGTTGCCTGACGTAGTCCTCCACTGCCTCGAACGTCAACTGCGTGGCACGCAAGCCTTGTTCAGCATGAAGCGAGCCAGAGAGAGCGTTGTACGCGCACCAGAACCCAATGGCGACCAATGCTAGGACGGCGAAGCTAATGCCTCGAGCCGTCCATCGTTTCCGAGCAGGGCGGCGAGGTTTCACAACTTTGCTGGAATTGTCCATCGGACTCTCGACGTAGGACCGCGGCGGGTGGCAGCCCACGGCTCGGCGTGGGCATGTCTTGCTGCAGTTCGCATGCTCACACAAAGACCGTGAGCACGGTACCCGGGCGCCATTCACTCCCATTCGCTGTACTTCTCTCCATTCCGGACAGTCCCATCTTTGGGTCCGCGGTGGCGACCGCAGTCAAATCAAATATCGACGGCGAGATGCCACCGGAAGCCTTCCGTGTCTGCCCGTTTCAGGACCTTCTCGAAGTTTCGAAGGTCTTCCAGAACGAGTTGCGCGGGGAACCGATGTTGGGTCCGTTTGTATGTGGTTCATCAGGGCTTCGGTGGTTTTCAATCCGTCCGAGGGAGCAAACCATCGTGGCTCCAGCGCCTCCAATCCTTCAATCGTTTCTTCCCCGAACAAATCCATGATTTCGTCAGCTCCGCTGCCGAAAAAGTCCATGAGAGGCGTGACACCTCGCCGTTTCGCGATGTCGTCCAGCTCGTCTGTCGCATGTGCGAGAGATTTGCCGTCGACAAGGAGCTCATTGAAACCGGGTATCTTTTGCTCGAGGCAATGTACCAAGCAACGCCCATGGATCACCTTCGTTGCACCCAAAGTCTACAACCGACGCGTAAGATGCAGTTTCGTAGGGCATGCTGTGCATGCCGGCTTTTCGCGTCTCCACGAGATGGTATCCGGAATCGGCATGCAGAGCATGCCCTACGGAACTGACCCATCGACGACGTGTGGAGGCCCTATTTTTTCGGCTCGTCTCGATACGGCTTGTGGGCCTGTTAGACGCGAGGCGAGAGCGAAGGTTCGCTTTTTCATTCTCAGGAGCAAGCTCAATCGCCTTTTCCTCGCACTTCACTGCGGCGTCGAAAGCCCCAGCCTCGGCGTAGGCGGCACCCAAGATTTCAAAATAGTCCCAAGTCTTTGTGCCGGTTAATTCACACGCTCTTGTTGCATCGTCAACGGCACTTTTTCCGTTCCGATATTTCGCCTCGGCGCAAGTCGCTGCCAACCAAGCTCTGGCATTCCACGCTGACGCAGACCTCGGGGCGAGTCGAATCGCCTCGTTATAATCGGCAAGTGCTTTGCCGTTGTCGCCCTTGGCCCGCCAAACATCGCCACGACTGACGTATGCATTTGGGCTTTTCGCATCGAGCCAAATAATCGCCTCGTTGAAATCGGCAAGGGCTTTGTCGTATTCTCGCTTGGCCTCCCATAAGGTGCCGCGATTGATGTGAGCACTTGCATCTTTCGGATTGAGTCGAATCGCCTCGTTGAAATCGGCAAGTGCTTTCTCTTTATCCCCCTTGAACAGCCAAATATTACCACGGAAGGCGTAGGCCACTGCGTATTGCGGATCGGCCCGAATCGCCTCGTTACAAGCGGAAATCGCCTTGTCGTATTCCCCCTTGCCGACCCATACGAGGCCACGGTTGCAGTAGGCAGATGCATCTTTCGGATTGAGCCGACTCACCTCGTTGAAATCGACGAGTGCTTTGTCGTACTCCCTCTTGCCGATCCATGCATTGCCGCGACCAGTGTAGAACTCTGCAACTTTGGGATCGAGGCGAATCGCCTCGGTGAAATCGGAAAGTGCCTTGTCGTATTCCGTCTTGGCAATCCATGCGTAGGCACGGCCGACGTAGGCGCTTGGGTCTTTCGGATCGAAGCGAATCGCCTCGGTGTAATCCGCGACGATCTTATCGACCACCTGCTGAGCGGTAGCGGTCACGGCCAATGAGCAGACGACCACGAACGATAGCGACAGTTTCAGCATTCGCATCGGATCAGCCTCGCACGGTCCAGCCTTGGGGAACCCGAACGGGAACACCATTACGTGAAGCCAGCCGGCGGGGATTCTACAGACGATGTGCAGTGCCAGGAAGACCGCCAATTGAACGACCAGCCCCTCCTCGACGACACGTTCTCGAAGAACGGCATGCACAGCATGCCAAACGGAACTCACTTTTTATGGAGCGAATGGAGCTCCGGCTTGAACCAGACGTGGGTGCACTTGAAGGCTTGGAATTCGAGCAGGGCGTAAACCGTAACGCGCTTTCCCGAATGGTTGCGCAGCACAAGACGGCGATGCTTGACGAACTCTCCCGAGCCGAACGGCGTCTCGGTTCTGACGTACGGTTGCCCAAAGACGTGCATGGCCGGAAACGGACCTGTGCGAAACCAGCCCAACGGCTTGCTGGAAACGATCTCGTAGCCGGCCGGTTTAACGTGCGGCAACAAATCGTCGATGTAGGTGGAACGGCTCTCGATCTCGCACGTACGAGCATCACGACCAGTCCCGCCCCAATCCCCACCACCCAAAATGCGACGGAGTTGGGTGCGGTGGCGAAGAAATAAAAGGCTGGAATCGCCACGGCAATCGACGCGATCGAGAGCCCAATAATTTGATTGCGGTTCATCGACGACTCGGCCAATTGGTTGATCCAGTATAATCTGGAGCTGCAGCGAACCGTTGTCGTCCGCTCGTTCAATCTTTGCCGAGCGAAGGAATTCTCGCCAGCCGCCGACGCGTCGTACGCTGCGTTCTTCCAACTTGCCAATACCGTTTGGTCTCCGAAAAAAAAGACTGACGGGCGAGAGCTCCGATCAGTGGCACCCTGTGCCGTTAACCATTTTTTCAACGAAAAAAGCACACAATCTCCACGTCAAGTGCACGTCCACGGCTTTGCGTGGGCGTGCGAATCCGTTTGACGTTCACCGTCTAATGTTTGGCGGGCACGCCCACGCCGAGCCGTGGGCGTGGCACCCAGAAACCGGCAAAGGGGTTAACGGCGTAGAGTGGCACCCGGCGATCAGTTTTTTAGGGGGTGCCGTGCATGCCGATTAAATCATCGCGAGACCGAAACGAGCTGTGGCTCGTTGGACGGAATTCCCGGACGGCCTCATGCAAAGCCGTGACCATGGTTCCCCGCGAGGAAACAAAACCGCTTACTGTGTGCGCAGCTCTGCAATGCCGCGGGCCTGGCGCCCAGAAGACCGTAAAAGGGTCAACGGCGTCGAGTGGCACCCGGCGTGATTATTGATCCGTGCGCACCACCATGGCACGGTCCTCGAGCTCCAGTAACCGCATCTCGAAGCCTTTCACTTGCACGAGAAGATCGCTCTCCTTCAAGCGGCGATTCAGGTGCCACAGCAGCGACAGGGCGGCTGCAAATAACGCGGCCCATCCGAGCAGGAGCAGCAAATAGCCGTCGACGGCGGAAGTCGTACTGGCCAGGCGAATCGTGAAGTAGCCCAGAGTCACGCCGCCGCAAACAAGCAGCAGCATAAAAAAAGCCAGCACGGCTGAATGGGCGAGGCCCATCCACCAGGCTTCGCGGTGCAATCGCTCCAACATGGCGTCGACCCGTCTCTGGTACCGCGCACGCGATTCGGGATCGCTCGCTTGTTGCAAAAGCAAGCGCCTTCCAAGGTCATTTTTCGTCGGTTCCATAACCACCTCGTTTCAAAGCCTCTTTCAAAGCACGCTTGGCATGGTAAATACGCGATTTGACTGTTCCATCCGGGCAGCCGACGATCGAGGCGATCTCGGCCAGCGAAAAGTCGTTTAAGAAATGCAGCACCAACACATCACAGTGCTTGACGTCGAGTCGATCGAGAGCGCGGTGAATCGCCGCTGCGTCTTCGGCGTCGAACGAGTTTTCGTCGCCGCGCTCTTGAGACTCGGCCCACGCGCTGCTCCGCCCGTTCGCGGGACACGTCGGACCGCACGCGGTCCACGGCCTGCCCGTGAGCGATTCGATAAAGCCAGACTCGCAATGCCTGCGGCTCTTCGAGCCGCCTGATCCCATGATAGGCCGACAGCCAAACCTCCTGCAGGACGTCGAGGGCCCGGCTCTCATCGTTCAATAATTTTGCGACGTAATACAAAAGCGGAGACTCCATCTCCAAAATCAGCTCTTCAAACGCACCGGCCTCGCGGGCCTGGCACCGCAAGGCCAGCCATTCGTCGCGAACTCGTTGTGAGGCTGTCCCCATTCAGTCGGGTCGTTCCGGCTGCCGCGTTCGACTTGCTCCGGTTCACAATCTTCAGAGCGTACTCTAAGTCGGAGCCGCCCACGGCCCGGTTCAATCGAATTTCGCAACCTGCCGGACGGCCAGCGACTGGGCGTGGCGCGAGTTTTCGCGGGCGACCTGCGGCGTGACAAGCCGATTCGAGTCCGAGCCGTTTGGCGATCTGTATTCCCTCGGACGCAAGCTCCGCCCCCTGCTCAGCGAAGCACGGCCCGAGGGGTGCCCTCTCGGTCCCGCGAAGCTTTACTTCGCCAGGGCCGCACGTCGAGTCCGCCGCAGGCGGATGCGTCCCCAAGCGGGAGCTTGGGTGCGAGAGCAAGTTTTGTAGGGCATGCTTTGCATGCCGATTGAATTTGCTTCGGAGCCGATGCGAGTCGTGAGTCACAGCCTGCGACATAGGACTCATGTTTTATGGAGCGAATGGAGCTCCGGCTGGAACCAGACGTGGGTGCACTTGAAGGCTTGGAATTCAAGCATTGCGTAAACCGTGAAGCGCTTTCCCGAGTGGTTGCGGAGTACAAGTCGGCGATACTTGACGAACTCTCCCGAGCCAAACGGCGTCTCGGTTTTGACGTACGGCTGCGAAAAGACGTGAATGGCCGGAAACGGACCCGTGCGAAACCAGCCCAAGGGCTCGCTGGAAACGATCTCGTAGCCAGCCGGCGCAACGTGCGGCAACAAATCGTCGATATAGGTGGCGCGACTCCCGATCTGCGCACGGACGAGCATCACGACCAGCCCCGCGCCAATCCCCACCTTCCAAAATGCGACCGAATTGGGTGCCGTGGCGAAGAAATAAAAGGCCGGGATCGCCAGTGCAATGGACACGATCGAGAGCCCGATAATCTGATTGCGATTCATCGACGACTCGGCCGGTCCACATTAACCGGAAGCTGCAGATCGAATCCTTGTCGTCCGCTCTTTCGATCTTTGCCGAGCGAAGAAATTCTTGCCAACGTGCCGCTCCGGCTGATGTCAGTCGTGGGACAAGTTTTGTAGGGCATGCTCTGCATGCCGGTTTTTCGTGTCTCGACGAGATGTCATTGAGAATCGGCATGCAGAGCATGCCCTGCGGAACTCTCCCGAGTCGTCGCCACGCTCGGTGCCCTCGAAACGCTCGGAAAAGTGAGACAGTCGGCTGCTGAGTTCGTTGAGCGCCACGCCCGACGCGGCTGGGGCGACGTGTGCGAGGAAGACCGGCGACTCAACGACGAAGCCTTGATCGACGGCTCACGCCTTCTGTCCGCCTAAGAGCGCGTTCCATCCAGGTGTCGCGGTCCCGCGGCACAATGTGTCGGTGAAAACGCAGCTTTCGTCGCGTCACCTGAGTGCTTGCAGCACTCGATCCGCACTTCCTTCGGCACCGCACGGGTCATCAGTTTGTTGTCGACAACACCAATGACCACAGTTGCCTGGCGCTGATTCTCGGCCACGAGAACGTCAACACGATCCAGCGATACGTGCAGCGGACACGGCAGCAAATCGCTCCAGCGGCGGAGCCGGCAATTTGCTGGCCGAGGTGCGAAACAGAGGCGCCGTGGCCTCAACCAGTCTCACTTTGCGGGAATTCGATCCTTGCGTATCTTCTCCCTCTGAGCGTCTCGGTCCTTCTTCAACTGTTCTCGTTCGTTTTTGGCCTGCTTTCTCTCTTCTTTCTGTTGGTCATTCATTCCATCGTCATCGGGCTGATAGGCCATCGTGATTTTCCCCTCATCGTCTGCAAAGGACTCGACACCGGATTTCCAGGCACTTTTGATTATAGCAGAAGATCGACACGCTGCATGATCGCCAAAACGCAGCCGAAATTCTCGCTCGGCCAAGTTTCGTAGGGCATGCTGTGCCTGCCGGCGTTTCCTCGCCCGACGACACGTTATCGAAAAGCGGCATGCTGTGCATTCCGATTCATTTTGTGTCGGTACGTGGATGCGGATTAAAGCGGCATGCACAGTATGCCCTTAACGGATCAGCAACCACGGATCGCACGGATTCCACAGATGCGAAACCGACAAAGCGTGGCAACATTATCCCACCGCGCTGCGTCGGCTGTATCCCGTCATCAGTGTCATCAGTGAAATCCGTGGTCCAATAGCTGCCTTCCAGTCCCGTAATGGTCCGTCTCGCCGAAAACGTCAGCTTGAAAATGCGATGGCTAAGCAAACGGGCGGGCAAACGACACCTGACAAATCGCGATAGACGGAGCACTACGGAACTCCGAGGGAAGCCTCGTCCCCTCTTATTTCCAGCCAGCCCGCGGGCCAGAAAGCGGGCGGCGTCAATTGAACACGGGCGTGCGAGCGGGCGATAATCTTGCCCAGCGGCAAAACGGTTACGAGAAGACCCCATGAGCCTGTTTCGCATCTCGCTCGCGAATCTCCGCTTCCCGTCCACTCCGGACGAGTCGATCGCGCTCGCCGCACGTGCCGTGCGGGAAGCCTCGGACCAGGGGCGCGCATCGTCTGCTTTCCGGAATGCTACGTCCCCGGTTATCGAGGACTCGGCAAGTCGGTGCCGGCTCCCGATCGCGGTTTCCTCGAGCGGGGCTGGTCGGTCATCGCTGCCGCCGCGGCCGAAGCCCAGATCACGGTGATTCTGGGAACGGAGCGGTTGGTCGACGACGCTCTGCTGATTAGCGCGCTCGTGATTAATGCGGACGGTTCGATCGCTGGATTTCAAGACAAGGTCCAGATCGACCCCTCGGAAGAGGGGGTTTACACGCCCGGCTCCGAGCGCCGCGTGTTTCAAGCCGGCCCGTTGACGTTTGGCATCGCGATTTGCCACGAAGGCTTTCGCTATCCGGAGACCGTCCGCTGGGCCGCGCGGCGGGGGGCCCACGTCGTGTTTCACCCGCATTTCGATCTGGCCGTGCCCGGTTCGTACCGGCCGACGACCTTCGCCGACCCGGCCAATTCCTTTCACGAGAAGGCGGCCCTGTGCCGCGCGGCCGAGAACACCTGCTATTTCGCCACCGTCAACTGCGCCAGCGAGGGCTCTCCGACGACGTCGGCGATCGTCCGTCCGGACGGGACACTGCTGGCGTACCAGCCCTACGGCGAGGAAGGCCTGCTCACCGCGGAGATCGACATCACCGCAGCGACGGGCCTACTCGCGGCGCGTTGCCGGAGTTGAATAGAAAACGGGAGGAGTCCGACAGACAGGGCCGAGGTCAATGAAGTGGGTGGAGTTGAATCCGGCAGCAGATTGCCAGGGACTGCCCGCAACTCCGCGAGGCTCCGCTTCACAACGGCGGCCCGAAGAGTCCACCGACGGCGGATGCGAACCGCGAAGCGGAGTCCGCCGTAGGCGGATGCGTGCCCGAGCGGAGCTTGGGTACGAGAGGAAATGGGAAGCGAGGCGAATCGCCCGCGCTCAGTCTCCCAACATCTTGGCCACGATAAAAATCACGATGGCACCGAAAAATCCGCCACCAGCGAGCAGGTACACGAGCGAATAGCCGATCGCGGCTAAGGGGAGAGCGATTGTCGAGAGAATCAGCATGGGGCACTCCTTCAAAATCGCGTGAGAAGTGTCGAGCGAGTTTTTTGGGCGCGTTTTTGGGGGAACCGCCGGTTCAGTTCTTGAGCGATTCGGTGGGATCCTTGGCGCCGATTTCGGCGGACGTGGCGCGGCCCGTTTCCCGATCGTAAATTATGTACGTATTGGGGGCCGAGCCTGGGTGAAATTCGTAGCGCTCCGGCTTCATCAGCTCGGCCGACAGCACCATGCCGGCGCCCAAGATCAGCGAGGCGACAAACAGGGCCGCCGCCACCTTGTGGTGACCGTGAAGCGGTCGATCGACGTGGGTAATTTCCATAAAATAAACCTCGTGGTGAGAAGAACGGGCGCGGCTTGAGTCGGCACCTTGAACACAGAAAACAAGTGTGGTACGGAGTCTCACCGCGGAGGCTACAACTGGGTGTCGCGCCGGGGACGAACCGCCCGCGTGCCGCAAACTGGGCACGGAGGATGGAAACGCCGATGTCCTTCCGCCGTAAATGGGCGGAGAGCGTTACTTCGCGGCTCGTCTGGCTTTTTCCGCCGCCGCGTCGACCGCTTGCTGAGCCTTGTCGACGACCTTGGTGGCGGCCTGTTTCACCTTGCCGACGGCCTGATCTTTCTGTCCTTCCGCGCAACTTCTCGTTGTCCGTCAACGCGCCGGCCGCTTCTTTGATCCGACCTTTCACTTCGTCGCTTTTGCCCGACATGAGTTCGTCCTTCGCTTTGCTGAAAATAAAGGTGTTCGCCGACTGCCCGGCAACGCCGGTGAGCCGAACGTGTTCTTTGCGGGTACGAACAGAACGCAAATGCCGTTCCGTGACCTGGCAATTCTGCCAAGTGGTCATTTTGATCCTGGCCTCGTCAAGCCGGGCCGGAAACGGCTTCGCCCGTGAGTCCCGCACGGAGAAATCTTGCCAGGCGGTCGAAACGAGCCGGCCGATGAGCGAGCAGTCTGACCGCGAATTGAGCGTTACACGGCCGCCCCAAGTGATTCCGCTTCGATGACCATCACTTTTTCAGAGTCGAAGAGCGTCGGCGCGAGCCGTTCGTGCTGCAAAGTGGACGAAATCAAAATTGCGGACCGGAATTTGCGTCCCGTTGGGCTGCCACTCAATTAGCACATCGCGGATCTTCGTCACAGCTGTCGTCTTCGCCTGTCGCGGACTCAACAACTCGATTGTCACCAAAGGGGAACGACCATGGGCCTGATTCTACTCATCATCATTATTCTGCTCCTCGTGGGCGGCTTGCCGACCTGGCCCCACTCGCGAAACTGGGGTTACGGACCGAGCGGCGCGCTGGGATTGATTCTGGTCATTCTGCTCGTCCTGATTCTGATGGGACAAATCCCGCGCGGCTTTTAGTTTTGTCGTGGTGCGACCACTTCGAGCCGGGCGGCAACGCTGAGGCCTTTTGGTCGCGGAATGGCCTTCGTGATCTTCCAATCCCCCTTGCGGACGGCCATCTGCGCTCCGTAACGCCAGAAGAGGATTTCGTGCGGAACCGTCGTCCTGTTTTGCGTCAGAAACGGCAGCAGGTCGGCCCCCCGCCGGCAACGGGCAGATGGCCCTGCCGGACGCGCCGCTAAAAATGGACCCTAAAAACCTCCGCCTTCGCGTGATACGATGGTCATCACGCGTCGCGGTCGGGCCGGCAACGACACACTTTCTCTCGACGGTCCCCCTCGCGCGAGGAGGGAGGCTGCTCGATGCTGCGGAGTTTCGTGGTTGGTCTGCTCGTCGTCATGAGCGACGGGCTGATTCTTGGCCAACTTGCCGTTGCTGATCCGCGCCCGCAACAGCCCGGCCCCGTTTGTCTGGCGGTGCGCGAGGTCAACCCGCTCCAGGGTCCGCCGCAAGCCGGCGGCTTGCTCGTCCGGGAAATCGTGCGGCAAGCCTTTCTCATCGCGGCCCGCGACGAATGCGGCCTGTCCACGCGCGATCAGACGCTCCGCGAGTCACTCGATCTGCCGGCCCAGGCCAACTCGGCGCCCTTTGCCACGCTCGTCGCAACTCCGATCGCTGAGGGATCCGACACGTGTCACGTCCGCGTTTCCGTGACACACGCCAACGACAAATCCGCCAAGCCGCTTTGGGAAACCACCGTCGACATACCCCGCTATGATCTGATCGCCGTCCTGGTCGACAAGGCCGAGGCATGGTCGCGGAAGGAATTCCAAGGTGTCCTCGCGCAGGCAGGGCCGACCGGGAAGGTCCCCGCGGCCCGCTCCTCGGCCGCGATTCCCCAATCGGCCGAAACGCGCCTCTGGGCATGGAACGAAATCGCCGTCTTCACGGCACTCCGCCAACTGCATGCTGAAATTCGCGAGCACGGTGAGTCGCCCGAATTGCTGGCCGGCCTCGTGGTCGGTTATGCGAATCTGGGGTTGATGACCGAGATGCGGTGGAGCGCGGCCCACAAGGCTTTCAAAGCCCGTGCGCTCGTCTATGCCGAACGGCTCGTGCGAAAGAGCGGCTCCTCCGGCTGGGCGCTGGCGCATCGCGCCTACGCGCGGGCCTTGGCCGGTCTGCACGCCGCCGCGGCCCTCGACGCGAGCGCGGCACGCGGCAGGCCGGCCGCGAAGTCGTCGGCACAACCGTTGCCCGATTGGCTGGCAGTCATCGAGCGAACCTGTGCCGGCCAAGCCCGGCCCGAAGTTTCCCTTTACCGGGAGCCCGAGCGGACTTTGGCCTTTATTCTCTGGATCCAGACGGCCACGCTCGGCGGAGGTGAAGAGCTGCCCAAATCGACGGTTCCCATATTCGTCGAGCACCCCGATTGTTTCCGCATCATCGACGCCTTGCTCGGACGCCGGCAGATGAATCTGAGTCGGGTCGTGACGCCGGAGAGCATCAACATCCTGGCCGACTCGCTCGATCACCGCCTGGGTGACGTTCCCGGCTTGCCTCAGAATCTTCGCGAGCGGCTGGGCAAGCCGCGGCGCGGTGCGGAGGAGGTCGCCCGCCTGGCGTCGATCATCGCCGAGGTGAAACAAGCGGGCGGCCCCGATGACCGAGGTGAGCCCTCCTTGACCGTGTTGGGGAACGTGCTCGGCGACTTGGGCTTTCAGTTCGCCTGGAGACGGCTGCAGCTCGACAAATACCTGTGGGCTGTCTCCACCGATATCGATCTTCCTCTGTTGCGACCGCTGGGCAAGGACCATCCGTACGGCCCTTACCTCGACACGTACAACGACGAGCGTGCCGAGCGGCGAACGGCAATTCCCAAATTCCGGCAGTTCGACTGGAGCCAACTCGAGCTGACGGAGAATCCGCTCGTGGCCTGGCTGTGCGGCACGAACAAAAAGCGGCTGGCCAACCTGCATCGCATCGCACTGGCCCATCTCGACCCGGTTTATCTGGATCTCATGGTCCGCCGTTCGTACGGCTTTCTGCGGCGGTCGTCCGACGACAAGGCAAACGAGCAGGTCGCGCACCTGTTGCGCAGCGTGAGCCCCAAGATGCCGCGCGTGATCGCCTTGTTGATCGATTTCGACTGGACGGACTTCGCGAAACAACGACTCCAGCTCGAACACGACTTTGCCGACGTCCCCACTGTGCTTTCGATGCTGGCGGCCAAGTATGACCAGGAAAAACAATTTCCCGACGAGGAGCGCTGTCTCCGACAACTCCTCCGCGTGCAGCCGAGCTACGCCAGTTATCGCCGCTTGGCACTGCTTTATTTCCACGAGACCGACTTGAAACACTGGCAAGCGACGCTGGAAGAGGCGCTCAAGCTCCCCGCGCTGGGACTCCAAGGGGCCCAGATTCAGATGGAGATTGCCGAATATCACCTGCGGCACAACCGACTTGCCGAGGCCCGCCCCTTCGCCGAGGGGGCCGCCGCCAGCTATGCGGCCTGGGGCTTGTTGACCTTGGCCCACTATTACGAATTGAAGCATGACTGGAAGAAGGCGGAGGAGATCGTCAAGGCGGTCGTCGAGCGGTATCCCATGGATTCGCTCGGCTGGTTCGCGTGGTGTCGCCGCACGGGACACGGCGACGCGGATGCGGCCCAAGCGGCGTCCCAGCGCTATTTCGAGTCGCTGGGAACGCCCGCTCCCGCCAACACGTTCGCCGACATCGCGACCTTCTACCAGTTCACGGGGGAACCGCAAAAAGCACTCGCTCTGCTCAAGCGGTCATACGAGGCGACGAAACGACCGCTCGTCGGACTGCGGGCGGCCGTTCTGGCCGACCGCGTCGACGACGCGTCGACGCGCGATACCTTCTCGAGCAGGTCGCGGCAGGCGATCAAACGCCTCCCGACCGGCCGCCGCGGCCAATTGCCGGGCGACAAGAGAATGTCGAATGCTACCGCGAAGTGGCCGCTGCCTTTCGCGAGGCGATCCATACGTCCAAACCGCTCGACCTGAAACGGATCGACGCGGCACTGGCAAAATCGACCCTTTTCCAACCGACCCGCGTCTATTACCTCGTCGGCATGTTCCTCGAGAAGCACGGCGACCACGAGAAATCAAAGATCTATTTGATGCGGAGTGCCACGTCGCCCAATTACCGCGAATACATCAGCATCCTGGCCGTCTGCGCCCTCCGCGACCGCATGATCCCGATCGACCCGCTGCGCGACGTAGAGATCGCGAAATAGGAAAGGATAAAGGCGGATCTCCGACCTTCCGCCTTCATCCTATCGCCCTCGATCCGCTAAAATACTCGCCAGAAGGAACTTGAGAATCCGGAGCGGGTCCATGTCAGCAATCGGCTATTCGTCGCTCGTGCTCAGCCTGGTCCTGTCGGCCAATGGAACGGCCCCCGCCCGCGCCCGTGGCTCTCTCGACGGCACCGGTGGGAAAACAGGTCGCGTTTGCCGCGCTGGGCGACGTGCATCGGAACGGACGCTCTGGCCGCCTGCAAACGGAGCCGGGCGGTCGTCGTCGTGTTCGTGGGGACCGAATGTCCCCTGGCCCAACGCTACATGCCGCGTCTGGTCGAGCTCGATAAAAAATATCGCGGCCAACAGGTCGAGTTTTTGGCGATTGATTCCAATCAGCAGGATTCGCTGGCCGAAATCGCCCATTTCGCAGAGAGCCACAAGATCGTCTTTCCCGTCAAAAAAGACCCCGGCAACAAGGTCGCCGACCTTTTCGGCGCGACGCGCACGCCGGAAGCCTACGTGCTCGATCGAGAGGGGGTCATACGCTATGCGGGGCTGATTGACGATCAGTTCGGCATCGGCTACGCGCACGACAAGCCGAAGCGGCGGTTCGTCGACGATCGCGCTGGGCGACCTGCTGGCCGGGCGCGAGGTCCGCGTGCCGGCGACCGCATCGATTGGCTGCCGCATCGGTCGGATCAACCGCCGCCCGCCGACGGGCAACGTGACGTATACCAAGCAGATCTCGCGGATCCTCGAGGCCAATTGCGTGACGTGCCATCGCGGGGGAAGTCGCGCCGTTCGCGTTGACGTCGTACAGCGACGCGGCCGCCTGGTCCGAGACGATTCGCGAAGTGATCGACCAGGGGCGCATGCCCCCCTGGCGGGCCGATCCCCAGCACGGCAAGTTCGACAACGACGCGCGTTTGTCCGAGGCCGACAAAGAGCTCGTGCACGAATGGATCGACAACGGACTTCCCGAAGGGGATCCGGCACAACTTCCGCCCAAGCGCGCGTTTCCCGACGGCTGGCGGATTCCTCAACCGGACCTCGTCGTGAAGATGCCGGAGCCTTTCACCGTGCCGGCCCAGGGAGTCGTACCGTACAAATATTTCACCGTCGATCCGGGATTCACGGAGGACGTCTGGTTCCGCGGGACCGAAGCCCGGCCGGGCAATCGAAAAGTAGTCCACCACATGCTCTTGTTCTATTTGCCTCCGGAGCAGGCATATCCCACTCCCGAAGATCCGCTGTTCAAGGCGGTGGCCGGCTTTGCGCCCGGCTTGCCGCCGCTCCTCTCTCCCGTGGGCTACGGTGCCCGAATTCCCGCCGGCTCGCGGCTCGTGTTTCAAATGCACTACACGCCGGACGGCAGCGAAGAGGTGGACCAGAGCGAAGTCGGCCTGATCCTGACCGACGCCAAGAGCGTGAAACGCGAAATCACCGTTGGCGGAATCTACAACTGGCAGTTTCTCATTCCACCGGGAGCCGCCGATTATCGGGTCAAGGCGGCCGAGAAGATGCCTGAGGACCGATTCGTCTATGCGCTCGTTCCGCACATGCACCTGCGGGGCAAGGCGTTCCGCTTTACTGCCGTCTATCCCGACAACCGGAAGGAAATCCTGCTCGACGTGCCGCGGTACGACTTCAACTGGCAGAATATCTACCGCCTGGCCGAGCCGAAGCTCTTGCCGGACGGCACGCGCCTGGTATGCGAAGCCGTTTTCGACAACTCGGAGAACAACTTGCTCAATCCCGATCCCACGAGTTCGGTCCATTGGGGGGACCAGACCTGGGACGAAATGATGGTCGGCTCGTACGACTACAGTCCGGCCGAACAGGATTTCTCCCTCGGACCGCCGCGACAGACGCGCCGAGCGGATGGCGATTACGACGTGGCCTTCCGCTACCGGCCGACAGGCGCCGTACCCGTAAACGGAGTTTACCTGGCCGGCACATTCAACGATTGGAAGCCGGAGTCCGGACGCATGTCGGGGCCGGACAAGGAAGGCTGGTACACCACCATGCTGCGGCTTCCCCTGGGCCGCTACCAATACAAGTTCGTGGCCGTGGGCCAAGGCTGGCGGAGCGACCCGGGCAACATCGCGCAAGTCGGGCCCGAACACAACAGCGTGATCGTGGTTGGTCCGCTCCATCCGCCCAAGGTCATCCACCGCGGAGATGGAACGTTCGCCGCCACGTTTCGCTATCGGCCGCCGACCTCCGCGAAAACGGTCGCGCTGGCCGGGACGTTCAACGGCTGGAAGCCGACCGGCCACGAGATGCAAGGCCCCGACGCGGACGGTTGGTACACGTCGACGATTTCACTTCCCGAAGGGAGGCACGAGTACAAGTTCGTCGTCGATGGGACAAAATGGGCCTCCGACCCCGGCAACCCCGTCGAGTGGGGCAAAAAACGCAATAGCGTGGTTTGGGCCCGGCCTTAACCATCGAACTTCGGCTTCAATCCTTCTTGCTGCCGCAGACAATGGCTGTTGCGGAGAGTGCGGGAAGCGTGAATGCGGTGCCGGAGCATTTCAGGTCGACCGTCGCGACGCGGTCCGGGGCCGACCAGTGGTTCATCACGTCGGGTTGCCGCCGGTCGCGCGTGTCGCGGACCGACACCGCGCTCAGAGGAGTCAGACCGCTTCCCAACCCGGCCAGATCGAGCGAGAGCGAGACGGGCTCCGTCCGCGTGTTGACGGCGAACACGCAGACTGCTTGCCGCGGTTCGTCCGCGCAGGCGATGACGTCGAGACCGGCCGGAGCGGGGCCGGTGGCGAGCGGGATCGGCAGGGCGTGGTCGGCGTAGAGTTTCATCACGTGGTAGCTCGGCCGTTTTAAGAGGCCGCCCGGCCGCGTGCCGATAATGCCGCTGCAGAAGCTGTTGGTCATGTTCGAGCGGCAGGCGATCTCGGCGATGTTCGAGTGGCGGCAGAGCAGGTTGAGATACCGCGCGTTCCACAGGGCCCCTTCGAGCGTCAGCATCTTGCCGCGTCCCAGGCCCCAGTCGCCCGCGGTGAAATTCCACTCGGTCACCGCCAGTCGCAGGTGGCCGCAGCCGGGCGTGCGGGCGATCATCCGCGACAGGTTCGCGAAATCGGCCTCGCACGCGGCCAGGTCCCGCGTGTAATGGTGTGGGGCGAGATAAGCCAGGTCGTGGCCGAGCACATCGAGCACCTTTTGCGACGGGAACGACGAGAGGATCGCAATCGTTGAATCGGCCCGCTTCATCACGCGGATGAATTCGCGGCACTTCTTGATGTAGGCCTCGTCATCGCCGCTGATCTCGTTGCCCAACTGCCAATACTTCACGTGGTAGGGGGCCGGATGGTCGTTGGCACGCCGCCGCGCGCCCCACTCAGTACCGATCTCGCCGTTGCAATACTGCACGAGATCGGCCGCGCTTTGGGCCCCGTCGGAAAAACTCACGCAAACGAGCGGCTCGGCCCCCACGAGCGCGCAGAATTGGCAGAACTCGTCGATGCCGACGTCGTTGGAGTCGATGCGGCCCCAATTCGTGTTGGCAAAAGGGACCCGATGGTCCCGATCGCCGATGCCGTTTTTCCAGCGATAACGGCCCGGATCGACCGCGCTGCCTCCCCAGCGAATGAGAGCCGGGTGCACGTCGCGAATCGCGTCGACGACGTCCGTGCGCCATCCCGCGACGTTGTCAGCCGGCACGAGGGAGAGCTTGTCGACCCAGACGGATCCTTTTCCGTCCACGCGCAGCTCGAACACGGTGCTCTCGCTCGTGCCGTTGGCTCGCAGCTCGGCTGATAACTTGGACCAGTTTTCCGTGGGGGCTGCGAGATGGGCCGAGGCCAACTCGTCAAAGCGGCCGTCGGGAAGGGGCGACTTGAGCACGACTCGCACGCGGACGGAGCCGCTTGCCCGCAGAAAGCCGGTGAAGCGATAGGTCTTCCCTTCGGTGACGGCGAGTCCTGATTGGGTCAGTCCGGCCGGGCGATGAGCGTGCCCGGTGATCCGCGCGCACCGCGGTCCGTTGAAGGCCCCGTTCCTCTCCAAGACCCAATCGGGCCCTTTGTCCCACCGGCGGTCGCAAAAAGTCGGCGAGCCGTCGTAATAAACCCAGTTGGCCGGCGGAACGACCCCCTCGAAACCGCGGTCATTGAGCATCTCAGCCCACATCCCTGGCACAAGATCATCGAGCAGCTCGATGAAATTGCCGAAGAGCATCGGGTTGATCCGCCCGGGGTGGAGCGGCCGGGCGAAAACTTTGAGCGACGGCTCGGCCCCCTCGACGACGGCCGACGCCGCGACGAGGCCGAGCAGAGCCAAGAGTCCGACGAGAACCGGAAAGCGTCGCCTCGACAGTCTGCCCCTCATTCGCTCATTCCTTCACAGTTACGAATCGGATTGCTCTTTGACGTCGGTTGATCTGCGAGGGATCCGCGCGCACACGGTCACGGCTGGCGAAACGTACTGCCCGCCCATATGGCTGCGGTTAAATGAGACCGCTCACTGGGTCCCGATGATCGAGCAGATACTGCGGCCGGCCGTTGTGGTCGCGAATCGTGGTGGCCGGGTCAATTCCCAGGACGTGATACAGCGTCGCCAGCACGCTTTGCATCTTGATCGGGGTCCCCGTGCTGCGCTCGGCGCGGGCGTCGGTCGCGCCGATCGTCTGGCCTGTCTTCAATCCGCCGCCGGCCATCCACAGGAAGGCCGCGTCCGACCAGTGGCCGCGGCCGTCCGGCGTGATGTCGCCGATTTTCGGCGTGCGGCCGAATTCGCCCCCCATCACCACGGCCACCTCGTCGAGCAGGCCGCGGTCGTCAAGATCCGTGACCAGCGCGTGCACGGCCCGGTCGAGCGGCGGCAACAGCTCCCGCAGCGCGGTGAAATTTTTGGCGTGCGTGTCCCAACCATAAACGCACGAGGTGACGACCGACACTCCCGCCTCGACCAGCCGGCGGGCCTGTAACAGCGGCTTGCCCGGATGCAGGCCGAACGTCAGGTTCCCCTCGCCGTAGCGGGCGCGGACCGACGCCGGCTCTTTGTCGAGATCGAAGGCGTCCCGCACCTTGCCCGAGGCGATGATGTCGAGGGCCTTCGCCTGAAACGAGTTGATCTTTTTGGCGTTCACCTCGATGTCCAATTCGCGGCGTCGTTGGTCGAGCGCCTTGAGCAGGTCGCGGCGATCGTCGAGGCGGCCCAGGCTCACCGCGTGGTGCCGCGTCATGTTCTGGAGCGCTTCGGCCGAACCGCCGAGTTGCAGGCGGACCGGCTCGAACTCGGCGCCGGCATAGTACGCCGGTTCCCATTCGGCCGGGTTGCCCACGCTGACGTACGGGATCACGGCGGAATGGCCGTTCCGCATCCGGCTCACCATCGAGCCGAAGGCCGGCCGGCGGGCCTCACCCGGAACCGACGCGCGGGGAAACTCCTGCCACGGGGAGCCGCTGTAAAACTCGTTGCCCGAATGGAAGGGGGCCATTTGCAGGCCGCGGAGGATGGCAAACTTGTCGGCGATCATCGCCTGTCGCGGCATCAGCTCGCAGATCTCGATTCCCGGCACGTTCGTCCGGATCGGATTGAACTCGCCCCGATATTCCAGCGGAGCGGCCGGCTTCATGTCGTACATGTCGAGCTGCGACGGCCCGCCATGCAAATAAATCATGATCACCGACTTTTGCCGCCGGCCCGGAGAGGCCGATTCCGCCCGCAAGCGCAGCACGTCGCAGAGCGACAGACCACCGAGCGCCAGTGCGCCCGCCCGCAGGATGCTGCGGCGGGTGATGCCGTCGCAAAACGTGGCCGGATGCGGACGACAGATCGTTAACATGCGGCGCTCCTGAACTGGGATGGGCTCTCCGCTGCGATGTCAGTGCCGGAGAGCCGCTCGTGTCGCCTGGCGATTCGTCGCCAGATCCCGGCCGGATTGTCCCAACAGCCGGCAAGACGAGCAACCGCAACCGGTCAATCGGCCGGCCGATCAGCCTGAAAGGTTGGGGGTCAGTGACCGGCGATGCGTTTTTGAAAATCGGCGTAGCCGACGGTTTCCATTTCGCCGGACGGCTTCTCGAAAAGGGTCCAGAAGTCGTGATTGAGGCGTTCTTGCGGGGGTCCAAAAAGCCGGCCGTCTTCTGTGATCACGGTCACGGCCTGGTCGGCGGCCGCCTCAAACCTCAAGACGGGTCGGCCCGTATCGAGCGACCAGAGCTGGGTCGTTCTTTCACGAGTCAACGAAACAAGATGCCGTCCGTCATTGCTCCAAATCAACTGGTGCACGGGCCAGTCGTTGCCGTAGAGTGTCTTCAGCAGCGTCCCCTCGCTCGACCAGATCTTGATCAATCCGTCCCAGCCACCCGTCGCGAACCGCCGTCCATCACCTGAAAAGGCGACCGCGCGGATCGTGGAGATGTGGGCCGCGGGTTCCGACTCGAGCGGCGCGGCGGACGGGTCGTCGAGGCGGCGCACTTGCCAAAAGCCAATATCAAATCCGATCAGGACCCGTTTGCCGTCGGGACTACAGTCGATCGCGCCGATCTCGTCCGAGAAATTGGTGATCGTCGTCTGCTTTCCCGTCGCGAGATTCCAGCTGACCACCTGCTGGTTGGGCTTGTCTTGTTTGCGCATGGACGTGATCCGCGTCCCGTCGTTCGACCACCAGACCGAATTCCCTTCTCCGCCGGGCAGCACTTTTTCGTAGCGGAGCAATTGGACGGGCGCTCCATCGAGCGGGACGACTCGAATGGCCTTCGGCTCGACGACCGCAACCGCCCGCCCGTCGGGGCGGAACAGAAGCCGCGAAACCGAGTCGCTCACGCCGCTTTGCGGCTGGGCATCGACCACGGGCGCCTCGACTTTATGCTGGAACAGAGTCTTGCCATCGATTTGCTTAACCTGCAGATTGCCGTCCTCGTCGAGCGTCGCCATTGCTCGGCCCTCGGGACTCCAGGCGATCAATTCGATGGGATGGGGACTCTCGAGAACCAGCTCTGTCGACGGCAAACCGACGCGCCAGATTCGGAGACGCTTTCCATTTTCGACAAAAGCAATCCGATCGCCGGCCAGATTCCAGGAGAGCCGCGAAATGTTTTGACTCACCTCTTCCGGAAGGCTCGCTCGCGCCTGACCGGAAACCGACCAGAGCTGATACGGCCCGGCGTCCGACATCCGCGCAAACCATTGGTGCCCGTCGCGAGAGCCGATCGCGGCGGGAACCGGTCGCGGGGACTCGTGTGACAAAGAGTCGTGTGGAGACGTGCGCCGCACGCGTTTGTCGGCGTCTGCGATCGTCAGTTCGCCGATCCCACCCAGCGCGATTTCGCGTCCCTGGGCGCCCAAGCGGCCGCCTTAGGAAGTGTGACGAGCTCGGCTCCATAACCACGGCTACTTAACTCGGTGCCGTGGAGGTCGTAGAGCCGGATGTTTTGGCGGGCATTGTAAATCGCGATCCGCTGGCTGTCTGGAGTCCAGCAGATGTCGCCGAAGGGGAAGTTGCCTGGAATGGTTGCCTCGACCGAGCCGTCCGGCTTTGTGAGGCGAACCTCGGAATGATAGCGTTCCGACGCCGGGTCCTTTTCACCATAAATCATCGACGCGAACCGCTTGCCGTCGGGACTCCACGCGACCGCTGTCACGCGGCTCAAATGAGCGTTCCAATCGCTGACAAGTTTTCCGTCCGGATTCCAGAGCTTGAGATGCCCGTCTTCGTCACCCGCGACAAGTTGCGTGTTGTCGGGATTCCAGGCGACGGCATTGACCGGCGCTTTGGAACCTTTGAGAGTTACTTGGAGCGATCCGTCGGCTTTCCAGATCCAGATGTTGCCACGGGAAGTCGAAGCGGCCAGCAGCGTGCCGTCTTTCGTCCAAGCGACCGACTTCACTTCGCCGGCATCGGTCTGCAAGACCTTCACAGGGATCCCGGAGGCTGACCAGATGCGGACCGTGCCGTCGCAACTCGACGAGGCGAGCCGATTCGTATGGTGGTTCCAATCGATGCCCGTGACGTCGCTGGCGTGGCCGGCGAGGAATTTTTTCGTTTCGAACGTCTGCGCGTCGCAGAGGCGGACATACGTGTGATCGTTGAAGGCGATCTGGGTGGCGTCATGACTCCATGCAATCGCCACGATCCGCCCGCGGGGAATCTTGCGGGCCAACTGCCAGCGGCCGATCCCCGGCAGCGGGCGCGGTGCGGAAACCAGTCCGGGCAACATCGGGCCGCGGGCGGGCTCTTTTGCCTGGCAGAGGCCGCGGAGGTTCGCGCAACAAAGGACGGTCGCGGCCAGAGCGATCCCTTTCGATCGTGAAGACCTGGCCCGTCGTTGTCGAGCGGCGGCCGCCGCGTGAAGGTGGGATTTTATTGGCATCCGCACACGTTACGGGCGAGGGAGTGGACCGTCAAGTATTTTCTGCCGAACATGCCGAACATACGGTCGGCGGCGTTGACGACCGGGCCCGGATGTGAAAGAGGATCGGAGACGAAGACCGAGACCGTTCCTGTGCACATGTATCCAATATAATAGTGCCTTCAGGAGCGCCAATTCGGCGCGTCCTGACGTTGACACGTTTGGCGCTTGGGCGTAAAGTCCCGCCTCCCCTCTTCTCCTTCTCACTTCTGATTCACTTCCCCGTTGTGCCGGGAGCCGCACCATGGCTGTCGCCGGGTCGCCGTCTGCGCATTCCCCAAGTCCCACCGCTGTCCCGTTCATCGATCTCGTTGCCCAGCACCAAACGATTGCTGCGGAAATTCGAGAAGCCGTCGACCGGGTTCTTGCTTCGCAAGCCTTCATTCTTGGCAACGAAGTGAACCAGTTCGAGACGGAAGCCGCTTCCTATTGCGATGCCCGCGAAGCGATCGGCTGTGCTTCGGGGACCGACGCTCTGCTTCTGGCACTGATGGCGCTCGACATCGGCCCCGGGGACGAGGTGGTGACATCTCCGTTTACGTTCTTTGCCACGGCGAGCACCATCCACCGTGCCGGGGCGCGGCCCGTCTTTGTCGACATCGATCCGGCCACGATGAACCTCGATCCCGGCAAGATTGAACACGCGATCACGCCCAAGACGCGGGCCATCCTTCCCGTCCATCTCTTCGGTCAATGTGCCGACATGGAGCCGCTGTGGCGGATCGCCGTGCGGCATGGGATCTCGATCATCGAGGACGCGGCCCAGTCAATCGGTTCCGAATATCACGGCCGCCGGGCCGGCGTCTTGGGAGAGATTGGCTGCTTCAGTTTCTTTCCGACCAAGAATCTGGGCGGAGCTGGCGACGGCGGAATGCTTACGACCGACGATCACGATCTGGGCGAGCGCCTCAGGCGGTTGCGCGTGCACGGTGACCGCGGTGGCTACCGGCATGGAGAAATCGGCCTCAACAGCCGGCTCGACGCGCTACAGGCGGCTATTCTGCACGTCAAACTGGCCCACCTCGAGAAGTGGACCGAGGCCCGCCGTGCCAACGCGAGGCGATACGAAAACCTATTTGCCCAGTACGGACTGCTCGACCTGGTGACGCTTCCGAACGAGTTGCCCGGACTGCGGCATGTCTACAATCAATTCACGATCCGCGTCAAGCGGGGACGGCGCGATGCCGTGTTGAACGCGCTCCGCAAAGAGCAGATCGGCGCGGCGATCTATTATCCGATTCCGCTTCACCTGCAGGACTGCTTCCGTTTCCTCGGCTACAAGCTCGGCGATCTGCCGGCGGCTGAGGCGGCCTCGTCCGAGGTGTTGTCGCTCCCCATCTTTGCCGAACTGGGTGCCCAGCGGCAGGAGACGGTCGTTCGCGGCGTCGCCCGCGCATTGGGGCGTCTGGCCGAAGGCGAGAACGCTTTGCGTCGAGTCGCCTAGGTGGCTCGGCGAAGTCCGGCGGGTCGGCTACAATTCGTCGCGTGGACTCTATCGACTCGATCTCCGCGGCCGATTTGCGCTCGACGACTTGGCAGCGAGAGCTGGCTTCTGCGATTCGCGATCCCGATGCGTTGATTGATGCGCTCGGATTGCCCGACGACCTGCGGCCCGCCGCGCGGGAGGCTGCGAAGTTGTTCCCGCTCCTGGTGCCGCCCAGTTTTTTGCGGCGGATGCGTCCGGGCGACCCGTCCGATCCGCTTCTCTTGCAGGTGCTGCCACTCGGGGCCGAGGCGCAGACCGTCGCCGGCTTTGCATCCGATGCGCTCGACGAGCAAAACGCCCACGCGGCGCCCGGCTTGTTGCAGAAATACGAGGGCCGCGCCTTATTGATCGCCACCGGCGCCTGCGCGGTGCATTGTCGATACTGCTTCCGCAGAAGCTTTCCATACGGCCAGGAACCACGCCGGATGGCCGATTGGGAACCGACTCTGGAATGGGTGCGAGAGGAGAGTTCCGTTCGTGAAATCATCTTGAGCGGCGGTGATCCGCTCATGTTGACCGACGCGCGGCTCTCCGAAATGATTCGCCGTCTCGATGTAATCGAGCATCTCGACCGGCTGCGGATTCATACACGGCTCCCCATCGTGGTGCCCGAGCGCGTAACGCGGCCACTTGTGAAATTGCTGCGTTCCGTCCGCATGACGCCCATCGTCGTGGTGCACGCCAATCATCCGGCCGAGGTAGTTGGCGACTGTGCGCGTGCCCTGCGGAGACTGGTACGCTCCGGTCTCACGGTCCTGAACCAGGCCGTCCTCTTGCGGGGCATCAATGATTCGGTCGACGCGCTTTGTGGCTTGAGCGAACGGCTCGTCAACCTGGGCATCATCCCGTATTACCTGCACCAGCTCGACCGAGTTGCAGGAACGGCCCACTTCGAGGTCCCCGACGAGCGCGGTCTGGAACTTATCGAAGCCCTCCGCCGCCGGCTACCCGGGTATGCGGTGCCGCAATACGTCCGCGAAATCCCGGGCCAGCCCCACAAAGTGCCGCTCGGATAATCGCTGCCGCGTGCCGTTAAACCGCTGCCAGCAGCTCAGTGCTTGCGTCCGCGATTGCGCCACAGGCCTTTGAGGCGATCCCACCAGCCTGGCGATGCCTGTCGGCGCATCAGAATCCCTTGGGTCACCGTCGATCGATCGGGATCGAAAAGCTCGAACGTGATTTCGCTCGACGAACCGGTCAGGCTCCGACTCACGCGCGGCTGACCCGGATCGGGTTTGACGGGAATCAAATCGGCAACCGCGGACATTGGCCCAGAGGCGGTCAGGACCGCCGGATTCCTCTGAATCCAGAGGCGGTCCGCGTTCTGCACCAGCCATTGCCGCAGGAGTTCGGCCACGTCGCCGGCCCGCTGGATTCGCTCCGCAGGATTCTTGGTGAGCATCCGATCGAGGATCGCGAGAAGATCGGCGGGAACATCCGTTCGTTTCTCGGAAATCGGCTCCGGCTGTCCGGTCAAATGTCCGACCAGCCGTTGTGTCATCGTCCCCTTGGGAAACGGAGGGTGTCCGGCCAAAAGAAAATAGAACGAGCAACCCAAACTATAAATGTCCGATCGCCAATCAACGCTCTGGCTATTGAGTGCTTGTTCGGGCGAGAGAAAATCGACCGTCCCGGAGAACGAGGGGCCGGCGGGCGAATCGGCCGCCGGCTGCTCGTCGAAGAATTTGGCCAACCCCAGGTCGAGGATCTTGAGCACGCCGTCGCGATCGACCAGCAGGTTTGACGGCTTGATGTCGCGGTGCACGATTCCCGCGCTTTGAGCGTGCGCCAAGCCCTCGGCCGCCTGGCGAATGAAGTTTGCGGCCGCGACCGGAGGCAGCGGCCCGTCGCGCGCGACCCGATCGTTCAGGCTTTCGCCCTCGACCAGTTCCATCGCGAAAAAATGGATCGCCGTGCTCCCGTCCATCGCCTTGCCGACGTCGTAGGCCCGTACGATATTCGTGTGGTCCAGCAGGGCCACCGCTCGTGCCTCCTGATGGAAGCGGTCGACGGACGATTTATCGCTCAGGTGCTTCGCCGGCAAAATCTTGATGGCACAGCGGCGGCGCATGAGCGAGTGCTCCGCCATGTAAACGGCGTTCATCCCGCCGCGGCCCAACGGGCCAAGTAGCCGGTATTTGTCCAACACGAATCCGCGACGCTTTCCACGCAGCAGGTTTTCGGCCTGCCAGGGGGTCAGCGTCTGCTCGCGAACGAGCCGCTCCGCGATGGCTTTTGGATCGCCTGCGTCGGCTCCGGCCTTCTTCAACTCGTCGCGAAGTGCCGTGAACCGCTCCTTGTCGAGAAGTCCGCTATGGCGCAGACAGGACAAGAATGAATCCATGGTGAGAGTAAACGGCATCGCGGTCTGGCCCGGTCTCAAGTTTTCAGTGTTCTTCTTCAGCATAACGTACGGTCCGTCCCTCAAAGCTATAATTCGCTCATGCAGGACATGAGCCGACCGATGAGCCAAATCACCGTCGAAGCGGAGAAGATCGAGGCATCGTCCCGCGAGCGTTTTCGCTCCGGGCTGGGGTCGGTGCTTCTATTTCTGGGAATCGCCGTTCTGAGTCTTTTGGCGGCCGATCGCGCTTTCGGCTTGCCCGTGAGCCTGCCGCGTTCCTGGTACACCGACCGCGGCCTGTGGGTGGCAATCGGGCTGCTATCCTTCGGATCTGGCTGGTATTTGCTCGGCGATCCGGAACCGACGCGGAACGAAACAGGCGCGAACCGGGAGACGCGACATAACGGCATCCGGTTTGACCGGATCGTGCTCTATACGCGCCCGGGCTGCCATTTGTGCGATTTGGCTCGCGAGACACTCCAAAAGCATGGCGACAGCCTGCCGCCGCCGATCGAAGTGGACATCGACAGCGACCCGTCTCTGCGCGCAGTTTCTCGACATGCGTCCCCGTGGTCGAGATTGACGGCAAGATTCGTTTCCGCGGCCGCATCAACGAAGTGCTCCTTCGGCGCCTGATCGAAGCCACGCCTTTTAAGAGCCCAATTTGAGGGTCGATCCCGCAAGATGCCGGGCTCGCAAACGATCCTTGCGTGCCGCTCGGGCAATGCGTAGAAGGGGACGATGCCTCTTCTCCTCCGTCTGAAAACTGCCACGTCGATTCCGTTGGAAGTCGACACGGTCCGGCTTGCGACTATGCGTGAACAATCGCTCCACGATGTGGCTCAAACGCCGATTCAGCATGGCAACGCGCAAGTTCCCTTGGCCGAATTCTTTGACGTCTCCGGGTCGGCCGCCGATAACGAAATCGTCTGGGAGGGAGATTGTGCCAACGTCAAACTGATTGGCAGCCAGTTGGAAGAAGGCCGCATTCGCGTAGAGGGCAATGCCGGCATGCACCTCGGGGCCGAAATGCGGGGGAGAGATCTTCGTCAACGGTAATGCAGCCGACTGGGTCGGTGCCGAAATGCATGGCGGCCGCATCCACGTGAAAGGGAACGCGGGACACCTGGTTGGAGCCGTTTATCGCGGCGGCCGCCGCGGCATGACGGCCGGCGAAATTCTCATCGGCGGCGACGCAGGAAACGAGATCGGACACACGATGCGCCGCGGTTTGATCGCTGTCGGCGGGAAAACGGGAGACGCGGCTGGGTTCAATCTGATCGCCGGATCGATCTTGTTGTTTGGCGAAACCGGCAAACGCCCCGGCGCCGGAATGCGTCGCGGCACCATCGCTCTTCTGGGAACGACCGCTCCGCCACCGCTGTTACCGACCTTTCGCCAGACGTGCGACTATCGGCCCGTTTTTCTTCGCTTCTACCTGGCCCGTTTGAGAGACCTGGGCTTTTCCGTTGCGGAGGAGTGCCTTTCCGCGGATTATCATCGGTACTCCGGTGACTTCCTCCAATCGGGCAAGGGAGAGATTCTCATCCGCAAATAAGAAGGAGTCAGGGGACAGAGGTGAGGGTTCAGTAAACTCGACGTACGTTGAAACGCTTTTGGCTTTTGCTGATCCCTGCCCCCTGATCCCTGCCCCTCATTCAGATTGACCTCATCGAGTGACCAACTCCCACAACATCGCGCGGCGGCTCAGCGAGATCGCAGAGCGTTCTCCGCATCAGCGGGCCGTCGTTTTTCCGGCGGGCCGTGACGCGGTGGGTCGGCTTGCCTATTCGCACTTGACGTTTCAACAACTCGACCGCGAAAGCGACTGCCTGGCCCGCGGCTTGCAATCGATGGGCGTCGTCCCTTTCACGCGGCTCGTGCTGATGGTGCGGTTTGGTATCGAGTTCGTATCGCTCGTCTTCGCGGCCTTCAAGGCGGGGGCCGTCGTCGTCTTGATCGATCCGGGGATGGGACTCTCGCAGGTCCTGGACTGCCTCGAAGAGACGGACCCGGAAGGCTTCCTTGCCATCCCGCCCGTCCACGCCGTGCGCTTGCTCAACCGTCGACGGTTCCGTCACGCAAGGTACAACCTCACGGTCGGTTCGCGGTGGTTCTGGGGCGGTCCCACCTACCGGTCGCTGACCCGTGCGCCGTGGCAACCCTTTGAACCGGTGACGATGCGAGCGACCGATCCGGCCGCCGTCATCTTTACCAGCGGTAGTACGGGACCGGCCAAAGGCGTCATCTACGAGCACGGCATGTTCAATGCCCAGGTCGACCTGATCCGCGATCGCTACGCCATCGAGCCAGGGGGCGTCGATCTTTCGGGCTTTCCACTCTTCGGCTTGTTCAATGCGGCCATGGGGACGACGACCGTCATCCCGCCGATGAATCCCTCAAAACCGGCGCAGGCCAATCCGGCACGGATTGTCGAGGTGATTCAGGACCAGACGGTGACACAATCGTTCGGCTCGCCCGCCTTGTGGGAGCGCGTGACGCGGTATTGCGAGGACCGCCAAGTCGGCCTTCCATCACTCCGCCGCGTCTTCTCGGCCGGTGCTCCGGTCCCGGCGAGCGTGCTGGAACGCTTGAGGGCAACGGTCGGATCCGAAGAGGCAGGCGAAGCAGAGATTCACACGCCGTACGGCGCCACAGAGGCCTTGCCGGTCTGTACGATTTCCGCACAGGAAGTCGTCGAACAAACGGCCGCGCGGACGCGGACCGGCGCGGGAACCTGCGTGGGAAAACCGTATCCCGAAGTGCGCCTCAAAATCATCGAGATCACCGACGCGGCACTCCACACCATCTCGGCCATCCACGAGCTGCCTGCCGGCCAGATTGGCGAAATCATCGTGCAGGGGCCCAGCGTCACGCGGCACTATTTAAGGCGTCCCGACGCCGACGCGGCGACAAAGATCGTGGAACCCCCCGAAACGATCGATCCCGGTTCCCACGAACCGTTTTGGCACCGCATGGGGGACGTCGGCTATGTCGACGACCAGGGGCGGCTGTGGTACTGCGGACGAAAATCACACATCGTCGGCACGGTGAAAGGCCTGCTATTTACCGAGCCTTGCGAGGCGATCTTCAACGAACATCCGCGCGTCTTTCGCACGGCCCTTGTCGGCGTCGGACGGCGCGGCGAGCAAACGCCGGTCATCATTGTCGAACCACGGAAGGGGCAGTTCCCGCTCCGGTCGGCCGATCGCCAGAAGTTCAGTGCCGAACTCCGTGATTTGGCGGCGGCCAATCCGCTCACGCTCGACGTCCATACGATCCTGTTCCATCGCTCGCTTCCGGTCGACGTGCGCCATAACGCCAAAATCAATCGGGAGCGGTTGGCGGTCTGGGCGGCCAATGCACTTCACGGCCCCGTGCCGGCTGGCAGTGGTCCGTGAGCGGACAACGTCGCAGAACTCGACCGGGTGTTGAACGAACGCTCTCGCGGCCAGATTCATGAATGTGCTTGTCACCGGCGGGGCCGGTTTTCTCGGGCTTAACCTCACCGAGCAGCTTGTCGCTCGCGGAAACCGCGTGCGCGTCATGTCGCGGCGATCGCACCCACGGCTTGCCGAATTGGGCGTCGAATGGCAGCAAGGCGATGTACGCGACCCCAATTCTGCGAACCGGGCCTGTGAGGGGATCGAGACGGTTTTCCACGCAGCCGCCATCCCCGGAATCTGGGGACCGTGGCAACAGTATTACGAGACCAACACGCTCGGCACGCTCAACATGTTGGCAGCGAGCGCCAAGCAGGGTGTCGCCAAACTCATTTATACGAGTTCGCCGAGCGTGATCTACGACGGCACCGATCATCTCAATGCCGATGAAAGACGCCCCTATCCGCAGAGTTACCTGTGCCACTATCCACATACAAAGGCACTTGCCGAAAAGGCCGTGTTGGCGGCGAACGGGAAACAGGACCTGTCGACAGTCGCGTTGCGACCGCACCTGATTTGGGGCCCGCGGGACACGCAATTGATTCCCCGGTTGATTCAACGTGCGAGATCGGGCCGGTTACGACGCGTCGGCGATGGAAGGAATTTGATTTCGATGACGTACGTCGAGAACGCGGCCGCCGCCCATCTGCAGGCGGCGGATGCTCTCTCGCCCGGTTCGCCGGTTGCTGGGAACGCCTATTTCATCAATGAGCTGGAGCCGGTCCGGCTTTGGGTTTGGATCGACGAACTGCTATCGCGGGCCGGCTTGTGCCCGCTGCTCAAACGGATTTCGGCGCGGGCTGCCTATAGCGTCGGTGCGGCTTGCGAGGCCGTCTATGGCCTGTTGCGTCTTCAAAGAGAGCCGCCCATGACGCGATTCCTCGCCCAGCAACTTAGCGGTTCCCATTATTATGACGTGAGCCGGGCTCAGCGCGACTTCGGCTACCATCCGATCGTCACGGTCGAAGAGGGAATGCGTCGCCTGGAGCCTGAGCTGAAGCGGTTGGCGACCGCACCATGCGCCGCGGACGCTTAGGCGTTCGCGTCATCGACCGTCGACGCGACTCCGAATTCAAAATGCGGCCCGGACACAACCGTTTCTTTCGACGGTGACACGGCTGATTCGGGACCCGTCCGAGTCTCCACTGTCGAGCGTTCACAGATAAGGTTGATGAGCACGTCGATCGTGAACAGGTCGAGCAGCCCACCGTCGATGGCGGCGCGGCTTTCCACTCGTGCCCGCTGCCGGATGGCGTCGACCGACAGCGGTTCGTTTTCATCCAAATACTCGTTTTCGGCCAGGTACTGCTGCAATTTCTCGCGGTTTCGCTGCAGGAAGCGGGGGACTTGTCGCTCCGCGAGTGCCGCGAGAATCTCGCGGGCATCCTGCGCACGCTCTTTGGCCAGTTGCGTGACCTCCGGCAGGAACCGTTCATTGACCGCGCCAGACGCCTCGAGGACGGCCCGGTCGACCGGTTTTCCTCGGCCGATCCGCCGGTAGCGCAAGATGGTTTCCAACAGTCCGGCGCGGGCCTCGGCACGCACTCAGCGCCGTCGAACCGGCCTTGCAATCGCCGCACTCCGCCGGCAGCGCGCCAAGAGAGACGAGTTCGCGAAGCTGGCCCCACAGATTGATGTCCTGTTTGAGCAACCGGTAAAGCAACTGCACGTCGTCCACCACGTACCAGAGGTGTAACTCTTCCGGTCGAGCGTCGCCGTCGATCATTGGAACGCCCAACAGCTTCCCGTAGCCAAGCCAATCCTGACCATCGGGCGGAACCACTTCGACGGGAGGCGGCGCCTGGTAATCGACAATTGGGACGCGCTCCACGGCACTGAAGTTCCGCACCTCGGCCAGGTCAACGTGCTTCCAGCGAACGTCTGGGCAATTCCTCAGCCGTCGACGCCACTTGCTCACCTCGTCATGCTGCGCGGTGAGGTAGAAAACCTGGCGGCCTTCGCGGCAGATTTCGATGGCCGCATCGATGATCTGTTCGGCCCGCGCCTCGTCGCTGTTGCCGAGCGTTTCGTCGAGGACAATCGGCAGCTTCCACTGTCCTTCCTGCATTTCCAGAAAGGCGAGGCGCACGGCAAACAGAAGCTGCAGCCGCGTTCCGCCGGAGAGTTGGTCGAGCGGCAAGACGCGGGCGCGGGCCGTCTCGACCGCCCGAAACGCCGGCTCCCCTTCGCCCGCTCGAGCGATGTCCAGCCGATATCGGCCATGAGTGATCCGGCCGAACAGGTGTCGCGCCCGTTCCAGCACGGCTGGCTGCTGCAGTTCGCGCTGCTCTTCGTCCAGCAGCTCGCACAACAGATCGCCGGCAATTGCGTCGCAATCGGCCTCCCGCTGGGCGGCCAGATCGCCTGCCGCTTTTTCCTGTCCCGCGAGAGCCTCCTCCAAATCGCTCGTCTGCTTGGCACTCTGGACAAGCGTTTGAATCGTGATGATTTGCTGGTGCAGCTCTTCCGCCCGCCCGGCCCGCTCGCGGCACCCGGCCAGTTCGGCGGCAAGTCCTCCCGCCCCCAATTTTTCATACGGCGTCACATTGCCCAGATCCCGCGCGGTGAGTTCCACGTCGCGTCGCGCCCGCTTGAGGGCCTCTTCGGCTTCCTGAAATCGCGGCAACTGTTCCAGTCGGCGAAAAAGCTCCGCTTCGTCGTCTGGGGCAATTCGTGCCGTCTCGAAGAATTTGGCCGTTTCGGCGAGCGCCCCGTCTCCTCTCCGGCCAACCGCCGCCGTTCCTTTTCACAAGTTTTCAGCTCGGCGGCCGCTGCGTTCCGCTGGGCCCGGCGATGGTCAAGTTCTTCGACCTGCGCTGCCGCCGCTTCGACGTCGGCGGTCTGATAACCGTGGAGAGCCAGGCTTCGCGCGATTTCGGTAAGTTGCTCGCCGCACTGCTGTTCCAGATGGGCCGCCTCCGCCTGCAATTCGTTCCAGTGGCGGTAAGCCTCCTGGCAAGCGAGGATGTTCTTGGCCAGCAACATCAACGCCTCTTCGCCTGTGTCGAGCAGATCCTCGGCAAGCCCCGCGTCGCGCAGACGCTGCGCCAGCTCGATTGGTACGCCTCCAAACGCTGGCGAGCTTCGAGCAAGTGCGGCTTGAGATCGCTCCACCGGGCCGCGCGAACCTGCTCGAAGGCCGCCTCGCGGGCTTCCTTTTGCATTTCCCCCAACCGCATCCTGACCGACTCGGCTGACCAGTCGGAGGGAGATGTGACGGCTTGTCTCGCAAACTCGCTCTCGATCGACGGACGCAGGTCGAGCAAGGACTCTTTTTGCGACGGCCACAGGGCCCAGGCGACCAGTCCCCCGCTAGCCACCAGACCCAAGAGCCAAGACAGATGCACCGTGAATGCCAGGACGATGGCGAGCACTCCCCAAGCGATCGCGGCACCGAGCACAATCGTCCGTTGTCGAGACGCGGCGTTCGCGGACAAGACCGATTTTGCCACATCGTCCGCGGCTAGCCAGCGGCCGAGAATTTGTGCCGCGCGATCGAGGTCGCTCCGATCGGCCCCAGCTCGACCCGATTCGAGCCCGGCCAGCCACCCGTCGAGTTGGTTCGCCGCGTCGACCTCGCTCCGCAGACGTTTTCCTTGATGAGCAAATGCCAGCGATTCGCTCGACCGTCCGAGGGTCGAGCAACGGATCGGTTGCATCGGGCGCACGGCTGCCCAAGAGGCTCCTCGCCTGCTCGACAGCTTTTCCGGCTGCGGCAAGCTTCGCTTTCCGGTCTTCATGGGTGGCACGCGAGTGTCCGCAGGCACTGGCACTTCTGACGGAGGGCGCCGATCATCGACTCGTCAGGCGGAGTCTCACCGAATCGCGTTTCCCCGAGCCGTTCTTCGGCCGCGACCTGCACACTCGAATTCTCCTGCAGATCGCCGCGGACGGCCCCAAGCCGATCGCGGAGTTCACGCAGTCTGTCCTTTTCGTCGCCGCAAAGCCTGTCCATTCCGGCGGGAAATCCGGCCAGCTCGGCGGCACGATCGTCGACTGCTCGGCGAGCCTCCAGCCAGGCAGCGGCCTTCTCGAGCTGTTTGTACCGGTCACTTGCCTCGCGCGTCCGGCCATATTCGCTCGCGAGATCGGCCAGATGGCGTTCTTGCTCGACGAGCGCCTCCTGCTTGACGCGAATCTCGTCGACGCGTTTTCGGGCGTCGAGCAGGTTCTGATACTCGCCGATCCGGCGCGTGGAAACCTGGCTGCGGAATCCCAGTTCGTCCCGCGCCCCCCGCAGATCGAATCCTCCGGCCGACTGCTTGAGCAGTTCCGCCGCCAGGTCCGAGGCGTTTCCCTGCAACAGTTCGTGCAGGGCGAAGATGTACCGATCGCGAATCCCCTCCGGGACGAGGGCCGGCATGGCTTGGCTACCGGAGCCCCGCTGGAAGCGGACATCCCCCATGTCGAAATCGACCGACACAGTATTGCCATCGAGCCCCAGCGAAGCGCGGAGCACGGCCCGGCGAAATCGTTCGCTCCGCTCCTGGGGTGCCAGCAATTGGCGAATCGCCCCGCTCAGCGACGTCTTACCCGAGGCGTTGGGCCCGTAGACGACATTGATGCCGGACTCCAGGTTCTCGACTGCGAAGCCCGACGGCTCCAACCCGTCCAGCCGGTCGATGGCAATCCGCGTAAAGTGAAGAGTCGGTACGCTCACGCGGAGGCCTCTTGCTCGACCAGTTTCCGCATAAGTCTCCAAGCCTGCCGCCCGACGCGGGCGCGGCTCGACTCGACGTCCGCGGGCGCCGCGGTGCCGACCAGGGCATACGTGGGCGACCGGTACACCTGCTCGACCGCGCCCTGGATGCGCAACAGCAGCTTCTGCACGGCCGGATCAGGCAGTTCTGCGCCGGAGGATTCGAGTTCCAGCAACACTCGGGCCAGCAGTCCGGTCAAATCCTTGCGACGGCTCCTCGATTGCAGATCGATGGGGGGTCGCGTGTCGTCGATCACGTGGTCGATGGTGGCCGACGCCTCGCCTTCCGGCACCTCGTGATCACACAGACGCGACTTCCAATCGGTGAGGTAGTCCCCGATCCGTGCTTCACCGACGAGCCGCGTCCGCAGCACGAGGCGGGCCAGGTCGCGACAGTCGTCGAGCGCCCTGCACAGCGCGCCCCGTGCCGCCTGGTACAGGCGTCGGTCGAAGTCGATTTGTCCCTCGAGGCCGGTAACGTCGACCTCGCACATTTCATAGCGGACGGGCGAAAGGGCCAATTGCTTCACGCTGACTCGACGCGGACCATGCACCTCCAGCAGCCAGGGACCGTGCGTGCCCATTTCGCCGGGATCCATCGCCTGCGGCGACCCCGGATAGAGCAAGGGCGGCCCGGGGGGCGTCTCGTCGAATACGAAACCGTGAATGTGCCCCAACAGCCAAAACGCAACCGGCTGCCGCTTCAACTCGGCCCGCGTGACGGGGACGTACGGGCTGGCGGGCTCATCCAGATCGCAGTGCAAGAGGCCGATCGTCGGCAATCCGTCGTCGGGTGACGGCACATATGCGGCCAGCGGATTGGTCTTTACGTGCTCCTGCGGGAAGGACCAGCCGTGGATGCGGACCAGCGGCTTGCCGTCGTGCCGCAGCACTTTCTCCTCCCACGCACCGTCCCGGCCCAGCAGGGTCAACGCGTCTCCGCCGACCGACTGCTGCATCCTCGGCAACACGTCCCAGTCGTGATTGCCGGCGACGGCAAAGGTCGGAATCGAGGCCGCCGCCAATCGCCGCAGGCCCCGCTCCAGCGGACCGGCCGCTTCGAAAAACCGGTTGTGATGGTCGACAACGTCACCGGCCAAAAGGACCGCGGCCACCTGCTCTTGGATGGCCCGCTCGACGATCCGCTCCCACATCTTGGCCGCGGAAAAACGGGCCGCCTCGTCCTCCCGTAACCGCGTGGGACGCCGGCCGATATGCAAATCAGCGGTCGCGAGCAGCTTGAGCGACACGGCGAAACATCCTTGTGGCGGCTACGTCACGGACGGACAAAAAAGGGCGCCCGTCGCCGCCGGCTCTGACTCCTGGACAAACGAAGTCCGTCGCCCCTCAAAATAGCGGCGCTCAGCGACCAGCACAATCGGCCCCAATTCGCCGTCCTACCAGACCTCGACCCGGTCCTTCGGCGCCCGATACATGGCCTCGCCCGGCTTGACGTCGAAGGCCTGGTAAAACGCCTCGACGTTCGAGAGAGGGACAGTCGCTCGAAACTGCATCGGCGAGTGGGGATCCGTCCGCAGCCGCAGCCGCGCATCGGCATCGCGGATCGATCCCCGCCAGACCTGCGCGAACCCGATGAAGAACCGCTGCGGCCCGGTGAAACCGTCGATCACCGGCGCCGGCCGGCCGCCGAGCGACCGCTGATAGGCCGCGTAGGCAATCGTCACACCTCCCAGGTCGGCAATGTTTTCGCCCAGCGTGAGTCGGCCGTTGACGTGCAGATCGTCGACCGCCACGCAGGCGTCGTATTCCTTGACCAGCTTGTCGGTTTTGGCCGTGAAGCGAGCCCGGTCCTGCGACGTCCACCAATTCTTCATGTTCCCGTCGGCGTCGTAGTGGCTCCCCTGATCGTCGAAGCCGTGGGTGATCTCGTGGCCGATCACCGCGCCGATGCCGCCGTAGTTGACCGCATCGTCGGCATTCGGGTTAAAAAACGGAGGCTGCAGGATGCCGGCCGGGAAGACGATCTCGTTCATCGTCGGGTTGTAATAGGCGTTGACCGTCGGCGGAGTCATGTGCCATTCGGTCCGGTCGACCGGCTTGTCCAGCTTCGACAGCCGGTACCGCGCCTCGAAAGCCTCGGCCCGCATCACGTTTTCCGCGTACGAGTCGGGCGTGATCTCCAGTGCCGAATAGTCCCGCCATTTATCGGGATAGCCGATCTTGGGCAAGATGGTCGCGAGCTTGGCCAACGCCTGCTTCTTGGTCTCGGGACTCATCCAGTCCCGCGATTCGATCCGCTCGCGGTAGGCGGCGATCAGGTTTTTCACCAGTTCGTCCATGCGTTCCTTGGCCGCCGGAGTGAAATGCTTTTCGACATACAGCCGGCCCAGGGCCTCCCCCATCTGCCCGTCGATCGTGGTGACGGCCCGCTTCCACCGCGGCTGCATCACCTTCACGCCCCGCAAAACGCCGCTGTAAAACTTGAAACTCTCCTCCTCAAACGTCTTTGCTCAGATACGGGGAGAGCGAATGGACAAGGTGCCACCGCAAGTACGTCTTCCATTCGCCCAGCGGAACCGAATCGACCATCTGGTCGACCCGCTGGAAAAACTCCGGCTGCCCCACGACGACGTCCGCAATCAGGCCGGCGTCGATCGTCTTCACATACAGGCCCCAATCGAAGTGCGGCGTCAGCTCGCCCAACTTGTGGAGCGATTTCTTGTTGTAATTCGCCTCGGCATCCCGCAACTGCACCGGCGTCCGCGACGCTTCGGCCAGCCGGGTTTCGAGCTGCAACACCGTATCGGCCTCCGCCGCCGCGACTTTGGGCGAATCCCCCAACAACCGCAGCATGGTCGCCACATGCTTGCGATACAGCTCCCGAATCTTCTGCGAGTCCTTCGTCTTCCCCAAGTAATAATCCCGCTCCGGCAGGCCCAAACCCCCCTGGACGAGATACACCGCATACCGAGTGCTCTGTTTCTCATCCGTCTCGACGCCAAAGCGGAACAGGGCCGAGTTCCCCGCCAGATGCAGCGTCGCCAGCTCGGCCACCAGCTCCTCCCGCCCCTTGAGCTGGGCGATCTTCTCCAGCGTCGCGGCCAACGGCGTGGCCCCCGCCTTTTCCAGCTGGGCCTCATCCATGGCCGACTTGTAAAAGTCCCGCAACTTCCGGCTGTCGGCATCCAGCGAGCCCGACTTTTTCTCCAACCCCTCCAAGATCTCCCGCAGATAAAGCAGGTTGTCATCCCGCAGCTTGGGAAACGCCCCCCAGCGGCTGTACTCGGGGGGAATCGGGTTGTGCTTGATCCAGTTGCCGTTCACGTACTCGAAAAAATTGTTCCCCGGCTTGACCGCCAAATCGAACGTGGAACGGTCGATTCCGCTCTTCAATTCGCGTTCGGCCGCCAAAATTCGCCCCTCCAGTCGAAAACCGCACACACACAGCCCCAACACCAAGCCCGCAAGCGCATATCGCATGGATTCGTGATCCTGATTCACCTGGATGAGAAAGCCCGGTCCTTATTGCATACGGGAATTGTAGATAACGCGTCGACCAATAAAAGTCACCCGGAGCCGCCGACCCGCCCGCAGCCAACTCCGCCCGAACCGGCTCCCGATTTTTCTGGTTTTTCTGCGGCGTAAAAAAGGGCCCCTCCCACCACAGAATAATCCCCGCCACCACAGAAAAATGGGCGCTGCGCTTGAGGGCCGAGGCACCCACGAAGTGCGGGTACCCGGGGAAGGGGGAATTGGAAAAAATCTCTAAGTCCGAAGCGGCGTGGGCAGAACGATTTACGCGGCGTCCTTTACAGATGCTGTAAAACTGATATTGGTGGAACGGGGCAACCGAGGCAAAATAGGGCTGTGCGGCGATTTCTCGTGGGGTACGCTGCCAGCGTGCCCGCATCTCCCTTCAAAACCACCCCGATCTCCCTTCAAAGAATCCGAAACGGGCACGCTAGCAGCGTACCCCACGACGCATCGTCTCCGAGCTGCCGCGTTCCTCGCGGTGGTCTTCCAAACGGCGCTCGATGCGCTCTCGAAAACCCGCCGGGACCGCCCGGTGGCGTGTTGGGCGAGTCTCCTCTCGCTTGCACACTCTCACCTGTACTACGTCCCAGCAGCTCCTCGCGCTGGCTGCCTTCGACCCCTTCCCTGACTCGCACGTCCTTTGATTGCCCAATTCGCTTAGCTAGAATTCCCGCGCGACCTGGATCGGTTTCTGCCACGTTTGCGTGGGGTGAGAACCGATTGTCGCTCACCTCCGAGTTTGACGGGCACGCCCACGCCAAATCTGTCTGGCACCCAGAAGTCGGCACAAGGAATGTCGTCGAGTGGCACCCCCTGCGTCACGCTCCCGAAACCAAAACCACACTCCTCCAACAGCTTCTTCCATTTGGAGACCCTGATGATTTCCCGTCGTGCGTTCGTCGTGTTGTCGGCCGTGTTGCTCGGCTGTGGCCTGGCGTTTAGTCCTGCCTGCCTGCCGGCCGCCGGCAAGCTGCCCCGCGTGTTTCTGGACGTCACGGCCGACGGCAAGCCGCTGGGCCGGATCGTGATCGAGCTGCGACCCGACGTCGTCCCCAAGACGGCCGAGAACTTCCGCGCCCTGTGCACGGGGGAGAAGGGCTTCGGCTACAAAGGCTCGCCGTTCCATCGCGTGATCCCCGGCTTCATGTGCCAGGGGGGCGACATCACGAACGGCAATGGCACCGGCGGCCAATCGATCTACGGTGAGAAATTCCCCGACGAGAACTTCAACCTCCGCCACACGGGCCCCGGCGTGCTGAGCATGGCCAACGCGGGCCCCAACACGAACGGCTCGCAGTTCTTCCTCTGCACGGTCCCCACCCCCTGGCTCGACGGCCACCACGTCGTCTTCGGCAAGGTGGTCAAGGGGATGGAGGTGGTGAAAAAGATCGAATCCCTCGGCTCCCAATCAGGCCGCACCCGAGCCCGCATCGTGATCGCGAATTGCGGCCAACTGTGAAGCCCGGCGGCTGGGGCCGAGCGGATTAGAGAGGCCAATCTGACTCGTGGCGTAAGCTGCCAGCTTGCCCGACTGAGAGCGTAAGTTTGCGGTGTTGAGCCGGATCGGTCAAAGAAACCTCGTCCGGCGAAAACCGATGCGATATGATGACTGGTGCCTAATGATGAGTCGTGACCTCAAATCGGAACGGTCTGCATGCTAGCGGTCGACCAGTTCAATGTGCTCCGTGGCTGGCGGTTATCGCTTTACCGAGGCGACGTGGCCGTCGTCGACCAATTCCTGGACGGGATTGACGCCGCGCTACCGCACGGCTGGGCCCGCGACTTGGCGTACGAGCAGACGCGCCTCAGGCCCGACCGTATCCGCTGTTATCTCTTCGACCGAGGAAGCGATGCGGCCGTGCGGGTCTGGCTCCAGCGGGTCACCGCGACGCGCGTGCGAGGCGGCCCGGTGCAGGTGCTCCGCCATCCACCCACAGGCGATGCCGGGCGAATCGGGGAGTTAGTCTCTGACTTTTGTGCCACGTCTGTGGCTCCCGCCGTCGCGGCGGCCGGCATCAACCAAAGTCGGCCGATGTTTGGCCCGCGGAGTGCCCTCACTCCGGCCGCCGAAATGCTCTTCACGCAGCTCGCGGACACGGCCGACAGCAAATGGCCACTCGACCAGGAGGCGGGGCTGTGGGATGAACTGATTTCCACCTGCCTCGCCGAGAACGTCGCCATCGATCGAACCGAGTTGACCAGGTGGCTGGAAGACAGCGGTTGGAAGCCAGCGGCAGTCCCACAAATTGCCGATCGGTTTTTCGCGGACTCCGAATTATTGGCTAAGCGGCTGGCGGTTCAGGCCTCGTGACGACGCTCGCGCAGGCCCATGCGGATCTGATTGCCGATCCGCGGCCGGTTCTGTTTCTGGACACGTGTGCGTTACTCGATGTCGTCCGGGCCACGCGCCGTGCCCGCAGTGCAACTGTTCGAGCCGGCGTCGAACTCCGGGATCTGGCGCATGCCAATCGGGTCCAGCTCATCGTGCAAGACATTGTGGCTCGGGAGTGGGGCGACAACTTGGAGTCCGCTCGACGGGACGGCGAGGAGGGTATCCTGACATTCACTGAGACCTGGCAAATCGCCATCGACCTTGCACAGCCGGCGCCAGCGCCTCCCGTGCTCCCGCCCGGGGCCCTGATTGACGAACTCGAGCGACTGTCCCGCGACTTGTTGACGGTGGCCACCGTACTCGACCGAGACCACGATGGCATGTCTTGGGCAATCGATCGGGTGAGGGACAAGAAGAAGCCCTCGTCGAAGGGGACGGTGAAAGATTGTCACATCCTCGGCCATGCCCTGCGGCTGAGCACGCTGCTACAGGGTTCTGGGTATCCGAAATCGCGAGTGATGGTGAGCTCGAATACATCAGATTTTGCCGCGCCGAGCGCGGTCGTTTTCCATGACCACATTGCTACGGAAGCGGCGGCGGCCGGGTTGGAGTACGCGGTTTCGCTGGAAGCGCTGTCGACCTGCTCCGGGCTCGGGGTGAAATTAAATGAGTGTGAATTGTTTTCCAGCCGTTGGGCCAACGCGGGCCCCAACACGAACGGCTCGCAGTTCTTCCTCTGCACGGTGGCCACCCCCTGGCTCGACGGCCACCACGTGGTCTTCGGCCGCGTGATCAAGGGGATGGAGGTGGTGAAAAAGATCGAATCCCTCGGCTCCCAATCAGGCCGCACCCGGGCCCGCATCGTCATCGCCAATTGCGGCCAACTGTAAATGCGAAGGGCTGCGAGAGTCTTACTGGATCACGACAAGAGTAAAGCAGCTTCATCACCAAGCCATCGGGGAAAGGCAGAAATGCCATGATTTAAAGTCGAGTAGGAGCGGAGCCACATGGCTCCGCTCCCCTCTTCAAACCGGACGTGCAGATTTCCCGCATCCGGCTTGCTCGAACGGTTTCGGCGATGGCATGCACAGTGAGTCCACGGCAGTCCTTACAACAGTCGCAGGCCGAGGCGTTGCAACTGGGCGTAGAAGGATCGGTCGGCCGGTGGCCGGTAGGGTCGTTGACTCCGGCGGTGCAGGTGACTCCTGAGCGACTCGACCAGGGAGCGGTTCACTTTGCGGAACGCCCGCGCGGATAGCCATGCGCGAAGTACCTCGACCAGCCGCCGAGCATCCGGTTCACCTCCGCGATCAGCGTCGGGATCGGTGTCACGCGTCGGCGATGGAGGAGTTCGCGCAGTTTCGTCCGCACCCGTGCCAGCGACTTGTCCGATGGGAACACGTTCAAGTAACGGCGGTCACGGCCCTTGAGGTCGCGGTCGTACCGGAACGTGAAGCCCAGGAAGGACAGCGAGGCACGCGGTTCCTTCAGGTTCACCACACGCGTCTTGTCGCGGTTGATCGACAACTGGAAGCGGCCTTCCAGCGTCGATTCCACCCATTCCTGCAGCCGTCGGCTCTGGTAACGGGCCAGGATGACGAAGTCATCCGCGTACCGCACCAGGCGGGCTTTCGCCCACGTGCCGGGGCCGTCGAACCGGTGGAACCGATGCTCGAACCAGTGCAGGTACAGGTTGGCCAGCAAGGGGGAGATCGCTCCTCCAACAATGTTGCAAAAAGCTGGTTCGTTTTCGATACGTTAATCTCCAGAAGTCGCTTGCAGCCGGTGGATCGCCGGAAGCGACGGCCGGGCTAAGTCGATGTCGCAGGCCGGCTTACATTTGGAGAGTCGAAGCGAGGACGAAGCCATGGAAGGGACGGGACGGAAGAAGTGCGGATTGGGAGCCATTGAACGGCGGTTTTCGGGTGGGCGACTGGAAAAGCAAATTCTTGCTCGGGCCTTCGAGCTGGCGGTTCCGATGCTCATTCGCCATCTCGGTCGACGAACGACATCGGACCCGGGTGGCGTGCCAGACCGCTCGCCAGCGGTGGGTTCGGCGGCGAAAGGAGCGTGATCGTCATGAAAAGCCATGACATTCGAGTGGCGATTTAACGCGGGTTTCCTCGGAGCAGCAAGCGAAAGAGAACACGATCGGCAGCCACTCGAGCGCTCCAAGAGCGCGTTGTCACCGACGGCTGTTCTCTTGCGGAAGAACTCCGATTCGTCGACCAGGGCTACAGCGGGGCATCGCTGTGGCGTCCCGCGTTGGAGCGATTGCGCGACACGGCGTACGCGGTGCCTTCGATCGCTTGTACGTGCATTCCCCCGATCACCTGGCCCGGAAGTACGCCTACCAGATTCTGCTTGTCGAGGAGTTGAGGCGGTGCGGTGTCGACTTGATCTTCCTGAATCGAACCATCGGCGACAGCCCCGAAGAAGATTTGCTGTTGCAAATGCAGGGCATGATCTCCGAGTACGAACGCGCCAAGATCCTCGAGCGAAGCCGTCGCGGCAAGTGCCATGCGGCGCGCCGAGGGCTCGTGAGCGTGCTTTGCGGTGCGCCCTTATGGATACCGGTATGTCTCGAAGCGGGACGGCGGAGGCGAAGCTTTCTACCAGATCGTGCTCGAACACGCCCAGGTCGTGCGACAGATCTTCGAGTGGGTCGGCAGGGACCGAGTGTCGCTCAGAGAGGTGTGCCGACGTCTGGAAAGCCAAGAGATCCCGAGCCCACGCGGCAAGACATGGTGGGATCGAACGACGGTGTGGGGAATTCTCAAAAATCCCGCTTACAAAGGAGAAGCGGCCTTCGGAAAGACACGGATCGGTGAACGCCGCGCCCGACTTCGTCCGCAGCGCAATCAATCCGAGTCGCCTCGTCGCACCTACTCGATCTACGATACGCCGTCCGAGGAACGCGTCTCGATTCCCGTTCCGCCGTTGGTCGACAAAGAACTGTTCGAGGCGGTTCGTGAACAACTTGTGGAGAATCAAAAAGGGAGCCGCCAGCGCAAGGCGGCGCAAGGCATCTCCTGCAAGGTCTGGTCGTGTGCGACTGCTGCGGCTACGCCTACTACGGCAAACCCGTCAGCCGGGCTTCCGCCAAGGGAAAAGTTCCTTATACGAATGGCACTGCCGCTTGCAGTGAAAGGAGTTCGGTTCACGCGGCGGACTCCCGTTCGGCCTTCGCTTGGTGGCGCGGCTTGGTCAGCAGTTGCAGGATTTTGGGTCGCCGCTTGTTGCGCGTGGTTCGTTACGATCCGGACGATGCCCCACTTTGATCGCGATTTGGTGCTCGAAGAACAATTCGCGGAGGCCCGCGTCCACCCCACGGATCGCGTTGGATAACCACAGGTTGCCGAACAGTTGAAGCGTCGCCGTGAGGCTCAGGCTGCGGCAGGCGCGGCCGCTGTGTTGTGCGGCGTGGAGCAGGGATTCGCGGAGCAGGTTGTAAACCAGCAGACACGACCACAACTCGGTTCGCACCATCGTCGGCGTTTTGGCGCAGGATGTCCATCCCCAACGTGCATTTATCGCGGAAGATCCAACTTTACCGCCAGCGGCCGCGATACAGGCCGCCAGCCAAGCCGCGTCGTACCGTTTGTACAAGAGCGTCGCGGCAAGCGTGGCTTCTCGGTCGCTGGCCGGCTTAATCATTACGAGATTGCACCAACGCATTCAAGGCATGCCGGCATCGTCTCGTACGTCGCTTCCTCCATCGACTCGGGGCGGGGAGGACAATTCCAGGTGGCGATACATTGACCTTTCAGCAACCGACGGGCAGCGGCGGGCGCGTTTCGTGCAAATGATGGTTGCGCATCATGACTCCACACCGCGGCGACGGCACTCGGCCAACAGCCAGTACGTGCAGTAGTAGGAGTCGGCCACAAGGAGGTCCCCCGGCCGCAGCACGTCGAGCAATTTCCATAACAAGGCCGTTTCGCCCGTGCCTTTGCCGGAATAGGGACCAACGTCCGCATCCAGCAGCAAGCCGGTTCGCAGACAGGTCAGCAGCACGCCGCGGAGAATCGGAAACCCCAGGCCTGCCTGCTGTTTGGGACTCGGTGGATACTCGGCTTGATTCCGTCGGGGTGTCCGCGGCCGTCACGGTGAAGCCGTCGACGATGACCAGGCGACCCCCCGCGTACTCGGAGGCCGGGCCGATCCCGGCGTCGGGCGGGGCGCGCTCGGCCGCCGCCATCGACCGTTTGACCACGTTGGTCCAAGGCCCATGAGGCAATCTCGCCGCTGATCCCGCGCAGCACTTCGCCGGTGATTTGTTTGCGGGCTCGACAGTAGTGCCGGTGTTGGTGCTGGAAACCGTTCGCCCCAACGCCTGCCATAAGGCGGCAATCCGCACCACCGCCGCCAAGCAACTCCGCTGCTCTTCTTTAAAGAGTATCTGGGACAAAAGGCCCCAGAGAGTGACGGCGGGCGTGTAGACCGCGTCGTCCTCCTGACCGAACGAGATCCCTTGCTCGGCGAAGATCTGGGCGATTCGCTCGTCGGAAATGAGAGACCTCAACGGCAACTCATCGGACCCAAGCAGCGAGCGATAGAGCATCGAAAACTGTGTCGCGGCGGAGCTCTCTCTCCATAAGATGGCAGCGACCTTCCCTGGTCCTGAATGTGAAAACCAGCCCAGAGAAGGTTGTGCCGTCGGAGATCGTAACGGACAGACGGTCTCGCCCCAACCTCGGTTGCTCCCGCGGCGACAACAATCCAAAAGTTTTTCACACACCGCGGTGTGTGCCGTTTCACGTTCTGCGCTACACCGCGAAAAACCGGCGGCAGTGCCATTCGTT
>CAWHWU010000041.1:0-20744 GCA_963833105.1 uncultured Planctomycetaceae bacterium
GCAGTGTCCTTTCGGCAAGCCTGCAATTTCTTTGTCGACTGGCGACCCGGGAGTTTGGGCAGACTGAGGGCCGTTCAGACTACGCGGCAGCCGGCTCGGCGAGTTTGGCCGTGTAATTCCACGGCATCCACGCGGCCGGAGCAGCGGCCACTTCGGCGGCGTGTCGCAGCAGCGCGGTGAGGTAGTCGAACGGGTCGGTCCCGTTGAGCTCGCAGGTGTGGATCAGGCTCATGTACCGATCGCCGACGGCGGCGCCGTTGCGGGTCTTGTAGAAGTAGGCGTTCTTGCGGTGCAGGATCGCCTTTTTGACGCCCGTTCGCAGATGTTGTTGTCCAGCGGGGCACCCGGCTGCCGGAGAAATAGCGTCAGCTTCTCCCAATGCCGGACGAGGTAGCTGATCGCCGCGCCCAGTCCCGAATTCGGTTCCACCCGCCGTTCCTCGAACTGCTGGGAGAGCCACGCTCGCAGCCGGTCCATCACCGGACCGCTTTCGGCTTGATGAAACGCCAGGCGTTCCTCGTCCGTAATTTGACGCTGTCGCGCCTGTGAGTCGTTGCGGTAAACGACCTCCAAGGCCTCCAGGACATACCGGGTCTCGTCAGGGAAGCATCGTTGATGTCGACGAACTGCCGTCGGCCATGAGCCAGGCAGTTGGCCACGATCGTCGCAAATTCTTTCGGCAGATTGCGGGAGAGGGCGTCGCACATCTGGATCGGGGGAGGAAGATCGACAGCGCGGTGCCGCAGGACGTCGGCCAGGTTCTCGCCCCCGTGCTTGCGGCCGCTGAAGAACAACGCGATGCGGTGTCCGGCCGAGGTCGCGACGATGCCCGACGTGAACGTTCCCGTTCGCTGGGACGAATCCGGGGAGGGGTCCGCTTCATCGGATGCCGTCTTTTCCTTGGCGTGCATCAGTTCCAGGATTTTGACCGTCGTGTCGTCGTTGTGGACGACCGTCCCTTGCGCCGCTTGACGGATCAACTCGTGCGACGCGGGCGTCAGCTCCGGGGCCGCGGCCGCGACGATGTCCCATTGCGTCGAGGCCGGCAGCGGAACTCCCAGGCTCTTCTGCAGCTTGTCCTGGCGATGGAAGGGTTGGCCGGTCCCGTACTTGAGCAGAGCCACCATGCTGGCGACCGTGGCGTCGTATTTCTCGGCGCCGGCAATTCCCTCCGGCGCCTGAGCCGTGAAATCTCGCCGCACAGATTGCAGCGCAGCTTCTCCAGTTCGTAGATCGCGGCCGTGATCGGCGGCTGCCCCACGAACCGGATCAGCACTCCCGGGCGGCTCATGGCGTAGACCGTTCCCTGTTCGCAATCCGGGCAGGGGTCTCCAGCCTGGAGCGATTCGTGCGGAACCTTGATCCGGTTAGCGCCGGATAGCTGTCGGCCCCGTTGCGGCCATGACCCTTTTTCCGTTCTGCCGGCTCTTCAGCAGCCAGGGACGCCTGTTCGGTCGAGGGTGTTTGAGCCGGCTGATCGCGTCCGACCACGTTGGCCGTCTTCTCGGTTCGCGCCCCGAAGAGCAGCTTCCGCAGCCGGGTCATGCTGGTGTTTTTGTCGTCGATCAGTTCGGTGACGTAGGCGTACGATTCGAACAACGCCCGGATCAGCTTGAGATCTCTCTCTTCAAGACCCGTCTGCTCGGCGCGGCGCAGCAGCTCTTGCCACTTCTGCTCATTCATCTCGATGATCTCCGGCGGCAGACTCTTCATCGGACAGCCGGAACCCCACAGGAACAATCGCTCTGCCCGCGGAAGAAACTCGCGAGGCACTGACGGCCGGGGGTGTATCAAGAACCAGCCGATCGACGCAAGATGAGCCTGCACGCAGGGGCTGAAGGATCGTTCCTCGATCGATCATGCCGGCACCACGGGCGCCGAACAGGGCGCGGCTTTCGTGTTCTCGGGATCCCCTGCACACAGCAATACCTGCAGTTGATGGGCGGCCAGGGCTTTGGCGTGCTGATCGGCGCTGACCGGCCACCAGCGAAACCTTCCTTCTGAGAGTCGCTTGTGAGCGAGCCAAAAACCTTGACCGTCATACAGCAACACCTTCACAGCGGTCCCCCGTCGATTCCGGAAAGCAAACACGGTCCCTTGAAACGGGTCTTGGCCGAGGACTTCTTTGCATAAGCGAACCAAGCCATCAATACCGTTTCGAAAATCGACCGGCTCGATCGCCACCAGGATCCGCATCTGGGAAGCGAGCTGCAGCATCAGCCGGCCCCCCAGAAGTCGCGTCCCAGAGCTGCGACATCCGGGGCCGTGCTTCCCCGCCACTCGATCCGCAGTCGTGCACCTCTCTTGTTCTCGAATTGGATGACGCACTCAAGCGGAGCAGCGAACGCTGAGGCGGGCAACTCCTCAAAGCGGACATCTGCCGCCGACTTCCGTGGTCCGGTCCGGGACGACGTCTTCACCCGTTTCTTGACGTGATAGTAGTCGAGTCCCAGGGCCCGGGCCGTGCGATTGACACCGTACCGGCTGGCCAGCTCGGCGGCTTCACTCCAAAGAGTTGCGGGGATGCGGTCGCCTCGTTTACGCCCTTGCCGCCACCGCTCCAACCGTTCCGCCACGCCTGACAAATCGGCCGGGACTTCCCGTAGTCTGCTGCGCTGCATCGGCTGTCCTCCACGATCCAAGGATCTGGACAGCCACGTTACCGGCCAGGCAAAAACCGTTCATACGCGCTTGCCGGAAGGACACGATAGACCGCGTCAATCGGATCTCCCGTTGCCACATCCCACAAGGCTACGCAACCGTGGGATTCGCGCCAAAAATCAGATTTGCCCAACACGAGGTTCTTCCACGTATCAACCCGCCAGTCGGCCCCCACCGCAAGGGTTGTGCCAGTCGAGGAGAAGGCAAGCTGCGCCACGTCGGCATCAAGGGGTACTTGTTTTCCGAAAGAGACGGCACGCAGTCGTGTCCCGGTCCTCGTGTTCCACAACTGAATTTCCTGACTGCAAGTCGTGGCGACGATGCTCTCATCCGGTGAGAAACAGGCATGGACGTTCCAGTTGGGCGTGGTGTCAAACAGTGGCCGACTGGCGGGCTTGCGGATATCGCGGAGCGAAACCTTGTGGGATGAATCGCACAGAGCGATCAAGTTCCCGGCGCTTGAGAAGGCGAGCACGTTTTGATCCGCGAGCCCGGCCAATGTGATCTCGGGGCGTCCGGTGGTGACGTTCCCGATCTGGAAGAGCTTTCTGTCGGCGTACTGGCACAACACCTTTGTACCGTCCCGTGAAACGAGAACGTCGTTGCAGGGATAGGTCGTTGTGGTCACGTTTCCGCGTTGTTCGACGACCGGAGTTCTTTCGCTGAGCCGAAATGTCCGGAGCAAAAAGCCTGTTGAAGCGTCCCACACATTCACTTGACCCGCCGAGCCGGCCGACACGATCGATTTGCCATCTTTTGCAAACGCCATTGAGTTGACGAGTTCGTCTCCGCCGGCCGAAACGATCCTGGCAATGCTCCCCGTCGACGGATCAAGAATCAGGATCCGATCGCGATGGTCCTTGGCAATCGCGACGCTGCCATCCGGAGCGAATTCGATTGGGTAGCGCAAATTCCAACTCGACCCGTCGATTGGATCGGGATTGGGCCACAATTCCACCTGATGGCGATAGAAAAACCGCTCGCTGTGCCACCAATTAACCGCGACAACGGCGATTACGGCGGTGGCGGCGGTGGCGGCGGCCGCAATCGCCATCGTGAGCGTGCGACGGCGTTTCGTTCGGCCGGGCGTTCGGACCGTTTCTGACGAAGTGCACACGACGTCGTCCTCAGTCGAAGTTCCCGGCGCGCGTTCAGGGTTCGATGCCATCGGTCAGGCCGCAAATCTCTGTTTCTCGTGCTGAACCCTACTTGCCGTCGACGGGGGCATAGAGGTCGGCTGTCCGGGGCGTAGTGCCGATCTCGGCGAGGAGGGCCTGAAACTCCTTGATGTGCTCGCTTGCGAGGTGCTTCCGCAAAGGCTCGAGCCCCTCCCAGCGCTCGATCAGGGTGTAGTGGCAGGGCTTCTCCAAGTCGCGGTAAAATTCGTAGGCCAGGCACCCTTTCTCGGCCTGCGTCAGCTTCGCCGTCTTTGCAGCCGCTGCCTCGAACCGGGTCTCCGAGCCTTCCAGGACATAGATCTGAATGACGAGCGCGAAAGGCCTGTCTTCATCTTTCAACGGCTTCCCCAGCCGCTCGACCAAAGTCGGTGGGCCCTTGGGAGCTACGGCCCGGTACTCTGCGGTCATGAGACGGTGTCTCGCTGTAATAGGTGAAACGACCTGCAACTGGTGTGCGCATGCGGCGTGCCACGTTCGCTTCCAGCCGTTGCCGGAAGCGTAGCAAGAGTACGGGGCGAAGCAAGCCGCTGGTACGCCAGGTCTGGCCTGCGACCGGTCGTCTCGGGCGAGGATTTGCCCCCGTATTGGGCGCGCAAAACGGAGACCGACACGGACTTTTTCTTCGCCCACCCCAAGGCCGCCGAGGTCTGCGATCCGATGCCCTACGGATTTTCAAAATGCGACGAAACGCTCCGCCGCCGGGTCACTCTGCAATCGCCCACGGCGTCGGCGGACGTGGAGCTGGTTTTCGAACCTTACCAGTCCCTGCTGATGCGGCTGTCCGAAAAGGGTGAGATCACCCCGCTCGATTGTCGGTATCGCCCACCGATCCCCGTTCAGTCCTGATCACGTCCCCGCGCACGGTTGCAAGTGTCGTACTGGTCCGTCTCTCTCTATTTGTCAGATGTCGTTGCCCAACCGTTTTCCTCGCCGTCGCATTTTCAGCCAGACACTTACGGCTGGACGGACCACGACAAGGCCAGGCAGTTTTGAACCACAAAGCACCAAGAACCCAGCGCGGCCTCGCTTCGCTCAGCCCCAACCAAAAAAGGAGCAAAGCGACCACGGATCACACGGATTCCACTGATAAAAAAGCTGATGAAGATTGCTTTGAATCCGCCCTTCGGCGGAATGGCACCATGAACCCGCTGCCCTGAGATCTGTCTCTTCTCTCCATCCGTGTCATCGGTGCCGCGTTCGTGCGCGGCCTACGACCGCTGATCCGTGGTTCCCATTCCTTTCGCGTAACGACGTGACGATCGGAGCTTGAATCTTCAATTGAAAAAATCTTCTCGCCGTAAACAGAATGAAAACGTTAGTAGTACAAAGAGTGGAAAAGCCAAATTCGTGCGGGGCAGCGAAGAATTCCGATTCATCGCAGAGCCGATCGTTGATCGCCGTTCTCCTGCTCCTCCTTTGTGTCCTTTGGGCCCTTTGTGGTTTCCCTGCGTTTTGATTGAGCGAATCCCGGCTGTCGCGTCCGCGTCCAGCGTCCGCATCGAGAGCCGCAGTCTCGTGGCAAATGTCCGACGACAAGGCTACGATCGGGCGCTCGGATTCCTCGCGACTTGGGCTCTTTTTGCAGAATTGTGAACGTTGACGGCAATGGCCCGGATCCCTCCTCTGCGAGACGACGAACTGCCAGCGTCCTCACGAGCCGTGCTCGATCGCCATCTGGCCGAGCATGGTAGCGTGACCAACATGAAGCGGACGCTGGCGCATTCGCCCGTCGCGCTCCGCGTTTTGTTGGAGTGGTACGCCCTGCGGGAGGAGGTACTTCCGTTCCTCGGCGAACGGTTGACCAATCTGTTCGCGCACGCGATTTCCGCGCAGACCGATTGCCTGATCTGCTTCACCTTCTTCCGCCGCTTGCTGATCGAAACAGGAGAGAATCCCGAGGCACTGGCGCTCGACGCTCGCGAAAAGGTCGTGACGGACTTTGGCCGGCAATTGGCCCGCGATCCGCATCAAGTAGGCGACGAATTGTTCGCGCAACTGGCCGGCTACTTCAAGCCGGACCAGATTGTCTCACTGACGGCGTTCGCCGGACTGATGATCGCCACCAACGTCTTCAACAACGCGATTCGTGTCGATTTGGACGAGTACCTGTGGGCGTATCGCAAGTCGTCGCCGCCGGCGCACAAATGAGAAAATATTGGTATGTCGAACGGGCTTGAGGGACGAGTTGCTTTCATCACCGGCGCCGCGCACGGACAGGGGCGTGCGACGGCTTTGGCCCTGGCTCGCGAGGGAGTCCGTATCGCCGCGCTCGACGTCGCCCGACAACTTCCCTATCCGGGATACGGACTGGGCTCGGCAAGCGACCTCGAATCGCTGGCTGCCGAATGTGCCCGGCTCGGCGTCGACTCTCTGCCGCTGGTTGCCGACGTGCGAAACGACAGTGATGTGAGCAACAGCGTCAAGCAAGCCATGGCGAAATTCGGCCGCATCGACATCCTGTTCAACAATGCGGGCATTTGTGCCTACGGCTTGGCGCACGAGCTGACGGAGGAGGCCTGGGACGCGATGCTCGACATCAACTTGAAGGGAGCATGGATCGTTGCGCGGCGGGTGATTCCACACATGAGGGATCAGCGGTCCGGCGTCATCATCAATAACTCGTCGATCGCCGGCTTGCGCGGGATGGCCCGATTGAGCCATTACGCGGCGTCCAAATGGGGCCTCGTCGGCCTGACGAAATCATGGGCCATCGAACTGGCGCCATTCAACATCCGCGTCGTGTCGATCCATCCCACGGGAGTCAACACGCCGATGAACGACGGCCTGGCCGCTCTGAGGGAGCCACACCCAAAGAGATCGCCGAACGCTCGGCCGGCAATCTCTTGCCGGTTCCCTGGATCGAGCCCTCCGACGTCGCCGACGCGGTCGTGTTTTTGGCCTCCGACCGGGCACGATTCATCACGGGGTCGCAATTCGTGATCGACGCGGGGCTATTGAGTCGTTAGCGCTGCGAGCACTCAGGCGACGCGACGAATTATGACGCCGGGGACAAATACGCCTACGAATTGACACGCGCTGCTTTGCCAAGTGCATCATTCCGTAAAAAAAGGGCCGGCCCGTCAGTTCTGACTCGGGCCGACCCTTCTCATCTTCCAGCAGGATAGCACGACCGCGCTGTGTCGCGCCGTTTCTACGAGCCGCCGGCTTTACGCCGGCGGTTTTCGAGCAGCGCTCGACGCGCGGTTGAAGACCGCCGGCGTAAAGCCGGCGGCTCGTCACCAAACATAGCGTTGTAGCACTCGCTGACCGGCGAAGCCGGCCAGTGACTTGTGTTGGCAACCGTCAGTCGTTGCTGCTCTCGTTCCCTCCGTTGTTGCCGCCGCCGTTGCGGCCGCCGCGGCCGCGACGCTGGTTCTGCTTCTGCGGGGCCTGGTTGGGCTGCTGGCCGGCTTCGGGACCGGGCGCGGTCTTTTTGAGCATTTCGGCCAGCTTTTTCTGGAGGGCGTTGACGTCGATGGACCGGTTGATTTGCAGCACCTGGAACGACTGGGCCGCCTGAACGGCCGCCTTATCCAGTGTTTCGATAATTTCCGTAACGTTGATCATCAAGGTTTGATTCGCGCACGAGACGAGAAGCGTGTTCGTCGTGTCGTCGACACCGAGCGACAAGGCCCCGTTGAACCGCGCCTGGCTCATCTTGCCGTCGTCTTCCTTTTCGCCGAAGTCGTAGGAGATGTATCCGCGGCCGCCGCGGCCTTGGGCCTTGGTCTGGTTGAAGCTTTCCATCGCCTTGTCCTTGTTGCTCAACAGGTCGCGGTACATGTCCTTAATCACGTCGGCGATGACGGAGGCCTTCGAATGCTGAATGTGGAACATCTGGGTCAGCCGGGCCGGGCGAACGCTGACCGGCGCCGGACTGTCGTACATGTCGATGAGTTCTTTGATCTTGCCAAGCTGGTCGGATGTGCCGCCCTGCACCAGAATCGAGTTGGTCTGCCCGTCGACGATGAACCGCATCGGCTTGCGGCGGGAGAGCATGGGCGAATCGTCTTTCTTGTTGCTGGAGTCGTCATCCCACCACCAGCGGCGGGCCCGATCTTCGCTTGAGTCTTTCTTTTCGGTCTGGAAGAAATCATCCAGGTTCGCCTTCACCGCATACGCGTCGGCGTGCTTCAAGTAGTACACGGCGTAATCTTTGCGGTGAGGCGCCAAGTGACCCGCCATTTCCTCGAGGCGGTCGAGGGCTGCCGTGTCGCGTGAGGTGATGACGAGTTTCCCGTCCTCTCCCCGTGTGATGTAAATCGGGGCTCCCTGGTTGGATTTCGCGTCGGGTTGCTCGACTTTGCCGGCGGAAGGCAGGTCGTCGGCAGGTTGAGCCTGGACTTCCCGAAGCCGGTTTTTCATCCCCTTGCGAGCGTGCCGTAAATTGTGCGGAGCGGCCGGCGCGTCGGCTGACGCAGGCGAGGAGATTCCGGAGGTCGATTTGGCGTTGCCGTTCGTGGCATCGGCCAGGAGGTGGTCGTCCGGGACCACAACCTGCTTCAGGTCGACGAACTGGATGCGAGCCGCCGGCATGAAGCTGGCGGAGCGTTCGACTTTGGGCGCCGCTGCTTTGGGCGTTTTGTCATTTTTGTCGGAGGCCGACGGAACCGTACTCGGGGCAGCCGCCGCGGGAGCTTTGGGTGCCGTCTGATCGGGCTTCGATTCCTCCCGGGCCGCAGGCGTCGTCTTCTTTTCGGGGACGTCGATGATCAGCTCGTTGCCGTCCTTTCCGCGCGACGGCCACACGTGGCGGAGCCGGTCCAACAGGACCTTCTGCTCATTTCCCGCCCCCACGTCGAGGACGCGAATCATTTCGACGCCGTGCTCGCGCTTGGGGACTTCGCCCATCTCAGCCAGGCACTTATAAACCTTCTCCAATTCGGCCGCGTCGGCAAAAACCAGCAGGCGGTTCTCGACGATATCGGCTTCGACGCGGAACTTGCTGGTCGACGGCTCTTCGTTGGTGTTTCCGGAGTTCATCGCGCTGAACCAGCCGAAACGGCGACCGCCGCCGCTGTTGTTGTTGTCGGTTTTGTTCTTGTCGTCCCCGACCATCAACATGCGGATCGTGCCGGCCACCAGGTCGGCATCGAGCTTGCGGAGCGGAATGACCTTGAGGTTGCGGTCGCTGTTATCGAGGTTCTTGACGAGGGCGCCGATGATCTTCTGGTCCTTGGGCGTCGCATACGCGATGACGGTGTGCGTCTTCTTGTCGATGTCGAGCTTCGTCTGCGGGTCGAGATCGCCCACCGTCTCCAGGAAGTTGACCACCACCTCGGGGTCGACCGTGGCCAGACGATACGGTTGCATCAACTGCGTATTGTCGGAAAGAGACGGCCGGTCGGAGGGGACATCGATCTTCCAGATGGCCGATTTGATAATGCCCATCTTGTCGGGTGGGGCGTTGACGATGACCGTGTTGCGGCGCGTATTGGCCATCAGGTGGATTTCGGGGACCGCCTGCATGCCTGCCGGCTGCTGGCCCGGCTGCTGCCCCTGCTGCTGCATCATGGCCATCCGCTGCATGAACATCTGCTGCATCGGATTGGCGCCCTCGGTCCCGTTCTGACCCGGTTTCTTGAGTCCCAGGAAAAGTTCGAGCTGTTCGACGACTTCCGGAGCGCGGGTATAGCGCAGCTCAAACTCCTGCGCGAGCCGATTGAGGCTGTTCCGGCCCTGTTCCTCGTCGAGAAGGGAGGCAAGCTGCCTCAAGTTGACAGCCGAATCGATGGCTTCCAGGCGATTGGTCGTCTTCAGTGCGAGGAGCTTGGCCTTGGGCGAGAGAACTTGTTTGAACTCCTCGACCGCGTCCTTCGCCAGGAGCCAATCGAGACGGAAGGAGACTTTCACCAGGTCGTGCGGCGGGAGGCTGTCGAGATCTTCGGGGGCCACGCGGGGAACCAGGGCTGTATTCAAGTCGTCGAGATGGACGACCTTCATGCTGTTCGTCTTGGCCTCGAAGAGAATGGCGTATCCGCGGGCCTGCAGGTGCTCGTTGATGATGTCGCGGGCTTCGACGACCGTGTACTTCTTGTTCGAGCGCAGGTTGAAGGTGTCGCCAGGCAACTGCGTCCAGTCGAGCGTGGCGCCGGAGACGCGGGCCAGTTCTTCGACGACGAAGGTCCAGGGAGCCTCCTGGAAGTTGAAGCTGACCATCCGCTTCGAATCGACCGACATCTGCTGCTCGGCGAGTGAAGCCGAATTGTCGTAGGCCGCGGGGGGCCGGGTGATCGGCCTGGGGCCTTCGTCCTTTTTCGGTGCGGCCGGCTTGTCGTCCTTCTTCTCCTCTTTCGGCTTGTCCGCATTCGGGTTGACGACAGGAGGCTGAGCCGAATTCAACTGTTCCATCTGCTCGCGGAAACGGCGCACCCCTTCCGCGGCCGCCACCGCCTGGGTAGAAACCGCCAAATCCTTGGGAGAAAGCCCACTCCGGAGACGTCAACACCAATGCCAGCGCGAGAGCAACCAACCGTCTGGCTACGAGGCGGTCCATGTCTGTTCCTTCTACGCGAGCCTGCGCCCGCCAATCGGTGGAAACGATTGAAGGCTTTCCGCTAATGGAAGAGCACGACCGTCGCGGCAGCGGCGTGATGCTGCAAGCATAACCTACCAATCGGCGCTAAGCGACGACGGGGAGCCCCCCTCTGTACCTTGATCGACCCGCCAATCCCGGGTGCGACCTTCTTGAGTATGCCATCCGTCCGACCGGTTACGCAACGCTGAATTTCAGCTGAAGCCTTTACCCCAAGCGGGCTTGCTGAGAGGCGAGTCGCTATTGCTAGTGTGTCGAAAGCGACTTACGATTGCTTAAGAAGCGGTTGCCGCACAATTGATATTCTCGGCTCCGCCCTCGCTAACGCCCGACGTGGGCCCGTTCGGCGCGGCGCAATTTTCCGGCCTTTTGATCCCGCCCAGGCGCCTCTCGTGGACATCGGTGAGCTATTTCTCGAGCGCGGCCTCGTCACGCGGGAGCAACTCGTGATGGCGGCGAGCCAGTGCGCGGGCCGGCGGATCGACTGTGTCCTGGTCGAAACGGGGCTCGTCAACGAGGAAGACGCCCTCAAGGCGCTCGCCGACGCGTTGGGCCTAAAATTCGTCGACCTGTCGAGTGTCGAGATCGACCGGGAGTTGCTGGGCAAGTTCCCCACGTCGGCCGTTTTCCGGCATACGATTCTCCCCCTCGGACGCGACAACGGAAAAGTCCGCGTCGCCACCCATGACCCGTTTAACCTCGAGGCCCTCAACGAACTGTCCGCCCTGTCGGGCTTCCGGCTCGACCCGGTCCTCGCCCGGCGCGACGACGTCCTGCAGCGGATCAAAGAGTACCTGGGGGTCGGCGGCGACACGATCAACGAGCTCGTCGCGCGGAACGTCGAGGAAGGGGTCGAAATCGTCGGCGAGACGTCCGACGACGGCAGCGAACTGACCAAGATCGCCCAATCGGCCTCGGTGATCCGGCTCGTGAACGAGCTGTTGGTCGAGGCGCTGGAGCTGATGGCCAGCGACGTGCATATCGAGCCGCAGGAAAAAGGGCTGACCGTCCGCTTCCGGTGTGACGGCATGTTGCGGGTGCAGCCGGTGCCACCCGAAATCAACCAGTTTTACGCCGCCATCGTCACCCGTCTCAAAATCATGTCTCGGCTCAACATCGCCGAGAAACGGCTTCCCCAGGACGGTCGTATCAAGATCAAGGTCTCGGGCCGCGAGATCGATGTCCGCGTTTCCATCATCCCGATGCTCTACGGCGAGGGGGTCGTCCTGCGGTTGTTGGACAAGGAGCGAATGAAGTTCGACCTGCGGACGGTCGGCATGCCGCCCGAGGTGCTGAACCGGTTCCACGACTTGATTTCGCTGCCACACGGCATTGTGCTCGTGACGGGCCCCACCGGAAGCGGCAAGACGACCACGTTGTACGCGGCCCTCAACGCGATCAAAGACCCGACCATTAAAATCATCACCGTCGAGGATCCCGTCGAGTATCACTCCAACGGCATCAGTCAGATTCAGGTCCACTCGAAGATCGGCCTGACGTTCGCGGCCGGACTGCGGAGCATTCTGCGTCACGACCCCGACGTGATTCTGATCGGGGAAATCCGCGACGGTGAAACGGCGCAAAGCGCCATCCAGGCGTCGCTGACGGGGCACATGGTGTTCAGCACGCTGCACACCAACGACGCATCCGGCGCCTTTACGCGGTTGGTCGACATGGGGGTCGAGCCCTATCTGGTCGCCAGTACGATCGAAGGGGTGCTGGCCCAGCGGCTCATCCGGTTGTTATGCCCGAAGTGCAAAGAGGCCTACGTCCCCAAGGCCGCCGAGATTCCGGCCGATTTTCCGGAACCGATTCCGAAACAGCTCTTCCGTGCGGTCGGCTGCCGGGCCTGCCGCGATACCGGTTATGCCGGTCGTTCCGGCCTTTATGAGCTGTTGGTGACGGACACCGCGGTTCGGCGGATGTGCGTCGACCGTGCCAGTTCGGGCGAGATTCTCAACTATGCGGTTAAAAACGGAATGAAGACACTCCGGCTCTCGGGCCTGGACAAAGTTCGTGAGGGCGTGAGCAGCCTGGAAGAAGTTCTGCGTATCACGAAGGGTGCGGCGATTTAGCAGACGAATTTGGAGTCGTCACGCCGTCTATGACTGTTACGAGAAAGCGAAATCCGAAGGACGAATGACGAAGAGCCGCCGCGGCGGGAAAAGGGAACCACGAAGCACTAAGTCCAAATGAAATTTTGTTTTAGGCCTTCGTGCTTCGGATTTCGTGCCTAGTACTTGAGTCGGTCATGTCTGATTTCCAATACATCGCGCGAGGTCTGACCGGGCAACAGGTCGACGGCGTCTTGTCCGCGGGGAGCGAACAAGAGGCGCTGTCGATGTTGGCCGGGCGGAGCCTGTTTCCGGTCGAGTTAAAGCTCGCCGGAGGCGGCCGCCGTACGCCGGAGACGCACCAAGCGCGTGCGTGCGAAGCACCTGGCGGTCACCTACAGCCAGTTGGCCGACTTGCTCCGCGCGGGCGTCCCCCTGTTGCGGTCGCTCGAGCTGTTGGAGCACAAGTCGCAGCATGGAGGCCTCCGCACGGTGCTCGCAGCGGTGCGGGCCGACGTGGCCGAAGGGACGCGCCTGGCGGACGCAATGGGGAAACATCCGAAGGTCTTTTCCGAGCTGGCCGTCAGCATGGTGCGGGCCGGCGAGGAGGGAGCCTTCGTCGAAGACGTCCTCAAGCGGATCGCCGACTTTACCGACCACCAGGAAATGCTCAAGAGCCGGGTGACCGGCGCGATGGTTTATCCCATCTTCCTGATGGTGATGGGGACGGTCGTCGTGATCGCCATGTTGACCTTCTTTGTGCCGAAATTCACGCCGATTTTCGAGCGGATGTCGGCCAAAGGCACGCTGCCCGCCGCCACGACGTGGCTGCTGGCCCTCAGCGATACGCTGCAGCGTTATGGAATGGTTGTCCTGTTGATGGCGGTCGGCGGCGTGATGTACGGGATGCGCTGGGCGAAAACCGACGACGGTCGCCTGTTGGTTGACCGGATGCGGCTCAAGGTCTATGGCATCGGCCCGATTTTCCGCAGTTTTGCCATTTCGCGGTTTTGCCGCATTCTGGGAACGCTGTTGCGAAACGGCGTCCCGATTCTCGAGTCGCTCCGTATTGCCAAGGACGCTACGGGAAACCGCGTGCTCAGTGACGCGATCGCTACGGCGGCCGAGAACGTCTCGACCGGAAAGGCGCTCGCCGCTCCCCTGGGGTCGTGCGGAGAATTCCCCCTTGAAATTGTGGAAATGATTGCCGTGGGCGAAGAGGCAAACAACCTCGAGCAAGTGCTGATCGACGTGGCCGACACGCTCGAGCGGCAAACGAATCGGACGCTCGACCTGTTCGTGCGGATGCTCGAACCGGTGATGTTGACTGTGCTTGCCGGAATTGTGTTGTTCGTCGTCGTCGCCCTGTTGTTGCCAATTTTGCAAAGCTCGACGGTCTTTTAAGAATCAATCGGCGGCGGGAGCCCCGGCGAAACGCGGCTCACCGACGCAAGGAATCAGTTTTACTCAACGCGTGTCCCACCCAACACGCAAGAAAGGATGGAGGAAATGCAAAAAACGCGTCAGCCGAATCGCAGCGCCAATCGGGTCCTCCAGACCCGTCGCCTGACTTCGACCACGTTATCGGGGTCCCGCGGTGCGTTCACGTTGATCGAAGTGTTGCTGGTCGTGGCGATTTTGGGCGTGATCGCGGCAGCGGTTGTGCCCGCCCTCATCGGCCGGCAACAGGACGCCAACATGCAGATTACGAAGACCGACATCAAAGGGCTCGAACAGGCCATGAAGATGTACGCCATCGACCACGACGGCGAATATCTGCAAGGAAGCAAAGACGCCCTGCAGCAACTCACGCAGTCGTCCGAATACCGCGGCAAGAAGATCAAGCCGTACCTGGAAGAGACTCCCAAGGACGCCTGGGGCGAGCCTTTGAATTACGAATACCCCTCGAGCAAGGCGGGCGAGAAACCGGCCATCTGGTCCTCGGGCCCCAACCGCAATAACGAGGAGGGGGGCGGAGACGACATCAACAACTGGTCCGAGAAATGAGTCATGAGGGCGCGGGGAGAATCACACCAAATGGGGGGTGCGCGACTAGCGTGCACCCGCCTCGGCGGGAGCGTGCGGTCGAAGCGGCCGCTCGTCTGATCGCACGGCTGCGCTCGGGGCCGGCATGTCTCGCACGCGAGCTCCTGTACGGCACTGATTGTCCAGCCGGTTATACGCTGTTGGAGCTGCTCCTGGTCCTTGCCATCCTGGTCGCGGTCGCCAGCACCGTCACGCCCACCGTTGTCACCCGAATGAGCGAGTACCGGCTGAAGCAAGGGGCCGAAGCGGCGCGGTTCGCCATGGCCGCGACACGGATTCATGCCATCGACCTGAGTTCCGTTTACCAGTTCCGCTACGAGCCGGGGGGACGGCGTTATCTTGCCGTTCCGACCGACAGCGACGCAGTGGCCGCCGCACAAACGTCCAAACAAAGCTCGCCGCCCGGCGGCCTGCCGCGGTCCTATGTCGAGTACGGCATGCTGCCGGAGGATATCAAGTTTCAGGCCGCACCCCCGCCCGCTTCGACCGGCTCGATCGGCGCGCGTTCGGACGGCAGACGCCGGCCTGGTCCGACAACGCCTGGACAACGGCGCTCGCCCGGGTTCCCAACGCGTCCGACTACAACTCGGCGACCTGGTCGCCCCCCATCGTCTTTCGCGCCGACGGGACGGCAATTGACGCCGCGGTCAACGTGGTCGACGGACACGGCGAGGGGTTTCAGGTCAAGGTGCGGGAGTTGACGGGCGAAGTCTCTCTCGGACCGCTGGTGACGGGGATCCCCTGATGCGGCGCGGCATTACGCTATACGAGGTGGTGATTGCCCTGGTGATTTTTTCCGGGTCCGTCGCGGCCATTTCCGAGGCGGTTTCGACCGGCATGCGTGCCGCCGTTCAGTCGCGGCTGCAGTCGCAGGCCATCCTCCTGGCCCAGTCAAAGATGCAAGAGGTCATCGCCGGGGTCGTTCCCCGCCAATCCGTCGCCCAATCCGCTTTCACCGAGCCGCAGCTCGAGGGCTGGAATTGGGGACTGAGCGTCAAGCCGGGGCCGCACACGGGACTCATGCTCGTGGAAGTCGAAGTTAACTATCAGCTCGGCGGACCGTCGATTAACAGTTCGTTCTCAATGGAGCGGCTGGTCCGGGATCCGAGCGCCTTCGTGACGAGCGAAACGGCCGAGATTGCCAACGCGCAGGCAACGGCGCTCCAGCAACTGCAGCAGCTCCAACAGACTCCACAGTCGAACTGACCCGCGTCGAAATCGAAGAACCATGACGGCAGACCCGCGAATCCGGCAGCGAACCAAGGGCTTCACGCTCCTGGAGATTCTCTTGGCGCTGGGATTGAGCGTCGTCTTGCTGTTGGCAGTGGCAGCGGCGATCGATCTCTACCGGCGGATGACGCTCGCCGGCCACGACGAGGTCAGCGAAGCGGCTCGTTCGGGCGGTCCTCCGGAAAATTGAGTCCGACATTCGTTCCGTCGTTCCGCCGCAATCGCAGGTCACGACGCCGTCTGATACCACCGGCACGCTCACTGCCACCACCATCCAGTCGGCGATGGCGAACCCCATCCAAAACGCCGCGGCACAGACCGTGTTCGGAATTTATGGAGATCAGCGAACTCTGATGCTCAACACGCTGTGCTCTCACCGGGCAATGGTGGCGGCTCCCGATCCCAGCGGCGCGCAGCCGTTAACCAGTATGCACGGCGATCTGAAGACGGTCGCCTATCTTGTCACCGGATCCGGCGCGGGCAACTCCTCCACGGCGTCTTCCAGTACAACGAGCGCACCGACCTCGGGCCTGGCTCGGCTTGAGGGCGAGCACCTGACGATCGGATCGACCGCGATGCAATCGGGCTCAATTGCGTCACAGGCACGCGTGATCGCTCCCGAGGTGGCGTCGATCGCGTTTCGTTATTTCGACGGGTCCGCGTGGCAGACGAGCTGGGATGCCGCCTATTTGCAAGCTCTGCCCAAGGCGATTGAGTGCACCATCACCGTCCGACCGCCTGAGGCAGCGACTTCAACGCTGTCCGCCACCGCGACGACCGCGCAAGTCCAACCGCGGGTTTATCGCCAGGTGATTGCCATTTCGTCGATGGCACAGCCGGTGCCGGTCAGCCAACTGGCCACATTACCAATAGAGGTCGTGCCATGATCCAAAAGATTCGCCTCCGCGCGACAACTTCAGCGGCTCGAGCGCGAGGAAGCATTCTGTTGATCGTGCTGGTGATCATCGTTCTGTTGGCGCTGGGCGCCTATACCTTCACGGAAATGAGCGTGGCGGAAAACGAGGCCACGACGATGTACGGGCGCGGCGTGATGGCCCGTGGATTCGCTGAATCGGGAATCGACGTGGCGGCCAATTCGCTGGCCGATCCCGCTCAACGCGAGCAAGCGGACCCGACGCTCAACCGGCCGGACCTGTTTTCGGCGATCCAGTTGAGGGAGGCCGAAATTGCCCGCGGCCGGGGGCGGTTCAGCGTCATCACGGGGCAGGAGCACGACCTGACGGGAAGTTCCACCCGCTTCGGCCTGACCGACGAAACGGGAAAGCTGAATGTGAACGCCGTGCTGCTGCTTTCCGCAGGTAGCGGGTCGAACGCCGATCAAAACGCGCACAATTTCTTTATGCAGATTCCGAACATGACCAACGACGTCGCCGATGCCATCCTCGACTGGATCGATTCGGACGACACTCCGCGGCAATTTGGGGCGGAATCGGATTACTATCTCGCCTTGCCGCAGCCCTATCACACAGCGAATACCTTTTTGAAGAGCCTCGACGACTTGCTCTTTGTCCGCGGGGTGACGCCGGCGCTGCTCTACGGCGAAGATCTCAATCGCAATGGGATCATGGATCCGGGCGAGGACCTCAACGGCGATGGCTATTTCGACCGGGGATGGTCGAAATACTTGACCGTCTATAGTGCTGAGCGAAATCTGCAAATCAACGGGACGCCACGGGTCAACGTCAACCAGACCAACCTGCCGCAACTGTACCAGCAGCTTCAGGGCCTTTACGGAGATCCAACTGCAAATTTCGTCGTGGCCTATCGTATCTGGGGCGCATATACGGGAAAAAAGCTAACCCCCCCTAAAGCGACTACGACTACGCTAGGCGGAATGGCCGTCCCGCAGACGCCGTGGACCAAAAACTCCATTTCTTCCCTCTACGGGCTCATCGGTCAAACAGTTTACGCGTTAATGGGCACCGCGAGAAGAAATTACAGAATCCGTGGCCGAGTGGCCTCAATAACATGGCTCAATATCTCCCCGACATGATCGACAAGCTCTCGCTGGTCGACGACCCCTTTATCCAAGGGCGGATCAACGTCAATCAAGCGCCCTACGAAGTCTTGATGGGCGTCCCGAACATGACCGACCAGCTGGCCCGGCAGATCGTCGGGCCCAGAACAACGGGGCGGCCAGTTCGGTCTCTGGCGGCATCAGAGTTCCCGCGCCACGACGGCCTGGCTGGTTCTTGAAGGACTCGTACCGCCCCCCTCCGCCTCCTCCAAAAACAATTTAATGGCACAACTCGATCCCTATCTCACGGCCCGTGGGGCCGTTTATCGCGCCTAATCGGTCGGATATTTCGATGAGGGGGGGCCGTTTGTGCGGTTGGAGGCCGTCATTGACGGTTCGATCGATCCGCCGCGAATTGTCACCATTCGCGACCTCACCGAGCTCGGGCGTGGTTTTAGCCGCCAGCAGCTCGGCGTCCCCTGAGCTCCCCCAGACCTTCGCCTTGCGTGCCGTCGCACAAACGTCCGAGAATAGAACGAATCCATAAATCGATGACTGTCGCATGACGTACGATTGCCGGGTTAGCGGCACACGCCTCGCACACCGTGGGGTCACACGCTTGTGCCGGTCCTCGTACGCCAGACCATAAGCGGGCCTCGAGCGGGGCCGTTGGATGGAGAAGCATGTCGGAGTATCTCGCACTCGACTGGGACGATCAACAGTTGCTGGGCCTTGATGCGCAGGTCGCCTCCGAGAGTCTGCACGTCCGCAAATGCGTCCGCTTTGAATGGAAGGCCGACGCGCGTCCCGTCGGAACACACGGAGGCGGCAGGCAAGCAGCTCCGCGCCGAGCTGGACCGTGCCGGGATCGGGGCGACCCATGTCCTGGTCTCGCTGCCGCGCGAAGAGGCGATCGTCCGACTGCTCGAGCTGCCCGAATGCACGGAGGCGAACTCCGGAACTCGTACGGTTGCAGGCGGCGACCCGTTCGGCCGTGCCGCTCGACCGGCTGTTGCTCGACTTCTGCCGCTGCCGCGGATGGCGGGCGTCGCGGGGCGGCGGGTCTTGATGGTGACCTTGGGCAAGCCGGCGGCCGACCGCATCCAGGCGGTCTTGACGGCGGCCGGTTTGCAGGCCACGGCGATCCATTTAAGCGCGGTCGGCGCCGCCGAGGTCGTCGCTCCCCGGCCGCGCGAGGCCGCGGAGGAGTCGATCTGGCCGCTGATCTCATCGTCAGCCGTTCGGCGTCGCGCGTCGAAATCACCGCCATCGCGCGGAATCGGATCCTGTTCATGCACGGGGCCACGGTCTCCGCGCACTTGCCGCCCGAAGCGATCGTCGCCCAAATCCTCGCGGAAACGTCGCCCGCGACGGTGGCCCTCTCGCAGGCGGCCCCCGGCTCCCGCATCGCGTCGGGCTGGATCTTCGGTTCGACGACGGAATTGGCGGGGCTGCCGGAAGCGTTCCGGCAACGCCTTGGCTTTGATTTCCAGGTGCTGGAACCGCCGTTCGCCACGCCGGGCGTCTCACCGATTTCGATGCGAAAGGTCCGCAGGCGCAAGGGGCCTTTCCCCCCTTGGGCCTGTTGCTCGCGACGCGAACCCGCGGGTGGCCTCGATCGATTTTCTGCATCCGCGGCAAAAAGTTGTCAAACCCGATCGCCGCCGCTTGCGGCAGGCGCTGGCGGGGGCCGGCGCGGTGGTGACGGTGGTCGCGATCCTTGGCGGCATCCACTTGCGCGTGGCACGACTCGACGAGCAAATTGCGACCTTGCAAAGCTCCAACGACACGCGCCGCCACAATCTCGAAAAAAGCAATCCCCTGAAGAAGACGGCCAAATTGATCGAAGACTGGACGCAACGCAATGTCGACTGGCTCGAGCAGTTCCGGCAGATCGAAACGGCGATCGGCGGCACCGATCGCCTGCATTTCGTGACCTTAATGGCGAGGTGGCCTATATGAACTCCTTGGCGACAATCACCGCCTCGGGCCGCGGCAAGTCCCGGCACGACGTGGAAGCCATGAATGAGAAACTCGCGGAAGCGGGCTACGGCCCGCGAGCGAAGGAAATCACGCCCGACGAGAAGAATCGCGATTTCCCCGAGAAATTTGAGTTGAGCGTGGAAATCAATAGCCTGCATCCCAAAGAGCCCGCCACCGGCACGTCGAGCGAAAAATCGACTGCCAAGGCGGCGGCAAAAACAGCGGCCGGTCCTTTGTCGCCCACCCCTTCCGCGGCGGCCAAGGGGACCTCCAAATAATGGTTTTCACGAACGCTTTGCGCTCGATTCTTCCGAGAGACCCAAACAGCAAAACGGCGACCCTCTCGCCGTCCAATCGACAGCGGCCATCATGAAAGACATGCCACGTCGGCAAAAGATTCTCGCGGTCCTGCTCGCTTGCGTCGTCGCCGGGTGGTGGGGCCTGCCCGTGTTGCGCCGCGTGGTGCTGGGACAGCTCGACGACGACGTCCGGCGAATTCAGAGTTTGAAATCTGCCGCCGCCTGGCTTGAGAACCAAGAGTTTCAGGTGCAGATCAACCAGCGCCGCATAAACGAATGGATCGATCACAGCCTCCCTCCCGAGCCCGTCGAGGCACAGCGGCTCTACCAGGAATGGTTGAACGATCTGGCCGAGGTCGCCGGCATTGCCAACCTGCGCGTCGCTCCCAAGGCGCTGCAGGTCAACCTCAACGCGTCGTTTCAAACCGTCCGGGTCAGCGTGAAGGGGCAGGCCACCTTCGAGCAGTTGACCTACTTCTGCACGAGTTCTATCGGGTCGACCTCCTGCATCGCGTCCAAGCCCTGAAAGTGGAAGGTCCGACCAATCCCGGCGAGCCGCTGAAAATCGCGGTGACTGCCGAGGGACTTTGCCTGCACGATCCGTCAGCAAAAATATCTGTTCCCCGCACCGAACTGGCCAGTTCGCTCCCCCGCAGCTTCGACACGGTCAAGGTCGCCTCGACCGAAGGTTTTCCCTCGGAGCCCGGATTCATGGTCCGCATTGAAGGGACGTCGACGGAACCGAGCGAACTCGTGACGGTCACGAAGATTGCCGGCAAC